>NZ_JQCD01000021.1:81376-162756 GCF_001437425.1 Weissella minor | reverse complement strand
CAATGATCTACTTGTTGGTCAAGCAACTTGCTTGCGACAACTTAATTAATAATACACAGTTGATAAATGAATGTCAACAACTTTTTCAAATTGTTTTTTTCGCCTCGTTTACGGCTTCGCGTAAACAACTTATCAACGAAATCTATATTACCCTATTAACGAACGTTCGTCAACTCCTAATATTTAAACAAAATAAGTGAACATTAAAAAAAGCCGGCCCATGGCCGACTTTTTATTTTAAAACAATGCTAATTGATTTTCATCTGGCATCCCCTCAAGCACACCATTTTCATTAAAGAAATCCATCAACGTCTTAGACACCCCACCACGTTGGGCAAGATCTTCCTTTGATAAGAATTCTCCTTCTGCACGAGCGGCAACGATACGCTTGGCAACGTTATCACCCAATCCTGGTACAGAGTTAAACGGTGCAATCAATGTATTCCCATCAATCTTCCATTCTTCTGAATCAGACTTATATAAATCAACCATACTGAAATCATAGCCACGTTCTAGTGCTTCATTGGCCAATTCTAAGACTGTCATTAAGTCTTTATCTTTAGCAGAAGCCTCATTTCCCTGACTACGAATTTCTTGAATTTTTGATTTAGTTGAATTCAATCCACGCGACATCGACACAATATCGAAGTTGGTTGCACGGACCGAGAAATAAGCACAATAGTAAAGCATTGGGAAATAAACCTTATAGTAGGCAATTCGCAATGCCATTAAGACATAGGCCGCCGCGTGGGCACGTGGGAACATATACTTAATCTTGAAACATGATTCAATATACCATTCCGGTACACCAGCGGCACGCATTTCTGCCTGATACTCTTCAGAGACACCTTTTCCTTTACGAACCTTTTCCATGATTTGGAATGAAGACTCAGGTTGTACCCCATAATTAATTAAGTCGGTCATGATTTTGTCACGCGTTCCAATAACGGTTCCAATATCAGCCACACCATCTTTAATCAATTCGTCAGCATTTCCACGCCACACATCAGTTCCGTGGGAAAGTCCAGAAATTTGTAGCAATTCAGAATAGTTCTTCGGATGGGTTTCTTCTAACATCCCTCGCACAAACGCCGTTCCAAATTCAGGCACACCTAGCGTTCCTGTCTTTGACATGATTTGCTCTTCCGTGACACCCAAGGCATCTGGTGACGAAAATAAGCTCATCACACCTGGGTCATCCATTGGAATCGTCGTCGGATCAATCCCAGACATATCTTGTAGCGCACGAATCATCGTTGGATCATCATGTCCCAAGATATCCATCTTTAGGATATTATCGTGAATTGAGTGGAAATCAAAGTGGGTTGTCAGCCATGTTGCCGAAAGATCATCGGCCGGAAATTGAATTGGCGTAAAATCATAAATTTCCATATCATCCGGCACAATTAAGATTCCCGCTGGATGTTGCCCAGTTGTACGTTTAACACCAGTTGCACCTGCAGCCAAGCGATCAATTTCAGCCCCACGTAAATGCAACTCATGTTCACGTTCATATGCCTTGGCATAACCGTAGGCTGTTTTATCAGCGACTGTCGCAATCGTTCCAGCACGAAACACATTATTCTCACCGAATAACGATTTCATATAATTATGGGCATATGGTTGATAGTCTCCCGAGAAATTCAAATCAATATCCGGAACCTTGTTTCCTTTAAATCCCAAGAAAGTCGCAAAGGGGATATTATGACCATCACCAATTAAACGTGTTCCGTCAATCGGACTGAACTTCTCCGGCAAATCATAACCAGATTCATATTTTCGTGGATCAGCAAATTCAACATAATCACCATTTTCACTACGATAATGCGGTGGCAAAGCATTCACTTCGGTCACCCCAATCAGCAAGGCAACTAATGATGAGCCGACCGAACCACGCGACCCAACCAGATACCCGTCTTTATTCGATTTAGCCACTAAACGTTGGGCCACTAAATAAATAACCGAGAAACCATTGGAAATAATCGACTTCAATTCTTGTTCAATTCTAGCCTCAATCAATGCCGGCAACGGCTTACCATACATTTGATACGCAGTGTCATAGGTTCTTTGTTTAATTTCATCTTCAGCCGTTGGCATATTAGGTGGATAGTTTCCCGACTTAATTGCTTCAACTTCATCAATCATATCCAACACACGGTGTGGATTTTCAATCACTAATTGTTTAGCTTGCTCTTCACCCATCCACGCAAAGTCGTCTAAGACTTCTTGCGTCGTTCTAAAATGTAAATCCGGTAAGCTATAACGATTAAGCGGGTTCGCGCCCCCTTGTGAACTAATCAAAACTTTACGATAAATCGCATCTTCAGGATTCAAATAATGTACATCTCCAGTCACAACAACTGGCTTATCCAATTTTTCACCAATTGCGACTGCTTGTTGCATCAATTCTCGTAAACGTGCTTCATTTTGAATTAATTCGGCTTCAATCGCGGCTTGGTAATTAGCAGAAGGGTGAATTTCAATATAATCATAATACTTGGCCTTATTAGTCGCTTCAGCAACACCTTTTTGCATCAAAGCTTCCCAGAAATCACCTGAGGTATCACCTGTTCCAACTAACAACCCATCACGATACTCGTTCAAAAGCGAACGCGGCACACGTGGCACACGATAAAAATAATCTGTATTTGATTTAGAAAGTAGTTTATACAGATTTTTAACCCCTTGTTGGTGCTGAATCATCAAAACAGCCTTATGTGGACGTCCATGACGCCAGGCATCATTATCCGTCATATGGTCATTCAATTCATCAGCATAAGTCACACCAAAATCTTCATTTGCTTGCGCCAAGAAAATTTGATTCAAATGCCCCGTTGTTTCCGCGTCATAAATCGCACGGTGATGATGTTCCAAATTGACACTAAAATGCTTCGCCAATGTATTCAAACGATATGAACGCATTGTTGGATAAAGCAATCGTGCTAAGGGCAACGTATCAATAACCGCATTTTCGATCACTTCCATGTCGTAACGCACATAAGCCTCGTTCACAAAGTCCACGTCAAAAGTCACATTGTGTCCAACTAAAATATCATCACCATAAAATTCACGGAATTCTTCTAGCACTTGTTTTTCAGGTTTAGACCCCTGCACATCTGCATCCGTAATTGATGTCAAATTAACCGTTGTTTCACTCAAAGAAAAGCCAGGGTCAATAAACTCAGAAAACTCAGCAATGACATTGCCTTTTTGCATCTTCACAGCTGACAGTTCAATGATTCGATCATAAGCTGCTGACAAACCAGTGGTCTCAATATCAAATACCACATATTCAGCACCATCCAACACTTTATGTTGTGGATTTAAGACAATCGGCTCACCATCTTCAACTAAGTTAACTTCAACACCATACGCCATCTTGATGCCATTTTTAGCGGCCGAACTGGCAGCTTCAGGAAAACCTTGGGCCCCAGCAGTATCCGTAATGGCAATCCCTTCCATGCCCCAAGCAGCGGCTTGCTTCACATACTCACCGATACTGTTCGTTGCATCCATCGTTGACATAAGTGAATGTGTATGTAATTCAACACGCTTTCGTTCACCCTGATACGTATCTTGACGTGCTGCATGCTTAATTAATTCAATATCATAAGCATTCATCGTCAAGTCACGCACAAAGTCATCTTGTTGAATCGGCCCACGTGCGCGAATCCAAGCACCCACCTTCAACTTCTCAAAGAACTCTTCATCCCCTTCATCACGCGAAAACTTCTTTAGAATAAATGAACTCGTATAATCCGTTACTTTTAACGTAATTAATTGACGCCCTGATTTTAGTTCACGAATTTCAGACGCAAAAATATACCCTTCAACAATAATTGAACGCTCTTCATCTTCAATTTCAATCATTGGCGTTGGGACACTATCACTCGCAATTTTACGGCCCAGAGCTTTGTCCGAATTTGCTTTGGCCGGTTTGGCATTATTTGCTTGTTTGCGTTGCTGCTGCGCTTGCTCAATTTGAACTTTCGCTTGTTGGGCAATATCTTGCTCTTGCTGTGCCCGTTGCATCGCCATCTGCGCTGCAGATTCAGCTGCTTTTTGCTCATCAAAATCAATTTGAATTGGCAAATCCTGCGTTAACCCTAAACGATGGTAAGCCGCATTAATAATCGCCATGCCTGTTTGATGCGCATAACGGGCCCAGGCTTCATTTTCGAATACCAACAACAAATGGTCATTGCGAATTTCAGGCATCACTTGCGAAAATGCACGCTGAAAAGCCCCCGACTTTTGTTGGCACTGTTGCAAGGTCCAAGACCAATAATCAACAATTTCATTTAAGTTTGGTTGCTGTTCTAAAGTGATTTGAAAAGTACTCTGTGCAATGGCGGCAAAAGTTGTTTGCATGCGATTCACAAGATTCGAAAAATCAGCAACTGCTGGTAAAGTCTGAAAATGAAAGTTAAATTGCCAGACACGTGATTGTTTGTGGACAATCAACTTTTCCAACGCTGCGCCTTGAAAACTCTCGGGAATTGGTTCAATCTCTAGTTGATTTAACAATGTTTGAAATTGTTCCTGTGCTGTTAAAGCCATTCGTTGCCTCCTTCGTTTAATTTATTCACTCTATTATACCAACTCATTGTGAAAATAAAAAAACCCAAGGCATCCTTAGGTTTTTCTTATTTTATAATTAGTTCGCATCCGCTTGGGTTTCACCAAGTAAAATACTTAATGAATTTGCCAATTCATCAACACGTACTTCAATGCTTTCTTCAGCCTTGCGTAGTTTAACTTCCACAATACCTTCGTCAGCTTTCTTTCCAACAGTTACACGCACTGGCAAACCAATCAAATCAGAATCCGCAAACTTAACCCCTGGACGTTCATTACGATCATCCAATAGCACTGAATAACCAGCTGCTTCTAAGGCATCATTGATTTGATCTGTCAATTGACGTTGTTCTTCATTCTTATACTTGATTGGAACCAAGTGAATATCCCATGGCGCAACCGCACGTGGCCAAGCCAAACCATTCTCATCGGCATTTTGTTCTGCAATGGCTGACAACAAACGTGACACACCAATTCCATAACTACCCATGATTACATCTGCTTGACGACCGTTTGCATCAAGAACTTGCGCACCCAAAGACTTTGAATAACGCGTTCCCAACTTAAAGATATGGCCAATTTCAATTCCTGGTGTAAATTGCAAAGTTCCAGTTCCATCGATTGCTGTGTCACCTTCACGAGCCAAACGTACATCTGCAACTTCGTCAATTCGGAAATCACGATCAATATTTGCATTTAAGAAATGGAAACCAGCTTCATTGGCACCAACGGTTAGGTTAACCATGTCAGTTACCCATTCATCGGCAATAATCTTTACATCTTCACCTACGCCAACTGGACCAAGTGATCCAAACGATGAGCCTAAGACATTTGTGGCTTCTTCATCAGTTGCCATACGTACTTCTTGCGCACCAGTCACATGTTGGACCTTAACTGGGTTCACTTCAAAGTCACCTCGAACCAAAACCATCACTGGTTCGTCATCAGCATACATAAACAGTGTTTTCACCAGCTGATCAGGTGTTGTTTGTAGGTAATCTGCTAATTCTTCAATTGTCTTAACATCAGGTGTGGCAATTTTTGAGCAATCTTCAGCAATCGCGTGTGACTTGTTTGAGACAAACAAATCTTTAGCCATTTCCAAATTAGCTGCATAATCAGACGCATCTGAATAAGCAATCACATCTTCACCTGCAGCTGCGGGAGCTGAGAATTCCTTAGAATCTGAACCACCCATCGCTCCAGCATCACCAACAATCACACGATAATCCAATCCAATGCGATCAAAAATCTTGATGAATGCATTTTCCATAAGATCGTAGGCGTCATCCAAGCCAGCATCATCAACTGAAAATGAATATGCATCAAGCATCATAAATTCACGGCCACGCAACAAACCAAAACGTGGTCGATTTTCATCACGATATTTTGTTTGAATTTGGTACAAAGTTAATGGCAAACGCTTGTATGACTTGATGTCATCACGAATTAATTGCGTCATTGTTTCTTCATGAGTTGGGCCTAAAATCATATCACGACTGTGACGATTCTTAAGCTTAAACAAGTTTGGACCATATGTTTCATATCGACCAGATTCTTGCCAAAGTTCGGCTGGTAACAAAGTTGGTGCTAACATTTCAGTTGCATCAGCTCGATCCATTTCTTCACGAATGATCGTTTCAATTTTATTTAAAACGCGTTGTGCTAGTGGTAAATAGGCATAAACTCCTGCTGATACAGGGCGAATATAACCAGCGCGTAACATCATTTGATGTGAAATCACTTCTGCATCCGCAGGTACTTCACGTAATGTCGGAATAAAAACTTTAGACTGTTTCATATATTTCCTAAACCTCATCCTTAATCGCAATAAGTTGCGTAACTACTCTTCTAAACATCTTACCATACAACTGAATTTTTGAGAAAAATAAAATGATAACTCAAGTGAGTTATCATTCATTTGTTATTTAATAAAGTAACGGAATAAATCGTTTCCGGTCACTGCAATCATCAAAACGACAAGCAACGCTGCGCCAGCAATCGTCACAGTCATTTCAACTTTTTCAGAAATTGGACGACGGAAAATCGCCTCAATCAAATTCAACAATAACTTCCCACCATCCAAAGCTGGAATTGGTAGTAAGTTCATCATCCCCAAATTAATTGATAGCATCGCCGTGAAACTAATGACACTAATCAAGCCATATGAACTGACTTGTTCAGTATTCTTATAGATTGCAACGGGTCCACCTAATTTATTTAGTGAGAAGCTTTGGAACAAGCCAATAATCGCCCGCCAAATTTGTGTGGCTGATTGCTTAGTCACTTGCCATGCATAATTCAAACGCGCCCCTGGCGCTTTCGTCAATTCTGGCGTCACCCCAATTTGTCGGACTTTCTGACCTTGAATTTCCTTCGCTTGTGGTTTAACCGTCACGGTTTGCGTCTTTGAGTTACGTTCATACGTCATTTTTAAGCTCGCAGCACTTGAGCCTTGAACCATCGTTTGCATATCTTGCCATGAACGCACTTTTTTACCATCAATTGATTTGATGTCATCACCTGACTTCAAACCGGCTTGAAGCGCTGGTGAATTAGATTGTACTTCATCCAAAGTTGTCGTAGTTACCCCAGGCATTGCAAAGGCGACACCCGTAAATAACACAATCGTTAACAAAAAATTGTTTAAAGGTCCGGCAAAATTAATCAACGCACGCTGCCATAATTTTGCGGACTCAAATTGCGTATCGCGTGGTGCAATCAACAATTCAGTACCATCAGATTCAATCATACTTGCATCATGATCAACTGGTAAGCGGGTTAGTGTCTCTTCATTCTCGAAGTAACCCTCAATAAACAATGCATCAACTAAATCAAAATCATTAACCGTAAAGGCACGGCCACCGATAATTTCAACTTGTTCTGCTAAATTAATTTTTTCAACGACACCATCGACAACCCCTAGCATCACCGTCATGCCTGGCTGCAAAGGATTTTCTTCCGCTTCGGCCCGGCTAGCCATCCGTACATAGCCACCAACTGGCAAAATTCGCAACGTATAAGTCGTTCCATTGCGTTGCGTTTGAAATAATTTTGGACCCATGCCTATTGCAAATTCACGAACTCGGACACCTGATTTTTTAGCAAAATAAAAATGACCAAACTCATGCACAATGACGATAACCCCAAAAACCAAAATAAACGTGATTAATGTTTGCATCATTTTCTCCATTTTTTTAATTTTTATCTATCTGTTGTCCAGTTTAATATATCCACCCGGCTGAACGCACGTACTTTATAAAAAATTATGCTTTAAAAAAAGCCTAATCCAATGGATTAAGCTCTCTAAAAATCATTGTTTAACCCATGCCACCTAGCAAATAGAAAACAGGGAAAGCGATTAACATTGAATCAAAACGATCCAAAATACCACCGTGTCCAGGCAAAATTGTTCCTGAATCCTTCACCTTATAGAAACGCTTCAAAGCTGATTCAATCAAATCACCGAATTGACCAGAAATTGAAACCAATAGACTAATGAAGACCATCACACCCCAACTAAATTGAAGTGGTACAAAGTAAGCATAAACCGCTGCGACAAGAACAGCAACAAGGGTTCCACCAATTGAACCTTCCCAAGTTTTGTTTGGGCTAATGGCAGGCGCCAACTTGGTCTTTCCAATTTTACGGCCAATCATATATGCCCCTGAATCAGTCGTCCAAACAATCAATAGCACAAAGAACAAGGCCCCTAGTCCGGCAAAACGGGCTTGCACGAACATGTGGAAACCAAGTCCGATATACATCATCGCTAAGGTAAATACCCCGGCATCTTCGAAATTAAATTTGTTTTTTGCCAAAACTGTATGTACAAGCATCAACAAAACAAACACATATAACATCGTTGAGCGATGCATAATAACCGGCGCATTCAACGCTGTCATAAATTCTGAAGGCAAAGTCATAATCGCTGCACCTAGCATCGCTAAAATCGCACCAAAATCAACCAATAATGTGCGATGCATCATGACAATTTCACCAGTTGCAATGACAGCCAATAAAGCTGCTAAAATTTGAATCCAAATTCCTCCAGCGAAAACAATTGGCAAAAAAATTGCCAATGCAACAATCGCTGTTATTACTCTCGTACGCATAAATCCAACTCCCTATTCCTATTTCTTATCACTATTATTTTCAGCTAATCCACCAAAACGCCGATTGCGCTGCTGGAATGTCAATAATGTTTCATCAAATATATCTGCTGTTAAATCAGGCCAAAGTGTATCCATAAAAATAAATTCTGAATAGGCGGACTGCCACATCAAAAAATTAGATAACCGTTGTTCGCCACCCGTTCGAATTAACAAATCCGGATCAGCTAAAGCCCCCAATTGCGCAGTCATCAAATGTTCACTGACCGTCGCTTCAGTTATATCATCAATTGCTAACTCACCCTGTTGTACAGCTAAGGCCATTTCCTTGATACCGTCAACAATTTCAGCCCGCGATCCATAATTCAACGCAAAGTTTAAAATCATCCCCGTATTATCTGCCGTTTGCTCAACAGCGTTTAGCACAACTCGTTTTGTATCAGCCGGTACGCCATCAATCTCTCCAATAATTTCAACGCGAATATTATTCGCTTTGATTTCAGGAATAAATGTATCGAAAAAACGACCCGGTAACTTCATCAAAAAGCCAACTTCATCTTCAGGACGCTTCCAGTTTTCAGTTGAAAATGCATACAACGTTAGCACTTTCACACCACGCTGTGCAGCCGCTTTAGCAACAGTTTTAACAACTTCCATTCCCTGTTGATGTCCGGCCACACGCGGCATATTTCTTTTTTTAGCCCAACGGCCATTTCCATCCATAATCATTGCAACGTGTTCTGGAATACGTTCCATATCCAATTCCGCGTTGTCTAAAAGTGTTTCTGATTTTGAACGATTAAAAATCATGGCATTTCCTCCGCCATTAGTTTATTTGTCAATGGTTAACGTCATGTATATCTTAGCAGTAAATTTACGTGAATAGATATAAATTTATCTAAAAATCACCTTTACTTACCATCTAAGATGGCTTCAATTGTCTTAAGCACGCCATCGTGATTATTATCAGCAAGGGCCTGGGTTTGAATCCGATCGTGCATAAACTGCTCAGCATTAGGCATCACAAATGGGCGCCCAACATAACGCAACATTTCTAAATCATTATCATTATCGCCAAGGGCAACCATTTCGTCTGGTTGAATATCAAAATGGGCTGCAAGCGTTTCTAGACCAGTTCGTTTGTTCACATTTGGTGCCAACAAGTCCACTGATCCAAAGCCAGACCCCGTTGTATGTAATTCATTCCCAAATTCAGCTTTCAATTCATCAATCTCAGGTTTAACATCAACCGACTGTTCCCAAATCAAAGAAACACGGAAAATATCATCATCAATTTCATTAAATTTTTCAACTTGTTGTAAATTAGGGAAGAAAAAGCGACTCATCTCAATCACTTCTTCAGTGGCATGGTTAGAGACATAGGCCCCTTTTGCACCCGACAACATAACCAAATTTTCATCAACCGGATGATTTTTTGCATTCCATGTCAAAACACGGGCAACTTGATCTGCTGTCAAAGCTTGTTCACTAATAATCTCGTCACCCTGTGAGACCAAAGCCCCATTGTCAGAGATATACGTAATCCGATCCGCCCCCACCGATTCAAAGTAAGCGGCCAATTTCACTTTTTGATTCCCGCTCGCGGCAACAAAGCGAATATTTTGTGCTTCCATCCGATCCAACAATGTTTTCATCCAGACAGTATCAAAAGTTTTTTCATCATTCAATAAAGTGCCATCTAAGTCAGTTGCAATTAATTTAACGCCCATGAAAGCCTCCTTTATTCATTTTTCTTTATCTTTTTGCTATTCTTTCTAAATATCAGTAAACCATTCCCATTTTAAACGTCTCCTGCCAAGAATGCCAGTTTTTTCAAGACTTATTCACAGTATTCCCATGACTTTATGTTAAAATTAAGTTTGTGACTAAATTATAATTTATACTAAAAATATATGGAAAGGGTCTCTTTATGGACAAAGAATATGCAGACCGCTTAAAACGATTGGGCCAATTAGATGACCCGCAAGAAACCACAGCACAAACTAACGATAAAAAGGCGCCAACACAGACTAAGAAAGAAAAGAAAGAAAAGAAGCAAACGACTAAAACGACCCATAGTGTCAAAAAGCCGCCTAAAACAAAAAAGACTGAAGAGGCGCAACCACAAACGCATCACAAGAACACGCCCATGCGTGTCCAAAAAAGCATTTACCGGGATAAGATTTTTTGGATTTTACTTGTCATTTCAACCCTCTCACAATTGGCTATTTGGTGGATTTATCCTTTTATTTATTCCAAACAACTGGTTGGTGGGCCTTTACAACAAAGCCCACTCCTTGTTACCTACAGTGTTCTCTTAGCAATTGCAACTTATTTCACTTTCGCCCAAGGGATCACGGTCCGACTTAATTACATTTTCATTTTAATTCCGATCGGCTTTATCTATTTCTTATATCAAGAAATGACGGGACAACAAGTCATCTTACTGGCGCTACTCCCAGTTAGTCTATTTTTGATTAATATTCCTTGGCTAAACTTAAAAAATATTTTAGGACTGATTTTATATTCAGGCTTATCGACACTCTCATTGCCGGTTGTCATTTTTTATCAACAAAACACATTTTTGACACCACCATTTATTTTAAGTCTAGTGCCACTTTTCTTAAGTTATTTGTACTATATGAGCAGTATTTTCATTCCTTATGGTACAGAAAAACGTGTCACCGGGTTAATCTTTGGAATTGTCTTACTCTTAGTTGTCTTAAGTCTTCCATGGAATCTATGGACACTATCCGCAGTCATCTTGATCATCTTCACTTGGATGGTGCTTATCAATTTTGACTTAAAGCTTAAGTATCGCATGGGGATTTTATCATTCCTTGAAATGATTACTGTCCTGGTGATTTTCTTACAACAACGCTAAAAAAAGGATTCTCAATCGAGAATCCTTTTTTCTTTAGTCTTCAATTAATTCCAATACTTTAACTGAGTCCATACTTCGGAATTTTTCATTATAATCCATTCCGTAACCGACCAAAAATTCATTAGGTACTTTCGCGCCAACAAAATCAACTTCAACGCCACCCATATAACCTTCTGGACGCTTATCTGTCGCGACCGCAATTAACACGTTTTTAGCCCCACGATGTTCGAAATCTGCCTTTAGATAACGTAAAGTTAGACCAGTATCAACCACTTCATCTAAAATCAAGACATTCTTCCCAGCTAAATCTGTTTTCAGATCACGTTGAATCGTAATATGTCCGGATGAACTATCACCAACATAACTAGAAACATCAATATAATCCATTAACACATCATCGTGTCGGCCCATAGCCCGCAACAAGTCGGCCATCCAAATGTAAGCACCCTTCATCACACCAACAACCACGAGTTCCTCGCCAGCAGTTGCCGTATTAATTTCATCTGCCACACGTGCGACCATTGCTTGAATATCTTCAGGAGTTAAAATTGTTCGTTGCAAATTATACTTCATGCATTAAGCCTCTTCGTTCCAAATATCAAATAGCACCGTTGTTTGTTCGTTTGATGGACCAACTGCAAATGTATATAGTGGCACACCAATCAATGCTTCAACGCGGTTAAGATAATTTTGCGCATTTTCAGGCAAGTCTTCACGACGACGAATGCCAGTAATATCTTCATCCCATCCTGGAAGTTCTTCATAAACTGGTGTGGCACGACGAACTTCAGCCAAACTTGCTGGATATGATTCAACTTGCTTACCATCCAATTCGTAAGCCACAGCAATCTTCAATACTGGCAAACCAGATAGCACATCCAATGAATTCAATGATAGATGTGTGAAGCCACCAATACGGGCCGCATGGCGTAAGACAACTGTATCTAACCAACCAATACGACGTGGACGCTTTGTGACAACACCATATTCATGACCAACTTCACGAATTGTATCACCAACTTCATCAAATAATTCAGTTGGGAATGGACCATCCCCCACACGTGATGTATAAGCCTTAGCAACCCCGACAACACGGTCAATCTTGGTTGGACCAATTCCAGCACCAATCGTTGCCCCACCACCAACTGGTGATGATGATGTAACATATGGATATGTTCCATGATCAATATCAAGCATTGCGCCTTGCGCACCTTCAAGCAAAACTTGCTTATCTGTATCAAGGTAATCATTTACCAAAACAGCTGTATCCGTAATATAAGGACGTAAAGTTTCTCCGTAACCGACGAATTCCTCAACTAATGCATCTAAGTCAAGTGGTTCGTGGTCATAAATCTTTTCTAGTAATTCATTCTTGTCAGCTAAAACAACGCTTAGACGTTCGCGCAAAATTTCTGGATCCAATAAATCAACCATTCGAATCCCGACACGCGCTGCTTTGTCCATATAAGCTGGTCCAATTCCACGACCAGTTGTTCCAATTTTACCATCGCCCTTTTTAGCGTCAGACAATTGGTCAATCAAAATGTGGTATGGGAAAATCACATGCGCACGATCTGAAATACGTAAATTGTCAGTCGTGATATTTTTTTCTTGAATTGATGCCAATTCTTCAATTAAAGCCTTTGGATTTACAACAGACCCGTTTCCAATTACGGCTAAACGTTCTGGATTAAAAATTCCTGATGGTACGGCTGATAGTTCAAATTTCTCACCATCAACATAAATCGTATGCCCAGCATTGTTACCACCTTGGTAACGGACAACCATGTCAGCATCTTGTGCGATAAAATTGGTGATTTTACCTTTACCTTCATCACCCCATTGACTACCAACTACAACGATTCCTGCCATTATTTGGACCCCTCATTTCTGACTTGCATATGCATTAACTTCTCAATTTGAATAATGAAAAACGAACATTAAATTCCATTACCCGTATATTTCTATTTTAACAACAAACAATATCACTTTCAAGCACAACATCACTAATGTTGGTGTAATTGCGATGTTTTGGTATTTTTTAATAGATAAAGTTCGTGTTTTAGTTGACTTATATCTCGTTTAAGCTTAAACTATGTTTCTGTTACGAATTTAATAGATACATTTTCGGAGGATATAATGGATAACATTCGCGAATACTTTCAGTTTAAAGAGTTAAACACGAACTTTAGAACCGAAATCGTTGCCGGATTAACAACGTTCGTCTCAATGGCGTATATTTTGTTCTTAAACCCCACTGTGTTGGGAGCTGCTGGTATGGACAAAGGCGCCGTTTTCACGGCCACTGCGTTAGCTAGTGCCATCGCCACAATCTTCATGGGGGTGGTTGCCCGCTATCCCATCGGGATTGCCCCTGGCCTAGGTGTTAATGCTTTCTTTGCCTACTCAGTTGTCATCGGGATGGGCATCCCTTGGGAAACAGCCATCGCTGGTGTTCTGGTTGCCGCTTTAATTTTCTTATTGCTTAGCCTATTCAAAATTCGTGAAATTATCATTGATATGATTCCCGAAGATTTAAAAATTGCGATTGCCGCTGGAATTGGTATGTTTATCGCTTTTCTTGGTTTGGTTAATGCCGGTATCATCGCTAAAAACGATGCAACCTTAGTTGGTATTGGTAGTCTTGGTGCTCCAACAACCCTTTTGGCAATCTTTGGTGTGATTGTAACGTTTGTCCTAATGGCACGTAAAACACCCGCTGCTATTTTTATCGGTATGATCTTAACAACTATTGTTGGAATGGTATTTGGCTTAATTGACATGCCCCACCAACTTATTTCAACTGCACCTTCGCTCGAGCCAACTTTTGGTGTTGCGATTGCCCATTTGGGCGATATCAATTCATTGCAACTTTGGATTGTTGTACTAACATTCTTGATTGTTACTTTCTTTGATACCGCCGGAACCATGATTGGTTTGGCAACTCAAGCTGGATTTATGAAAGACAACAAGATGCCACGTGCCGGTAGTGCTTTGATGGCCGATGCCATTGGTATGACGACTGGTGCGGTACTTGGAACATCACCTACATCAGCCTATGTTGAATCATCCGCTGGAATGGCCGTTGGAGGTCGTAGTGGAATCTCAGCCGTTACTACCGGAGTCCTCTTCATCTTCGCACTTCTTTTCTCACCGCTTCTAACAGTGGTGACACCTGAAGTGACAGCTCCGGCTTTGATTGTTGTTGGTGTATTAATGGCATCAAACTTACGTGATATTAATTGGGATGATTTCGCCATTGCCGCGCCTGCCTTCTTGATTATCATCGGTATGCCCCTTACCTATTCAATCTCAGATGGAATTGCATTAGGTTTCATCGTTTATCCAATTACCATGATGGCCACTAAGCGTGCTAAACAAGTACAACCACTGATGTACGTCTTAGCAATCATCTTCTTACTATTCTTATATCTAACAATGCATTAAAATCTAAATAAAAACGCCCCCAAGGACCACAAACCGGTCTTTGGGGGCTATTTGCATGGCTAGAGATACGCCATTAAAAAACACACTTCCAATAGAAGTGTGTTTTTTAAAATGATGATTGACCCTTTAAATCTTTCTCCGCAAATTCTTCTTGTAACGCCGTTTGTTCTTGGCGATACGTTTGCGTTGTCCGCTCTTGGATTCCTGGCTCAACCGCATCTAAGGCATCACCTAAAATCGTCATTGCTTGATTATAATCAAACTCATTCTCATAGTAATAACGCGCTTGTTGCGTCGCTTCTACAATCTGTGGATCATCTGGATAATTTTGCGCTTTACGCACCAATCGCTCTGTTACGGCTGCTGCTTCAAGCATTTGTTCAGTATCTTCATTAAGTGAATCTAAATCAGTATTCACAATGGCCAATTGTCGCTCAACATCGTCAACATTTACTCGTGGTGCATCTAATTGTTGTTCAGAACGCCCAAGCTCATCTGACACGGTATAGAAATCAGATTGATATTTAGCAGATAAACCACTAAGGCCTTGACGCTCAACCCGACGTTGAATTTGACGCATTTTATTCTTCAAATAAATCAAGCGACTCTTAAGGTGTTGATGACGAACTGGTAGTTCAGCAAATTCTTGCCACAAGTCTTGTTGTTCCGTTTCAATGCGCACTAACTCTTCACGCATCTCATCTTGTGGTTCAATGACCTGTGAGAAAACGACTGCATTTTGCTCAATCGCATCATGTAGATCATTCAAGCCACGTTCAACATTTGACAATTGTAAGTGCCAGCTTCGAACTTGCCCATCTTCATCTTTTGCAAAAATATAATCTTGTGTCAAACGGTCTAATTCAATATTTAAATCATGATTGAGCAATTTATTTTGACGTAGACCTTCAGTTAATTCCTGACTGTTTTGTGCAACCGTCTGAGATGCATGCATTTCAGTTTCTAAAGTTGCATATAGATTTTCAATTTTTTCACGTAGGACATCGATTTGTTCTGACACTTTTTTCAAAGTTAAATCAGCAAGCGCCTGCAAAGCCTCTTGGCGTTCCTGCTCTAGCCCATCCAACTCCGCAGCAATATCCCGATCGAATTTAAATCCATCATCATTTAATCGATTATAAGTTGCATTCAATTCAATCAATTGCTCATGAATGGTTGTATCCAATGTTTCAAACAAATCCGGAATTTGATCAATGCGTTGTTCCAGTTGTGTCGTTTCCATCCCTAATGATTCATAAATATCTGCTGCCGCTGCATGATCACCACGTTCAGTTAAACGTGCAAATTCAGCAAAATCATCTTCTAGTGAACTAAGCACATCTTCCAATTTATCAATCGCTGGTCCGAATTGAAAACTTTCTGACAACAAAATTTTTCGTAAGTTTTGGTATTCGCTTTCCAAATCTTTAACAGCTTGCTTATGCGCTGTATCTAATTGTTTGAGGTCGTCTAACCCTTGATTAACAATATCAATCGTTGTTTTAGCATCTCGCACTTGTTGCTGTAGTTGCTTTAACGACTGAGCGGCTTTAACAAAGTTAATCCCTTGCGAGTCATACAATACTTGATTCGCTTGTTCTTCAATGTCATCAAAACCATGTTTTTCTAACTGCTCATATTTTCGCTCTAAAATTTCAAATTGTTGTAACGACTGGCCCGTTAAACTCAATTGACGTCCTTCAACAATGCGATCGCGCATTGGAATTTCCATCAATTCGTTTTTTTCTTGCTTTAATTTAGCAACCTTACGCGCAGTTAACCGTTGTGAAATAAAGATAATGAGGTAAATCGCAGCAGAGACGACAATTAGACCGATTACAATATGTCCAATTTGATTCATTACACATCATCCTGGCAATTGCCTTCAATTACCAAACTCCTTTTATCCCAGATTTATAATTATTTATAGCCTATCATGCTCTTTCATTAAATGGGGAATTTTATCAAGGTTTTTAGCTTTACTTGGGGTTCTTTACTTTTTTTTAATTGATTGCAAACCTGTTACAGATGTCACTGCATCATAGACAACAAAAAAAGCATGACATTTCTGTCATGCTTTTTTTGTAAACCGCTAAAACGATAAATTTTAAAATTATCCCAAACGGTTGTAGTATTCAACGATTAGTGATTCGTTGTAATCGTGATCCAATTCTGAACGTTCAGGGAAACGAACAAGTGATCCCTTCATTTCATCGCGATTGAATTCAACGAATGGCAAAGTACCAGCTTGACCATCCAATGAAGCTTGGATGTAAACGTTGTTTTGTGACTTTTCACGAACAGTGATTTCTTGTCCAACAGCAACTTCGTATGAAGGAATATCCACACGCTTACCATCAACCAAAATGTGACCGTGGTTTACAAGTTGACGCGCTTGTTGGCGAGTTGAAGCCAATCCCAAACGGTAAACAATGTTGTCCAAACGACGTTCCAACAAGATCATGAAGTTATCACCGTGAGTACCCTTACGGATACGTCCGGCCTTGTTGAACAAGTTGTGGAATTGCTTTTCAGTCAATCCGTAAGTAAAACGAACCTTTTGCTTTTCAGCCAATTGTAGACCATAGTCAGATGGCTTTGAACGACGGCCTTGACCGTGATCACCAGGTGCATAGCTACGACGAGCAAGTTCTTTTCCTGTACCTGACAATGAAACGCCTAGACGACGTGACAAACGGTACTTAGGACCAGTATAACGTGACATATTAAATGTCCTCCAGAATTTTAATTTTTGTTGAATTCTAGAGAATTAACTCACATTCGGCAATTTGCCCACACCTTCACCACTGCAGCGCGGCTACTAGTAATGTTCTCTACTCAACGGTAGGTCGGCAAATTGTTGACGAGCTGCGGTTAATCCGCTGCAGTTTTCAACAGTGTTTTAATAATAACAAAAAAGACTGCTATAAGCAAGAAATTTCTCTGCTAATGGCAATCTTTTCGTTGAGTTTAACGATCGAGGTAGAATTCGAAACGTGATCCCACATATTGTGTCCGCACATATTCAAACGGCTCTTGCTTTTGGTCAAAAGTAATTTGACGCAAAACAAGGACTGGATCATTACGCTTGATTTGCAATAAATCAGCCACTCGCTCAGTAACAGCTGCTGCTGTAACCGTTTGCTGCGCGTGCGACACACGTAAACCACGTTCTTCTAACAATGTTTTATAAAGTGAATTCGACAAAGTCTCACGTTGCAGACCTTCAACGAGTTCAGCTGGAATCGACGCAACCTCATAGGCAATTGGCTCGCCATCCCCGTAACGGACACGTTCCATCCGTAAAACTTGCTGCCCTGCGTCTAAGTTCAAACGCTTTTGTTCTGACGTTGAGGCCGAGCTCAAATGATAACTGACGGTCTTTGATGTTGCCGTTTTACCTGACGCTGCCATCATTTCAGTAAATGACACGACCCCATTTAATTGTTCTTGCACCTTAGGCTCAGATACAAAAGTTCCTGAACCAACACGTCGATCAAGCACACCTTCATCCACTAACAACATAATTGCCTGGCGTAAAGTCATACGCGAAACATCAAATTGTTCGGCCAATTCACGTTCAGCTGGAATCTTATCTCCAGGCTTCCAGCGACCGGCATCAATTGCTTCGCGAATTTCATCGTGAATTTTAATATATACTGGCGCCTTCATGTTTCCTCCTACTTTGGAGCATCAGCTTTCGTAAAGTGACGTCCAACACTATAAGTATCTGTCAATTGATTTAAATCATGGGTAAAGACATTTAAGTCAGCATCTTTCCCAACTTCTAAAGTTCCCTTTTGCGTCAATCCAAACGCTTCGGCTTGGTTGACAGAAGCCATTTGAACGGCTTCTTCAATGCTAGCACCCGTAAAGTTCATCACATTACGGAAGGCATCATCAAATTCAAGCACAGAACCAGCAAGCGCTCCATTTTCAAGGCGGGCTTGTTTGTCTTTAACCCAAACTTTTTGTCCACCAAGTTCAGATTCACCATCACCCAAACCTTTAGCACGCATTGAGTCTGTAATTAAGTCAATCCGCTTAGCTGATTTTACTTGATAAGCTAATTTAACCATATCTGGCGCCACATGGTAACCATCAACGATCAATTCACCATGAATATTTTGTTCGAGCATTGCATGTCCAGTTACGCCAGCCTCACGATGGTGCATGGGACGTTGTGCGTTATACAAATGGGTGACACGACTTGCTCTAACTTGGTCTTTTAAGAATTCACGGGTTGCATCTGAATGACCAATTGATCCTTGGATATTATTTTGCAATAAATAATCTTCAAATTCAGTCAAATTTTCAGCTCGTTCAGGGGCATACGTAATCAAGCGTACGCGATTACCTGATAATTCATTCCATTTTTGAACCAATTCAACAGATGGCGCAATCATGTATTGTTCTGGTTGAGCACCTTTATAATGTGGATTTACAAATGGACCTTCCAAATGAACCCCTTTAATCGCTGGTTCTTTTTGAGCGGCCTCATTAATCGCAACCATGGCTTGACTGATGCTATCAACTGATTGGGTCATCGTCGTTGGGAAAATTGTTGTGATTCCTTCACTTAATTGTCCCTGTACCATCTTCAACAAATCATCAACATTACCATCCATTGTATCAAACCCATAAGCACCATGGGTATGTGTGTCAATAAATCCTGGTACAATGATTTTTTGTTCGACATGCTCAACTTCATCTCCAGCGGCAGGCTGATATGTTGCCATTGGTCCCATTGCTTGAATGGTCTTATTGAAGCGAATATAACCATCTTCAATCACTGGCAAATCCTGATTACCGGTGTAAATTGTCGCATGAATTAGTACTTTACTCATAATTTCCCCCTATCAAATCTGCATCACAACTTTGTTCTCTTTCTATTATAGATGGTCTAGTCCAATTTTTCCAGTAAAATAAAAAAGAGTGACGATTTTCATCACCACGCTTATTGTTTACCATGCTTGAATTGTTTTCAAAACACCATCATGATTATTATCAAAGGCCGCATGTTTGAATTCTTTTTGTTCCAATAAAAAGGCATTTCCATTTGGCATCACATAGCCAGTATGGGCATGTTGTAGCATCTCATAGTCATTCATACCATCACCAAAGGCTACCAAATGATCATTGGTTGTCCCAAGGGCTGCCACTAACTTATCCAAAGCCATTGCCTTATTGACACCTGCTGGCAAAATATCAACAGTTCCATAACCTGAGGTTGTCGCAAACAAAGGTAAACCAGATTGGTTAATGGCTTCCATGACTTGATAGCCGTCCTCATGGTTTCCAGGCCAACGACCAGTCACGGTGCTTACGGGCGTCTTAACTTCTGCTAAACTCTTAATTTCATCCACGCCATCGTATAGTGAACTCATAAAAGCATAAGATTCAGGTTCAATCTCACCCATGCCATCCACAAGGTACATGGCATCATCGGTATATGTCCGTAAACCGCCAGTCGGTAAAAGACCGCTTTGTTCAATAAAATGTTGTAATTCAACCAATGTTTCAGGTGCAATCATTGAACGCATTTCTGGTAGACCCAATGGTCGGACAACAGCACCATTACTTGAGACAACATCAATGCGATCGACAAAATCTGAAAAGACTTTTTCAACCCACTTCAATTCACGTCCAGTCGCAATAACAAAGCGATTTCCTGCTGCTTCCCAATCAGTTAGAACTTCATCAAAAAGCTTGGCATTAAAATGCTTATTATCATCTAAAAATGTGCCATCCAAATCCGTCACAATAAATTCCATGCTGCTTACCTCATCCATTAGTTTATACTCTAATTGTACAAAAAAATCCCCTTTATCACAAAGGGGATTCCTATCGATAGCTCATCAGGGAGTCGAACCCTGGATGCCGGTGTGAAAAACCGGAGTCTTAACCGCTTGACCAATGAGCCAAAATTGTAGTTGCTTTAACAACAAAAACTATAATATCAGATATATAGAGTTCATGCAACTACTTTTTTAAAATTAATTATTTTTTTCACTGACATTGCGGGCGGTTTGAATGGCAGCCTTAATACTAGCAGTAAATTCGCTTGCCGCAAGCGCATCTAAGCCCGCCTTGGCTGCACTATCTGTGGGCGCGGCCGCTTGTTCAACCATTTTTGGACTTTCCTGCATTTTTTTCATACGGGTAGCCGTTCCAAAAAGGGTTTGCTCAACCATCCAGACTGCTCGTTCAATATCGATGTCGTTTTCAATGGCTGCATGCGCCAATACATCTGCAAATGATGCGACATAAGCTGGTCCGGCACTTGCCAAGGCACTTACAGCACCGAATTGATGCTCAGCGTACTCGTCAGCACGACCAAGCTCAAGGAACAACATTGCAATCGCTCCCTTCACTTCTTCATCAATATCACTTTCAAACGCTAAGCCTGTATACCCTTCACGAACTGCGACATTAATGTTTGGCAAGGCACGTGTAATCATCAATTTTTCGCCCAACAATTGATGCAAAGTTTCAAAATCAACACCATCAACGACTGAAGTGACAATCACACTGGGCTTAACCATCGCAGCCATTTGTAATTGTGGTGCTAACGCACGTAAACCTGTTTCAGGTACCGCCAAAATGACGATATCCGAATCTTGCCATAACTCCAATACTGAACGTCGGGCTTCAATCCCAAAGGCGTCCGCCACTTTTGTTGCCTGATTTTTTGAATAGACGAGTTGTTCAATTTCCGAATTACCCGTCCACCCTTTAATCATCGCTTGTGCGATTTGACCTGATCCAACAAATCCAATTGTTAACATGTTTATCTCCTTATTTGTAAGAAAAAAGAAGTTCAGCTTTTGACTAAACTTCTTTCACATTTTACCTTATTCAAATCCTTGGCGATTAGAAAGTGAGAACGATTGATTATGATAACGCATCGACATTATCAAACCAATTCCAATCATATTTCCAATAATCGCCGAACCACCTTGTGAAATAAATGGTAGTGGAATTCCGGTCAACGGTACCAAACCAATTGACATCCCAATGTTTTCAAAGATGTGGAAAAGCAACATCATCACAACCCCAGCTGAAATATAAGCATAGAACTGATTTGATGTATCATACACAACTTGGAAGATTTGGTAAATCAATAAGAAGTACAAAATCAACACCACAATACTACCGATAAAGCCAAAGTTTTCACCAATCACAGCAAAAATCATATCAGACTCACGCACTGGCACATCAACGTGTGACACGTTAAAGCCAGTTCCGGCTAAACCACCAGATCCAATCGCTTTAATCGACTGCCACAATTGATAACCGGCATTTGATGTATCTCCTTGCGGATTCAACCATGAATCAACACGATCGAATTGATACGCTTCAAAACCAACTTGTTCTAACAGATGACGACCCCACGTTTGGGTAACCAATAGTAATGTGACACTGGCCACAATTGTTCCGACCACTAAAATTGGCCCTAAAATTTTCCAAGAAATCCCAGATACGATTACCATTCCAAAGACAATGGCCAAAAAGACTAACATTGTTCCAAAATCATGTTGTAACAAAACCAATATAACAACCGGAATCGTCCAAGCAATGATTTTTGCCAACAACTTCCAATCTGACTCCATCGTATGAATTGGATTATCAAAATTATGTTTTGCAATAACACGTGCCAACATCACAATAAAAGCTGGTTTCATCACTTCGGAAGGTTGGAATGTGACCGGCCCTAAAGCAAACCATGATTTTCCACCAGTCTGGGCTTCGTATGCACGACTATAAAAGAAGAGCACACCAATCATGAGAATCACACCAATTCCGAAAATATAAGGGGACAGTCGCCATAACTGCTCTGAGTCAAATTGCATAATGAAAATGACAATGCCAACCCCTAGCATGTAATAGATGAATTGCATGATGACCATACGTGAAACATTAATTCCCGTCCCATCATGGGTTGCTGCCACATAAATCGATGCCAGTCCAATAATAGCTAACATCATGACCACAAACACAATTGACCAGTCGATTTCACCCTTTGAACTAAAAAATCGTTTAAACATCAGATCACCTCTAATGGTGCAAATTGTATTCAGCAATCAGCATTGACACACCTGTATCAAAATCAGGGGCCTTTGCTGAACGCTTGTCAGCATATTCAATTGTTACCGCATCGTCTTGTTCAATAATATGACCTAAGACAACTTTATTAACTTTAACTTCTGATCGATTATCAATCGGATCACTAATCTCAACTGAGATTGCTTTATTTTTTTTCGACATGTGTCCCCCTTTAGGCACCCTTCGTGATATGTTCAAGTAACTCCCCAGCACCCTTCGCCACATTATCTAATGGACTATCTGAAATCATAACTGGTACTTGCAATTCATCCGCTAGGTACTTATCCATACCATGTAACAGCGCACCACCACCAGTCAAAACAATGCCACGATCAATAATATCGGCTGAAAGTTCTGGTTGCAATTCAGAAAGCACATGGTGCGCTGACTTAGCAACATGGGCAATTGAATCATGGATTGCTGCTTCAATAACGTTTTCATCTAAAGTGATGGTACGTGGCATTCCTGAGAATGTATCACGACCACGGACTTCCATTTCCTTAGGTTCATCAACTGGAATTGCTGTTCCTAATTGGATTTTCACCGTTTCAGCGGTACGTTCCCCAACTTGCAAACCAAATTCGCGCTTAATGTAGTTAGCAATATCTGCATTCAAGCGATCACCAGCAAAGCGAATTGATTCACTACGCACAATATCACCAAGTGAAAGCACCGCAATATCTGATGTTCCACCACCCATGTCAATCACCATTGAGGCGATTGGTGAGAAAATATTCAAACCAGCCCCAACAGCGGCAACCTTTGGTTCATATTCAAGATAAACAGTGCCACCACCTGATTTTTCAGCGGCTTCAATAATCGCTTTACGTTCAATTTCAGTAATATTAGTAGGTGCACAAACCATCACATTCGGACGACTCATAACCCCTTTGGCATTTAATTTTGACATGAAATATGACAACATTGCTTCAGTCATATCAAAATCTGAAATCACACCATCCTTCAAAGGACGTACAGCGCGGATATTTCCAGGCGTACGTCCAACCATCTTGTACGCATCGGTTCCGACTGCTAAGACCTTTTCCTTTTGGGTATCAATTGCCACAACGGATGGTTCATTAAGTACAATCCCTTCGCCTTCAACATAGATCAGGACGTTTGCCGTACCTAAATCAATTCCAATTGTTTTAGCCATGTTTTCACCTCTTCATAAACAGACTATCTGTTTTTAATTTTAATATTCTATCATATTAGTATACAACAAATTTGATTTAATTTGCTTGTTGTTTCTGTTCCAGTGTAAAATTGATTTAGAGAAAATACAATTCACAGAGGATAATTTATATGAAACTTTCAATTCAACAAATTGCCGATGCTTTGCATGCACCGATTCAAAACGAACAAAACGTCACGGTCACGACCACCAGTTTTGATTCACGTCAAGCTAAGCCTGACAGTTTATTTGTACCGCTTGTTGCTGACAATGATGGACACGCCTATATCGATAGCGCCGTTCAAAATGGTGCCACTGCTGCCCTTTGGCAAAAAGACCACACCCCCTATCCAACTGAAATTCCGTTGATTTTAGTCGATGATACACTGACTGCGTTCCAAGCGGTTGCTGAATTCTATCTCCATAAAGTTGCACCTAAAGTTGTCGCAATTTCAGGTTCAAATGGTAAAACAACCACAAAAGATTTAATTGCCGCAATTGGTGCCACAAAGTTTAAAACTTTAAAGACACCTGAAAACTTCAACAATGAAATTGGCGTGCCAACAACGATTTTAGCCATGGATGATGATACAGAACTCTTGGTCTTAGAACTAGGGATGGATCATCCGGGTGATTTAAACAAACTATCAACGATGGTCCAACCTGATATTGCTGTACTGACAATGATTGGTGAGGCCCACATCGAATTCTTTAAGACCCGTGGTCGCATCGCTGATGGTAAAATGCAAATTACAGACGGCTTCAAGTCAGATAGCACCTTGGTTTATAACGGGGACGAACCTTTATTAATCGAACGTGTTGGTGCCAAAGACAATTTGCACAGTGTCCGTTTTGGCCTTAATTCAGAAAATGATTTGTTCGCATCTGACATTGAAATGACGCCAACCAAGGCAACTTTCACAACTAATACTAGCAATCAAAGCTTTACTATCCCATTAACCGGATGCTATAACGTTGCCAATGCTTTGTCAGCAATTAGTGTTGGGCATCTATTAGGCATTGATGACGCCAAAATGGCTGATGCCTTAATCAATGCACCAATTACTGCTAACCGTACCCAATGGTTGAATGGTCGTTTTGGTGGTCAGATTCTATCTGATGTTTATAACTCAAATCCAACCGCAGCTAAAGAAGTTCTGCAATCTTTCAGCACTGTCCCAACTGATGGTAAGCGCATTGCCGTTTTGGGTGATATGCTTCAACTAGGAACAGCTGCACCTGAACTACACGCTAGTTTAGCACCAGACTTAGATCCCGAAAAGATTCAACAGGTTTATTTGGTCGGTGAACTCATGGAAGCCTTAGCTGATGCCTTAGCAACAAAATATCCAGCTGATCAAGTCCATCTCTATCCATCAAATGCTTTAGATGACTTAACATCAGCGCTTCAAGCCCAATTGACAGCCGATGACATCTTGCTCCTAAAGGGATCACATGGGATTCATTTAGAAAACGTTGTTGAAAAACTTATTGATTAAATACTAAACAGCCATATTTTAATGGCTGTTTTTATTTGGCCGTATTGCCATTTGACGCTTGGTTTACAAGTTGCTAGACTTAGCTATATTAATTAGGTAAGGAGTATATCGTCACATGTCAAAACAAGAAGTCAATCCTGAGACGGAACCTGATGTTACCGTCCGCCCCGAAAGCAAGCCTGAACAAAAGGTAATCGTCACTGAACTAACACGTCGTTTCTTAGTTGGTGCCGGAATTGTATCCATTGTTCTTGGAATTTTAGCTTTTATTTTTCCAGAAAACACATTAACCTCAATGACGCCCTTATTCGCAATTTTTTCAATTTTCATTGCCGTTATTGATTTAATGCTTTTTTCTAAAAGCACTTACTTGCGCGGTGCATTCTTGATGAGTGCACTCCTTAGTACCGTTTTAGGTCTCATCTTTTTATTCCGTCAAGATGTTACGAAGGACTTTTCAAGCCTTATCTTCGGTTTTTGGATTCTCTTCAATGCAACAAGTATGCTCGCACAAAGTTGGTCACCTGAGTTATTACGTAATTGGCAACGTCTAATTACACTTGCCCTTGGTGCGGTTGGTCTGGGAATGGGGCTTTACCTAACATTGGTTTCAGACATTCCAGCAAGTACAATGACGACTTTAATCGGTATCTTTTCAGATATCTTAGGAATCTTCTTCCTCTTCATTGCCCTCTTTAGTCCACGTCATAAAAATTAAAACAAAAACACGCAATTCAATGAATTGCGTGTTTTTTTAATCTTCAACTGATTTTGCTGGGGTGCGCTTTTTGTTATACAAATAATATGCTAACCAAGCAACTGCCACCAAGGCCACAATAATCACAACGACAATCTTGAAATCATCAGCCCAAACAATCACTTGCTTCCAAGCCTGTCCAGCGTAGTGTCCCAAAACAATTAAGACTGTGTTCCAGATTCCAGCTCCCGCCAAACTATATAACATAAAGGTACCAAATGGCATTTTTGTCATTCCAGCTGGTACTGAAATCAAGCTACGGACAACCGGTACAAAGCGCCCCAGAAAGACTGCTAAACGCCCATGCTTCGTAAAGTGATATTCTGCTTTTTCAAAATCTTTTAAACGCAAATGTAACATCCGTCCCAGACGACTATTCACTAGTTGTTCAAGACGGTCCATGTCCAAAAACGTTCCAACCCAATATAAGACAGCTGCTCCAATTCCGGCCCCCACTGTTGCAGCAATAATTGCACCAACAATCGTCAATTGTGAGCTAGTCGTCAAAAATCCAGCAAAAGTTAAAATTAACTCAGATGGTATTGGCGGAAATATATTTTCAATCGCAATCAACAGCGCAATGGCTAGATATCCAAATTGATTTATCGCAGTTTCAATAAACTGTTCCATCAGTCCCTCATTTCTACGCGTATCACGTCGTTACACCCTACTCGTTCATATGCGATGCAACATTCATTATTTTCTAAGTATTTATTTGACCATATCAAACCTTAGTCAAACTTAAAGCAAACTTTTTCAAAAAATACAGCGTTTGTGAAATATAAAACAAAAAAACTGTTTGCAGCTAATGCCGGCAAACAGTTTTTTAATATAGATGAATGATGCTTATTTTGTCAAAATGTCCTTTGAGATAACGTCCAAGTTTTCGTCCAAATCATAAACGATTGGTTGTCCGTTAGCAATTTCAAGACCCATGATGTCTTCATCAGAAATCTTTTCAATGTGCTTAGCAAGGGCACGCAATGAGTTACCGTGGGCAGCAATAATCACGTTCTTACCAGCAGCCAAGTCCTTTGAAATTGTCTCGTTCCAGTATGGCAAGACACGTTCCAAAGTAACCTTCAAGTTTTCACCCAATGGTAGTTCACCTTCAGGAACATCAGCATAACGACGGTCGAATGAAGCGTAAGTTTCACCTTCAACAGTCACTGTTTCGTCATGACCTTCCAACAATGGTGGCAAAACATCGTATGAACGACGCCATTGGTGAACTTGGTCATCTCCCCACTTTTCAGCAGCATCGGCCTTGTTCAAACCTTGCAAAGCACCGTAATTACGTTCGTTCAAACGCCATGACTTTGCTTCTGGAATCCAAAGTTGTCCATCTTCTTCCAAAACCAAGTGCAATGTTTGAATGGCACGTGTCAAAACTGATGTATAAGCTTGATCAAATTGAATTCCTGATTCAGCCAATAGTTGTCCTGCTTCTTGTGCTTGTTCAACTCCAACTGGGCTCAACTTTGTGTCAACCCAACCATTAAACAAGTTCTTTGCATTCCATTCACTTTGTCCGTGACGAACCATAACTAATTTAGACATGACAATACCTCTTTTTTATTTTATTTCCCTATAGTATAACAAATTTTTCACAATTGCGCATTCGTGCGCCAAAAAATCTTTCAAATTATTTTAATTGATCAATTTGACCATCTTTAATGGTAAAGCCTGATGAATGTAGTGGACCGGCATTTTCTGGCGCCAATTGCATCAAAATATCATGAATCGCTAATGGCGCTTCACCAAAACCAGTTGCAATTAAATCTGTTTTTCCTGGATAACCTGCGATATCCCCGACTGCATATAAACCAGGCACCGTCGTTTCCATCGTGCGTGCCACAACACAGTGTTGCCGTTCAATCTTTGGGTGACTTGTCCAAGCCTCAACTAACTGTGCGTCAGAACGAAAGCCATAACTGACAATTAAATCATCAACAACAACGGAATCCGTTGCGTCAGCTCCCATCAGCTGCACCACTAATTTTTCATCAACTCGTTCAATTTCACTGATGCTAAATGGCGTTAACATGCGTACATTAGATGTCGCAAGTTGATCCAAGGTATATGCCATCGCACGGAAATTATCACGCCGATGCGTTAGATATACCTGGTTGGCAATGGGTTCCAATGCCAAGGCTTGGTCAACCGCTGAATCACCGCCACCCGCAACAAGCACATCGCGTCCGGCGAACTTTTGTAAATCATCAGCAACATAATAAACGCCATCCCCTTCATACGCTGCCCCTAAATCATTCGGTAGCCGCTTTGGTTCAAACGCACCACGCCCAATCGCTAAGATAACTTTTTGCGCCGTAAGCTCACCTTGATCGGTCACCAAAGTAAATTGCGCATCGGCCTCATCATAACGTACATCGGTCACGGTTGTATTAAATTTAAAATGTGGCGCTAATTGGGCGGCTTGTTGGTACAACTGTTGCGTTAATTGCTGCCCATCAATTGAAACAAAACCAGGAATATCCAACAATTCTTTTTGTGGATATAAATGTGCCACTTGGCCCCCACTACTACTCAAACTATCCACCACAGTTACATCCAAGCCCCGTAAACGCGCATAAAATGCGGCATATAAGCCAACCGGTCCAGCCCCAATAATCGCTACCTGTGTATCTGACATCGTCATTCCCCCTTATGAAAAAACCACTCTATTAAAAGAGTGGCTTAAACTTAGACATTTCGATCAAAAGTTGGTGTAAATTCGTCCATATCAACATCGAAGTCTTCAAGCATAATCAAGTTGAAGTCAGATCCTTCATCCCCGGCATTTTCTTCAAACACCTTAGTGAATTCTGATTCCAAAGCCGTTGCAGCTTCACGATTATCACTATCAACTACCACCAAATATGAACCTTGTTCGCCTTGGCTCAACCAAAGCAAGTAAAGGCGGTTAATCACATCACTGTGATCATCAGCTAAACTAACAATTTCATATTGCAATGGACCAGGGGCAATGCTTTCAGCAGAACTGACTTGCATTTCACCATCATTCTTGAGCGCTTCAAGAACATTCGCCAAATAAGCCATATTACCAAGTGAGATTGGCATCCCATCTTCAGTGAATTGGTTCAAAACCAATCCACCCATTGGCTTCTCACCTGATTCGTCAAAGACCATTGGCAAATACTCTTCAATTGTCATTGGGTAAGGGTAGACAGGTAATTCAGCTTCCCATTCGCCACCTTCATTATAGTTTTCCATATCTGTAAAGACAGGGAAGACCATTTCACCGGCTTCGTTTTCCAAAGTCACGATGCGCAATTCTGTCCCTTCAGGAACCAATAGTGAACCATCTTCTTGTGGTTCTGGTTCTTGAGTAAAGCTAACTGGCGCAATAAATTGTGCGTTTAGCAAGGCTTGCGTATATTGTGCTTCTGTATCTTCATTTTGATTCTCGCGTAAGGTATGCAATGCCTTAATCAAGTCATCATTTCTAATATCCAATTCCAAAATCTTCACTCTCCTATTTGTATAGCTTATGTCTATTGTACTATATGAACAATAAATGTTTCTTGAACAAATCCACGGACACCATTATAAATTCGGCGTGCGCGTGACTCCCGATTAGCAACGGCAAACACAGTCGGTCCAGTCCCAGACATTTGTGCAACCTGAGCCCCAAATTTGTGCATTTTTTGCTTCAATTTAATAATCTCAGGATAACGAGCGGCTGTGACAGGTTCCAATACATTAAACATTTCTTGATAAGCTTGATCCATATTCCCTTGTTCCAAACTCGTCATCAATTCGTTCATATCGCCATGTTTCAAAGCATCATAATCAACTTGCTTCAAAATTTTAGGTGTCGATACACTGACCGCCGGCTTGGAAACAACCAACCATAGTGATGGTAGTTTCGCAGCCATCGGCTCAACAATCTCACCCCGTCCAGTCACTCGCGCAGGTCGACTGTACACACAAAATGGTACATCCGCATCAATGGCTAGTCCCATTTTCGCCAGTTCAGCCTCAGCCAAGTTCAACTGCCACATTTTATTTAAACCACGAAGCACCGCCGCTGCATCAGATGATCCACCACCCAATCCAGCCGCAACCGGAATTTTTTTATCAATATGAATATCAATTCCTTCTTGCCGCTTCGCGTATTGTCGCATTAACAACGCCGCTTGATAGGCCAGGTTTTTTTCATTTAACGGTAACACCCCACTCGTTGATTCGACATGAATGTCCTGATGATCATGAGTTGTTTTAATGGTTACCGAATCAGCTAAATCAATGGGCACCATAAACATGTCCCATTCCTGTTGTCCATCGCGATGTAAATACGGGGTATCCAAGCTGAGATTTAGTTTGGCATATGCGCGTTCCAAAATTTCCATCAAACATCCCCCATTCGCTTTTAGTATTAAAAATATTATAACAAATCTACGACAAAATAGGGGAATCCATAGGCGCCGTCGCATATTCTTGCTATAATATGCCTAGTTATCAGCCAAAAATTCATAAAGGATATTGACTACATGCGCTATTTATACATGTTATTAGGATTAATTTTATTTTCAATTGGCACCGTTGCCATTTGGATTCCGGGCTTACCAACGACTGGTTTTTACTTCTTTGCGGCCCTTTGTTTTGCCAAATCATCACCACGCCTGCACGCTTGGTTACTCGCAAACAAATATTATCAACGCTATGTTGAAGAAGGCGTTTACCAACGTAAACTCAGTCAAAAGCAACGCATTGGTATTTACATTATGTCAGCTGCTTTTATGGCGATCCCCTTTTTCACCGTTCCAAAGCTATGGTTACGTTTAACACTGATTGCCTGTTCAGCAGCGCAAATCATCAGTATGGAAGGTTTCTATCGCGGTTATCTTTTTAACAATTGGTTTAGAGATCATAAGCCAGTTGCTCAAGTTGAAGAATTTGAATCCTCACAAGATGCTTTAGAACAAGAATAAAAAAGGCGCACATGCTCAATGTGCGTCTTTTCTTATGCTTTAAAAAGTGATCACCGTACGCGGATTATTCCCTGCATCCCAAGCCTGATTAATTTGGGCAACATCAAAAGTTTGAACAGGTACTGTTAAATCATATCGTTGAGCTAATTGATAAACGTGTTCAATGGCATCTTGCAAATCTTCAGCATCGACTGACTGTAATCCAGACCCCATCAACTCAATTTTAGATGCACGTAAGACACTTGCAGGCAATTGAATAGTTGTACCCGCCATTGACCCAATTTGAACAAAGCGGACAGTATGACTACCTGCCGTCTTTTTTGCTAAAACGTCTAATAAGATTTCAGCACTAGCGCCATACAAATAGTCCAAAACCACGTCAACCGAACTGGCTACTGCCCCAATACTTTGCGCATAAGCGGCGCGGTCCTCAGTTTGCTCTAAATCTAAACCTTCTGAAGCAATCATCACATCTGCGCCTGTTTGTGCCAGCGCAGCTCCGCGACGACCAGTCACAATAACTTTCCCAGCACCTAATAAGCGGGCGATGTTAACCGCTAATGTCCCCGCAACACCAGTTGCCCCATTAATTAGCACAGTCTCACCTGGCTTAACATGCGCGCGGTAAACCAAAGCTGCAACTGAACTCATCCCAGGGTTTGCTAAAGCCGCTGCCTGCTTTAAGTCTAAACCATTTGGTAATTCAAGCACGCGCTCTAATGGCACCACCACTTGTTCCGCCAAAGTTCCACCATCCACGGGTTGATCAAAATAAACTGGCGTCCCGTCTGCTAATTCCCCAACACCATCCAAGCCAACTGTCTTGGGATAGTGTGCATCTGATGAATAATGCTGGCCTTGCGCCACACGCTTTGCCAAATTAGACAAAGCCACTGCTTTAACATTGATTAAGACTTGATCAGCATCTACCGTTGCTGGTGCCGGAATATCGGTCAACACTGGCTGACCACCTGCTTCATTAATTTGAATTGCTCGCATTTTATAAACTCCTTATTATCATTTAATGTTTTATCTGCTTAAAATGTAACACTTTGCAATAAAAAAACAAGACATCCAATCAAATTCTAGGCCCTGTGAAGCTGATGCATTTTATCATACATAAAAAAATTCACATATTACAAAAAAAGCAAGCCACGATGGCTTGCTTTTAACTTTAATCTTTATGTTCAATTTCTTCCACAATTTTCTCGTGAATTGCTTCAACTTCAGCCTTTAATGGCTCTTCAAAGTGAATGGGGTGTACACCAACATTCATTAAAATCGCCACAGCCATACCAATAAATGTATCAATTACTCGCGCTACAGCGTAGAGATAGTCTCCATCCGCAGGAATGGTAAAGCAAATCATCAAAAATGCGGCTGATGCCCCAATAATACCGCTATTATTATTAATAGCATCATTGGTCGCAATTAACATCATCAATAAGACCGGCAAGACCAATATCTGGACCCAATAAGCATGATTGGTTGCCATGAGCGAAAGTGAATAAACCATCGCAAAAGCCCCACCGAAAGCATTCGCAATCACACGTGATTTACCAAATTGAATCGTCGTTTCAAAATCTTGTCGTAAAGAAAACACAGCTGAAAGACATGCAATCATTGGATTTCCACGGTCTAACAGTAGAAAAATGATGACCAAAATCATCACTGAAATCCCTGTTTTCAGGGTTCGAAGACCAAATCTAAATTGTAACTGCGGGGTTTGCATAGACACTAAGCTCCTTCATTAAATTTTTCAGTTTGTCGATAACCTTTATAAATTAATAAGGCCAGTGCCACAACAGTCAAGAAGACAAGGGCAGCCCCACTATCAAACAACGCCGTATAACCATGCTGTTCGATGACAATCCCACCTAACAATGGTCCAATGGCACGACCAACTGAAGGTGCGGCAGCCACTAGCCCTTGGTAACGACCCTTCAAATTATCAGGCGTCAATTCATTCACTAAGGCCGGAATCATTGGAAAGGCAGTTACTTCACCCAAAGTTGTTACGACCATCGCCAACGCAAAACCGGCAAAACTAGTTGCGTGTGGCAAAACTAAGAACGCAACTCCAAACATGGCCATACCACCAAAAATTTGCACCCACATTGCTTTTGAACTTTCAGTTAGTTTAAAGGCGTTCATCCCCAATTGAATCACCGCAATCAACAATCCGTTAATTGACCACAATAATGAGTATTGCCAGAGTGGTAATTTCAAATCTTGCGTCATATAGACTGATAAGTTACCTTGCCACTGTGCATATGCAATCCACAAGACAACCAAACCGATAATTACACTATACACCAAACGACGATTCCAGCGTGGTAATGTACTCGTCTGTTCCCCATCTTTATACGTTGAAAAACTGGCATCAATTTTGAAATTACGTCGCACAATCACTAATAGCCCAATATACAAGACCACCGCTAAGCCAAAGAGCCACGCAATTCCAAAGGGATAAATAATCCCCAATAAGGCCGTTCCCAAAACCATTCCAAAATTATTGGTAAAGTACAACATATTAAACACAAAACGGCCATCACGACTACGAACTAATGTCCCATAACCATTGATTAACGCCATAATCCAACCATTTAACAACGACGCAATAATCAGGTTAATCACATAACTAGGCCAGCCATGAAAGAAAATCAAGATTACTTGAATCGCAATCATGGCCCCAGTCCCAAACAGGATTAAGCGATATGGTTCAAAACGATCAAATAAACGCCCACTAATAATTGAACCAAATGCCTGTCCAGATGCAATTAATAACATGACCCATCCGACAACAACCAATGACTGTTGTAAACTTGTATTCACATAAACTGTCACGATTGGCCAAATCAAACCAAACGCAAAATTATTAATCAGTGACGCGATTAATAACCACTTAAGGACCATGCCTTGTTTTTGTTGCTGCATTCCAATTGCCCCCTTGCAATTAAAGAATCAGTCAACCATCACCGATTGACTGATTCCTTTATATTTTTTATCCAAAACCATTACCATCATCACGATATTCAATGTTTGAAAACTTATTATAAGATTTCACGAATAATAGACGGGCCGTTCCACGTGCACCGGAACGGTTCTTTTCAATAATGACTTCAATTTCACCCACATCCTGTTGTTCTTCATCACGTGGATCTTGTGGACTATCATCATCTTCATTTTCACGATAATAATCATCACGATATAAGAACGCCACAATGTCCGCGTCTTGCTCAATTGATCCAGATTCACGAATATCAGACAACATCGGACGCTTGTCTTGACGCTGTTCCACACTACGTGATAACTGTGATAGCGCAATCACGGGTGTATCCAATTCCATCGCCATTTTCTTAATCGAACGTGAAATTGCCGACACTTCTTGCTGACGCCCTTCAGAACCACTACCTTCAATCAACTGCAAGTAGTCAATAATCACTAGCCCAATTTGGCCTTCTTTTTTCTGTAAACGACGCAACTTTGAACGGATTTCATTCACCTTAATTCCAGGTGTATCGTCAATAAAAATCTTAGTCTTTGACAATGAACCCATTGCCACGGCTAAACTATTCCATTCTTCAGGGTCTAAACTACCTGTACGCATGTGTTGGGAATTAATATTTCCTTCCGCTGCTAACATACGGTTAACCAAAGCTGTGTCCGGCATTTCCAAAGAAAAAATAACAACTGGGAGCCCTGGGTCAGCCACTGCGACACGCTGCGCAATATTCAAAACGAAAGCAGTCTTACCAACGGCGGGACGCGCAGCCACAATAATCATTTCACCACCGTGGAAGCCAGTCGTTAAATTATCTAAGGCCGGATATCCCGTTGCTAATCCGGTCACTTGGTCATCAGTTCCTGAATTGGCTTCGATTTGTTCAAACGAACGCGTCACGACTTCAGCAATGTCCTTAAAATCAGTCGTCTTTTCACCCGCATTGATTGAATCCAATTTCGTACTAATATCTGAAACCAATTCTTCAATGTCAGTTGCGCCAGTATATGAACCTTGCGTACCTTCTTGTAAAGTATCAATCAATTCACGACGAAGTGACTTCTCCTTCACAATCCGTGCATAATACATGGCATTTCCGGCCACTGGCACACTGGTTGCCAATTCCGTTAAATAAGCCATCCCGCCAACATTTTCAACCTGATTATTCTTTTCTAGTTCATCAGTAATCGTCAAAACGTCAATGGCACGTTGTGATTCATCTAAGCTTAAAATAGCGCGATAAATTAGTTGATGGGCTGTCCGAAAGAAATCTTCTGGTACCAAAACCGTTGACACTTGTGCCACTAAATCTGTTGGATCAGTCGACAATAGGATTGACCCTAATACCGCTTGTTCAGCACTAATATCTTGTGGTGCACTAATCGCCACATTCTGATTATTGTCTGGCATGGGCTCACCTCTTTCTAAATTATCTCAAGTTGGACATTCCCAAACTTGGCATTGTTTTTTATGTATCCCAATTGTCCTTAAACATATCCTTCAGTCTAAGCTAAAATTGGCTATTTGACAAATCATAATTGCCATTTTATACAGAATAAACGTTTAAGTTGAAACCTTTCAATTCAACTACAAAAAAACGCCGTTACAAGAACGGCGTTTTCTTTTTTAAATTTACTTTTCAGCCACGTGAACGCGTAATGTTGCTTCAACGTCTTTGTGTAATTTAATCTTGATGTTTGTGTAACCCAAGGCACGGATAGGTTCTTTCATATCCATCTTGCGCTTATCCAACTTAAGACCAAGTTGTGATTGTGCAGCTTCAACAACTTGCTTTGATGATACGGCACCAAACAAACGACCATCATTTCCAGCCTTAGCTGTTAATTCAAGAACTGATGCATCATCTTCAAGCTTTGCTTTCAAATCTTCTGCAGCAGCTTTTTCTTCTGCAGCATCACGCGCTTCAGCCTTCTTCTTGGCATTGCTTACGGCAACATTCTTTTTAGTTGCAGGCTCTGCTTTATGATTCTTAATCAAAAAGTTGTTTGCGTATCCATCAGGAACATCCTTAATGTCGCCCTTCTTACCACGGCCCTTAACATCTTCCAAAAAAATAACTTTCATGTTGTGTGCTCCTTTATTCTTCAGTCTCCGCTTGCTCATCTAAAATGGCTTGCAGTTGTGCATGCGCTTGGTCAGTCGTGATTTCCTTCAATTGCGTTGCCGCATTACTCAAATGGCCACCACCACCCATTTGTTCCATCACAATCTGCACATTTTCCGTTCCATCAGAACGGGCAGAAATCGCAATTGTTTCTTCATCACGACGTGTAATGACAAATGAACGCTTTACATCTATTAATTGTAACAAACTATCGGCTGCTTGTGCGGCCACAACGGGATCATAAGTCATTGTATCTTCGCCGACAACAATGGCCACCCCATTATTCACCTTAACCTGTTCAATCAAGCGTGAACGGTCACGGGTCGCTTCCACAGATTCCTTCATCAAATCTTGAATCAAAGTCCCATCGGCACCCACTGAACGTAGATAACTCGCCGCATCAAAGGTACGCGTTCCTGTCCGCAATGTAAATGACTTAGTATCAACTTGAATTCCAGCCAACATTGCTGTCGCTTCGACACGGGTCAAACCACGGGCACGATTATTCGGTTGATATTCAAATAATTCAGAAACCAATTCAGAACTTGAAGAGGCATATGATTCAACATACACCAATTGTGGCTCTTCAGGGAATTCTTCACCACGACGGTGATGATCAATCACAATCACACGTTCACGTAAACGTTGATAGACTGGCTCTGATTCCGTAATTGATGGCTTTGAATGGTCAACCATAATCAATAGACTATGTTCAGTCGCTTGATTCAAAACTTCATCGGGCATAATCACGGCATTTTCATTACGGGATTCACCTGACAGCTCAACTAACAATTTCTTGATATCTGAATGCGCAGGTTGCGTGGTGTCATACACGACCCATGATGGCTTGTCATGCATTTGGGCAATGCGTCGCACCCCAAGTGCGGCTCCAAATGAGTCCATATCAGGTTTTGAATGTCCCATGATAAAGACTTGATCAGCTTGTGAAATCAAATCACTTAAGGCTTGTGAAATCACACGGGCACGCACACGCGTACGCTTAACCATCGGATTAGTATTACCACCATAGAAACGGGCTTCCCCATCTTCAGCCTTCACAACAACCTGATCACCACCACGGCCCAAAGCCAAGTCCAGATTAGATTGGGCATTTTCAGCGAGACGATTAATTGATAATTCGTGATAAGCAATTCCAATACTTAGCGTCAATGGCATATTTTGGGCTGAAGTTGCTTCACGAATGTCATCCAAAATACTGAATTTATCACTTTCGGCTTGCTTCAAACCTTCATCATAACCAATAATCATGAAACGATCGACGGCCGTTCGACGTGTATAGATTTGATGGGCGTCCATCCAATTGGTAAATGAACGCGTCAAAAATGTACGCAAAGTCGAAGCATTCGCATCGCTCATACTTTCCGTTACTTCATCATAGTTATCGACTGATACCAAACCAATAAACAAACGATGATCTTCGTAATTCTGCTTAATGGCTTCATTCTCAGTAACATCATACAAATAAATGACTTGAATATCAGTTTGGACGGTCACTTCAAAATAGCGATCCTTAAAAGCTAAACGCGTCTTATGCGTTGTTACCTCATCTTCACCTTCATTCGTTTCGGCTGACTCTATCGCTGTTTCAACAGCTTGCTCCATAGCTTCACAGACATCGGCTAAATTTTGACCAATAATAATTTCATCACCTAACAATGACTGCATATAGGGATTGACCCAATTGATGGCATGATTTTCATTATACAAAATCAAAGCAACCGGCATTTGTAGGGCTGATTCTTCACCACTACGTTTAATGCGATATGATAAATTCGTTAAATAATGGGCGGTATCCTCACTCATTTCACGTAAGGTTTTGAAAATAAACATCAAGGCAATGAAGACCAAAACTAGCCAGATGACACCAATTAACCAACTCATATTAAACGCCAAAATTGTTCCCAATAGAGCGATCAGCGAAACGAGGATTGCAATCCAACCAATGCCGCGGGTTTGAAACAGCTTTGGCATGCTTAATTTTTTCTGCTCTTGTTTCACTAATTGGTTCTCCTTAATAAAATCTTTAATATTAATAGACATTATAGCATGTTTAAAGCTTAAATTAAAATATTTTAACCTGCATCCACATTTGACAACAGGTTAGCACAACAAAAAACGTTTCATTAACTGCCCATCACAGATAATGAAACGCTTCAATTTTTACCATCTCTTCTGCCGTGCAGATGGTTTAACTTATTTGTTCACAGTTTTAATCTAATTCGATTCCACGCGTTTCTTTTCCAAGCACCAAAATTGCAATGACCGCAATCACAATGGCTAAACTAAAGACGCTAAAGATACCGACGAATGACACTTGATGGCTTAAGAAGACACCAATTGCGAGTGGTCCCAAAATTCCCCCTAGACGACCAAATCCTTCCGCAGCACCGTTGGCTGTGGCACGAATTGATGCTGGATATAATTCAGGTGTGTATGCATAAAGCACACCCCAAGCCCCCAAGTTAAAGAATGACAATAGCATCCCCGACATCAAGACCATTGGTAGCGTCGTCGCAAAACCAAAAGCAAAGGCACTAATCGCAGTCCCCGTTAGGAAAACAGCTAGGACTGACTTACGTCCCCATTTCTCAACTAACCATGCGGCTGTGAAGTAACCTGGTAGTTGGGCCAAAGTCATAATCACCACATAACCGAAGCTATTAACCATGCTGAAGCCTTTACCAATCAAGACATTTGGTAGCCATAAGAAAATACCATAGTAAGAGAACATAATCATGAACCAAACAATCCAAAGCATGATCGTTGAACGTGTGTACTTACCTTGAAATAACTTAGCAAAGCGTTGTCCAATCGTCACATTATCTGCATGTGTCACCGTTTGGACGCTTGCTTCATCATCTGGCAAATGACGTCGCAAAACGAGCACGTAAAAGGCAGTTAACGATGAAATGATTAGCGTAATCCGCCAACCATAGTTGGGAATCACAAAGTAGGCTAACAAACTAGATACCAGCCAACCAACTGCCCAAAAACTTTCAAGTAAGACAATCACACGCCCACGAATTGTCTGGGGCACACGTTCAGCAACCAAGGTTGACGCAACAGGTAGTTCACCACCCAAACCTAAACCAACGAAGAAACGGAATACCATAAACATGGCGTAACCCGTGGCCAAAGCTGACAAACCAGTGGCAATTGAAAAAGTTAATAGTGTCACCATTAACATGAGCTTACGCCCTTTTGCATCAGCCAAAGCCCCAAAAGCAACCGCACCAACTGCTAATCCGATTGAATTAACTGAACCAATCCAACCAACTTGGACTTGTGATAAATTCCAATCTTGTTGCAACGCAACTAAAATAAATGATAACAATCCAACGTCCATTGCATCAAATAACCATGCACAACCCGTTACTGAAAGTAACTTCCTAATATCCTTTGACATCTCTGCTCCCTACAACCCTATTTTATTCGTACACAAGGTGTCTTTACACCCTGAAACAACAAAAATAAGCTTAGCAATCTTAGGGGTGTCTTGTCAACCTAATTGTGGTAGAGCATCCCCAGTTCATCAAGTTTTTGGCGGGCCATTTCTAATTGGTCTGGTTCATCGTACGTCAATAGATGCATATGTAAACCATTGGTCAAACTTGATAGTAATTCACTTTGTATCTCATGATATTTATCAATGAAATGTTGTACATCCGATTTGGTATGCAAACTCAAAGCGCCTTTAAGTAAACCGTAAATTGGATGTTCAACTTGCACATCTTCGATTGAAACCCCTACATCAATCAATGTATTGAGTTCAAGGGCCATCTGGTCAGCCGTATGTTGTACGACGACAATTTGACTTAACGCACGCGTTTGTTGATAACGATACCCTTGTGGGGTTGAATCAATTTTTTCACCAGTCGCACGTAAAAGTGCAATATCTCCAACAATTGTTTGACGTGATACTTCAAATAACTTTGCAAATTGATTCGCACTAATGGTCGTTTCTGCATTTAAGAGTTTTTCTTTAATGATTTGTTGCCGTTCAATTCCTTGCATCTATTTTCCCTCACTTTTCACACGTAACGAAACATTATCATTCCGCTCCTTTATACCTTTAGTTTAAAGGATTTGGGCGACATTACCTAATACATTTTTGAGCAAATAAAAAACCTACGCTATCGAATGACTTCGAAGCCGTAGGTTTATTTATCGTTAAATGAGACCAAATTCACGGGCACGTTCTTGATACATTGGAACTTCTTCTTCGGTTGCCCAAACAAAATGTTCTGGTGCGACTTCAATCATGTGACGCTCTTTTCCGTCCATTTCACGCGTTGGGTCATAAATAATTGGCTCACGCGCTTTTTCAATTTCTGGATCTGGTTCAGGAATTGAACTCAACAATGAACGCGTATAGTCATGCAAAGGATGATTATACACTTCATCAGAAGTTCCAATCTCGACCATCTTCCCCCAGTGCAAAACACCGATACGATCAGAAATATACTTCACCATTGACAAGTCGTGGGCAATGAAGAGATACGTTAAGTTACGTTCTTCTTGTAACTTTTGCATCAAGTTCACGACTTGTGCTTGGATTGATACGTCCAAGGCTGAAATAGGTTCGTCGGCAATAATAAACTTAGGATTCATCGCTAACGCACGGGCAATTCCGATACGTTGACGTTGTCCACCTGAGAATTCGTGCGGATAACGGTTCGCATGTTCTTTCTTCAAACCAACCGTTTCAAGCATTTCTTCAACAATGCGGTCACGTTCATCCTTACCACTTACCAATCCGTTCGCATCTAACCCTTCCGCCACAATGTCCTTAACCTTCATACGAAGATCCAAAGATGCTTGTGGGTCTTGGAAAATCATTTGAACATCTTGATGGAATTGCTTCAAGTCAGCCTTCTTCTTGATATCATGTACATTCGTACCATCATACAAGACTTCACCAGCACTTGGTTCATACAATTTCATAATTGTACGCCCAATTGTCGTCTTACCTGAACCTGATTCACCAACAAGTCCGAAAGTTTCTCCTTCAAAGATATCAAAAGAAGTATTTTGAACAGCGAGAGTTTGATTACGACGGCCTTTATTAAAGGTAATGTCGAGATGTTTAACTTCGACCATTTTTTTACGATTTTCTACCATTACATCAAACTCCTATCTTGCCAAAATTGCGGAAGCCTCAACTGGCTTGGCATGTTTATTACTTGCATCTGGATGAGCTTGTTGATACTTTGCCCAACGTTGACGCACCGTCAAAGGTGGAACCACCTCAGGTGCCTGTTCATCCAACAACCAAGTTGCCGCAAAATGAGTTGGTGATAGTTGGAAATATGGTGGTTGTTGCTTTTCATCAATTGCCAAAGCATATTGATTACGAGCAGCAAACGCATCTCCAACGGGTGGGTTCAACAAATCAGGTGGTGTTCCAGGAATTGCTTCCAAGCTACCACGATCTGTTTGTGTTGTTGGCATTGAATTCAACAAGCCCCATGTATATGGATGTTGTGGGAAACCATAGATTTCATCAATCGTTCCAATTTCAACAATTTGTCCAGCATACATAACTGCCACACGATCAGCCATTCCAGCCACCACACCAAGGTCGTGGGTAATGAAAATGATTGATGTACCAAATTCCTTTTGGATTTTCTTCATCAAGTCCAAAATTTGGGCTTGGATGGTAACGTCCAAAGCAGTCGTTGGTTCGTCGGCAATCAACACTTCAGGGTTATCAATCAATGCAATCGCAATCACGATACGTTGACGCATCCCACCAGAGAATTGATGGGGATAATCGTTAATATGTGCTTCAGCATTTGGAATACCCACCAAATTCATCATATCTAACGCCTTATCCCAGGCTTCTTTCTTACCCATTTTTTGATGTTTAATCAAAGGTTCGGCAATTTGTTGACCAATCTTCATCGTTGGGTCCAATGATGTCATTGGATCTTGGAAAATCATGGCAATTTCTGAACCACGAATATCACGATATTCGTCTTCAGGTAAATCAATCAATTCCTTACCCTTAAATTGAACTGATCCACGCTCAATGCGCGCATTCTTTGCAAGTAGTCCCATCAAAGCACGTGTTGTTACTGACTTACCTGATCCAGATTCACCCACTAAGGCTAGTGTTTCACCTGGCTTTAAATCAAAATAAACATCACGGATAGCCTGAACAGTACCACTGTCGGTATTAAAATTGATTTTTAAATCATTTACTTCAAGGATTTTTTCTGTCATTTCCTCTCACTGCTCCTTAATCACGTGTTCGTGGGTCAAAGGCATCACGCAACCCGTCAGCTAGCAAGTTAAATGCAATCATCAATGCTGACAAAATTAAGGCTGGGAATACCAATTGATATGGATAGAACTGGAATGCTGTTTGTCCATCATTCAACAAAGTTCCAAGTGATGCCATTGGCACTGGAATACCAATTCCAATAAATGATAGCAAAGCTTCAAAGAAGATTGCTGATGGAATTGTAAACATCAATTGCACAATAATTGTTGAAGACACATTTGGTACTAAGTGACGTAGTCCAATCTTCCAAGGCGATGTTCCCAAAGTCTTAGCAGCTGAGATAAAGTCCTGTTCCTTCAATGAAAGCACTTCAGCACGTATCAATCGGGACATCGACGTCCATGACGTCAAAGCGATTCCTAACGCGATTGAGAATAGACCTGGCTTCATGATCAAAATCAATAACACGAAGACCACTAAGTTAGGCACTGATGAGATGATTTCAACAATACGTTGCATGACCATATCAACACGGCCACCCTTCCATCCTGAAATCATTCCATATGTCACCCCAAAGACCAAGTCCATCAAGGCGGCAATTAAGGCCACTTGTAATGACACACGTGTTCCATAAAGCACACGCTTAAAGATGTCACGTCCGAATTGATCAGTTCCAAAGATGTGGTATTCACCCTTCTTCACATCGGCACGCTTATAAGCATCAAAACGTTCCCCATCAACTTTTTGCTTTCCATTGAAACCTGGTAGATTACCGGGTGCCTTAGGTGGCAAGTTTTGTTGCATCACGTTTTGTTCTGCAGTTGTCGTTGTATTTGCATACGGAATTGAAATAAAGGCTGCTGCAACAATCACAACAATCACCCATAGTGAGATGAAAGCACCCTTATTTTTCTTCAAACGACGCCAAGCATCTTGCGCAAAGCTCAATGATGGCTTTTCAATTGTTTCATTGTTTCGTTTACGGTCATTTGGTAGCAACTCAAAATCAGCTGCTGACACTTGATTTAATTCAGCCATTTTTCGTTCCTCCCCTAATTTGCCAAACGAATTCGTGGATCGATTAATCCATACAAAATATCAGTTACTAACAAGACAACCATCAACATCATTGAGTAAACAATCGTTGTTCCCATGATCACAGGGTAATCGTTCGTCAAGATTGATGAAACGAATTGTCCCCCGATTCCAGGAATCGCGAAAATCTTTTCAATAACAACTGATCCAGTCATCAAGTTAACCGCCATTGGTCCAATCAATGTAACCAATGGGATTAATGAATTACGCAAAGTGTGCTTCCAGACGATTTCATTTTGTGAAAGTCCTTTGGCACGTGCCAATTCAATGTAATCTGATCCCATAACATCCACCATTTCAGTACGGATGAAACGAGCAGCTGTGGCTAATGGTGCCATTCCTAATGCGATTGTTGGTAAGATTGTAAACTTGAAACCTTCCCAACCAGCAATTGGCAACCAACCTAACTTAAGTCCAACGAAGTATTGGGCCAAAGCGGCGAAAACGAATGAGGGAATTGATACACCCAAAACAGCCAAGATTGACAATGTTGTATCAGTCTTCGTGTTACGACGAACAGCTGCGGCTGCTCCTAACCCGATTCCTGAAATAACACCAAAGACCAAAGCCTGCAATCCCAATTGGATTGAAGGTCCGATACGTTGCGCAATCAAACGTGAAACGGGTTGATCTTGGAATTGGAATGAATGTCCAAAATTAAATTGGAGGGCATTCACCAAGTAATGCCAATATTGAACCATTAATGGATCATTCAATCCATATTGTGATTCAATTAATTGACGTTGCTCACCTGACAAACGCGCCGCGTTCGCCAAGGGTGAACCAGGCATCAATTTCATCAAGAAGAACGTTGCAGAGATAACAATGATCAACGTCAAGAAGATAATGCCGATTCTTTTCAAAATATACTTAAACATTCCGGACATATTTGACAAACCTTTCTTTATAACTAACTCCTAATGCACGTATGCATTACTCCTTATAAGCCCACTTAAAGTCATATGGTGCTCCAGCCGGTTGGTAAACCATGCCCTTCACGCTTGGACGGACAAAAGCTGCTTGTGAGCGGTAGTACAATGGCACGACACCCATTTCCTTACTCATCAATTGTTCTGCTTCCTTGTAGTCTGCAAAACGCTTCTTAGGGTCGTTCACGTGCTCACCATTCGCGCGGTCAATCAAAGCATCATATTCATCATTATGCCATGAACCTTCGTTAAATGGTGAATCTGACTTATACAAATCCAAGAATGTTGATGGGTCAGCATAATCAGCACCCCACAATGAGATAACCATATCAAACTTCTTGTCTGCTGATAGGCTAATACGTTGCTTAAATGGTACCATCTTAATCTTAACCTTCAAACCATCAATTTGTTGTAATTGACTTTGTAAGAATTCAGCCGAACGCTTGGCTCCATCACTATCATCAGCTAGCAATTCGATTTCCAAATCCTTTGATCCAGTCTCTTTAAGACCCTTATCAAATAATTCTTGGGCCTTATCCAAATCATGTGTTACCGCACCGTCAACTGTAACTGACTTAGAGAAGTCTTCACCATCATTTGGATTTTCAACTAACTTTGTAGCTGAGAATGTGGTTGCTGGAGTTGCACTTCCTGTCAAAATCTTATCAGCTAAGATTTTACGATCAATCGCATAAGAAATAGCACGACGAATATTAGTATTCTTAAATTCAGGTACTTGCTTTTCATTTAATTGCATATATGAAGCAGTCGCTGAAGGAATAGTTGTAAAGGCCTTATCATTCTTTGAAGCCGTCACTTGTTGTGGTGACAAAGTTGTGAAATCAAGTGTATCTGACTTATATAGGTTGTAACCTGTGTTTTGGTCTGCAATTGTCTTGATTGTGAGCTTCTTAGTCTTAACTGCATCCTTATCGTAGTACTTTTCATTTTTCTTATAAGTGACGGTATCGTTTGATCCATTCCAATCTTGTTGGACATATGGACCAGATGACAAGATATACTTTGACTGCGTACCATACTTAGCACCCACTTCTTTCACAAACGCTTCGTTTTGTGGGAAAAATGGTGCCATTGGTAGCATTGAAATCAATTGTGGTAAAGGCTTTTCCAAATCAACCTTCAAGGTATGATCATCTTCAGCTTTAACCCCTAACTTTGAAAGGTCTTTTTCTTTACCATTTTGAATCGCATCAGCATTCTTAATTCCTGAGAATAGGTATGCATATTGTGATGCCGTCTTTGGATCATTCGTACGTTGCCATCCATAGACAAAGTCATTCGCTGTAATTGGTGTCCCATTTGACCATTCAGCTCCCTTACGGAGCTTAAATGTATAATGCAAACCATCATCACTAACTTCATATGATTCTGCTAAGGCCGGTTGTGGCTTGTTGTTCTTATCGGCACGGAACAAACCATCATTTGTAGCTGTCAATCCGTCAAAGTCAATCGCTGCCGTAACCTTAGATGGGTCCATTGAGCTCAATGGTGCATTTTCAGCCCACGTAATTGGCTTGTACTTACCTTCTTCTTCATCTGCGCTTGCCGTTGCCTGGGCCAATACGGTCCCAGCCAACATGAATCCTGCTGCTAAGGCAAGCGGCTTTCCTATGCTTTTTTTCATTATCCTTCCCCCAACCATATTTTTATGAGAGTTCTTTTCGCTATTTGACAATAATATCGTTAACAATGTGAATTGTCAATGATAACTTTCTCATATAAGAAGCGCTTAACGGCTATGTAAACACGTTTTCAATACTTACTGCTCTCATTTTAAGCTTAATTGCTGTGCACTATTTCACCTAATTTTACGCGATATCAAGCCATTTTAGCCCCTTCCTTAAGCCACCTCTTGATACTTTATATCAATTTTAAATATCTATTTCACATGCGTCTTATTGATTATGCAAATCTATTGTTTTATAATCATTAGTAATTAAATAGGAGGGACTTTTATGAAAAAGTTTGTGCAGATTGCATATATTTTGCTTGGTTTGGCGATCATCGGTATTGGAGCCTCAACATTACGTGTTGGTGGTCTAGGTGTTGATCCATTTACTGCTTTTAATATTGGTTTGGCTGGTAAATTGAATTTATCTTTGGGGGTCACGCAATTAGGTACAAACTTAATTTTGTTTGCATACGTTTTCCTTAATGACAAAACGAGCATTGGTTGGGGAACAATCCTTAACATGACTTTGGTTGGTGCTTTGATTCAATTCTTCACACCAATCTTGCAACACATGGGCATTGCAAATACTGGATTCATCGGTAAGTTGCTTATCCTAGTTGTTGGAATTGTTTTCTTCACATTGGGAGCTGCTATTTATATGGCCGGTAACATGGGTGCTGCGCCTTATGATTCAATTGCCCCTATTTTGACAAAGCAACTACATGGTGAATACAATGTGATTCGTAGTTGGCAAGACATTGCTTTCGTCATCTTGGCATTTGTTCTATCAGGTATGGCCAATGTCGGAATTGGAACGATTGTTGCTGCCTTTGGTTGTGGTTCATTAATTGCCATGTGGACAAAAATCATTCCAAAGTTTGAAAACGACAGTTTCTTCAATTAATCACAACCAACATAATTCATTTCAGATTTATCTTGGCATTTAGTAAAACCACCCAGCTAAGATAACTTGGCTAGGTGGTTTTTCTTTCAATATAAAGGAGCTTAATGATGATTGAGACATTTTTACTTGGAACATATACGAAGAAGAATAGTGAAGGTATTTATCGCGTTGAGTTAGATACTGAAAAGAAGCAACTTCAAAATCTACAATTGTTAGCTAAAGAAAGCAATCCAACTTATCTGACAACTGCGCAAGATGGCACGATTTATGCTGTCTATGATCAAGAACGTATGGGTGGTATTGCTGCTTATGCTGCCGATGAGAACGGTGACTATCAGGTCATTAACAAGGTCCTTGAGACCGGTGCACCGGTCTGTTATGTGGCCTTCGATGAAGACCGTCAATTAGTTTATGGTGCCAACTACCACAAGGGTGAGTTGAACGTCTATGCTTTAAATGAAGACCATGGTGTTGGTCCAGCAACTTCTTTCTATCATCGTGACCCAGTAGGTCCCCATGAAAACCAAGATGCCCCACACATCCATTACACAGACTTAACCCCTGACGGTCGTCTCATTGTGTGTGATTTGGGAACTGATCAAGTTTATCTCTATGATGTAGAAGACAGTGGTTTAATTTCAACACGTTCAATCTACAAGGCCCAACCGGGAACAGGTCCTCGTCACTTGATTTTCAATCCAAATGGTCAATACGTCTACTTAGTTGGCGAATTAGATTGTAGCGTCTCAGTCCTTGAATATAAGGACTCAGGTGACTTAGTCTTTGTCGAAAAGTACTTTACAACACCTGAAGATTGGACTGAGTTCAATAGCGGTGCGGCGATTCGCTTTAATGAAAAAACAAATACCTTGTATGTTTCAAATCGTGGCACAAACACCTTGTTAGTTTATAAGGTCACTGACGATGGTCGCACATTAGACTTAATTCAACGCATTAGTACTTCAGGGGATTTCCCACGTGACTTTAATATTGATCCTTCTGGTCAATTTATTGTCGTCGGACATCAATTCTCAGACACACTATCCCTCTTTGAGATTAACGCTGAAGATGGCACACTTTCGTTACTTGATGATACTTTCTACGGTCCTGAAACGGTTTGTGTTTATTTTGAATAATGAAAAAGCAAAACAGGTCTAGCTAGGCCTGTTTTTTTTTGGCACAAAAAAAGACTAAACTGACGTCTAGTCTTACTTGTTTATATTAAGAAGCCATACGGCGATCGATATATGTTCCAACTCGTGAAATTGTAAAGTTCAAGATAAAGTACAAAATCGCAAGCATCAAGAACATTGGAATGATCTGTGCAGGTTTTTGTGCATAAATTGTTTGTGCACGGAATGTTACTTCAGGCAACATAATAATGGTTGCCAAAGACGTATCCTTAATCAATGAAACGAATTGTGACACGATTGGTGGAATCATCTTCTTATAAGCTTGTGGTAGTAAGATGTACCACAAAGCTTGGTAGAAGCTCAAACCATTCGCACGGGCCCCTTCTAATTGACCAGTTGGAACGGCCTTAATTCCAGAACGGACGATTTCAGCCAACATCGCTGATTCGAAAATTGTCATCGCGACAATTGTTGAAATCATAACGTTGAAGTGAATTCCGACCTTTGGTAAGGCAAAATACGTGAAGAAAATGATCAACAATAATGGTAGGTTTCGAATCAAATCGATAATGAAACCAACAATTTCTGAGACATACTTAATCTTCATGTAGCGAATCGTTCCCAAAATTGAGCCAATCACGAAACTAAACGCAATTGAAACCACAGATACGACAATTGTTATCCACAATCCATTAAGGAGGAAACGCATGTTAACCCATGAATATGCTTGTAAAAAGTCTTGCATCGTTCAACCCCTCCTTAATGTGCATTCTTTTCTTCTAAGTAACGCATGTAGTAGCTCAAAGGCATCGTTAGCATTAAGTAGAAAATCGCAACAATGATATATGGATTAAATGTATCAAAAGTCAATTGTGAAATCATATTGGCTTGGTACATCAAATCAAGTCCGGCCACGAAAGCCAAGACAGATGAATTCTTAATCAAATTCACAAATTGATTTCCAAGAGGTGGAATCACCAAATGAATCGCTTGTGGCAATACGATGTAACGCATTGTTTCCCACCAAGACATTCCATTGGCACGACCACCTTCATATTGTCCAGAATCAACGGCGTTAATTCCGGCACGAATTGTCTCGGCAATAAAGGCTGACGTATAGAGCGTTAGCCCAATTGTTCCTGAAATAAATCCATTCAACTTGAAGATGTTCGCCACAACGACGTAAAAGAACATTGTAATAACCAAAAGTGGAATATTACGAACAATTTCAATATAAATCTTTCCAACTAAGTTCGCCCAACGATTTGGCACGATTTGAAGGAGCGCAAACCCTAACCCTAGGATTGTTGAACCAATCAAAGCAATCACACTTGATAGAATCGTCCAACCAAAACCAGTTAGGAATTCGCTAGCGTGACTCGTAAATAATGACCACATTACTTAGCGACCTCCTTCCAATCCATACCAGGAACATCATTAAACCACTTCTTAGCAAGCTTATCGTATGTTCCATCTGACTTCATATCATCCACGGCATCGTTAATGGCCTTCACCAACTTAGGATTGTCTTTATCAACGGCAATTCCATATGGTTCAGTTGTAAAGGTACCACCAACAACCTTAACACCCTTGTTATCAACGGCCATTCCATAAAGAATACCATTGTCAGTTGTCAACGCATCACCTTGTCCTGACTGCAAAGCCGTCAAAGCCGTTGCATAATCAGGCAAAGCAACAATCCGTGCTTTTGGTGCGAATTTTTTAACATTTTCAATTGAATTTGAACCTTGCACCCCTAAAATACGAGCGCCTTTACGGTCCAAATCCTTAATGTTTTTAACATCACTACTATTTTTAACCAATAATGATTGACCCGCATTGAAGTATGGTTCTGAGAAATCAACAACCTTTTCACGTTCAGGTGTAATAGTCATTGTGGCAATAATTGAATCAATATTACCATTCAATAGCATTGGTACACGTGTTCCAGAGGTGATTTGCGTTAATTCAACCTTCGCCTTTGGATCAACACGCTTCGTAATTTCTTTGGCCATATCAATATCAAATCCTTCTAGCTTACCAGATTCGATATTCATCAAGCCCATCAACTTAGTATCCCCTTTAACACCCCAGTTCATCTTGTGTGTCTTTTGGATACGTTCGTATGTTTCATTTTTGTCAGAACTTGCAGCATGAACGGTTGTTTGTGTAACCCCACTCATAAGCAAGCCCGCGGCAAAAAAGCTAAACGCTGCTCCTGCTACTTGCTTCATCTGCATTGCCAAGCCCTCCTTAATGCACAATTTGTGACAAGAATTGACGTGCACGTTCTTCTTCTGGATGTTCAAAGAACTTAGCTGTTGGTGCATCTTCTAAGATCTTACCATCAGCCATAAAGATAACACGGTCTGCAACTTGCTTGGCGAATCCCATTTCGTGGGTCACAACAAGCATTGTCATTGATGAATCTTGCGCAATTTCACGCATAATCTTCAAAACACCATTAACCATTTCTGGGTCCAAGGCTGAAGTTGGTTCGTCAAACAAAAGCGCCTTTGGCTTCATCGCAAGTGAACGTGCAATCGCAACACGTTGCTTTTGTCCACCTGACAATTGTGAAGGATACTTATTGGCTTGATCAGTCAAACCAACACGTTCCAACAAGCCCATAGCTGTTTCTTTATTTTCGGCTTCATCACGCTTAAGTACCAAGCGGGGAGCAATCATAATATTTTCCAAAATCGTTTTATTGTCATAAAGATTAAAGTGTTGGAACACCATTCCAACGTCTTTACGCAAACGATTCAAATCCGTTTTCGGATTGGCCAAATCTTGATTATTAACAATTAATTGTCCGCCTTCAATCGACTCCAAACCATTAATTGTTCGAATTAAGGTCGATTTTCCGGAACCAGAAGGTCCAAGTAACACCACAGTTTCACCTGCTTCAACTTCTAAATTGATATCATGTAAAGCATGGAAATCTCCATAATACTTTTCGACATCTTTAAACTCGATCATTGACATCAGGGTATCCTCCTAAAAATAATATTATCTAGCCAAGATTTGCCAAATAATTACAAAGTAACCCGATACAGCTAGTCAGCCGCACCGGGAAACGTACTTACATCTAATTGTTGTACTAAATTTATCTTAATCTCTAAGGTTACTTTTTGTCAAACAAAAATTAATCAAAACCCGACCAATTTCTCATACTTTTTTAAGTATATCCGTTAAAAACGTTTTACTATTTAGGTTTGTATGCTAATTCTACGTGTAATTCGTACGGGTCTTGAATTTCAGTCAGACCAGCTCGACCTTTCACGTGCGCTAAACCACCCTTAATTACAGCAGTCGCAACATACAAGTTGTATTTTTTGGCAGCTTCCGCTATTGGTTGGAGTCCAACTTCAGTCACCAAACCTAAACGTTTAGCTGACATTTCATTGATCCCACCATAAATGGCCAATCCATCGGCATCTTGCTCTAAACGGTAATAAGGTAATGGTGCCCCGTCCCCCGTTGCATAGACCTTCGTTTGCCCTTGTGACAAGAGATTCATTTGTTGATTCTCTGATAAACCATCATAATTATCATCTGCCAAATGACTTTGTGTGATTTGCGAAGCAATCGTTGCTAACTCTGCTTCCATCCCAGCGTCAAGCTTCAAAGTCGCCGGCAATACTTCATTACTAGCATACAAGCCATTTGATGGCACGAACTGCACGCCACCAGCTGGTATAGCTTCATCAGCTGCTTCTTGCGGTGTTCCTAATACTTTGGCAATCTTTGGCGATACATCCCATTTTGGTGCCTTATCCGTGAAATAATAAAAGAAATTTACCGCTGTAAAATACAGAATCCCAAGGAACGCTAATAAAATGAGACTGCCACGAACATACGCCTTATTACTGAGATATGAATACGCCAAATACAGAATATAACTACTTCCGACTGCTGCTAATACGGTATAAATGCGCCCTTTCAATTTAGGATTCACATTTAAATAACCGAGGTAGTGATTAATTAAATCAAGTGCTGATAACATAATTAACGATCACCTCCTTGGTTATTACCATCTACATTACTACTACTTGAAGCTGGCGTAGATTGGCTACTGCTTTGTGCATCATCACTCGACGAACTTGCTTCAGATGAACCATCTGAGCTACTTGATGAACGATCTGATTCTGAGCTTTGTGAATTTTCAGATGCTTCTGAACTACTTGATACTGGTTCCGAACTACTTTGACTTGAAACTTCTTCATCAACATTAGAAGACTCAGAAGCTTTTGATTCAGATTCACTGGCTTCACGCCGCGATACACTTTCAGATTCTGCCTTTTTTTGAGATGAAACCTGGGCTCTAGTTGGCCCACCATTTCGGGTATTGGTGGTCACATTCACAACTGCATTTCCAGCACTCAACGCTAAAATCATTGATACTAACGCAACTGGCGTAATGAATGGGGGTGTCCGTTTCTCCATAAAAGGACCTCCTTATCTTAATCTACTTTTGGTTGGATGGCTTGCTTAACAATCGCATCCACTTTTCTTTTTGTTTCTTCCCAATCATCATTCACGACAACATGGGCCTTGGCCGCTAACGCAGCGGGTAGTTGTGCATCGCGCACAAATTCCTCACTACTTAAGCGACTGTTAATTGATTGAACGTCATCTCCACGTTTTACCAAACGTTGATAGAGATCCCGTTCCTTTGATACCGTTAGATACATCACAACGACTTCATCTTCAGGCAAAGCTTCCAAGTAAGTCGCTGCCCCTTTTGTATCTAAAACAATGGTAATCAAAGGGTTCTTTTCAAACGCACGCTCCAAGCCTTCCTTTGATGAACCATATTGATTGCCATTGTAATCTACTTGTTCTAAGAAATGATTTTGTTTAAATGAATCAGCTGATTCAAAGTAATAATCAACTTGGTCCATTTCGCCTTCACGTGGCTTACGCGTTGTATGCGTAATCACCTTGGGCATTTCAAAAAAATCATTTAGATATTTCGTCACTGACGTTTTACCAGTTCCGGTATTTCCCGTGACGACAAACACTTTTCGTTCCAAAATAAGTCTCCTAGGCCAATGCATCATCCTTACGCAATTGGTAAGTGAATTGACCGTTTAATTCCTAAGTTAATTAAGACAACTAACATCCATTTAATAAATAATGGCGCTAAGAAAGCGATAAATCCAGTCGACATGGCTACTTCCAGCGATAAATTAGCTGCAAGGGCTAACCAGACTGTTCCTAATGCCAGTTGCACAACCGCTGCGATGCCCGTGCTGAGCACTAACATCCATGGTTGATTAACACGCTGCATCAACGGACTAATAATTAATGGAAAAACCAACATGGCTAACAAATAACCGCCAGTTGGCCCCACAAATGCGCCCAAGCCACCTTGAAAGCCTGCAAATACAGGCAATCCTGCCAAGCCGACTGCTAAGTAACCGAGTACGGCTAGCAAAGCAATTCGTGGCGTCGTCAGACTTGCCACTAATGGCACAATTAACGTCTGCAAGCTTAATGGTACTAACCCCATTGGAATGGCAAACGGCGCAATAATACTAATAATTGCAGCAAACATTGCCGCTAATGTTAGCGTTCTTAACTTCATCATTCATACCCCATTATGTTAAATTGACTTTTGTAATTTCGCCAGCAGAAAACTGATAGCGTTGTTGCTGTGATATTAAAATAAGCCGCCCCTCTGTATCAATATCAACAACCCGACCTTGAATTGTTTGCTTCCCCCTAACCAATTCAACCGTTTGATTCAAAACCAAACTATGATCTAAATAATAATCCCGCACTGCACTAAAAGGCAGCGTTAGATTTTGTAAACAAGCTTCAAATAGCCCTGCAACCAATCCTTCACGATCCACATGTGCTGATGTAATTGCACCAGCTTTTGCTTGTAATTCATTTGGAAAAACCGTTGGATTTAAATTCATCCCAATCCCAATCGCTGCAATCCCTTGCATTTGCTGCGTTGGCATTTGGAGCATTTCAACCAAAATACCTGTTACTTTGCGTTGTCCTTGATATAAATCATTTACCCATTTAATTGCTAAATTAACGCCTAATTGTTTTTGCACAACTTGCTGAACTGCAACTGCTAGGTTGAGCGTCATGGTTCCTGGCTCATGTAATTGATTTTCAGTCATCGGCACTAACATTGTCATATACACACCCACATCTGCTGGTGAGTAAAATTGCCGATCTCGACGGCCATACCCATTGGTCTGTCGATTCGCTAGAATTAACGCCGGTATTTTTGACATTGGTTGGTTCGTTTCGTTCAGCAAACGTTTCGCAAATAAACTTGTCGAATCAATTTCATCAAATGCATACAATTTTACATCAGGTAGGCAGTTTTGTAATCTCTTTGTATCGAATGCCACAAATACTCTCCTGTAAGTTTTTGGTATGTACAAAAACTAGTTAAAAAGCGATGAAAAGAAGTTAAAGACAGGTTCCCAAATATGCGTCACAAACCAATTCGATGCATTATGCGCATCTTTTGAATTGGCAAAATCATGCGCTTTAGCCATAACATCCCCAGTTGATTTGGTAAGTTTATCTGACAACTTAGCCGAACTCTTCACGAAATCACTCGAATTTGAAATAGGCGCCTCATTCACTGATTGTAGGGCTGTGGCAATTTGATTAACTTGCTCATCAGACACTTTGTCCCCCAAATCATTTTGTTCCAAATTAACCGTTAATTGATTAATAATGACATTAATGTCAATGTTATCACCTTGTTGTTTGCGGTCAGCAAGTTCACTCGCCGTATTAGTCACGGCCGCCGTTAATTTACCAGCATATTTCGAATCACTCTTTTCGCCTTGTGTGTCTAACACTTGTGTTGTCGCTTCCAGCACATTGTTGGCTGCATTCGTATTTTGTTGATTCAATGCAATCCCATCTGTATCCAAAGCTTTATACACACCTGCCAAAGCCGCTTCACCTGACACTGGCTTATCGGCAGTCACCGTAATAATAACATCGTCGACGCCCGCCATTGTGGCTGCCATCGCATATTGCTGTGCCGTCACTTTAGTGATGTTATTTTTTCCTTCAAACGGTTCAATATTCACTAAAGTTCCGGTTTTAGGCTCAGCTGGTGCAAGCGAAACGGAACTAATCATTGCCTCATTACTGATGCCAGTTAAGCCAATGTATTTGGCATCAGCTCCAGTCGTCGTGAGCTTTTGATAATTATTGCTAATCCCTAATGTTTGTGCAGTTTGTGTCTTTTGACGTGTACCAGCCCCATACACAACATATGGCTTAGAAAGTGCTCGCGTTTGAACGCCTTCTACTGATTCTGAGGCAAAGGCATTGGTCTGTGTGGTCGTTACCTGCGCAACACCACCTAATAAGGTTGCGACAACTAATAAACCAGCAAGCTTTTGCGTCATTTTCATGTCAATTCCCCTTTACTGTGTAAATTTATTATCTTAATTTTACCGCGAGGTTGCTTAAAAAACTCATAAAACACGTTGGTCTTATCCAATTTTCTCGCTCCATCACGGTATTCTTTATTCTATCATTAATAATTAACAATCACCTAATTCTCTTTAATCCTAAAGAAATCTATAAAAAAAGACACGCTCATGATGAGCGTGTCTTTACTTTTTCATAAATTAGTCAGTTGCTAAATCATTCATTGCATGAGCAAAAATAGCCATAGCACGTGTCAAATCAACAACAGGGAAGAATTCATCAGCTTGATGCATTGTATCTGGTACACCTTCAAACATGGCACCAAAGGCAACACCACGCTTCAACAAACGACCAAATGTTCCACCACCAATGACGTTTTCACCAGCAGGCATACCTGTGTGATCACGGTAAACATCTAACAATGTGGCAACAATTGGGTCATCCCCTGGCACATAATGAGGAACCATTGCATGACCTTCATTTTCAGCCGTCGCATCAAATGTTTCAGGAAGCGCTGCACTAACTGCCGCAGCAATTGTTTCAGCATCTGTATTCTGTGGGTAACGGAAGTTCATGTTAATGAACCCATCTTCACCATCAGTGAAACGTTGGATTCCAACGTTCATTGACAAATCACCCATCAAATCATCATGCTTAGCAGCACCAATCTTATTAGCTTGTGTGTCATCATGCAAAGCACCACCCAAGAAGTCTAAGAAGCCTTGCGCGTTGCCACCAAAATCAGCTTCCTTCAAGAAGTTAGCTAAGTAAGTTCCAGCATTTTCACCTGTTTCAGGCATGGCACCGTGAACTTGGCGACCAAAGAATGTAAAGTCAATTTGGTTACCTGAAATTTCAGCTTCACCCTTAACACGTGATTCTTCAGCTAGATAAGCATTCATTTTCTCAACCAAGGCTTCAGCATCTTCCGTTTCAACAACGGCCTTAGCTGTTCCAGGAACCATGTTTGGACGTTCACCAGCAGTAAATGAAATCAAACGGGTTGATCCTTCATTTGTGCCAGCAAAACGAGCGACAACTGAATTATTTCCCTTTTCACCATTGATAATTGGGAATTCAGCATCAGGTGAGAATCCCATGGTTGGTTCACCATATTCAGCCAAGAAATCATCCATACCAGTCCAGTCAGATTCTTCATCAATTCCAACCATGAAGACCAACTTACGGGTCAATGGCACTTCCATATCCTTAAGCATCTTCATTGCATAGTAACCCGCAAATGTAGGTCCCTTATCGTCAGAAGATCCACGACCATAAAGACGACCATCTTCGATAACAGGTGTCCAAGGGTCTTTAGTCCAACCGTCACCAGCTGGCATAACATCTAAATGTCCGATAATGGCCACTGATTCTTCAGCATCTTCTGGTCCCAATTCAGCATAGGCGACCAAATTCTTATAATTACCAGTACGGAAACCATCGCGTTCTGCAATTTCTAAAAACTTGTCCAAAGCAGCTTTAGGTCCAGGTCCCAATGGGGCATCTTCAGTTGCTGCCGCATCGTCACGGACAGACTTAATTGAAATCATTTCTTCTAAATCAGCAAGCAAGTCATCTTCATAAGTTAGTGACTTAGCCAACCATTCTGTTGCTTTAACCATAAATCAGTGATCCTCCAATGTCTATTTGCTAATCATTATACGCTATTTTCGGTTTTTCGCCTAACGCATTCCAAAAAAAACAGCCACTATTCGTGACTGCTCCTTTAATTAATCAAAATTACTCTGATAACGCGCCATAAAGTTCGCCATTCCATCTGCTAACAATGATGGTCGAACAATATAATTATAGGCTGCCATCTGATCAGCTAATGCAGTATGCGCATAAACTGCAGCTTCAACCGTTTGCGTCATATTAAATTTAAACTGTCCCACAAAGGCCGCAATAATACCGGCCAAGACATCTCCCATGCCACCCACAGCTTGGTAAGGGCCACCTTGCTCTAATTCAGTCTGACCATCACTACTGTAAATAACTGTATGATGCTGCTTTAAGACCAAAATATCAATATTCAACATTTGACGCTGCACATCATTCATTTGAATTTCATGTTGATAATTTAGTTGAATCTTACTCAAACGTTCCCATTCAACCTGATGCGGTGTCGCAATCGTGAACGTCTCACGTGGAAACATCAAGTTTTCTTGAGCTACAATCGTTAAAGCTGAGCCATCTACAACCAAAACTTGTTTTGAACTCACTTGCATTAAGACGCGCTTCACCAAAGAAACAGCGTATTCACTCAAACCCATTCCTGACCCGAGCAACACAACATCGCTGCGGTCAATTTGTTCCATTAAGACTTCCAAGTCAGACCAATCGACAAACATTGCCTCTGGGACGCGACTGTGAAGTGCACTTCGATTAACACTATCTGAAGCAACCGTTACTAACCCAGCCCCTGATGAAACAGCGGCTTGTGCGGCCATCGTAATGGCACCCCCATATTGCTTGTCACCACCAATGAGCAATACATGCCCATAGTCACCCTTGTAACTATCAGCTGGTCGCTTAACAATGACTTCTTTCAAAATACCTTCATTTAGTTGTTTGACCATGATGTCATCTCCAAAATCTTCATAATATATACCCTTTATATTATAGCATTTTAATATCGAATACTAGCGTTAATCAAATTAGAAAAAAAGTACCATCAACATGATGGTACTTTTCTTTATTCTGAATCCAAAGACATGCGATATTCTTGCAATAGTCCTTCACGCACACCCGATGCCGAAAAAATAACTTCTTTTGCATTCGTTGCTTGAATCAATGCCATCAATGGTAGTAAACCACTCACAATAATATCAGCACGATTAGCTTCTTCGCCCAAGACAGCTTCACGTTCTTGGCGTGAGGCATTGGTCATCTCATGAAAAGTTTTTAAAACCGCATCAGCTGACATGGTATATCCGTGAAAATCTTGTGACATATCATAGCCTTGGCGTAAACGATCTAAACGCGCTAATGAACGATTGGCACCACCTAATAAAATAATTGGCAAAGCTTCTGCTTCTTGGGCTTCGTTAATCCATGGCAAACGCTCGTATTGCGTCTCTACATAATCCGTTGCGGCTTCTAATTTATCAGCATCAATCGTGTCTTCATTTAATTGAAACTTTTCCGATAAATTCACAGCGCCAAAAGGCAAACTAATAAAATTAGCCGCCATCCGGTCTTCAATCCCAACTAATTCAACACTGGCACCACCAGTATCTAACAGCCAAGCATTATCAACATCTAATGCGCACATGGCACCCAGATAGTCATAATAAGCTTCTTGATCACCAGTCAGTACACGAATATCAACACCAATTGTGTCATAAACTTGCGCCAAAAAATCGGCTTGATTATTTGCTTCACGTACCGCTGCTGTGGCAATGCCTTCAATCTCAATTTCAGGATATGCTTCATATTCCTTTTGAAAAATAACCAAAGCCTCTAGCACTCGCTTCATCGCATCTGATGTTAAATTACCACCATTTTGATCCATTCCTTGTGCCATTCGCGTATCAATTTTACGATGCTTAATCTCGGTAAATTGGCCGCTCTCATCAAGTTCTTCAATTACCATGCGCGTTGAATTTGATCCCAAATCAATCACTGCTAAATAATTCATACGGTACCTCTTTTATCACCTAACCCCAGTAATTAATGCCCATTGCTGCTCGCACTTCGCGCATCGTTTCATCTGCTGTTTGACGAGCTTGTTCTGAACCTTCTGCCAACATCTTCAAAACGGCAGGACGATCTTCTGCAAAAGTCTCACGACGCTCACGAATTGGTGCTAATTCAGCATCTAGAACTTCAAACAAATATTTCTTAATCTTCATATCACCTAAACCACCAGCACGATACTGATCTTTAAGCGTTTCAACTTGAGCCTTATCAGAATCAAAGACATCCAAGTAAGTAAAGACCATATTACCTTCAACGTGTCCTGGATCGCTCACTTGGACGTGTTCTGGATCCGTATACATTGAACGGACACGATTCCAAAGCTCATCAGCACTGTCACTCAAATAAATGCAGTTGCCCAATGACTTTGACATCTTAGCGTTACCATCCAAACCAGGTAAACGGCCTTGCCCCTTAGGTGGGAAAATACCTTCAGGTTCTACCAAAATACCTTCGCCATAATAATGGTTAAAGGCACGAACCAGTTCACGGGTTTGCTCCAACATGGGTTCTTGATCATCCCCAACCGGAACCACTTGCCCCTTGAACATCGCAATATCGGCTGCTTGTGAAACAGGGTAGTTAAAGAATCCAGCCGGAATACTTTCTCCAAATCCTTTTTGTTGAATTTCAGCCTTCACCGTTGGGTTACGTTGCAAACGCGCCACTGAAACCAAATTCATGAAGTATTCTGTTAATTCTGATAATTGTGGCACAGCTGTTTGCACAAAAATCGTTGATTTCTTAGGATCAAGTCCAACTGCTAAATAATCCAAAGCCACTTCAGTCAATGAATTTTTAATTTTTTCTGGATTACGCGCATTATCAGTAAATGCTTGCTTGTCCGCAATCATAATATAAGGATCGTAATCACCAGAATTTTGCATTTCCACACGGGTCTTTAATGAGCCGACATAGTGCCCAATATGCAATTTTCCAGTTGGTCGATCACCTGTTAGAAGTACTTTTTTTTCTGCCATTATCTATATTTCCTCATTTTATTAATAAATGCTATATCTCTATCATTGTAGAGTTTTTTATAAAGGATAACAACCGCTAATCAATAATGTCGACGGTGTCCGCAACGGCATTAATCAATTGCGTCACTGGTCCAATACTAATCATCATTAACTCATGCATCGCACGCGAAGCTAATGTATATAACAAACCGGTTGAATCCGTATCTGGATAATTCATCTGTGAGACATCATAACCAATTACGGCATCAAATTCTAAGCCCTTTGCCAAATAAATTGGCATCACCAAAATATCGGCTTGGCGACTACGATCATCTGCATCTAAGAGCTGATGGTCAATGCCTTGGTCTGTTAAGTCAACACTGACTGTTTCTGCTTGTGTCTGTGTTTTCGTCAAAATCGCAATGGTCTTTTGCGTTGTTTGTAATTGATGGACCATGTCTGCCAAAGTAGTTGCAACCTGTGATGCTTCAACCTGACGAATTTGTGGCTTGGTCCCTGGCCGTTGGAAAGTTTGAATGTCAGCACCATCTGGTAACAACGCTTTAGCAAAATTCATAATTTGTTGTGTTGAACGATAAGATTTATTGAGCTTAATTAAGCGATGCTTTTTAACTTGGAAAGCATCTTGATAGGCCTGCATTAAACTTTCAGGCGTTTGAACAGCTCTAAATAGGGCTTGTTCAGCATCCCCCAGTAACGTGAACTTAGCATATGGAAAGGCGTGTTTCAAATACAACATTTGCAACATCGCATAATCTTGCATCTCATCCACGAAGACATATTGCATAAACTGATTCGTCCCACTACCAGTCATCAAATCACGCAGGTAGAGAACTGGCACGACATCTTCATAATCAATAGCATGCTGTTCTAATTGGTGTGCAAAACGTTGCTCTTTCGTCATCCACCATTTTTGTTCAATACCAGCATACTCAGTGCGAGCCAAATACTGCAAAAAGTCAGAGAACTGTTGATAAATATCAATAAATTGTGAATTATAAATCGCATCATCCAAGGGCTGGAAGACCTCTTTCAAATAAGCAGTCGCAACCTGGTCTACGGTCTCATCCATATTCACATCCGCTTGTACCAAAGCATCAATATCTTCATCCAACAAACGATGATATTCTGCATCATCGAGTTGATTTAATGCATCAAGGACCCAATCAGCTTGACGTAAATCTAATATTTGTGTTTGTAAAACTTCTAAGAAATGCTGTTTCGTTTGAATAATACGATCCATCATGGCATAAGCCGTTGGCAATGTTTTAAAATACGTTACAAAATCATCTTTACTAAACCAAACTTCACCTTGGAAATACACATCCACAAAGGCAATCTCTGGTGCTGCTAATTGTGTTAAATAATTTGCTAACGCATCTGCTAAATCAGCAGATTCAAGTGCTTGTTGTAGTTGTTGTCGAATTGCTTGCGGCCGTTCTTGATCTTGTTCATATTGATTAAACAACGTTTGCACCGTTAATCCTTGCAAACGCGCACTCAAAAACTCACTCATCGTCACTTGTCGCATGTTTCGCTCACCAAGCGATGGCAAAACATCTGCGATATAACTTGAGAATAAACGATTGGGTGAGAACAAGACAATTTGATCTGAATTCAAATTTTCACGCGCATGAAACAGTAAAAAGGCAATGCGTTGGAGAATCGCTGATGTCTTTCCAGAACCGGCTACCCCTTGGACCACCATTAAATCACTGGTTGTATCACGAATAATTTGATTTTGTTCTTGCTGAATCGTCGCAACAATATTATGCATGGTGGCATCATTTTGCTGCCCTAAAGCATATTGCAACATTTCGTCACCAATTGTGACATCAGTATCGAACATATTAATGATATGCCGTCCTTCAATCGTATATTGACGTTTCTTTTTTAAATCAGCCTTTTGGTCACCCATTGGTGTCGGATAACTGACTGGTCCTAGCGCCCCATTATAATAAATTCCGCTAATTGGCGCCCGCCAATCGTTAATCAAAAAATCGCCCTGATCATCCTGCAATGATGCTAAACCAATGTACAGTGTATCTGGATCGCCGTCTTCAAGAATATCGACACGTCCAAAATAGGGACTTGCTTGTAAACTGTGCAAGGTTGTGACCATCTTGGCCATAATTTGTTCAGTTTCAGTTACACGTGCCACAATATTTCGTTGTTGCTGAATTTCGGCGTTGGTCTCCATCGCATCATCTTCTTCAAATGTATTGATTGATGTGTTGGCCCCATAATTTGTTTCAACCGCATAGGTTTCAGCATGGGCTTGTTCAAAATCTTTGTTTGCCGTAACCAACTGCGCTTCAATTTCATCAGAAACTTGATTTAAACGCGCTTGTTCTTGTTGCCATTCATTCGTTTCAACCATTGGTTACTCCTTTTCTTACTTTAAAATATGAAAAGGCATTGGTTAACCGCCCCAATGCCTTTTTATTTATGCTAAACCTAAACTAATCACTAATGCTTGATTAACATCCGTCATGATTGCTTGCGGAATTTCACCGATTTTATCTTGTAAACGGCGTTTATCAATCGTACGAACCTGTTCCCCCAACAAAACAGAATCCTTATTAATACCTGTATTTTCAATCGTCGCAGGCAATCCGACATGTGTTGGTAACTTTGGTTTGTCAATTTGAGCAGTAATGGGTACCACGATTACGGTTGGTGCATGATGATTTCCAACATCATTTTGCACAATCACGACAGGTCGTTGTCCCCCTTGCTCAGATCCGACAAAAGGTGATAATTCTGCAAAGAAAATATCACCACGTTTTATCTCGACATGTTTTCCCATCTAAAACTCCTAATCAACTAATTGGCGTGGTAAACGTTGCGCCATACTGGTTGCCATTTCATATGGAATTGTGCCAGCTTGTGTCGCCATATCATTTAATGTAATTTTTTCATCTTGAACTTGTCCCAGCAATGTGACAACCGTCCCAACTGGTAACGCTTCTGGCAAACGCACCATGCACTGATCCATCGCAATCCGACCAATAACTTCAACCCGGCGTCCATCTGGTAACAATCCAGTCATACCTTGCATTGCGCGTGGATAACCATCTGCATACCCAATCGGCAAAGTCCCAATCCATTCCTTTTCTGTCGTGGTATAGGTTGCCCCATATGAAATCGAACTACCAGCTGGTACTTCTTTAACATGTACGAGTTCAGCTTTCACCGACATCACAGGCATTAAATCACGATTTGGCAAGTCACCTTGTGATGGATCAAATCCATACATACCTGCACCCAAACGAATCATATCATGACTAGGTAATTCATGCCACAATGACGTTCCTGAATTAGCTAAATGGCGCCATGTACTTTCTGGAATCGCCTGATCATCAACCAAATCATGCCAATTTTGAAGCTGCTGTTCAAAATAATCGACATTTGTTGTATCCGCTGTTGCAAAATGGGTCCAAATTGATTCGAAAGTCAAATCTGAACGACTTGCAATCAATGCCACCACCGCTGCTAATTCTGCGTGATCGCGAATACCAATGCGTCCCATACCAGAATCAACCGCAACTGACAGCTTTAATGTATCACCATGTGGTAATACATTTAGTGCACTTTCTAACCACTCTAAACTTGGCACCACTGGTGTTAGGTCATATTCTGCCACCGTATCAATATAATGTGCTGGTGTTACTCCTAAAATTAAAATGGGTTGGGTCACACCAAAGTCGCGCAACCAAATCCCTTCATCCATGGTTGCAACAGCAAATGCATCCACGCCTTGCGCCTGTAACACAGGTACAACCACTTCTAACCCATGCCCATAAGCATTGGCTTTAACAACAGCGCAAACCTTTTTTGTTTGCGTTAACGCTTTAATATACGCAATATTATGCTTGAGTGCTTCAGCTGAAACCTCAATCCATGCTGGCCGATGTTTTGCAATCGGCTGATTCATGTGATTACTTGTCATGTCTTGCTCCAATACAACTAAACTATGTACTAAATCCCCTGTATGTGAAATTGAAAGGTGTGCCTGAACCCCCTCGTTCAACGGCGCCTTTGTTAAAATGGGCTCACCATTTGCCCCTACTAATACTTCGATATCTAAAAAGCCAACACCACGACTAATGCCTGTTCCCAAAGCCTTGCTAAATGCTTCTTTAATGGAAAAACGACCTGCCAAAAATTCAATTTGATGTTTACCTTTACGTTGATCAAAAATTTGGCGTTCTTTTTCAGTTAGAATCGCATCAATGGTCCGTGGCGTTCGACTAGCAGTTTGTGCCATGGCACTAATGGTTTGTACATCTGTACCAATACCAATAATCATAAACGCCTCCTTATTTTTATCTATTATACGCTATTTAGAATTAAATCTTGCAATAAATTTTGGGTTTAAAAAAAGCATAACCAAAAATAAATTTGGTTATGCCTTTTCAATTAATCTTTGTTTTTGATCACGAAATCACGTGAACGGCGTGATTGTCCACCACCGTTACCATTACGACGATCACCGTTGTTTGATGAACGACGTCCATCACGATCGTTTGAGCGGCGTCCGCCACCGTTACCACCATTACGATTTCCACCGCGGTATCCACCACCATTACGGTTTCCACCACGATATCCACCACCGTTACCATTGCGACGACGGTTTCCACCACCGTTACCACCATTTCCGTAACGCTTACGTGGAAGTGGACGTTCGCGTGATAGTGAGAATGGTGTATCCATTTCGTTAATATCAGCGACAGATCCTAGCAATGCAGCTGCCAATGTTTGCGCATCATACTTTTCAACCAAAGCATTTACTTCATCTTCAGCCAAATCTGGATCAGCTTGCTTGATTAACTTTTCAACCTTATCACCAGCTTGTGAAAGACGACCAGCAACAGCTTCTTCCTTAGTAGCAGGCTTCAAAGTTTGCATACGCTTCTTAGTTAACTTTTCAATGTCCTTCAAGTAGTCCATCTCTGCATTTGTCACAAAGGTTACTGAAGTACCATTGTGTCCGGCACGACCAGTACGGCCGATACGGTGAACATATGATTCTGAATCTTGTGGAATATCAAAGTTATAAACGTAATCAACACCTGAAACGTCCAAACCACGGGCCGCAACATCAGTTGCAACCAAAATGTTAATTTCACCATTCTTGAATTGCTTCAAAACTTGTGAACGCTTTTGTTGGGTTAAGTCACCGTGAATTCCGGCAGCATTGTAACCACGCAACTCAAGTCCACGCGTTAATTCATCAACACGACGCTTTGTACGTCCAAACATGATGGCCAATTGTGGGTTTTGTACGTCCAAAATACGTGTAAGGGTATCAAACTTTTCGTTTTCACGAACCTTTACGTAGTATTGGTCAACTAAATCAGTTGTCAATTCCTTAGCTTCAATTTGTACGTGAACTGGATCCTTCATGAATTGGACCCCAATACGCTTAATCGCAGCTGGCATTGTTGCTGAGAATAGCAATGTTTGACGCTTGTCTGGCACTGCCTTTAGGATTGATTCAATATCATCCAAGAATCCCATGTTCAACATTTCGTCAGCTTCATCCAAAACAAGTGTTTGGACATGTGACAAATCTACTGTTCCACGGTTGATGTGGTCAAGTAGACGTCCTGGTGTTCCAACAACAACTTGTGCACCATGCTTCAAACCGTTGATTTGACGGCGAATATCAGCACCACCAAAGACAGCTTGCACACGTACATGCTTGTCGCGTCCTAATTTGAAAATTTCGTCTTGGGTTTGAATCGCCAACTCACGAGTTGGTGAAACAACAAGTGCTTGAGGCTTTGAGATATTCTCATCAAGCATTTGTAAAATTGGCAAACCAAATGCTGCGGTTTTACCAGTTCCTGTTTGAGCTTGTCCAATCACGTCTTTTCCATCTAAAATCAATGGAATTGTCTTTTCTTGGATTGGTGTAGCTTCTTCGTAGCCTTGCTTTGTAATGGCTGTTAAGAGGTCTTCTGATAGACCTAATTCTGCAAACTTCAAAATATATCCTCCAGGATGATAGTCTCTATCATCATCTTTTTGTCTCGTAGCTAACTGATCAAGTATCATGCTAAACACAATCCGGTGTCCGTACTGCGCCGACCCTTGGCAGTTAACTGTTCTAAATGTAACTTGTCTATTCTATCTTGTTACCGCTAATTTATCAAGGGAATTCGCTTTTAAATTAAAAATAACCGGTAAACCAAACGGTTTATCGGTTATTTTGTATAAATTTAGAAGTCGTCTTCAATTTGAATATCAGCATTCAACATCGTCAATTTATGAATTAGTCGATCATAACCACGCAAAACGTGTTCAGCATTGGTCACTTCAGTCACACCATCAGCCATCAATCCAGCAATCACAAGTGAAGCACCTGCTCGAATTTCTTCCGCGGCAACTTCAGTTCCATGCAATTCATGACTAGGGTTGATTTCGATAATGCCTTCTTCCTCAGTCGAAATATCCATTCCAAGCTTATTAAGCTCAGGCACATGACGTGTACGCTCAGGATAAATCGTTTCATGAATAGCACTTGTTCCAGGAATTGTTCCCAAAAGCGGCGTGATTGGTTGTTGCAAATCAGTCGCAAAACTAGGATAAGGTGCCGTCTTAATTGTGATTGGCTTCAACTTATCTGATTTTGGTACATAAATACTGTCTTCACGCACATCTAACTCAACACCCATTTCAATCATCTTTGAAATAAATGCTTCTAAGTGTTCTGGAATAACATTCTTCACCAAAACGCCATCACCTTGAGCTGCTGCCAAAGACAAATAAGTTCCAGCTTCAATACGGTCTGGAATCGTAGTATGGGTTGTTTCAGAACCTAAGTGTTCAACACCTGTAATACGGATTGTATCCGTTCCAACGCCACGGATTTTAGCACCCATATTGTTCAAGAAAGTTGCCAAATCAATAATTTCAGGCTCTTTGGCTGCATTTTCAATCACAGTCACACCTTCAGCATGAACGGCCGCTAAAATAATGTTCATTGTTGCACCAACTGATACCATATCTAAGAAGATATGCGCACCCTTTAGCCCATTTTCAGCAACGATATGAATTGTATCATTAGCTTCCGTCACAGTTGCACCTAATGCTTCAAAACCTTTAATGTGTTGATCGATTGGGCGCGGTCCAATGTTATCACCACCTGGGAAAGTCACTGTTGCACGTCCAAAACGTCCTAACAATGAACCCATGAAGTAATACGAAGCACGTAAACTCTTAATGGCTGTTGATGGTAATTCTGCTTCAACGATTTGCGTTGGGTCAATCATTAACTGACCATCTTGGAAAGTTGATGAAACATTCATCGATTCCAAAATTAATTGCAAGTTATACACATCTAAAATGTCAGGCATTCCATCAAAGTGGACTGGATCTTCAGATAAAATGGCAGCTGGAATCAACGCCACTGTCGAATTTTTGGCACCACCAATTGTGACCTCACCGCTAAGGCGACGTCCACCATGAATGACTAATTTCTTCATAATATTTCTCCTTGACTAGAGTATCTCAGACCTCTACTAAAGTTTATTATCATTATTCCCCTGGCTTTGACTAACGCCAAAGCACGTTCACACCTGTATTAGGGTCGATACACATGCGTTTAATTAGTTACACTTCATAACTAAATTTTACTTATTATAGTTTACCGCATATGACCGCATAATTTACAGTCATTTTAAAATGCTTAAACTTCTCGTAAACAATCACGGATTTCTAAACTATGTATAGTAAAAAGTCGGCCTGATTAAAAGAGGTCGACTTTTTATCATTTCTTTATTATAACAATTGTTTCAAAACTATGTCAATTTTAGTTGTTTGCTTCGTGGCGCTTCAAAGCTGCACTGATAAATCCTTGGTAAAGTGGTTCCGCATGATTAGGTCGTGATTGGAATTCTGGATGTGCTTGATCAGCCATAAAGAAATCATTTTCAGGCAATTCAATAATTTCCATTAAGCTGCCATCAGGTGATACACCAGAAAAGACCATTCCAGCATCTTCGAATTCTTGACGGTACGTCGTGTTAAATTCATAACGATGACGATGACGTTGTTCAATTTCATCTTGACCATACAATTCGTGCGCCTTAGTTCCAGGCTTAAGCTCATTTGTATACAAGCCCAAACGTAATGTACCACCAACTTCAGTCACTTCTTGTTGATCATCCATCAAGGCAATCACAGGTGTGCTTGTTTCTGGGTCTAATTCAATTGAGTTAGCATCAGCATGCCCTAGGACATTCCGTGCAAATTCAACACTGGCCATTTGCATTCCCAAACATACACCTAAGAACGGTACATTGTTCTCACGGGCATATTTAATCGCAGCAATCTTACCTTCAGTTCCACGTTGACCAAAGCCACCTGGTACCATGACACCATCGGCATAACCCAAAAGTTCTTCAACATTTTCATCTGTGATTGTTTCTGAATTAATTGGTGTAATCTCAACTTCAGCATCCACTGCATAACCACCAGCACGCAAAGCTTCATTAACCGAAATATAAGCATCTTGCAAATCAGCATACTTACCCACCAAAGCAATTTTTACTTGCTTTGATAAGTGCTTAATGCCTTCAATCATGTCAATCCAACCAGTCATATCAGCCTTAGGTGCTTCTAATCCTAGTTTTTCCAAGACAACGTCATCCATACCTTGCGCTTGCATGTTCAATGCAACTTCATATAACACATCAACGTCAAGTGATTCAATCACAGCTGTTGATGGCACATCAGTAAAGAGCGCCAACTTATCACGCATATCATCCGTAATTGGTTGTTCTGTACGAACAACTAACATATCTGGTTGAATACCCAATGAACGCAATTCAGAAACTGAATGTTGCGTTGGCTTGGTCTTCATTTCTCCAGCAGCACGCAAGAATGGAATCAATGATGTGTGAATGTAAAAGACATTTTCAGCCCCTACTTGCGCCTTCATTTGACGCAAAGCTTCAATGAATGGCAATGATTCAATATCACCAACCGTTCCACCAACTTCAGTGATCACGATGTCTGCATCAGTAGTTTCACCAGCACGCATCATCTTTTCTTTCAACATATTTGTGATATGTGGAATGACTTGAACTGTGGCACCATCGTAGTCTCCACGACGTTCTTTAGCCAACACTTCTGAATAGATACGACCTGATGTAATGTTTGAATATTTGTTGAGATTGATGTCAATAAAACGTTCATAATGACCCAAGTCCAAATCAGTTTCAAGTCCATCATCGGTCACAAATGTTTCACCGTGTTGGTAAGGTGACATTGTTCCCGGATCAATATTGATATAAGGATCAAACTTTTGAACCGCAATCTTAAATCCACGATTCTTCAATAAGCGCCCCAATGAAGCTGCGACAATTCCCTTACCTAATGATGAAACCACACCACCAGTAACAAAAATATATTTCGTTGCCATAATACTATCCTCCAGGTCGTAAAAAATAAAAAACTCCCAATGCTAAATAGCCTTGGGAGCTGTCAATAGTCGTTCATTCAGTCTTGTATTTGAAATACAAGAGCCCGGAACTTAATAATACAGAATTAAACCAAAAGTGTCAATCTTAATTATTCAGTATCTCCTGAACCGTAATCATCATCAACGGGCTTAATCCCACCAATTTCATCACCGATTCCACTTGATACTTCATTAAGATCCTTTGCTTCTTCATCATCTGTATCTTCAGAATCATCATCTTCGGCGTCAGCATCTTCTGTTTCCGCGTTACCAAAGTCATCATCTTCAGGATCATCATCATTGTAGTCAATAACGTCATCGTCATCATCTACATCAGCCAAGAAGGCGTTAATCTTCTTACGCTTCTTCTTCTTAGGTTTATTCTCTTTTTCTTCTTCTAGATCCAAATGAACGGCTTCGTCAATTGAGTCAATTGGATACCATGAACGGAGTCCCCACATGTTATCACCCAAAGAAATAAATGAACCGTCAATGTTCAAATCCGCATAGAACTGAGCCAAACGGGCACGAATTTCTTCGTCCGCCTTGCCAGTAAACGTTTGAACCTCATTCAATAAATCAGAAAACGCCATGGTCTCATGACGGTCAGACAAAATCGCACGAGCAACTTCAATCATTGAGAGCTCAGCACGGTTTTGACCGTCAAATTGTGTTATTGCCAAATCACGCACGTCCTTTCGCATTTTTATTCGTTTTTAATCATACAATAGTTCAAAGCGAATGTATACCATCTATAAACTAGTCTAACTAATTAATTATCTAACACATACTTGTCGATTGCAACCCCAACACCGTGTTCATCTTGTGTGGTTGTCACAGCATCGGCAATTTCTTTCAATTCAGGAATTGCATTACCCATCGCAACCCCGAACCCAGCCGCTTCTAACATCGACATATCATTTTGTTGGTCCCCAATTGCCATCGTCTCTGACATATCAATGCCAAGATGATCCGCTAGCGCACGCAAACCATTCCCCTTACTAGCTTCCTTGTTCAAAATTTCCAAGAAATACTGGTCTGAGCGAACAATTGTATAATTATCAACAATTTCTTTTGGTAATTTTTGTTGAATTTCATCAATTTTAGCAACTTCAGCAATCAACATAACCTTCACATAGTTACCTTCGGCCGGCATGTCGGCAAGATCAAGCACATGAATAGGCATACTCATAAAGTAGCTTTCACGACTAGCCATCGGATTGATGACACGATTGGTTGTGTAAATATCTTCCAACATTTCGGCTTGTACCAAGACTTCTTCGCCCCAGTTTTCTTGACCAAAATGAGTCATGCTTTCATAAGCTGGGTAGCCAACTTCCTGTGATGCAATGACTTGACCAGATGTCGTCTCAACAACGCTTCCGTTATACGTAATGACATATTGGTCGTCTAAATCAGCTAAGCCCAGGGTCTTCAAATAAGCTTGAACTCCTTTGACAGGTCGACCAGTTGTTAGCACAATTTTTACACCAGCTTCAGTAGCTTTGTGCAGTGAGTCTTTCACTTGGTCGGTAATTTCCTTGCTGGTATTTACTAAAGTATCATCAATATCAATTGCGACGAGCTTAATCATATTGCCTCCTTGCGCCATTTCTTTTGGCTTGTTTCTATAGCTATTTTACACTATCAGTTGGTTTGGGTTCAATCAATTGCCCATTTTCAATATAACGTTGAAAATCAGCATAGATTGGTGCCATCACATCTTCAACTGGATGTTCTTGCAACATTTCACGTGGGAAGAATAAGCGCGCATCCCCAAATTCTCGCCCCATCAACGCTTCAACCAAAGTACTACGCTGTGATAATTCGACTAAATCACCATTTTGCTGACGTAATTCAATTTGTGTCCGTTGCTTAAAGGCTTCTGGATCAAAATCATCATAAGGCAAATCAAAACTATCATTTTCAGCTGTGTAATAGTTCGGATCATAGCCCACAGCCTCAACTAACGCGCGCATTTCTGGTAACAACCCTCGGGTTTGTTTTGAAATGGTCATCGACTTTAGTGGCACGCGATCCAAGAAGCGATGTGCTAAATCAGCCAACACACTGTCCTCATTCAGCCGCCATTCACTAATATTAGCTAGCAAAACGGCATCATCGACCATTAAGTACTCCTGCAGATTTACCTCACCTCTAAATAGCGGCTGTAAGAGCGGTGAAACAAAATTATTTTGCAAACCGTTTTCCTTATTTTGCTGATACAAATACATCACACGTTCCAGCAAATGCTGTAATAACACTTCCATCGCACGTGAAACGGGGTGAAAATAAACCTGAACATACATTTGGTAACGTGACACCACATAATCTTCGATTGCATACATCCCTTTATCATCAAAAGCAATGCCACCTTCATATGGATGGATCATTTGAATAATACGTGCTAAATCAAAATGACCGTATGAAGCACCTGTAAAATAGGCATCCCGCAGTAAATAATCCATCCGATCTGCATCGATTTGACTGGAAATTAATTGGACAACTTGCGGATTAGGATAAGTTTTCGCGATGACTTGCGCGACCTTTTCTGGAAAATCAGGTGCCACCTGCTCCAATACCGCATGAATTTGTGTATCTGGTGATAGAATAATTTTTTGCGTGTAGGACTCATGGTCGGTCTTAAAAATATGTTCGAAAGTATGTGAATAAGCACCATGCCCTAAATCATGTAAAAGGGCTGCTGCCAACAATACAAGCCGTTCTTCTTTATCCCACAAACCGTCACCAGCTGTTTGACTTGGATAAAAGAGTGATAAATGCATTTCAATCCGACGCGCAATTTCATACACGCCCAACGAATGTGCAAAACGTGAATGTTCTGCACCATGAAAAACCTCACTCGTCACGCCTAGTTGTTTAATGCGTCGTAACCGCTGAAACTCCGGAGTGCCAATTAAATCCAAAATAACTTGATCATAGACATGGATTTCATTTAACACCGGGTCTCGCAAAATTTTTTCTTTAATCATATCAACACTCCAAAATTGCAGTTTCCCCTTATTATACCCCAGAAAACTTGTATAATAGGTGTAAACCTAAAAATTGGAGCAAAAATTGTCTCATGCCTAACAATCTCGAAAATATTGACATTAATTTGACGCTTCGTAGTGAAATCAAATGCCTTGATGAATTTGAAAGCTACGATTTAAATGAACCAGCCACCCTGACCATCACAGATAATGGCGATTATATTCGGTACATCGAACACGCACCGGAAAACGCGCAAATGCCTGATGCAAAAGCCAAAGTCATGCTTAAACTCCAAGCTGATGGTACAGTCAAAATGCGACGTACTGGGATTTTAAATACCCAATTACATTTTGACCTTGGCCACGAAACAACAACCAACTACCGCACACCCGCGGGTAATATTGTTTTAACGGTTAAAACAACCACTTTGAAAATTCAGCAAAATACTGATAAAACGGTCGGCGATGTCTTAATTGGTTATGACTTAATTGAAAATGATAGCGAACTTGGTCACTATCAAATTGCCGTTAATTATCAAAAAGCTTAAATGCAAAAAGAAAAGCGTGCTCACAAGATTAATCATCTTGCGAACACGCTTTTTTTCATAAAAAAACCACTACTGTAAGAGGGGGAAATACAGTAGTGGCGACGTCAGTTATGAAATAACTTTCATCTATATCGGTATCATACAATGGGGGGCTGTATGATACCCCTTATTACTATGGGGAGTAATGAGACCCACTGCGAACAGCAGGTAAAACAAGTATACCTTGAACTTTCAGTAATATCATTACAAAAAAATTACATTTTATAGATGTTCCCATAAATTTGTAAAATCAATGCATTTAAATCGTTTTACTCACCTTCAGTTAAATGAACGGTGGTTGTTGCTTCTTTTCCATCACGATAATAAGTGACGTCAACCTTATCACCAACCTGTTGTTGATAGAGCGCTTCACGCAAAGAGCTGGTATCTTTCACATCTGTTTTACCTAACTTGGTAATCACATCATATTGCTTAATACCGGCTGCTTTAGCGGCTGAACCATTCGCAACCTTCATCACGACAACACCACTGGCGTTATTTGGCAATTTCAACTTATCTTGTTGATCACTTGATGAAATCGCGCTCAAATCCACCAAACTTACACCAAGACTTGGACGCTTAACATGACCCTTTGATTCTAGCTCAGAAATAATCTTAGTCACGGTATTAGCAGGAATGGCAAAGCCCATTCCTTCAACAGCAGTACCATCACTTGAACCCGCCAACTTCATTGAATTGATTCCAACAACTTGACCAGCCAGGTTAACTAGTGGTCCACCAGAATTTCCAGGGTTAATGGCCGCATCAGTTTGGATAACCGTCGCTTTACCAAGTGATTGTCCCTTTTCATTTTGTGCATCAATCTCTCGCTGCGGTGCAGAAATAATTCCTTCCGTAACTGAAGTTGCATATTCAGAACCCAAAGGAGAGCCGATTGCTAAGGCACTTTCACCCGGTTGCAGCTTAGATGAATCAGCAAAACTGGCAACATCTTTTACATGTTTTGCATCAATCTTTAGCACAGCCAAATCAGTCATTTCATCAGTACCAACGAGTGAAGCTTTTACTTTAGTGCCATCACTCATTAAAATTTGTAGTTCCTTAGCGTCAGAAACCACGTGATTATTTGTCACGATATAGGCATCATTACCTGATTTTTTGTAGATAACCCCTGAACCTTCAGATGCAGTTGCTGATTTCGAATCAGAATCATCATCAGAATCACTAAACAAACGGCTATTTGATAAGGTATTTGTGTCTTGAATATTAATCACAGAAACAACAGCACCTGAAACTTTATTAAAAGCTTGTGTGGCCGTTGCTTCACCCTTCACTTTAGAATCTTCAACTTTAACATCACCACGTTTAGACGATGATTGGATTGTTGGTTGATTATTCGCCAAGTAAGTCACCGTACCAGCTGAAATTCCACCACCAACTAATCCAGCGACTAATCCAACCATCAGTACTTTTTTACCATTGTTTGAACTTCGTTTCTGAGACATCGCGATTCTCCTTTATATTTTTCATATTGACAGCATAGCAAATCATCCTATAAAAAACTTAAATTCCTTGCAAACGGGTTGGTTCACTTGCACTCGTATCATGCAAGAAAAAGTCATGGTCAACCCCTAAATCTTTACGCGTCAAAACATCACTCACTGTTAAATGTGCCAATGTTTTCTCATTGTTCTCAGGACTTAAATGGCCCAGAAACACTTGTTTTGTTTGATTTCCCAACACATCTGCAAGTGCCAAAGCACCATCCTCATTAGACAAATGCCCTTTGTCTCCTAGAATACGTTGTTTAAGGGGCCAGGCATAACTTCCCATTCGCAACATTTCATAATCATGATTTGCTTCCATCAAAATGGTATTCGCGTTTTTTAACATGCTGCGACTGCGGTCATTCATGTAACCCGTATCCGTTAACATTGCAAATGTTTTATTATCATGATGAAATGCATAAAATTGCGGGTCCGCTGCATCGTGCGATACGCTAAAGCTTTCCACATCCAAATCGCCCATTAGCTTCGTTTGATTCGGTTCAAAGACATGAACTTGCTCAGGATTCACCTTACCGATTTTTGGTGCCATCGCGACCCATGTTTGCTCATTCGCATAGACATCTAATCCATATTTACGAGCTAATACACCCACACCCGCAATATGATCTGCATGTTCATGTGTTACAAAAATAGCATCAACATCATTTAACGATCGATCAATTTGCGCCATTCGATCTGCTATCTTCTTTCCTGATAAACCTGCATCTACGAGAATTTTGTGTTCTGGCGTTTCTAAATAAGTCACATTTCCCGAACTACTTGACGCGAGCATCGAAACTTTAAAATCACTTGCCATGTTATCTCTTTTCTCTATCTTGCCAATGTTCCATTTAAGGCATTAATCCGGACAATTGTCACATCATTGGCGCTATCTTTCACCACAAAAGACCAAATTGGAATGAAAATCACGTCACCTCGAACAACCGTCAATGTTGAATAGCTTAACCGACTTGCTTGCACAATACTATTGTTTGGAATTTCATTATATTGATAGGCGTTGATTAAAGCATCCTCTTCCGTAATTAATGCCGAAATACTTCGCAAACTTTCTACATTTGAAATATGATTTTGCGTATAATTCTTCAAATTGAAGCCTTCATCCAAATTAAACTGAATTCGGCCACGTTGCGATGTAAAAACACGCTGGTTATTTGCAGATTCAGCAATTTGACTGAAAATAATCGTATAACCATCAGCATTTTTGGTAACAGCCTCTTGGCCAAAATTGGTCAAGAAATCATCATATCGATATTCTCTACCATCAATCACTTGTGACGAATCCTTAATCATTTTTTCAAGGTTCTCTACCGCTTCTTTTTGATTATTTCCCAGATGCATTTGCTGCTTAGGCGTCGCAACGATAGAGTTTTCTGACTCAGTTGTCCGCCAATCATTGGATAATTGTTTCCGTTTGTCCTTTAACTGACTGTCTTGGTCACCAGCCACATAGGCACCTGAAATCGGTTGATTCTTCAATTGGCCGTAATTAATACCGTCCATTTGCATTTCTTTTTTAACACTCTGAGTTGACCCAGGATCACTTAACGGTTGGTTCACATTTACCCATTGATAAATCAACACCGCATCTAAAATCAAAAACGTATATAGAAAGGCCCATAAAATTCTCTTTAAATTCATTCTATATCACCTGCCTGACTAACCGTAAAATCATCATTCACTGGGTGCCACTCATCCTTAATTTTAGCAAACCACTTTGGCACTAAGGTTATAAACTCAGAATCACCCGAATCAACCCATTCATAACCAACCCGCAAATCTTGGACATCACCTAAGTCTTGACTCGCTATATTTTGTCGGACTGTTTTTTCATCAGGTAATGTAACTTCACTATCTTTATGCTTTGGTAACGGCACCTGTAACACATATTTTGAAAAATCAATTTTAACTTGATCATCGGCCTTAAAATTGATTTGCACCAGTCCCGATTGATCAACATTAAAGATTGGTAATCCATCTGAATAGTATCGATATTGCACTTGATTACCATTCTTACTTTGTTCAAAGTAATACAAGTTTTCAGGTAAATTCGTACGTGATGACAGCCAATGATACCCAGCATTAAATCGATCCGACAATGTATCGTCATTTCGATTATCATCATAAGCTTCCAATGTCATACGACCAGTTTTATTATTTGCAATCAACTGCCGGGACGACGTATCGCTATAAATCGTCTCATCCCCGCGTGTCACCGCTTTAGGTGCATCTCCGGTTTGCGTAAAGACATTTTTAGAAATGTCAGTCACTTTATTTTCATCTAGCAAATAGTTTCGTTCCGGTAGTGTGATGCTTTCTTCCAACTCCAATTGCACTTGATCATTTTTCCAGAAGACCTTTGCTTTAACACGATGTTGGCCCCAGTCAACATTTAAAGGCTTGGCCCCATCCGATAACGTTGCTTCATAGAATTGATGATTTTTATCATCACCAAAGAAGACACTACCTTTTCCATTTAAGGGCACCATAATCCGATCAATGTGATTTGAACTTTTTAGCCCAATATCACTTTTAAAATCATGACTCACAATATCACCCGTGACCGTGTCTGGGTAAAACAAAACAGCATAATCATTCCGTTTCAATTGCTCAAGGTAGTCTGACTTCGAGTAACGCTTACGACGTGCTTTATATAAAGGCCAATCATAAATTTTTTCAGTCACTTCATTCGTAGACCCATGATAATCAACCGCCACTTTCTGTTCATTATTTTGATTGATAATGATGCGGTCAGTATCATATACCGCTTGAATCGGCTTGCTGGCAACAATTTTTTTGGCTGCTTCTTGTTTATTACGACGTTCGGTTAGGTTACCCGGATTGCTGACACTATACCAGAGACTAAAAGATAGGGCGATACTAATGACAATCAATAAAGTTACAACTAAACCTAATCCATACCGACTAACGAAAAGTTTGCATTTAAACCATTGCTTTCTAATCATTCCAGTCATCCTCATCTTCTAATTCATAAGGTTCATATGGTAAGGCAATATAGAAGGTTGAGCCTTTGCCTTCGATAGATTCAACCCAAATACGGCCACCAAAACGTTCCACAATTTCCTTTGAAATGGCCAAACCAAGTCCAGTTCCACCCTGGGCACGTGAACGCGCCTTATCAACTCGGAAGAATCGATCAAACACATGATCCACATCCTTGGCCGGTATTCCTAGACCTTGGTCGGTAATACTCAAAATAACCTCTTTTTGTTTATCAACCAAACGCGTTGTAATGACACCGCCATCCGGTGAATACTTAATCGCGTTATTCATCAAGTTATCAATAACTTGCGTAAACTTTGATGGATCTAATTCAACCCAAATGCCACTTTTCGGAATTTCACGATGGATACTGTATGTTTTTTCGGGTGCGTCATCATTCGCAATAATCATATCAAAACGATTCAAAATATAATTGAACAATTCAGATATGTTCACAAATTCATTATCGACAGCCATTGTTCCCGAGTCCATACGTGATAATTCAAGCAAGTCATTAATCATCCGAATCATACGTGATGTTTCATCTTGAAGCACGCCCAAGAAATTACGAGCCAATTCTGGATCATCAATAGCACCATCTTGCAAAGCATCCACATACGAATTAACAGAAGTTAATGGTGTTCGTAATTCATGCGAGACGTTTGAAACGAATTGTCGACGTTCTTCATCGACACGGTATTGTTCTGTTACGTCATGCAAAACAATAACAATTCCAGACACAAAGCCTGATGAACGTTGAATCAAACTAAAGTAGGCTTGCAAATACATATCACGCCCATTCGTACTGAAATCTAAGAATAATTCTTGTGAGCCTTCCAATAGATCACGCAAAGTTTGATTTTCTTCAATATGCAAGACATCCAAAATAGACTCACCAATTGCACTATTACCATCTTTCAAGTTCAAGTCATGGACAGCTGTAGTGTTAATCATATTAATATTTCCACGACGATCAGTCGCAATGACACCATCTGTCATATATTCAAGCACTGAATCCAACCGTCGACGTTCAAAGTCAATTGAATTAGTCGTTTCTTCAATTCGTAACGCCAGTATATTAACGTTTTCAGCTAATTGGCCAATTTCATCATTCGAACGAACCTGAATTTCTCCAGTATAATCCCCTTGTGCAATACGCAAAGTTCGATCATTAATTTCCGTAATCGGTTGCGCCAAACTTTGAGAAATAATAATGGACATAATCACACCCAACAACACTGCCAAAAATGCAGCAGAGAAGAAAATAAGTGCAATATTATTTAAACTCTTATAGGTCGGTTCTAAATTCGCACGCACAACCACCACACCAACAATCCGGTTATCCGTTGATTGTGCATTGACCAATGGTTTTACCACCACTTGATAACGTTTGTCATTTGATTCTTCAATTGGGCTCTTATTATATTTATTTCCCGATAGCGCAGCTTTAATATTTGAATCAGTCGTTTTACGATTAATCGTTTCCTGAGCATTTACATCACTCGTTCCACGAATCACACCATTTGCATCAACCACCGATATCTCACTAATTGTCGGATTATTAATTGAATTTAATGTTTTATAAATCTCTTCATTGATTTTGTCATAATCATCAGACTTCACCAATTCTGCAGTCAGTGTATCAGTTGCGTATGGTTTCAAAGCAATTTGTGACTTAACCGTATCCAAACTTTGCCGTTCTAACTGCTTCACAAAAAAAGCCCCAACAACTTCCAAAGTAACTAACAAAGTCAGTGTGAAAACTAGCGCCACTTTAAAATGAATTGATGAGAAAAAACTACGCCAATTGTACTTCCTTTTATGTCTCATTCATCCGTACTTCTTCCTTTTTTGGCATAAAATAAGCGAGCACCTTGTCTATCATACAAAGCACTCGCTACTCATTATCTAATCATTATGATTGTGCTTCATCAGCTGGTTTTAAATAATACCCCACGCCGCGACGCGTCATCAAAATTTGTGGATGACTTGGCGTTTCTTCGATTTTTTCACGAATACGACGAACCGTAACGTCAACCGTACGCACATCACCAAAATAATCATAACCCCATACTGTTTGTAATAAATCATCACGAGTCATCACTTGTCCAATATGTTTTGCCAAATGATGTAATAATTCAAATTCACGATGTGTTAATTCAATATCATTACCATCTTTGGAAACCATATAAGCATCCGGATGAATCACTAATGGTCCGATTTTAATGTCACCACTTTCATCTTCAGCGACATTTGGTGTCGTTGGTGTTTGGCGACGCAAATTAGCCTTCACGCGCGCTAATAATTCTCGATTTGAAAATGGCTTTGTCACATAGTCGTCCGCACCCATCTCTAATCCTAACACTTTATCAATTTCTGAATCTTTAGCCGTCACCATGATCACTGGTGTTTGTGACTTAGTACGAATTTGGCGGAGAACTTCTGTCCCTTCAATTTCAGGCAACATTTGATCTAGCAACACTAAATCTGGATTCTCTTCATCAAACAAATCAATTGCTTCTTGCCCATCCATGGCCGTCACAACATCATAGCCTTCTTTCGTCAAATTAAATTTGATAATATCTGAAATTGGCTTTTCATCATCTACTACTAATACTTTAGTCATTTTACTTCCCCCTTTATGGGTTTTTCATTCTTTAATATTATAACACGCCGAACACCGAGTGGTTTCTTGTTTTCATTCTACCAAACCCAACGCCTTTTGACTATATTGTCGTATAAACCTCGTAATATAACCCATCAGAACAGCCTCATTTTCAAGTATCCATTTTTTTGAAAAAAAAGCTTGCACTGTTTTTATAATGGTGGTATATTTATATCTGTTGTTGAGATAGCAACAAACCTAATGGACAGATAGCTCAGTTGGTAGAGCAACGGACTCTTAATCCGTGGGTCCAGGGTTCGAGCCCCTGTCTGTCCACTTCTTATAACCTGACTTTTACGAGTCAGGTTTTTTTGTATACTTTTTTCAAAAAAAAGCTTGCACACATTCAAAATAGATGGTATATTTATATCTGTTGTTGAGTTAA
>NZ_JQCD01000021.1:44328-81306 GCF_001437425.1 Weissella minor | reverse complement strand
GAGCCCCTGTCTGTCCACTTCTTATAACCTGACTTTTACGAGTCAGGTTTTTTTGTGTCTTCATTTATCTACCATCACACTCATTACTATAGAAGAAAACAGTTATTTTCACCCTCAGCTAACTTAACAATCACCCGTTTATTAATTTACTGCACAAAAAAAGCGAGCCGAGGCTCGCTTTTTCTAAAATATCTTAGTCTTCTGCTACGAAAGGCAAAAGTCCCATGATACGTGCACGCTTGATAGCTGTTGTTACCTTGCGTTGGTTCTTTGCTGAAGTTCCAGTTACACGACGAGGCAAGATCTTACCACGTTCTGAAATGAAACGTTCCAACAATTCTGTATCCTTATAATCCACATATTCAATGTGGTTGGCTGCAATGAAGTCAACCTTACGACGGCGACGAGGTCCGCCACCACGACGTTGTTGTGCCATGATTTATTCCTCCTAAATAGACTTTGTCATTTGACAAGTTAAAATAACTTAGAATGGTAAGTCATCGTCAGAGATGTCGACTTCTTGCCCACCAGCAAATGGGTCAGCATTAGCTGCACCATTGTTGCTGCCTTGGTTTGAAGCATTAAACACATTTCCTTCAGATGGATTTCCGAAAGGATTTGATGTTTGCGCATTATTTTGTGAATTTCCTTGTTGATAACCATTATTTTGGCCACCAAAGCTTCCAGAATTATTCTGTCCACTAAACCCACCGGCGTTATTAGACCCCGCTGAGTTACGACGTTGTTCACTCTCTGCACGACTCTCCAACAATGAGAAGTTATCGACAACAACTTCAGTTACATAAACTCGTTGTCCTTGTTGATTTTCATAATTACGTGTTTGAATACGTCCTTCAACTGCAATCAACGATCCTTTAGAAGTAAAGTTCGCTAGATTTTCAGCTGACTTACGCCAAATCACACAATTAATAAAATCAGTTTCTCGTTCACCGCTGGCATTAGTAAATTGACGATTTACCGCCAAAGAAAATGAGCCAACCGCTGTTCCAGACGTTGTATAACGTAATTCAATATCACGCGTTAAACGTCCTACCAAAACAACACGATTAATCATTGGAGAATCTCCTTCCTGATTTAACTTACTCTAAGTCTTCAAATAGTAATTAAATGAAATTTAATTACTTAGCGATTTCATCGCGCTTTACGATCATGTGACGCAAGATATCTTGTGAAATCTTAGCCAAACGATCGAATTCGTTAATCGCTTCTGAATCTTCAGCAGTGAAGTTTACGATATGGTAAGTTCCTTCACGGTATCCTTCGATTTCATATGCGAAACGGCGTGATGACCAATCTTTTGATTCAGTCACGTTTGCACCGTTGTCAGTCAAGATCTTGTCAAAACGTTCAACCAATGCAGTCTTAGCATCCGCTTCCATGTCAGGGCGAATGATGTACGTTAATTCGTATGCCATTATAGTTTCCTCCTTTTGGTCTATGGCTGGTCTCTCCAGCAAGGAGCCACGATGAAGAATCATCGTTACTCACAGAAGTTAAGTGTACACATTCTAAAGAAAATGTGCAAGCACTTTTTGAAATCAAAAAACGTTCAATTTACAATAAATTGAACGTTCAGTGGTTTAGTTACGGTGGAACCGACTATTAAATAGTGGTGATACCGCTTTATTTTCATTAATACGCACGATTGCTTCACCAATCAAATCTGCTGTGGTTACTTGAACCAACTTTTCAAACTTCTTTTCTTCTGGCAAAGCAATTGAATCAGTCACAATCACTTGTTTGAAGACAGAACTTTGCAACAGTTCAGGTGCATTTCCTGACAAAATCGCATGACTAGCAACCACGTAAACTTCACGAGCCCCTTCATCAATTAACTTTTGTGCACCCTTAGCAATTGTTCCACCAGTATCGATAATATCATCAATCATGATGGCACGCTTACCTTTAACATCACCAATAATGTTCATAATTTGCGCAATATTAGCCTTTGGACGACGCTTATCAATAATAGCAATTGGTTCTTGTGAACCTAGCATTTCTGCTAACTTACGTGCACGAGTTACACCACCATGGTCTGGTGACACAATCACTGTATTATCGTCAACGATACCAGAAGTCAATAAATAATCAGCCAACAAAGGTGCACCAACTAAATGATCAACTGGAATATCAAAGAATCCTTGAATTTGTGCAGCATGCAAATCCATTGCAATCACACGTGTTGCACCAACTGATTCCAACATATTCGCAACTAATTTAGCTGTAATTGGTTCACGTGAACGTGCTTTACGGTCTTGACGCGCATAGCCATAATAAGGCATGACAATATTAATTGATTTTGCACTTGCACGGCGCAAAGCATCAATCGTAATCATCAATTCCATCAAATTATCATTAACGGGCGCAGATGTTGATTGAATCACATAAACATTGTCACCACGAACAGATTCTTCAATATTTACTTGAATTTCATTATCACTAAAACGCGCTAAATTAATCGCTGATAATTCAACCCCAACTGAAGCAGCTACTTTTTCTGCTAAGGGGTGATTACTACTCAACGAAAAGATTTTTAAATGTGCATCCCCATAGGTTGCCATCCGAACCCTCCATTTTTTCAGTTCAATCAGTCTATTATTTTATATTACCCTTAATTTTACCTTCTTCTGCCATTTTATTCAATGTAGGAGGCTTTAAATTGTTAAAAGAAAAAGACTCCCTGCAATCTCACAGGGCGTCTTTGTTATGTGTTAGTCGTGTTGACCAAATTTTGTAAATAGCGGTGTACGCTTCCAAAAGTCTGGCTTGGTTGTTTGACGTGAACGTGCAATTCCCATCGCATGACTTGGTACATCATCTGAAATCGTTGATCCAGCAGCTGTCAAAGCTTCATCACCGATTGTTACAGGCGCAATAATCTTTGTTCCCGAACCGATAAAGCTACGATCACCAACCGTTGTATGATGTTTATTCATACCATCATAATTAACAAAAATAGTTCCGGCACCAAGATTAACATCTTCACCAACTGTGGCATCGCCAAGATATGATAAGTGACCTAACTTAGAACGCTTGCCCAATTCGGCCTTTTTCAATTCAACGAAATTACCGGCGTGTGCTTCTTCACCCAAAACAGCCTTTGGACGCAAATGTGCAAACGGACCAACGGTTGCCGCAATACCCACATGTGCCTCTTCCAAATGACTTGCATCAATAATGGCGTTGTCTTCAACAACACTATCAATAATTTGGGTTCCTGTTGTCAAATGCACGTGTGATCCGATAACTGTCTCACCCTTAAGCACAACATTTGGCTCGATAATTGTATCGGCACCAATTTTAACATCTACATCAATGTAAGTTGCTTGTGGATCTAACAATGTCACCCCATTACGCATGTGTTGTTCATTTGTACGCTTACGTAACACAGCATTTGCACGTGCCAAAGCGACACGATCGTTTACACCCATTGATTCATCAAAATCATCCATTGTGTAAGCACCAACTGTGTACCCTTGTGTACGTAAAATTTCTAATGTATCTGGCAAATAATATTCACCTTGGGCATTATCATTTGTCACATCATGCAAACTATCGAATAACAACTTGTTATCAAACACATACACACCAGTATTAATTTCATTAATTGATGCTTCAGCTGGGGTTGCATCTTTTTGTTCAACGATGCGAACAACATTTCCTAAATCATCACGTACAATTCGGCCATAACCAGTAGGATCAGTCGCTGTCGCAGTCAAAACAGTCACAGCTGTACCTGACTTTGCATGGTAATCAAATAGATTCTGCAATGTGTCAACTGTAAATAATGGTGCATCTCCAGAAGCAATCAAAGTCATGCCTTCTTGATTAGCTAATTCTTCTTCAGCCATTAAAATAGCATGACCTGTACCCAATTGCTCTTTTTGCTCAACAACCGCACTACGTCCAGCAATCACATCACTAACTTGTTGTGCACCATGTCCTACAACAGTCACAATCTTTTGAGGATTTAATGCCTCTGAGGCATCTAGTACCAGTTCAACCATCGCTTTTCCACCGACTTGGTGCAAAACCTTTGGCATATCAGACTTCATACGAGTCCCTTTTCCTGCTGCTAAGATAACTACATAACGATTCACTTTTTTTACCTCATTTCCTTAATTTGATTCTACTTGATTAAAAACTTGCTCTTGATAATTTCCTGGTGTGACATTAATAACGCCATTTTCTTGATTCGTTTCAACATGAACCAATGAAGTATAATCATCAATCACGCGATTTTCTACACGTCCCTCAGCAACAACAGCGGCACCAACAACTTGGCCTTCAAATTCTTTGACCAAAGAAGCCATACCACGAATTGTTCCGCCCGCTTTCATGAAATCATCTACAATCAAAACGCGTGAGCCCATTGGTAATGAGCGGCGTGACAATTCCATTTTTTCCAAACGTTGTGACTGTCCAGTTACATAATTAACAGACATGGTTGGCCCCTCTGTAACCTTTGTATCATTACGAACAATCACAAAAGGCACATTGAGTTCTTCTGCAACAGCTTGCGCCACAGGAACCCCTTTTGTCGCTGCCGTCATCACGGCATCAATTGGTTCTCTTAGATACTGTGTTGCAATCAGACGACCAATGCGTTTCAAAAACCAAGGCTGGCCTAATAAGTCTGATAGATAGACATAACCACCTGGCAACACACGTGTATCATCATCAATCGCATTAATCAATGAAGCGACAAATTCATCCGCTTCTTCTTTTAACATGTATGGGGTAAAAATAGCCCCACCAGCAGCACCTGGAATTGTTTCTAATAACCCAATGCCACGCTCCTGAAAAGTTCGCTTTAAAATACTTAAGTCTTCCGAAATTGAAGATTTAGCACTTTCGTATTCTTCGGAAAAATGGGTGAGCGATACCAACGTACGTGGACGCTCCAATAAATAATAAGTCATGTCGACTAAACGATCACTACGACGTGTTTTCATATGTGTAAACCTCGAACGTTCGGTATTTATATATTTTCTTTTGAGTATAACATATTACATTCATATTAATCGCGCGAAAATGCTAAAAATACGAAAAATAGTATCAATTCAAGCATTTTTGGCAATGGAATCAATTACCGGTCAAAATCCAGTTAATGTTATAATAACTGAGAAACACAACAGAGAATATTACATTAAGGATGGAAGGAATATGCCAATTAAAAAAAATAACTATATTCTGGCATTAGACCAAGGGACGACGGGCACACGTGCCGTTGTTTTTAATCACAATACCCGTCGTGTCATTACATCTGCTACAACTTTAACACCGATTACGCCCCACCAGGGTTGGCAAGAGCAAAACCCGACCGATATCTGGGAAAGTGTACAAAGTGTCATTGGCGATGCCTTAATCAATGCTGGTATTAGTGCGAATGAAATTGAAGCGATTGGCATTGCCAGTCAACATGAAACAACGATTGTTTGGAATCGCGAAACCGGACAACCCATCTACAATGCCATTTCATGGGCCTCGCTTCAATCACAAAAAATTGCTAAAAAATACGAACTGGCTGGTTATGCTGATATTATTCACGAAAAAACTGGCCTACCCATTAATCCTTACTTTTCTGCAACCAAAATTCGTTGGATTCTAGATAACGTTCCCCATGCCGCTGAACTCGCTCAGGCAGGTAAGTTAGCATTTGGTACTGTTGATAGCTGGCTTGTCTGGCAGCTGACTAATGGTGAACAACATGTTACGGATAGCTCAAATGCTTCCAGAACCATGTTATATAACATCCATACACAAAAGTGGGATCAAGAATTATTAGATATTTTTGACATTCCCGCTTCTATGCTTCCAGAAGTTCATTCCAGTAGTGAAGTCATTGCCAAAACCAGCCCCATGCATTTCTTTGGTAATGCCGTGCCAATTGCATCTTTAATTGGTGATCAGAATGCAGCCTTGATTGGTCAATTAGCCATTCATAACGGAGACATCAAAGCAACCTATGGTGCCGGAACTTTTCTATTAATGAACACCGGCGATGAACCAATTTCATCAAAGCATAATTTAACGACAACGATTGCTTATCAAATTGGTGATCAAACAACCTACGCCCTAGACGGTGCCGTATTTAGTGCCGGAACTGCCTTACAATGGTTGCATAATAATCTGCAATTGATTGAAAACCAAGTTGATAGTTGGCACGCAGCTGATGCGTCAACCAATCATGATGAAATTTATATGGTTCCAGCTTTCAATGGTCTTGGGGCCCCCTATTGGAATCCACAAGCACGCGGATCTGTCCTCGGTCTTACCCGTAGTACAACCAAGAATGATTTCATCAAAGCCACATTACAATCAATCGCTTATCAAACGACCGATATTTTGAATATCATGCACCAAGAAGCGCATGTAAAGCCAACATCGTTGCACGCAGACGGCTCTGTTTCGCGCAATCCGTATTTAATGCAATTCCAAGCCAACATTGGTAATCTACCTATCCAACGTGCGATGGATGAAGATACCACTGCCATGGGTACCGCCTTTTTGGCCGGCCTAGCAACTGGTTACTGGCAGAGCTTTGACGAGCTTGAGGGCCAGATTTTAAACGGTCGTCAATTCGAGCCAAGCATTGATGATGACACCCGAAAAAGTCTATTAAAAGGGTGGCATGCAGCTGTAGCAGCAACTGAAATTTTTGCAGAAGATTAATTTGTCAATTTTTTTCATAGTTTTTAGAGATATTATGTAAAAAAGTTTCTAGATATATTATGCAAAAAAGTTTATAATATATGTGAATAGTTCTACATGAAGAATCATTCTTAACTATTTTAATCTAATTATGTCGATATAAAAGGAGTATAGTCGTGCCAGAAGAAATTACAACATTGTTAACATTCTTTGGTGGAACCGGAGATCTTGCCAAGCGTAAGCTTTACCCTTCTACCTATAACCTTTTCAAAAAGGGTTTCTTACAAGAACACTTTGCAATCATCGGTGCTTCACGTCAAGAAATGTCACACGAGGAATTCCGTGCACTAGTATTGGAATCAATCGCTGATTTCACTGAAGATCAAGCGCATGCTGAAGAATTCGCTTCACACTTCTACTACATTCAACAAGATATTACAGACCAAGCTAGTTATGCTGAAATGCTTGCTTTGGACAATGAACTTGATGAAAAATATGCCCTTAAGGGGAACCGTATTTTCTACATGTCAGTTGCCCCTCGCTTCTTCGGTACAATTGCTAAGTACTTGAAGTCTGAAGGACTTATCACTGAAAACGGTGAATACAACCGTTTGATGATTGAAAAGCCTTTTGGTTCTTCATTCAAGACAGCCGAAGCTTTGCAAGATGAACTTTCTGAAGCCTTTGATGATGATCAAATCTACCGTATTGATCACTATCTAGGTAAGGAAATGGTTCAAAACATTGCACCACTTCGTTTCGGAAACCCAATGATTGACCAAGCTTGGAACAAGGATTACATCGAAAACATTCAAGTAACTTTGTCAGAAGTTTTGGGTGTTGAAGAACGTGCTGGTTACTATGACACTGCTGGTGCTTTGCGTGATATGATTCAAAACCATACCATGCAAATTATCGGTTGGTTAGCTATGGAAAAGCCTGCTGACTTCAGCGATACATCAGTTCGTGCCGCTAAGAATACTGCCTTCAACGCTTTGAAGATTTATTCAAATGATGAAGTTGCTGAAAACTTCGTTCGTGGTCAATATGGTGAATCAGCTGATGGTTCACAACGCAAGTACCTTGATGAAGATGATGTTCCAGCTGGTTCACAAAACAATACTTTTGTGGCTGGTAAGCTTCAATTCGATACTGACCGTTGGGAAGGTGTACCTTTCTACATCCGTTCAGGTAAGCGTTTGGCAGCTAAGGCAACCCGTGTTGATGTTGTCTTCAAGCAAGGCGTTAACATCTTCGGCCAAGGTGGCGAAAACCTTGTTAACCCGGTCCTATCAATCTTGATTGACCCAGTTGGTCGCATTGAATTTACACTAAATGCTAAGAATGTTTCTGATTCATTCGAAACACGTCCAGTAACACTTGACTGGCAAGTTTCTGATGAAGACAAGGCCGTTACGCCTGAACCATACGAACGTATGATTCACGACTGCATGGACGGTAATGGTTCTAACTTTGCTGACTGGAACGGCGTTGCCGTTGCTTGGAAGTTCGTTGACGCAGTTCAAGATGCATGGGATAAGACCCCTGCAACATTCCCTAATTATGTTTCTGGATCAATGGGTCCTAAGGAATCTGATGAATTGCTTGCCAAAGATGGTAACGAATGGGTTTTCAAAGGTTAATACATTCTAATTAAATATCAAACAATCCATTTCGATGGATTGTTTTTTTATATAAAAAGGAGCTCTTTATGTCAAAGCGTACAACCCCTGTTGAATTGACAAACATGATTTTAATTGAGGATCTAACAACACATGCCGTCCTTGTTGAAGATCGCAAAAATCCAACTTGGCCCGGCGTTACTTTTCCAGGCGGCCATATTGAACCTGGCGAGACCGTCACTGAATCAGTTATACGTGAAGCATACGAAGAAACTGGCTTAACAATTACCAACCCGCAACTAATGGGCATTAAGGAATGGCCACTTGAAGGTAATGCGCGTTACATTGTTTTTCTGTATAAAACACAAGACTATACCGGTGAATTGAAAAGTAGTAGTGAGGGCGATATTTTTTGGACATCACGAACTGACTTACTAAATGGCCGCTATGATTTACCAAATACATTTGCCGAAATGTTAACTGTTTTCGATGAATCAACTGTTAATGAACTCGCGTTAATCACGCCTGAAGATGCCAGCCAAGATTGGATTATCGATTGGCAATAAAGACTGATTTGAATACGCGTTAAACGTTTCAACAAATTTCCATAAAATAGCGTATAATGAAACTATATCAAGTCATAATACGCAATGAAGGAGTTTAACTCATGGAAAATCCAGGTAAAATTGCTGCCGCAACAGCAGCGCTTAGTTACATTGAAGACAACACGGTTGTTGGCCTTGGAAGTGGTAGTACAGCTAAGATTTTTATTGAAAAATTAGCCGAACGTGTCGCAGCTGAAAACATGACCTTAACGTGTGTGGCAACTTCACATTTTTCAGAAGACCTTGGTCTCAAATTAGGTTTAAATGTTGTCCCACTTGACGAAGTCACTTCCGTTGATGTTACCGTTGATGGCGCAGATGAAGTTGATCCGCAATTGAACGGTATCAAAGGTGGCGGAGCTGCCCTATTCTTTGAAAAAATCGTTGCTAAGGCATCTAAACAAAACATTTGGGTTGTTGACCCTTCTAAGGAAAGCCCACGACTAGGCTCATTTAAGCTACCAATTGAAGTACTGCCTTTTGGTAGTGGTCATGTCTTCAATTACTTAGCAGACATGGACTTAGACCCAACTTTCCGCATGCTTGATGAACAAACACGTTTAACAACAGATTCTGCTAACTACATTATTGATGTAGATGTTTCAAAGGTTGATGACCTACATGCTCTAGGTGATGAATTAATTCGCCACACTGGCATTGTTGAACACGGTCTCTTCCTCGATATTTGCGATACACTTATCGTTGGTGAAGAACCTGCTCGTGTCATTAATCGTCATTAATGCTAATTAACAGAGAACCACAATGATGGTTCTCTTTTTTTATTCGCTCATTTTCAAACCCGTCATTGAATCCAAGGCAATAAACTAGGTAATCAGTTTTATTACTCTAGATTGTGGACGACACTCTTTTAGAAACATTATAATAGTAGTATTGGTTGTGTTTTATTAAGGTATATTCTATAGAACATTCGTATCAAAAATAATGTTATTCTAGTCGTTATAGAAAGAGGTATCAGCATGCTGAAATACATATCTGTCGCAAATTCACTAAAGGAATATATTGAACATAGTAATTTGAAACAAGGCGATCGTTTACCAAATGTTTTAACTTTGGCGGAAGATTACAATACGAGTAAAACCACAATCGTTAAAGCCCTAGAAATTTTAAAAGCTGACGGCCTAATTTATCAAGTGCAAGGTAGCGGAAATTATGCCCGTCTTCCCAAACGTACAGGTTATATTAATTTCCAAAGCAATCTTGGCTTTACAACTAATTTGCATGAAGAAAACTTATCCAGCCAATCTGTCTCCGTTACCTCCATTGCCGCTGATACTGAATTAGCAGAACAGTTACAGTGCGCTGTTGGAACACCTATTTATCATGTTGAGCGCACACGAACAATGGATGGCAAAATTCTTTGTCTTGAAAATTCCTTTTTTAATGCAAACCTGATTAAATATTTAAATCAAGAAATCGCCGAAGGATCCATTTTCAAATACCTGACAGATGTTTTAGATATCTCAATTGGTTTTTCAGATAAATTTTTTAAAGTCCGCGAACTAACAGATTACGAAGCAGGAAAATTAGCATTAACTGCTGGGCAACCTACTTTAGATGCCCATGAAGTCTTCTTTACGAATGATGGCATTCCATTTGATTATTCTTCCAATGTGTATCACTTTGAAAATGCGGATTTCTACTTACAAACGCAACAAAAATAAAAAACGCGATACTTTGAATAAAAGTACCGCGTTTATTTTTTAATTTGTTGTTTCTAATTCTTGCGTATATAGCTTCTTATCATAAATTTTAATAAATGGATAGTAAATCAAAAACGCAACAGTCACACAGGCAAAGGCTAGCGCAACCGCTTTCCAATCCAATGTACTTAGAAAGGCACCAATTCCAACCGGTGATGGCCAAGGTGCTTGAGTAATAATCGGACGAATCAGATTAAAATGGAAGGCTGCGTATGCCATCGATGCTGTGGCCATAGGTGCCAAGAAAAATGGCACTGCCAAATATGGATTATACACAATGGGCAAACCAAAAATAAGCGGCTCATTAATGTTAAAGAAGGCTGGCGCCAATGATGTTCGTCCTAAAATCTTTAATTGCGATGATTTGGCAAAGAAAGCAATGAACAAGCATAATCCCAATGTTGCTCCAGACCCACCAATGATTGCGAATGAATTGTTAAATTCTCCGGCAAAAGCAATGTGTGACCCTGACGCATTTTGTGCCAAGTTTGACAAAAGAATTGGGGTTATAAAGGCACTGATGATGTTGGCACCGTGAATCCCAACAACCCAAAGCGCACTAATCAAAAATTCAATCACCATGACACCCAACCATGAATTCGTTAGGTAGGTCACGAAACTAAATGGAATCGCAATGATATTAAAGATATCCGTTCCCATCAAAACCAACGCACCATTAATCGCAATGACAACAAATGCGATGACAAAAGTTGGAATCAATGCTGTAAATGATCGTGAAACACCTTCTGGAACTGATGATGGCATTTTAATGGTCCAATTATGGCGAACACAGAAAGTGTACAAGGACACGGCCAAGACCGCCATGATAATTGCTGTAAAAATACCACTTGTTCCCAAACGTGAAATACCACCTGGTGTAATTCTAAAGCCACTCACAACAGTTGCGTCTTTCGCCAAGCTACTAAACAAAACCAGTTTACCATCTTTAATAATTAATTCTGGTAAACACATCAAAAAGGCAAACATTGCTAACAACGCACCGTTAATCGGTGCTACCGCAATTTTTTCTTCGGTTTGGTAAATTCGTGTCAGTTCAAAACCGATCACAAGCCCAAAATACAAAGCCAAACTTCCCATGGTCGCGGTATTTGCCAGCATGTATAAATCGCTGAACTTCATAAATGAAGCATTCCAAATACCTGCCAGTGGCGTAAATACCTGTGGAATAACATTCAAGACCAATACCATTGACCCAACAATGGTAAAGGGTATTGTTGCCATTCCGGCCGCCATAACCGCTCTAACAATTTTGAATTGCGAGATTTTCATCATCACATTCATCATTTTGTCGCCAATATTTTTCATTCTCGTCACCTAATATTTAAAGACTCCTCATAGTCTTGATAATAACGATACGCTTTATCTTCATTTCGTCCGATATGATAAAGCCGTACCAGAGCCACTCCTGCTAACAGGAGCCCAAGGGCCAAAAAGATTATCACCATATTTCTATTTGCATTCGTCGCAATCACGAATGGATATAGTTTTTCAAAGAGAGCTGTATGGCTCAAGCCCATGACGACACCATTAAACAAAAGTTGAATCCAAAAATAAGTCTGCGTAATTGGTAAATGATTGGTATGTTGCCCAAATAATTTCACCTGTTCATAGACACTTGGAATCAAAATAAGTAGCAACATTCCTGGCACGATTACCCATGGCGTACTTAGCATAACGACAACCCAAAGCATATTCATTAATAAAAATGTTGCAGTAATAAAACGAACCATTAGATAGCGATTGTAACGGATACTCTTTTGTTGAATGTCCTCCGGGCTACCCGGAATTGGCCTCATTTGTTCTTTCATCTTTCAGGATTCCCTTTCGTAAATTTTGATATCTATCATTAGTGATTTGAAATTTCACTCAATTTCTTGTAAACATGTTCCAATTCAATGGCCGTCTCTTCTAACGTCGTTGTCGTCATCAAATGATCTTGTGCATGCACTAAAATGACTTCCATTTCAATCTTGGTACCATTTGCATATTCTGTTAACAAATTAGTTTGTGATTTGTGTGCTTCAATTAAAGCCGCATGTGCTGCATGCATTTTTTCATCAGCTAAATCAAAATCTTCTTTGCGCATTGCTGTCATTGCCTCATGCAATAACGTACGGGCGTCTCCGCTATGGAGAATAATCTGAAATGCAATGCCTTGAATTTCTTGAGAATCCATATCATTTTATCCTTTACTCAAATTGAATTGCTTGAATTAAATATTTGTCTCAACCAATTGGGCCAATTTTTCAACACCCATTGGAACTGGAATGTAAGCATCAAATGGGATGCTTACAACGGGCTTTCCGACTTCTTTACCTGTATTTTGAAATGTTTCTAAATACATCTTGGTCTGCGGGCTAATTAAGAAAATATCTTCATCACCCGTTCGAATTTCATCATCACCCATTGAAGCTGTCATCGCATCAATTTCAATATCTTTGCCTTGCTCTTTAAAGTAATCAGTCACTTTCTTGGCCATCATTGATGATGACATTCCTGAAACACAGATAATCATACCTTTTGTCATAATTTTCGCCTCCTATAGCTCTTCACCATTTGTCTCAATTACATGCTTAAACCAATCAAATGAATCTTTCTTTGAACGGGTCAGCGTTCCTTCTCCGGCGTTATTTTTATCAACATAAATGACGCCATAACGTTTATCCATCTCACCAGTACCGGCTGATACTAAATCAATTAATCCCCATGGTGTATAACCAATCAAATCAACCCCATCTTCTGTCACCGCTAATTTCATTTGTTCAATATGATCACGTAGATAATTGATACGATAGTCATCATGAATTGAACCGTCTGCTTCAACCTTGTCATAGGCACCAAGTCCGTTTTCAACAATGAATAATGGGATATGATACTTGTCAGTAAACCAATTTAGCGCATAACGCAAACCGCGTGGATCAATTTGCCAACCCCAGTCAGACTTTGGCACATACGTGTTATCGACAGAACTATTCATCAAATTACTGTCATCAAAACTGAGTGTCTCATCCTTGTGTACAGCAGCCGACATGTAATAACTAAAACCAATATAATCAACTGTACCTTGCTTCAAATCTCGCAAATCATCTTCAGTCCGTTCAATATTAAATCCTTTACGATCCCAATATTTAAGCAATGATTCTGGGTATTCACCATTTACGTGGACATCCGCGTAAAAGTAATTACGCTCCATCGCCTTTTGTGCTAACAACACATCATCTGGATTCATCGTTTCTGGGTAAATTGGTCCCATTGCAATCATGCAACCAATTTCAAAATCTGGATTAATCGCATGCCCAATGCGCGTTGCACGGGCACTGGCAACCAATTCATTATGTGAGGCCTGATACATAATTTCTTCACGGTTCTCACCTGGCTTGAAATCAAGCCCTGAATTTGTAAATACCACAAAATCATTATCAAAACGCGCTTGATTATTGATTTCATTAAAGGTCATCCAATAATGCACCTTATTCTTATAACGGTTAAAGCAAACTTCCGCATACTTTACAAAGAGATCAATCACACGGCGATCACGGAAACCACCATACTTCGTCACCAAATGATAAGGCATTTCAAAATGCGATAGTGTAATCACCGGTTCAATTCCGTTTGCAATCAATTCATCAAACAAATCATCATAGAACTGAAGTCCCGCTTCATTCGGTTCTAATTCTTCACCAGTCGGAAAAATGCGCGTCCATGCAATTGATGTTCGGAACGAATTAAGTCCAAGATCTTTGAACATCGCAATGTCTTCTTTGTAGTGATGATAAAAATCAATCCCTTCATGATTTGGATAATATTCATCTGGTTGCACGCCTTGTGTAATTTTACGCTCTGCATCTGGCCCACCGACTGTCATCACGTCAGAGACACTGACCCCTTTTCCGTCAGCTTGCCAAGCCCCTTCTAACTGATGAGCAGCAACAGCGCCACCCCATAAAAAATTTTCAGATAATGAATTTGTCATAGTAATATCCTCCTAAGAATTGCACGACCAATTGAAACTCGCTGAATCACTTTACATGAACATTATAATTGTGCACGTACAATTATGCAAGCGTTTACATTTCTAGAATAGTCATATTTTTATAATTCATTAACTAAATCCCTTTATCTACCAACATTTAGTCATAAAAAAAACAGACTACAAAAATGTAGTCTGTTTTTCATTTTTTTACAAAAAGGCGGTAATTGATGCCGCACCAACAATCATAACCAACCCGATTGAGATAACTAGCCATTCTTTCTTTGTTTTCTGGACATGCATCACTAGAATTCCAGAAACAGTCGCACCCACAATTGACATTTGTGATAATACGAACCCTGTTGCAAGGCCTAACATAGCAGGCTGAGCTGATACTAAGTAACCTAACGCAGCCATCGCAAAGAAGAATCCTGAAAAGATTTGCTTATACGTAACAGGCTTTGCAAAAATGTTGTCTTGCTTCTTAATCAAGTCAAACAATGCCAAACCTAGTCCGAAAGCAGCCATTCCCAATGCTTGTGGGAAGAACATGTGTAACCCGTCTGTATTTTGCGTGTATTGTGGCAAAATACCATAAAGCGAGTACCCAATTTGGGCAATCAACAAAACGCCGACAGCTTTCAATAATAAATCTAAATTACCCTCTGTTTTTTGTTCCTGATATGTGGTCAAATAGGCACCAATCAAAATGATAATGACTGCAATTGCGCCAATGAAACGTGATTGCGCTGATGGCCAATTGCCTAGCATAATCACACCCCATAACACATTTGCTGTAATTTGAAACGCCGTCGAAATCGGCATCGCTTTAGCTGATCCTAATACATGGCCAGAAGAATCCTTCATGCCAAAAGCGACAATTGTCAAAACATTTCCAAAAGCCCAAGCGGCTCCTGATGCAACAGATAACCAAAAATTCATACCGGTTGGAATATCCATCCCAGTTACTACTAGCAAAACCGTCGCAACAATTAACGTTCCCCATGTTGCTCCGAAAATACCTTGTGTTGGTGTTCCCCCAAATTTAGACACCAAGGTTGGATAGGCACTCCAACCAATAATTGCGAGTGCCGCAAAAAACAAACCTGCCATATTCATGTGTTAAGCCCCCTATTTAATTGCTTCCCCAATAAAATCAACATTTGATTCTAAAACAATATTTGAAAATGGTGTTGTTTCACCTGTCCGGACGGTCGCAATGTTATTGTCGTCCCGGGTCATCCCTTTCAATTCATCATGTGTCACCCAAACAACTTCAACATCAGCATCAAGCAACCCCTCAATTGCCTTTAGCTGGTCTGGGTTTTCTGTCTTAATTTCTTCAGCTAGATAAACCTTTTGCACTTTCATCTCTGAAAGTGTCGCTGCCAATACATCAATAAATGCTGGCAATCCACGGATAACAGACAAATCAATTTTACGACCATCATCCTTAATTGGTAGTCCTGAGTCCCCAATTGACAACCATTGCGTATGCCCAATTTCAGAAATTGCGGCTGATAACTTTGTATTTAACAAATTCGTTTTACGCATAATTTGCTCCCCTTTTGATTAACGTTATTCAGCGTGTGCGGCTAAAATAGCAGATACTTCTGTTTCAACTGGAATACTTGGTTGTGCCCCAGCACGTGAAACAGTTACTGATGATGCGGCTGAACCATAGCGCATGGCATCAGGCAAATTAGATAAATCATTTTCCAAACGTGTCGTCATGGCACCAATAAATGTATCCCCAGCAGCAGTTGTATCAACTGCCTTCGTCTTAAATGCTGGCACAATCCCCTTTTCACCATTGTCACGCATATAGAATGAACCGTTTGATCCGATGGTAATAATAACCGTATCAATACCATGTTCAAAATAATAAACCGCATTGTGAATCATTGACTTTTCATCGCTAACTTCAACCCCAGTCAACAAGAATGTTTCGTGTTCGTTTGGCACAATCACATCAGTCAAGCTAAGCAATTCTTCTGGCAATCCACCTACTTCAGGCATTGGCGCTGGATTCAAAATTGTCTTCACACCATGTTCATGCGCAATCTTAAAGGCTTCAACAACTGTTTCAATGGGTGTTTCCAATTGTGCAATCACAAAATCAGATTCTTCAATGGCTTCAACGTGCTCGCGCACATCAGCTGCTGTCATATCGGCATTCGCACCACCATAAATGTAAATGATGTTGTCCCCTGTTTCTTCAGAAACCGTAATGTAGGCTTGCCCTGTTTCTTCATTATCAGAACGCATCACATGGTCAGTCATCAAGTTGTCAACGTTCATGTTCTTTGAAACGTCAAAAGCCATTCCAACTTTGGTAATCATGTTCGTCTTTGCCCCTGAACGTGCAGACGCAACACCTTGGTTCAAACCTTTTCCACCCATTGCTTCTGTGATGTGGTTTGGTGTATGCAATGTTTCACCACTAGCCCCAAAACGTGGGACTTGAACAACCTTATCAATATTTGTTGATCCTAAAACTGTAATTACCTTTGCCATGTTCATTCTCCTTTAGGTTTCAAATCGTAACTTTCTTAACAACTATATATTAATATGTTTTTTAATCTTTGTAAACGCTTTTTTAAAACGTTTTCTTAAAACGTTTTACTAAAATCATAAAATAAATCTCAAACAAATTTAAACCAAATAGGATTAAAATTCATTTGAGTTTATTACTGATTTATTTAAATTTTATTTAAGACAAACAAAAGCAACTAACGTAAGCGTTTTCTTTTGTCGCTTATCCGCCAAGATAAAATAGAATTACAAATATATATTTTTGTATATATTATATTTAACTACACTATGTGAATCCTGCGACTTGGCTTACAATGAACCGAAATCAAAGACCATACGTCCTGTGATTTGGTTGTTGTGCATTGCTTCAATCACATCATTAAGATCACGGACATCGGCACGTTCAACAATTGGCTTAACCTTACCTTCGGCTCCGAATTGGAAAGCTTCTGCCAAGTCAGTACGTGTTCCGACTAATGAACCCTTAACTTCAATTCCTGATAACACAGTCTTAACCACATTAAGCGCCATGTCTCCTTGTGGCAAAGCCACAGCAACTAACTTACCCATTGGACGAAGTGAGTTAATTGATTGGTCAAAGGCTTGCGTATTAACAGCTGTAACTTGTGCGTTGTGTACACCGCCGACCTTATCTTGAATAATCGCTGGTACGTCTTCAGTCTTACGGTTAATAAGTAATTCGGCCCCTGAATCCTTCGCTGCTTGCAACTTATCTGGATTTCCATCAACGGCAACCACGTGGGCACCGAATACATTGTGTGCATATTGAACTGCCAAGTTTCCAAGACCACCAGCACCAACAACAGATACCCATTGTCCAGGCTTAGTTTCCCCAACCTTCAATGACTTATACATTGTGACACCCGCACATGTAATTGATGAGGCTTCCATTGGATCCAAACCAGCAGGAACCTTAACGGCGTACTTGGCGTTCACAACAACTTGTTGTGCCATGGCACCATCAACACTAAATCCTGAGTTACGAACACGTGAACAGAAAGTTTCGTTTCCTGTATTACAGTATTCACAGTTTCCACATGCATCGTAGAACCAAGCGATTGATACGCGATCACCGACCTTCAAATAGTCAGAAGCGCCTTCACCAAGCTTAGCCACAATTCCAACTCCTTCGTGTCCGATAACACGACGGAAGCCATCACGTGGGTTTAGTTCATTTGGGTTACCAAAATCACCATTGGCAACGTGCAAATCAGTGTGACACAATCCACAATATTCAACATCAACCAAGGCTTCACCAAAGCCAACTTGGCGGGGTTCCCAATCTTCAACTAAGTCAACGAATCCGTCTGGATTTTGGCGTACAACAGCTGCTTTCATTATCATTTCCTCCAATGTTTTACGTTATTATCAATTTGTTATCTTTTTCACAAGTTCATTGTATTTTATTTCACAACCTTTTGCAAGTCTTCTTTTTTTACAAATTCGCTTTCACATTCTATACTTAAGAGACTCTCATTGATAAGGATTCTATACACTCATGAAAACTTTTACGAAACTGCTCATCGGTGGTACAGCTGTTGCCGGTATCGGTGGCGCCGCTGTCTATCACCAAAACCCCAACACACAATTACCAATCCCAACCATCACGAAAAAGACCTCTGATGGGACAACCACAGTTGATCAGACAAAGACCAATGAAGAATTAGCCACCACGGTAATCGGACTGTATGGGGCTAATCAATTAAAGGATTATAATGATTGGCAGGCCGTTGAAAAAACCTTTCAACACCCGACTGATCTCATCAAAATCCCTGTTGACCAAAATACCATGGCCTATCGCATTATCATTAAAGACACAAATGAACATTCAGCCCCTTACTATCAACTAAGCGGTCAAAATCATAATCAAGTTGAATTCTTTGATGGTTACAATAATAAACTGTTAGCAAAAAGTGATTTGGCAACCATCATTAAATATGTGAATGCCCACTATTCAGATGAACAGCAAAAGGAAATTGCGACCCAACTTAAAATTAAATATGCCAATTAAGGCGGCTCTTATCTAAATAAGGGTCTTTTTTTATGAATTTCTTCATATCCAATGACAGTATATTAGAAAAGTGGTAGTATATTTCTAATGTAATTTTAATTAAACTGAGGATTGGTAGGATTATGCAAGAAAAAATCAGAAAACGGGGCTTCTTTGTCCTAACCGGGGCAGAGTTAACCGGTGTTATTGGCGACGTCTTATACAACATCGTCTTTTTAATTTATGCAACGCAGCAAGAGAATAAATTTCTCTGTGTTTCAATCGCCGGTATTCTCCCATTCATCCCCCGAGTCTTAAACTTCTATTCTGGCTATTTAGCAGATCGTATCAAACGCCCTTTTAAGAGTGCGACTATTTTCAAAATCACGCAAATTATCATGTTCTTAGTTGTTGCCGCCGTCATCGAGCATCCCTCTTTGATTGTATTCCTGCTTATTTCTGTTTTGATGGTCTTATCTGATTTCTTAGGTAATCTCTACGGCGGTGTCTTCATCGTTGCTGAGAAAGATTCGTTACACGCCGATGAACGTGAAGCCTATATGGGCTATCTAAGTGGTATCACATCTGCAATTTACTTAATTTTTCAATCTGCTGGGGTTGGTTTACTCACCGTATTCCACAATGATTTTACTTTGATTGCATTAATCAATGCCTTTACGATAGCGCTGTCCCTCGGGATTCTCTGGGCTGGTCGCAAGTACCTACCCGCCAGTGCCTTTAATAAAAAGGTTACGACTCAAACAGAGGAATCACCTGAGCAAACACAGGTCAATGGCATGGTTGCTGGCGCAAAACTTTTGTGGAGCTTCCCCGAAATTAAAACGATGATTATTTTAATCATTACAATTAACTTTTTAGGGGCCATTCAAACGCCCGTGCTGAATCTAACGTATACCCAATTAAATGCCATTTTAATTAATCATTCGGTTTCGTTTACAATTCTTGCCGTTTCGCTATCACTAGGAATCGGTGAACTAATTGGCGGCTTCAGTCTCGGAACACCTTTGCATAAAATTAAATTATTGCAATTAATGCCGATGAATTTTATCATGTACCTCCTATCCGCTGTTGCTGTCTTTTTAGCCAATTGGCCACTATTACTCTTTACGATGTTCATCCTTGGCTTTGTACAAGGTATGTTTAATCCTAAATTTAACGCCTGGTTTATGAATAATGTGCCCGAAGATAATTTTGCGTTAGTTTCGGGTATGATGACAACTTGTTCGATGTTCGCCATTCCGGTAGGACAAGTGGTTGGTATGAGCTTAGTCGGACTTGGTTCAATCTATATTGGTTGGACACTCCTTGGTATTCTCGGATTACTTGCTGCAATCGGCGCAATTTATGTGAATAAAAATTACCAAGTTAATATCTAAAATGAAAAAGACCAGATCCACAACAAAGTGTGCATCTGGTCTTTTATTTTTTATTCATATTTTGCAACATGATTAACCATATTCGTTGGTTGCTCATCAAGTAAAGTTGCAACTAAATTATTCAAAGCTTCCACAAAAATGGCTGTTTGCGCTTCAACAGTTCCAGTACCAGCATGTGGTGTCATCACAACATTTTCAAATTGTGTTAGACCCGCTGGGACATTTGGCTCGTCCGCGTATACATCTAAGCCAGCTCCAGCAATTTGGTGTTCCTTTAAGGCCACTTCCAAATCTGCTTCATTGACCAACGCACCGCGAGCAACATTAATTAAGAAGGCACTTGGCTTCATAGCCTTAAACACATCCGCATTAATAATATTTGCCGTCTCAGGTGTTGCTGGCGCATGCAAACTCAACACATCCGCTTGTTGCACCAATTCATCAAAACTCACAAACTTTACACCGGCCTCAGCTTCGGCCTCTGGTGATAGTTGATGACGATTATGATAAATCACATCCATCCCCAACATTTGACCAAAGCCTGCCATAGTTTTACCAATGCGACCCATACCAAAAATTCCTAAGGTCTTGCCTTGCACACTCGTTCCCAAGTTATCAACATTGGTCATTGGCGTCCACTCACCGGCATGCATCTTGTTATTGTATTCATTGAAACGACGGGTCACACTTAACATCAATGTTAAGGCTGTTTCGGCCGTCGGAACACGCACCGCTGCTGGTGTATTCGCCACAACGATTCCCTTAGATTGCGCATAATCAATATCAACATGGTCAAATCCAACACTATTCGTTGCAATAATCTTTAAGTTAGCACCAGTATCAATAAACTCTTTATCCGCTTTATAACCAAATAAGACAACACCATCTTGCTCTGGCAATTGCGCTAATAATTCTTCACGCGTGTAAGGCTTGTCCGTTGCATACGTAAAATCAAAACGGTCTGAATACTCCGCAATTTGGTCGGGATGAGGTAATCCAGTCAATAAAATCTTAGGTTTTGTCATGCGTATTCCTCCAGCATTTAAGTAAGTTCTACGGTTTCTTTAGCGTCGAATGAATAAATAAAACGTCTTGGATAAGGTAACCCTTGCGCCACTAAGGCTTGGGCATACAGATTTAGCTGACCACTATAACGCGCCGGCAAGATTTCACTAGCGGACTGTTTTCCGATATGGTCAGTTTTATAATCAAAGAGCCACACGGTATCACCAACCATGAAATAACCGTCAATAATTCCATGGACCAACACACGTTCATTCCCATTATAATCCTTATACAAGCTATTTGCATTCAGCAGTAGCGAGAACGGTACTTCTCGTTGCAAACTATCTGCATGCGCAACCATTTGCTGCCCTAACGCATTATCAGTAAAGAAACTCGCCACTTGCGCTAACTGCACTTTCTGCGCGACAGCTGCCTCAATTGATGCGGTCGCGACTAACTGATCAAGCAATTTTTGTAATTGCGCTAGGGTCGGTGCCCCCGCACTGAGGTCAGCTCGTTGCATAATCATATGCGTTGCCGTTCCCACTGCTGCTGCAGACACCTGATTAGTTTGCGTTTGCATAAATTGCGGTTGATCCAATTGGTCATTCACAAAACGCAAACCCGTTGTCCCTTCTGCAGAAAGGCGGACATCAGCACTTTGACGTCCTTGAGATAAGTCAGGATCTTCAAAGAGCCGCTTTAATTCAGAAATCGACTGATAAGCAGTTGCGCGCGTTGCTGCTTCATAGGGATAGTTAAAGTTCAGCACTTGTGACCAATCTTGAACGGCTTGTGCTTGATCTGTCAAATCAACTTCCATCACAGCTTGTGGTTCAGTTTGGTGACTCGCAATATTCTGTAAACTATATTGATTGAAAAATTCAACATCAAATTCAAAGGCATGCTTTTCTGGTAACGCTTGTTCAATCGTTGAATCAAACGTTGCGCCAACTTGGGCAAATGCATGCTGCATTTTAACATCGGCTTGTGGATGACGCATCAACGCCATCCCGGCCAAATCCATATACGACTTGGCATTTTTTCGTACCCAATTTGGTAGCATCCATTGCGTACCGAATGCACTCATTTGCCAAATGCGATTCAATTCGTCGACCGTCTTGTATGTACCAACAAGGTATAAATTCTGTTCAGCACGCGTCAAGGCCACATATAGTACACGTAACTGTTCCGCAAATGCACCAGCTTTACGCGCTTGCTTGACTAATTCACGTTGTGGTGTTGGGAGTGACAAATTATGAGCAGTATCTACATAATCAACACCTACACCAGCCTTTGCATCGGCCAAAATCGGACCGGTTGATTCATTTAACGACACCATTTGATGGGTGCTATTAAGTACAAAGACAATTGGAAATTCCAAACCCTTTGAATGATGAATCGTCATCAAATGGATGGAATCATCCGTCGTATTCGCGTCGGCTGCACTCAAATCCTTATCCTGACTCTGCAATTCAAGGACGTATTGAATGAATTGGTACAAGCCCACAAAGGATGACTTTTGATAACTAGCAGCGCGTTGATACAAGGCATGTAGATTAGCTTGCCGTTGTGCGCCTGATGGTAAACCACCGACATAATCCAACCAACCGGTCTGATTATAAATTTGCCAGATTAACGTCACAATTTGATTTTGCGTCGCTAAGCGCTTAAAGCTTTCAAGGTCATGCATAAATTGGGTCAAAACAGGCCGGACTTTATCACTTTGCGGATCAACACCCGCGATAGGCGCCTCAGTCTGCATCACAGTTTCAAGGGCCTGATAAAAATCATCTTGTTGGTTTTGCAGACGAATCCAGGCTAAGTCATTATCATCCAAACCATACAAAGGCGAATGTAAAACAGCCGCCAAAGGAATGTCTTGATGCGGATTATCAATAATTCGCAAAAGACTTAGCATCACTGAAATTTCGGTCGTCTGGAAAAAGTTTTCTGTCCCTTCAATCGTCACGGGGATGTTTTGTTCACCTAAAATATCCAAAACATCTAAGTTCTGATTTTTCGTTGGCACCAAAATCGTAATGTCCGAATACTTAGGGCGGCGCTTGGCCTGTGCTTTACGATCAAAAATTTGATAATCAGGGTCTTGCATAATTTGTTGAATTTTACGGGCCAATACTGTGATTTGACCACTCGTTCCATCAAATTGTTTTTGCTGGTCAACTGCAACCGTTGAATCGTCTGTTGCCTCAGCATCGCTTTCTTGCAAATAAACGAGTAAATTAGCTTGCTTAGCAATATCGTCTGGATAGTAATCGGCACCGGCGACCAATTCGGCATCTCCAGCATAGTCCACATCACCTAAATCTCGACTCATAATTTGCGCAAAAATATAATTAATAAAATTCGTCACATTCGGTTGTGAACGGAAATTTTCCTGTAGTGTAATCACTTCACTATCATCACGCTCTGGATAAGCCAATAATTTCGACCCAAATAATGTTGGATCAGCTTGTCGGAACTTATAGATAGATTGCTTAATATCACCAACTTGGAAGGTATTATCTGGCCCAGCAATCCGACTCAAAATGGCTTCTTGCAGTTGATTCGTATCTTGATATTCATCAACCATGACTTCCCGATACTGTTGCTTAAGTTCATTCGCAACCGCTTCTTGCTGAACAATCGCTAAAGCGAAATGTTCTAAATCATTAAAATCAAGCACTTTACGTTGTAATTTCTCAGCTAAAAATGCGTCCTGGAATGTTTTGGTCATCGCCACTAACTGTAACAAGGTTTTCTTAGCACCATCCATAGCGACTTTAGTTCCAGCAGAATCTAATACAAAATATTGATGACGCCACGCATCAACGTCATTATTCCGTTCCTTACGTTCTTTAGCAATTGGTGCCCAAGCGTCCTTAACAGGTGAATCTTTTGTAAAACGTGGTGCCTTGCCGGCTTCATTTTTACCAAAAGTCGCAAATTGCATGTTTAACACTTGCTGACGTATGGCATCAAAAGGCTGATCCGGATTTTGTAGCATCATTTGCACATCTTCTAATTGTGATAAATCATCCATTAAATTATGCAAACGGTTTTCAGCAGGCGCTTCATCATTCGTATCTGGCGCACCATCGACTGCCTGACGTGCTAAATCAATCATGCCATCTAAGTCTGCCACCATGCTTGGTAATAAGGCTTGCTGGTAAAATTCGCTTTGGGCAAAATCATCTGCTGATACATATGCATCAGGCAAATGATCTAACCAATCCAGTGTATCTGGACGTGCCATCGCAAAGTTAAATAGGGTAAACACCGCTTGCCGTAATTTATCATCACTTTGCGCATTCGTCTTAAATTGCGATACAAATTCAGCAAAGGGGCGACCTGGTTCTTGTTCATCCGCCTCATACACTGATTCTAATTGTTGTTGATAAACTTCTTGTTTAATGAGGGTATTTTCCGCATCATCGACTAAACGAAACTGTGGATCCAAATCAATTGTATAGTGATACTGTTCAATTAAACGCATCGCAAAGGCATGTAAAGTCGAAATATTGGCAACATTAATTAAGCGTAATTGCTTTAAGAGATGTTGCTTTTCTGCGCCGGTCGTCTCAGGTATGGCCTCACGAATGGCGCTTTCCAAACGCTCTTTCATTTCGGTAGCTGCGGCATTCGTAAAGGTCACAATCAAAAATTCGTTGATATTCTCGCCAGCCAACAATCTTTGTAACACGCGCTCAACTAACACACGTGTTTTTCCTGCCCCCGCTGATGCTGAAACCAATATATTTTTATCTTTATGTGAAATTGCCGCAGCTTGTGAAGATGTAAATTGCATTAATTCTCCTCCTCTTCAGGGGTATCATTTAAGTCTAGATGCATCTGCTTTAAGACGGCATCACGTTTGGTTGGATACTGTGAAATATCGCGGTAGGTATTTCCAAGCATCGCATCAAACAACATAACAGGTGCATAATCACTGTATTGCAAACCACTTGTTTGCTTATCGCGATATGGTAACAATGGAAATTCACCTTGCAAAATATGATTTGCAATATTTTCAATCATCCATTCGTTATAACGCACTAAAGTGTCAATCTCATCATCCGCGTAAGTTTCATGCCCTGCCTTCAATGACACACCATCTTTTTTAAAGGTAAAACCAAACAATTTGTCCATACCTTCAGGTGTATCAAGTGCTTTCAACAAATCTGGTGCATTTCGTAACACACCTGTGTAGCTACCACCTTGCGCATTTTCGGTATCAGCCGCTTGTTGTAATTCCGTAAAAGTGGATACCAACGGTAACTTGTCCCCACGAACTAATGGTGTTTGTGCATCAAAGAATGTTGCCCCACCAATTGGCATTGATTCAGCTTCAGCTAAAGCTGCCCAGTAGGTCATCAATTGTAGTTCAAGGCCTGACAATACCTTCTTATAATCAAACTTGCGCGCACTCGACTTATAATCGACCACCATCAAATATTGACCGCCGTCAGTTGTCACTTGGTCAAAACGATCAATCTTTCCGCGCACGGTGACTGAACCTTGATCCAATTGATACTTCACTGGTGGTAACCCGTTTTTACCAAGACCAAATCCAACCTCTGTCCGTTTTGTTTGCACACGCTGATTATCTGGTTGTCCCCGACGCATTTGCATTAAGTCATAGATAACTTGTTGATTTAATTGTGCAGTTAAATAACGCATCCGTGCTGAACTATTGAAAATGTCGAAAGTAATATCACCACTAGCCAACAACTGCTCCGCATATGCTTGAACCCGTTGTTGTAATTCAGCATCTTGCATTTGTCCAAGGACCTTATTTTCAGCAATTAATTGGTTAAATACCCCTTCAAACAAAGCATGTAGATAGGTTCCTTTTTCGGCCGGTGTTAAATCCATCACCTCACGCTCACGTAAACGCAAACCATATTGTAAAAAGAATTCATATGGATTACGGGCATAACTTTGGAGACGTGAAACTGAAGCCTTCAAATCCTGTCCAAACAATGCCGTAACCAAGTCCGAGCGAATTGGTGTTGCTTGACTGACATATTCTAGACTACCCATTAACTTTGTCGTCATCGTCGGCATGAGCTTATAAATCTGACTTTCTAAACGTTGCCAATTTGCTTGAACCGCCGTATGTTGTAATTTCGCTAGGCGCTTAACCATCACCAGATGCGCTAAACTACTTGCCGGCGTCCCCACGAATTGGGTCAATTGACCTAAACTTGGCTCTGGTAAAGCTAAGAATGTTTGCGTCTCCACTGAAAAACGGCTTTGCAAACGGTTAATATATGTTGATGCTTGTTGCGGCTTATCACCGTCACTACTTGCATACAACCAAATTAAACGTCGCGTCGCACTCATCATGGCACTATACATAAGATAGGGTTCTTGGGTCATTTCTTGTTCAGCAGTCCCCCGAATTTCGGTCCCAGCTGGTAATAGTGGTTGTAAAATATCACGATCTTGGTCATTTAAAATCGCTTGAGTTCTAATATTACTTGGTAAATTAGCACTTGTTGCTCCAAAAACAATCGTCGTATCATAATTGGCATTCTGCACAATTCCACTTTCAGACACACGAACTTGATCCATTGTGGCAGGGATACCCGAGTAACTCGCATTGTTAAAGCCAGCTTGCAACGCATCTTGTAATTCGGCTAAGGTCATTGCTTCTGTATCAAAAACAGTCACAAAATCATCCAAGACCCCAATAAAAGTTCGCCAAACCTGTTCGGGTTGTTGTGCTAAGTTCAAATCACCTTGTGCCACCGCTTCATCACGCCATGCTAACAATTGCTGGTCAACGCCTTGTGCTATCAAAAATTGATATAAAGCAGTAGCTAAATCACGCGCATTAGTCACTTGGGCAATTTGCTTCAAAAACGGACTAACAACCTGACTAATTTGTTGGTGAATTAATTCAATTTGTTGGTCTTTAGCTTCTACTCGCTCACGCACTGTATCATCATCCATATCTAGCGTTTGACGATCATATTGCCAGGGTGTGGTTGATTCAAAACGCCACACTGGCATATTTTTAGCTAAAGCAAAATTTTCAGTGAGTGCGAGCGCATCACGATAGCTCGCTAAATCAATATCAACCGGTCGCAACAATTCGGTCTTAAGTAATGTCATAACCGACTGTAAATTAATCCCCTTTGACAAACTTAATAGCGTGTCCAAAAAAGCGACGAACGGATGCTCGCTCATTGATAAGTCTGCGTCCATAAAGAACGGCACTTCAAAACGATTAAAGACAGCTGGCACAATATTTTGATAAGGTCCCAAATCACGTGCTAATAGTAAATAGTCACGATAACGATGCTCACCAGCTGCAACCTCTTGCCGAATTTGACGTGCCATCTGCTCAACTTCTTGATACAGAGAATTGGCCTGCCAAACTTGCAATTCATCTGCTGGAATTGCAGCAGCGCCTTGTTTCGTTTGGACACCAGTGCGCTCATATTCAGCCCAGAAATCTTCAACCGCTACCATTGTTTCACTCAACTGACGGCGTTGCGTCAATGGCGTCACCTGCGTGGGGATGTCCAAATTTTTGGCATAGTCAATCAAGCTCAAACCGAGCTTTTTGGCTGGTCGATACAAATCAGGTGTATCGGCCTGGAGCGTTAAATTATCAGTTGGCAAGCCCAATGTCACTGCCTGGGCATTCGCAATTAATGCCTCAGTCACACCACGTTCGCCCTGGGTCATCTGTGAATAGCGATTAATAAAGAACTGATGATGTCGCAAATTAACTTTGTCAGTATTCAAATACACCTTTAAAGCTAATAGTAAATCACTACTTAAATATTGACCTCGCTCTGCTAAGACGGCATCTAACTGGTCCCCAATCAGTGTCAAATCATGCAATTTATATAGCAATGTCTGGGCATTTTTTACATCACCTTGAATCGCTTCTAAATCCGATTTTTGTAGACCAGCCTGGCGTAATTCCATTAATTGGTCCGTAAACTGGCTCACGAATCCAGGCTTATTTAGCATTGATTTATACAATTGTAGGTCAGCTTGGTTCTTGCGTAACAACCGCTGTACCAGCATTAATAGTGCATCTTTGGAAACATTGGCTGTATGATAAATTGGGTCTTCACTCATGTAATACCATGCAAGTCGGCTCAATGAAAACACTTGAACGCGTGGCACCGACACTGCACCGCTGACATGGTGCATTAACTCTGCTAAGCGCTGTAAAACATTAATTTCACTTTCAAATTTAATATGGTTTGGGACAATATAAAACAATTCAGCCTGCGGATCAGACTCGAGCACCTGCTTCATTTTTTCAAGTAAGGCCAATTCATGGTCATAACTTGCAGGTCCGGTAAATATTTCTAACGCCATCATATGCCCTCGCTTCTTACTAGCTTTTGTTCTTTCATTTTACCAAACATCCAATTCCATCTCGAAAATAAAGACGATAATTCTTCCATTTATTGTAAAAAAAGATAATTCATCAACTTATATCTCATTATTATTAATTTTTTATATCAGAACATTAATTTTCTCTCATTTTAACTGATTCTGTAGTATAGTAAGATTCTATTATTTATAACTATATAACGTAACCGAGGAGATTTGCCTATGGAAGCCAAAATGTCTTTCAAAGATTATACACTTGCCGTATTAAACGGAAATGCAACTGCCGTGTTAGTTGCGCTAATGCCAGCTGCTCTATTAAATGGTATTTTATCTTTAATGGAGCCATCTAACATCACTGAAACGCTATCATTCATGGTCAATTTGGCCCAAACGGCTTTGCCCGTCATCGCCGGCATGTTAGTGGGGCTCTTATTGAAATTAGCACCACTTGAATCCGCATCGATGAGTTTAGCGACTTTGATTGGTTCAGGAATTGCGGTTGCCCAAAAAGGACAATTCGTCTTCACAGGGACTGGTGTCATTCTAAACATCATGCTAACGTCATTTATCGCTGGTTTTATTGCGATGACTTTGCAACGATACCTCGGCTCAATGCGTGTGATTTTGAATCCCACTGCCATTCTATTAACAGGTGGATCAATCGGCTTGTTTACCCTTCCTTATACACTCGCTGTCCAAACTTGGATTGGTGATTTAGTGGCTAAAAGTACTTCACTCTCACCACTATTGATGGGGATGACACTTGGAATTGCCTTTGCGATTTTGATTGTGTCACCACTTTCATCAGTTGGAATCGCAACAGCGATTAGCATCAGTGGTGTTGGTTCTGGTTCAGCGAACACCGGAATTGTAGCCGGAGCCATGACTTTGGCCTTGATTGGCGCTAGCGTTAATCCAATCGGAGGTACAATCGCCCAAGTCTTTGGTTCACCAAAGATTCAAATGGCTAATATTTTGGAAAAGCCTAAGCTCTTCCTACCCATTATTATTTCTGCTGGGGCCACTGGACTAGTTTCAGCTGCACTAGAAATTAAAGGGACAGCCTTCTCGGCTGGTTTTGGAGCCTCTGGTTTTGTCGGTCCAATTACCGCCTTCCAAGAAAGTACCGGCGCCAACATTGGTCTACGTTTATTAATTGTTTATATTTTCATGCCTGTTGGTATGGCTGTACTTATGCGAATCATCTTCGTTAAAGTCCTTAAATTAATCCAACCTTCTGATTTGAAATTACCAGAAGTTTAAAAAGAGCCTCTCATGATTGAGAGGCTTTTTCTTATGGTCAACGATAAACACATTGACTTAAGTCTGATATCAGCATACAATTCATTAGAAATAAACAAGAAAGATGATGTATTTATGAGAAAAAAATTATTATTCGGTATCTCCAACATTTCAATCTTGAAGTTACTCGTCATACTAATTATCTCCACTTTAGCCGCAACTGGCATCCAATTCGTTCGAGGTGATTTAATTGAATCCGCTGTATCATTTAATACAAATTCAGTAATTAAATATAGTGTACTTTACGGTTCCATCATGTTAGTTGAAGTCTTGTTTTACTACCTAGAGTGGCAATTTGAAAATAAATTAATCCGCAAGGTCACTTACGATTTAAAAAATAGTGTCTCTAACAATATCCTTAATCGTGATAAAAAAATACCCGAAAGTACCGTTAACAATGCCACCCAAATCATTAATAATTCAATTAACAGCCTAGAAGTTCCTTATTACCTATCTTGGTTTTCGAGTATTTATCTTGTTTTACGCGTTCTTTTCGTAACGACAGCCATTTTTTATATTAGTTATATTGCCGGATTCGTTATCATCGGCTTGATGATTATTCCTTTAATCGCCACGCGTCTTTTCCAAAAAAATATATCTGATAAGAAAAAACGTTACCTAGATAAAATTGGGACTAATTTATCCATGTTTGAGAATATCATTCAAAATTTTCAATATATCCAGATTTTCCATATCTCTGATTTTTTACGGGGTCAATTTCAGAAAAGTCTTGCTGAAGAACGTGATTTGGGGATTAAGTCACAAAAATATCAACTAACACTCAATGCAATCTACTCATTAATTTCATACACCTCAAGTTTTATGGCAATTTTTATCGCTGCACTCCTAATCGTCAATAAATCCATTACGATCGGTATGGCAATTACGCTTCTTGGTTTAATTGATCAACTGAGTTTACCGGTACTTAATTTATCTAGAAATATCAATGCAATTAATAGTACTAAGTCAATTCGGCAAGAAATCCAGCAAACAATTGAAAATAATCATCCTGATAAAACTAAATACACGTTTAATCAAACAATTATGGCCCACGACTTAGCTATTAATTTAGATAAAAAAACCTTAAACTATCCAGACGTAGAAATAACTAATCAGCATAGTTATTTAATCAAAGGAAAAAGTGGTATCGGTAAATCTATTTTCTTAAAGACACTACTGGGATTAACCGAACACGGACATGGTAATGTCTACTTTGATCACGAAAAAATTGATCTCTCAGGCAATGCTGATGTGTTTGATGATATCGTATATATTTCGGCAAGTAACACCTTATTTAATTTGTCAGTCATGGAAAACATTTTATTCGATCAACATCCAACATCAGAACAACGTGTACTTATGGAAAAACTATTACCTCAAGATATCTTGAATGCCCGTGATTCAGCATCACTCTCTTCTGGTGAGGTGCGTCGCGTACTACTATTGCGTGGATTATTAAGTGGTAAAAAGACACTTATTTTTGATGAACCCACTGCCAATCTTGATCAAACGACCAGTCAGCATTTCTGGAAGTTATTATTCGATTGGCAGCAACAATCACATGGCACCATCATTGTTGTTTCTCATACCATCGATGCTAAGACAGAAAGCAAATTTGATACTATTCTGAACTTCAATGACCTTGTCATCACAGATACACATTCAACCCACACCCACACTGCTTAATCGCGCAAATTTTGGCTTGTGAAACATAGATATAAAAGGAGAATTAACACTGTGAAAAATTTACTGGTTGCCTTTTGTGGGCTCGATGGCTCTGGAAAAACAACGCAACTCAATTTACTGGCCGATTGGCTTGAATCAAATCATGAACACATCTTCAAAACAAGACAACCGTGCGATTTTTATCGACAAAACGACAAAGTAAGAGCATATCTAGATGATGGTATTGTCACGAATATGCATGGTATCGCCTTGTTAGCAGCTGCCGATAGACAGTTCCACGTATCTGAGGTAATTGAACCCAACTTACAACACGGTCACGTTTTGTGCGATCGCTATCTCTACAGTTCGATTGCTTTCTTTAAAGCTAGAGGTGAAAGCGTCGACTATATCAAAGCCATCAACAAGGATGTTCCAGAACCTGACTTAACCGTTTTTATCGACATATCCCCTGAAGAAGCCTTACGCAGAATTGCGCTACGTGATGCTGGCCAGAAAACATTATTTGAAGAACAAGATACCAGTGTTTTCGTAAAAGTTAGGGACGCATTTTTAGAGAATATCCCAAGTAGCGCCCTTATCATCGATGGTACGCAATCTAAAACTGCTATTCACAATGAAATTACCAGTGAATTTGAAAAAAGGCGCTCATTCGTCTAAATTTTAATCAACATCATAAATAAAAAGCCGCTCAATATTGAGCGGCTTTTTTATTTATCTAACAACATGATTTTTACGACGGTAATAATAATAAACTGGCCAGCCGAGCCCAACCAAAATAATTGAAATAATCACACCCATAAAATCAGTCACGAACGTTGACCCAAGCACAAAGATTGCGCCCCCAATGGCCACCATTGGTGTGATTGGGTAAAGTGGTGTCTTAAACAATTCTTGATTGTCATTTGGTGTTTGACGATCTTTACGACGCAAAATGAAGATTCCAAAAAAGGCTGCCGTATAGAAAATCCAAATTGTGAAAATAGCAATATCTGACAAACGGTCAGCTGAATCAGTGAAGACTGCAATGACAGTTGTCATGGCTGCGACCGTTGCAATGGCATTAATCGGTTCTTGTGTCTTTGGGTTCAAATGAGACAAATACTTTGGGAACAATCCATCTTTGGCCATTGCATAGGCCATCCGTGGAAATGAAATCATTTTTCCATTCAATGTTCCCCACATTGAAATAATAATCGCAATACTTAAGGCACGTCCACCAAATTCACCGAAGGCCTTAGTTGCCATCGCAAAAGTGGTATTGTTTTGAAGTTGAACAATTTCATTTCCAGGTAATGTTCGATACGTTGCGTAAGTAACACCAACATATGCCAACACAATCGTGCTAATTCCCAAAATAATCGCACGTGGCATATCACGACGTGGATTCTTTAATTCACCAGCAATATTACCCAATAAAATCCAACCATCATACGCGAACAACGTCGCTAAAATCGCCATTCCAATGCCACCACGTGACGTTGCACTGACCTGCGCAACTGTTTGACCTAAGGCATTAACTTCTCCGAAAAACAAGCCATAGACAACCAATACCACAATCGGAATCATCTTGATTGAAGTCGTAATCACTTGGAAAGCTGCGGTTACACGATTTTCTAACATATTCAAAACCATGATGAACACAATGTAAGTAACCGTAATCCAACGTGCTGTTGATGTATCCCATCCTAAGAAATTAGCCGTTAGATACGCCGCATACCCTCCAATTGAGGCAATCACAGCTGGCGCATACACCACTACTTGCATCCAACCTGTTAAAAATCCAGCGGTTGGTCCAAATAATTCTTCAATATAGCTATATAAACCACCCGTTTTAGGCAAGCGATTTGCAACTTCGGCAATGGTTAGTCCAGCAGCCAAAGTAATAATTCCACCGGCAATCCATGCGACTAATCCCATGGTCGTACTTCCAGCTTGTTGTAATACTCCTGCTTGCTTAAAGAATACTCCTGACCCAATTACCGTTCCGACGACCATCGACAGGCCTGACATCAATCCCATTGAACGTTTCAGTTCAACTTGCTTTTCCATAACTTAACTCCATTCTATTTTTTTGGCAGAAAAAACACCCAACCTTAGATAAGATTGGGTGTATATCATTTACACAGTTATTGCCATTTCAAAAAGGCCCAATCACATATCGCATTTGAGTGTAAATTATTATTATTATTATTTACAAACTCAAATGCTAACATGTGTGTGCTTCCTTTCTTATTTGGCGTCAAGCTATGTTAGCATAGTTTAATTCTATAATGCAACTATCAGAAATGATTCTCATTTTCTGTATGTATATCAATATATACAAATAATCGTTAAACCAACTTATAGTGCATCCAAGCCTTGTGCCAAGTCTTGCTTTAAATCTTCAATGTTTTCGATTCCAACTGAAATTCGGACCAATTCATCCTTAATCCCATTTTCAAGACGAACTTCACGTGGAATTGAAGCGTGCGTCATAACGGCAGGTACTTCAATCAATGATTCTACGCCGCCTAATGACTCTGCAAGTTGGAACACGTGTAAGTTTTCAACAAACTTCTTTGTGTCTAGACCATCTTGCAATTCAATTGACATCATGCCACCAAATCCACGCATTTGCTCCTTAGCAATTTCGTAGTCTGGTGTTCCTGGCAAACCAGGATAGTATACTTTTTGTACTTTTTCATGATTGTTCAACCATTCAGCCAAAGCCATGGCATTCTCATTATGACGTTCAACTCGTAAAGCAAGCGTCTTTAATGAGCGTTGAATTAGAAATGATTCTTGTGGTGATAGCACTGCCCCAATTGATAATTGAATGAGTTTGATTTGATCTGCCACAGCATCATCACTCGTGACTACAAATCCAGAAATGGTGTCAGAATGACCACCAAGATACTTTGTACCAGATGCCATCACAATATCAGCACCCAAATCAAGTGGTGTCTGATTGTAAGGTGACGCAAATGTGTTGTCCACGACGGCCAAAGCGTTATGCGCATGTGCGACCTTAGTTGCTGCTGCAATATCAGTCACATGCAAAAGAGGATTTGATGGTGTTTCAAGATAAACCATTTTCGTGTTCTCTTGCATTGCTGCTTCGATGGCATCAGTATCAGCCGTATCAACAGCTGTATATGTGATTCCTAATTCATTTAAAATTGAATTAACCAAACGGAAAGTTCCACCGTACACATCATTTCCCATAATCAAATGGTCACCTGAATGCAAAAGCGTCATAACGGCATGCACCGCAGCCATTCCAGATGAAAAGGCAAAACCATGCTTACCATTTTCTAACGCAGCCATAACTGATTCTACGGCAAAACGCGTTGGGTTTTCACCACGTGTATATTCATAAGGTGCATCCCCGCCTAATTCTTGTTGGCGATATGTTGAAGTTTGATAAATAGCAGGTACAACGGCTCCAGTTGCTGGGTCATTTTGAATCCCACCATGAATTACTTTTGTCTCAAAATCCATTTCAAATACCTCTTTCTGTTATTTGCTTATTAATAGTAACTATACCATAAATTCAGGAAAACCCAAGTTCCCTTTGCTATTCTAACCAGTCATCTGCAGGCTAAAAGTTCATAGACATCAAAAAAAACGCCATCTAATTAAAGATAGTGTTTTTTATATGGTGTTAGATTGCTAAAAAATGTAACTACAAAACCTTCTCAGCCAAAGTCTTTTGAACCAATGATAAAGTTTCACCCGCTTTAAATTGTAGCGCTTCTGATGGTTCAACTTGTCCTGAAATCCAAATTTTTAGTTCGCCATCTAAATCAAAATGACCTGCTGTTTCAGTTGAAAACTTTGAAATTGAACGGTAACTAATTGACTTATATTCAATTTTCTTAGCAGTCATCCCTTGCTTATCAACTAAAATCAGACGCTTGTCGGTAAAAATCACTAAATCACGTACTAATTTGTACGCATGTTCAATTGTTTCACCATCAATCAATAATGGATCAATTTCTTTTTGCACTTCATTTACATTAATCTTGGTCGAATTCCCCATCATACCATCAAATAATCCCATATTACTGCTCCATTCTATGTTTAATAACTCTATTATATCAGTAATTTAGAACATAAAAGAAAGCAGTCCCATTTGGAACTGCTCGTATCTTTACAGATTTTCTCTAAAGCAATCGCCAAAGAGATCCGCTCACAAAATAAGTGGTTCTTTTTTACTTACGTGATTTGAAATACCCGATACATATCAATAATAATAAAATACTACCTAAAAAGCTGATCAATCGTTGCATGTTCTGCCCTGTTTTTGGCAACGTTGCATATGCTTCTGAGTTTTTGAGTTGTGCTACTTCCACCTGTGCTTGTGTCGTTGCAACAACCTTTTCTTCTGCTTGTTTTGGTAGAGCTGATTCTGGTTCAAGCAACTCTACCATTTCAACCGGTTGCTCTTCCACAACTTCGTTTGTGTGAACCTCAGGTTGTGTTACTTCAACTTGCTCACTTGGTGTTTCGACAATCTTTTCTTCCGCTTGTTGTGGTTGAACTACTTCTGGTTTAATCGGCTCTACCATTTCAACCGGTTGCTCTTCCACAACTTCGTTTGTGTGAACCTCAGGTTGTGTTATTTGAGCTTGCTCGCTTGGTGTTTCGACAACCTTTTCTTCCGCTTGTTGTGGTTGAACTGCTTCTGGTTCAGTCGGCTTTACCGTTTCAACCGGTTGCTCTTCCACAACTTCGTTTGTGTGAACCTCAGGTTGTGTTACTTCAACTTGCTCACTTGGTGTTTCGACAATCTTTTCTTCCGCTTGTTGTGGTTGAACTACTTCTGGTTTAATCGGCTCTACCATTTCAACCGGTTGCTCTTCCACAACTTCGTTTGTGTGAACCTCAGGTTGTGTTACTTCAACTTGCTCACTTGGTGTTTCGACAATCTTTTCTTCCGCTTGTTGTGGTTGAACTGCTTCTGGTTCAGTCGGCTTTACCGTTTCAACTGGGTGCTCTTCCACAACTTCATTCGTATGAACTTCCGGTTGCGTTACTTCAACTTGCTCACTTGGTGTTTCGACAATCTTTTCTTCCGCTTA
>NZ_JQCD01000021.1:28917-44196 GCF_001437425.1 Weissella minor | reverse complement strand
ATTCGTATGAACTTCCGGTTGCGTTACTTCAACTTGCTCACTTGGTGTTTCGACAACCTTTTCTTCTACATGCTGTGGTTGAACTTCTTCTGATTCAATTGGCTCTACCGTTTCAACCGGTTGCTCTTCCACAACTTCATTTGCGTGGACTTCTGGTTGTGTCACTTCTGCTTGCTCACTTGGCGTTTCGACAACACTTTCTTCCGCTTGTTCCGGTTGAATCGATTCAGTCTTTTCAACCGGTTGCTCTTCCACAATTTCAGGTGTATGAACTTCGGGTTGTGTTACTTCAACTTGTTCACTTGGTGTTTCAACAACCTTTTCTTCCACCTGCTGTGGTTGAACTACTTCTGGTTCAATCGGCTCCACCGTTTCAACTGGTTGCTCTTCCACAACTTCATTTACATGAACTTCCGGTTGTGTTATTTGAGCTTGCTCGCTTGGTGTTTCAACAACCTTTCCTTCCGCCTGCTGTGGTTGCACTTGTTCTGGTTCAATCGGCTCTACCGTTTCAACCGGTTGCTCTTCCACAACTTCATTTGCGTGTACTTCGGGTTGTGTTACTTCTGCTTGCTCACTTGGCATTTCAACAACACTTTCTTCTGCAAAACGCGGCTCAATCGTTTCTGGTTCAACCGGTTGTTCTTCCACAACTTCATTTGTATGAACTTCTGGTTTTGTCACTTCAACTTGTTCACCTGGCGTTTCGACAATCTTTTCTTCCGCCTGCTGTGGTTGCACTTGTTCTGGTTCAATCGGCTCCACCGTTTCAACTGGTTGCTCTTCCACAACTTCATTTGCATGAACTTCCGGTTGTGTTATTTGAGCTTGTTCACCTGGTGTTTCAACAACCTTTCCTTCCGTCTGCTGTGGTTGCACTTGTTCTGGTTCAATCGGCTCTACCGTTTCAACCGGTTGCTCTTCCACAACTTCATTTGCGTGTACTTCGGGTTGTATTACTTCAACTTGCTCACTTGGTGTTTCAACAACCTTTTCTTCTGCTTGCTGTGGTTGAACTTGTTCTGGTTCAATCGGCTCTACCGTTTCAACTGGTTGTTCTTCCACAACTTCATCTGCATGAACTTCGGGTTGTGTTACTTCAACTTGCTCACTTGGTGTTTTGACAACACTTTCTTCCGCAAAACGTGGTCCCAGCATTTCTGGTTCAATCGGTTCCACTGTCTCTTCCGGTTGCTCTTCCACAACTTCATCAGGATGCTTTTCAAACTTATCACCATTTGCTTCACCTGATGCGAATAAATTATTAACGATGGCCGTGCCTTCTTCATCCTTATTCGGACCCGTTATCGGCTCGTAATGTAACTCATAGTGATTTTTTAATTGCTTCTGCTTCAAACCCGTTTGGGTCAAACTTGTCGTATAAATAACATTGAAGGCTGTGAAACGGGCTTTATCTCGATTAAAGGTTAAATCAAACATGCCACTTGGTTGGAAGTGCATTTTCCCATAAGCCTGGCTTTCAAAATCAGCCAATGTTAATTCACGACGCGCTTCTGTATTATCAACTAAAATTCGAAAACTGTCAGGATTTACTGTTTGCCCTGCACCAGATGTATCCCGTAATGTGATATCACTACCCAGATCAGCCTTGTTCAAATTAACATTCAAAAACCAGCGAATTTGATTTGCGGCCCCTTGTTGATCACCAACCTTGTAGAAAAAGGGCAGTTCCCTTTGTTGACCTTGTTCCGGTGCTCGTTGCCCTAAAACATTAATCTCAATCGGATCTAATAAGGTTCCAAAATTTGTCAAAATGACGACGGGCTCTTTTTTCTCAGTGCGTCGCGTCTCAATCCCAAAATTGAAATTACCGCGGACGCCATTCAAACTTTCCACATTGTCATTAAAAGTTACCACCACGCGATCTTTAAAAATCGCGACTTCCCCTAACTCACCTAATGGTACTTGCCGGGTTCTATCACCTTGCTCTGTAATCCCCATCAATTCTTGCGGCATCGTAAAAGTCAGCGTATCTGCTGGTTGAATCTTCGTATCCGTTTTGGCACTAAAATGGACTGTCACGGCCGTTTGTTGCCCCTGCACCAAACGCTTTTCAGTCACTTTAAAACTATCCACAACATCCGTTTGTGCTAATTCACGCGCTGATGCTGGCTGTATCAGTAGTCCTATCCCGCCCCATATCAAAACCACCAGGCTCAAAACTCGCCAAATTTTTTTCATGTTTCCCCCTAAATAAACGTGAATATACCCCCGTAACATCGCGATTATTCGTTCTTCATATCTGTTATTTATTTTTCAAAACTATCGGTTTAGATAATTTGCCATACTTTTTAATAAAAGTCAATTGTTTTTTCATCTTCTTTTAATCCTTAATAAAAATGGACTTCTTGCAAATTCAATAAATTCTAGGCATATTCACTTCAATTGTGGGTATAATTAATTGTTTATGTCCGAACCAATTTCAACAAAAGGAGCTAATTTATGAGCCGACAAGTTATATTTTATGGCGCTATCACCTTAGATGGTTATCTCGCTGACGATCATGATAATCTAGATTGGTTACTAAATTTAGATACTGACATTAATGATGCTGATGTTAGCTACCCTGAATTTATTAAAACCGTGGATACCACCCTTTCTGGTAAAAATACTTATCTAACAACTAAAACACTCCTCGATGGCGCTGATTTTTATCCTGATAAAACAAATTATATTTTTTCAAAATCATTGACCACATGTGATGATGGGCAAATCATCAATGATGAATCCGCCACTGACTTTGTGCGTCGATTGAAACAACAACCTGGTCAGAATATTTGGATTATTGGTGGTGGCCCACTCCTATCAGAATTGCTCGCAAGTCAGCTTGTTGACCAATTACAGGTTCAAATTGCACCAGTTTTGTTAGGTTCTGGAAAACGACTCTTTGATCAACTTCCCGAACCAACACAGCTGACATTAACGAATACAACGCACTTTGGTTCTTTAGCTGAAGTAACTTATACCATCAAACACTAATATTAAAAAAGGAGTCTCTTATGGCTGATAAATATCCCACCAAAGAATTAATTGGCGTTGTTTTAGAACAAACTAATAGCGGGAATTACCTACCAAAAAACACAACACTAACAGCTGCTGATTTCCACAGTTGGCGTATTGGTAAACATACAAAGGGTAAATTAGGATCCGTTGGCCAAATCTTTCTAACAGAGAACAATCAACTTATTGCGCTCGTGGCAACTAAAGATTTAGCCTTCAAGAATCGGCATACGATTACACCAATGGGACGCTTTTTAAAAGAATCCGTTGATGATGATCTCTTAGCTAGATTAACCCAGCAATGGTCGCAATTTAATTAAAAATAGCCCACATCTATGTGTGGGCTATTTTTATGCACAAAAAAACGCCAGAAGCAATGCTTCTGACGCTGGCATGCTGTCTAACGACATCATGCTAATTGATAATCAAATTACTTTGATTCCAATTCGGCTGTTCCCTTTGCCCATTGTTGAATGTTTACAACTTCGGCGTTACGGCGAACCTTCTTAGCATCTTTGCTAACTGGACGCTTGCTTGCCCATGAGTTATATGGTGACTTAATTGCCATAATTGATTTCCTCCATTTAATGTTATCGATAACTGTCTTATTGTATCTAATTTTAACGAATAGGTCAAATTTTTCGCTGAAAAGCCACTAATTCAGGCATTTTAACCTGCTCTGTGGACAAATATTTTATTTTCACACAAAATGTCCACCGAAATAGACACCTTTTCCACAGAAAATTCTGTTTATCCACAATTTTTTCCACAGGATATAAAAAAACGTTGAAAATAAATTTTCAACGTTTCGTTAATTTAAAATGGTAATTTTGCAGCTAAACGTTCAGCTCGTGCACCTAAGACATCTTTGGCTAAATCTGTCTTTAAAGCAGCAACCGCGTAAATCATTGCGCCAACACCACCAGCAATCATCAAAATCAATAATTGCCAGATCTTACCACTAGGTAAGACGGCTCCTAGCAACGCGGCCAGCAAAGCTGCCACAGCATACATCACTAAGCTCCAGAAGATAATTGTACTCAATGAATAAGCAAAATTATGCCAATTGATCTTATATTCCTTTGTAATACGACGGAGCGCAAACCATAATCCGGCTGCGAACGCGACCATTGTTGAGAATAGTGGACCCATTCCATCAAGCAATAAGATTGCTGGAACTTGAATCACTAACTTAATTCCCAAAATAATGGCTAGTAACTTCACTGTATAGCGCAATTGGTTCAATCCTTGATAAATCGCTAATACAACCATATACGCACCCAAAACAAGGGCTGTGAAACTAGCATATTGCAAAACCAAGGTACCGTTGTGGGCATCGTTTGTCGTATAGAACAACAAATATAATGGCTTAGCCACTGCGGCCATTCCCAATGAAGCTGGGACTAGGACGAATGACAAAAGTTTAAAAGCAAATTGAATTTGATTTGCAATATTTTCACGTGACCCAATTTCACGAGCACGTGCCAACATTGGCAAAGTTGTTTCAGCCATTCCAACAGCTAATGACACAGCCAGCATCACCAACTTGTTAGAGTTAACCGCAAATTGCGCAAACATATTTGTAATGGCCAAATCTGAAAAGTCTGTAAAACGCTTCATAACATTTGCAAATGTGTATTGGTCCATTAATTGGGCAATCGCAATTGCAGATCCAGCTAAGATAACTGGAATTGATTGACGAACCATCTTACCCATCAAACTCATCGTATTGATTGGTTCACTCGGAACTTGCGTTTTAGCTTGTTCACTAAAGAATGCACGTCGACGAATCATTGAAATGACTAGCACGATAATCGCTGCCAAAGCACCCCAGAAGGCCGCAAATGTTGATTGTGCTGTTGCATCAACCCAATCTCCATGACCAGCAATCATCATCCAATAAGTCATCCCCAACATGTATGCCACACGGACAACTTGTTCCACAAATTGTGATAAAGCGGACGGCGCCATGAATTCAAATCCTTGCATAAATCCACGCATCATTGCTAAGCCGGGGATAATCAAAACTGCCGGTGCTAGTGATCGAATCACACGCGCCACGTTTGGATCACCTTGTCCCAAAGGTCCGGCGAAGAAGTAAATGACGCCGGCAGCTATAATTCCCATAATTCCACCAAGAATCAACGATTGTTTAAAGACTTGTTGAACATGATTAAATTGCTTTTTAGAGGCATATTCAGCAACCAAACGTGCCAACACATTTGGCAACCCGGCTGTCGCAACCATCAAGGCCAAACTATAAATTTGATATCCTTGACCATAGACGGCATTGGCTTGGTTCGCATAGGTATAACCCAGCATTGCCATCCAAGGAATCACATACAAAGCACCTAACAATCTCGATGCTAAACTACCAGCTGTCATCCAAAATGAACCACGCAACATTCTTGATGATGTATCTGCATCGTCATCTGCAACTGCTTCATCGGTTTGTGCTTCAACTGCCGCACCAAGTTCGTCTGAAGACGGATTTGGCATACGCGCATCAGTTACCTTTTCAGGTTTTTGAATTGGAATAACGGAAGTTGCACCTAGCCCACCCGTTTGGTCAATGAAACTTGAACCAGCGTAATAAGTTGGTGGCTGAGGTTCTGTAAATTCAAGACCAGATATCTCAGCATCTAACGTGGCCGGTTCTGGTGTAATCGCCTCAAATGTTTCATAGTCATCAGCATCATCAGTCGGTTCACTAGCAGGCACTTGCTCATCAGCACTTGCATCAACTTCTTTGTCTGTTGCAGGTGTGCTATCCGCTTGATCTGTTTCTGGTTCCGGTTTTAATTCCGGTTCCAGTTCGTCCATAAATGGCGTTGGCATATCAAGTTCTGCACCTAATGGTGTTACGCCAGCATGCACTGCCTCTGATTCTGACTTTTGCTCAGTAAATGGATCTGCCATTTCATGCACTGAAAAAGTTGAAACTTGCTCAACAAAATCAGTATCATCTGTTACCTCAAGCTTTTTAGGCTTAATGGTTTCAACTGCTTCTTGTTTCGGTTGGTCTGCCTCAGTTTGCTCTGCCGCGGTCGCTTTATTTTCAACTTGTTCATCGGTCACAGCCTGATTTTTTTCTTCGTCCGGTACTACTTCGGGTGTGTTTGAATCATCCTTCATCTGCTCATCCTCTGGCGTTTCTACTGACTGACTATCGCGTTCGGCGAAAATCTCATCTACAGTCATTTCGCCATTTAACAGTTTTTGTAACTCTTCAATTGTCAGATGACCTCGGAATGGGTCTTCGCTTTGCGCACTATTATCATCAGCCATACGTAATGCCGTCTCCCTTCAATTGGACTTAATGACGCTACACAGACTCGAACTGTGATCTAAGACTTAGGAGGTCCTTGTTCTATCCTGTTGAACTATAGCGTCAAAAGTGTTTATAGCGTACTAATCGCCACACTACAAACACTCATTATACTAAATTTTATGTGAAATGTAGAGCTGTTTGTGATGATATTATCATTTTTTATGCAAATTCATATTTTGCTAAATACAATTCAATACAAAAAAGCCTGCATTCACATGATATGAATGACAGACTTTAATTTTTTAAACAACAATATTAACCAAACGACCTGGTACGGCAATCACCTTCTTAGGTTCTGCACCATCCAAACGCGCTTGAATGCTTTCATCAGCTAAGGCTAATTCAGACATTTGGTCCTTATCAGCATCGGCTGGAATCATGATGTTGGCACGAACTTTACCATTCACTTGCACAACAATTTTGATTTCATCTTCAACTAAAGCAGCTTCATCAAAACTTGGCCATTCACTATAAGTGATGGTTGTATCAGGATGAATATATGACCATAACTCTTCAGTCATATGTGGTGCTACTGGGTTCAATAATTGAATAAAGCCAGCCATATAGTCAGTTGGAATGTTCTCCACCTTATACGCTTCGTTGATGAAGATCATCATTTGTGAAATAGCTGTGTTAAAGCGCAAGTTTTCAAAGTCATCTGTTACCTTCTTAACAGTTTCATTGTAAATCTTGTCTAATTTATGATCATTGTGATTCGTAACGTGATCACGCAACTTATCTTCATCATCAATAAACAAACGCCAAACACGATCTAACCAACGACGTGAACCTGACAAACCGTCTTCTGACCAAGCAATTGATTGGTCCAAAGGTCCCATGAACATTTCATAAAGGCGAAGTGAATCGGCACCGTATTCAGCAACCACATCATCAGGGTTAACAACGTTACCCTTTGACTTTGACATCTTCTCATGGTTTTCACCCAAAATCATACCTTGGTTTGACAATTGTTCAAATGGTTCCTTTGTATCAACAACACCCAAATCATAAAGCACCTTGTGCCAGAAACGTGCATATAGCAAATGCAAAACGGCGTGTTCTGCGCCACCAATGTACAAGTCAACATTATGCCAGTACTTAATCGCTTCTTCAGACACTAATGCGTCATTGTTATGTGGGTCCATGAAACGTAAGTAATACCATGATGAACCAGCCCATTGTGGCATTGTGTTCGTTTCACGCTTTCCCTTACGTCCATTTTCATCAACAACATTCACCCAATCATCAATGTTAACCAAAGGAGATTCACCAGTACCAGAAGGCATGATGTTATCAACTTCTGGCAAACGCAATGGTAATTCATCTTCAGGCACTAATGTTGTTTCACCGTCTTCCCAATGAATCACAGGAATTGGTTCACCCCAATAACGTTGACGTGAGAAAATCCAATCACGCAAACGATAATTAACACGACGCTCACCAAAGCTGTTTTCATCCAACCAAGCAATGGCCTTATCAATGGCTTCTTCCTTACCCAAACCATCAAGAATATTTGAATTAATATGAACGCCATCACCAGTATATGCATGTTCAGTAATGTCGCCACCTTCAATGACTTGCACCATTGGCAAATCATACTTCTTAGCGAAATCATAATCACGTTGGTCATGCGCTGGCACAGCCATGATTGCACCTGTTCCGTATGAAGCAAGCACATAATCACCAATCCAAATTGGCATTTGTTCACCATTGGCTGGATTTGTCGCATAGGCACCCGTGAAGACACCTGACTTGTCTTTGTTCAAGTCCGTACGTTCCAAATCAGACTTTGTTGCCAATTCAGCCTTAAATGCATCAACGGCTTCACGTTGTTGTGGTGTAACCAAACGATCCACAAATTCATGTTCTGGTGCCAATACTAAGTAAGTTGCACCAAACAATGTATCCGGACGTGTTGTAAAGACTTCAATGTTTTCCTTATGTCCAACAACAGGGAAACCAACAGCCGCTCCAACTGAACGACCAATCCAGTTACGTTGTTGTTCCTTGATGGCATCTGGCCAGTCTAAATCATCCAAATCGTCAATCAAACGATCTGCATAAGCCGTAATCTTCAAAGCCCATTGACGCATTGGTACACGATAAACGGGGTAGTCTCCACGTTCCGTCTTACCATTAATAATTTCTTCATTGGCCACAACCGTACCACCATTATAATCTGGTGCCCAGTTAACCATGATTTCATCTTCATAAGCCAAGCCCATCTTATAAAGTTGTTCAAAAATCCATTGGGTCCACTTGTAGTACTTTGGATCCGTTGTGTTAACTTCACGTGACCAGTCATATGAAAGTCCCAAAGACTTCATTTGACGACGGAAAGTCTTCACATTCTTGTGCGTCACCGTCTTAGGATCTTCACCTGTCTTGATAGCATATTCTTCAGTTGGTAGTCCGAAGGCATCAAAACCCATTGGGTGCAAAACATTAAAGCCTTGCATCCGCTTCATACGTGACACAATATCAGTCGCTGTATATCCTTCAGGATGTCCCACGTGCAATCCTTGCCCTGATGGGAAAGGGAACATGTCTAGCGCATAATACTTCTCTTTATCAAATGATGATGAAGTCTTAAACGTTTGATTTTCATCCCAGTAACGTTGCCATTTTTGTTCTATTTTTTTGTGTTGATATGTCATAATTGATAACCTCACTTTAATGTTTTTACTTTATCAAAAAAAGCCTATCATTTCAACGATTACACGCTGTTCCACTTATTTTCGTTTGTTTTAAATTTTACCATGAATAAAAAAAGCAGTTTGCTATCAAAATGTGATTTATGGCGCTCACGCGTGCTAAAATGAATGAATAACTATTAAACAAATCAGGAGGCCGATTATGCGTGCCATACAAAACCTAGCTCAACTTACTTTAGATGAATATTTACACGTGGGTGATATTGCCATCGACGGCTCAATCAAACGTGGTGATATTACACGCTTTTTGGCTAGTCGCGTCGGTGATAAAGGGAAAGTATTAGCTTTTTCAAACCAAAAGAAAGAAATTGATGACGTTGCCACATCCCTATTTTTAAGTGGTTTACATGAACGTGTTGACTTAATTAGTAAAGATTTTACAGGTATCCCTGCTTACTTTGACCCAACCCAACCGATTGGTGCAGCCCTTTTTCAAATTGATGCTGCTACCGACCAAGAGGCTCTACTCAATGTGATTAAACCCCTTTTGATGGCGTTAAAAGATCAAGGCATGATTTTATTGATTGCTAATGATGCCACCGAATTAGACATCTTAGAAGACTATGCCAAAACATTACCTGAAAAAGCTTATGGCGTTCAAAAATTTAGCGACTTGCTTTCAAAGGACCACGCCATTTTAATTCAACGCCTATAAAAAAAACGCTAATTGACAATTAGCGTTTTTTTATTTAGAAAATCATCTTATCTTGCACAATATCTTTGACTTTTGATCCTTCAACAAGTAAATCTGAGATATTATCATAATCTTCACTATGGTCCTTCAATGCCTCATACTGCATTGAATTCTTTTTTGCATATTCAACCACTGGCGCTTTAAACATATCAACAGCTTCACTCAATCGTTCGATTGCCTTACTATAATCGAGCTCAATCCCCTGATTAATCGCATTTTTGATATTGAGATAATCAGCAACATAATACTGATCATAAACGCTTTGGTTAATCGCACGGAAATCTTTATCCCCTTCAATCAAGCCCACAAAGGTGAAAATTATCCGTGCTGATTGTTGAATATTGCGTAATTCAGCAAAACGTTGGATATTATTTTCTTGAACAATTTGCCAAAGCTTCTCATGGAATTTAGCATCAAATTCATTAAAATTATCATCATCAAAAATCAAACTATTTGTATGCTCCATCATCATTGGTGAATAACCAAAATTTCGACTTGCCACTGATATGAAGAAGAAATTTTTAATTTCATTCGTTTTTTCATCGACTAAAATTGGCACGAAGCGCCACTCAAGACCTGGCACATGACCAAAATCAATCGTTTTTCTAGCTAACTTTTTGGCAATTTGCTGCGGTACTGCCAAACTAGTTTTACGATTATCTTGATATTCGATATTTCTAATCTCACTTGCCGTAAAAGGGCTCACACCACCGAATTGAATCGTCCCTAAACGTAATTTGATTGCCCCGACACGCATGTAGCTATAACGACTAAAAATTGGAAAACGATCGTTTGCTTTTACAACCAAATAATTCAACTCATTTGGTCGACTAGTTCCCTCAAAAACATTACGCTCCGTTGTCGTCAAACTGAAATCTGGGTCAACATCCGTTAAGAAGCTACGACTCCATTCAGACTTTTTTTGAATACGAAGTCTGTCTTCGACATGACTCGCATTTCGATTCCGTATAACCCAAACAATACACAGCACAACAGCTGCAATAACAAGGATTGGTATACTAAAAATCGCAACAAAGGCGACTATCCCTAACAGGACAGCTAAAATAACACCGAAAAATCCCATACCATTCCTCCTTATCTATAACTGATTAAATGCATCATCCAATGCTTGAATCCCTTCAAGATTGAACTGAGCTAATGCTTGAATTTCAACTGCAACTTGATCGTATTCACGCTTAACTTGTTCGGCACCATTATAACGCGTCTTATCTTTCTTAACACGATCCGAATACATTTGTTTAATCGTATTGTTGTCGAGCTTCACCTGCAATAAGATTTGTTCAATAAAAATTGCTGCTTCTCGTAACTGCCGTGTCGTTTGGGTATAGGTATCTAAAAGTAATTGCTTTTTTAGGTCAAGTTGCTCATTAAAAGCCATACCCGCATACATCGCATTCTCTTTGCGCTGACTCAATGCGTCACTGGCAGCATCAATTTCAACTTTATACAACTGATCATCCAAAGTTGTGATGTCCAATGCATCAAAACGATTAGACACACCTTGAACAATTTTCCCAGTCTTACTCAACTCAGTAATGGCCTCGGCATAGGTGCTCAAAACCTGACGCAATTTCCGTTCTGATGCGCGCTTTAGATTACCTGGGGCTTCTAAAGCTTTAACGATTTCAATCACCTGATTCATTTGGTCTGCTGCTTTTTCAATATTATTTACTAAAGCCATGCATCCCCCTATTCTTGAATACGCAACATGTCAGCAGCTTCCCCATTTTCAACACGACGATCAAAGTCAGCTTGGAACTTAACATTATCAGCTTCAATTTGTTTCATCTTCGCATCATAGGTATCTTTATATTTCGTGACAACTGTATTAATTGCCTGACGTTGCTGTACCATATCATCGTAGCTCATCATTGTACTGTGACTATTATCTGCCACACGTTGCACCACATCACCAAAGCGCTTATCACTCGCCTTAAACAATTCATCCTTTGCATCATTAATGTTCGCAACAATTTGTGAAGCCTTATCGATACTGTCAAATTGTGATTGGAAAATGATTTCATCCTTGATTCCGACAATCGTTTGTTCCGCCGTAATCTCTAGATCATCCTTCAAATTTAAAGCCGCATCAACCATCACGGCTGATTGTGACATTTTACGTTCCAAAATAGCACGTTGCCCATTTAATTGAGCTAAACGCATTTCAATACGTTCAACATATTGTTTTTGATTACGTTGTTCTTCGGGTTCTGTAAAGTTTTGCTTTTTAACATCCTCCAAAGTCGTTTGTAATTCTTCGATGGTCCCGCCCAATTTCATATACTGATCACGGGTCTTAAAAGCTGAATCCGTTACAGTCGCAATCGTTTGATCAAGATTTGATAAATGACCATCAATCTCACGCTTTGACTTATCAATCAAAGCCACAACATTTTGCTTACTTTGTACAAAATCTTCAGCCTTGTTCTTGCTACGCGTAAACATCTTACCAAGGAGTCCTTGTTCCTCAGTCGTTAAGTTACGTGAAGCATTGATGACATCACTCACTGGTCCTTTAATTTCATTCGTAATTTCACTTAATTTTGTGGCATTCAATAATTGATTCGCTGTATCATCTTGCTCTTTAAAATACTCACTCCCAATTGTTCGGACAGCATTAATCTCCTCAGCACTATAAGGTGCTAATTGCCCGTCAACTTCTGTATGTACCAATTGATTCTTTAACTCTTCAGTTCCACTCATATTTTTTCTCCCACTTTTCGTTGAATAACAGCTTTAATAAAATTATACCAAATATATAACTTATATTGGACTTATGAATGAATATACGACTTTTTCACATAAATTCTTATTTAACTGTATACTAACATTGTAAGCTTCAATAAAACTAAGTGAGGTTCAACTATGATTGCAGAAATTATTTCAATTGGGACCGAATTGCTACTCGGCCAAATTACCGATACAAATCGTCCCTATATTGCTCAAAAACTGAGTCAGTTCGGCATTGATAGTTATCATCAATCAATTGTTGGTGATAATTATGAACGTATGCTGGCTGAAATCACTGTTGCTAATCGTCGTTCTGATCTCGTGATTATGATTGGCGGACTCGGCCCAACCGAAGATGATTTAACAAAGTCGGTTGCCGCTGACTTTTTGCAACAGCCGCTTGTTGATGACGCTGACGCGTTAAATAAAGTGGTAGATTGGCACCAAACAACTGGTGTGCCGATGGCCGAATCCAATAAATTGCAAGCTAAGTACATTAACGGCGGACAAGCCATCAAAAATGATGTCGGTTTTGCCGTTGGTTCTTATTACCAAAACCCTGATGGTGCTGACTTCTTACTCCTACCAGGACCACCTTGGGAACTGGAACCGATGGTTGATAAATATGTTTTGCCATTATTCCAAGCTAACTATCTCCAAAATCAAGTAATGCGCTCGCTCGTGCTCCGTTACTATGGTATCGGTGAATCACGTTTAGAGACTGAGTTACGCCCCTTAATTGATGCCCAAACAAATCCAACTATTGCCACTTATGCAAAAAAGCATGAAGTAACCGTGCGTCTAACCTCACAAGCTGAAACTGAAGCTGAGGCAGACGCCTTAAATGAGGCCCTTGCCACTAAAATAAATGAAGTCGGTGGCGAATACTTATACGGCTATGATGATGACAATTCACTTGCCGCAGTAACTAATCAAGCCATTCAAGACCATGATTTCACGGTGAGTGTGGCTGATAACTTCACTGGTGGGCGTGTATTCGCAACGTTAAACCCACTTGCCTCTGAAGCGGGCACCTATCAAGCGGTCACATTACCGCAAATACCTGTAACAGACACTAAAACTGCCACAGTTTTGAATGAAACCGTAGCAGCTGAACAAGCATCAGACATCGTGTTGAGCATTACACCTGATGCAGATAATTCTGAATTGGCGATTGATGATACGGCCTATCATACTGAAAAAGTCTGGTTCAGCATCACCTTAGCTGATCATACACAGACCTTTGAACGGACTTTGGCGCGTGACCACGCCTCAAACACAGAATCAGCCCAGTTCATTGCCTTAGACATATTACGTCGAACGGCACTAAACTTACCACTACTTGAACGTAAATAAAAAAAGCCACCCGCGTTTAAACGGGTGGCTTTTTGGTTAGACTGAAGATGCGCTAAAACTAAATTTTTTGGACTCAATACGATTTAAAATCGGCTTCAGATTTTTAACACTGTCCTTAAAAAATAAAATTTAGGATATGTCTAACAATGGCCACTATATAGTCTACTAATGTTAAGACATAATCTGCTAACATATCTGCATATTTATTGTGTGTATTTTGAAAACCAGATCCATCACTATATGCGCCATCAATGAGTAAAAATGCGCCTAAAGCTAACAACAACCATTGATACTGTAACAAAATGACTTTTATATAATCGGCCATCGCTTCAACAGATTTTCCTTGTTCAGCGTAAGCAACTCCACGAAAACTATATGAAAATGGAAGCTTTGGATTTAACGCAATTGCATTCGTTAAATTTGAGATTGCATCATCATAATCTTCTGAACCAAGCGCCTTCCTCCCTAAAGCAAATATCTCATCGTATGTCATAAACCTAAACTCCAATCCATTACCTACCACTAAAGTAACAGGTATTCATTTTTTCATATTAGAAAATTAAACAATATACCCATCACACCAAGCAGTTATATCAATACAATAAGTTTTTTTATACAAAAGTAAGTAAGCAATATCTCTCCAACAGACGAAGTGTTTATATCGTCCGCATTATACTTTAAAACCAGGAAACGTCGATTCACTATCATTTACTTCTAAGAAATTAGGATGAATTATTGACCGAATCTAACGAGCGCTTTTGTATAATCTATTACTGCTTGACCATATTTTTTTTGTCGTTGCAGGACCTTACCTCGATTCAAATATGCATCGACGTACTTTGGATCTAATTCTATCGCTTTTGTATAATCTGCTATCGCTTTCTTGTATTTGTTCTGTTCAAAGTAAACTAGGCCGCGATTATTATATATATCTGCATCCTTTGAATCTAACTCAAGCGCTTTGGTATACTCTGCCACTGCTTCATCATATTTGTTCTGTTCAAAGTAAACTTGGCCGAGATTATTATATGCATAAGCATACCCCGGGTCTATCTCTATCGCTTTGGTATACTCTGCTACTGCTTCATCGTATTTGTTCTGTTCAAAGTAAACTAGGCCGAGATTATTATATGCGTCGACATCCTCAGGGTCTATCTCAAGCGCTTTTGTATAATCTGCTATTGCTTTCTTATATTTGTTCTGTTCAAAGTAAACAAGGCCGCGATTATTATATCGATTATTATATATATCTGCATCCTTTGAATCTAACTCAATCGCTTTTGTATACTCTGCTACTGCTTCATCGTATTTGTTCTGTTCAAAGTAAACTTGGCCGAGATTATTATATGCATAAGCATACCCCGGGTCTATCTCAAGTGCTTTTGTATACTCTGCTATCGCTTTCTTATATC
>NZ_JQCD01000021.1:0-28907 GCF_001437425.1 Weissella minor | reverse complement strand
CCGCGATTATTATATATATCTGCATCCTTTGAATCTAACTCAAGCGCTTTGGTATAATCCGCCATCGCTTCATCGTATTTGTTCTGTTCAAAGTAAACATCACCTCGATTAGTATATGCGTCGACATACTCAGGGTTTAACTTAATTGCTTTTGTATAATCTGCTATCGCTTTCTCATATTTGTTTTGATTTTCGTAAACTATGCCGAGATTAGTATATATAAGTGCATCCTTTGAATCTAACTCAAGCGCTTTGGTATAATCTGCTATCGCTTTCTCATGTTCGCTTTGCTTTTCGTAAACATTACCGCGATTATTATATGCGGCGGCATCATTGGGCTCTAACTCAATCACGTTGGTATAGTCCGCTACCGCTTCATCATATTTATTTTGATTGGCATACGCATCTCCACGACTAGTATATGCAACGTCATTCATTGGATCTAACTCAATAGCTCTTGTATAATCCGCCATCGCTTCATCATATTTATTTTGATTGGCATACGCATCTCCACGACTAATATATGCAACGTCATTCATTGGCACTAACTCAATAGCTTTTGTATAATCCGCTACCGCTTCCTCATATTTATTTTGATCGGCATACGCATCTCCACGACTATAATATACATCAGCATACATTGGATCTAACTCAATCACTTTTGTATAATCTGCTACCGCTTCCTCATATTTATTTTGATCGGCATATAGATCACCACGGTTATTATATACAACGGCATCGTTGAATCCTAACTTAATGGCTTTTGCATAATCTGCTAGCGCTTTCTCATATTCGCCTTTATAAAAATAAAGACGGCCACGACCATAATATGCATTAGAGCTGTTTACGCCTAACTTAATCGCTTGTGTATAAACAGCCCTCGCTTTCTCATATTCGTTTCCATTATGCACATAAAATGCACCATCATACTGTGCATCTAACTTTAGCGCTTTTGTATAATCTGTTACCGCTTCCTCATATTTATTTTGACTGGCATACGCATCTCCACGACCAATATATGCATCGGCATACATTGGATCTAACTCAATAGATTTTGTATAATCCGCTACCGCTTCCTCATATTTATTTTGATCGGCATACGCATCTCCACGACTAATATATACAACGGCATCCTCATCCTCAGGGTATAGCTCAATCTCGTTGGTATAGTCCGCTACCGCTTCCTCATATTTATTTTGATCGGCATACGCTTTTCCACGACTATAATATACATCAGAATACATTGGATCTAACTCAATCACTTTTGTATAATCTGCTACCGCTTTCTCATATTCAGCTTGCATGACATATAGCTCACCACGGTTATTATATACAACGGCATCATTGGGCTCTAACTTAATGGCTTTTGTATAATCTGCTATCGCTTTCTCATATTTGTTTTGATTGCTATAAACAATACCTCGTAAAAAATATGCCTTTGATCCACTTGGATCCAGTTCAATTGCTTCTGTATAATCAGCAATTGCTTCTTCATATTTATTTTGCCCTGAATAAGCAATTCCGCGATTCTTATGTACACTCGCTACATCTGAATTTAACTCAATCGCTTTTGTTAAATTTGAAATTGCATCATCATAATCTTCAGCAATATATGCCTGACGTCCTAACTCAACCAATTCATCAAATGTCATAAACCTAAACTCCAATTCTAGTTCTAAGAAAGTACATATAAATATGCACAACATTTATCCATTACCTACCACTAAGGTAACAGGTATTCATTTTTTCATATTAGAAAATTCATCAACATCCCCATACCAAATTAATTATGCGGACCGATTTGCCCCATAATCCCAAACAAGAAGGCATAATCACGAATCCAACGATGATCACTTGCACCACCATTTGCATCCCTCAACTTAGTCTCCGCAATTTTTAACTCCGGTGGATTTAAAACATGCAACCGCACACTCCGCATAAATTCGTGGTTAATTGCTCCCAGAATTTTATTCACTTGCGGTGCTGGATTCCAGCCTGCATCAACTGCTTGATAGGCGCTTAACACCTCGTTTTTTAAATCAGTATATCGATTATTATATTTTTCATCAGACAAAGCATTATATAAATCCGTTAAGACCTTTTTTAAATAAACGACATAGGCTTCAGCTTGTGTCCGTTGATTTTTTTCATCAAATACCATTACAAATACCTCCGCAGCCTTTCTTACAATTATACCGATTTTTCAATAAAAAAACTTACCAATGAACATCATCAGTAAGTTTTTAGTATTAAAAATCTATTTAGTTGGTACCAAGACCGCCACCGTCTCAACATGGGCTGTTTGCGGGAATTGGTCGAGCGGTTGTACATCCCCACTCAATTCAAAGCCACGATCCAATAGATAGCGAATATCACGCGCCATCGTTTTAGGATTACATGAAATATAAACAAATCGCTCTGGCTGCATATTAATTACAGCATCAAGCAATTCTGGTGTCAAACCTGGGCGTGGTGGATCCACAAAAATGACATTGGGTTCAAGTCCCTCAGCCTGCCACTTTTGCATTTGTTCCGGTGCATCCGCAGTCACGAAAGACGTATTCTCAATCTGATTACGTTCCACATTTCGTTGCGCATCTTCAACCGCACGCGCAATGACTTCAACACCCAGCACTTGTTTTACTTGATTTGCCACAGTTAGGCCAATCGTTCCAATGCCGGAATAAGCATCAATCACAGTGTCCTGTTCTGTTAATTCACCCTTTTTAGCTGCCATCGCATACAGCACTTCAGTTGTTTGGGGGTTAACTTGATAGAAGGAATTAGGACCAATGACGAATTCAATCCCCAATAGAGTGTCATGAATCGCATCTGCGCCCCAAAGCAAACGGTTATCACCAGACATCATTAAATGTAAGTTACGTGGATTGTAATTAAGCATCACGCTCTTAATGCCTGGTACAACCGCTGCAATTTCTTCAGCAATCGCATCTTCATCCTTTAACTCAGCTGTTTGCGTCACTAAGACGACCATGACTTCACCGCTGTAATAACCGCGACGCACCATGATATAACGCATTTCGCCTAGACCGGTTTCATCAGAAAAAGGAGTCACTTGATGCGCATCTAACACATCACGCACTTGTCCAATCACGCGATCAATCACTGGATCATTCACAAAATAATCATCCAAAGGCACAACCGTATTAGCTGTTTGACGCTTAATAAAGCCAGTCACCAAATGACCATTTTCATACGCCATTGGGACAACCGTCTTATTACGATAATGACTTGGATTGTCCATACCAATCGTTGGTGCCACATTCGTTTGAATTGATTCATTCTCAAAAATGCGGGCAACCTGCTTTTGCTTTAATTTTAGTTGCGCTGGATAAGCCAAATTCAAATACGGCGCAATCCCAGTCTCCATCAAATCAGGGCGATTCATATCAATTCGATCAGCTGATGCTTCAACAATTTCCACTAATTTTGCACGTGAGAATTTACGATTCACTTGGGTAATCTCACAACGAACTGTTTCATGCTCAAAAGCATTGTCCATATGAATTGGGTAACCTTTGTAGGTACCAATCGCTTGCCCATGATAGGCGACTTCTTCAATTGTTACCGTGACAACTTCACCTAGCTTCACGGGAATATTCACTTTAGGTCTCATTTATTTACTCATTTCAAATCTCATTTGTGCTTTCCATTATGCCACACATTGTTTAGGAAAGACAAAAAGCATGACCAGACTAATCAAAATAGTCCGTAACCGACCCTTCAACAAGTTGCTGATTTTGAATTTGATACGTTTTTTGCGCAACTTGTTTAACAAAGGCTTCATCGTGCGAGACAATCAACAGTACCGCTGAATTATGTTGCAAGAAATCTGTCAGCGCCTCAACACCATCATAATCTAAGTAATTTGTTGGCTCATCTAAAATCAAAATATCGTACGGTTGAATTAACTGAGACACTAATTGGACTTTTAGCAGTTGCCCACCACTCAATCCACTGGGGTCACGATTCAACATCATTGGCGTAATACCTAAAGCCCCCGCCGTATCAAGAATAATCTGTTGATTGATTCCGGATAAGTCCAATAACTGGTCAATCATTTTTTCATGTGGTTGCCAATTATGCATAATATCTTGCCTAAAGAAATTAACGCGATAATCACGTTGCTTTAAATCATCATAAATAGCCGTCAATAAGGTTGTCTTACCACTCCCATTTTCACCTAATAAGGTATAACTTTCGCCCGACTGCAATTTCAAACTAAACGGCTTGTCGATTAACACGCGGTCATGGTTCATCAAGTTTTCAAAAGTCACATTAGCTTTGACCTTTTGACTCATTTGCACAGAATCTAATAATTTTAAGCCCTGCTTTTCAAATGGTTTTGTATCATCGCCTGTGTCTGCCGCGACATCTTGCAATTGCTTAGCCGCTTTTGCTAAGCCTTTTTGCGTTTTATCACGCTTACCTGACAAACTTTTAGCTTTCCAATCGGAACTGGCCATGCCTGATTTCCCTTTTTTGGCATGATTGGCTTTTTTAACCATTTTTTCAGCGGATTTACGTTTTTGCGTTTGGGCTTTCTTTTTATTTTCATATTCGCGATATTGTCGATCACGTTCACTTTGATAAACCTTTTGAAATTCATCATAGGGCATTTGAAAATGTTTAACTTGCGCTTGTTCAATCAGCAAGACTGACGTTGCAACGCGTGCTAAAAACGCCTTATCGTGACTAATCACCAAGACAATGCCATGATAATGATTAATTAAATTCACGACTTTCTGAATCCCGCTTTTGTCTAAATTTGAAGTGGGTTCATCTAACAAGATGACATCTGCTTTTCGACTAAAGGCATATTCCAAACGTTTTAATTGATCTTGACCTGGGCTGACCTGCATTAACTTAGGTTCAAATTGCGGCACAAATTCAATCGTACCATCAACTTGTATGTGCCCCTGTGTCGGCACTAAGTTCCCTCGAATCAAATTTAATAAGGTCGTCTTTCCTGTCCCATTATCACCAATTAATGCCACTTTCTCATTGTTTGGTAGCTTAAAATTGATTTGATCAAAAATTGTTAAGCCGTCACTAAAAGTGTAAGAAATATTATTTAATTTTATTGTCATGTGTGTTGCACCTCTAATAATGCAGGCTTAGTTGTTAACTGTAAAAATTCATTTAACTAAGTAATCTCATTAGAAATGTTGTTTTCGCTAAATCTTTTACACACTAAGCCACGAATGTTTGTTGACTATTATCGTTCACACGCATGTTTATCATCCCTACCACCTCACTTTAATTAGAAAACGATTAGATATAATTTAATAATAATCTAAAACAACCAAATGTCAATGCACAAAAAAACGGATTATCCGTAGATAACCCGTTTTTTCAATTACTTATTAAAGTATGCCTTTAATTCATCAACCTTATTCAAGCGTTCCCATGGCAAATCTAATTCTGGACGTCCAAAGTGTCCATATGCCGCAGTATCTTGATAACGTGGTTGGCGTAAGTCTAATTCGTTAATAATTCCAGCTGGACGTAATTCAAAAATATCACGGACAGCTTGAACCAATGCATCATCACTAACTGTTCCAGTTCCAAAAGTATTAACATCAATTGAAACGGGCGCAGCCACCCCGATAGCATAAGCAACTTGCAATTCAACACGTTCAGCTAAACCAGCTGCAACAATGTTCTTGGCAATGTGACGAGTTGCGTAGGCAGCTGAACGGTCCACCTTTGTGGCGTCCTTACCTGAGAAAGCACCACCACCATGACGGGCGTAACCACCGTACGTGTCAACGATGATCTTACGTCCAGTCATTCCAGCGTCACCCTTTGGTCCCCCAATGACAAAACGTCCAGTTGGGTTAATCAAATAACGGGTGTTTTCGTCAACCAATGCTTCAGGCAAGACTGGTTCAATCACTTGCTTCTTCACATCTTCGCGTAATTGTTCCAATGAAGCAGAATCACGATGTTGCGTTGAAAGCACAACTGTATCAATGCGCGTTGCTTGATCATGTTCATCCAATTCAACTGTGACTTGCGCCTTAGCATCAGGTAACAAATAGTCAATTGCGCCTGAACGACGGACTTCGGCTTGCTTTTTAACCAATGCATGTGACAATACAACTGATAATGGCAAGTATTGGTCAGTCTCATTTGTCGCATAACCAAACATCAAACCTTGGTCACCGGCACCAATTTCATCAAGTGGATCTTTTCCACCTTCTTCACGTTGTTCAATCGCTTGGTCAACACCTTGGGCAATGTCAGGTGATTGTTCATCAATTGTAATTCCGACGTGCACGTCATCAGCTAAGAACCCAGCATCTGGATCGTCATAACCAATTCGTGTCAATGTATCACGTACAATTTGATTGATGTTTACATAGGCCTTCGTTGACATTTCACCAAAGACATTAACATAACCAGTTGTGACTGATGTTTCAATGGCTGTACGTGCATTTGGGTCTTGTTCTAAAACGGCATCCAAAATGGCATCTGAAATTTGGTCTGATACCTTATCCGGATGTCCTTCTGAAACTGATTCTGATGTAAATAAACGCTTTTCTACCATATTAATTATCCTCATTCTATTTTTTTGAAAAAAATAACCCTGAAATACCACAGCTTAGGCGGCAAATCAGAGTTAGAGATGCGCCCATCTGCTAGAAATTACCACAACACCGTTTCCGGTAGCTGGCGTCAGATCAACGGGTCTAGTCCCTCCCTGAACTCTCGATAGGTTTCAGCTTATTTAATTCGTGTCTTTATTAATGCTACTATCTTAGCTTGAACTGCCGAACAAAGTCAAGCCATAAAAAAAGATTCTTGGTCAGCCACTACCAAGAATCTTGCTGATGTGTGAGGACATCAATTTTATATTCGTAGTTAGATAAACTAACTAAATCTTAATTTTAGGAGTAGGAGTTGTTAAGAGGTAAGCTCCTCTTAACAATTTATATAATACAAGTCTAAGCTTAAAATAAAGATAAAAAATGAACACTTAACCCTCAAATGTCATTTTTGTCAAAAGTGACGCCAACTCCTGCAATTTTATTGAATCGCATCAAAATCAAGCTCTAACCCAATCGCTGCGGCAACGCGGCGACCATAGTCAGGATCAGCCTTGTAAAATTGCGTGACTTCTCTTGTTTTAATCTCATCTTCTTCAACATTGCCAAGACTACCTGCAATATTTTGAACTAAACGTTCACGTTCATCTTCTGACATCAAACGGTATAGATCACCTGGTTGCGTATAGAAATCATCATCATAAGTCACATGTTGACCAATCCGACCTTCGACATCATAACCAACCGGCTTTGCGTCTGCTTCTTCACCAATACCATCAAAACTATTTGGTTCATAGTTAATTGAACCCGTATGTTCATTCAATCCCATTACACCATCAGCTTGATGATCATGCACGGCTGTTTTAGGACGATTAACCGGAATTTGTGTGGCATTTGCCCCAACACGATAACGTTGGGCATCCGCATATGAGAATAAACGCCCTTGTAACATCTTATCTGGTGAAGGTTCAATTCCTGGAACCAAATTAGCCGGTGAGAAAGTGGCCTCTTCGACATCAGTGAAGTAATTTTCAGGATTTCGATTTAAGGTCATTGTACCGACTTCAGTTAATGGATAATCTTTCTTTGACACCGTTCGGGTCACATCAAAAATATTTTGCTTATAATCCCAACCTTCATCAAATGGAATAATTTGTACATACATTGTCCAAGTTGGATAGTCACCTGTATCAATTGCGTTATACAAATCAGCCGTTGCCGAATCAGGATTCTTACCACTAAGTTCAGTGGCGACGTCAGCTGTCAATGACTTAACGCCCGCCTTTGGCTTAAAGTGATATTTAACCCATGAACGTTCACCATCTGCATTTACCCACATGAAGGTATGATTTCCAAAACCATTCATATTACGATAAGTTGCTGGAATACCACGGTCCCCAAATAACATCGTTACCATATGGAGTGACTCTGGTGAGTGTGACCAGAAATCCCACTTCGCACGATCTGAATGCAAATGTGTGCGTGGATCACGTTTTTGTGTATGAATAAAATCAGGGAATTTCTTCGCATCACGAATAAAGAAAACAGGCAAACTAAGACCCACTAAATCATAATTTCCTTCATTTGTGTAAAACTTTAAAGCAAAACCACGTGGATCACGGTCTGTGTCAGAAGCCCCAGATTCGCCGGCCACGGTTGAAAAACGAGCAAACATCTCGGTTTCCTTACCAACTTCATTAAAGATATCAGCACGTGTATAAGCTGACATATCATGCGTTAACTTAAACGTTCCAAACGCACCCGCACCCTTAGCATGCACCACACGCTCAGGAATTCGCTCACGGGCAAAATGTGCTAGCTTTTCAAGTAATTGATAATCCTGAATGAGGACCGGCCCATTTTCACCTGCTGTAACTGAATGTTGGTTATCGCCAACGGGGGCACCTTGTGCCGTTGTTAAATGTTCCTGTGTGTTTTCCATCATGTACGCTCCTTAAGATTAAATCCAATATCGCTACATCTTAATCTTACCATGATTGTCAACTTAGTATATATATTGTTTTTATATACAAAAAAAAGCCCTAGCTGGGAAACTAGGGCCTTGACTAAGAATGTTGGGAGACATTCTATAGCTTCGTATATGCATGTTGGGAGCATGTATATAACTAGGAGTTTGTTATCGATTTTACTCGACAACGAATATAAGCAGTGTATGGTGCTATATATATATCAAAAAAGGTTGCCCTTTTTCGATTAGCAATATTCTATAAGGCTTAACTTAAACGAAATATAAAATAAGCTAAGTTTGTGAAGTGCCCTCAGGTATTTTTTCGATTTTTAGCTTATTTTTCACAGAAATATATGAATAAACGGGCATTATTACGGTTGTGTGTCAAGACACCCTAGTTTGTGAAATCACTTATGTTCTCATGAGAAAAAAAAGACACAAAACTCATTCATGACCGTTCAGTTCGATTCTGTCAGTCATCACCAGAAACTCCGATCAAAAAATAATGCTGTTTGGTCATTCACAACATTTAAATCTGACCCTCATTTTGGTAACTATCCAACCAGATATGACAATGCGATATTACAGTCCGCTATCAATGATATGACTAAAAAAGACAATTATTAATTTTTCTTAAAAGCATCTTTTTGTATGGTTATTTGACAAGAATTAGCCTTAAATTGAGCTGACATACTTTTTATACGGACAAAAAAAGCACCCGGCGTTACCGTGAGTGCTTTTCGATAAATTATATAACAAGAAAAAAATCTTTATTTTATGAATAGGCAGGATCAACAGCCGACTTAATAGCCTCAACTGCTTCATCATTAAAATAGATACGATTAGCATTATTATATAAAACATTTTCTAATTCTTGGTCAGTGAAAATGTCTGTTTGTTCAAGCCAAGTTGATAAATTGTGATAGCTATTAAATGTTGATGACCATGGAGAATCTGATCCCCATATCAAATGCTCACTACCCAAAATTTCCTTAGCAATGCGTACAACCTTTTGTGACTTTTCAAATGGATAAACAGTATCAGCATCAATATCTTGAATCGCTGAAATATCAGTGTACAAGTTATCTAAGCCAACCCACTGATTCAATGCAACCTTTAATCGTTCAATATGTGCAACATGTGGAAATGACAAATGCGCCGCAACAAATTGCATTGACGGATATGTCTTGGCTAATGTCGCCATCACTTCAGGTTGGTAAGAAATTTGATCATAGTTTCCATAATCTACAATAACGGTAAATCCTGGAAAGTCTGATAAATAATGTAGTATTTTAGCAACGCGTGGATCTGAATCTAAGCGGAATGGCGTCGTGCCATGATAACCATGCATCCCGCCCCCTTCACTAATCTCTAATTTAAGGGCACGGAAACCAAGTGTTTCAACATGACGTTGCACAATCTTCATATAATTATCGGTAAATATATCCACGGAGAATGCACCCATAAAGCGGTCTGGATATTGTTTAATTGATTGCCAAGTATAGTAATTTTGGAAACCATTTAAGCTTCCTTGCAAAACCATCGCTTTTTCAATGCCTTCTGCATCCATAAACTTAATCACATTCTCGGCAGTGAAACTATCGTCTCCATAGCCGTCTGGTAGTAAATGAATGACTTCACCCGTATCCCAAATCGCATCACCATTGCCTAAAGCGTTCAAACGCCCATTCCCATTAAACCCAGCAATGTCGCGAACTAAATGCAAGTGTCCATCAATTTTCTTCATGAATCAATCCTCCCTAAACCAATTTTTGCAATTATCTTTAGCACTACAATTATTACATATTTAGCTTTATTTTTTGCCAAAAAAATAGCAATCAATGACTTGATTGCTAAGCATTTTTATTCAGGTTTTACACTATCACCATCTAAATTTTGTAAATCATGCTTCGACAAAACACGATTACGACGGTATCTAAAGTACTGTTCTGAAATCAATTGGGAAACCACATAGCCCATGGCGATGGCCCCACCAACCATAAGAACCGAGAATAGTTTCTCATTGGCATCCATAAATTCCCCGCTGAGGAGCATAATCAAAGCTTGGTAAGCTGAAGCCCCCGGCACCAAAGGCACCAAACCAGGAATATTGAAAATGGTACTTGGAATTCGTTTATGTTGAGACATAACCAATCCAGCCAATCCAACTGCTAACCCACCTAAAAAGTTAGCGGGAATACTATTAATATTGAATTGCATGGCAAACCAATAGGTCATCCAGCCGCAAGCACCTGAAATTCCTGATAAATTCAGCGCTTTACGTGGCACATTAATAAAGAGGCCGAAGGCAATCGTTGCAAAATAACTGAACGATAATTGAATTAAACTATCAAATAACATATGCATCCGCCCTCCTTATAGATAATGGAATAATGTTCCAATGGCACACGCAATCGCAAAGACCGTCAAGGCGGCTTCAGAACCACGTTCGATTCCAGCTAATAAATTCCCTTCAATCAAATCACGCAGGGCATTTGTAATGGGCACTCCTGGCACCAACGGCATCACGGCACCAATAATCACGTTATTAACATCTTGTCCTAGTCCCAAACGCACCCCAATAATGCCAATCAAACCTAAGGTAATCGAACCTAAAAATTCTTGAACAAAACGAATTCGCGAAATACTGCCAAGTAATTCCGCCACCAAATACCCCATCGCACTCGCAAACAACGTTAGTGGCATATCAAACCAATCATGCGTTTGCGTGAAGATAATCATCAAGAACATCCCTTCCAGCCCGGCTCCAACCACACGTAGCCATAAGGGGAAATTAGGTAATTCTTTATCTAATTGACGTAACCGATTTTGTAATTCATCTAAATCAATCGATCCGTCTGTAAATTTACGTGACAGTTCATTCACCCGACTGATTTTTTCCATATCAATTCCGCGTCGCGTAATCTGACTAAATCGCGTATGGTCATCAGAATCCATCGTTACCAAGACACCAGTAATCGTCGCAAAAATTTGACCACCTTCATCAGTTGCTTTATGCACAATCCGTCGCATCGTGTCTTCTACACGGTAAATTTCTGAACCACCTTCGACCATGATTCTTCCCGCAAGTAAACACGTCTCGATGATTTTATTTTGATCGGCGCTCATCTCTCTACCTACCTATATCCCTAAAATACAACTTATATCATCTGTTCATTTTATCATTGAACCTGCATCAACCCAATAAAAAACACATAAGTATTCGTAATACTCATGTGTTTCGTTATTTTAAAGCATGCCACCATGGACTTCCGTCACATTTGTGGTCACCACAAAGGCTTTTTCATCAATTTCGCGGACGTCATTCAAAAGTTGACGATAGCTTTGACTATCAACCATCACCATTAACATGTCACGATTATTATCTGTATAACCACCGCGTACATTCATAATTGTTAGATTTTGTTCATCACTCATCAAACGTTCTTTAATTTCATCAATATGATCATTACTCATAATCGTTACTTGTTGCTTCAAATCTAATCCAATTTCAATACGACGCATCACAATTGACGTAATCATCAATGAGAATGCTGCCAAGAAAAAGGCATTCGTTCCTGAAACAAAAATATTGAAGAAAGTCACAATCATATCAATGACTAATAGTGAATAAGCTGTATTGATATTAAAGTACTTTTTCAAAATAAGCGGTGGGACTGTAGTTCCACCAGATGATGCATCTAAACGGTAGATAAAGGCAATTCCTGTTGCGAAAACAATTCCACCAATCATAACTGCTAACAATTCATCATCAATAATTTGGAAACTAGGTGTAATGCGCATCAAAATTGGTAACGCAAAACTTCCAAAGACAATTTTCTTAACGGTACTTCGGTCTAAGAAAATCATTGCCAAGAAAATTGACAAGATATTTACCGCTAACACCGTTAATGAACGGTCAAACCCAAATGCTGCATTTAGCAAGATCGCAATTCCTGTCGCTCCACCAGCAGCCACATTGATTGGTGCGTAGAAAAAGTTAATTGAAATGGCAACAATTTCTAATGCCACTAAAAATAGCAAGGTATGTACGATTGCTTTCTTACGTTTCGAAGACACCTTCGAATTTACTTGATTCTCCATAAGTTCTCCTTTTATGTAATTATTTTTTGACAGACTTTATGTATTATGCACATTATCTAAAATATCATAAACTAAGGCATGACGCTATTCAAACTATGCATATTATAAACAATTCATAAGATATCGCTTCCAAGAGCATGCGGGCACTCATAATTCACATGCAAGAAAACAATTGCAGTCCCTCACTTTGTCGTCTATCCTAGATAATGCATTCAATTTTTTATACTAGTTATTCGAGGAGTAGTTCTGTGGATTTGTTTAAAGTTAAGTCACACGGCTCAAGTGTGCGCACTGAAATTTTAGCTGGTTTCACCACTTTTATTTCAATGTCTTATATTTTATTTGTACAACCTGAAATGCTAGCCCAGGCTGGCATGGATCATGGCGCTGTCTTTACGGCAACTGCCTTAGTTTCAATTGTTGGAACGCTCTTGATGGCGTTCATTGCGAATATGCCAGTCGCCATCTCAACTGGAATGGGCATTAACTCAGCCTTTGTTTTCTCAGTTGTGCTACAACAAGGCTATTCATGGGAAGAAGCCTTAGCTGCCATGCTCTTGGCCAGTTTGTTATACCTGTTCGTGGTCGTGACACCGATTCGTGATTGGATTATTAACATTTTCCCAAATGACCTAAAATCTGCCATCAGTGCTGGAATCGGTCTTTTGATTGCCACAATCGGATTAACTGGTAGTGGTTTAATTGTCGATAGCGACGCAACTTTGACGACACTTGGTAACCTAACTGATCCACAATCATTATTAACGATTGCCGGCATTCTGATTACCTTGGCTTTGTATTATTACCGCGTCCCTGGCGCCATCTTCGTTGGTATGCTACTAACAACTCTAATCGGTTTGGTCACTGGCCTCGTGCACGCCCCAGGTACAATCGTTTCAGCAGTCCCAAGCATGGAACCCACTTTTGGGGTGGCATTCAGTCACTTACCAGATGTATTCAACTGGCATATTTTGCCAATTGTCCTAACCTTCTTCTTGGTTCCCTTCTTTGATACAACCGGAACCATCCTTGGGGTGCAAAAGCAAATGAATACAGATCGTGATACGCGTAAGTCCCTTGTGGCTAGCGCCTTAGGAAATATCAGCGCTTCAATCTTTGGAACTTCTCCAGCTACGGCCTTTGTTGAATCAAACGCCGGTGTCTCAGCCGGTGGTCGTACTGGATTAACATCCGTTGTCGTTGCTGCCCTATTTGGATTGGCATTATTCTTCTCACCTTTGCTAACCATGATTACACCACAAATCACAGCCAGTGCTTTGATTGTCGTTGGTGTGTTGATGCTTGGTAATTTGAAAGATATTAATTGGGCCGACTTTAAAATCTCTGCCTCAGCCTTTCTAATCGTACTAGGTATGCCACTAACACATTCTATTAGTGATGGTATCTTGCTTGGTGGTGTCGTCTACATTGTGCTCAACACAATCGACTGGCTTATCGCCAAGTTCCGTAAAGCTTAATCAATCAAAAAATGCTTAATTGGCGCGTAACCAATTAAGCATTTTTTATTATCTACAATTTTGTTAATACTTCTTCATTTATTTACGCATTTCACCCATATCCAAAATTTCATCAGCTAAATTCAAAACCTGCTGATTTGATGTATGAATAATTGAAACTAAGGTAACATCAGGTAATGTATAAATTTTCTTCAGAATATCAAATTCATTAATCGGATCCATCGCAGATGTTGCTTCATCCAACAACAAATACTTAGGTTGGGTTAAGAGTGTCCGTGCCAATGCAATCCGCTGTTTCTGGCCACCAGAAATATTCGTCCCACCATCCACTAACACCGTATCAATATTTTCATCGAGATGATTAAAATCTTCATACAGATTGGTCAATTTCAAAACGTCATCAATTTCGCTTTGCATATATGGATGACCCAAGGTTAAATTATAACGAATCGTGTCAGAAAAAATGGTTGGCTTTTGTGGGATATAAATTAACTCTTCTAAATCAATTCCATAATGTATCTTTCCAGCCGTTGGTTGCATATGTTGAAGCATTAATGCAAAGATTGTCGATTTTCCACTTCCCGAAGGACCCGTTAAGAAATATTTTTGATTAGCCTTAATGTTAAAGGAAATATTTTGAATGGAATTTTCATGATTTGCATAAGCATAGGCCACATTTTCAAAAGCTAGAACTGTTTGTTCAGAATAGATTGCCGGCAAGGCGTCACCTTTATCCATTTTTTCATCATTGGTAAATTTTTCAAATAAATTCATATTACCTTTGATGGTCGTTACTAAAGTCCCAATACCTTCAGTAGATGTAAAAAACAACCCCGCCAAAGATGTAATCGACATCAGCGTTCCAATTTGCGTCTCACCTTGGATAATTAGAATTCCAGTATAAAGCAACAACGCCGTCTGACTAATCCGACTAATAACTCCTGATAATGACTCAATTTCAGCGTTCGTCCGCGCATAACCAACATTACTAACTTTTAATTTACCCGATGCTTGCTTTATTCGATCTAAAATACTAGCTGATTGGTTCAACCCATTGAAAGTATCAACCCCTTGCACCGTTTCACTATATTCATTCAAAGCCTCTTCATTACTTTGACGGACAACATTCGCACTCTTTAACGTTTTTCGATTTAAAATTCTTGGAACATAAATGGAAATAACGCCCAGAATCAGCGTTAACACAATCAATTTCCATTGGAAGAAGATAATCGTCACTGATGAAAAAATTAATAACCCAATCAATTGAATTAACGCATAGAAGTTTTTATAGATTTTGATATTGACCAAATTAATATCATTCATCAAACCCGAAATATAGTAGGATTCATTGTGATGATGAAATCGATTATATGAATCAGCTCGCGCCATTAAATCAGCTCGCATTGCACTGTCCATATCCTGAATAGTTTTTTCCTGATAAGTTTCTGTAATGTAGTTCATCACAAATAACAAACACCAACAAAATAAGTTAACAAACACCCAGAAAAAAAACTGTTGATATTGCTTATCAACAATCGCATTCGTTGCAAAGGCCAAAAGTGCACTGGTACCACTTTGAAGACCCGCACAAATAATCACCAATATGGCAACCAGTGCATTTTGCCGTGCATATTGTTTGATATATTTATTCATTCCAGAACCTCCCTAAATTGGAGGATTCGTAAAAGCTCCAATCTAAACTAATTATATTCTCATTTAAATATAATTAATCTATCATAAGAAGCTGTGTAGAGCAACATGAAGATTCTTTAGTAACCTCGATAACCAAACTTTGTTAGTACTAGTCACAGCATGAAAAAGTCGTCCTCACCACTTAACCATTCTTCGATTTTGCAATATCTGGTTTTTACCGTTATGCCCTCTCTTTTTTATAATGAAAATAATCACTTATACAAAAAAATCAGACAAGTAGTCTGATCTTTTGCTATTTTTATTTAGTCTTAATCCAAGCTTTCAACTCATATTTATCACTAATATACGCACTAATCGCTAGCAGTAACGCAAAAGCAATCCCAATTAAAGCGACCAGCAATCGATAATTTTGATTTGATATAAATATCAATAAAATTATCGTAATCACTAAAATAATTGAGTTGGCATTTTTCACATCTTTATTCGATAAACTAAACATCTGATTACACCTGTCCCTATATGTTTATTAATCCCACTTTGATCGACCGGTACGTTCTTAATGTTAAACATATTTTACTACTATAGTGTTTCAATGCAAGTCGATGATTTTAACGCCAGGAACAGGTATTTACATTGACCCCACGGCAAAAACAAAAAGGACTACTTACTTAATAATTTCAATAATCACACCTGTGATAGCACGGCAATAATTGTTATCACGAGAACAATTGGAGTCGTTCGATGTACCTCGTGTAAGTACAATTTCCATAAAAGGCATATGAATCCATTCGTCCTATCAAAAAACATGAGTCGGATTATTAAGAGCAATTCTAAACACTAAATTGTCTAACAGTTTAATGATTTTTCATAAAATATCCTACTGTCAGGTCGCTGTCATGTTACTGTCGTGCGTTTTTGTGTATGATTATCAAAAAGGAGATCTACTAATTATGAATAGAACACAAGTTTCTCAATTACGAAAACAACATGGTTGGACACAAGAAATGTTAGCTGAACACGCTTACGTGACGGTTAGAACTATTCAACGTTTAGAAGCCGGCGAAGAAGTTAATAAGGATACCCTTAATTCCGTAGCCTCAGCTCTTAATGTCAGCATTAATGACTTATTCGAAACAATTGATGATGAATCAACTGAACTTAAGGTGAGAGAATTATCAAAAAACAGAACCCTTCAAATGAATCAACGAAACACTGAATACCAGACATATAAACTTTTATTAATTGCTTTCATTTTCTTATTTCTTTCATTATTCGGTTTTTATATCTCTACAATTAATGGGGATAACCAAAATGTTCTAGGAATACTCTGGGTATTTTCAATATTGTTGTGCATAGCCCTAGCTAGGTATTTTCTAAAAGGCTACCTTTCACAAAAAATGGACCAAAAATATCCTTTAACTATTGGTGTCCCCGTAAATGATACAAATGACAAACACGACGAACCTATTAATAATGGCTGGCAATTCTTAGCTAGATATTGGTGGATTGTATTCCCCATAGCTGGTGTTTTAACTGGTTTAATATCTTCATTTAATTAACTTGTGGTCCTCTTAGGCCAAAAAAAGGCACTTACTAATAGCAGTAAGTGCCTTTTCTATCGTTACTTTTATCTAAAATAATTCATGCTATTTAATTTCATATCCACATGCGGAATATTGTCTTCTAGATACTCATCAGAAATTGCTTCAAAGCCAAATGAGGCGTAAAAATCAAGCAAATAAGCCTGGGCTTGAATCATAACGGGTTGCCCCGGGAAACGTGCCTGAATCGTCTCTAAGACCGCTTTAATCAACTCTTGTGCATAACCATTCCCCCGAGCTTCTTGTTTCACCAAAACGCGTCCAAAATGGATCCCGTCTTGCATCACTAAAATGCGCGCATAGGCTTGCAATTGATCTTCTTTCAATAAACGTACATGCAATGCTTCATAGTCGTCAGCATCAACTTCTTGATATGGACACTCTTGTTCGACCACGAAAACAGCAGTACGTGCTTCCATGATTTCAATGACTTCTCGTGCACTTAATTCATCGGTCTGTTTCACGTCAATATTCATTGCTTTCCCCCTCCACTTTCTTACTATCCGTATTTTAGCATGTTTCCGATTAAAAAATTTAGACAATAAAAAAGACACCAACCTAAGTCGATGTCTTTTATCATATGCCGTCGGTGGGAATCGAACCCACACTCCCAAGAAGGGAACTGGATTTTGAGTCCAGCGCGTCTACCAGTTCCGCCACAACGGCATGTTGATTATTTAGATAGCGGCAATAACTATTGCTAGTTATAAATGCCGTCGGTGGGAATCGAACCCACACTCCCAAAAAGGGAACTGGATTTTGAGTCCAGCGCGTCTACCAGTTCCGCCACAACGGCAAATCTAAATAATTGATAACAATCGAAGTTCTACCCGAACTTCAAGGGCGATTGATGGGACTCGAACCCACGCGTGCCGGAACCACAAACCGGTGTGTTAACCAACTTCACCACAACCGCCATAAAATTGTATAAGCAGGGGTAGAGGGAGTCGAACCCCCACCGACGGTTTTGGAGACCGTTGTTCTACCATTAAACTATACCCCTATCAAAATGGCGCGAGGCGGAATCGAACCGTCGACACTACGAGCTTCAATCGTATGCTCTACCAACTGAGCTATCGCGCCATAAAAAAACGGTCACAACGGGACTCGAACCCGTGATCTCCTGCGTGACAGGCAGGCGTCCTAACCACCTAGACCATGCGACCAAATGGACGATACAGGGATCGAACCTGTGACCCCCTGCTTGTAAGGCAGGTGCTCTCCCAGCTGAGCTAATCGTCCATAAATTGTTTCGTACGTTTCGTATCTCAACAACAAAAATTATTATACCTAGGATTTTGTAACATTGCAAGAACTTTCTCAAATTTAATTTGAATTATTTTTATTTAGCTGATAGATTGCATGTTTCTGAACTTTCTTATATAATAGTTTTTGTCTGTTTATGGTGGTGTAGCCAAGTGGTAAGGTAGTGGTCTGCAAAACCGTGATCGTGGGTTCGATTCCCATCACCACCTTAATTAAAAAATCCGATGAGCTAATCAGCTCATCGGATTTTTTTGTCTTTAATTTAATCAGCGAAAACAACTTGTCCATCTTCAAAGGCAGCAATGCGTGCAAGTGATTCAACATGTATCCCCGCTTCATCAAGTAAAGCACGTCCTTTTTGGAAAGTCTTTTCAATCACAATCCCGGCGCCAACTAATTCAGCGTCAGCTGCTTCAACAATTTCCATCATTCCTTGGACCGCTTGCCCATTAGCTAAGAAATCATCAATCAACAAAACGCGTTCCCCAGCATTTAAAAAGCGCTTATCAACAATAATATGATTGGTTTCTTGCTTCGTAAATGAGAAAACATCGGCTGTGTAATTATCAGCTGAGAGCGTCAAAGACTTCTTCTTACGTGCAAACACCATTGGTACATCCAAATCCAACGCCGCAAATACAGCTGGCGCAATTCCTGATGATTCAACAGTCAAGACTTTATCAATTTTTTCAGCTCTAAACAATTCCGCAAATTCATGCCCCAGTTGCGCCATTAATTGCGGATCAACTTGGTGATTCAAAAAATTGTCTACTTTTAACACATCATCACCCAACACACGTCCATCTTGTTGAATGCGTTCTTCTAATAATTTCATCTTATGCCCCTTCTTCTTGCTTTCGACCTGGAATAACAATATTCAAAAATACTGCCAAAATAGATGTCACAACCACTGCATTTTCAATGACCAAACGAATTAAGTCCGGTAAGTTTTGGAAAATTTGTGGATAAACAGTGATTCCGATTCCAGCACCAATTGATAATGCCGCAATCATCAAATTGCGATCTTGATCAAAATCAACTTGGTGCAAAATCGTAATTCCTTGTATTCCGATTGTACCAAATAATACCAACATTGCTCCACCCAAAGCTGAGGTTGGAATCGTTGTCGCTAAAGCACCAAATTTTGGTAGTAATCCAATAATCATCAACATCACAGCTGCAAAATAAATTGGTCGCTTAGACTTAACGCCTGACAAACGAACAACCCCAACGTTTTGTGAAAAAGTTGAGTAAGGGAAAGTACTGAAAATTCCAGAAAGCATCACGGCTAACCCTTCTGAACGGTAACCACGAGTCAAATCCTTTTCAGTTAAATCATCCCCTGTTAAGTCAGCTAACGCAAAATACACACCCGTTGACTCAATTAATGAGGTTAAGGCAACCACTGACATGGTAATGATGGCTGAGGCGTGAAATGTTGGTGTTCCCATATAGAACGGCTTTGGTAAGTGGAACCATGAAGCATCCATCACCGCATCCATTGATACGTGGCCCAAAAAGGCCGCAAAAATCGTTCCCACAATAATACCCAACAACACCGCAATGGCCTTCATAAAGCCTTTAGCGTAGATATTCAATAACACAATCGTGACAATTGTGACCAAGGCAATTGACAAATCAACAGGACTACCAAAATTAGCGGCAGTTGGATCACCACCACCAATATTTTGAATCGCCACAGGAACCAATGCAAAACCAATCACAGTAATCAATGATCCGGTCACCACTGGTGGGAAAAACCGACGTAACTTGGCAAAAATACCAGCAATCAAGAAAACAAAAATACCAGCACCAATTGTGGCACCATACATCGCACCGATGCCTAAGGTACTACCAATATTAACAAGTGGCGTCACCGTTTGAATAGCTGAACCAATCACAACTGGTAAGCCAATTCCGGTAAAACGGGTTTGTTTCAGCTGCAAAAGGGTCCCAATTCCCGTCATAAAAATATCAGCTGAAATCAAAACGGCCATTTGGGTCGCTGAAAATTGTAATGCCGCCCCAATCATCAATGGGACTAGTACGCCCCCTGAATACATTGCCAAGACGTGCTGTAAGCCCAAAAATAGCGACTCAATACGATTAGGTTGCTTCACCTGCTCCATGTGTTCCTCCTCAGAAACTGTCCCAATCGAAAATGACATATAAAAAAAGCCATTCAAAAAAGAATGGCTTTCTACATACACTGTGAGTAGTCTGCGTCTCGGGACACAGGTAGGAACTCGTTGGCCATTCTCCAACCATTATACTCATAGGACTTGATATTTAACTGGCATAATTATAACAATAATTCGTCTTTTTGACCAGTATTATTTAATTTTAATTTCAAACGTTCGCTTTTTAGTACTTATTGCACCTTGGCAACTGCCCACTTCTTCTTACCACGCTTGACGATAACAAATTGTCCGTCAAAAGCAGCCTTAGGATCGATAACGGCTTCAATATCTTTAATTTGTTCACCATTAATACGAATGGCACCGTTTGAAACAGATTCACGAGCACGTGTCTTTGAAGCTTCCAAACCAGCAGCCACAACAAGATCCAAGATTCCGATTTCAGCAGAATCGATTTCAAATGTTGGCACATTTCCTGCTAATGCAGCAACTTCTTCAGTTGAAAGAGTCGCAACATCGGCATTACCAAACAAAACATTTGTCACAGTTTCAGCAGTTTTAAGGGCTTCATCCCCATGCACAAAGCTCGTTACTTCAGCAGCCAAACGACGTTGCGCCGTACGTGCAGCAGCGTCTGTCTTCGTTGAGGCAACAAGTTCAGCAATTTCATCTTGTGAAAGGAATGTGAAGAACTTAAGCATCTTTTCAACGTCTTCATCAGCGGTATTCAACCAGAATTGGTAGAATTCGAATGGTGTTGTCTTCTCTGGGTCAAGCCAAACAGCACCACCTTCAGTCTTACCAAACTTTGTTCCATCTGACTTCAAAAGCAATGGTACAGTCAAACCATAGGCTTCAGCTTCACTACCTTCCAACTTACGGATTAATTCAATTCCACTAGTGATGTTTCCCCATTGGTCAGAACCACCCATTTGCAAACGAACATGTTCACGTTCCCAAAGTTCATGGAAATCAATTGATTGCAAAATTTGGTAAGTAAATTCAGTAAATGAAATTCCAGCTTCCAAACGTGAAGCCACAACATCCTTAGCCAACATCGTGTTAATTGGGAAAAGCTTTCCGTAATCACGCAAGAATTCAATTAATGAAAACTTTCCAAGCCAATCCATGTTGTTCACAATGGTAAAGCCATCTTTTCCAAAGAGCTTTTCCATTTGCTTACGGATTTTTTCAGTGTTAATTGACATTTGTTCTGAAGAAAGCAATTGACGCTCAGATTTCTTACCAGATGGGTCACCAATTGATCCGGTTGCTTCACCAACCAAGATAACGGGGCGTTGTCCAGCTAGTTGGAAACGCTTAAGGACCATAAATGGGATTAAGTGTCCGATATGCATTGAATCGCCAGTTGGGTCAATTCCAACATATACACCGATTTGTTCTTTGTTCATCAAATTCAACAAACCATCGGCGTCTGTAATTTGGTTAATGGCACCACGCCATTCCAATTGTTCTAAAATAGTCTCAGTCATCACGCTGAACCTCCAAAAAGTTTTAATGATGCCAATTGCAGCAAAAAAGCGCCCCAATCAGCAATAGTTACTGATTAGGACGCTTTGTTAAACGCGGTACCACCTAATTTGCCACAGTTGTCTGTGACCCCTTATCATGCTCATATCGTTGAGCGAAACGTGCAAACTTGTATGATGAATGTAATTCATTCTTGCTTTTGGCACAGTTCTCATCAACCACTGCGTTTCTGACATTTCCAAAAGCAACAACTACTTGGTTCATCGTTGCGATAGCATGATTATAGCATGTGTTTTATAAAAAAGCACCGCTAAAATACATTCATTTGTCAGAAACTGTAAATCGTTGCATTTCAAAGGCTGGTGTTTCAATTTCATCTAAGACAGCACCGGCTAAATTCCCAGATGTCACGTGTGATTCACCATCGCTTGCTTCCATCAAATGGTCCTTACCCAAGACATATTCAGTCTTAGGTCCTTCAACATATTCGTTTTGCGCTGAAATCGAAGTCCAATTGACATCCGGTGTGCTCAAAAGAACTTGCAACTCCGTAACACCATAACGTGGCTCATCAACCCATTCTTCGGCACCTGGTAACGTCTTTAAGAAATCATAGACATAACTACCATCTTCTTGCAAAAGTGGCCCAGCACCCAAAATAAAGAACATACGTACATCATGCTTACGCGTTTGATGAATCAAATGTGTTAATAAATCCAAATTCTCAGATGGTTCAGCATGATTCGCAAAAGCATCAATCACAACATCGTATTGATCAAGTTGTTCACCAGTAATGGCGAATGCATCTTCAACAACTAATTGCGCTGTATCACCCAAAATTTCCTTACCACGTGTTTCATTACGCACAAAACCTGTTACTTCATGTCCACGGCTTGTCGCTTCATGGAACAATGCCTTACCTGTCATACCTGTAGCACCAATAATTGCAATTTTCATTTGTCTACGACCTTTCTGACAATTCTATTTATGTAACTTACTAATAATAAGTATACAACCTCTGCCGTAAAATACAATATCTTTCATGATAAATTTCATCACATAACGCAATCGTCGCAGTTTAAGCAAAGCCAGGCCAACATATATGGTATCTGCAATAAAAAAGCGCCTGCAATCATTGCAGAACGCTTCTAAGCTTCTTTTATTTTCGTATATCTTTAAATAGTTCACGTGCTTTTACTTTATTCACATCTGGATTGTTGGCATTTGAAAACAGCAAGACTGCATCTTTACCGTCTTTTGTCATATATACCGTGCTTTCAAAGCCTTGCATCATACCGTGACCGCCAATGACCGTTCCACCTTCACTATGGTACAAACCACCGGCATAACTCGCCCCATTTAAGGTCTGCGTTAACATTTTATAATCTGCTGACGGAACCACGCTCCCATTATTTTCATTTTTCAAAAACTTATAAGTCGTCCATGCCGTTCCAAACACATCCCCGGTTCCGACTTCGCGATCAAATCTTTGCTTATTGAAATTAATTGGATTGCCTTCCTTGTCATGACCCTGTGGTCGCATATCATTCTCAGAAAATTGTTTGACGTTCTCAAAACGATATTCCGGCTGTATCTGGCTTTCAAGTAAATCATCATAGCTTTGATTAGTTAGCTTTTGTAAAATCCCGCTGATAATAATAAAGTTTGTCGCGTTATATGTCCAATGATACATGGGTTCACTTGCTTTAACGCGTTTGACAACATCATCAACATATTCTTTTTGCGACATTTTCTTACCTGAGAACTTTTCATTCGACAAGCCTGATTGCATCAACCATAGGTCTTGCAAGGTAATATTGTCAGCGTTAGGTATTTGCGGATAAAACGTTGAAAGTTTTGTATCTTTAGACAAATCATGCAATTTCATTTGTTTCAACAGCATGATACTCGTCACATTTTTCGTGATAGAAGCTAACGGATAAGTAGTTGTTACCGAGTTCGATATACTGTCCCGCGATTTCCCATATCCTTTATGCAAAATAATTTGATTATTCTGAACAATTAAAGCTGTCCCGCTATACCCAACTTTTTTTAATTGTTCATCATAGCTTCTACTTTGACTAGATGTTGGTTCAACCGTTTTAATACCCGTATCTTGATGTTTTTTTGAATCTTGTAAAGCTTGCTGTTTATTTTTTTGCTGTGTCGGCGTCATATCATGATTATCTTTTACTTGCTGGTGCTGTCTGAGTAACATAGCCCCCATAAAAACCAAAACACCTACAATAAAAAGCGTCACCGACCGCCGGATGATTCTTCGTTTATGCTGTTTACGCATATTTTCAACCCCCTCTAGTTGCGTTGCGTATAAAAAAACAGAGTCTCTCTCGCTAAACGAGTGCAGACTCTGCGTGCTACACGGACCACCACGACCGTATAGCTTTTCACCATATCATGTTTACGGGCACCACCCCATAAACAATCCCCATTCTTAAAACTATCATCCCTAATAATTTTAAGAATCTTTTCTCCGATTTATTCCGGGTCCTTCACCTCCCAAAATAAACCATCGCTGGACAGCAGGGCATCGCACCCTCTATCAAAAGATAGCAACCCTAGGTCATCACTCCTTGGTTAACTGCATCTCCAGCAACAGGAATTATTATAGCACAGACATCTAAATTATTTAATGCATCTTAAACACAGTTTTATGATTAATCATCTTTGGTAACCACGTTGCCTTTAAATCACCAACTAACGCCTGATCTGACACTAGAATTGGTAGTTGTTCTGGCTGTACCCCCGTTAATGCGAGCGCTTGCGTATCCCAACCCATTTGTTCTGAATTGTAAAAACCAGTTCTGGCTGCAAATGCTGGCGTTGCTGTGTTTGTACCAAAGAGCATGTAAACAATATAAGCACGCAATGTCATATAATGTGCCGTATTTTTGTAAATCTCAGGTTCATTATTTTTTAAACGTAAAGTAATAATCAATGGCAATGTCACGGCCAATGGTACACCTGTTTTACGTTGTAACTGGCCACCAATACCATTCATCATCAATGCTTCAATAAAATGTTCATCTTGCGCATCACCCATCAAAATTGGTGTTAATGGTTTAAATGTCTCATCTAATGCCATCCACCCATTCATAATGTCCGTAAATTCAATGTGTTCGATTGTATCTGAATCTTGCAAATGTGATTCTAATATCTCAAATCCTGCTTTAATCGCCTTCACGAAGTCGTCTTGCGTCAGCCCCTGCACCGCAAAACCTTGATCATCAAAGGGCACATGCAAATGTTGCGCTTGATTATTTTCATCAATTAATTCGAGATCAACGCCGAGTGGATTAATATCTACAAGTAATTTATATTTCATCATATACACCTTTATCTTTTATTCTTTTTATTATACCCGTATGTTGCGCTAGATACAAAAAAACACCTGACCAATGGTCAAGTGTTTTTGAATAATTAATTGATAAGGATTACTTACCAGCTGGATCCATGGCGTGTCCACCGAATCCGTTACGCAAAGCTGAAACAACTTTTCCAGTGAAAGTGTCGTCTTGCAATGAACGGTAACGAACCATCAATGAAGTTGTGATAATTGGAGCTGGAACTTCCAACTTCAATGCTTCTTCAGCAGTCCACTTACCTTCACCAGATGAATGCATACGTCCTGAGATAGCTGAAAGCTTAGGATCCTTAGCGAATTGTTCTTCAGCCAATTCCATCAACCATGAACGGATAACTGATCCGTGGTTCCACAACTTTGAAACAGCTTCGTAGTCGTAGTCGAATTCTGAGGCTTCCAAGATTTCGAATCCTTCGGCGATGGCTTGCATCATACCGTATTCGATACCATTGTGAACCATCTTCAAGTAGTGACCTGAACCTAGCTTACCAGTGTATAGGTAACCGTCTTCTTCGGCGATTCCTTCAAACAATGGTTCTAGTGTCTTCCAAGCTTCGGCATCGTCTCCACCGATCATGAAGTTTCCACCGTTACGAGCACCGCTCATACCACCTGAAGTACCAGCATCGAAGAACTTGATTCCAGCAGCAGTAGTGCGCTTGTTTTGTTCCAAGTTGTCGTGGAAGTTTGAGTTTCCACCGTCGATGATGAAGTCTCCTTCATCCATCTTTTCGATCAAAGTATCGATTGTTGAGTTAGTTGGGGCACCAGCAGGAACCATAACCCAAACGATCTTTGGTGATGGTAGCTTTGCCAACATGTCATCGATATCTGATGCAGCAGTAACCTTATCTGAATATTCAGCAGCTTCTGCAACGAAATCAGGGTTCAAGTCAAATGCTACAACTTCATTACCGTTATCAACGGCGTTCTTAACTAAGTTCAAGCCCATCTTACCAAGGCCGATCATCGCGAACTTCATGGTGTATACCTCTTTTTTCTTTTTGTTTTCTTCTTAACAATGTCTATTATAATGCAAAACATTTTCATTTTGCAACCTTTTTTTTGTAAAATGTTTACATACAGGTGTAAAATCGTTATACTAACTTTTACGAACAACAAATATAAAGGAGATTTAGCATGCAACAATCAGGTTTTACACGTATTAAATCATTGCATGATCAATTATCTGGATCTGATAAAAAGATTGCTGACTACATCTTAGATAATCCAACCACTGTCCAGGGACTGACGATTAAAGGCTTAGCCAACTCTGTTGATGTCTCAACTGCAACCATCTCACGTTTTGTAAAACGGATTGGTTTCTCGTCGTTCCGTGAATTTTCATTGAGTTTAACCACGGTGATGCAACCCGATAATGCTTTCTTCGGTGAAATTGCGAATGACGATGATACAAACGCCATTGTTAGTAAAGTATTTAGTGGTGGTGAAAATGCACTTTCTTCGACATTCAATCTAATTCCCACTGAAAGCTGGGATACTGCTGGTTCATGGATTATTAATTGTCGTAAACTAGGCTTCTTTGGTATTGGGGGATCTGCAACAGTTGCATTTAACGGATATCATAAATTCTTACGTACGCCAATTGATGCAGAACAACACCCTGACTATGATGTGCAATTAATGCAAGCAGTTCGGATGACCGATCAGGACGTTGCGTTGGTTGTTTCACACTCAGGACGTAATCTAGATACTTTGAAAATCACACGCCAATTAAAGGCCAATAACGTAAAAGTCATCGCAATTACTGCTTATGTTAATTCATCGCTAGCTAAAATGGCTGATTTAGTTCTCCCTAGCACCGCTGAAGAAATTAACATTCGTAGTGAATCGATGTCTTCCTTATTAGCGCAATTAGCAATCATGGATAGTTTATTCACCCTAGTTGGTGTTAACTTAGGCTCTGAAACTCTTAAAATTGTTGATGACATTCGTGGTGCCATTGACAATACTCGAGAATAAAAAAGCGTAACTCAGATGAGTTACGCTTTTTTATATGTGTTTAACTGTTCAATCCATTGCAATGTCCCATTATCAACACCAGTAGGTACCATTGTCTCGGTTCCCCGATAAATTTCTTGCACTTTATCCCAATCAATCTGATTATCCTCGATTAAACTCGTAGCAAGCTGTTCAATTTGTTTATCGGTTACGCGGGCTAATTGGTCAGGCATTGCTTTAAACTGGCCTACAAACCATGCGGTTGCCAATTTAGTTCCAATCATCTGTACAAGTGTTTCATAATCCAAATCATCCACTAACATGATTTTTTGGTTTAACGGCGCTGCTGGTACTTCCTTCAACAAAAATTGACATGTATCATGCCAAGAATCTAATATAACTTGATAAAATTGCCAGGGAATCGTGACATCAATTTGTTGAAGGACTTGTTTCATTATTTGGTGCATCGACCACGGGTTTTCTTGTCCTAAATTCATGAATTCTTGAATTAAACGACCGTTTGTCTCTTCAACTAAAGTTTCTCGCTTTTTACTTAAGTGATAGCGCACAAGCATAAAGTCGATTAATTGATTGGGTTGAATGGTTTGTCCTTGAGTATGCGGCATTTTATTATGCATGTTTTTCATTTTCTTTTGCTGATTAACTTGTGCAAAATGACCTTGTTTTACCATGTGCATATACTCTTTTCTTGAATATCTAATAAAAAACACCTTAGTTTTCACTAAGGTGTTCTTTCGGACTCCGAATGTCGGGCTCGAACCGACGACAACACGATTAACAGTCGTGTGCTCTACCAACTGAGCTAATTCGGAATAATGCATTGCGACGTCCTATCCTCGCAGGAAGAGATCCTCCAACTACTTTTGGCGCTATTGAGCTTAACTTCTGTGTTCGGTATGGGAACAGGTGTGACCTCAATGCCATCATCACGACACGGTGTAAATAAAGCACTTACTGTAAAACATTTTAACGATAAGTGGCTTGTATGTCAACTATCACTACAGTTTTATCGGCAAGCAAATAAAAAAAACTAGAACAAAGTTCCAGCTCTTTTAACATGCCGACTGGGGGATTCGAACCCTCGACCTACGGTTTACGATACCGTTGCTCTACCAACTGAGCTAAGTCGGCATACGACTCCGAATGTCGGGCTCGAACCGACGACAACACGATTAACAGTCGTGTGCTCTACCAACTGAGCTAATTCGGAATAATGCATTGCGACGTCCTATCCTCGCAGGAAGAGATCCTCCAACTACTTTTGGCGCTA
>NZ_JQCD01000020.1 GCF_001437425.1 Weissella minor | reverse complement strand
GACGCCATTGATAAGGGAGCCGACCAAAGCGAAATTGATAAGATTGTCGAAGACGCCAAGAAGGACGACCAAGCGGCTAAGGATAAGGCGGATCAAGACAAGGCTGATAAGGACTTGCAAGATGCCAAGGACAAAGCCAAGGATGCCATTGACGACTTAGACAACTTAGATGAAGAAACTAAGGATGCGATTAAGGACGCCATTGATAAGGGAGC
>NZ_JQCD01000003.1 GCF_001437425.1 Weissella minor | reverse complement strand
AGCCGATCAAGACGAAATCGATCAAATTGTCGAAGACGCTAAGAAGGACGACCAAGCCGCTGAAGACTTGCAAGATGCCAAGGACGAAGCGAAAGATGCCATTGACGACTTAGAGAACTTAGATGAAGAAACTAAGGATGCGATTAAGGACGCCATTGATAAGGGAGCCGATCAAGACGAAATCGATCAAATTGTCGAAGACGCTAAGAAGGACGACCAAGACAAGGCTGATAAGGACTTGCAAGATGCCAAGGACGAAGCAAAAGATGCCATTGACGATTTGGACAACTTAGATGAAGAAACTAAGGATGCGATTAAGGACGCCATTGATAAGGGAGCCGATCAAGACGAAATCGATCAAATTGTCGAAGACGCTAAGAAGGACGACCAAGACAAGGCTGATAAGGACTTGCAAGATGCCAAGGACGAAGCAAAAGATGCCATTGACGACTTAGAGAACTTAGATGAAGAAACTAAGGATGCGATTAAGGACGCCATTGATAAGGGAGCCGATCAAGACGAAATCGACCAAATTATCGAAGATGCCAAGAAGGATGACCAAGCCGCTGAAGACTTGCAAGATGCCAAGGACGAAGCGAAAGATGTCATTGACGACTTAGAAAACTTAGATGAAGAAACTAAGGATGCGATTAAGGACGCCATTGATAAGGGAGCCAATCAAGACGAAATCGACCAAATTGTCGAAGATGCCAAGAAGGATGACCAAGCCGCTGAAGACTTGCAAGATGCCAAGGACGAAGCGAAAGATGTCATTGACGACTTAGAGAACTTAGATGAAGAAACTAAGGATGCGATTAAGGACGCCATTGATAAGGGAGCCGATCAAGACGAAATCGATCAAATTGTCGAAGACGCTAAGAAGGACGACCAAGACAAGGCTGATAAGGACTTGCAAGATGCCAAGGACGAAGCAAAAGATGCCATTGACGATTTGGACAACTTAGATGAAGAAACTAAGGATGCGATTAAGGACGCCATTGATAAGGGAGCCGATCAAGACGAAATCGACCAAATTGTCGAAGACGCCAAGAAGGATGACCAATCCGCTGAAGACTTGCAAGATGCCAAGGATGAAGCAAAAGATGCCATTGACGATTTGGACAACTTAGATGAAGAAACTAAGGATGC
>NZ_JQCD01000019.1 GCF_001437425.1 Weissella minor | reverse complement strand
ACAGCCTTGTCAATTTCGTCTTGTGAAGTTGCGTTGTCAACAGCATCCTTAGCTGCATCCTTTTCAGCATCAGTCAAGTTTGGCATGTTGTCAATCTTGTCCTTTGCTTCATCCTTAGCATCTGCTAATGGATCGTTAGCCTTGGCATCGTTCTTCTCTTGTGCGTCATCAACAGCCTTGTCAATTTCGTCTTGTGAAGTTGCGTTGTCAACAGCATCCTTAGCTGC
>NZ_JQCD01000002.1 GCF_001437425.1 Weissella minor | reverse complement strand
TATTATAAATGAGCCTTACACCACGTTGTTCAACTTGGTTAAGTCCTCGAACCATTAGTACTAGTCCGCTCCATACGTCACCGTACTTCCACTTCTAGCCTATCTACCTTATCATCTTTAAGGGGTCTTACTTCATAATTGAATGGGAAATCTCATCTCGAGGCGAGTTTCACACTTAGATGCTTTCAGCGTTTATCTCATCCGTACATAGCTACTCAGCGATGCTCCTGGCGGAACAACTGATACACCAGAGGTACGTTCACCCCGGTCCTCTCGTACTAAGGGCAACTCCTCTCAAATTTCCTACGCCCGCGACGGATAGGGACCGAACTGTCTCACGACGTTCTGAACCCAGCTCGCGTACCGCTTTAATGGGCGAACAGCCCAACCCTTGGGACCGACTACAGCCCCAGGATGCGATGAGCCGACATCGAGGTGCCAAACCTCCCCGTCGATGTGGACTCTTGGGGGAGATAAGCCTGTTATCCCCAGGGTAGCTTTTATCCGTTGAGCGATGGCCCTTCCATGCGGAACCACCGGATCACTAAGCCCTACTTTCGTACCTGCTCGACTAGTCAGTCTCACAGTCAAGCTCTCTTGTGCCTTTACACTCTGCGAATGATTTCCAACCATTCTGAGAGAACCTTTGGGCGCCTCCGTTACCTTTTAGGAGGCGACCGCCCCAGTCAAACTGCCTGCCAGACACTGTCTTCCACCACGCTTAGTGGTGCGAGTTAGAGTGGTCATACAACGAGGGTAGTATCCCACCTGTGCCTCCATCGAAACTAGCGTCCCGATTTCTACGGCTCCTACCTATGCTGTACAAGCTGCACAAACACTCAATATCAAGCTACAGTAAAGCTCCATGGGGTCTTTCCGTCCTGTCGCGGGTAACCCGCATCTTCACGGGTCTTTAAATTTCACCGAGTCTCTCGTTGAGACAGTGCCCAGATCGTTACGCCTTTCGTGCGGGTCGGAACTTACCCGACAAGGAATTTCGCTACCTTAGGACCGTTATAGTTACGGCCGCCGTTTACTGGGGCTTCAATTCATACCTTCGCTTGCGCTAAGCACTCCTTTTAACCTTCCAGCACCGGGCAGGCGTCAGCCCCTATACGTCATCTTACGATTTTGCAGAAACCTGTGTTTTTGATAAACAGTCGCCTGGGCCTATTCACTGCGGCTCAGCTTGCGCTGAGCACCCCTTCTCCCGAAGTTACGGGGTCATTTTGCCGAGTTCCTTAACGAGAGTTCACTCGCTCACCTTAGGATGCTCTCCTCGACTATGTGTTGGTTTGCGGTACGGGCAGGTAAACACTAACTAGAAGCTTTTCTTGGCAGCGTGACATGGCAGACTTCCCTACTTTATTTCGGTCCCTATCATCACTTGTCCTTGTAGAGTCAAGCATTTTACTCAACTCAAGACTTATGATTTAGCCCAGCATTTCCAGCCGCTGGGTTCTGTTAGCCTTCTGCGTCCCTCCATCGTTCAAACATGTTCACCTGGTACAGGAATCTCAACCTGTTATCCATCGACTACGCCTCTTGGCCTCGCCTTAGGTCCCGACTAACCCTGGGAGGACGAGCCTTCCCCAGGAAACCTTAGTCATACGGTGGACAGGATTCTCACCTGTCTTTCGCTACTCATACCGGCATTCTCACTTCTATGCGCTCCACCAGTCCTCACGGTCTGACTTCATCGCCCATAGAACGCTCTCCTATCGCGCCACTTACGTGGCACCCGTAGTTTCGGTGGTGTGTTTAGCCCCGGTACATTTTCGGCGCAAAATCACTCGACTAGTGAGCTATTACGCACTCTTTAAATGGTGGCTGCTTCTGAGCCAACATCCTAGTTGTCTATGCAACTTCACATCCTTTTCCACTTAACACACACTTAGGGACCTTAACTGACGATCTGGGCTGTTCCCCTTTCGACAATGGATCTTATCACTCACTGTCTGACTCCCGGACATACGTGATTGGCATTCGGAGTTTATCTTAATTTGGTAACCCAAGATGGGCCCCGCACCAAAACAGTGCTCTACCTCCAACACGCTTCATTCCGAGGCTAGCCCTAAAGCTATTTCGGAGAGAACCAGCTATCTCCAAGTTCGATTGGAATTTCACCGCTACCCACACCTCATCCCAACGTTTTTCAACACGTACGGGTTCGGGCCTCCAATGCGCTTTACCGCATCTTCACCCTGGACATGGGTAGGTCACCTGGTTTCGGGTCTACAACAACATACTTAGTCGCCCATTTCAGACTCGCTTTCGCTACGGCTCCGGTCTTTCCACCTTAACCTTGCATGGTATCGTAACTCGCCGGTTCATTCTACAAAAGGCACGCTATCACCCATTAACGGGCTCTAACTTCTTGTAGGCACATGGTTTCAGGAACTTTTTCACCCCCCTTCCGGGGTGCTTTTCACCTTTCCCTCACGGTACTGGTTCACTATCGGTCACTAGGGAGTATTTAGCCTTGCGAGATGGTCCTCGCAGATTCCGACCGGATTTCACGTGTCCGGCCGTACTCAGGATCCTGCACGGGAGATTGCTTACTTTCGCATACGGGGCTATCACCCTGTCTCGCTCAGCTTCCCAGCTGATTCTGCTAATAAACAATTTTGTAACTCCACAACGGCAGTCCTACAACCCCAATGTGCAAGCACATTGGTTTGGGCTCTTCCGAGTTCGCTCGCCGCTACTATCGGAATCGATTTTTCTTTCTCTTCCTGTTGCTAATGAGATGTTTCAGTTCACAACGTCTACCTTCAATCTAGCTATATATTCACTAGATGATAACTTGCATACACAAGCTGGGTTTCCCCATTCGGAAATCTCCGGATCAAAGCTTACTTACAGCTCCCCGAAGCATATCGGTGTTAGTCCCGTCCTTCATCGGCTCCTAGTGCCAAGGCATCCACCATGCGCCCTTAATAACTTAACCTATCAACTTACGTTGATGATTCAAGTTTGAGTATTGTGGCTCAAAGGCCACAAGCGATTTAAACTAATTTAAAAAACTCAAAAAATTACGCGGTGTATTTTTTCGGCTCAATTTAATTATTGATATAATCAATTGAAATGAATTTAAAATTTAAAATATTGATTCAGTTTTCAAAGAACTAAGTCCTGCAACCAGATGGTTGCAATGGAGAATAGCGGGATCGAACCGCTGACCCCCTGCTTGCAAAGCAGGTGCTCTCCCAGCTGAGCTAATTCCCCAA
>NZ_JQCD01000018.1:124103-130449 GCF_001437425.1 Weissella minor | reverse complement strand
TGGTGACCCTACACATTTGTTTATATCGAAACGATATTCAGTTTTCAATGATCTACGTGTTAGTCAGGCAAGCGCCTGACGCAACTTTTATATTATATCAGCTACCAAGAGATAGGTCAACAACTTAATTAAATAAATTGTTTAGCTGTTAATCAACAACTGGATATCTCTCGTAACAACTCGTAAAATATTACAGATATTTTTGATAAATGTCAACACTTTTCGTTGATTTTTTTCAAAAAAAGCTAATCCAGTTTAATAACGCCTGACATATCAACGTTTCTAACTAAATCACGAGCATGTCGTGCATTCACAAACTCCATCCCCACGGCAGCCAAACGTTCAAAATTAATCAATGAAACATCAACAACTTCAAAGGTATACAATGACGTTGAGTCAATTGAATCAGAACGACCTTCACTATGCCAAACTGCCAATTCACCTAGTCGTAAGTTATTTAAGTTTAATCCAAGTTGTTCTTTCATCCCCTCTAAAAGAGAACCTAACGCGGTGTCATTCTCATGCTTATGCATCCGCACGGTATAGAACTTACTAATAGGCACGTCATCTTTAACCATAAAGTATGACTGATCATCACGGGTAAAAATAATTGTTCCGGCTACTAAAGTCATAATATTACTCCTATTCCAATCTATCTTAGACGTTGCGTTGCTTCACTTAAAGAAGCTGAAATTTGTTTGGTAATTGTTTCAAAGCCAATGTTCACATGCTGATTTGTCCAATAATGGTGATATCTTGGTTCATATGGATGCTTTTCTGTGAAATCAATCTCTTTAATGTCTTGGCGATCCTGAAGACTTCTTTGTGATAATGAAATCTTTTGATCGTATTCATCAATATCCAATACCATAACAGAAATCACTTGACCAACTTTCAATTCATCATGCACCTTTTTAATGTACGCTGAACGACATTCGGAGATATGAATTAATCCTTGTGTCGTATCGTCTAATTGCACAAAAGCACCATATGGTTGAATGCCTGTAACTTTCCCCTCAATAACATCCCCAATACAATATTGCATATGCCTATTTCCTTTCTTGATTCTTATCTTACTTATGTATCAGAGGCAAGCCTCTGTTATTTGCAATTATGCAGTGACTGTTGCTTTGATAATTTCAATTGGTTCTTTGGGCTTATCTGCATAATCTACCTTAGCCTTCGCAATTTCATCGACCACATCCATACCCTCGATAACTTGACCGAATACCGTGTGTTTACCATCAAGCCACGGTGTCCCACCATTGTTTGCATAGTATTCAATTGCTTCTGCGCTCATATCGTTCTTTAAAGCACGCAACATTTTACCTGGTACTCGTGTTGCTTGAACAATGAAGAATTGTGAACCATTTGTATTTGGTCCAGCATTTGCCATTGATAAAGCACCACGGAAATTGAAAAGATCATCTGAAAATTCATCTTCGAATTTCTTACCATAGATTGATGATCCACCCATACCAGTTCCACTAGGGTCACCACCTTGGAGCATAAAATCAGAAATGACACGGTGAAAAATCGTACCATCGTAGTAATGTTCTTCAATTAACCCAATAAAGTTTTCGACAGTCTTAGGCGCTTGATTTGGGAAGAGACGAATCTTAATTAGCCCCTTAGTTGTTTCTAGTTGCGCAACTGGCCCAGTCGTTTCATTCGCTTGTGCTTGTAATAAAGTCATTGATAAATGACCTCCGTTAAATTAATTTTATTTAAATCGTTAAGATAAATTATAGCATAGATTGATTTACGATATTCATCGTCCTAAAAAGAAACAAACATGCTAAACTAAAGAATTGTATATACTTTTTAAAACTAACTATTATTGGAGATAAAATTTTATCATGTCGACAGTTATTGATTTATTTTTACATCTAGACAAGCATCTTGATGCGATGGTCACGACGCTTGGTCCTTGGTCTTATGTACTACTATTTGCCGTAATATTCATTGAGACGGGTTCAGTCATCTTTCCTTTCTTACCCGGTGATTCACTATTATTTGCAGCAGGTGCTGTTGCGGCCTTACCTCACAATGCATTAAATCCAATTGCTTTAATCATTTTATTTTGGATTGCTGCCATTACTGGGGATACTTTAAACTACTTCATTGGGAAAAAGATTGGGTTACCCCTTGTACATCATCCTGTGTTTGGCCGCCTTATTTCTGATAAGAATTTAGAAGATGCCAATAATTTCTTTGAAAAACACGGTGCAATGGCAATTATTTTCGCCCGTTTCTTACCCATCATTCGTACCCTATCTCCTTTCACCGCATCACTTTCAGGTTATCCTTATAAGCGTTTCATTACACTTGATATGATTGCTGCCACTTTGTGGGTCTTTATTGGGGTCCTAGCTGGTTACTTCTTTGGTGGTATTCCATTTATCCAACAACACTTTTCACTTGTTATTTTTGGAATCTTATTCGTTACCGCATTACCTGCAATTATTGCTGGTATTCGATCATACTTTACAAACAAAAAAACAGAAAATTAAAAAAAGCCAGCCTCAAATAGGGCTGGCTTTTTTAGCGCATGCATTTTATAAAGTACAAAAAACACGCCTAGGCGTGTTTTTTTAGTCGTCTAATTTGGCTGGTGTTGGATCAATCACAACATTTCCAGCTTCAATTTCTTCAAATGCTTTTCCAATTGGCTTAACTGAATCAAAATCAGGTAGCGTAGGTAATGCACCTTGTTCTAATTCGTGGGCACGCTTAGCACCTAAGGCAATCAACTTATAACGTGAATCAACACGTTCTAATAACTTATCAACTGATGGATATAAAATCATGACTCTTCCAACTCCTCAATCATTGCAATATATTCGGGCAATACACGATTAACCCGTAAACGTTCAACTTTAATAATGTCTTTAATTCTTTGGACAGCCAAAGAAACTTCATCGTTAACAACCGCATAATCATAATTGGCCATCATTTGAATTTCTTTAGTTGCAGCATGTACGCGTCGATCAATCACATCTAATTGTTCTGTTCCACGCATAATCAGGCGTTCTTTCAATGCCCGTAAATCAGGTGGCGTCAAGAAAATATATGCACCTTCTGGCATCTTTTCCTTCACTTGTAAAGCACCTTGAACCTCAATCTCAAGCAAAACATCTCGACCAGACGCCAAAGTGTCATCAATAAATGATTTTGGTGTCCCGTAATAATTACCGACATATTCGGCATATTCTAACATTTCGCCATCTGCAATTTTTTGTTCAAATGCTTCACGAGTAACAAAAAAATAATCTTCGCCATTAACTTCGCCATCACGCGGCTGGCGCGTTGTCATTGAGATAGAATACTGAAAGTCAATATCTGGTTCTTCAAACAGTGCCTTTCGAACAGTTCCTTTTCCAACACCTGACGGCCCAGATAATACGATTAAAACGCCACGTTTCATGCTGAGTTACTCCTCTTTTTTTACTTAAGTATCAGTTTATTGTACTCGTTTTTGAGATAAGTTACAAGTTACTAAATCTGCGCCCGTCGAATTGATTCTCGCTCAATTAAATCACGTGCATTCTCTTTAGCAGCTTCTGTTAGCTGTTCACCTGATAACATCCGCGCAATCTCATTAATACGTTCATCAGAATCTAGTTGACGGACCGTTGTTTCAGTACGCCCTGCGTTAATATTCTTCTCAATGAAATCATGATGATCTGCTACGGCAGCGACTTGTGGTAAATGCGTAATCGTCAGTACTTGCGAATGACGTCCAATGTCTGAAATTTTTTCAGCAATTGCTTGCGCAACACGACCAGAAACACCGGTGTCAACTTCATCAAAAATAATTGATGTAACCCCCTGCTCACGAGAGAAAATCATTTTCATCGCTAGCATCATTCGAGATAATTCTCCACCAGAGGCAATCTTCACCAATGGCTTTGAACTTTCACCCGGATTGGTTTGAATATAAAACTCAATAATGTCAAAGCCTTGCGCTGTCAATTCACGTGATTTTGAAAAATGAACTGAAAATTCAGCCTTCTCCATGTACAAATCCTTTAGCTGTTCGTGAATCTTTTGGGCTAGCTTACTAGCTGCTGTCTTACGAATTTGATGCATGCTTGTTGCAAGTTGTTCTGCATCTGCCAAGGCCTGTTGCGTCTGTAACTCTAAGTCTTCAGTTGATTGTTGCGGTCCGCCCATTTCAGCTAATTGAGTTTCAACCTTCTGTTGATGCTCTAAAACATCATCAATGGTTGCCCCATATTTTTGTTCTAAACTACGAATCAAGTTTAAACGTTCATCGACATAGGCTAAACGTTCTGCATCAAATTCCAAACTGTCATGTACCGACTCAATTTCTGAAGACATATCTTGCAAATTATAGTAAATTTCACGTATATTTTCTGCTAGCTTTTTATAACGTGAACCAAATTCTTCGATATTTTCCAAAGCATTCACAGCCGAACTAACTGTTGTAAGTGCATTAGTCTCCCACTCACCATCTAACAATTCGTGTGATTTCGAGAGATTTTCCAGCACATCTTGATAGTTAGAAAGTTCTTGGTATTCTTCTTCCAAACGCTCTTCTTCACCACTTTGCAAATCAGCTTCACTTAATTCAGCATTTTGAAAAGTTAACATGTCTAGACGTTGGGCCCAAGCCTGTTCATTTTCTTTTCTCTCCAATAGTGTTTGCTGTAACTGACGATATTCAGAAAAAGCTTGTTGATATTTCTCTTTTACAGGTGCCAACTCATTTGTCGCATATTCATCTAACAAATGGAGATGTTGTTCTACCTGCATTAAAGCTTGGTGTTCATTCTGACCATGAATATCAACTAAATGATTACCAATTTCTTTTAAGGCTGTCGCATTAACTAATGTGCCATTCGCACGAATAACATTGCGTCCATTTCGATGTAATTCCCGATGAATCAGCAATTGATGTTCATCCAATTCAACGCCATATTTACGCAATGTATCCCTTAACGCATCATCATGCATGTCAACGTCAATTAAGCCTTGCAAAACGGCTTTGTCAGCCCCTTCTCGAATATAATCTTGTGACCCACGTCCACCAGTTAATAAACCAACGGCGTCAATAATAATCGATTTCCCTGCACCGGTTTCACCCGTTAATACCGTCATCCCCGGTTCAAAGCTCAAACTCAATTTAGGAATTATGGCAAAATTTTGAATCGATATTTCTTGTAACATCAGATGCTCCTTTCTACAGTTGCTGATTAACGTGCTTTTTCAATAAAGTCGACCCCGTTAACACCTTGTTTAAGAATAACCAGCACCGTATCATCATCACTAATTGCGCCAAAAACTTCAGGAAAATCAATCAATTCAATCGCGCTTTTTAATGCTGGACCTGATCCAGGTGTCACTTTAATATAGACTAAATTATCTTGCGTCGTATAAATGGTATCATCCTCATTTAAAATGACTTTCAATTGATTTAATGAGTTATTATCATCAAAAAGCGCATATTTAAATCCACCGGTTGCTTGTGGCACCTTAATTAATTGTAGTTCAGCAATATCACGAGAAACCGTCGCCTGCGTGACCTGCCAACCGCGTTCATTTAAGGCAGCTACTAAATCTTCTTGACGCTGAATATCTTGATCAGCAATCACTTGTTTAATCGCCACCTGCCTTTTTTCCTTACTTTGACGCATCACGTTCTTCCTCACGTCGCGCATTTAATTGTTCATGTGCACTTGCAACAACCGCTTCACGAGCTGATTCATCCATCGTACTTTCACCACCATCCAAAACAAGATCGGCTAAAAATTCAATATTTCCAGCACCACCTTTAATTGGTGAAAAGTCTAGTCCAATTAAACTAAACCCATTTTCTGCAGCATATGTGGCAACTTGGTCAATCACAGCTAAATGCGTTTGTGCATCTTTGACAATGCCGTGCTTACCAACTGCTTGACGTCCAGCCTCAAATTGAGGCTTAATCAATGTCGCAACATGACCATTTGGCGTTAGAATTTCAGACAACGGTGGCAGAATCAAATTTAACGAAATAAATGAGACATCAATGGTTGCCACTTCTGGACGTCCCGCTGTAAAGTCATCTAGTTTTGCATATCTAAAATTCGTATTTTCCATCACGACAACGCGTTCATCTGATCGCAATTTCCATACTAATTGATTCGTTCCGACATCTAGCGCATAAACTTTTTGCGCACCATTTTGTAAGGAAACATCAGTAAAGCCACCAGTTGAAGACCCAATATCTAACACAATCTTATTTTGAAAGTCCAAATCAAACACATTAATTGCTTTTTCTAACTTAAAACCACCGCGTGATACGTATGGCATTGGTGCCCCTTTCAGATGCAAATCGACTGTC
>NZ_JQCD01000018.1:711-124053 GCF_001437425.1 Weissella minor | reverse complement strand
CCCGCTTTATCCATTCGCTCCTCATTTTCACCTAAAATTTCCCCAGCCATAATCGCCCGTTTGGCTTGCTCGCGTGATGTAAATAATCCTTGTTGAACGGCTAACACGTCCACTCGTTCTTTTTCTACTGCCATTTCTTCTCCAATGTTGTTGCATAGTAACCTAAAAATGAGGCTAGCAAACTTGTGTCAACTTGACAATGCTGTTGTATTTCATCCAATGCAGTTTGTGCTGCATCAACCTGTTCTTGTAACGCCTTTACGGCACCAGGAACTGTTAAGATTGTGGGATATGCTTGTTTATCTTCAGAACCATCTTGTTCCAAATCATCTAAGTCATCTTTAATTTGAAAAGCTAAGCCATAAGCCGCCCCAAAGCGATCCAATGCCGCCAATGTTTGGGCGTCAGCATCAGCAATAACACCACCAGCCTTTACGGCATAACGGATAATTGCCCCTGTTTTTAACGCATGCACTTGGGTTGCATCGGCTAGAGAGACTGTTTGATTGCCGGTATATTGCATATCCAAAATTTGACCGCCAACCATCCCATTCGGTCCAGCCGCATGACCCAACATCTGAGCCATTTGCACCTTTTGCGCATCCTTGAGATGTTCATCTGTTACTAACCACTGAAAGGCTAAAGGTTGTAAAGCATCCCCCGCCAAAATCGCGACATCTTCACCAAATTTGACATGCGTTGTTGGTTGACCACGACGTAAAACATCATCATCCATTGCCGGTAAATCATCATGAATTAAGCTATAGCTATGAATCAATTCAATTGCACTACTTGCCTTCAAATAATCGGCAGGATTCAAGCCAAATGTTTGCACAACCGCTAAAGTCAATAGTGGTCGCAAGCGTTTTCCACCGGCTAAAACTGCATATGACATCGCAGCTTGCAAAAGTGGCTGTTGTACGTCTAACTTAATTTGCGTTTCCAATTCGCTTTGAACTTTTGAATACCATTGCGCTTGAAATGCTGCTAATGTGTCCATCTATCCTACCCTTCTGGCGTGAAGTCCTCAACATTGCCGCTGTCATCAACAATCTTAGCCAAACTTTGTTCAGCAGAAGTCAGTGTCTTTTGCAATTCTTGACTTAGTTTAACACCCGTTTCAAATTGCTTTAAGGCTGCTTCAAGCGGTACGTCTCCTTTTTCAAGTTGAGATACAATTTGTTCTAACTCTGCTAAATTTTCTTCGAAACTTGGCTTATCAGTCATCTTTTTCTCCTATTGATTTAATTTGTGCCGTCACCTGGCCATCAGCTAAACGAATATCCACGACATCATCTAACTGTAAGTCACTCGTACTGCGAATAATTTGATCATCTTTTTCAACCAAACTATAACCACGCGCCAAAATGGCAAGCGGACTAACTAATTGTAGACTAGCAACGGCTTTACTGGTCGCCTGCTCACTACGCTGCAAGCGCTGTTGCATGGCTGGCACTAAACGCTCAACAATGTTTTTTGTTTCATAATTTTTATTACTGAGTAAATAGGTCATTGATTGACTCAATGACTTTTGCGCCAAATCAACACGCTGCATATATCCTTCATACAACCGTTGTGGTTGGGTTAGCACATAACTATTGGCAACATGCTGATAGCGTTCATTAGCCTGCTTTGTTTGTCTTTGCATCTGGGCAAATAAACGTTGCTCCATTTGCTGAATTCCTTGCCAAACGTCAGTAAGTTTAAATGGCGTGGCAATTTCAGCAGCAGCAGTTGGCGTAGCCGCACGTTGATCGGCGATATAATCAGCAATCGTCGTATCGGTCTCATGCCCAACTGAGCTAATGATTGGCATTGGCATTTTCAACATCTCACGCGCTAATTGTTCATCATTAAACGCCCATAGGTCTTCAATGGAACCACCACCACGTCCAATAATGAGCACATCAATGTCTGTTTGTTTTGCAACTGCTTGTAATTGTTTGGTCAATGAAGGGACTGCCCCATCTCCTTGAACAACCGCTGGATATAAATCAACTTCGGCAATTGGATAGCGCCGTTGAACGGTCGTCAAAATATCTCGAATAACCGCACCACTTGGGGATGTTATCACTGCAATTTTCTTTGGAAAGCGGGGAATCGGACGTTGCAATTGCCCAAATAAACCTTCTTCATTCAATTTTTTCTTCAATTGTTCAAAAGCTTGATACAATGCCCCAACACCGTCGGGTTCAATTTTTTCAATAATTAAACTATATGACCCATTCGGTCCATACAAATCAATATGACCAATTGCGTTTACTTTCATCCCCGGCTCAAGTTGAAAGGCTAACTTGTCAAAGACGTTTTTAAACATGGTTGCATTAATCACTGCATTTTCATCTTTTAATGAAAAATATTGATGTCCACGTCGAGGTCGAAAATTTGAAATTTCACCAGTAACATAGACCTTCTTTAGATACGGGTCAGCTGTAAATTTACGTTTCAAATAATTGGTTAGCGATGAAACTGTTAAATATTCTGCCATCCTGCCTCCAATTCAACATCATGATGACGGGCCGCTAATTCAACTGTTGTTTCTAATAAGGTTGCAATCGTCATTGGACCAACCCCACCGGGTACAGGTGTAATCTTACTTGCTATTGGTTCAACGGCTTCAAAATCAACATCACCTTCTAAGTGACCATCTTCCATTCGGTTAATCCCGACATCAATCACAACAGCGCCGGGTTTAACATCATTGGCCGTAATGAGTTTAGGGACCCCAGCAGCGACAACAATGACATCTGCTTGTTGCAACATGGTATGTCGGACATCATCTGGCGTATGACGGTGTAACAAGCTGACACTTGCATCCGCAGCTTCCAATAATGAAAACATGGGCTTACCAACCAAAATTGATCGACCAATCACCACGGCTGTCTTACCATATAAATCTACTTGCTCATGTTGCAACATTGTCATAACACCACGAGGTGTATTGGCAATCGGGAAATATTCGTGTCGATTTGCAAATAATTTCCCAACATTTTCAGGGTGAAAACCATCGACATCTTTTTCGGGTGTGATTGCTTCTTGTAAATGTTGTTCGTTAATATGCTCAGGTAACGGGCTTTGCACCAAAATAGCATCAATCGCTGGATCTGCATTCAACGTCGCTACCTTTTGAAGCAATTCCGCTTCTGTAATCGTTGCATCATAACGAATTGTTTGAGCCTGGACACCAGCTTTTTCTGCCGCACGTTCTTTATTACGCACATAAATTTGGCTGGCTGGATCATCACCAACTAAGATGACTGCTAAACCAGGTGTAACACCTTGTTCGCTTAAGTATGTTGCTTGTTCTTTAACCTTTGCACGCAATGTTTTTGCAATCTGTTTACCATCAATAAGTTCTGCCATGTCCTTCACCCCTTTTATTCATTCTATTGCATAATTTTAGCACATTTCACTAAGTTAACGACATAAGTAACTGAATATAAAAAAGCCTGGGGGTTACCCAAGCTCATTATGAATTATAGAAATAATTGTACAAAAATAAAAATAGGCTTCCAACAATGGCGATTACAATCGTATTAACGGCCGCAATCGTTAAGCCTTGTTCAAACACAAATGTCCAATTTGATTTATAAATTAAATAATCACCCAGCGGTGCAATGACGCCCCATGCCAAGAAATTAACTAAGGTCTGCCACATATTAAATTGCAAACACCGCTTCAAGTCAAATGGTCGACGCAATAGCTCCAACCGCCTAGAAACAAGTCCTAACATAAGACCGGCAATTCCTTCTGCTAGAATCCATGTCCACCAAACAATTGAATAATTTAAACTATCATATAAAAAGTGACTTAAAAATCCAGTCCCCATCGTTCCAATTGGTCCTAAGAAAAAAGAAGCCACAGCTAAAACAGCTGGTTCCAACGATAACAATGAATTTGGAACGGAAATTCCGACACTGACATATTGGTAAGCACAAAAACCAATCAATGACCAAATCACTATCCAAAAACCCATTTTAACAAAAGCTTTCATGTCCTATGCTTCTCCATCTGTCTCTTCTGCATCATTATCTGACTCTGCTTCTGCTGCTACTTTTGTTTCATTGATTAACGCTAATTTTTCATCAAAATACTGCGCAATTTTAGTGGCAACAGATTCAAAATCTTCTAAATATGCTGTAACTGTTGCGGCATAGTCAATTCTCAACTTTGAATGTGACACATATGGACTTTCTACAATCATATAAAGATTTACTGGTTTTGCAGGTTCATTCACGACGATTTTGCTAATGCCATTAACATACCGTAGCGGTAAGTTAATTAGATTGGATTCCAAGCGGAGCCGAATCGGTTCATCCCCACTAATCACAATTTCAGCACTCACTAATTGATTTTTCTGCAAAGTTTCCGTGACAAAATTAAACAAGTCATCTAAATTTACGGTACTTTGATCAGCCGCCGTATAGGATTTCGTGATGACTTCCTCTTGCTTTAAGGATTCAATTAATGCATTACCCTCTAATTCCATATTTTTAACCACTCTTCTTTGTATATTTATTAATCAAGTCTATCATACTTGAATTGAATAAAAAAAGTGACGCCTAATAACTTAGACATCACTTAATTTTTTATATTATTCAATATAAAAGCTACGTTTCACGTAGCAAGAGAGAAAGAGAATTGCAGTAAAATACTACTGCAATACCTTAACATATTTTTCACAAGTCAATCAAGAGACACTGTCTAATCAAATTAAATTTCTGAAAATTCAACCTGGTCTGATAACTTGCTTGCAGCAGCTTCGTCAACAATCACTGTGACGTTGGCATGGTTTTGCAAAACTGATGCTGGCATATCTTCAGTCACTGGACCTTCAATCATTGCGGCTACAGCAGCAGCTTTTGCCTCACCATATGCAACTAGCAAAATATTCTTTGACTTCATGATACTAGCAATTCCCATTGAATATGCGTAGCGTGGAACATCGTTTTCATCTTCGAAGAAACGTGCATTTGCATCAATTGTAGATTGCGTCAAAGTAACCTTGTGCGTCGTTTCGTTAAATGATGTACCAGGTTCATTGAACCCGATGTGTCCGTTTTGACCCAAACCAAGCAATTGCAAATCAATTGGATTAGCATCAATAATTTCTTCATAACGCTTCACTTCAGCGTCAGCATCTTCTGCCAAGCCATTTGGCACATAGCTTTGTGCAAATGGCTTAGCATTAAACAAATGCTCATGCATAAAGTAAGCATAACTTTGCACATCATCCCCTGACAAACCAACATATTCATCCAAGTTAATTGATGTTTTTTCACTAAAATCTAAATCAGACGCAACAATTTCTTCATAAATTGTGATTGGCGTTGAACCTGTTGCCAACCCAAATGTTGATGCGCCTTGCTTTAATGCTGCATCAAATTGTGCAAATCCTGCTTTTCCACCCATTGTTTGATCTTGTACTTTAATAATCTTCATGACTGTCGCCCCTTTATCCTCTGTTATGGTATAGACCAATGATAACATGAGTGGTCTATACCACGCAAGTAAAAAAAGCGCTATTTATTAAATAGCGCTTTTCTTCAAAGAATATTTATTCTATTTTTCGTCTTCTTCAAAATAACCACGAGAATGATTTGCAATATCAGCTAACAAATCTTGTTCAAAGACATCTAAGTCCTTTGAAACCGTGTCATTTGAACCAAAGCGACGAATTGTCACAGAGTGACCGTTCACTTCTTCATCACCAACAACCAATGTGTATGGCACCTTAGAAGTTTGGGCATCACGGATTAGGTAACCCATCTTTTCATTACGGTCATCGTAATCCGCACGGATACCTTCCTTAACCAAGCGTTGCTTGATTTCTTCAGCATAAGCACCATGGGCTTCACGATTAACTGGCAAGATACGAACTTGTTGTGGAGCCAACCATGTTGGGAAAGCACCCTTGTACATTTCGATCAAGTGGGCTGTGAAACGTTCCATCGTTGAAATAATTCCACGATGAATCATAACAGGACGGTGTTGTTCACCATCTGCACCGACATAATGCAAGTCGAATTGTTCTGGCAACAAGAAGTCGAGTTGAATTGTAGACAAAGTCTCTTCTCCACCCAAAGCTGTCTTGATTTGTACGTCAAGCTTTGGACCGTAGAAGGCTGCTTCACCTTCGGCTTCAAAGTAATCAAGTTCAAGGTCATCCATGGCACCCTTCAACATCTTTTGAGCCTTTTCCCACATATCATCATCATCAAAATACTTTTCTGTATTTTCAGGGTCACGATATGATAGACGGAAACGGTAATCATGAATATCAAAGTCATCATACACATCAATCATCAAGTTCAAAATCTTCTTGAATTCGTCCTCAATTTGATCAGGCATAACGAATGTGTGGCCATCGTTTAATGTCATTTCACGCACACGTGAAAGTCCAGTCAAAGCACCTGACTTTTCGTAACGGTGCATCATACCAAGCTCAGCCACACGGAATGGCAAATCACGATATGAACGTGGCTTGTGGTTATACACTTGAATATGTGAGGGACAGTTCATTGGACGCAATTCTAGGAATTCGCCATCACCCATATCCATAGGTGGGAACATGTCTTCACGGTAGTGATCCCAGTGACCTGATTGCTTATACAAGTTCAAGTTTGAGATAACTGGTGTGTACACGTGCTTGTAACCGTCTTGAACTTCGCGATCAACGATATAACGTTCAAGTGTACGGCGGATAGCTGCTCCATTTGGCAACCATACTGGCAAACCTGAACCAACTTCTTGTGATGTAAAGAAGAGTTCTTGTGCGGCACCGATACGACGGTGGTCACGTTCCTTGGCTTCTTCACGACGCTTCAATTCAGCTTCAAGGTCGTCATTGTTCCAGAATGCTGTTCCATAAATACGTTGCAACATTGGGTTTGAAGACTTTCCACGCCAGTAAGCACCAGCAACTGAAGTCAACTTAAAGAACTTAATCCAACCAGTAGATGGCACTAGACCACCCTTATCCAATTCAATATGTTCACCTTGCACGGCGATTGAAATCTTTTCATCACTAGGCAAATCGTTAATCAATTCAATCTTATAAGGATCATCCTTGAACATATCCAAAGCTTCATCACGTGTAATTTCGCGTGAAACGATTGGCAAATTCTCTTTAACAATTTCATGCATGACTTTTTCAATTTCAGGGAATTGTTCAACTGCAATTTGTCCATCAGCTTTGTCGGTATCGTAGTAGAAACCATTGTCGATTGCAGGTCCAACACCAAAGTGCATGTCTGGGTACAAACGCTTCAAAGCTTGCGCCATCAAATGTGAAACTGAGTGACGCAAAATCTTTAGGGCTTCAGGTTGGTCTTTGGTAACTAATTCAAAGTCCCCATCTTCCAAAACCTGATCATTCATTCCCACATACTCACCGTTTAATTTAGCCGTAACTGACTTTTTAGCTAATGACTTCGCAATTCCTTCGGCAATTTCCAAAGGTGTTGTTCCAGCTTCGTAGGTCTTTACTGCACCGTCCGGAAAACTTAACTTAACTTCTGCCATTGTACAATCTCCTTTTTAGTTATTTGTTGACGTGATACGAAAAAAGACGTCCTGTTATCATGCATATTGCATCATAACGGGACGTCTTCACGTGGTACCACCCGAGTTCTATTAGGGAAAACCCTAATACTCTCTGTCTCTTAACGCGAGAAACACGTAACTGGTTTGCCAGTTAACTCGGAAGGAGTACCGTCAAGGCAACTTGGTCCATTTTCAGCAGCTAGGACTCTCTTGGCAAGTTACTTCTTTCACGACATATCTTCGTCAACGATTTATCTGGTTCTAATTATACGCACATATTTCTAAAAGAAAAGACCCAATTCACTTTTATTTTAAAATTTTGTCAATAAGTTTTGGGTAAAGGTTTGCAAATGCTCCGCGTCTGCGGCATCCGGATAGAGATTTATTTTAACGCTATCCGCCCCCTTGCTTGCACCTGTTTCTAATAGACGTGTTTCAAAAGTATCGACTGCAGTACAATAATCGTCACCATAAAAATCATCCCCAGAACCCGCAACACCAAAGACGATTCCTGTTAAATCTGTGTCTGCTAAATCTTCATAAAAATCTAATGCTTCATCTGGAATCGACCCTAAATCAAACGTATATGGCACCAAAATCAGCAAATCGACATTATCTTTGGCAATCGTTTTCGCATCAACCAATTCAATTTGCTCTTTCTTGAGATCAATATCTGTTGGTGCAGCATTTAGGTCATCGATAATTAAATTGGCCACGGCTTCATTATTACCTGTGATTGTCGCAAACATAACTCTGACTTTAATCATCTTTCGCCTCACCTTCCTTTAAAATGGGTGCTCGTCATATTCGACCCACGCTTCATGTGAATCTTGAATACGCTTAAACATTTTCTCCATATCATTCATCGTAAATGTCACCACAACTGGACGACCGTGTGGACAGTTAAATGGATTTTTAGTTTCGCGTAATTGATCAATCAGTCCTTGGGCCTCAAAATCATTCAACTTCCAATGTGCTTTAATCGACCGCTTACATGACATCATAATCGCTGTTTTTTCTCTAAATTGCGCCAAAGTTAATTTATCATCGCGCAGCAACCAATCAATCATTTCGCGAACAGTCGCTTCTTCTTGGCCCACCGGGAACCAAGCCGGATGATCATGCATGATAAAGGTATTATCCCCAAACGCTTCTAAGTGTAGCCCTAAATCAGCAAGTTCATCTAATTTAGCGGTTATTTTCAAAGCGTCAGTCGTCGCATATTCCAGCACAATTGGTACTAATAAACGCTGGCTTTCCAAGCCAACTTTTGCAATTTCGTCGCGATAATATTCGTACTTGATGCGCTCTTGAGCAGCGTGCTGATCAATCATATAGAGTCCTTCGGCGCCTTGAGCAAACAAAAATGTCCCATTCATCTGTCCAATATAACTCAAATCAGGGAAACGATTAGCCTCAACGGCCTCTGTTACAGGTGCATCTAAGTTTAACTCAGCCTGCTGCCCAGCATAAACTGGGGCGGTTGGGGCTGAAGCCTCATCAAATGCAGCCACTGGTTCCTGATATCGCTGCGCGAAAGCTTGCACATCAGCCTGATCTAAATCCGCTTCGTGCTCAACTATAATCGGGGCTGTATCCCCACTACCCATGTGCAACGCTGGCACTGGTTCTTCTATAGACGCTTCAACTGATGCAGAATGTTCTGATTCTGTTTCCAAAGCTGGTGCGCTTGGCACTGTGTCCGTGTCCGGCTCGCTCACATGTTCAACCACGGTATTGCGATATGGGGCAGAAGTATCATTTAGCTCTGCCACAAAATCACGAGCTGGTGTCTCTGGGACTGGTTGTTCTTGACCAAGATAATTCTGATATGCATTTGGAATCAAATTTTCTTTCGAAATCCGATCATAAATCGTCTTTTCAATAAGGTCAACTAACTCTGCTTCTTTCGACAGACGCACCTCATGTTTTTGGGGATGCACATTGACATCAATTAAGAGCGGATCCATTTCAATTTCCAGCACACTAATCGGAAAGCGCCCCACCATCAACTTTGAACCATAACCTTTTACGACTGCGTTTGATAGTTGATAATTTTTAATGTACCGCCCATTAATCATAATTGAAATATATGAACGATTTGCTCGCGTTAATTCGGGCAATGACGTTAAGCCATTCAACTTAAAATCACTATCTTCCGCATTAAAAGTTAACATTTTTCGGGCTTGCTGCACACCATAAACTGCCGCAACAACTTGTTGCAATTGGCCATTCCCGGCCGTTTTCAAAATTTCTTTTTGATGATGAACGAGACGAAAACCAACATTTGGATGGCTTAATGCTAAACGGTTCATCACATCGACAATTTTAGACAGTTCGGTTGCCTGTGACTTCAAATATTTTAAACGTGCAGGTGTATTGTAAAACAAATCTTCTACGGTAATGTCTGTCCCCACCCGGGCTGTCGCACCGCGTTCCTCTAAGACCTCACCACCTTTGATATGCACATGCCGTCCTTCGTGTGCACCACTCTGCGCAGTTTGTAAAACAACATCACTAACAGAAGCGATTGAAGGCAAGGCTTCACCACGAAAACCTAATGATTGAATACGAAACAAATCATGCCGTGATGTAATTTTAGATGTGGCATGTCGTTCAAAAGCCTTCAAAACTTCGGCACTTGGAATACCAACGCCATCGTCAATCACACGAATTGATTTAATACCAGCTTCTTCCACCAACACATCAATATGTTGGGCTTGGGCATCGATGGCATTTTCAACCAGTTCTTTCACAACTGAGGCTGGTCGCTCAATCACTTCACCAGCCGCAATTTGATTTGATAAATTCTCTGACAATGTTTGAATCTGGGTCATTTAGCCACCTCCCATCTTAATTATGCATGTAACTGCTTTTGCCATTCATTAATTTTTAGCATGGCATCTAATGGTGTCAAACTAGCTAAGTTCAAGTTATCAACCTCTTCCAACACTGCTTGTGAAACTGTATCCGCCTCAATTTGGAATAAGTCCAATTGTTGCTCCGCATCATCTGCAAGCTCGGCGTCCGGCACATTTTCTGGTACATATGCAGTCGCCGGTTCTGCTAACTTGGGTTCACTTTCATTTGCGACAGTGACTTCTTGTTGTTCCAAACCAGTCAAAATCTGTGTTGCTCGGTCAATCAAGTCATCTGGTAATCCGGCAAGTTTTGCCACATTAATTCCATAACTTTGATCCGCGGGCCCTTCTAGAATTTTGTGTGAAAAGATTAATTCACCATTTTCTTCGTTGGCACCCACATGAATATTTCGCAAATGTGGCAGTGTCTCTGCCAGTGCCGTAAGTTCATGATAATGCGTTGAGAACAGTGTCTTTGCTTGCGTGTGCGCATGAACGTATTCAATAATTGCTTGCGCCAAAGCCATGCCATCATAGGTTGCTGTTCCACGTCCCAACTCATCAAACAAAATTAATGAGTGTTTCGTTGCATTTTGCAAAGCCGTATTAGCTTCAGCCATTTCGACCATGAAGGTTGAATTACCCGAAATCAAATCATCTGCCGCACCAATTCGCGTAAAGATTTGGTCAAAAATTGGCAGCTTTGCTGATGTTGCCGGTACAAATGAACCAATTTGCGCCATCACCACGGTTAGCGCTAATTGACGCATATACGTTGATTTTCCAGACATATTTGGTCCGGTAATGAGCAAAATTAAATCATCTTGACTCATCGTCACATCATTAGCAACATAACTTTGATGCCCCAGGACTTTCTCGACAACTGGATGCCGTCCATCTTTAATGTCAATCACTTGGTCAGTTGTTAATTCTGGACGTACAAAGTGGTAATCTTCTGCAACTGTTGCTAAAGCCAATAGCACATCTAAAGTAGACACGGCTGCAGCTAAACGTTGCAAACGTGCAATATTTGATTTAATCGTATCGCGTACTTCAACGAACAAGCGATATTCTAAATCACTTGATTCTGTCTGCGCTTCCAAAATTTCCTGTTCGCGCTCCTTTAATTCAGGTGTAATAAAACGTTCCGCATTAACCAAAGTCTGCTTACGCGTATAACGCTCTGGATCAAGCTTATCAATATTAGCTTTAGTCACTTCAATGTAATAACCAAAGACTTTGTTATACCCAATTTTAAGTGAATTAATGCCCGTTGCTTCACGCTCACTTGCTTCTAAATCAGCCAACCATTGTTTTCCATTGGTTGTGACACTGCGATACTGATCTAATTGTGCATTAAAACCATTTTTAATGACGCCACCTTCAGTAACTGAAATGGGCGCATCATCATCGATGGCATCCGTAATTAATTGTTCTAAGTCTGGAACTGGATCAATTTGCTTAATGAAATCACCAAAAATATGCGTATCTAATTGCTCTAATGCTGCAATGATTGCTGGCAAAGCCCGCAAAGAATTACGTAATTGCAAAAGATCACGGCCATTTGCCGTCCCATAGGCAATTCGTCCTGCCAAACGTTCCAAGTCATAGACACTTTCCAACTGTTCTTGTAACGATGTACGCGTAAAATATTCATCCACAAAAACGCCAACTTTATCATAACGTTGCTCTAAACTGCTTTGATCTAACAAAGGTTGTTCAAGCCATTGTTTAAGCAAACGGCCACCCATAGCAGTCTTTGTATTATCCAATAACCACAATAAAGTTCCTGAGCGCTTCTGTGTCCGAAGGTTCGTTGTAATCTCCAAATTAGCACGAGAATTACGATCCATCTTTAAAAATTGGGCCACTTCATAAGGTTGCGCAATTTTTAAATGATCAAGGGAACGTTTCTGCGTTGTAAACAAATAACTCAACAAAATGCTTGTTGTTTGCTCTTCTAATTTATCCGTTAATTCTTGCGTCAAATATGAAATTTCAGCGTTATTCAATAATTCAGTTTGCTTAGATTGCATAATCCCGAGATTCGTTAATGATGCGGTTAAATCATCTGGTAAAGTCGCATCAGTCACAATTTCTTTCGTCTCTAAACGACTCAACTCATTCAAGACCGCATTAACGGCTTCAACTCGGGTCACTTTTAATTCACCCGTTGATAAATCAGCGTATGCTAATCCAAAGCCGGTTTGCATCGATAAGGTGCTGATGCCCACCAAATAATTGTTTTCTTTAGAGGCTTCGGCCGTATCTTTCATGCGCGTTCCGGGCGTTACGAGTTGCACGACTTCACGCTTAACCATACCTTCAGCATCCGCCGGATTTTCCATTTGTTCAACAACCGCGACTTTGTACCCTTTATCAACTAAAATGTCGATATAATTTTGTGCTGCGTGATGTGGTACACCGGCCATTGGAATTGGATTTTCGGAATTTTTATTACGTTGCGTCAAGGTCAATTCAAGTAACTGTGACCCTTTAATTGCATCGTCGTTGAACAATTCATAAAAATCACCTAAACGGTAGAACAAAAACGCATCTGGATACTGCGCTTTTATTTCATTGTATTGAACCATCATTGGTGTTGTGGTTTGTTTCTTAGCCATAATTCCCCACTTTCTCTAATCCAGTTAAAAAGGAAAAAACGCCCACCGGTTGTTAATACCAATAAGCGTCACGTTCCCTATTCATCATCCTTCAACATATCTGCAAGACCAGCTAAAGGTGTATTCTTTGCATCTGGATCTTCAGCTTTGCGTGCCTCATAGGCGTCTTCTGAGATAACTTCCCAATCTTTACCAGCGGGCATATCATCTGAGTTTTTTTCTGCATCCGTCAAAACTTGCATTGGAATTGACACCACAATGGTTTCCATAATTGCTTCTGAAAAATCAACCAAATCATAATCAATCAAGATAATCGTCTCATCGTCTTCATAACGGTCAGCATGACTCTCTTCTTGAATATAAATTTCATCCATATCTGTTTCCAATGGTAAAGCAACTGGTTCAAGTGAACGACTTGAAGGCGTTGTTACCGTTGTTTCAATATGGAAGTGTACCATCACGTCATCACGATCGGCTTGAATAAAACCAGTCACATGTACAGGTTCAATATCTAAAACAATATCAGAAAACTTTTCTAACATTGCTGCCTTCACGTCTAGTGTTTCGTCAACTTGTAACGGCTCGGTCTTATAATTTTGTAATTCTGCAAAATGCCATTTCATTTTAAATTTACCTCTCATAGTAGACTGGAATTCTTCCAGTATCCTGTACTGCTCCCGGTGTTTTTTCAAAATAATGATATAACGCACCGGCGCGATAATCTAACTTCAGGATACCATTTATTTCATCTTGACTCACGCGATTAATCACGGGCAAAGTGAATTGATCGCGTTGTTGTTTTACATATTTACGGCCTAATTGATCCATCCCTAAAAAGCGTATATACGGTTGCTGTAAAGCTGTCTGCATTTCAACATGCGTGACATTTAAAATTGTATATAACAAAGAGCGTTGGAGTCGAGATTGTGTATACCGTTTTGATTTAAAATCAGTTAATAGTTCTGTCATGGTGGTGTAATCGTGGCGCTCAATCAAAGCATGCAATCGATAAGCAAGGCCATCATTTAACTGATAAATTTTTTCTAGTTCGTCCACAGGTGTCGTTTTAACTTTATAAAGCAAGGCAGCTAGCCATACCGTATCAAATGATTTTACTGCCGGACCTTGTGTTAATAACAGGGCCCCTTCATCAGACATAAAGCGTTTTAAAACTGCATGATCAGTTGTTGTCGCTTGCCGACGCAAAGCAGTTGCACTTGCAATGTCATTAGCCGTATTCAAGGTTTGATCATGATACTGTGCTTGTTGCCGTTGAATTGGTAACAGACGCACTTTTGATTCTAAGTTCAACGCTAACACAGCTTGTGCATAGGCTAAGCCTAGTAAATCATTCGGATGATCAATTCTAAATCCAACAATGGTTTCCACAACATCATTAAATTGTGTGGCATACGTTTGGGAATAGTCACCGGTAAAATTTTGAGTATCATTCAGCGCTGCTTGAGCTTGCTTAGCAATTGCCAGAAAATCTAACGTTGCGTGCTCTGCACCAAATACAATGGATGACACACCCATATCCGCCAAGAGTCTGACCGCCCCCATTGCAAAAATATGAGCTGGTTGCACCGCAAAAGCAAACGGTAATTCGGCCAGCAAATTAACACCACCGGCCAATGCTAATTGCGTCCGGTCCCATTTATCAAAAACAGCCGGTTCACCACGTTGAACATAGTTACCACTCATGACCGCTACCACCACATCCGCTCCAGAAACCGCCTTTGCCTGTTGTACATGATATTTATGACCATTATGAAATGGGTTATATTCTGTGATTAATCCGACTGCTTGCATAAATTATGAACCTTTCGTGGCATTAAAGAACCATCGCGTTGCATGCTCTGTATCCTTTGAACGACCAAAATCAGCTGTCACTTCAATATTTGTGAATCCAACTTTTTCTAACAGATCAACATAAACCTTTAAATCATATGTCTTTTCCGTATGAATTTCTTGAAGTTGACGATAACCATCAATTTCTTCCTCATACACAAAGAAAGTTAATTCGTGTTCAACTGTATGTGTTTCACCTTCAATCCCAAATGATGACCACATAAATGCCGTTTCCTCATCGTGCCAATTATACATATAACCAGGGTAAACATCGTCAGTCTGAATTGGGGTGATGACATCAAATAAGAATTGGCCATCTTTTTCTAGATGGTCATAAACTTGTTGGAATGTTTGGGCTAATTCATGCTCATTTTTAAGATAATTCAATGAATCCGCAAAACATGTGATTGTTTGAAATGTTAAATCTAAGTCAGACCATTCACGCATATCACCTTCAATTAAAGGTAAATCAATTTGTGCATCTTCGGCATGGGTCATGGCCAGCTTCAGCATTTCCGGTGACAAGTCAAAATTGAATACTTCTGGGAAACCAGCTTGCTTTAACATGACGGCTAAACGTCCGGCACCACCAGCTAATTCTAATAAACGACCATCTGGTTGTTTAATCGCAGCTTTGGCATAGTCAAACCAGTCTTGATAAGCTGATTCATCAAAAAGTTCGTCATAAAGCGCTGCAAATGTCCCGTAATTCATTAGAATGACTCCTCATCAATCCAATCAGCAATATCAATTTCAGGTGCATCGCCCCATAACTTTTCTAAGTTATAGAAATGACGGACATCATTTTTGAAGATATGCACAATCAAATCACCGTAATCCAAGAGCACCCATTGCCCCTCACGACGGCCTTCTTGACGTGTTAATTCAAATTCAGCTTTTTCCATCTGGTCAGCAATTTCATCAGCAATCGCCAAAACTTGACGTTCTGTCGGTGCTTGCATGATTAAATATTCATCAGCGATAAAGCTAATACCTTCTAAATCAAGCGCCACGATATCTTCTGCACGCTTACTATCTGCGGCTTTTACCGCTACTTCTAACATTTGTGATTCTGCCATATCTATTTTGTACTCCATCCATTGTATGTTGTAATTGTTCCCGGATAAATTCGGCCCTGCTTTGCCAAAAGATATTGCAAGGTATGGGTTGTTTGCCAACCAACACTTGCCCCTAAATCTTCAAAAGCAAGTTGGCGTACTTCAGCAACGCCTGGGAAGTCTCGACCCATTTCAATATAATCTGCCATATAAACCACTTGGCTTAACTGCGTCATATAGGCCGCACCGGTTGTATGTTGTCGCATAGCATCTAAGATGTCTTGGTTATGAATTCCAAGCTCATCATGGACTAATTCAGCACCCACGACTCCGTGCCACAAATAGTTCCCCCATTGCTTTAAGTCGGGGTCCAACTTTTTTTCAGCTATGACGGCTAAGAAATCGGCATCTGAACGCTCTTTAGCATAGTCGTGGACCAACGCAGCAATTGACGCTGTCTCTAAATCAACATCCCATTTTTCGGCAAGGTTCAACGCCATTTGTTCAACGCGTAAAATATGCTCAAAACGTTTATTTGAAACTTGTGTTTTCACGGCTTCAATTAACGCTTCACGACTACCCGAAAAAATACCTTCTGTATAAATTGGTGCTTCTACATCTTTAATCATTTAAATATAGCCCCTTTTCAAAAATGTATGCCGCTACTAAGTCCGGAATCATGTATCGGACGCTACGATGACGCTCGACGCGGTCACGCACATCAGTTGAGCTGATTTCCATATTTGGAATGCGCACCCATTCAACTGGGTAGTCACTCTCAACCGGGCTGCCCCCACGATTAACGCCAACAAATTGAACTAGCTTTAGTAAATCATCAATTCGATACCATTTTGGTAAATAAGCCACTTCATCCCCACCAATAATGAAATAATATTGCGTGTTGGGATGCATTGCCTTCAATTCAACCAAGGTATCATATGAATAGCTTTTACCACCTCGGGTGATTTCACTCAGTTCAATATCAAATTGACTGTTACCTTGAATAGCTGCTTGAACCATTTGAACACGATCAACTGGGTCAATGGCTTCTTTATGATCAACATGTGGTGGAATCGCATTTGGCATAAACATGACTTTGTCTAGTCCTAATTGATCTGCAACCTGTTCCCCAATCATTAAGTGTCCAAAATGAGGTGGATTAAATGTCCCACCTAAAATTCCAATCCGTTGAATGGTTTCATCCGGAACCTGTTCAGTTTCTGTCTCCAGCTGCGTTGTCATTTGCATGTATCAATCCTCTGAATACTAGCGCCTAAATATTACGAACTTCTGCTGAATAACGACGACGATCTTTATCGTTTGATTCACCAAAAAGAACTAATGTGTGTCCAATTGATTGCACGACTTGAATGTCTGAGTTTTCTTCAATAAATTGCTTTAATTCATCAACCGTAACATCTGAATTAGGCAAAATATTTACCTTAAACAATTCACGCTTATCAATCGCATCGCTTAATTGATCCAACCAATTTTGCGTTAGTCCTTGCTTACCAATACTAAATAGTGGACGCATATCATGTGCTGATGCACGTAAATACCGTTTTTGCTTACCTCTAAGTTCAATCATTATTAAATCATCGCCTTTCGTGTCAAAACAGATACACCTTTAGGGGCCCATGCCGCAACAATTGCATTGGCTGGAACTGTTAACCAACCTAATCCATCAATGACGATATCTGTTTTTTGTGTTGTTTTAAATTCGTGTCTTTGCAAAGGTGGTAAATCATCTAAATGATCAGCTTCTGGTGGTGCCAAAAGTTCACCTGCATGTTGTTGATAGAATGCATCCGCTTTTTCTAATTTTGTACGATGCAACATCAAGTTATTTTCAAAATAAGCTGTGAAGCCACCTTTATCACCTTGCATATAATCAAAACGAGCTAATGCACCGGCAAAAATCGTCTGCCCAGCATTTAATTGATATGTGCGTGGCTTTAACTCTTTTTGTGGTGAAACGTATTTCAAATCTTTAGCCGTCAAGTAATGGGCCATTTGGTCTTGATGAATAATTCCTGGTGTATCAATAATTGCTGATTGCTCATCCAAAGGAATTTCAATGCGATCCAATGTGGTCCCTGGGAAACGTGATGTCGTAATGACATCTTGACGTTCACCAGTTACTTCTTTAATGATTTGGTTAATCAAAGTTGACTTACCAACATTCGTAACGCCGACGACATAAACATCACGGCCTTTACGATAGCGTTCGATTAAATCAAGCAAGGCTGGAACATCATCCCCATTTTTACCTGATGTCAGTGCAATTTCATCTGGACGTAATCCGGCAATATTCGCTTGTTGCCGCATCCAATCTTTGATTTTTGATCGACGTAATGAACGTGGCAAAACATCAATTTTATTTCCAACCAACAGAATGGGATTATCACCAACAAAACGATGTAATCCTGGAATTAATGACCCTGAAAAGTCAAACACATCCATCACGTAAACAACCAATGAATCAGTCCCTGAAATTTGGTCCAAGAGACGACGGAAATCATCGTCCGTTAAATTAACTGGTTGGATTTCATTATAATGACGCAAACGGAAGCATCTTTTACATAAAATTTCTTCGTTTTCAAACCCTTTTTTCAAGGCTGACATTGGTGTATAGCCAATTTCGTCAGGTTCAGTTGTTTGAATTTGTGCCCCACAGCCAATACAACGTAAATCATCTGCCAAATATGCAGCAATTTCTTCTTCACTAATCAATTGATGTCCTCCAAGTCATGTCTGGGTGTTGCTTAGCAACACGCTTTTTCACCCCTTTTTCCAAAAAGCGGTTGATTTTTGTATTCCACTGGTCTGTTTCAAGCAAAGGTTTAACTAAGATACTACGCATTTTAGCGCGGTTCGCACCACAAATATCCGTCAAATATTGATCGCCAACCATTACCACTTCATCAACTGTTAAGTTCAAACGTTCCATGGCTTCCTTCAACCCCTTTGTATTTGGCTTAAAGGCACGTGATACAAATGGTAAGTTCAATGGATCAGCGACACGTGCAACGCGCTCTGCTGAATTATTTGAAACAATCATAACGGTAATTCCATCAGCTTGCATCTCATCTAACCAATCATGTAATTCTTCAGTCCCATCTGGGTTGTTCCAAGCGACTAAAGTATTATCTAAATCAGTTAAAATTGCTTTGATTCCTTTTGCATGAATTTGTTCTGGTGTTAAATGGTAAATCGCATCTAACATCCACGTTGGTTTAAATGAATCTGTCATTTTTTATCCCTTTATTGTCTATAGTCTTAGTACTCATTATACGCTAATTTCATCAGACACGAAAGCATTCCAAAACGTTAAAAAACCGATGGTTTGCACCATCGGTTTTTAGACACATTAATTATTCTGCACGGTCTGCATTATAATTCTTTGTACCAACTTTTTCATCACCCAATTCAATGAAATCGTATGACAATTTGTTGTTACGTTCAAATTCTGCCAAACCATAATTGATAATTTCATCAATCAAGTCTGAATAACTAAGACCTGAAACTTCCCACATTTGTGGATAGAGTGAAATATTTGTAAATCCTGGCAAAGTATTTGGTTCACCCAAGTAAGGCACATTATTCTTATCAACTAAGAAGTCCATACGTGTCAAGCCAACCAAGCCAAGGGCTTTATAAGCATCCAAAGCCATTTGTGTAATTTCATTTGCTAAGTCATCTTCAACTTCAACTGGCAAGTCAAAGACCACCCCTGAAGCATCAACGAACTTATTATTGTAGTCGTACCAAACATCTTCCTTTGGTACCACAACCGCACCAAGCTTTGAGGCCCGTGGCTCTTCATTACCTAAGATTGAAATTTCAATTTCCCATGGTTGGTCAATTGACGCTTCCACAAGCACCTTATAGTCATATTGAAGCGCATCAGCCACACCAGCTTTGAATTCTTCTTCGTTTGTGACACGATGAATTCCAACTGATGAACCTTGCTTAGCCGCCTTAACGAACATAACTGATGTGCCAACTTCCTTAACCATATCGGCATAAGTATAGTCTTGGTAGTTTTGGTCAGTCAACAAGAAGTACTTTGTGTTACGTACGCCTGCTTGATTCAAAATACGCTTTGTTAAGTCCTTATCAAAAGCAAGCGCTGAAGCAGTAACACCTGCTCCAATATGTGGCTTCTTTAGCAAACGGAATAAGGCTTGCAATGTTCCATCCTCACCCAAGTTACCATGAACAACTGGGTAGAATAAATCAATATCCTTCAATTCTGTCAACGCCATAATCGGTGCTAGTGGATTACTCAAATCCATCTTAGCCTTAGCTGCTTCAACAATTGGTCCTTCAGGTTCCCCTTGTAGAACACGCATTGAATCTTCAGGCGTCATCATAATCCCATCTTTTGAGATCAAGAAGACAGAGACATCATACTTGTCCTTGTCCATTGCTTCAAAGATGTTTAATGCTGAACGTTTTGAGACATCATGTTCGGAAGAATTTCCACCGAACAACATGGCGATATGTAGTTTATCTGACATAACACTTATTCTCCTATCATTGAATAAAATTTTTTCACACGAACGAGTTTTGAAACTTAAGTATACCACGACTTTTCACAAAGTATGTGGCAAAACTAGAAAAAATTCATATCTCTTAAGTAATTACTAATATTTTCCGGCAATTGACTTTGTAGTTGTAGGGCTTGCCATAAACGTTTTTTGTTGTAGAAACGATTCCAGCCAGCAAGCGTCGTCGGCTCTTGATTTTGCACAAACTGTTGGCGCATTTGTTTGAGCTGTAATAAAAAGTAATCAGCATATAACGAATTAACCTTAACAAGGTTAGTCAAATAACCAGCCAACCGTTGTTCCTCACCCATTGTCAAAGGCGTATCCAATCGCTTGTAGCGTTCTAACATCACTGTCATTAAGAATATTTTATCCATTCGAACCACTTGGTTATCGAATGTTAACGCATCTAAAATATGTCCAATATGAAAATACGTTCTGAACCATCCCTGTTCATCATCAAAACCACGTGTATCTGTCTCAAATAATAAATAGGTTGCTAATAACATAATCATGTCTTCATAATCAGCTTTATCCATCGCAACCGGTTGTTCCCATAATTTCAAAATGGCCAATAGGCACACATTAAAAGAACGCAAAAACACACCATTATTCGCGTTTTCTGTAATATGAAAAAACAAAACCTCTGGTCGCAAGATATGCTTTTGTAGAATACCAATTTGATCTGTCGTCAATATTTGATTTTGAATTAATTGAACCAAGACCTTCAAGCAAGCTTCTTCGCGAATTTCGGGGCGAACTTGCCCCAAGCCATTCACTAAAATCGCTAATTCATCATCTGAAATACTTTCTAATTCATCTTCTAAGAGACTATGTTGAATCTCTGAGCTCAGTTCAATAATCGCTGTTTCTTCACTGTGAGATAACTGTGCCACTGTGGTTACCGCAGTTTTAGCTGGATTCATCAATCAATTTACCAATCCGTATCCCTAATGATTTATATAAAGCACCATCCAACATTGCTTGTCGCAAATCACCAAGCTGTTGTTGTGCAAAGTGTATGGTTTCTCTAGTCATAGAATCCCCTTCCAACATAACGTCAGTGACCAGTATACCAAATAAAAAAGCCCGTTGAGTAACGAGCTTTAAAAGTAACTATTCTTTTAAATGATAGTAATACATTGACACAATCACATTGCGATTTGCTAATGCATTATGCAAACGGACACTATTCTGATTATGCAACGCATTTTGCCAAGAATGTTTAGGCACAAATCGTGGAATCAAAATGGTCAAAGAGTGATTTCGTTGTTCAGCACCCTTGCTGATTTCATCCACAAAACGAACTGCTGGTTCAGTAATTGAACGATATGAAGAATGGATATCCACATAACGCACATCTGGGAATTCACGTTTAAATTCTTCACTTAATTTATGTTCTTTCTCAGGGTGCGAGTCAAAGGATACGTGCATTGCAATCACTAAGTCCCCAATTGATTTTGCATAATCAACAGCCTCTGCTGTCACCTTGGTTAAATTAGAAACCATCACAATCACCGTTGAGCCAGTATACGCATGACGTTTAACCGGTTGTTCTGAAATAATTCTTAATTGCTTAGCAACTAAATGATAGTGCCGGTGAATTCTCAAGAACACACTAATCAACAATGGCATGATAATGAAGTATGGCCAAACTGATCCAAAATGCAAAAGCATCAATGACACGACTAAGAAGGCAGAAATGACTGCACCGACAAAATTAATCATAATTTTACCAGGCCAATATCCTTCACGCTCACGCAACCAATGAATAATCATCCCTGATTGTGAAAGCGTAAATGGGACAAATACGCCAATCGCATACAGTGGAATCAAACGTTCAATCGACCCATTAAAGATAATAACGAGGACAATCGCCCCAATCGCTAATGAGACAATCCCATTCGAATAACTCAAGCGATCACCTTTATCTAAGTAAATGTGTGGCATGAATTTATCTTTAGCTAAATTATAAGCTAATTGCGGAAAGGCCGAGAAACCGGTATTCGCCGCAACAGCCAAAATTAAGGCCGTTGAAATTTGGAAAATGTAAAATAGCGGTCCGCGCCCGAAGGCTTTTTCACCAATTTGTGATAACAAGGTGACATGCGCATTCGGTACTAACCCAAACCAATAAGACATAAAGGTAATACCACCGAAGAATAGCCCCAAAATTACCGCCATAATCCCCAAAGTTGCTGCTGCATTTTTAGCCTTTGGTTCTTTAAAATTAGGCACCGCATTTGAAATGGCTTCAACTCCAGTTAATGAAGATGACCCACTTGAAAACGCCCGCATGAATAACAAAGGTGTTGCACCAACAAATGTCGTGCCAACTGCTGCCGTAGCCTGATATTCAACCTGCCCGGTAATAATATTATAAAAACCAAACCCAATCAACAAAAGCATCATTGCGATAAAGAAATATACTGGCACCACTAAAAATGTGGCAGATTCACGTAACCCGCGTAAATTAATTGCCATTAACAACAAGATCATTAAAATGGCAATCCCCACGGAATAGGGACGTACGGCTGGAATTGCTGATGTAATCGCTTCTGTCCCTGACACAACCGAAACGGCCACGGTCAACATATAATCAACCAGTAACGATCCGCCAGCCACTAAGCCAGCTTTTTGGCCCCAGTTTTTCGAGGTCACCATATAGGCACCACCACCACCAGGGTAAGCCCGTATAATTTGGCGATATGATAAAACAATCGCCGCCAACAAAATCAACACTAAGCCGGCAATTGGCAACTGCCACCATAATGCCGCGGTTCCAACCGCTAACAAGACTGCTGTAATTTGTTCAGTTCCATAAGCAACTGATGAGAGCGCATCCGAAGATAACAATGCTAACGCTTTTGTTCGCGTCAACTGTTGTGACCCTTCGTCTAATGTTTTAAGCGGCTTACCAATGAGTAACCGCTTTAAAAAACGCCACATTTTCCTACCCCACCTTAGACTATTTCATATTTTCTTAACACGGGCTATTGTAGTGCTAAACGTCCCCCTTGTCTATGCTTCTTTTTTTATTTTTTTCAAAAAAAAACACCAAACAAATTGTTTGGTGTTTTAGCTTTATTTTTATTGATTAAGCTTACATCATTCCGCCCATACCAGGTTGTGCGGCAGGGGCTGCAGGTGCATCATCATGTGGTTGTTCAGCAACAACTGCTTCTGTTGTTAATAGTAGTGCTGAAACAGAGGCCGCATTTTGCAAAGCCGAACGTGTCACCTTAGTTGGGTCAACAATTCCAGCAGCAATCATATCAACCCACTCACCAGTTGCAGCGTTAAATCCAGTTCCTTGTGCTTGTGACTTTAATTGGTTAACAATCACAGAACCCTCAACACCAGCATTTTCAGCAATCTGGCGGACAGGCTCTTCAAGAGCACGCTTAACAATGTTGATTCCTGTTTGCACATCACCCTCTTCAGAAAGTGCTTCAACAGCAGGAATTGCATTAACCAAGGCCGTTCCACCACCAGCCACGAAACCTTCTTCAACAGCGGCACGCGTTGCATTCAAAGCATCTTCAATGCGGTACTTACGTTCCTTTAATTCAGTTTCAGTTGCAGCACCGACGTTAACCACGGCAACACCACCAGCTAACTTAGCCAAACGCTCTTGTAACTTTTCACGATCAAAGTCAGAAGTTGTTTCAGAAATTTGCTTCTTCAACAAATCAACACGTTCAGCAATAGCTTCCTTAGATCCATCTCCTTCAACAACTGTTGTTGAATCCTTTGTTACGGTAACCTTAGCAGCTTGTCCCAATTGTGAAATCGTGGCATCCTTCAAGTTTAAGCCAAGATCATCAGTAATCACGGTACCACCAGTCAAAATGGCAAGGTCTTGTAATTGTTCCTTACGACGATCACCAAAGCCAGGTGCCTTAACCGCAACAACGTTAAATGTTCCACGCATCTTATTCAAAACAAGGGTTGGCAAAGCCTCACCAGTAATGTCATCAGCAATAATCAAAAGTGAACGACCTTGCTCAACAACACCTTGCAACAATGGCAAAATATCTTGAATATTGGCAATCTTCTTATCAGTAATCAAAATGTAAGGATTGTCCAAAGCAGCTTCCATTTTGTTTTCGTCGGTAACCATGTATTGTGACATGTATCCACGATCAAATTGCATACCTTCAACAACATCTAATGTTGTTTCAATCCCCTTTGATTCTTCAATGGTAATGACTCCGTCATTACCAACTTTTTCCATCGCTTCGGCAATCAATGAACCAACTTCTTCATTAGCGGCTGAAATTGATGCAATTTGAGCCACTTCATCCTTAGTTGAAACCGTCTTTGACATATCATGAAGTGAACTAACCGCAGCATCTGTTGCTAATTCAATTCCACGACGTACACCAACTGGGTTAGCACCAGCTGTGACATTCTTCATACCTTCATTAACAATGGCTTGTGTCAATACCGTTGCTGTTGTTGTTCCGTCTCCAGCAATGTCATTTGTCTTTGAAGCAACTTCTGATACCAACTTAGCACCCATGTCTTCAAAGTGATCTTCTAGTTCAACTGACTTAGCAATTGTCACACCATCATTGGTAATTGTAGGTGCGCCGTAGCTTTGTTCAATAACAACATTGCGTCCCTTTGGTCCAATGGTTGTCTTAACTGTATCAGCAAGCTTATCAACACCAGCTTGCATCTTTGAGCGTGCATCTTCAGAAAACTTAATATCTTTTGCCATAAGTATCCACCTCTATTTTTAATTCAATTTCTTTTTTATTATTTCAATTTTTGGATTGATTGTTTAAATTAGACAATCGCAACGATGTCCTTTTCGTGTAGGACCAAGTAATCTTCACCATCGACAGTAAGCTCTGAACCAGCATACTTGTCAAAAATCACTTCATCACCAACGGCTACTGCTTGAGGCGCTGTTAATTCACCAATTGTGTGTTCTGAAACAGCAACAACGGTTCCTTTAACTGACTTTTCTTGAGCATTTGAAGCAATAAAGATGCCACCAACACTTTGTTCTGGCTCAGCTTCAACTTGTAATACAACACGATCTCCTAAAGGCTTAATCATTATCAAGTAACCTCCAAACATTTTCTATTAATAATTTTAGCACTCTTTATATTTAAGTGCTAATCAACACTATCTATATTAGCACATTGGTTATAAAATGCAACCGCAATTAAAAAAAAAGACGGAAATTCGAATTGAATTTCCATCTTAAAAATAATCTAAAAAAACCACCTTAGGCATGCTTATCTTTCCGTTAGCACCAGACTCATTCTAGCAACGGCATAAGATGCCAGACCAATCATCACAATTGTTGCCAATAATGTCAATGCAATAATCGGTCCTTTGGCAACCGGTGTATCAAACACAACGGATCTAATTGCATATAATTGATAAGTTAATGGGTTAAAGTAACCAATCACCTTAATAAAAGTTGGCACATTTGAAATCAAATAAAACGCTGGTGCTGTAAAACCCAATGGCGTAATAATGAATGAAATAATCGCATCCCGCCGTTGATAATCGTTAATTTTAATGGTAATCAATGCCGCAATGGCCGTCCAAAAATATAAAACAATAATCACAACACCAATCCCAGCCAAATAATTAACTAGGCCGATAGCACTACCAAACAAACGTGCAATCAAATACAGTACGATGGATTGGATGAAAATACCAATCATCGGATATACACTCATCCCAATAATATAGTAAAAAGGTGAGACACCACTCTGACGTTTTAATGCGAGTAACCCATATCTTTTATCAATGGTAATGCGATAAATGGCTTGCGTCATCTGAGAAATAATTAATATTCCCAAAATTCCAGTTAATGCATAATCGGCATACGCGATTGACTTACCGGCATAGTCGACTTTTGACACAAAATTATTTATCCCGAGCACAATAAAAATGTAATACAAAATCGGTTGCACTAATTGAGAAATAATTAACCCTTTATTACGGAAGAAGGCTTTCAATTCATTGTTAACAATAATTTTTAAGCCCTTCATCCCCAGATAATGCTGGGTTCTAAATTGATTGGGTTTCATTCAATTGTCCCCCTTTGCCGATAATGTAGATATAAATCGCGCAAAAACATGCTTTCCTTGTCGATTGCTTCAATCCTAAAGAAAGGTTCAGTCAACTGAAATAATTGGGTTAAATCACAATCTTGATTCAAAATGAAACGGTACTGCAGGCTTTCTAAGGGCACCACCTCAACATCAGCAGTCATCAATTGTGCAATGACATTCGGCCCAATCGCCTGATTAACTGTCACCTGATAACTTTGCTTGGGTGTGTGCTCGTCTAAAAATTGTTGTAAATCACCGGCATATAAAATCTCGCCGGCATCAATCAAGACGAGTTTATTACAATAGGTTTCTAATAAATTCAAATCATGTGATGACACAAAAACGGCTTTGCCTTGCGCCGCTTCATCTCTTAAAAAGGACAGCAGATAATTTGACGTATCTGCGTCTAAACCAGTTGTTGGCTCGTCTAGCAAATAAAAATCAGGTTGATGCACAATGGCACGTGCAATCTGTACCCGTTGTTGTTGCCCACCTGACAGTGCATCAACCGGCTTATTTTTAAGGTTCGTAATATTTAGCAAGTCTAAAGCTTGCTGCGTTAACTCTCGGCCCCGCTTTGCCTTAATGCCAGCTAATTGACTCCCTAAGTAAACATTATCCCAAACGTTTGTATACCAATCCATAACCTGTGATTGCGCTGAAAAACCAATGGTTGAAAATAAACGTTCTTCAATAAAACTTTGGTCAAATTCAACCGTGCCACTAGTTGGCTCTTGAATCCCCGCAATAATATTGAACAAGCTCGATTTACCGGCCCCATTATGACCCACTAAAGCAACAATTTCGCCCCGGGCAATCGACAAATTAATGTCTTTTATCGCAAAATGATTGTCATACTTCAAACTAATATTTTTTATTTCTAGGATATCTTTTTTCATTATTCAACCTCCAAGTTAAGGTTTTCATAGTGCTTTTATCCACCCTAGACGCTTATCTAAACAAACGCCTTTATACTTCTAATTCTTCCACAGCCATTGATAAATCGGTCCAACGCTCTTCTAATTCAGCCAAGTTATCATCAATCCCTTGCGCCTCATTGGAAAGTTCGGTTAACTTGGCGACATCTGTTGCCAAGTCAGGATCATTTAATTGCGTACTCAAACTTTCTTTTTGACTTTCCAGTTCAGCAATCTTATCTTCAACCGCCGTCAATTCACGCTGCGCCTTTCGTAATTCTCTTTGACGCTGCTTACGATCCGCCATCTCAGTCTTGCTCTTTTGTTCGTTGGTTACGTCAACCGGCTCAGACGCATTTGCTTGTGCTGCAATTTCGGCTGGATCAACCCGCTTTTCAAGATAATAATCATAATCGCCATCAAAGAAATTCGTCCCAGTCGGGGTTAATTCAACAATTTCTGACGCGACTTCATTAATAAAGTAACGGTCATGCGACACGAAGAAGATTGTTCCATTGTACTCATTCAATGCTGTTTCCAGCACTTCACGTGAATCAATATCCAAATGATTCGTCGGTTCGTCCAAAATTAAGAAATTAGCAGATTCCATTGATAATTTTGTCAACAATAAGCGAGCACGCTCGCCTCCCGATAATGCAGAAACCTTTTTATCAACAGCCTCACCACTAAACATGAATGAACCCAAAATTGAACGAATATCTTTTTCTGGTAGTAATGGGTGTTCATCCCAAATTGTTGCTAAGACCGTCTTCTTTTCATCAAGCGTTTGTTGCTCTTGATCATAATAACCAACCTTCACATTAGCACCTAGTTTAATATCACCACTGATAATCGGAATTTGCTTCAAAATCGTCTTAATTAAAGTTGATTTACCAACACCATTCGGCCCCACTAATGCAACCGCATGTTGTTTATCCACTTCAATATTAACTGGATCGGCCAACACCGTTAGTGGATCATAGCCTAATGTTAAATCATTAACCCGTAAGACTTCATTTCCAGACTCTTCTTTCGCTGAAAATGTAATGTGCGCAACCCCAGTTTCATTCTTAGGTGGTTCAATTTTTTGCATGCGCTCCAACTGCTTACGACGTGACCGGGCACGCTTTGTCGTTGAAGCTCGGACAATATTTTTAGCCACAAAATCCTCTAACTTCGCAATCTCACCTTGTTGCTTATCATAGGCTTTTTGCTCGGATAGAATCTTCACTTCTTTTTCATGCATAAACTGGCTATAGTTACCCGTATAATGATCCAAAACACCGGAATGCATATCGTAAATTTCATTAACCACGCGATCTAAGAAATAACGGTCATGGGAAACAATCAAAAGTGCCCCTTGGTAGTTTTGCAAATATTGCTCTAACCAGGCCAATGTTTCCATATCCAAATGGTTTGTTGGTTCGTCTAAAATCAACAAATCTGGTGTTTCCAACAATTGCTTAGCAATGGCTAAACGTGTTCGTTGTCCTCCCGATAAGGTTGAAACTTTTCGATCATAGAATGATTCATCAAAGCCAAACCCGTGTAATACACCCCGAATTGTCGCATCATAGGCATAACCATTCATTTGTTCAAAATCATGTTGTGCTTGATCATAATTTGCTAACAATTTTTGATAACTTTCACTCTCATAATCATCAGCAGACGCAATTTGCGCTTCCATTTCACGCATTTGCGCTTCCAATTTAATGACTGCATCAAAAGCAGTTAACATTTCATTGTAAACAGATAAATCAGAATCAAGGCCTGAATTTTGTGCCAGATAAGCTAGCTTAATGCCTTTTTTCATTGAGACTTCCCCTTCATCAGGTTGTGTCTCCCCAATCAACATTTTCAATAAAGTTGATTTACCGGCACCATTGCGGCCCACTAAACCAATGCGCGCCTTATCGCCCACTTGCATTGAAATATGCTCAAAAAATGTGACCCCACTAAAGCGGCGTGCCACATCACTTGCTTGTAAAATAATCATTTTATCACCTAATTAATTCGTTTAATTGCTGCTCGTACTTCTGAAACAAAATAAAGGGACCCGGTAAAAATAACAGGTGTGTCAGGTTCAGAAGCTTTCAATTCAGCATATTGTTTTTGCCAATCATAGGCATACGAAATACCCATCTCTTTTTGTAAACGCGCTACGACATGTTCATCAATATCTTGCCGTTGGTGTGGCGCCTCAAAATGAACGACACACACATTGGCATTTGGAATACCGCTAAGCATCTTCAGCATGGCTTCAAAATTTTTATCGTTCAGAATACCGACCATAATATGCATGGGGGCTTGGCTAAAGCGCTCGGTTAGCGTTGTTTGCAAAGCTTGAATCCCTTGTAAATTATGAGCGCCATCAATAATCGTCAATGGTGCATCAGAAATCTTTTCAAAACGTGCTGGCCAAGTAACTTGGGCTAACGCTTGTCGCACAATATCATCAGTTATCTCAATGCCCAATTGCGGGGCCACTGCCAATACTGTTTCAAGGGCCACGCTGGCATTGACTTGTTGATATTCACCCGTCAAAGCTAATTGAATATCTGTTATATCTGCGAGTCCTGAAAAATCAAAGCGTTCACCGAACTGTTGCTGTTGGGTTGACCCAACTCGCTGGAAATCACGACCATATGCCAAGACTGGCGCAGATAATTGTTGGGCGCGTGTTCTAATCACGTTATCAGCATCTGCCGATAACGGCCCAATGATAACCGGTCGATTAGCTTGGATAATGCCTGCCTTAGCTTCAGCAATTTGCGCAATCGTATCACCAAGCACCTTCATATGATCCAAACCGACACCTGTAATCACAGCTGCTAACTTATCAGGGATGACCTCCGTCGTATCCCAGGTGCCGCCAATCCCAACTTCCAAGATAACCACATCTTGAGCTTGACGTTGAAAATAGACAAACATCACCGCCGTTAGCGTCTCAAACTCAGTTGGCCCACCTTCTGGTAATTCTTGATCCAATCGCTCCGTAATCGGTGCAACTGTTTGAACCGCTTCTAACAACGCCTGATCTGAAATCATCCCCGCATTATCTTGAATCCGTTCGTTAAAACGTTCAATAAATGGTGATGTGAACGTCCCAACGCGTAAACCAGCTGTCCGCAAAATTTGCGCCATCATCTTACTGGTTGACCCTTTACCATTTGTTCCAGTGACGTGAATATACTGATTCTCTAATTCTGGATGGCCAAGTTCGGCAAGTAAGCGTTCAATTCGACTAAATGAAGCTGTTTTTAACCACTTATGTCGACCATGAATATAAGCAATTGCATCGTCAACTGTTTTTAATTTCACCATATGCGCATCCCCTTAACTGACATGAATAGCTCTATCGTACCATGAATTTTTTTATCCGCCTACTATCCATTTAGACGCAAAAAAACTCGCATGTGCGAACACATCCGAGTTTATTGTTTAAGCATTTTGTGCAGCTTCTAGTTCTTCCAAACGGGCTTGAGTTGTTGCCAACTTTTCTTCCCAATCTGCCAACTTCTCACGTTCAGCATTAACAACTGCTTCTGGTGCTGAGTTAACAAACTTATCGTTTGACAACTTACCTGAGCTACGCTTAACTTCACCAGCAAATTTCTTAGCTTCGTCACGTAGACGTGCAATTTCATCTGCAATATCAATCAATTCAGCCAATGGTACATACACTTGCGCACCTGAAATTGCCTTAGTCATCGCTAATGTTGGTGCATCAATATCAGCAGCAATGGTCAATGCCTTAGGCTTTACAAAGCGGTTGATATAGTCTGCATTTTCATTGAAAATATGTTGCAATTGTGCATCTTCAGTTTGAATCAAGACATCAACGGCTGTTGACATAGGTGCATTCGCTTCAGTACGAATTGTACGAACAGCAGTAATCAAATCAACTAAGCTTTGGAAATCTGCTTCGGCTTTAGCATCATCTAATTGCGCATCAACTTCAGGGAAATCAGCGACCATTATTGAATCAAAAGCGTGGACTGGCATATCCAAATAAATTTCTTCGGTAACGAAAGGCATAATTGGGTGCAACAAACGCAATGTTTGATCCAAAACATAGGCCAATACTGATTGAACTGTTTGCTTTGCCGCTTCATCGGAACCATTCAATGTTTCCTTGGTCATTTCAATATACCAATCAGCGAAATCATTCCAAATAAAGTTATAAAGCGCACGTCCAGCTTCACCAAATTCAAATTTGTCAAAGTTCTTCAAAACAGAGTCAATTATCTTATTCAAACGTGACAAGATCCAACGATCCGCAAGTGATAATGCATCTCGATTTTCTGGCAAGGTTGGTGCTGTATCAGCATCTAAGTTCATAATAACGTAACGTGATGCATTCCAAATCTTATTAATAAAGTTCCATGAAGCATCCATCTTTGCGTATGAGAAACGCATGTCTTGACCTGGTGTTGAACCAGTAGCCAAGAACCAACGCAAAGCATCAACACCATACTTATTAATAACATCCATTGGGTCAATTCCATTACCCAATGACTTTGACATCTTACGTCCTTGTTCATCACGAATCAACCCATGAATCAAAACATCCTTAAATGGACGCTTACCTGTGAATTCCTTTGATTGGAAAATCATACGTGACACCCAGAATGGAATAATGTCATAACCTGTTACAAGTGTATCAGTCGGGAAATAACGTTGGTAATCGTGCGCATCCGTATCAGGCCAACCCATTGTTGAGAACGGCCAAAGGGCTGAAGAGAACCACGTATCCAAGACGTCTGAATCTTGTTCCCAATTTTCAGCATCAGCTGGTGCTTCCATCCCAACATACATTTCACCAGTTTCCTTGTGATACCAAGCTGGAATTTGATGTCCCCACCAAAGTTGACGTGAGATAACCCAATCATGAATGTTCTCCATCCAACGTGTGTACGTACCTTCAAAACGTGATGGATTGAAAGTAACCTTATCTTCTGGATCATCTTGCATTGCTAAGGCTTGTTCTGCTAATGGTTGCATCTTAACGAACCATTGCGTTGAAAGACGTGATTCAACTTGAACACCTGTTCGCTCTGAATGACCAACAGCGTGTACAATTGGTTCAATGTTTAGCATATAATCGCCAGCTTCTAAGTCAGCAACCATCGCCTTACGCGCTTCAAAACGGTCCATACCATCATATTTACCAGCATTTTCGTTCATTGAAGCATCTTCATTCATCGTGTTAATGCGTTCCAAATCATGACGATTACCAACCGCAAAGTCATTTGGGTCGTGGGCTGGTGTAATTTTAACCATTCCAGAACCAAATTCAGGGTCAACATACTCATCAGCAATAATTGGAATTTCACGGTTAACAAGCGGTACCAATACCTTCTTGCCAACTAATTCCTTATAACGCTCATCACTTGGATGCACCGCAACAGCGACGTCACCAAACATTGTTTCTGGACGAGTTGTCGCAATTTCAATATATGATTGACCATTAAAGGTCTCATTCTCATCAACGAATGGGTACTTAACATGGTAAAAAGCACCTTCATCGTCTTCGTGAATCACTTCAATATCTGACAAAGCAGTACGAGCCTTAGGGTCCCAATTGATAATGTATTCACCACGATAAATCAAATCTTTATTATATAAATCAACAAAGACTTTGCGGACAGCATCTGATAAACCATCGTCTAATGTAAAGCGTTCACGTGTATAGTCAACAGAAATCCCCATCTTTTTCCATTGCTCATGGATTGTTTCAGCATATTCATTCTTCCAATCCCAAACTTGGTCAATAAACTTATCGCGACCTAAGTCATAACGTGAAATACCTTGCTCAGCTAAACGTTGTTCAACTTTTGCTTGTGTGGCAATTCCAGCATGGTCCATACCAGGAATCCAAACTGTATCAAAACCTTGCATCCGCTTTTGACGAATCAAAATATCTTGCAACGTCACATCCCATGAATGGCCCAAGTGCAACTTTCCCGTCACATTTGGTGGTGGAATAACAATTGAATAAGGGCGGGCCTTTTCATTCGCTGAAGGTTGGAAACGCCCCTCTTCGTGCCACTTATCATAGCGTCCTGCTTCAACAGCAGACGCATCATACTTACCAGGCATATCTATTTCTCGCATAATCTACTCCATTCTATTAATTATTAAGCATAAAAAAAGTCCCAACCACATCTAATTGATGTGATCAGGACGAGTTCATTCGCGGTACCACCTGATTTAGGATTTTAAAAATCCCATCTCATTCTAAGACTTAACGCGTCTATCACGTTACTAACTACTAACCTTTCACTAGTAAAGCCCACTAACTACCTTCAATTTAATCTTATTTGTGGCTCACACCGCTTCCACATTCGCTGATAATCAAGAATTAAATTTACTTTTTAGTGCATTGCTATGCCTGTTATTTTACTGATTTTAACGCTTAAATGCAAGCGCAATTTATGCAAATAACATTTCAGCTGCACCAAACAAGAAGTAAGCTCCATAACCTAACATAATCAAACCGGAAACAACATTCACAATGACAAAAGCACGCTTTGACAAATTATTTTTAAATAAATTAACTAAAACAGTCACAAAAGTAAACCACAATGAGGTTGCAATCAAAACACCGATAATAAATGGCATCACATCAGCATCAGGAAGTTTTGCACGCGTTGCTCCTAACATTAAACTACCATCAACAAGCGCTTGTGGATTAGCCCAAGTCACAATAAAGGCGGTAATAAAAGCGGTTTTTATTGATAATTTATTTTCTTCCGCATTCAGACTAACTTGATTTGCAGAACGTAAAATCGTCCAGCCAATATAAATTACTAAGCAACCGCCTAAAATCATCACGACCAACTTCAAAAGTTCATTCGAATTGATGATTGCACCCATTCCAAAGTACGCGACAATCGAAAAAGATGAATCCGCTAACCATACAAAGAAGACATATAACATGGCTCTTTTAAATGTGTTATTCACCGCATTATTAAATACATATAAATTTTGCATTCCAATTGGGGCAATAAATGCAAATCCCAAAATCATCCCACTAATTACTGCTGACATTTTATCTCAAAATATCCTTTCTATTTTCTTCATAAAAAAAAGCAACTTTTATCAAGTCAACCTTGTTAAAAGTTACTGTCTAATTGCATTATTTTCCAAACATTTTACCGAAAACGCGTGCAAAAAAACCTTTCTTTTTAGCTTTCTGTTCCCGTGCAGGCTTCGCTTTATCACTATCAGCTGCTGATTTTTCTTCAGAGTCGTCATCGAGTCCATCAAATTCACCAACTTCGAAAATATCATCAGCCTTTGCTTTAGCTTCTGCGGCGGCTTTCGCTTTAGCATCCGCGTCTGCCTTTGCTTTGGCTTCTGCGGCGGCTTTTGCTTTAGCATCCGCGTCTGCCTTTGCCTTGGCATCTGCTGCAGCCTTTGCTTGAGCATCCGCGTCTGCCTTTGCTTTGGCTTCTGCGGTAGCTTTCGCTTTAGCATCCGCGTCTGCCTTTGCCTTGGCATCTGCTGCAGCTTTCGCTTTAGCATCCGCGTCTGCCTTTGCTTTGGCTTCTGCGGTGGCTTTCGCTTGAGCTTCTGCTTCTGCATTTACTTGTGCTTCTGCTTCGTCCGCGCCTTCCACACCTGCTGTTACTTGTGCTTCTGCTTTAGCATCTGCGCCTGCCTTTGCATTGGCATCTGCGGCGGCTTTCGCTTGTGCTTCTGCGTCTGCCTTCGCCTTGGCATCTGCGGCGGCTTTCGCTTGTGCTTCTGCGTCTGCCTTTGCTTTGGCATCTGCTGCGGCTTTCGCTTGAGCTTCTGCGTCTGCCTTTGCCTTGGCTTCTGCGTCGGCCTTCGCTTTAGCTTCTACCTTGGCTTGAACTTTTAACTCTGCCTTAGCTTTAGCTTCCGCTGCCGCCTTAGCTTTAGCCTCTACAGATTCTGATTCTGCAATTGCCGTTGACTTTGAATTCAACAATGATTCATTCGATGCATCATTAACTTGATTTCGCTGTTGGTACTCACTAATCATTTCATCGGTTAAGATGGGAATTGGTTGTGTCTTTGAAGTAACACCTAAAGTCACACTGTTCTTTCCGCTCTTTTTAGTCTTGTGATTATAACAGAACAGTTGAATTTGTTCTGATAAAACATCATCCGGAATAACCATTTCAAACTCTTGGTTTTGATCAACAACCACTTCAATTTCTTCACCCAATAAATTCATTGAGACCGTTGTGTCTGGTTGATTGACGTGTCCTTCCAAGAAACGCTGACCGTCACGCGTAGAAATAACCCCAGTAACAACTGGCGCTGGCATTTCAATTTGTGCTTCAACCATCCCAACAATTTGACCTTGTTCAATTGCGGTGATTACAAGCGTTCCGCTTTCTAGGTCTCCCTTAATTTTATGTATAAAGTCCCCATTTTCGTCGGAAACAACTGTTTCTGCCCGACCATCTGGATAAGTCACTTGAATTTCAAGTCCCGAGCGATTAATATTTCCAATCACGGTCGTACCCAAACTGTTCGTCAATGTAGACGCAATTAAATTTAAACTTTCATGATTTTCGTTCATATTTTAGGGCTCCATTAATATTAATATCTACTGATATTATACACGTTTTTTGATTATATTAAAGATAACAAAAAGAATGACTAAATACTTTAGTCATTCTTTAGTTATTGATTAACTTTTTGCAACTAATACATCCACTTTCGCATTGCGAACAACATATTCGGTAACCGAACCGATTAACAAACGTTCAACGGCATTTAATCCAGTTGCTCCGATGACGATTAGCTCTGAACCGTATTTCTTTGGTGCCACATCAGCGATAACGCTTTTTGGTGCACCAAATTCAATACTATATTCAGCGCGAGCAACTCCAGCATCTTTAGCTTCTTTCAGATAAGTCTCAAGTGTTTCACGCGCACTGGCAGCAACTTGATCATACATGGTTGATTGGAAATCGCTGACATTTTGAAATGAACGTGTATCAATGACATGCACAATGTGTAACTTACTATTTTCCCCATTACGTAATGTGATTTGAATCGCCTTTTTCAAAGCGGCTTCTGCTTCTTCTGAACCATCGACTGGCACTAAAATACTTTGATAATTATCAATCATATCTAACCCCTCCGTCATATTCATATGTTTACCCTAGTATACCTTTTTTGAAAGCGTTTTACAAACTAGTCAAAAGTCCGTTGTACAACAATAAATCCAATCAAAGGTAAGACTAAAACGCCCAGCATTAAACCAAACATTGGAATAAAAGAATCTGTACCCGCAAGTATCAGTGCTAGCGCCGTAAACAAAATATCAACAACAAGCACTGGTACTGACCAACTCGTCAAACGCCTTGAGTCATGTGCATTCATCCCCAATAGATGATTTCGATTTAACCACATATAGGCAGCCATAAAACCCAATACTAATAAAAACATCACATATAAAATTAAAATCATTTGCTACTCCTTAATAAAAAACTCCACTGAACATCTAAATGTACAGTGGAGTACGAACACTTGTATAACACCGTTAGATGATTCGTCTAAGTCGGCTTCGATGGCAAAGGTGGGTGAATAAGTCAGCGTTGACGGCTTCCAACCCGTAGTTGGCGTGCCCCGCCGGCTTCCCGACATCCCCATTCGAAAATTAGTGTAAAGCAACTTTAGATAATAGAACCACGCGTATGTTCAAGGAATTCGCTTACCCTATTATACGCTTGGCTAAATTATTTTTTCAAGCCTGCATCTTGAGCTTGCTTTAAACGCTGATATTGATCAATATAGGCTTGTTCGACTTTTGAATTACCATCTGCTGCAAAATAAGACTTTTGCTTAATTGTATCCGGTAAATACTGTTGTGCAACCCAATCATTTGGAAAATCGTGCGGATAAATATAATCAATCCCATTTCCCAATTCTTTAGCACCACTATAATGTGCATCCTTCAAATGTTTAGGTACATCCCCCGTTCGCCCCTTTTGAATATCCTGCATGGCAGCGTCAATCGCAGACATTGCCGAATTTGACTTTGGTGACAAAGCCAATTCAATCACGGCATTTGCCAACGGAATTCGTGCTTCAGGAAAACCTAATTTTTCGGCAGCGTGAATTGCAGTCACTGCCCGTTCGACAACACTCGGATTTGCTAAACCAATATCTTCATACGCAATCACTTGAAGTCGTCGCACTATACTAGGTAAATCACCAGCTAAAATTAAACGTCCTAAATAATGCAAGGCTGCATCCGTATCACTTCCACGAATTGACTTTTGCAAAGCTGAAATCACATCATAATGTGCATCACCATCTTTATCTGCTATCAACTGTCCTTGTTGGGCTGTTTCTTGGATAATTGATAAATCAATGATCACTTGCCCATCAGCATTCGGTTGGGTTGATTTAACGGCTAATTCTAGCGCATTTAACGCTGCACGCAAATCACCATTTGTCACATGCATCAAATGTTGCATCGCATCATCAGTGACAACTGGATTAAAGGTACCCAACCCATTTTGTTCATCGGTTAAGGCTCGTTCAATCGCCCGTTGTATGTCGGCAGGCTCTAACGGTTTCACCTCAAAAATCTGGGTTCGCGAGCGAATCGCTGGATTAATCGAAAGATATGGATTTTCCGTCGTTGCACCAATCAAAACAATTTCACCGCTCTCCAAATGTGGCAACAGAAAGTCTTGTTTTGTTTTATCTAAACGATGAATTTCGTCCAATAATAAAACAACAGTCCCGCTCATTTTTGCCTCATCCACGACTTGTTGTAAATCTTTTTTTGAATCAGTTGCCGCATTCAAAACACGAAAAGCATATTGGGTTGACCCAGCAATTGCACTCGCGATACTCGTTTTTCCAGTACCGGGCGGTCCGTATAAAATCATCGACGACAGCATTTTCGCCTCAACCATCCGCCGGATTATTTTCCCAGGGCCAATTAAATCGCTTTGCCCAACCACTTCATCAATATTTTTAGGTCGCATCCGATATGCGAGTGGTTTTTGCATAACAATTGTCCCCCTCTTTAATCATATTTTTAAAACAACTTACTAAACCAAGATTGCTTCTTAGCTTTTGGCGTTGCCGCTACTGGCGCTTCTTTTTCTGGTACTTGTTCAATTTCAATTTGTTCAACATGGACGGCATGATCAGCCGTATACACAATCCCTAAATCAGTTTTCATTAATTGTGGATCACTGACTAAACGAAATTCAACCTGTTGGTGTTGGGCTAATTGCATAAAAGGGTTCAGATCTTCTGTATCAAGTACACCATTCAATAACAGTACACCATCTGCATGATCAGTTAAAATTTGCTTCCAAATTGTTTGAAAACGATCATTGCCGAGTGAATCTATGCGTTGTGTCATATATACACGTTCACGAAAAGTACCTAAATAATGATGTTGTTCATCAGGGTTTACCTCAGGCGTCCCAAACACTGCATTTTGTAAATGTGGATCTATTTCCGTCATTGTTTTCCCTCATCTTTTAATTTAATTAGTCCCATTCTAACATTTTTCAAGACGATAAAAAAACAGGACAAGTTAACTTGTCCCGTTTTCATTTAATTTACAATCAATACAGTTAATGCTGCCAATAACACGGATAACATATACCCACCAAACACAATGTGTAAAGCATTAAATACACGTGGGAAAGGTCGCATCAAACGATGCCCCACCGAATAAATAACAGTTGGTAAAATCATCACTGCAGCGAAAATCTGCATGCCCAGTAAAATGGCTGGAGAAATCATTATAGCTTGGCCTCCAATTCAACCTCAGGATACTTATCCGCAAACCAACGCTCAGCAAATTGGTTTTCAAATAAGAAGACTGGATTTTCATTTCGGTCACGCACCAACAAATTTCGTGATGAGGCCATTTTTGGATCTAGTTGATCTGGACTAATCCAACGTGCCGTCTTAGAACCCATTGGCTCCAAAACGACTTCTGTGTTGTATTCATTTTCCATTCGGAACTGGAAAACTTCAAATTGCAAAGAACCAACCGCACCCAGAATATAATCTCCTGAATCCCATGCCGTATAAATTTGAATCGTTCCTTCTTGAACTAATTGTGTCACCCCTTTATGGAATGACTTTTGCTTCAAGACATTTTTCGCGCGCACGTGCATAAATAATTCAGGCGTAAATGTTGGTAATTCTTCAAATTCAACTTTCTTCTTACCAGCATAAATTGTATCACCAATTTGGAAATTACCAGTATCATACAATCCGATGATATCACCAGGTACAGCTGTATCAACATTTTCACGTGAATCAGCCATGAACTCAGTCACATTTGACAAACGTAATTTCTTACCTGTTCGCGCTAGTGTCACATCCATACCACGCTCAAATTCACCCGATACACAGCGGACAAACGCAATACGATCACGATGATTTGGATTCATATTAGCTTGAATTTTAAAGACAAATCCAGTGAATTGATCATCATCTGGTTCGACTTCTTTGTCATCCACCGTCTTTTTGCTTGCAGGTGCGGGGGCATATTGCATATAAGTTTCTAAGAATGTTTCAACACCAAAATTAGTCAAGGCTGATCCGAAGAGAACTGGTGTTAATTCACCCTTTAGGACTTGATTCTCATCAAATTCATTACCGGCGTCTTTTAACATTTCAACTTCTTCTTGGGTTTCATTCCAAGCAAATGCTGATTCAATCTCATTTGGTTCAGCCAAATCTGTGCCTTCAGCATTCAATGCTAAGAAACGGTCAGCACCTTCTTTTGGATGATACACTTCAACACGGTTATGATACATATCAAATAACCCTGACAAAATTTGTCCAGATCCAATCGGCCAATTCATTGGGTAAGCATTAATGCCCAATGTTGATTCTAATTCATCCACTAAGTCTAATGGCGGACGTCCGTCACGGTCTAATTTGTTAAAGAACGTAAAAATTGGAATATGGCGTTCTTTAACAATTTCAAACAACTTCTTAGTCTGTGGCTCAATTCCCTTGGCGGAGTCAACAACCATGATAACTGAATCAACCGCCATTAGTGTACGATAGGTGTCTTCTGAGAAATCTTCGTGCCCTGGGGTATCCAAAATATTAATGCGTTTTCCTTGAAAATCAAATTGTAGGACTGATGACGTTACAGAAATACCACGTTTTTGCTCAATCTCCATCCAGTCCGACTTGGCAAAGTTTCCTTTACGACCTTTAACCGTTCCTGCCTCACGCACAACACCACCAAGCAATAGCATCTGCTCGGTTATTGTTGTCTTACCAGCGTCCGGATGTGAGATAATCGCAAATGTCCGCCGATTTTGGAGTTCTTCTTCAAATGATGCCATATGAATCCACCCTTAATCTTTATCTTATTTATAAAATCTTAATTAACTTAATAATTCAGTATAACTAAAAAAAAGGATTGGTTCAATAACCAATCCCGTCTCAGACATGATTTATTCAATTAAAATAGTTTAGCGTGTCACCTGTGAGCTCTTTTTCGAATCTGAATGATTAGAATTGTTGCTCTGTTGCTGCTTTTTATTACTTGCATTACGTTTTGATTCAGCTCGCTCAGAAGATTCTTTTGCACTCTTTGCTGCCGCTTCAATACTATCAGCATACGCATAACTTGCTTGGAGCGCTTGCTCACTTGCCGCTGACGCCTCACTTGCCTTCTTTTCAGAAGCTTCACGTGCTTTAGTTTCAGACTTATCTTTGGCTTTGACGTCATCTAATTCATTTTCGATGGATTTATTAATCTTATCATTACCGTCGTCTACATCTAACGCCACTTCATACTGTGATTTTGCGAGAACATAATTTTTATCTTTGGTCGCATCTGCCGCTTTAATGGCATGATTTAATTGTTCAATTGATGTTCGTGTTACGGGGGTCATTTTAACTGATTGTGCAGCTTCATAATTCTTTTTTGCATTTTGCCAATCTTTTTTTTCAACAGCTTTTTCTGCAGCAGTAATTTTATCTGAATACTCATTTTCACGGACGTAATGATAGATACCATATCCAGCACATCCACATAAAATAACTGCCAGCAAAGCGATGATTGCTCTTCGCATCCACATCCCTCTGTCCTCCTTACTGACGATTATTACTAGTATAGCAAGAATTGCAAGTATTGAATATGCGTTATAAATAAAAAAATGGCCAAAAGGCCATCTTTTTTTCATAACGATCAATTTCGGCGTTTGATTTCAAGATAACGTCGATACCATAAATCCACATAAGCTCTTGAAAATGGGCCACGTTGATGTTCAATCCAATCCACCAGAATCTTAACATGTTCCTTTAAAACAAAGTCAATGTCAGCCGAATAGTGCCATTTAGCACGATGCTGCTCATATTCATCTGCATCTAATAGGCGCCGCTCGCCATCTGGGAAAACTTTTACATCTAGGTCATAATCAATGTACTTCAATGCTTCTTTATCTAAAACAAATGGCGAGGCCAAATTACAATAATAGGACACACCATTTTCTCGCAACATTGCAACAATATTAAACCAATATTTTTTATGAAAATAAACGATTGCTGGTTCGCGTGTCACCCAACGACGGCCATCATCTTCAATCACAACCGTATGATCATTTAAACCAATTAATTCATTTTCACTTGTCTTTAATACCATTGTATCGCGCCAAGTTCGGTGTAAACTGCCATCATGTTTATAGCTTTTAATCGTTATGAAGTCCCCTTCACGGGGTAACCGACCATCCTTCATGATTTAAGCCCTCACAGTCCTTCACCTAAATTCCTTCTTTATTGTATCATGCTAAGCATTGAAGGGGAAAAAAATAACTAATTATTTTTTTGATAGTCAGTGACAAAACGATCAATCAAATCAAAATCAAATCCGCGACGCGCTAAGGCCGCTTTAACGCGCTGGTTCAAATCCCAACCCGTATATTGCCGATAACGCGCAAAGGCTTTTTCACCTTCTCTTTGTATGTTTTCCCACTCCATATCTTGGTCATCCAAATCGGTTTGATTTTCCGCATAATTTTGAAAGGCTTGTTGAATATTGCGCATCGCAAATCCCTTCTGTAATAATTTTTGCGTGACACTTTGTTCAGCAAGGCGTTTTGATTTGCGTTGATTCTTGACCATTAGTTTTGGAATTTGCTCGTCTAAATGGACTTGTTCTGCCTCATCGTCATATACTGTCGCCTTATCCTCAATGACATCATAATCGACACCCCATTCTTTTAACTTCTGAATTGCCCCTTTTTTCCCAAACTTACCATTGTGTTTTACTCCTTGAAAATAACTTTCTGCAAAAGCACCATCGTCAATCACATGCGCATTTTCTAGTCGATCAAGGGCATGATTAATCACATCAATCGGAAAATCTTTTTCACGTAATTTTAAATACACTTGATAGCGTGATCGCAATTGTCCTGTTGCATATAACAAACCACTTGCATAAGCCTTTTGTTCATACTCAGCTGCTTGTACTTCTGAAATTTGGCTCTCGGTTAGTTCCGTACCTTTAAACAAATTATAGTCAATTAAAATTTTTTCATCGACCGCTAAGGCAAATTCATCATCGAGATAAATATTATAGCGTCCCGGTCGCTTTTGTTGCGTTACTTTAGTTACTGTCGCCATAATATCATCCCTTCTTTCAAAAAAAAAACACTGATAGCTATCAGTGTTTTTTATTATAACATTACAAGTATGATGATGTACCTGGATTCAATTCAACAATCTTACCAGTACGCTTGTAAATAATCCATTCAGCAATATCACTCACATAATCAGAAGTACGCTTCAAGTAACCCCCAACCACGATGTAGTCTGTTGCAGCTTCAACCGCTTCAGAATCAGTTTCCATTGCTTTAATTGATTGTGTTCGAATCTTACGTGTACTTTCAGTAACAACCAAAGCTTCTTCTGAAATATTTTCAGTTCCAGCAACGTCATCATTGACATAGTAATCCAAGACTTCACGAACCATCTTAGCAACTTGTGTACCTTCTTTACCAATCAATTCTTCAATTTCAGGGACACGCTTAGTTCCCTTCATGTGAATTGTTGAAATAGCAATATTTCGAGCATTATCACCAATACGTTCCAAAACAGACACGGCCTTTAAAATCGTCACGATTTCACGCAAATCTGTGGTAACGGGTTGGTAAAGCGCAATCATTTCAAAGCTCTTCTTTTCAATCGCAATTTCACGTTCATTGATTGCCTTGTCGCCATCAATGATTAATTGTGCTTGTTCACGATCGTGATCCAAGAAAGCTTGAACTGACTTTTCAAGTGTTTCTGAGACCAAAAGCCCCATCTCCTTAAAGGATGTATCTAAATCGGCTAACTCTTCATCAAACATTCTACGCATGGACTTCACCTCACCTTTTTTATAATTTTATTATACACGAGCTTTGGTTGTTTAACCAAAACGACCAGAAATATAATCTTGCGTTTTTTGTTCCGTAGGGTTCAGGAACATTTGCTTTGTTGAATCCACTTCGATCAAATCTCCACTCATAAAGAAAGCTGTACGATCTGAAAGACGTGAAGCTTGTGACATTGAATGCGTCACAATAATCATTGTGTATTGATCACGTAAAGCCATCAATGTATTTTCAACCTTGTGGGAAGAAACTGGGTCAAGCGCAGCAGTTGGCTCGTCCAAAAGTAAGATTTCAGGTGCTGTCGCTAAAGCACGTGCAATTGAGACACGTTGTTGTTGTCCACCTGACAAAGACAAAGCTGACTTATGCAAATCATCTTTAACTTCATCCCAGACCGCAGCTTGCTTTAATGATGTTTCAACCTTTTCATCTAAGACACTCTTGTTTTTCTCGCCTGAAATACGCAATCCAAAAGCCACATTGTCATAAATTGAAAATGGGAATGGATTTGGTTGTTGGAATACCATACCAATTTCTTTACGCAACGCAACAGTGTCAGTATCTGGTGCATAAATATCACGGCCCTTGAACATAAAGTTACCATTAACGGTCACATTATCTTGCAAATCATGCATACGATTTAGGGCACGCAGATACGTTGATTTTCCTGAACCTGATGGTCCAATCAATGCTGTAATCCCATATTGGTCATAATCCAAATTAATGCCATGTAAGGCTTCGTTATCACCATAGTATAAACGCACATTTTCAGTTGTTAGAATTTTCTCTGTCATTTTCTTAATGCTCCTAACCAAAGTTACCGTTAACGTAATCAATCGTCAACTGTACCTTAGGACGTGTAAAGATCTTACGTGTTTCATCGTATTCAACAACCTTACCTAAGTGGAAGAAAGCTGTATAGTCAGAAATACGTGCGGCCTGTTGCATGTTGTGCGTCACAATAATAATTGTGTACTTGTCTTTTAGTTCCAACAAAGTATCTTCAACCTTAGCTGAAGAAATTGGATCCAAAGCTGAAGCAGGTTCGTCCAACAATAGAATGTCTGGTTGCATCGCAATGGCACGTGCAATAACCAAACGTTGTGCTTGTCCACCAGACAATGCCAAAGCTGACTTGTCCAAATCACCCTTAACTTCATCCCATAAAGCAGCTTGCTTCAAAGAAGTTTCAACACGTTCGTCTAAAACCTTCTTGTCACGAATGCCATGTTGCTTCAACGCAAAGGTAATGTTCTCATAAATTGACTTAGCAAATGGATTTGGACGTTGGAATACCATTCCAATATGCTTACGCATTTCATAAACGTCAATATCCTTGGTGTTAATGTCCAAGCCACGATACATAATGTTTCCTTCAACATTTGCAACACCATCGTTCATTCGGTTCAATGAGCGTAAAAATGTTGATTTTCCAGATCCAGAAGCACCAATTAATGAAGTAATCTTAAAGCGTTCAAATTGCAAATCTGCATCTTGCAATGCTAAATGATCACCATAATAAACTTTTAAATCATTTGTTGAAAGTGCGATTTCTTGATCATCGCCCATCTTATAAATATTACTTGTTGGTTGTTCTGCATCTAAATTCAATGCAGCCATATCTTGTTCAGTCATTTTGGTGTTTTCCCTTTCCTATTTCGTTGAAGTCAAGCGCTTGTATAGGTAACTACTCAAGTAACGTGCTGAGAAGTTAAAGATCAAAACAACAATAATCAACACGGCAGAAGCTCCGGCTGAAACTTCTTGTGCATCGGGCATGATTCCTTCTGAATTAATCTTCCAGATGTGAACCGCCAATGTTTCAGCAGGACGCATGATGTTCAACGGACTTGAAATATTGAATGGATTCCAGTCACCGAAGTTCAACGCTGGTGCTGATTGTCCTGCTGTGTAAATCAAGGCAGCGGCTTCACCGAAGACACGTCCAGCAGACAACACAACTCCTGTCACGATTGATGGCAAAGCAGCTGGCAAAATAATGTGCCCGACTGTTTCCCAACGTGACAAACCAAGTGCAGATCCAGCTTCACGTTGCAAATCAGGCACTGTTGCCAATGCATCTTCAATTGAACGTGTAAGTAATGGTAGGTTGAAGAAAGTCAACGCAATCGCACCAGACAAAATTGAGAAGCCAAGATTGAATTGCACAACGAACAACAAGAAACCAAACAAACCAACCACAACAGATGGCAATGATGACAAAATTTCAATTGTCATACGAACCATTCCAGTAATCTTGCTCTTAGGATTAGCATACTCATTCAAGTAAATTCCAGCACCTAAAGCAATCGGAAATGAAAGCAACATTGTAATCAGCAAAAGATAAAGTGAATTAAATAATTGGATTCCAATTCCACCACCAGCGGTAAAGGCTGAAGCTGGAGCTGTTAGGAAGTGCCAAGACAAATGTGGCACACCTTGAATCAAAATATAGCCAAGCAAGGCGGCTAAAATTAAAATAACGATTCCTGCAATGGCATACAGTACGCCTGTTGCAATTTTATCAGCATTCTTTGCATTCATGATTACATAGCTCCCTTCTTAGCAATGGCACGAATTGCCAAGTTAAAGACAAGTGACATCAACAATAGGATCAACGCCAAACTCCACAAAGCATTGTTTTCTAGTGATCCCATAACTGTATTTCCAATTCCTTGCGTCAATACTGATGTCAACGTTGATGCGGGTGATGTTAAGTTATGTGGCATCAAAGCCGCATTTCCAATCACCATTTGAACCGCCAAAGCTTCACCGAAGGCACGCGCCATTCCGAAAACAGAAGCAGTCAAAATTCCAGGTGTGGCACCACGCAAAATAACTTTGTAAATCATTTGCCAACGGGTTGCACCCAAAGCCAATGCAGATTCACGATAATGACGTGGCACGGCACGCAATGTGTCGACTGTCATTGATGTGACTGTTGGTAGAATCATAACGAATAACACCATCGCTCCAGATAAAATACCAAATCCTGAGCCACCGAAAACGGCACGCATGAATGGTACAATCACTGATAACCCAATAAACCCATAAACAACTGAAGGAATTCCAACAAGTAATTCTGTAACAGGTCCTAGGATTTTAGCACCACGCTTAGGTGAGATTTCTGTCATAAAGACAGCTGTCCCAATCGCAAATGGTGTTGCAATCAATGCGGCTAACAAAGTCACCAAGAATGATCCAATAATCATTGGCGCCGCACCAACTAATGGCTTACCATTGTCGCCTACTTGACTAGGTGCCCATTCAGACCCCGTCAAGAAGCCCCATAGATTCACGCCATCAGAAAAGAATGTTGCCAAACCTTTCGAGGCCACAAAATAAAAAATTGAAATCACAACGATAACGATCAAGGCTAGAGCAGAAAATGAAATTGCTCGACCAAATTGATCCTTTCGTGATGCTTTTGATTGCTTTAATAATGATTCACGGATTTCATCCATGTCCCTGTGCTCCTTTTATTTAACTGACGTAATTTTTCCATCAACATCACGATGAATTTGCATATCGTGAATTGAAATATAACCAAGCTGAGGTACCAAAGTCGTTTGAATCTTCTCAGACATAATTGAGTCTAGGAATGCTTGTACCTCTGGCTTAGGTTCGCCCTTTGTATAGACATGTTCATATGACCAAATTGGCCAGTCGCCATTAACAACATTATCATTTGTTGCTTTAACGCCATCCAATTTTGGCACTGCAATACTCTTATCTAAGTAAGCAAATGACGCGTATGAAATGGCACCTGGTGTCGTTGACACAATTGAGCGAGCCATTCCAGATGAGTCTTGTTCTTGGGCATCGGCTGACTTTGCCCCTTTCAAGCCCCATTGCTCAAATGTTGCTCTAGTTCCAGATCCTTCAACACGGTTAACTAACACAACTGGTAGGTCGTTACCACCGACTTCTTTCCAGTTTTTCACTTTTCCAGTAAAGACATCGATTAACTGTTGTTGCGTTAAATTATCAACCCCTGCCTTTTTATTAAGCATTGGTGCAATTCCAACGACCGCAACACGGTGGTCAACCAATTTCTTGGCATCAATTCCACTCTTTTCCTCAGCAAACATATCTGAGTTACCTAAGTCAACAGCTCCGGCTTGCACCTGAGCTAATCCTGTTCCAGTTCCACCACCTTGCACATTGATAAATACACCGTTATGACTATTTGCATAGTCCTCACCAGCGGCTTCAACCAATGGTTGTAAAGCGGTTGATCCAACAGCGGTAATATTAACGCCACTGTTTTCATCTCGGGTTGTGTAACCCCATGACAAAAGACCTGCTGCCAGAGCAACAAGTGCCGTTCCAACAATCCAACTGCGTTTCATAACGAACGCCTCCTAATATTCTAATGCTACTACTATTATTATTACGAATAGATGTAAAAGAATTATCTCACGATTGTAAAGATTATATTTACAATTCATTTTATAACACTCTACATGCTAATCTACTGCCCTTATGATTATAACTGGGTCCCCGAAACAACACCATTCCGGCCCCATGATATTGCCTAATTTTTAAGAAATATTTATGGCTCAAAACTTTTAAAAAGATGTATCATTTTTTCATTAAAAGTCACAAGTCATTCGAAAATGTTGAACTTTTTTTAAATCTATGCAAAACAAACTAGCATTCCCTAAAAATATATCTATACTAATCACTATTACGTGTAACACTGAATCACGCTAAAAGCTGCAGGAGTAGGTTATTATGGAAGAAAACGGAAAGATTGTTCCGGCAGAAGTAAAGGGCTGGAATTGGGGCGCCTTTATGTTCAACATCATTTGGGGAATTGGTAATAAATCATATTTGCCATTACTATGTTTAATCCCTTTCTTCAACCTTATTTGGATGTTTGTTGTTGGGTTTAAGGGGAATGAATGGGCTTGGCAAAAGGGTAACTATCAAGATGTTGCCACATTTAAAGCAGTTCAAACCACATGGAATCGCGCTGGTTTTGTCGCCTTTATTTTAACAATTATCATGTTCATTATTTCTTTCTTGTTCGCTATCTTGTCAGCAATGATGATTAGTCAATCTGGGTATTAGAACGCATTAAAACAGTAAAAAAGAGCAACGCATTTAGCGTTGCTCTTTTTTACATTTGTTCCATCTCTGACCTTAAAATACCATATTTCACTGAATCATAAAATTCACCTTGCCAATAACGGACTGCACGAATTTGACCTTCCAATTTCATACCAATCCGTTCACCTAAGGCCATCATGCGCTGATTTCCAGACCAAGTAGTAAATCCAATATGTTGAATACGAGGGTAAGTGTTAAAGTAAGAAAGCAATCCATGGTTTTAAAACTTGCTGACCAATCCCGTTTCCCCATTGATTAGCATCATAAACCACTAACCCAACTTCCAACCAATAACCTAAATCACCGTCTTCAAAATAACTGCTTAACATGCCCACCGGTTCATCATCGACACAAATAACAGCATATCCAGGATTATCAACCCGCTTGCTTGTAAATGATTCTGAAAATTCTGGCCAAGTCAAAATCGGATCATTAAAATAAGGTCCATTGAATTTCATCCATTCCAAATCGGCCTCAGGTCCAAAACTAATGGACCAAAGTTTTGGTAAGTCAGCTTGGGTAATTTCTCGAAAACTCACATGCTTCACCATAGATACCTCTTTCATTCTCATCAATAAATGATGCTAAAAAAGCAACTACGTTAATTGTAGTCGCTTTTTATAGTGTCCAATCGTCTAAACTTGCGACTTCATGGGTTGGTTGAACCGACTCTTGATGCACACTTTCAGGTGTTGAAACACCACTATACACTAACAAGGTCGCCATATTAGAGTTGATGCCTGCTAGTATATCAGTATTGTAATTGTCACCCACCATAACCGTTTCATGAGCCTGTTTATGCGCGTGTTTCAGCGCTTGCTCCATGATAATTTTTTCGGGTTTTCCAACAATAATCGGCTCAACTTGGGTCGCTGTCTTAATGGCTGCCACAATCGTACCAGCGCCAGGCAGCATGCCGCGTTCATTTGGCAAATTTGTATCCGCATTTGTTGCAATAAATTTAGCGCCATTCCGAATGGCTAAAGTTGCTTGCGCTAATTTTTCATAGGTTAATTCCCGGTCCAATGCAACAACCACCGCTTCCAATTCAGGATCGTCACTTGCGACCAATTCAATATCTTGTGCTAATAGTGCTTGTTCAATACTAACTTCACCAAGTAACATCACATGCTTTAGCCCAAGTTCTTTCACATAATCAGCCGTTGCCATCGCACTTGTATAGACTTGCTCTGGCTTCGTTTCAATCTGATGATTGTCTGTTAGGTTAGCCGCAACATCTTCCGGCGTTTTTGTTGAATTATTCGTCACAAATAAATAATCCGTATTCGTTGCCTGTAAACGTTCGATGAAACGCTTCCCCGTCGGAAATTGCTTGGCACCTTGATAGATTGTGCCATCTAGGTCAATGAAATATGCTGCGTAGTTAGCCATATCACTATCCCTCTTTCTTAGACTGCTTTTGATCAGACTTTTCAGTTCGCTCACGTACTTCAAAATGACGACGCTTAGGTTTACCTTTTACCGTTACCTCAGTACGTTCAGAGCCACCCTTTGGCTTGCGCCGTTGATTGTTAACTGGACGCTTTTTTTCATCAATTTCAGCGCGACCATTATCTTTCTTTTGACGTGATCGATGACGACGACGGCTCTTATTTGATTTATTTTCTTCTTCTTTTTCTTCAACCGGATGTGGTTCAAGATTATGCAAGACAAAATAAGGTGCTCCAAAATTAATATCTTCATAGATATAGTCATTTAACGCACTAATCTGTTGATTGCGAGCAATCCCTGGCGTTCCCTGTTCATAAAATCCGCGAAATCTCAATTGGTCTGATGCAACATCCCCAACCAGGTAGTCGTATTTTTCCAAAAAAGAGCTAAATCGCGCTGCCAACATCGTTTCATCAAATGCATTGCGATAATTTTTTACTAATTCATAACCACGCCCGTTAATATTGTATGTATCTGGCTGTGATCCTGCGACAATCGTTGTTTCTTTCTGTCGTTCTTCAAATTGGCTCTCGGCCAATTCTTTCATTCTTTCACGATTCATATTTTCTCCACTTAACTAAAATGTTCTGTTAGGTATTGCGCGACAACTTCACGTAGCACATACGCATAATTTAATTCATTCTCTCCGGCAATTTCAAGCGTTGGGAAAAACGGTATAAATAAATAATGGTCTAACGACCCAACCGTGTAATACCGATATTGATCCAGCAAAGCGCCATTAATCCAAATTTGATTATTATGGTCAATTTCAAGACCGCGCCACACGATGTCTCCAAATGCTTGGTGACCACGAAAGCCCATTCCGCGTATCTGATAATTCTTTAAAAAGACTTGAGTCTTGGTAATCTCTTTGACAAGTCGTTCTAATTCATGCCCGACCAAACGCGTGCGCATCGGATGTACCGCATGCGGTAAAATTTGGTGCAAGTCATCAGCTGTCACAACCCCCGCCGGTAAATCTCCAGAAAACAAGCCCGTTGATAACATGGCAATGTCGGTCTGCATCATGCTTTGCACGCTGTCTAACCCTAAATCAATTAAACGCGGCTCACCACTAAACATGTCGGCATGATAAGTTTCAGGTAAAGTCGCGATTTGCTTAGCCTGTAACTTTTTTTCACCACGTAACTGATAATTTTCAATTTCTTCAGCATCTTCTGGCAACTCGGCCATGTCAGCAGTTGCATACGTTTGCGCATGCATCTCAGTCACACGCCCATTCGTAAGGGTTAATTTAACGGTACCCACATGATCACCATAACGACCTGCCGCCGCTAACATTGTTTGACCAATTAGTTCACCTTTTGGTAGTAAGTGATGCGTATGCGCCCCTAAAATCAACTGAATTTCCGGAAACGTTTCGGCAATATGCCGATCAGTTGGCAAGCCAAGATGTGACAACAAAATAATGCTATCTGCTTGCGCCTGTAATTCAGGCAATAAATTTTCAATCGCTTTATCGACGGCTTCAGGGAGCCAATCTAATAAGGGTAACGTACGAATAAACGGCGCCGTTAACCCAAAGACTGCTATTTTTTGGTGACCAGCTGTCTCTAATATCTGATATTTGAAGGCCCACTTTGGAATTGACTGTGTCTGGGCATCAATAATATTTGCCAAAACCACTGGAAAATTGGCATCATCATATAAATGATTTAATTGATCGTGATTCAGACCCAATAACTCATTGTTACCAACCGTCACAGCATTGTAGCCAATATCATTCATCAGCTTAATATTCGCTTGCCCAAAGCTCGCTTCGGTTAGTGGATGTTGGCGGTCGATTGCATCCCCAATATCAAAAATGAACGACTGCATTCCTTGCCGGGCCGCTTGCCGTTTTTTATTAAAAATGAAGCGTCGCACTCGGGGCCAGTGCTCCAAATGTGAGTGCATATCATTGGTATGTAAGATTAAAATTTCTTCACTAATCATTTCCCTTTTACTCCCATCTATTCGTCCAGCCCCGTTAATTGAAAAATGTGGGCGTCACAATTGTCGCCCACATTACACTAACGAATTTTACCGCGAGAAAAACCAGTCAACCAATTAACGAATAAATCAAAATTATCAGGATAGGCATTTGCACCTACATAGCGTTGTAATTTATCGACATCGTCGTACTGAACAAAAAGCCCCCACTCATCCGTTGGGCCTGCTTTAATTTCACGATACTCAGGTTGCCATTCTGTAATCAATTCATTTAAATGTCGGTCAATATTTTCCCATTGAAAAGTGACATCCTGCCAAGCATTTTCAAAACGGCGTAATTTAAAATCTTTCGTAATGATTTGTTGACGTTTACGCGAAAAGTCCACGCTCTCATCCGCAATATCAATATTTGGCAAAGTCGCATCATTCTTACGCGTTAGAATAAACGCATGATCTTGGACTTTCTTGCCATAAATTGTTTCAAATCCATTTTCTAAATTCCCACGATAGTATTCAAAATATTTTATTGCCATATTACTTATCAATCACAATCAAATCAGTTGTGATGCCTTGTGTTAGATTTTTATTTCCAGAAGTGGTGGTCACAACATCGTCTTCAATTCGAACGCCTCCAACACCTTCAATATAAATTGCAGGTTCAATCGTTAGAATCATTCCGTCTCGAACAACGTCTTGCGCATCAGCATGCTTAGACAATACTGGTCCTTCATGAATATCCAAACCAATCCCATGGCCCGTTGAATGTGTAAAGTTAGCACCATATCCTGCTGCATCAATGACATCACGTGCTAGTTTATCAACTTGTGAAACCGGCATACCTAGCTTCAAGCCAGCAACCGTTGCCTCTTTTGCTTGCTTAACGACTTCATACACTTTTTGCATTTCATCACTCGGCGTACCAAAGGCAATTGTACGTGTAATATCTGATGTATAGCCGTCTACATAATATCCGAAATCAATCGTCACCATGTCACCAGCCTCAATCACCTTGTCACTATAGATTCCGTGAGGCAAAGCACCACGGGCCCCTGAAGCAACAATCGTATCAAATGAAGGCTTATCAGCACCCTTGGCTTTAATCAAGCGATCTAGCAAATTGGCAACTTCACGTTCAGTCATACCCACGTGCAATTCAGGTAGCATGTCGTTAAACGCGCTGACAGCAATATCCGTTGCATGCTCAATTTTACTAATTTCAGCATCTGTTTTGACTTCACGTAATGTTTCAAATAACTCCGGAACTGGCACAATGTCAACGCCATCAAAATTCTCATCCAAAAAGTCAAAGTCACGGAACATGATTGAATCTTCAAAGCCTAAGCGATCAATCTTAAATCGCTTGGCTGCAGCCATTGCCACGCCCCAATAATTACGCGTAATTAATAATTCAACAGATGTATCTGCTAACTTAGCGCGATATTCTTCTTCATAACGATCATCAGTAATCAAGGCAATGTTGTCCTTACCAATCAAGACAAGCCCATCACCGGCACCACCTTTAAATCCCGTTAAGTAATCCATGTTAAAACTATTTGTCACCAAAATTCCATCAACCTTTAAAGGTTCAAAGACTTGGCGGACGTTGTTTAGTCGTTGTTCCATTATGCCACCTCCTATTTTGCTCTTGTTTTCTATTATAACAAAAAAATCAATTTATGTTTTTAATACGTTATCACTGGTTCTTGTTGAAAATGAGTAATCGCATGCCAATTCATTGTGACACCAATCCCAGCTGCCTGGGGTACTGTCATTTCACCGTGTTTCAACACCAAGGCTTCATAAATAATGTCCTGAGCCACATAATCAGTTGTGGCCGATATATCCGCTGGAAACATCGGCGTTTTTAAAGTCGCCGCTAATGCTAAATCAACTGAGCGACCTAGCCCAGAACTAAGCATGCCGCCCACCCACGGTAGTCGGTCTGCTCGGTCAATCGCACGGATAGCCAAAGCAGTTTCTGTTATGCCACCTAGTTTACCTTGTTTGAGGGTATATGCATCAGCTACATCTAATTCGAGTGCTTTTTTAACATCAACCAGACTATTAATTGACTCATCTAAACTAATCAGCGGGACTTTGCCGGTTTGTTTTAACGCACCATAACGTTGCCAAGGTGCGCCTTGAATTGGCTCTTCAACCAAAGTAATGCCTTGTTGCTGCATTTGGATTAACCGCTCAATATCAGCATCTGTATCAGACAAGCCATTGTTTAAATCGACCGAAAATATCACTTCCGGATTGTCTTGCTTCAAACGCCGCACATCCGGTAAGCTCAAATCTGAATTAGCTTTTAATTTAATCCGACGATAGCCTGCTTTCAACGCTTGTTCTATCGCTATTTCAAGTTGTCTCTGTGTCGTTTGAATACCAATCGCAACACTAACCGGAACCTGTATTTGCGTTGCCCCTAACATCGTAGCTAAAGACTGATTTGTCACTTTTCCAAAGGCATCCCAACATGCCATTTCTAAGGCTGCCCGTACAAAAGATAAATGGGTACGCGCAGCTAAAAATTCCGCAACTTGATGGGGATGATCCCAGTCCAATTGCTTTAAAGCTTCACTCAGTTCCGGCAGGATTGCGCGTGACATCGCTTGGCTTTCTGCAGCATAATTTGTGTTTGTAAAACTTTGAATTTCACCATAACCACGCACGCCATTCATCAACTCAATTTCTAAGAGCGTTAACACACGTACTTCTGTCTGATCGTGAGCTGTCTTAAACTGTCGATTCAATGGCATCGCGAGCGGATACACCTTAATCTGATTAATCTTCATCAGCCCAACCTTTCTAAAAAACACCCAGCCAAGGCTGAGTGCTTCGTCTTTATAAGTATAAACGGATCAACAATAACAAAATAAAAATAATTGCCGCAACTAATTTCCAAGTTGCCCCAGACTCACGCCAATCCCAAGCCAAATATCCTGACAACGCTAAAGTTGACACAATCTTAAGCCAGTCTTGCGTATAAATCATTGAAGCAATCACCAAAATTAAAACCACAATCGGTAACACTACATCCACTTTTTCTTTCATTTATCCCTTTGATGTCGTAACATCATTCCCCTTACCTTAAATTCACTTTTATAATACCTAAATTCGCAGATGTAAGCAAATGTCTTACGCAGATGTTACAGTTATGTCTTATAAACATAATAAAACCACTATGAAAAATTTCATAGTGGTTTTATTTTTACATCCGCCGCACTACTTAACTAATGCTTGATGTTTGTTTTTCACTGGTGTCATCACCTTAACGTCAGACATACTCTTAAACTTCATAACGCCATACCATTGCTTATCAACCTTTTTGTTATCTTCGCTTACTAGTTCACCATCTCCATTTGTCAGCTCATCGACGGCTTCTTTGGCAGGCAAAGTATCAGCGTCAAATGAAACATTTTTTGCTTTACGCGCCATTTCTTCAGCAGATAACTTGTTAAAATCTTTCATCTTTGGCATTTTATTAGCCTTAGCCTGATACATACTAATTTTATCATCATGTGAAACTAAAATTGCTGGCACTTCCGTATCCCCTGAAATAGCACCATCTTCGTCACTAACCAATAACCATGTACGCGTATCAGATTCGCGAACTGCTTTTTGGAAACTGACATTTTCAGGAAAGAAAGTTTCCTTCACAAAATAACCACCCGCAACAAGCGCAATCACACCAACAATTGCACCCAAAATCACCCAAACTTTTTTAGACATCTGTAACTCCCAATTCTTACTCCATATGCATCGTAACAACCAACACGTTAAAACTCTCCTACAGTTTTATACGTCAATGTTCCCTGTCGGACTCGAAAGTCACGTGAAAACACCTATACAATAGGTTTTATTCTATCACAAGGTCCAAAATTAGTCCAAATAATAATACAAATAAAAAAACCTAGTAAATACCTCAAAGAAGAGATACCTACTAGGTTTTTTCATTTATTTATTTTGTAAATCTTGTTGTAGCACATTCCAAATTGTCATGTCATTTTGGTAGTGCATAACAACTTGATAGTAATACTCTGATTTTGATTTCTTCTTTGGAGTCTCACGAGTAACGATACCCCATGTACCTTTTGATGCGTCTGAAAACTTAGTTCCGAATGCTGACGTGGTTGCTTTATCTGTTAGACGTACTTTATCGCCTTCTTTAAATCGTTTCATTGTTTTACTCTCTTTCTTGTTATTTGCTTGAACTGTTTTTTCTAGCCATTCGCCAATCAAAACATTTCCATCAACTCCTAACTTCTTCCAATTATCGTCAAATTGCCAAATTTGCACGCCTGGCTCTGATGGGAAATAGTTAAAGTTCGGTGTAGATGAACCTGGTGCAGGATAGCCCGCAATCCAAACACATTCTCCAAATTCTTTGATCACGCTATTCAAGTCAATATACTTATCAAAGTATGGCTTGTATGAGTAAATCATAGGAACATATCCACGGTTCTTAATCACTCGCATAAATGTCTTGGCTGCTGTTGTGTTAGCCGACTTTGAAGAAGATGCATCAGCTTCATAATCCAATGCAATAATCGACCCCGGCAATAGAATACCTTTAGCTGTATTTACCGCAAAATCACCTTCTTTAACAGCTTGAGATTCATTACATCCAAATCGTGCAAAGTGATAAGCCGCCGTCAGCATACCAATCTTATCCGCATTCAAGATTTGGTTGCCAAAATTTGGATTCACATATCCAGTGCCCTCTGTTGCTTTACTAAATAGAAAGCGAACACCGGCATTATACAGTGACTTAATATAGTTGATGTCCCCTGGTTGATAACTCGATACGTCAACTCCATACATTTTAATTTGTGCCATGTTTATTCTCCTTTATCTTCAATATAAGTTGCTGCTTGATCAATATAAGTTGCTAATCCTTCATTAGTAAAGTGCTGTACAATCCCATTTGCTTTTAAACGTTTTTCTAACTGCTTAATCGCTTGCTGTCGTTGACCAATTGTCAATACACTATTTGCTTCGCCAATTGATTGCACAATCATTTCCGCAAAATTAATTGCTGATTCAATTCGTTCATTTTTAACTCGGGCTTTAATGTACTCAAGTGTTTTTAGAATTGTCGGTGCTAAAACAACTAGTGTAATTAGCATATTCATTGTTGATGCTGCCATAATTAAATTCCCTCCTTTAAAGAAAATCCCCTTTATCTTCAATGTACTGGATACGTCGTTCGTGATCATCGAGTCTTTCATCAAAATCATGTCTTAGATTTTTTAAGTCTTTTGATACCTGCCGAAGTGGTTCATTGACGAACTTATTTAACAAAAAGCCAAGCACCCCTAGGCTAGGACCGACGATGGAAATCCAGCCAACCGCATCATGTGGCCAAAAGCCATTCATATAACTCTCCTTTCTAATTCCAAATTAAAAGAGCTATCTAGTATAGATAGCTCTTAGGGTGTCACAGTGTTCCAAGGTTGGCCTGTGATGGTCTCGTAATCGATTTTTGTGAGTCCAAACATTGGTGAGTATAGAACAACGTCCCGAATATCTTCAATCGATAGTAATTCTTTATTATATAAATCTTGGCAAATATCAAACATTAGTTTGTCTCACTTTCTTTTGTATTATTGAGAGCTTTTTCTAACTCCGTCACTCGTGCTGTTAACTTGGCATTTTGTAGGCCTAATTGAACAAGTTGTTTATTCAAAACTGCCATTTGCGTCATAATTGACGCACGCCATTCATCGTTATTATCTGGGATGCTCAAAGCTGCTTCATTCAAACGATTAAACCACTCTTCATTTGTATAACCGCGCCAAAGATTGATTGATTCATCAAAAGCATAATTCAGCTCACCATCTGGTAATGGCACGCTTGTCGAGGCAACTTCAGGATCATCTTTATCAGCCGGCGTCATACTTGCTCCGATTAACGCTCCATTAATCTTACTGTATAGTCGATACGGGAAATCGTTAGGTGATGCTTCCGGTTCCAAATTCAAACGTTCTTCATTTTCTTCCATTTATTTAGCTCCTATCTAGTAATTAATGCGGTTGTTCCAAAGGTAAACAGTTGATTTGGGTCTAGTGTTGCCAACGAATTATCATTGTTGTACACTCGCTCCATCCAAATATCTCCACCTTCCACTCGCAACGTATATGGAGTTACTTTAGTCCAAGCTTGAGCAAAACGCTGTGAGGTTACCGCATTAAAAGGAAGGCCTCGCGCAATATAAATCTTTTGATCATGTTGTGTAAATTTAATTTTTTTCTTAGGTCGAACTTGTCCACGTAAATGAACCGAGTAGCCATCAATTTGGTACATTGGAAATGACCCATTTGTAAAGTAGGATTCAAAATCTTTTGTTAGGTAGGGGCGCATATCCATAAGCTTCTTTCCCCACTCAAATGTAAACTTCCAAGGTTGATACGTTGGAGTCGCGTTGATATTGTTGATGACACGCGTTCGGGCTTCTCCAAAATCACTTCCTACCATAATCGCAAACTGCAGTGCTGTTGTTGTAGAAAATCGAAAACTCAAAACCAAAACTTCATCTCGTGTGAACGGATTTTTTTGTAATCGATTTCCTGAATAATAATTTGCAGTCAAACTAAAAGCAGGTAGCTTAGCATTAAACGCATTATTATCTAAATTCTGTTGTGGGTCAGCACTACCATAGAAAGAGATTGATAGTCCTTTAACAAGTCCTTCAATGACCTTTGCAAATATATTGGTTTCGAGCCAAGTGTTTTCTCTACCAAGTACACCTGCACCATTCTTTTGAATTTCAGTCGTCATAAGTTTGACCAAATTTTCAAGCGATCCTAGAGAACCTTGTGCGGTCGACAATCGTCCATCTAAACCATCGGCCGTATTCGTAATTGAGTTCAGAATACGTGTCGATTCATCTGATACGCTTTTTAAGCGTGTATTACTTTCGTTTAAAATATCTTGTAATAGCTTGTCGACCTCATCAATATACGGCTTACTATCACCGACAATCATATGAGCATGGTTGTTATAAACTTCAAATCCAATTGGTACTGTTGAAACTACAACGTTGTCATCTTCGCCAAAAATTTCAAATTCCGCATTTTGATACGGCCCCACTGCTTCATAGAAATTACGTGGGATTGTCATCTCCGCTAAACCAGCACGTGCATCAATGATTTTAGTAGCTAAACTAATTCGCTTAAAGACACCTTGCGCATCGTGTCCTTGCAATCAAATATCTTTATCCGTTAGGTCAAATGGGATTGATGGCTTTTTAGGGTCGTTTGATGCAGCTGGTCCCTTAATCGCCAAATAAATAACTCTCCCTGCATCTCCATAGTCTCCGCTTAATTCGGCAAAATGCATGACATCTTGCATTTTGAGCGTGGTATCAACAATTACAAATTTACCTTGTTTAATAAGCGGAATAATACTTTCATTTCTTTCGGTCATAAATTTTCCTTTCTAATTTTTCAAATTCATTTCAACAATTTTCCAATGCATTTCAGCAATAAAGTTGTCATAGGGTCCATTCATAGAGACGGTAATCATGAACTTACCGTTTTCAATCCAAACCTTTTCCGGCTCAAAACGTCTATTCTCTTCTTCACCCCACCAATAACGGTTAGATGGAATTGCCCACTCATCAGGTCCTTTCGGAATCATCTCGAAAATAACGCATTTCTTCCAATCTCCCGACCAAGCAATCGTGTACAGGTAGCCGTTTTCAAACCAATCGCTTTGTCCGGCTATACCATCAAAGTAATTTTCACCGAATTTTTCTTTGACAATTTTAAGCACACTAGCATTGTTGCTTTTAATAAATTTGACTAGCTCCATTTTGGTTTCGTTATATGTTGCGACCCAATAATAGCTACTTGCTTTCAAAATCACTCGATTGTTATCAATCAATTGTGATGACGTCACCGCTCCAATTTTTTCACCCTTTGAACCTACTACCGGAATCCGTTTTCCATAGCGCACTGTTTGGGTCTTTAAGTTAACGATGGCCGTTGCAACTTCTCCTGGAATCATGCTTGAAACCAAGAGCGTAACTTCATCACCCTTTTGATACATCACCGTACAATCATTCGTGTGGCCTAACATATAGTTTTTATAATCGGAATAGTCGCCGATATCGCCCCTTGCAACAAACGACTTATCCGGATCATGTTTATCAATTACCGCTAACTTCAAACTGCTGTCTCGCTGACCAATCGTTCCAAATGTGTAATAGTGGTCCTTATCAAATCCTGTACCTTGGGTACCACCCCAACCAGGCACTGGATATTCAAACATACGAGTGTATCCTGTGCTGACAACATCACGCTCCAATGGTTCCCAATGCATATCTTCGGGAACGATGGACTCTTCAGGCTTTGGTTCTGGCTTTGGTTCTGGCTTTGGTTCTGGCTTTGGTTCTGGCTTTGGTTCCGGTTTCGGTTCCGGTTTCGGTTCTGGGTCTGGTGGAATCACTGGGTCTGGGTCAATCTCCTCACTGTTTCCTAGATACATATCTAAGATGAGTGAAAATTTTTTAATCCCTTTATCCAAGTCATTTAAAAATAAGTTAATGTTAGTCTCGAACGAATATAAATCTAAGGAAGAATTAAAAGTATTTGATATGCCCTGCAACATTTCATTCGTTTCAATATCAATAAATCCCAATTCTTGATTCATAATTTCAACACTGTTATTAAAATATTTGCGTACTAATTCAATGTTATTCAAACAGCCACAATAAAAGCGCTCATCATAGTTATTTGATAAGCGCTCTAACGTTGGAGGTAATAGTGTTTCACCCAAATATTCAATTAATCGTTCATTTAAAGACTCAATGCCTTCAACTTTTTCCTCTAGCGTCTGATTTAATTGTGCTAGGATCATCTACACCCCTCCCTTCTGAGATTTTAATTGTAGATAACTCTCCTGAATTAGTAATGTTTAATTTCCACTTCCCACCGTTTGGTGCGGTCAGAATTTGTTGATTGACTAAATCATCAACTTCCTTCTTTGTATAACAATCAGCTAATTCATTCATCGATTTATCGTCAATTAGCAATTGCTTTGAAGAATTGACTGACACTTCATGCTGCGAGCCTTTTTCATCAATGAAAAAAATACTTGGCAGTAACAAATCACTAAAATCTGCTGGGTTCAAATATATACCTTGTGGCGTGATAATCTGTCTCAAATTATCATCAATTGTTATCCATAGTCCATCAAATTGATCTAAGCCAATTCCAGCACGACGATTTGAAATATTTGGCCGATTAGGTAATTTAGTCATTTCCCCTCCAGTCCCATGCCAAACCATGATTTAGTGTATTTTGGATTTCTTGAGCAATTGCATTACTTTTCTTTTTTGAAAGTGATTGCTGTCGTTGTTGAGCTCGAAAATATTCCAAGCTTGTTTTCCGTAAGCTGTTTAAAGTTACCGTGGTAACTTGACCATCATCAAACGGATGCCAACTATAACCCACAACTTCAATGTCAGTAACATAACCCGTCTCCAAAATCTCAAGACGTTTTAATTCATTAATTATCGGCCTTTCACCGCCTTTATAATCAAGGGTTATTGTTAACGGTGGTTCTAATACAAACTTACCTTTAGCATAATCATCCATAGCTTTAGCATCGTGGAACCGTTCGTCATTTAAAATGCCCCCGGACCATTCTCCATATTTAGCAATTGATTTTTCATCTTTAACAATGTGAGGCGGAAAGAAAGGAACTGTCTTAGTTTCTGTTTTCTTATTTTTAGAATTACCAGTGGTGACCTTTTCTTCTTTGGTTCCACCTACGACATAAAAAGAATTGATGATTGAAGATATATCCGTGTTTAACTGAATATTATCAGAATTATGGCCATAACTGAGCCGCTTGCCTAAATGCTTAGTACGTTCACTGTGTTGATAAATAACGATGTGTTTATTATCTTGAGTGACAACTGCATCAGGCCAAGAACTAACAATTTTACCCAATCCATCAAATGCAGAATCTCCTCCTAACCCTTCAATCTTCTTCTTTGAAAATGATCCAACTACTTTGGTTGTAAATCCTAAACGATTATTAGCAAAGTAAAAATTTAGTACATCTTGTACACTATAACTTTGTGCTTTTTCATTTTGTTTATATTGCATAATACGATGGCAATCCGTATAAATATGGCTTGCAGTTACATTTACAGTCGGATAACCATTCACAAAATTTCTATCTAACTGTTGAATAATATATTCTTGTCCGTCAAATTCAATTAAATTATTTTCTTGGATTAAACTATATCCAAAACTATAATCATTTTTTGCAACAAAACTAATTTGTCGTTGCGTGTTTACTTGTTCATCGTATTGAAAACTAGGTAAAACAATGCTTTGTATAGGTTCAATGTGGGTGCCATCCCTAGTTTTAACTTTCACAATTTGATTTAACACTAACTTAGATACAAAAAAGGAAAGCTAAACGTTAAATCGTGAATTTTCGCTGCACCCGAAACGACTATCTCATTTTGACCAATTTCTAATTTAATAAATCCAAAATCAGTATTTATCGTATCTTGCTTTCCTTTCATAAAAGTAATTAAGCCATCTAAAACAACGTTAGTTTTTCCAGCTAATTTCCCTTTATATGACCAACTTGTTCCGTTAGTTATATTAGTAATAGTCACTGGGCCATCTATAGTCATATTAATTTTTAAATCATGCCGCTGATAATATGGATCTATCTGAATGTCACTAGCATTATATATTGAGAAACTTTTTTCATTATGTTGATAAGTAGGCATTGGATCTATTAGATTCATACCAAATGATTCTTTTTTAATCTGATCACTTCTTCTCAATGAGTACATAAAGCCACTTGGTACTTCAAATACAATTTGAAATTTAAAGTCATTATTTCCTTCAGCTAATGAATCTAGTGGAAAATTAGTAGGTCTTCCATAGAAACATTTATTTGGATTGTCACCCGGCCTTACACGTAGTAATTGTCTTTGTCCAAAAATCCTGTAAATTTCATGACGGATTAACTGATGTTCTTCAAAACCGCTTGCAGTTATAAAAAAATTAGCCGTAAATGTTCCATTTCCAAATGAAACAGAGGTCAATTGGCTCCCGTCAGTCCCACTGTTTTCTTGATAAGCATTCACAAAATTAGGAGTAAAGAATCCATCTAAATAAATCAAGGATGGCAAACGTTCGATTAAATCAATCTCATTTTTTCCATCTGCTTTCACGTAAAAATTTTTCAATTATATCCCCCCTTCTAATCCAATATTTAGATTTTGCCAATTTGCCTTGCTTTGATCCTTACTTTGCTGCTGATAAGCTTCATTAGGATTCATATAAACCTTAGTATCCATTTGCTTTTCAGTGTTTTCAGCGATTGTTGCTAAATAACGCATGATACTATCAAACTTTTTATTTAATACAGAAATTTCTGATTCATTGGCACCATTCATATTTTGCATATTGTCTCGATTTGCAAACATCGCTACGGTTTGACCAAGTAACTCATATCCTCTACTACTTTTCATTTTAGACAATGGAATCGTCATTTCGGGTTGATTGTTCTCACTAATCTCAACCATTTGATGCTTAGTTGTTAAGCCACCATTTTCTAATCGTCTATGACCAGTTGGTCCCCATCCACCCGGCATTCTAATATCACTTGCCCAATTGGAATCGTTAAACATGGCCATCAATTGATCATACCCACTCAAAATATTTGTATGCCCTGACACAGCCCATGACTTGAATGTTGGGGGAATATATTGCAATAATCCTTGTGCTGGATTTCCATTTTCTGAATTAATATCATGAATTTGTTGTTTAATATTCTGCTTTCCACCAGACTCTTTATTAATTCGCGCCATAATTGCATTCATATCACCCGGGCCTAAAGTAACTTTTGCTTCTTTAGCGGCTTTTTCAATTTGTGAACGCCAATTCCCACCGGCTCCAATATCTTTGGAATTGATACTTTTTTCAGCCTTGTCAAAAACACCTTTCAACTTTTTAAGAGCAGCATCCGTAACCATATTAATTGACCCACGCCCAATGCCTTCTAGTGCAGTTCCTTCTTTCAAACTGCTAAGGAAAGGCTTCACGCCTGCCATATCTTCAATTGAATTTAAAACACTCTTAGCACCTTTCCCGACCATTGATTCAACATCTTTAAACATCTTCTTAGTAAAATCAAAAGCGTCGCCGATGAATCCACCTACGCCATCTTTATGCGCAGGTAATCCTGTCGTCATAGCCATAAACTGCTTTGATAAATCGTGGGGCAAAATCGATGTCCCTGCTTGCAAATCACGAATTTCTGGGCCACTTGTTCCAAGTGCAAAAATTCCTTTTTGAGGATGATGCGCTAATTCAAAACCTTCTTCACCAACCAATGCTAATTCGTCAGTTGGTATTCCTTGCGTACCAGTTGCATATGCTGCTTGAGCATACTTTCCTCGCTTACCCACTTTCGCAGATACATAATTAGTAGGTGTCCACTTTGGAATATGTCCAGGATGGTCTTTATCAATAAACTTTAATACGGCATTAATACCTTCGGTAATATCATTGACCGTATCTGCTAACCCACTCTGCATATTACTCCAGCCAGTTAATACGTTTCCTGTTTCATCATCAACTGCATCTTTATGTTCACCAGCTTGTTTGGTCGCTTGATCTACAACTTTTTCATGTTGTTCAGTAGCGTGATCAATTGTCTCATTCTTTTGTTTGTTAGCCTTATTAACTGACTCTTTATACGTATCATTCGCTTTACCAACAATGTCATCATGCTGTTTTTTTGAGATACTTCCATTTTCATAATATTCTTTGTCAGCCGCTTTAATAGTTTCATCACGCTTTTTTTCAGCACTAGATTTTGCTTTTTTATACGTTTCATCAGCGTTTTTAATTTGCACATTCTTTTCTTTATTTGAATCAGAAATTGCCTTTTTCATTTCTTCATGAGAAATTTTGCTTTTCTTCTTCTTCAAATCGTTTAAGATGTCTTGTTGCTTAACACTGGATGCCCGAACTGTTTTATTGATATTTTTTCCGAGTTTAACTTGATCTGCTTCTACCTTCTTTTGATAGTCTTTGTTAGCTTTTAATTCCTCTCGATGCTGTTCATCTTTATACTGCTTAGAATTTTTTCCGTATTTCTTTTCAATATCTTGAAGCTTGGCCGTTTGTCCTGATTGAATTTTGTTTAATTGCTTATAGTAATTATCAGTATCTTTTTTCACGTTGCCTAATAGCTTCTGTTTTTGTGACCTCTGCTTGTCATCCGACTTCTTACTTTTCTTCAAGATGGCATCTTCTTCTTTTTGAGTCATTGCGCCATTTTTAACAAGTACATCCAAATCTTTCTTAGAATTTTTTTGCTTATTCTTGTAAAAATTATCAATTTCTCGACTCATCTTTTTATATGTGGATTCAAGCGTTTTCTGATCACGCTCAAGACTCTTTGTATTTAACTTTGGGTCTAAGAATAATTTTCGATTAATACCATCAATCGTGTCCTGATAAACACGACCTAACCGTTTCATATCTGCAGTTTGAGTATCCTTACTCATCTTGGGCTTAATTGGCTTTTTATTTACACCACGCTGAATGGCATCTCCGAGTAATTCTCCTGACTTTTGACCAACAATACCGCCTAACACTGCGCCAAGAGGTCCTCCAATAGCCATCCCTGCAGCGGTCCCAACGCCACCTCCTATTGTTCCACCTACTTTTTCATGTAAAGGTTTGTTATTTGTAGCCTCCATAAGTCCAGCTGCTACACCACCACCTACTCCAGTAGCAGTGGCTTTCATCATAACCTTTCCTACTGAAGGTGCTGCTTTAGTTGCCACTGATTCTATAGCGCCTATATCACTTGTACCTACTGCACCAATACTTTGAGTTGCCATTGTTGCCCCGGTGGCTTTAGGTGTTGAGATTGCTTTAGCTCCCTTACCAGTCATATTGACTCCACTACCACCCATTAGATTCATAGCAGCGCCAACAGTCTTTAATTCAAGCAATGCAGTTTTAGCATCTTTAACTAGACTAATAAATTGTCCAACTTTTCTAATTCCCCACATTGCACCTAACGCAATACCAAAGGCTTCAACCTCATTTTTATGTGAACCTAAGAATCCTGCAAAGTCCGCAGTTGTTTTGGCTAAAAATCCGACACCTTTAGCCAATGTCTTCAAACCTTCTTGGCCATCTTTAGAATCAAACGTTTTAACCATTTGAATTGAAGCTTCACGCAATACAGGCAACATTTCTTTACCGATCATAATTAATGTTGCATTCCCAGCTTCTTTGAACTGTGCCATTTGATTTTTTACAGAACCCATGTTCTTATTAGCTAATCTTGCAACATACCCTTGACCGTCCGCAGACTCTTTTACCTTTTCGTTCAATTCTCCTAAGCTTGAAGCATTTTCAGCTAAAACAATACCAGCCTGCTGTCCAGTGGTACCGAACAAGTTATGAAACACATCCATTTTTTCACTTTTAGACATATCTTCAGAATGTTTGTTAAGCAATCCAAAAATGTCCGTCATAGATTTCATCTTACCTTGCTTATCAGTAAAGTCGTCTGTACTTAGTCCCATACTCTTCAAAGAATCAGTCGCTGCCTTTGATGGTGAAATCAATGAATTTAAGACTTTACGTAATCCAGTTCCAGCTTTATCTGCTTCAATTCCATTGTTACTTAAAACACCGATTGCAGAAGCTGTGTCACCAATATCAACACCCGCTCCATGTGCTGTTGCACCAACATATTCCATAGCTTTTCCCATATTATGGAAATCAGTTGCTGTTAAATCAGCAGCATAAGCCATCTTATTAACAACTTCTTTAGTATTTTTTGCCATACCAGCTACAGAATCTGTCTTTTTACCGAATGATTCCAACGCAGCTGTTGAATTGTGGACAACATCAGTAAAATCATCACCAGATGCTTTAGCACCTTGCAACATGGTCTTCATCGCCCCTAATGATTGTTCCGAAGTATATCCACGTTTTACTAATTCTTGGTATCCGTCAGCAATTTTAGCTTGTGAGACACCGTATTCCACAGACATACGTTTACCTTCTGCCTGCATCTTATTAACATTACGTTGCGCTTCACTTGCTTTCTCGCCCCCAGTAACGAGTAAATTAAAGGTTGTCTTATATTGGTTTTCTAACTCTGATGCCATTTCGGCGCCCTTTAATGATGCAGCACTAACAGCTCCAATTCCAATTGCAGCAGATAGCGCACCACTTCTCACTTTTTGAAAACCACGTTGCATTGAATCAAACGTTTTGTTGGACGTTCTATACAACGAGTTCATTCCTTGTCCCATTTTTGTAAATCCAAATGGGCTTAAGTGATCAACCTCTTTTTGAACAACACGAATCTCTTTACCATATCCTGCGAGTTTTGCTTCAGATTTTGCTACTTCTGTTCGTTGTTTTGCAATTGAATTTCGACTGCTATCCTCTGCAAGTTCCAAACGTTTTAATTGACTACGTTGTTCTGTCAATTCCCTGCTTTGTGAAGCATACGCATTTTTGGTCCCTGCTAATTTCGTCTGTAATGCAAGATTATGTTGCCCTTCGGCTTCTAACCTTTGCGTGTTAGCTCTGAACAAATCATTATTCTGACTAAGTTCCGCATTCAATTCTTTAATCTTAACTTCGCCACCGGCTAAACCAGATTGATAATGACGCAATTCAGTTGTAGTTTCTGCTAAGCGCTTTTTCGTTTCTTCCACACGCATAGCTTGCAGATGATACGCATCTGAATTTTTACCACTTTGACGCGATACGCGATTCAGTTCACCTTCTTGTATCTTTAAAACATCAGATAAAGATTCTTGTGAATTTTTTAGTCCTTCAACGTGAACTCTTGCAGCTCCTTCTGCTCTTCCCTGTGCTTGTAGACGTTGCTCACGAATGCGCATAATATCAGTATTTCTGTTTAACTTTTGATTTAACTCTGCTAACCCAGATTGATAATACCGATTTGCTTCTTCTGCTCTTTTTTGCTGTCCATTAAATGACCCAAGTTGGCGTTCAGCTTTCTCAAGTTCTTTTTGCAAATAATTATAAAGAGTTGCGCCTTTTTTCGTACTCGTATTTACATTTTCTAGTGACTCCCGCAACATTTTGATTTTCTGTTGCTGATTATTAACTGAATCACCCAGACCTTTATATCTTTCAGCAGCTGCACCAGCATAATCACCCGCAGCCTTTAATTGAGTTGTTGTGGTTTTCCATTCTCGTGTCGCCATTGTAGCTTCTCGCTGAAAATCACGTAATGCATTTTGAGCATTTGATGTGTCCATGGTCAGCTTTGTGGCCATCTCACGGGTAATCATTACCATAAGTTATCCTCCTTTCTTTACTGTTTTTTGATATTTTTATTTGCTTGGTCTGGTGTTAAATCCATATGACGCATAAAGTCACGAGCACTCATAGGACGATCATCACGAGATTGTGCTGCTAACACTTCCATCATTCGATAGTACGGCTGTTGTTCATATTCAGATGGTGCAATGTGTAAGTTGTAAAATGCTTGTTGCTCGGCATAATCTAAATCTTGGACTAAGTTATCCCAAAAATGATAACTTTCAACTAATCGTTTAAACCCTCATCTACTGTCAACTCTTCATCTTTCTTTTCTGCTTCATCTTCTTCAGATTCATCTGGAATGCCCAGAATTTGACGAGCAAGGTTACGCGAAAATTCAATAATGTCAGTACCATTTGCTTCATCAACGATTGCTTTTTGTTTTTTAGTTAAACGATCATCCAAAACATCATGTAGAAAATCAACAGATAAATCTAACGCTTCGATACTTTGATCAATCTTGTTAAGCAAATTATCTCCGTCATATGCTGGATTTTCTTTTTTGTTCATGATGGTTTGTAATTCGTTGACTTTAATTGCCTTATCGGCAGCGTTCAGATCACTATCTCGAATATCATCAATTGCTTCTGATAATTGAGTTACATCACGATAATAATCTTGAATCGCTTTTTCTAACTTCATATCTACAATATCTTGTTGTGCCAAATCCTTCATATATTGTGCAGTGCGACGGTATTGTAGTTGCGTTGGGACAATTTTCATTGGTTGATCATCTTCCAAATTAAACAATTCAATTGATCCATTTAACTCCATTGCTTGTGGCATTATTTATCTCCTTAATTATGTACAAGCCGCCCTTCCGTATTGTGTATTTATGGCGACGTTATTGCTTAGTTCTTAATCTTGCGGTACAACTTTTGTGTTTCCACCCTTTGCTGCATCTTCTCCAGCATTGGCAAATTCTGTTACATCTGCACCAGGGAAAAAGTCCTGGAACATACGTTCCTTAGTAAAGGCTGCATAATCTGGATAATACCAAGCTCCAAATCCATCATCGCCACGTTCGATTGCCTTAAATGTAATGTCATCCGTTTGGCGTTGTTCGGTTGCATTGTTAGTTTGCATATTTTGCGCTTGATCTTGTCCAATAGCTTTATAGAAACCTACATATAGCGGTTCTTCAATATCAAATGATTCTGCCGATTCAACCAAAATCGTGACATGAGTATTGTTTGTACCTGCAGCTTCAAAGCCACCATTTCCCTTTTCTTTACGGCCTAATAATTTATTAAGCACGGCATGTGGAAAAGCATTGGCTGTTAAAACACCTTGCGGTGACGCCTTACCTGTTGAAACGGCAACTACACGATTTGATCCAAAAATATCAGTTTGGCTTCCCGCCATATTGGTTAAATTAAACCCAACTAGCCCCATTACCGAACGTACATCCGCTTGAAAAATTCCAGACTTATCATCTTGACGCCCATTGATTCCATCAATTCCCGTAACGATTTTGTTAGTATTGTCGTCAATAATAGCGACCCAACCTCGATTAATTCCTAATGACATTTATAATGCCTCCTTTGTTCTGCTTATGTTTATTGTTGCTGTTAATTGTTTTGTATCTGGATCAGGTATAGCAGGCTTCACTTCATTTATTTGCCAACCACCCTGATTTAAAGCATTCATCAGTGCTATTAACTTTTCTTCTAAATCAAAAGAAGCATTTAAACTCAAAAATATTTGAATTTGAACGCTTCCTTCATAAGTATTAAATTGATTACTACCATAATCACCGACTCCACTCGTGCTATTCCTAACGAGAATCAGTGTTTTGTTTTTATCTTCATCTGCTTTTAAAGCATTTACTCGTATAGCATCGGCCCAAACAGCTTCCAGTTTAATTTGCCGATACGCTTCCATTAATAAACTCATAGGCCCTTCTTCTCCTGAATTTTAGCTAATGCTGCTGCTTCAGCCATAAACACAGGTTCTTTAGCCGTCTCTATAGCTTGGTCATAAAATGAATCACCAGGCATTTTTATAGTGCCATCATTTAAAAACCTCGCAATTCGTGCATGATTTACATCATTTGTAGAGAATCCCACTGCTGACGTGCCATCAATTCGTGTACCAGCTAATCTTCCAGAGGTTACGGAATCAGCCAAATGTTCAAATTTTGATGTATCACGGCCACTATTGAAATGACTTTTTTTCGTTTCCTCTTCTATCACTTTTTGCATTGCCAAAGCGCCAACTTTGGTTACTTTTTGTCTATCATCAACTGAAATATTAACTATTCCGCCAACATCGTGTACTAATTTATTCATTTGAGTTTCAAAATCATCGTCCAAAGCTATCAAGCACCTCTCTTCTCGATTAATTGAAGCGTTAAGATGTCATATGAATTTAAACCAGTTCCATTTCGCTCATCAGCACTAAGTGTCACGATTTTAAAGAGATCATCATCAATTTGACAATACATACTCTCTTTAATTTTGTGAGAATGACGCACCGCAATTAATTTAGTCTTTTTAATATCAAGGCCTTCCAATGTATATTGTTGATTCAACGTTTGTTGACGATAACCAAACCAAAGTTTAAATTCAGAAACAAACTCTTCTAATTTTTGACCATTAGCATCATATTCATCTTCACGCAAATAACCAAATGCCACCCTATGGTTAAATTGATTTGGATTGATTTTCATCTGTTACATCCTTTAATTCAAGATACACTTCATAGCGTCCACGCATTTGTCCGACAATAGAGTTTACAGCCATATTAATTGGATACATTGGAATGTTAGTTAATGAAGTTCTTGCTGCATAATATCCACTTGCTTGCGCGATTAGAGCAGTCTTGAACATCGGCTTGATTGAATCGTCTTCCCAGAATGATTCACTATCACCAACTGCTCCTTTTATATAGCTAGAAGCCGCATCAATATACAAATTAAGCAACTCATCATCTTCTTCCATATCCAGCCTAAGCGACAATTTTAGTTGTTCTAATAACTCACTTTTTTCATTATCACCCATATGCCACGCTCACTTCACTAAGCTGTAGGTGCAGTAGCTGCTGGTTGATCTGCAATCTTCTTAAATGATGCCGAAATCAAGGCATCTGAATCTGTTGCTTCCACATCAAAGCGGTCAATAACACGTACCTTTGTTTGGTCATGTTCGAATGCACCACCTCCGATATTTGTTGACAACAATGACATATGCTCGCGATCATAAAGTGTAATAGCTTGCTTCATATCTCCAAAGTACAATGGGAACGTATCCTTGGCTTGATTTGGCAACCATCGGTCGGCCACTACTACAACCTGCTTTCCACCAATTTGCTTAACTTCAGGTTGAGTAACAACCGGTTGAATCAAATATTCACCATGTGCATCCTTAACCTTGGCCAATTCAGAAAATCCTGATTGATTAGTAATAAACATAGATGTTGATAATAGTGCTGGGTCCAATGTCTTATTTTGCAAGTCCTTAATATCGTCAAACTTACTCAAAGTTTGCTTAGATGGTACAGCATTCATTTTTTCAATAATAGCTTGATTTCGTGTAACAACTACCTTACGAGCAATCCAAGTAGTTAGCCATTGTAGGATATTGTCTGCCGTATCCTTAAGCAATGAATTAGTAACTGTATTAATTCCTGCATATCGCTTAATTACATACTTAATAAGGGTTAGCTTAGGTGCGTCTTGTTCTTTAATCTCACCTTCTTCATCATCAAGATTTACAAGTGGTGTAATTTCAGAGAACTTTTCATATACTCGGCTTCCTGAAGCTGTAGTTACAGACTCATGATTAACATATTGTTCCAATGAATCGTATTGGCGCATCAATTGATGAATGGCAGTTTGTACATCAACCGGAATTGTTAATCCAGCTGCGTTTCCTTGTTCATCAGTAGATGAGGTTAGAGAGTTAATGATTGTTGGATCATTCTTCATCATTCCCTTAAATTCATCAATAAACTTAATCTTGTCCGCTTTCTCCTCACCATTAAGTGGTTGTACATCCTTATCACTCATTGAAGCCACTTCTTCTGCACGCGCATCCACCAAGTTTTGATATGCCAAGTCTCGTTGCGCTTTTGCTGCCTTAACATTGTTTTGCACCTTAGTAATGTCTTCAACCGTTACATCATCGACGTTTACCATGGCGTTTGCCTCAGCTTGTAAGTCAGACACCTTTTGTCCCGCATTTACCCATGCATCATTTAATTCATTAATAGTCATTTTTAATCCTCCAATAAAATAGTCGCCTTAGCACTTCGTTGTGCTAGACGACTTCCGTTGTTATTTGTCTTGTTCTTTTGTGAATTTTTATTTTGTGATTGCTTAGCAATTAATGTACCTACCTTATTAATTGCATCCGTTGATAACAAACCTGTTTCAATGGAATTTGTAGCCTTTGCAGTAGCCTGATTAGCAAACATAATATTGTCAGCAAAACCATACTCAACTGCTTCTGTAGCTGTTAAAAAGGTTTCGTCTGCCATCATCTTTGCAATCTCATCCATTGAAACGCCTGTTCGTTCGACATATGCCTGTGCAATAGATTGGTCCGTCTTATCAAGCATGTCCGCAACATGAGTTAGTTTATCTTTATTTCCTGCTGTTTCAGATACACTAGCTTGATGGATCATAAATTGAGCAGTTGGCGAAATATTAACAATATTCGCTCCCATTGCAATTACTGACGCCGCACTTGCTGCCATACCAGTGATATTAATAGTCACTTCCTTGTCAATTTGACGTAAAGCAGTATATATTTCACTTGCCGCCGTCACTTCTCCACCGCCTGAAGATAAATTAATTGTTAAATCATCATCTCCTAAGTCATTCAATGTACTTTTAACCTTATTAGGGCTAATACAATCAATTTCTAAAAAGTCGTAAATCCAACTTGAATCATTTCCGACAACCGGCCCAATTAAATCAAGTGTTTTCATTGTTCGTACCTCCTTCCTTTATAAATCTAGGATTGGTTTCTGGTATATCAGGAAAATCTTTACTTAAATATCCGCGCTCTTTAAGTAAAAGTTTTGCTTCTCCTGAAGTTAAAGCACCATCTTTCATTAAATCAGAAACTTCCCTAACTGTATTACCACCCAAAATGTCATAAACTGGTCTCAAATCTAACTCTACGTTATCGTTGAGTTTATTACTTAATTCCGCTTCAATCGTAATTGCAAAACGCCGCAAACTTTTAATATATTGCTCCATTTGCATTTGGATAGATGATTGTTGATCACCATTACCATTTAACTGACTATCATCAACACCATAAACTTTAGCAATATTGTTTCTTGTCCAATCGGTTGATGCCAATAATTTTGAAATATCATTTTTAACTTCGAATGGTGTAAAGCTTTCCAATTCATCTAATACAATTGGGCCACCCTTTGATGACTCCAGTCTCTTCATAAATGATCGTGATAATGCTGTTTTTTCTACCGCACCTTGTAAACCACCTTTTTCAACACCAACTTTTAAAATACCTGGCGTAAACACCGACTTCGCAAGCGATGTCAACGATAGTCTATTAGCTTCACGCTTAATTTGAAATTCATCCCCTAATGCTGAAAGAGGACTAATCCCCGTCTTTCCACCATTCGTACTCATCAGACGAAAATGTAGCATATCTCCACTAGGTATTCCTTGAACAAAACCAACTGCTGGCTCATCAAAAGTTGCGTTGTACATTAAACCTGCCCCATTCATCAAACGTACAGTTTGAACTTGACTTGGTCTTAAGTATTCAAACGACTTAATCTGTGCATTTTTATTTCTCCAAATATAAGCGAACGCCTCACCCCCTAACAATAACTGTGCATAAACAGACTGCCAAAATGCTAATTGGTTTGTCATTGGTGTCGGATTCTGCAAAATAAAGCTTGTCTTGCTTTGTTCCGTATGTACTTTTGCTGACACCAAATCAAAACTTAATCTTGAAATAATGGCATAAATATCGGAATCACGTAATGCATCGTTAGCATTTACATAATCGTTATTTAAACCAAGTTTGCTCAAAATATTTTCATTATCAATTGATAGCCCATTAGTTGATACATCCAACGTTTTGTTCCCAGTTTCATTCAGAAACTTAGGTGGTCGTAACATGGGCATTAAGCATCACCACCTTTATTCACTTGAATTTGTTCAACAATGACCCCCGCTATAATAAAAGTTAGTGTCAGCGTCACATATCCCCAAATTTGACCTAAATAAAAGCCGCCACAATTAAATGTAATTGCAGCAGCTATAAAAAATAGTAAATCCAAAATAGTCCAAATGTTTGAAAATAATTTCTTAAACATCATCATTCATCTCCAATCTTTCAAGTTCCTTTTGCAGTTTGTTCATTTCATCTTCAGTCATAATTCCACCATCTTCCGAGAAAATCCATTCTGCTTTAGCTTCATTTGACATGTTTTCAACACGCTTCTTTGGATCGTTGATTTCAGCATATTCTTCAAAATGATACATTCCTTGATATAAAGCATCAATAATTGCATCAACAACGTCAATCTTCAGAGTTGCTTTATCTTTGTCAACTTGAATGCCAATTTTATCTTCCTTAATCACTGCATTTAATAAAGCTTTTTCCATCACTTTATCGTCTAAACGAGTAATCGAACCTTCCACAAAAGCAGTTTGTAAAAATTTAGTTGGGTGCATTACATAAGGCGTCGTTTGTTTAACTGGCATATATTGCCAATCTACATTGATTCCCAATTGTTTTGCCCATTTCGTCAATCCATAAGGATCATATTCGAAAAGTTGAACATCCAGCATATGTTCATCAACATAATTCATTAACCAACGGTATATTTGGTCATCATTTACCATTCCTTGTGGGTGCGATGTAATAGTACAAAAGCCTTTTTCGGCAAGTTTCCGATACATAATGCCGTCTTGTTTTTCCTTCGCTTCAATTGAACCGGCTTTTTCCCAAGGTATAAACGAATGTTGCTCGATATGCCACTTTGGACTACCGTTTTCCATATATGGGTATACAAACGCAATTCCTGTATTATCACTCATCATAGAATAATCAAATCCGATATATACTGGCCGTCTGTCTATACTAAAATCTTGAACAATTGCATTATCAATATCTGCTAACTTTAAATATGATTTATTCGAATCTTGCAAGTAAACATTCATAGATTTATTTTGAAATTCTGCTAATTTCCCCTCGGTTATCATGGTTTCGCGTAATTTCATCAATGAATCAATCGTTGAATCATGTCGCTCTGCCATACCTATCAACGGTGTTGACTTTTCCCACGTTTCTGGCTGATATACTTCATTTTCATCATCTTGTGCCCAAACTAACCACAACTCAAAATCAGATTCACGATTCCAATCCTGCTCCATCACTTCTTGGCCACGTCTCAATCCGTTATGAAATTCCGTCCCCAAAAACTCGTAAGCTGTAGAAATCTTAATAAATTGATGATACTGAACATCTTGCTGTCCTGTTGTTATTCGTGATGTATACTTTCCTGCTTTTTCATCACCAGCTTCATCATAGACTGCAGTTGTAAAATGGTACCCATCATATTTACCGGATTCATTTGACACCTTTACTAACCTATTTCGCACCTTTTTTGCTATGATTTGTTTCTCTTGAACAATCATTCCGGTTTGTTTTGCATATTCACGATAAAGTGGTTGCTTCTCAATCAACAAACTAATCATGTCGCTGACATATCCATATAATTTGGCAGTTTGATCAGATGTATTTGCCGCTGCTAAAAAGTCTTGGTTATGCATACCGATACTTTCCAATAAGAAAGAATAAGCTAGGATAATAGCAGCAAAGTATGTTTTACCTTGTTTACGAGCTACACTTACACTAGCTAAAGTAAATCGCTTATCATCTCTGTCTGACGTTCGCCAACCTATTAATTGACACAAGATAAATTTTTGCCAAGGCATCAACGGTAATGGTTTCCCAGCATCTGGATCGGGGCATAATTTTGCAAAAGTCAAAATACTATTTACTTTTTCTTTACTATAAAAATATGGAAACTCTGGGTCCTGCTCTTCAACTCGCATTAAATCTCGAACATGGCGTAAGCAAGCTAATTGTAATTGATAACCTGCAATTTGCTTACCTTCTAGAACACGAAATGCATAGCAGGTTGCTTCATCAGTGTATTTGTGTTTAATATTAGATGAATCAAAAGTTAAGAATGAGCCTAATACATCTTTCGATTTGGTTAAATCTAACTTTTTCATATGTTATCCACCCGCCGCCTTTCTTAACTCGTCCATAATTGATATGTCATCTTTGTCTGTATCATCTATCAAGTCCAATAATTCAGCCCGTGCTTTGGGTGTCATCCCTAAGGCTTCACATCCAGCCTTTATATTTTTACTTGCGCGATCAATATCTGTAATGGCGGGATTTGATTTCAACATACCGCTTTCTGACCAGTAATGAATACCCACGCCATCTTCTGAATTGATTTCATCATAGCTTCGTCTCAAAATTTCATAGTTAATACAAATGCTCTCAATAATAGTTTTATCCAAGAGTTGAACATCGAAATTCTCTTTCAAAACTGGCACTAATCTTTTCCATAAATTCCGCGCTTCACCTTTCAGATAACGTGGTGGTTCGTCTGAAATTCCTTTTGTCATTGATCAACTCCTTTCTAAATTACTTAGGTGCATTTTTCTCTCATATATCTACTACAAACGTCCACGGTGGGCGTTTTTTGTTTGAAAAAAAGTTTTCAAAATCCGATATTTTTACGAGAACACGAACTGTGTGCGCTCCTTTTTACTCACAACTACAGGGGGGTCTAAATTATTTTTCAATTAATTTTGCGATTGCCCCCGTTGATTTTATTTCGGGGACTTTCTTTTTATTTTGTTGCTGTCCTGTTCCATAATAATGTTGTTCCCATGCTGTCTTTTTAGAGTGACAACGACCACATATAACCGATAAGTTCGTGACATCTGCCTTTCTGTCTGTGTCGTACTCTATAGGAACAATATGGTCTACTACCTTAGCAGGTGTTACTCGTCCATGCACTGCACAGTACTGACACAGATAACTGTCTCGATTCAACACAACCTTACGCAACTCAACCCATTGTTTGGTTCGATAGAATGACGTTTGTTCTCTTTTAGTCCCATCCCTATTACGTATCTGTTTGTTATATCTCTGCGTCATATACTTATCATGCCTATTCCTGTCTGCTTCTTCTAAATCCTGGTGCGCATCACAGTATGCTCTGCCGTTAGTTGCAAGACTATGGCATCCAACCTTACGACATTGTTTAACTCTTGGCATAACATCCCTCCAAGTTTTGTGCACAAAAAAAGAGAACCACTTTACAAAGTCCTCTTTTTTATATTTTTAATTAACACTAGACATATCTAGCTTAACGTCGACTGGTTGACTCTCTGTAAAGAAAATCACATTAATATCAACATGTCCATTTAATGTATTCTCTAATACACTAGTTGGTAATGTGAATGTCCATGAATTACCGTTCTTAACTCCAGATGTTCCATTAATTGAAAATCCTGTAATCATCTTTGCAGACGATGCACTGTTAGCTGAAATAGTAAGTTTTGCTGTATTTCCCTTAATAGTTACATCACTTACAGCTGACATGTATTTCCCCATTGTTGAAGCGTTAGTCGTTCCTTGCTTCAAGTATGTTGTATTGACTTGGTACATACCATCTGTGTACTTTGCAGAATTACTTACTTGTGAAGATGTAGCATTTGCTACATTATCAGCATGAATATTTGGTGCAGCTATACCAAACCCTATCGATGATACAACAGTTGCCAAAATAAACATTTTCTTACTAAACATAATCAAATTCCTCCAAAATAAAATACAAGTGCAACAATTAACAAAGTTATTATATATACCATTACCTTAAATCAACTTTAATTCTTATAAAAAGCACCATACAAAAAAGAGCAACCCATCGGTTACTCTTAATACATTTTAAATTTATAAAGTGCTATTATCTTAACTTTCTATCTTTAATACTTGTCAAGTAATAAACATTACATTCAATCCAACCACCGAATTAAAAAATTGAAAACCCTTAATGTTGATTAGCTACACTTACTTAAAATTCTTGATACGTTTCCGGGTTTTGGTCATGTGTTCTCCCATCCGGTCGTGACATAGAATTAATGTTCATCATTTCCGAATCGCTTAACATAAAATCAAAAACATCTAAGTTTGCCAACTGATTTTTATCACTCGACGACTTAGGAATAGGTACAACTCCTAACTGAATCTCCCAACGTAATATAATTTGCCCAACATTTTTATTATGACTTTTGGCAATTTGTTGTAAAGTTTCGTCTTCTAAGACGCTACTTGCTCTTCCTAAAGGACTCCATGCTTCAGTTAAAATTCCTTTACTCTCATTGTATGCTCGTTGTTCTTTTTGATTAAACAATGGATGTAATTCAATTTGGTTGATAACTGGTAACACACCGGTTTCCTTTTCCAGACGATCAATATGTTCCGGTAAGAAATTACATACACCAATATTGCGCACTAACCCAAACTTCTGTGCTTCTATGAGTGTTTCCCATGCTTCAACATAGTGGTCGTCTTCAGGATTAGGCCAGTGCAATAAATAAAGATCAAAGTAATCAAGTTGACTTCTATACAAAGATTCTTGAATGGTCTCAATACTATTTTCGTGATAGTATCGTCCTGGCAATTTTGATGTAACTAGCACTTCAGAACGATCTACTTTAGATGTTTGGATACCTTGACCTACAGCACCCTCATTTTCATAGTTGTATGCAGTATCGATTAATCTATATCCATTATCGATGGCATGTTTAATCGAATTTGCACCACTTGTTCCATTTAGTTTATATGTTCCAAAACCAATTTTCGGAATAGACATTCCGTTTAAAAGAGTATATTTTTCCATAAATAAATCCTCCATTTTCAACTACGGTTCATTCTACTCTTAATTGAAACAACAAAAAAGAGCAACCAACTTAATGATTACTCTTTAATGTTTTGACAACCATTTTATTAGACAATAAACAATTAAAAAACCAATAATTATTGAAATGCCAAATGCTATTATCCAAGTTGCCATAATGCGTTATCTCCTATTCCTTAATTTTTCTAATTTCATCTCGGTATCTTGCTTCGCTGATTTTATTTAAATCATTAATTTTTATTCTTATCAGGTCAATTGGATCAAATGATTGACCTGTAAAATCTTGTTTTAATAATGAAACAATTACTGCTATGAAAGCTATAAATGTATATGTATCTTCATCGCCTTTTTTATTTTCAGATTGGTTCTGTTCTGAATTATCTTGAGTATTCTGGACATACAAAAACTGCATAAAGTTTCCAACTGTTTTTATTGTTTTTTCTGATGCATACCCTATTGTTTGCCCTTGCAATGCAAGCAAACCGAACGGCCCCATCTTTTTAGTTCCTTCATTATCGATTAATAAATTTGACCATTCCAAAATTAGCTTTTGCATATCTGATTGTCCATTTAAACGATAATAGTTATCAATTTGTAATTGCTTATCAAAATTAAAATTTCTATTTTGCTTTAGCGCATCTCTAAACATATCTGGAATTTTTTTAGCAAATCCCCAGTAAAGAACTCCCAAGATAACTATTAAGCCACTTCCTAATTGAACCCATGTCATAATCTAAAGTCTCCTGTCATTTAATAAGTAAATTATACCAAAGTTCAGTAACTATGCCCAAAATAAAAAGCCTGTCATCTCTGACAGACCTAACATGGTCTAACTTGCGTATTTGTTTTACATTCGTATCTTTAACTGGTCGAAATCGACCAGTTTACATGTACTTGTGGATAACTCTAAACTAGGTCGATTTATACCTAGTTTACTCTTCATTACTATGTTTTACTCTTCAATGCCCCCAGTAGGATTTGAACCTACGACCCACGTTTGACGGCTTTATTCATTATATTTAAATCCAGTAAAAAAGACAGATACATCTGCAGATGTGTCTGTCTTTTAATAAATTACTCTCATCTAACAATTGAAAACTGCTAAAGTTTTAGTCAGCCTTCTTATAATCAGGGGCTTCTGGAGTAGACTTCACTTCTTCTTGAGGACTAAGTGATGACTTCTCTTCTTCCTTACTATTTTCTTGAGACATTATATTCTCCCCCTCTCTTTATATATTCAGCACCATTAGCACTTAAACATATTCTATCAAATTAAATCTACATATTAAAGCCCCATGCTATTTAAATAGTTAGGTTTAAATATCTATTCTTTATAGACACGACAGGAATCGAACCTGCAAATATACCTAAGTATGTGGCTTTACCATTAAGCTACGTGTCTAACCAGATTAAATAAGAATCAAGGAGTTGATTCATTAGCTTGTTGAATAACCATCATCTAATTATTCAACACTATCATAATAACACCTTTTTTTAGTCAAAAACGGTTAAGTTTGCAAAAATTCCGGCCCATGGTTTCACTTTATCCATTCTTTGATCACATCTTTAAAGTCATCTCGCCATTTTCTAGCAGTTCGTTCTGTTATATTCCCTGCAGTAGCTATTTGTTTCCAGCTCGTATGTCGGTTTCGGTATCGGTCCCTAATTACCTGTTGCCGTTCTGGACATAATACTGTAAACCATGTCTTGATCAGAAACTCTTGGCTCTTAAGTTCAGCCAGTTGTTCATCTTGCTCATATCTAGCCAGCTTATTTTCAATCGTTTTATCATACTTAAATTGAGCTTTTCCACCCCCAACATTTTCATCAGTGTTGTTACTGACGCTTAGCTCCAATATCCGAATTTGAATTAGGTTAGGATAATTGCCTAAAAAATAGTTCTCTAACATCTTGTCATATTTATCAGCCAACCTTTGCCCTCCATGTTATAATTATATTGCTTTAAATCAAAGGCGCCTAGTATTTGCTGGGCGTTTTTTATGTTATGATATTTGTGCATGGATTGTTACCTTCTTTTTCAACTTACTCCCATATAGCCCAATCCATGTAACACCACTTCCCCATAAAGTGGTGTTTTTTATTTGTCTTTTTCTAGCCATTCAACAACTTTGCAATACGTATCTTGATGCACCGTTACTGTTTGCTTATCCAAAAATTTAGCCAACGTTGGTGCTGTAATCTTAATTTTTCGAGCAATCATCGTGTCAGGTAGCTTTCGATTATGCTTGTCCCCATACCGTTTAAGATACTTAACTCGCTTTGCTAATTCTCTACGCACTTCTGGTTCAATTTCAACTAAACTCATCTCGGCCTCCTTTCTACGGTTAAATTTAAGTTTTTAATTTTATTCAACATTCATTTTAACCTAAACCTAACTGCAAATAACACAAATATAAACTAAAAACCTTTATTGTTGTCCATGAATTCAATTACTTTAGATAGCTGATCTGATGAACATTTTATTTTAATCAGGGCATTTCCCACATTAAGTACTAATGAAATTACAGCTACTGCAATCCAAATTAATTGCCACGTTGCTTGATAACCACCTATTTTTGCAATTAAAAGTGCAAATCCAACATAAACAATTGATTGAACAAAATTACTACATAATCCTTTAAATGCGTATTTAATCATCTTCTACCTCTACGATTTCATATCCAAATTCTATTCTGCCATCATCTTCAAACATCGCCGTCAATATATTAGCCACTTTTAGTTGGATTTTTGTTTCTTCTAATGACTCCCATATTTGAGGTTCGGTCGCTCCAATTTCAACTGGCTGAATACAACCGCTGCCAAAGTGTTGAAAATATAATATTTCACCGTTGTTATTACTTCCAGTTTTAATAGCGTATTTCATTACTCTTCTACCTCATCAAGTTCACGAGTGAAACACCATGTTGTAACGTATCCAAAATCAATCAGAACAAAACGTCCTAAATCACGAACCACTTTTTCTTTTTTACAAACTCCAGTTGGACCTTCGCCCGTAAACTCACTTTTATAGCGTGTTTTAAATTTCTTACCAACGTTACTCACTATTCCACCTCAACTACTTCTGTTTGTGGATTACTCCACTTTTCTGCTTCTTCTCGTGTATCAAATTTGTAAGGTGTATATTTATCGCCAAAGTATAAATTCATAAGTCCATGTTTATTTAACGCTAAAAACCAATACCCAGTAAATAAATCTATTTTCTTAGACCTTACAATCCACTTTTTAGGCTTCTCTGCTTCAAATTGCGGGTCGCCATTAACATGCTTAATGATTTTTAAGAACACGTTAAAATCAAGACCTACACCGTGCGTACAACGGTAATGTTCCAACTCCGGATAGCAGTTTTTAAAAAATAGGTTCATTCCAATATCAAACGTATGTCTTCCAAAATCCTCTAACTCATCCATCATCTCTTTAGATACTTGTTCTAGTTCACTCATGATTTCTTCACCTCTTCTAATTCACCATGTGTTTGACGCTTGTATACTTTAGCTACGTCATATGTGAACCCTTCAGCATATGTGAAAGTCTCTTCATGCTCGTTTGGATCTATTACAATTGGTCGGCCTTCATCGTTTTGATAAGCCACCATCGGGAATATTCCAGGAGCATCATCTCTTGCTCCAGTAAAATGTACAATGTAATGCTTTTCTTGTTCACTCATGACTACTCTCCAATCTTTTCAATCCATGCTTTCACACCTTGATTCGTTAACTTTAATGCTTCTCGGGTAGCTTGCTCATGTGTCATGCATTGTTCAACAACTGTCTCTTCATTCGTAACTTCTGATTTTGTCTTTACTTGATAAGCCATTAATTCACCCATTCGTTGATACGATTTTGTTGCTCACGAATTTTTTCTTTCTTAAGTGCGATTTCATTAGCTTGCAAATTCAAGTGTTCTTTTGACCTCTTCAGTTGCTCGCTGTACATATCCGCCTGACAACTAAAAATAATAAAAATAAACATCAATGTAAGCAGTGTAAATCGCAATGACCAGGGGATATACTGCCAACTATTCCAATATCCAAACATAACTAACGATGTCACAAACAATACATACAACGTTCGTTGTCGTTTGCTTACTTTTTCTTCAATCTTCTTTAATTTATTCATCTATTCTCCCTATAATCCAAATAATTATTAAGTCGATTACTAGCCACAATAAAATTAGAATCCATATTATTTCCTAATTAATACTCATACTTTAAACAAATTCTTTTGGCTGTAATGGAATCGTTGTCTTTGTTGGGCGCCATAAATGTAAAACTTCAACACCATTTTTTATGCCATCAGTTGCTGGACTAATGTAGTCATCGTCAGCTGGATGTAATTGCATAGCCGTTTCGTCAGGTTTAAAAATAAGTTGCTTAAGTTTCTGCATCGTCTGCCAGTCAGGCATACGCTTACGATTTTTATTACTGATGCTAACGTGCTCCCAGTTACCACCATTACTCAAAATTACAATCCAATCTAGCCAAATTAAAGCAAAGCCATCTTCTGCTTCTTTTATAATTTTTACGTTGCTCTGATTAATAATTTCAGTTTTTGTTTTCATACTAAACTCCTAACACCCACCACTGGTCCCACCAAAGTACCTCTCTTTATTTAGAAACTAATTTCTTGTACATCTACACAACTGAAATGGTTCTTTATTTCACCACTCTTTAATGCATCAAAGGCTCGTACTTTTGCATCATCTTCGTTGTAGTATGCCTTACCTTCAAAGACACCGTTATCATCATCAATAATTACATACCGTTTAAGATCACTCATTGTTTTGTTCCTCTTTCTTTAATTGCGTTAAATCTAGGCTTTGTATATCAATATCTGTCACAATTTTCGGAACAGAATCTTGATTTAGAAGTCGCTGTTCGCTCTTGGTAAATTTTATAAACTGATCATAATTCTTTGCGCCCCAATCGACTGCGTTGCTAACAATTGTGATTGCATAACTAACTGGTTTTTGGACTTTACCTAAGTTAGATTTATCTAATGCGTCTTTCAGTGCATCATCAAACATTGCGTTCAGCTCTTTAACTGAATCAACATTTTTAACTAGTGGCAATAACCGTTTCGTCACTACCGCTGAATATTCATTTTGATTTTGCAGCTTGTTTTCATTAAATGCTTTTTTCACGCTTGTATTAATGACTTGTTCATCATCATCCTCAGTATTATTAGTACTTGTTTTATTAGTATTTGTTTTATTAGTATTTGTTAGTGTTGGATTCACCGTGTCCGGTAATGCCGTGTCCGGTGACACCGTATCCGGTAAATCCGTGTCCGGTACATCAAACATTGGTTCGTCTGAAATAAACCAATCATATCTTCCAAATCGTCCATTACCGTCTTTTTGTTGAACTCGCTTTAAATATCCATAATCTTCAAGTTCTCGTAATCCTTTTCTTAATAAATCAATCCCATCCTGATCAGAATGATTGACAAGTTCACTTGTATAGAACTGCCAGTCAGCAGATTGAGCAAACATATAGTAAAAAATGCCTCGCGAATACCAATGTAACCTGCTGTCTTCCGTTATCACATTAGATGTTGTCGTAAAACCTTTTTTCCGTGCTTTAATTACTTTGGCCATACTGCAACCTCCTAGAATGGTAAGTCATCGTCTGAAATATTGACTTCTTGACCATCCGCAAAAGGTCCATTGGCTGGCATGCCTGTATTTTGACTTTGTGCGTTATACACATTACCTGCCGCATTATTTCCAAACGCATTAGGTGTTTGTGAAGTATCACCAAATCCACCATTATTCTGCTGTACTGCATTCTTACGTTGTTCACTTTCAGCTCGACTCTCTAATAATGAAAAATTATCTACCACTACCTCAGTGACATAAATTCGTTGTCCCTGTTGATTCTCATAGTTACGTGTTTGAATCCGTCCCTCTATGGCAATTAGCGAACCTTTTCCTGTAAAGTTGGCTAAGTTTTCAGCTGATTTACGCCAAATCACACAGTTAATAAAGTCTGTCTCACGTTCCCCATTCGCATTAGTAAATTGTCGATTGACTGCCAGGTTAAAACTCCCCACAGCCGTTCCTGAACTCGTATACTTCAAGTCCAAATCTTTAGTTAGTCTTCCAACCAGTACGGTTCTGTTTATCATCGATTTGTTTCATCCTTTCATAAGTCATAATGCCTAATTGATTTAGCATTTTGGGTTCTAAGTAAATTCCTTTAACGTGGTATAAGTCTGAAAAAGTAGGCCAGCCCATATTCCCAGCCTCTTGATGGTGAATACGACACAAAGCCACCAATCGCTTTTCTCGATGATCCGCTAATGCTCTAAATTGATTATTTCCAATTGCATCAACGTGGTGTACATCTGCATGTTTCCCACAAAGCACACAGCTCCTGTATTTAAGCGATTGATACATATACATGTCTAAATCATCTTGATATGACAAAGCGCTCTTAGAGAGCGGAATATGCCATTTAAGCGCATAGTCTAATAAAAAGCTAATGAAATATCTTGCTGTCGTCATATCTGTGTCACTAAATGAAAATGTTTCTTCTCCCGTTTCTTCTACAAATAATTTTTTCATTGCATCTTTAAAACTACTTTCATCTTGTCCAATTTGCTTAGCCATGTCATGAAGCAAGGCATAGGCTTTCTTACGCTGCACTGCACTAATCTTCCGATTATCAGGTATATTCAACACAGCTTCTGGATAATCTTCATGTGTATACAAAGATAAGGTTGCAAGTTCTTCTGGGTTCTCTGCTGCAAATCTTACAATATTACCCTGCACACCAATCATGCGTCCCCAAAGCTCCATTACTCTAGCCCAGCATCATTAATGCTATAAATGGCTGCCCCTGCTAAAAGAGAAGCAGTGTTCGCAGACAATTTGTTTAATCCATTATCAGTGTTAGCATGTGTATCTAATCCCGCAGTTGCAAATACTTGATCAATTTTCGCTTTTGGTACCTTTTTCAATTTTTCTTTCAGACGGGCAATGATGGCTTTTCTAACCTCGTCTTGCTTCAGCTGTTCTTGCTTAACTGCCGTTATTTGCTCCCCATCATCATCTTCATCGGCAACCACTCCAAATGCTGTAGCTAAGCTTCCACGACGGGCATACGTATTGTTGGCCAACATTTGTTGCGGTGTTGTTCCAATGTCAACAGGTAACCCCTCTAAGGCAATTACTTCTCCTGATGTATGGCGAATATAAGTAATAACCTGACTCATTCGCTTTCCGTTTGCATCAATGTCTGTGATAATTTCTTGTTGATAGCTCAATCCATGTTTAGGAGCAATTTTCTTAATAGATTTAGTAATGTCTGATAAATCAGCATAGTTTCCAAAGTGCCCTTTATGGTTTTTGGTTGGCTGTGTTAACTCATCTTGAAATTTTGCTAATGCTTCATTCAATTCTGGAGTTGGATCTAATCGTATATTTCGTTGCATATTAATCTCCTAGTTCAATGACCTTGGCACCCATAAATCGTAAATATCTTTCAAAATATGGAGTAACCAATTCCTCATCAATATAATTTCCGTCTACATCAATCCATACATATTGACCTGAGTAAATCTCGGTGTCTTCAAAATCAAAGCCTACAGGTTCATCATCATCTGGTGGATCAATGCGTGCATCTGGTACTTCATCTTTCATTTAATCACTCCTTTTTGCTATACTCTTCATAAAACGAGGTACTTATAATGTCGGTTTTTAATATTTTATCTATATTTGCTTTTGTCTTTTCAGCCATAACTGTTGCATTAAAAATTGTTGAATATATCCCAGATTTAAAGGTCATTTCATTGTTTCAATATAAAATGAAAAATGCTGAACACATTTCCAAATTAGTTATTTCTTATTCAAATTATTCTCCCCAACCTATTTCAATTCTTGCCATTTCAATAATGTGTTCAGATGGAAAAATATATAATGTTCCTTTTACAAAAATGACAGATGTTGAAAATTTGTACTCTGACTTACCGTTTAAAAACTTTCTTCCTTGGCATAATGATTTACTTTTCATTGAGATAAAACTCCCTAAGAATGTTGAAATAACTAAAATCATTACTCAAACAAATCGAAAAAAATTCAAAAACAAGGTTAATGAGATAGATTTAACACCATCAGAATGGCTGTCACTAAGAACCAGATAGTATAAGGAAACACCTCTTTAATAAAGGCTGTCTTTATAACAAGACTTACTAATTCGAAAAAATTTTTTATTGGTTCCATTTGCCTGCCCTCATTTCTTCGTGTTATAGTTTAGGAGTAAATTTCTTCATAACCTATTTACTCCCGAAGCGTTCTCTGTTGCAGCAGAGTTCGCTTTTTTATTTACGTATTTTTCATCAGTTCGACCAACAATATAATCAATGCTAGTCCCATAAAAATCAGCAATCTCCCATAACACTTTATAATTCGGCGTTCTTTCATTACGTTCATAATTGCTGTATGAATTAATTACTAATCCTAATTTTGAAGCTAATTCTGTCTGTGATAAATTTTGAGACTCTCGTAATTCTTTTAGTCTATTCATCTGTTCTTCCCATCAAATAGTCGAGTGACACATCATAATAATTAGCGAGTTTAATCCATGCTTCTTTATCAGGCTGTCGTTTGCCTAGTTCATATCTAGATAGAGTATTAGGGTCTATTTTTAATTGCTTGCTAACGTATATGATAGTTTCGCCCACATCTAGCCTTAGTTGTCTTAATCTGCTAACCATTTCGTTTGCTCCTTCCATTCTTTACTTACTGCAACTTCTTCTGCATAGTCTCTTCCAAGTAACCCCCATAAGATTAAATAACCCATTACATGTAATGGCTTACGGAATGGCTTGTAATAAGAAAGGTCGGTAATTATTGTCCCTAGGCCAACTGCTGCCAAAATAAAAGTTATCGTTACTATTAAAGGTCCTGTCATTTGTATTCCCTCCGTGCATATTTTCTAACCAGATATTGTGAGAACTTTCCTTGTACCAGGTCAATTTCAACACCCATCTTTACAAAATTAGGATCTACACGAACTTTGCTATTAAGAGTGTCTTTATTAATATTTAGTATTAAACAAACCTGAGGTCCTGAAATCCACTCTTCATCGCGAGACGGCATTTTAACTTCTTTTTCCATAAACTATCCCTACCACTTAATCGTCACACCATCATTATTGGTGCCTACCTCGTACTTCAGCTCTTCAATGTCGGTCTTATGTGACTCTACATACTCTGTACAACCATGCTCTTCAACCTCTCCATCATATGAAAATGTGATGTGGTCTTGAGTATGCATAACATTTTTAATCTTCTCTTCAACGATAGGGTCAAACCGTTCTAATCCTTGAACATATGCACTACGCGCTTGCTTTGCTGTTAATTTCATTTCTATACCTCATTTATTGTTTTATAATGTGTTTGCTGAGCATCGATTGGCGTAAAGAACTGGAAAATATCGCTAAAGATAGTACTAGCCAGCACGACTAGTTACTAATTTTGTAAAGAGCAACTCATTAGCCAATTTGAGTGCTCTTTCTTTTTTTTGCATAACTGGCAGCATTTTTGTCTATCAAGTTAACAATAGCCAATGTGATTTCTCGCAATTCTTGATCTTCCATCAATTCTTCATCAATCGAAGCTTCATCTTCTCGTTTAGCTGCTTTTTGATTTTGATACATGGCTACATTCGTATCACGTTTTGTCTTATCCATCTCTATTCCTCCATCTCTAATTCTGTTTGTTCTGGGTTAACAAACTTCTTATAAAAATATTCTCGTCCGTATGGTGTAATTCGCATTCGTGGTGTGTACTCAATACCATTTTCACCAACACCGCCACTCTTCAAAGTAAACAACTTAGGTACATATTTCTTATACGGTTGTAACTTTCCGTTACGTCCTTGTTGTCGATAGATATACTTATGGTTGAGCAGTACATCTACTAGCTCGTTTTGCTTAATTCCCATTTCAGCTGACGCCTCACGTACGCCAATTGCCTCGCCAGTTGCAATGAACTTATCGTGCAACTCAGCTTTTGGTGTGAGTTCAGCAATCTTACTTTCGTATCCGATGAGCTTGTTGTTCGCATACTGTAATGAACGTGCCATCATCAGTTCTGGTGAGTTCCATTGCTTTTCTATTTGAATGAAGTAGTCTCGAATTTGATTACCACGTTCAGTCTTGGTCATCATTGAGATGTGCTTGGCCATATCGACTGAAAGCGAATAGTCATCAAGCATTCGTGTAGCACCATTATTAACAACCGTAGGCAAACCTACACTTGTAAAATCACTTCCGGCAACAAACATATCTTCATATCTGCCAAACCAAAGGCTAAACCTTTCCTTAATACCAAGTGCCTTGTGTAACTCTCGAGCACTAACTCGTTGTTCGCCTTGTTCATTCGTTTGAATGTTAATTAATTCGTTATCCATTGTTATGCCTCCTGTGTTTGCATATTTAAAATTTTTGTCATCTTATTACGAAGCTCAATACTTTTTGGATCCGCACCACCTTTAATTGCCCGTGATACTTGAGCTTGAGATGTACCTAACATTTCTGCTACTTCCTTTTGCTTAAATCCCGAACGCAACATTGCAGTTTTAAAATCGATATATACATTTTGTGCTTCCTTTTCCAATGCAGTCATAGTCTCACCTCCTTCCTATGTTTATTTTTGCTATAATTTAGATAATTAATAAAAAATGAGGTAAATGATGATGAGTGTTGATATTTGGGTACTTCTAGCATCTACATTAATTTCCGGTTTATGCACCGCTATTCCTGCTTCCTTGACTGTCTATTTTTCTTTCAAACAGCATCAAGAGACTAACAAACACGATGCAGAACAACAGAAAATACAGAATACTCAAGAAATAGAATCTCTAAAGCTCCGTCACCAACAAGAACTTGATGAACTGAAAATCAATCATGATTATAAAAACCAGACGAGCAAATTACATGAATCTTTTAGTATTGCTAAACAAAATAGAGAGCTGATGTTCAAAGATTTGACAACATATCTTGAAAAGCTAAATGCATATTACGAGGATCGTTCATCAGCCTCGTTTTATGCTCTTACAGAAGCGGAATCTAGGATTCTTCTGTTCCTAGGAGAAGATGAATCTCAATATCTTCTGGATGCTCGACGAACTCTCTCGACTTATATTGACGATAGCCATACTGTCGAAAGTGAGTCATGGACTCACTACAAGTTCATAGTTTCAAAAATAGCCCAATACAAGTCAGAACTTGGCCTAACAGTATATAAAGACTAAATCCCTTTGCTGTGCCCCAGAATAGTTCATAATCCTTCTTATAAACGCAATAAGCCCATGTACCAAGCATGATTAATAGCATCCACATGGACAGGAAGAGACCGTATAAAAACAGCCATGGATTTGAAATATAAGACATATATTTTCTCCTTTCTGTATATTTTTTATCAAGTTGTTGACTGATTTTTACAACTATTGTAAAATAAGTGCATACGAAATAAGCCAATAAAAGCACTGCTATCAATTGTTCACTCGCCAAAGTTACTTGTGATAGTGGTTTGTTTTTTATTGCTTAATTACTTGATGAGTTAATAATAACAACCGTTGTAAAAATAGTCAACGCTTAATCACAATGATTGTAATTTTTTTCTCTTTGAAAATGGAGAATCGCCCACATGACTATATTTGATCGAACAAAAGAAACCGCAAAATCAAGAGGCTACAGCCTACAAGAAACCGCCAAAAAGGCTGGATTAAGTCAAAATGCTATTTACAACTGGAAGAACACTACACCGAGCGATGTATCTTTGAATTCTGTCGCTAATGTCCTAGGTGTATCAGTAGACTACCTATTAGGTAATACTGATGAGATGCACCCTAAGCAATTGACTGGTGATCCAGATGTTGACGGTGTTGATTTAAATGATTACTTCAAGAAACGAGGATTACTTCGTTTCAACGGTAAACCTATTCCAGAAGAGGATTTAAGAATCATCTATCGTATTCTGGAAACCGGCGAAGAAGATTAGAGGCCTGCCTATGGAAGACTGGTATCTTGAACTCATTAGAGACCTTTATAGAGAATCTGATACAGAATTATTTATTTCTGAAAAATTATCATCTGAAACACCTAGTTTTTATGACCCAATTAAAAATAAAGCCGTCATAAATAGCAGCTATCATAAAGTCCACGGATATATTGGATTTGCTTGCATACATGAACTAGGTCATGGCAAAAATAGATCTAAGTTCCCCTTTGCCATACGCCCTTTTAATGAATATGATGGATCTGATAACGCAGAACGAGCAGCAAATGAATTTGCAATTAATGCATATCTAGACCACCATTTTTCCAATAACGGACGAGACAATTGGAAAGATGTCATTGATATATACGAGATACCATCTTCCTTAGACTATCTCGTTATTGAACTAATGGAAGATCGCAAATAAAAAAGCCACCCGAAGGTGGCGGAAAGTGTGAATATTTTGAATAATAATAACAAAACTCGTTCTAATAATAACTCAACAAAATCAAAAAACGGACTACTAATTCTACTAACCGTATTTGCTGGTATTATAGCTCTCGCAGCAGTTTTTTTCATAGGTATTTCTATCTCAAACTCTTCTCAATCAGCTAGCTCAAGTTCACAGGTATCATCTGATTCGTCGTCCAAAGTCTCATCATCAGAGAAAGATTCATCTTCTCAAGATAACAATGTGCCTGTCTCATCTCAGGAATCTAAAGAACCCGTTGATGATGGATACAACTATGTTTTAGTATTTGCGGATGGAACAAAGCGCCTAAGTAGGACCGCTCCCACAGGCTCTGCTTGGCAAGAAGGAACATCTTCACCAGCTAGTAATGGTCATCTTGGTCGTACTACTTATAACCAAATGTCCTTTAAACAAATGGGTGGAAAAACCTCACCAAGCGATCAAAAAGATTCTCGAGATGACTATATGAAAGAATGGAATGATGAATATGATGCAGACAGTAACGCTATGTTAGAAAAATCTATTCCTTACTACGACTAAATTAAAAAAGCACCCTAAGGTGGCATACATAGTCCAACCGTGAAGACTATAAAAGCTTCCCTGAATCATTAGCTCAGTTGGTTAGAGCAGACGGCTCATAACCGTCCGGTCGTTGGTTCGAGTCCAACATGATTCATTACAAATTAAAAAGCCACTAATCAAAGTTAGTGGCCACGGAATCTAAGTTCCAGTATGCGGACTCGAAGTCCATAAGTGAATATTAGCATATCCATAAAAATTTGTGAATAAAAAGCCCCACCGAAGTGGAGCAAAACACTACTTACGTAAGTAACGTTTAATTGCGTCAATGATGAACGGCGTTAAAACCGATACGATCAATGACAATATAGCTGTAAATGCAGCAAGTACAAAACCTTCCATGATAGGAAAACCTCCCATCTAGCATCTTATGTGATTGTGATGCCAAATAAGAGTATACATGAATAAGTACAAAATAAAAACCATTTAGGCAATCACTCCTAAATGGTTTGAAATCAAGAGGTTTCCCTATTGAAAGATTTTGTACTTAAATTGTATCACAAGTAGATTAATAATTGCAAAATAAAAAAACTTTTATATACACATTTACTCAAAGGAGCACAACTGATTGACACTTTTAAGTCCTGACCTAACATTACTATTTCTTATCATCGCCAATATATGTATTACTATACTTTTATGTCTACCATCTGCAGTTATAGCATGGTATGTACATTCTTCATTTAAATGGTTGTTTACACTTTTATTTGTTTTATTTCTACTAGCTTCACTCTTCTCTATTTGGCAATACAACCAAGTGTAAATACTTATAAAGACAATAAAACAAAAACATTATATATTACTTGTTTGTACTAACTTCACGTCAATATACGACCTGGGTATGTCTTTAAACTACTCAATTTTTAAAACGAGAGGTTAGGTTTAAATTAACATGGCATCAATATCTAAAGTTGGGTCAACATACAAAGTAAGAGTAAGCATTAGAGATGGCGATAATTATAGGAGAAAAACTAAAAGTGGATTCAAGACAAAATCAGCAGCTAAAGCTTGGGCAATTGAACAAGAATCATTAAAAAATACAAGCGGATTATCAATTGGTGCAGATCAATTATTTTCAAACTATTTTGAAGCTTGGTATAAATTATATAAAACTGACATTACTGAAGCTTCCCTTAAATGGTACCGTCATACCCATAGATTGTTGGTCGAATACTTGCCCAACGTAACATTAGAAAAATTAAGCAGGCCAATTCTACAAGATTTTTTCAATCAACTTGGAACAAAGAACGCCTATTCAACCAATCAAAAAGTAAGAATGTATATTCGTTCTTCTTTACAAAATGCAATTTATGATGGACTGATATATCGTGACGCAACGCAAGGAGTCGTTATTACTGGAAAGGATGGCAAGTCAAAAGATCTCAAATTTCTAGAAACCAAACAAATGGCAGACGTTATTCAATTAATTCAATCGATTCCTATTGCCGAAAGAACCATCAGTGATGAAATGATTCTCACGGGCTTATATACAGGAGCTCGTTATCAAGAAATTGCTGCATTGACGTTATCGGATATAAAGCCCGGACTTATTTCAATAAATAAAGCTTGGGAACAATTCGAGAAAAAAATAAAAGAAACTAAAACAAAAACATCCAATAGAATAGTTGACGTCCCTGTTCAATTTACAAATGAGCTAATGGATTGGGGAAAAAGCAGTAATAAACACTCTTTTATATTCTCTAAAAATGGAAAAACGCCCGTAACATCTGCTGCACCTAATAAACGACTACATGAAATCTTACGAGAAATTAATTCTCCTAAACAAATTTCTTTCCACGGATTACGTCACACTCACGCAAGTTGGTTGTTATCACAAGGTGTGGACACACAGTATGTATCTGAACGCCTTGGTCATTCATCGGTAACAATTACGTTAGAAGTGTACACCCACCTTTTGCAAAATAAGCGTGAAACAGAATCACAAAAATCCGTCAATCTTCTCAAAAAATTAGAATAATATGATTCATATTCACCAGAAAAAAAGTCCGAATTTCGGTCCAAATGATGGTCCAAATCGGGTCCAAATTGTGGTCCAAATGAAACAGAAAATGGCAGAATTTGACAGAAAATGACAGACAAAAAGCGTAATTATAAATACAAAAAACTGCTGTAAAGCCTTTTATACCAGGCAAAACAGCAGTTTATAGCAATTTAGTCAAAATGACCAAAATGTTCCCTGTCGGACTCGAACCGACGACCGGACGGTTATGAGCCGTCTGCTCTAACCAACTGAGCTAAAGGAACGGACCAATTTAATCAAACGATTAAATCATGTCCCCGCACGGACTCGAACCGTGGACCCAAGGATTAAAAGTCCCTTGCTCTACCAACTGAGCTACGGAGACAAACCCATCTTTATAAAAAGACCAATTTCAATTATACAAAAAGATTTCAGATTTGTATAGCAACAATTACAACTGATTTAACAGCGCTTCGAAGGCTTGTGGTGCTTCGAAATGAACATTATGGCCTGCATCCGAAATCACAAATCTGCGACCATTGGTCAAACGCGTTTCCATTTGATCGGATATGCCCAAAAATTTCTGATCAGTTGCACCATTGATTAAAATAGTTGGTAACTGAATATCAGCTAAAGCTGGCCAGAAGTTGGGCATTTGACCTGTACCAAAATAGTTTAGTGAAGCCTGTACGTTTTCCACATTTTGCTGAACGCGTTGTTGATGCATAAATGTTTGTTGTGCTTGCGACACGTGTGCTTGACTCTTAAAGAGCGGCATTTGCTCCCATTCATCAATGAATGCTTCCATGCCCACTTCACCCACATGCTCGGCTTTTAGTTGATCTGCCTTTTGTCGGTCTGTGCGTGCTGCGGCTTCAGCTAAGCCAGGTGTCCCACTCTCTAATACGAGCATCTCAAGATTTTCAGGATAGGTCAATGCATATGCTAATGCTAAGCGGGCGCCCATTGAATAACCGACTAAACGGATTGGCTCATTGGTCAACTGTCGTAACACACGCTGTAATTCTGCAACTTGCTGCGAACTAGCAAAACGCATGGCCGGATCAACCGTCGGCTTATCACTCCCAAAACCTAATAAATCAAGACGAATGATTGTGCCCTGCGGTGCAATTTCAGCAAAATCGGCATGACTGCCTAAAAAGCCATGCAGAAAAACCCAAACAGGTGCACCCGCACCTGTTTTTTCGTACATATAGGGATAACCATCAATTTCAATCGTTTCCATGCAATGCTCCCAATTCCTTCAATACTGTTTGATGGGTCTCATAATTCGTTTGACGTTGCGTTTGAACTTCAATCAAGTGCAAACCTTGACTAGGTGCTTTAACCAGTTCAACCAATGCCTGTTGGCTGGTTGCTAATGTATATTTTGCATTATACAACTCGGCCACCTTAGCAATCGAAAGCCCTTGTCCCGTCCCAAATAACAATTCGAAATATTCATCTGCCGCCGCTTGTGGTAAGAATGAAAAAATACCACCACCATCATTATTCGTGACTAGAATTGTTAAATTAATTTTTTCCTGTTTTGCCAACATTAACCCATTCATATCATGATAAAAAGCCAAATCACCGATGGCCAACCAATTATTTTCATGGTCAAGCGCCATCCCAACGGCACTAGAAATCGTGCCATCAATACCATTAGCACCACGGTTAGCCCAGACATGGACCGCATTTTGTGCTTGCCAATAATTGTCATAATCACGAATTGGCATTGAATTGGCAATAAATAAATTAGTATCCGCTGGTAATTGCGTCATTGCCTGCACAACTTGTAAGTCGTTAAAGTCAGTCACATTGGCGATAACACGCGCGACATCTTTTTGAGTGTCTTGCCAAGCTTGGCTAAATTCCGCATTATTTTTAAAATCAAGCTGATCAAACGCATTTAAAAATATCGGCGCTTCTGTTTCAACAACAACATCCGTATAACGGGTATGGTCACGTCCACTAAATGCGGTGCCAACTTGAACAACTTGAATCTGATGCTCTTTTAGCCATGCTAAGACTTTTGCCGAGACCGGCGTCCCACCAAAACGAACAACCAATTTTGGCATTGGCAAGTCCGCAATCGTCCCAGCACTTATCAGCGCATCAATTCCCACAATTGCAGTCAAACCTGGTCGTGTTTGGCTCAAAACATCAGCTATTACTGGGATATGATGGCGTTGTGCAACTTGACTTAATTGTTCAGAATAGTTCGCACCTTCTTGTGGTCCTGCTAAGAATATCACGGGACCTTGTAACCATTCGTCATCAAGCTGCACGCTTGCGTTGGTTGCCGCAAAGACAATCGGGGTCACTTCTGGCCATGCTTGACCTAAGTCTGGCATCAACGGCTTGCGTAATGGCAAATTGATTTGAATCGGTCCTGCTGGCGCCGTCGTTGCCAAATGTACTAAATGTTGTGTCTTATACACAATATACGCAAAAGTATCTGGCGTTGTGCTTTGCACACTGATTGTCACATCAGCTTTAGTTTGGTCACCATATAAGTTGGTTTGATGCAAGGTTTGGGGTGCCCCAATCGCCTGTAATTCTTCCGGTCGGTCAGTTGTTAGTGCAATTAAGGGCACGTGTGAACTTGATGCTTCGGCCATTGCTGGTGCATAGTTAACCGTTGCTGTCCCAGATGTTGCCAATAAAACAACTGGCTCGTTTTTAGTTTTCGCAATCCCTAAGCCCAAAAATCCGGCTGAACGTTCATCAACAGCAATATGTAAGTGCATGTCAGCCACTTGATGGGTCACAAATTCAGCCAAGAGTAAAGCGACGGGCGTTGTTCGTGATCCAGGCGATACAACCACATGCCGCACACCTTGTTGATATAAACTTTCTATTAAAGCTTTAATATTTTCAGTTAATTGTTCATTCATGAGTTTGTCCTTTAATCAGTGTGCGCATTGGTGTCATCTTTAATTGAATTTCGGCTGCCTCTTGCGCTAAATCAGAATCAGGTAAAATTCCTGCACCCGCAAACAATGTTAACGCCTTGGTATTGGCATACATGGACCGAATGCCGACCACGAATTCACCACTACCATCCGGATATTGATAACCAATTGGTGCTGCAAATAAACCACGTGGTTCAGCTTCATCTTCGGCAATAACAGCTTGCGCCCAGGCTTGTGGCATCCCCCCCAAAGCTGGTGTTGGATGCAAACGTTGTACCAAATCGAGCACCGTCATCGTTGCGTCCAAACGACCTGTAATTGGCGTATATAAATGTTGAATTTGGGGTGTCTTCAAAATTTCTGGTACTGCGGCATATGTTAAATCATGCATATCTTGCAGGCGTTCAGCAATCGTTTGGACCACAATATCATGCTCATGTCGATTTTTCTTGTCTCGCCACAAATCATCTGCCAATGCGGCATCCTCCGCTTCGGTCGCACCACGTCTGATTGATCCTGCCACTGCGGCCGTTTCAAATTGCGCCCCTTGCATCCGCACAATCCGTTCTGGCGTTGCTGAAACAAAGACTTCCTGCTCGCGCTTAATAACCATATGGTAGCTATGCGGTTGTTGCTGTTCTAAATCATCTAAAATGACATCCAAAGCTAGTGGCCCATCCAATGCCAAATGCGTTTGCATGCCTAACACCACTTTTTCTTTGGTAGGATCATTTTGTAATGTCGCTAGCACCGGCGTCATCCGCGTCACCCAGTCGTCTTCCTGCCTCATTTGAACAAGCCGTCGTAACACATTGGTCCGTTCAACTTCACTTTGCCATTCTGTGTTTTGGGTTAAATCAATGACCGTCTTCGGCGCCACAAAGTAGCCACCCATAATCCCAACAAGTGTTTGTTTGGAGTTAAAATTGAATCCACCAAAAATCGGCCCGCTTTGTGCTGCGACCCATTGATTGAGCATATCCGGATTTTCCCAATCCATCAATTCCGATTGACGACCAAAGCCAACCAGCCGTGTTTTTTTATCAGCTGATGCAAAATATACAGCATCTGCTTGCTGATTAAATTCATTCATCCATTTTTGCATGTTCTCGACTCCAATCTTCTTGTAACGCAACTAAAACCGCTCGTAAGTTGTCATCCGCAACCGTTAAATACAATCCTTTGATACCACGTGTCAACAAAATACTAGCAGCGTGATACATGACCGCTTGCTGCATGTTCGCAATCTCTTGCTCAGTTGTTAAATGTGGCGACTTCTTATAAATTTCTCGATGGGTCACTTTTTCTGTATCAATAACCATCTGGCGCGTCGCTTCATCATAAACAAATGGCGGCCCCAAAATCACACCCGCATAGTTTAAGTCGAATCCTTGCATGGTATAGATTGAACCGACTTCATTAATTGATTCCGGCCGCTCCCCCCACGGTGTCTTTTGTGCATCATATTCATCCCATGGCAAACTAAAATCGTCCATGTATACATGATGATCACCATTTGGTAAGCGTTTAAAACCACTTGTCGCAATCATGCGTGACAAGCCCACTTCTTGATTGCGCTGCTTAATTGCAGCATACATATCGCTTGCCCGGTCATAGATTCTTAAATCATAGCTGCCTAAATCAGCTGGTATTGGTTTGATTGTACCAACACTCAAATCCGCTAACCAATCCAACACAGCCGGATTCGCTTGCACCCGATATTGTAAATCTAAATCAAACGTTTTTGTCACCGCAGTATGGGTGACTTCATCGATTAAAGCCTGATTCCAAAATGCCTTTGATTGCATCACCTGTTCTAGGTCAAAAACAACGACTACAACTTTTGCAATTTTAATAAGCTCACTTAATTGATTGTCTTGCATGAATTTAATATAAGGTTCAGATTTAGACAATAGCAAATGTCCTTCATCTACCACAATCACATCATATTTTTCATGTTGTTTATGCGCTTGATTGATTAAACTAGTTGGCCTTAAATAATCTTTCTTGCGTAACATCGGCTCTTGACTGGCCAATTCCTGATAGACTTTTAGCAATTCTGGGTGATTGACCGTAAAAGCATTTTTAGTCCCGGCATAGACAGAATGATTTTGACGACTGCCCGTTTGCAGGCGTTTAAATAGTTCCGTTAAAACAACACTTTTCCCAGTTCCAGCTTTACCACGAATAATTGCCACCGCACCCGCTTCATTTGGCTTCCGTAATTGTGCTTGGATAAAGTGTTCAATCTGGGTTAATTGTTCTTCTTGCGCATCGGTTAATTTATCAACATTAAATTTTTTAATTATCTCATTTTCCATAGATTTATTATAACACCGTCGAAAACCTGCTGTAATCAGCTTTATTCAATCTACACAAGCGTCAAATTAGCACTCTAGTGGATAAAGTGCTAATTTTTTCGAAAAACCCCTTGTTTTTCTTTTTTATGGTGCTATCATAATAAATGTAAGCAAGGCAAGGGCAAACAAAAGCAAACCTAAACTTACTTACCAACTCAAAATAACAATAATAAAATAAAGAGAGGTATTTATCATGAGTATCGAAGTACGGACATATAACGATTTGAATCACTTTATCGACCAAGTATCACGTGGATTGTTCAACGAGGCCCAAGCCCCATCAGTTTTGAATGCTGATGTGACTGAGTCTGAAGACAAGTACACCGTTCATGTTAATGTACCTGGTGTCGACAAAGACAATATTAGCTTGAACTATCGCGATGGCGTTCTAAACATCGATGCTAAGTATGATCACTTTGAAGACCACGAAGACAAAGATGACAACGTGTTATTGAGCGAGCGTACTGAAGGTTCAGCTCACCGTAGCTTGAACTTGCCTGGTGTCGACGAAGCTGAAATTGAAGCTAACGTTGAAAATGGTGTGCTTACACTTATCTTGCCTAAGGTCCAAGAAGCTGATCACAAAATTTCAATTAACTAAATTTCATTAAAGTCTGTTGTTCGGTTATTTCCGGAAACAGGCTTTTTTATAATAAAAGAAACCCCAGTTTACTAGATTCACTCTAATAAGCTGGGGGATTTTTATTTATTTTCCAAACCAAATGCCAATTTCGCGTTCAGCAGCTTCTTCACTATCCGAACTATGCACGACATTACGTAGCACACCATCTTCCCATTCGCGACCAAAATCACCACGAATTGTTCCAAAATCGGCTTCACCCGGATTTGTCGCACCGGCTAAACGTCTGAAACCAGGAACCACGTTAACACCACTTACAATCATGGCAACAATCGGTCCTTCTTGCATATAACGACTCATTTTTGGATAAAATGGCTGATCCACTTTATCTGCATAGTGTTGAGCCAACAGCTCATCCGTAGCATGTGTCACTTTCAAATCTTGAATTTGATAACCTTTACGTTCAATTCGTGTAATCACTTCGCCAATGTGGCCAAGCGCAACGCCGTCTGGCTTAATTAGAATCAATGTACGTTCTTGTGTCATGTTGTTGCCTCCATTTTTAATTATCATCAGACATTAACACATTCATTATACTATGATTCATTGGTCACAACCATTCTTTCTGGCTAAAATACGAAAGCGCTACCAATTAAAAGCAATAGCACTATGCCCACTAAATGCCAATGCTTTGCATGATACATAATCGCAAAATACTCACGCATGTAAGCCTGCCAAAAATAGGTTGGATCAGTCCGTCCGGCAATTCCCTGGGTTGGCATCCCTGCTTTTTGGGCCAACATAGCGGCGCGATAAAGATGATAGTCACTCGTCACAAACGCACCTGACCTAAGGGCAATCTTTTCTTCTAACAAAAGGCGCTTTGAATTGACCATATTTTCCCATGTACTGGTTGATTCAGTCTCAACCAATATCATTTTGGAAGGATAACCCTGATCAACGACATATTGACGCATCGCAACCGCCTCTGGCCGACGTTCATCTGATCCTTGCCCGCCTGACATAACAAATAACGGTTCAATTTTATGCTGTTGTACAAACCGTAAGCTCGTATTAATTCGGGTTCGCAGTGTGGATGAGACAACCTGACCCTGGTCTAATTTCGCCCCCAAAACCAACAAATAATCAATTGGTAAGTTACGTTGCTGCCTGTGTCGATACAACACAAAACCAATGCCAAAGGCAAACCACCAGAAAGCAAAATAACTAGCAACAAGCAATCCTAGTGTTAAACTTGGTCGCAACCATGATAAATACCCAAATCCATAAACCATGCTACTCATGATGCCCAGTCCGAGACTTCCGACTACAATTACCATTATCGTCTTGTTAACTAACCCATACCCATTTTCATGCCATGTACGTAAAACACTACGCAATAAGGAACGTGCTACCCACAACACAAATAAAACAGCTAGAGTGACACCAATCCCCAGGATTGTTAGCCAGCTATATGCCACAATTGGATGTCCGGCTGTTAAATGGGTCATCCCAATACAAAATAACACAATGGTTAGCAATGGTAGTACCCCATTCCAAATCCAAATTCGCGCTAATTTCAAATTAATTAGCTCTATCACAGCAATCGTGGCAAAAGCTAGCCAAATACTCATGTCACTTTACCTCACATTATCTTTATAAAATAGCTTGGCCAATTCTCCGATTAACGGTTGTCGCCATCCAAGAAAATGACCACCATTTTGCTGAATCAATATATCTAAATGCAAGCGCGTTGCCAATGCAAAAGTCTGCTGCCAATTGACAACCGGATCATCTTTTGCCGTCAGCAATAGCCCTTGATCAATCGTATTCTGAATCTGCTCATAATTCAACGGCACAGCTAAAAGCGGTTTAAATTCCGGAAAAGCAGTTACTGCTGTATCAAAGCCGCCAACTAAAATAACATTTACCTGTTTCAAGTTATTTTGACTTAAATAATGCAGAATATACCAGCAACCCAAACTATGTCCAATCAAACAAATAGGCGCATCAGTTTTAATGGTTGTCATAAGTAAGTGTTGCCAAGCAGCGACGTCTAACGCCTGTTGCGATGGCATGGACAAACGCGTCACCTCGGCATTTAAGTCATCACTAAGCAATTGGTCGAGCCATGGGTACCAAACTGAATTTTCATCAGCGCCGAACCCCGGAACAATATAATAATGCATAAATCCCCCTATATAAGCGCCTTTAGACTAAATTATTTCGCCATGTTAGCTTTTTTTACAAATTTACACACTATGTTTTTTAAACAATTATACTCATTGGTATAGTTAAAGAAAGAAGGCCAGTTATGAACAATACCGACATCGTTTTTATGATTTTATCCAGCTTACTTGTATGGATTATGCCCGCAGGGCTAGCACTATTCTACGGCGGCTTAACGCCACACAGAAGTATGATTAACACCATGATGATGGTACTGTTACCACTTGGCTTTGGCATTGTGTGTTGGTATCTTTTCGGTTATAGCCTAACCTTTAGTGGCGACCATGCACTGATTGGTAATCTAAAGCATTTCGCATTCAACGACGTTTCCTTTACCACCAGTACCAAGGGTCTACAAATTCCAGACGCGGTCTTTGCCATGTTCCAAGGAATGTTTCCTTTAATCACATTAGGTATTATCGCAGGTGCCGTTATTGATCGTATCAATTTGAAATTTTTCATCTTTTTCTGCATCGGTTGGCTAGTACTCGTCTACTACCCACTAGCCCACATGGTTTGGGGTAATGGACTTATCGAACACCTCGGTGCCCTCGACTTTGCCGGTGGTGATGTTGTCCATATTTCATCTGGTATTACTGCTTTAATTTTAGCATTGAAAATTGGAAAACGCCAAAATGCTGAAGCACCAACAGTCCATTGTGCACCAGCTGTTGCGATTGGAATGGCACTACTTTGGTTCGGTTGGTTTGGATTCAATGCAGGATCAGCACTAGGCATCAACGAAGGTGCCTTATACGCCTTGCAAAACACTTTCCTAGCCAGCGCAACCAGCTTTACAATCTGGAACATTTTGGATTACTACACAACCAAACATATTTCACTCTTTGGTAGCTTAACCGGTGCCTTAGTCGGATTAGTGCTCATCACACCTAGCGCTGGATTAGTCACAACCAACAGTGCTTTATTGATTAGCATCCTGGGTACACCCATTCTCTTCTTCGCAATTCCAGCATTAAAAGCACGCTTTCACTACGATGATGCCTTAGATGCATTTGGTGCGCACGGCTTAGGTGGTATCTTAGGTGGTATCTTTACCGGTCTATTTGCAAGTGAACATTTAGCAGGCGTCCAAAACGTCCTTCAAGGTAATTTTCAACTACTTGGTTCACAGCTCTCTGGAATTTTAATCACAATCCTTTGGGCAACAATCGGTACGCTATTACTAACCAAGTTATTAAATAGCTTCATGCCTTTAACAACCGACCTCAAGCCAGACATGACCCGTGATATGATTGAACACGGCGAATCAAGCTTTGAAGTCTAAAGTATCACTACAAAAAAGTCAGACAAATTAAATTTGTCTGACTTTTTTTAATTCAATTGTTCATGCACATTCATTAATGGAAGAATGAAATATAGAATTCAGCAATAGTCAACATAATCGCACCAGCAAGACGATTTTCTATTTACTGCGCAAATCAAGTTAAGTTCATATGCTGTGAAGCAACAAAAACGGCGAGGTTCCGGCACCTGTACAAAATATATATCCGCTAAAGCCAGCCACAACACCAATTGTTGTGACACTAATCAAAACCTTATATTCAATAAACGTGCGAAAACAGCCAAGTTCAACAATGATAGTCCACTACCAGCTAAAAAAGCGTGTGAATAGCTTCAAGCCTTTAACAACTGACCTCAGACCAAATATGCCCCGTGATACGCTTAAACGCAGAGAATCAAACTTTGAAGCCTAAAGCATCACCACAAAAAAAGTCGGACAAATTAAATTTGTCCGACTTTCTTTAATTCAATTTTTCATGCACATTCATTAATGGAAGAATGAAATATAGAATCCGGCGATAACCAACATAATCGCACCACCAAGACGATTTCCCATTTGCGCAAATCCAATTAAGTTCATACGGTCTGAAGCAGCAAGAACGGCAACGTTTCCGGCACCACCCATACTGTTGTTACAGAATCCAGCAGTGATAGATGCTTCGATTGGGTACAAACCAAATAGGTATCCGATAAATCCAGCGGCAATACCAATTGTTGCGACACTAATCAAAACAAGTAGCACGAACTTTACATTCAATGAGCTTGCCAAAACATCCAAGTTCAACAATGATAGTCCAACACCAGCCAACAAAGCGTGTGTCATGTTGTTTGTAACTGATTGTCCAAACAACACAGCTGAATTTTCATAGTATTCTGGCAATAGACCCAAAGCCTTAACCAAGATAACTGACAAAATAATGAAAGCATAGCTATTGATGCTTGGAATCAATGAATTAAGCAATTGTCCAATCATGTAGAATGACATTGCCATAATCAAACCAACACCAAGTTGCTTCATGTTACTGAAGTCCAAAGCCTTCTTCTTAGCTGAAGTATCTTCATCTTGATCACGCATAATTTGTCCGTGACCATTCCACTTGCTGTTAATCATTGTCTTTGAAACAACACCAGCAGCAATAATGGCAACAACGTTTCCAAGCACTGTAGCTGGGAACAATTGTGACAAGTATGTACCGGCTGATCCACCTAGTACATTAGCATAGATTGATGACAATGGAACGATTCCGGCTCCAACACCACCAGCCATGATTGGGAAAGCAACATACATAATTGATTGTGTAAAGCCATTACCCATCAACATTCCAGCTAATCCAACAACGAAGAAACATACAGCCATTGACAAGAAGGCAACAGGCATGAAACGAACAGCTGCACGAAGCAACATCTTACGATCCATAGCCAAAATTGAGCTCGTAATCAATGAAACAATGAAGAAGTCAATGAAGCCCATGTTGCTAGTAAAGTTACCAGCTGTCTTCACCAATTCTTCTGGAACAATCCCAACATATGATAGAATAGCTGCCGCAAACATTGTAAATACGGCTCCACCACCAAGATATGTTTTAAATACTGGTAAGTTAGCTCCTAAATAATAAAAGATATCTCCCATTAAGACAAGGACGAAGATGGCACCCAACATGTTGTTAGGCAATACACCCATATTCACCACAATAACTAGCAATACTGCCATTAAGGCATATGCCACTAAGCCGATTCCATCAACCTTGATTGACTCTAGCTTAGAAAAAATTGATTTCGTATCCATGACACTAAATCCTTTCCGATTCCTAAAAATAAGTTCTTATTTACACTCTTAAGTATATGATTTTTTTCACAAAATACAAGCACTTTATTTATATTTTTCAAAAAAAGTTGCAAAATAACAATTTTTTTAAAATATTTAAAATGACGTTGTGCTTTTAAATAGAAAAACCTATCGCCAAAAATTTGACGACAGGTTTTAAATTTATTTTAATCGTTCAAGTTATAACGTAAAGTCATATTTGCTGAGCCCAAGGTAACCATCTCACCTAATAATTTGGTTTGACGAGCCACAGAATCATCAGCAAGCTTTTGATTTGCATCAGCTAAGACATCCTCAACATGCTCACCAGCAACTACAGCTGCATCTGCTTCATGTTGGATTTGTCGATATGCCGTCATCGCCTGTAACTCAAAGGTATTTCTTAAATCGACATACAAATCATAATTCGTATCACCAAGTAATGCAGTCGTACAACTCAACCAGTACATATTATTAAGATCAAACGTTGCACTTGCATCACGATATGAAGCTGGTGTATCGGTCACATTTGCATAGAATGGCACAACTGTATTAAAGGTATTAGCGCCGAAGGCAAGCCAATGAATACCTGCAATTTCAGCAGGGACATTGTTTCGGATTTGTAAAATATGCACATTATGATTTCGATTTAGCCCAATTGACCGGAATAATTTACGGTCACTTTCGCTACCACTACCATATGGGTCGTATTGTGTATTTTCGTAGTGCGCACTTAAAATAAATTTTACATCTTCAATCGAAATTTTACGATTGGCATGCGCAATAAATGGTAAATCTTGTTCCATCGGCTCATGTTCAACGGCTGGTGTTAAGTATTTTTGTCCATACCAAACACGTGGATTATTATAAACCGTATCCTTGATAGAAGCAGATCCAAAGATATGGCGTAAATTATAACCATCAAAATCTGGATTTAATTGATTTTCATCAATGAATTTTTTCAAATCGGCTGATGACAATGTATCATCCCCATCAAAATCAAAAGCGTCAATGCTCATACGATTTGCTGCGACCACATAAGCATCATCGGGAATCCGTACTGCAGCCCAGTGATGCCCACCAATTGTTTCTAACCACCAAACTTCATCTTGATCAGCAAAGGCAATCCCATTTGGTTCATATGTCCCATAGTCTTCAAGCAACATGCCTAAACGTTGCACCCCTTCTTTGGCAGAATGAATATAAGGAAGCACCAATGTGACAATATCTTCTTCACCAATACCGTTATCAATGAATGGGTCCAACGCTTGAATACGTGGATTCGTTGTGATCGTTTCCGTTGCCGACATCGCCACATTTTCTGCATTAATTCCAGCTGCTGGCCAAATTCCATCGGTCAACACCGCATTAGGCATTGATGTATAACGCATGGGGTCATCTGGTAAATCAATAGTCACATGACTCAAAACAGAGCTGTAGTGACGCGGTTGCTCGTCGGGGGTAACAACTGTAAATCTTTGAGGATCAAGCGCTTCATGCCCATCATCGTTACGTGAAATAATTGTTGATCCATCTAACGACGCCTTCTTACCTACTAAAACCGTCGTACATGAACCATGCACTCTATCTGTCATCTGTGTACCATCCTTTATTTATTGATAGTTTCAGTATAAACCTTTTTCAACCGCCTTGCTGGGCTCAAACGCCACCTCATTTAAGCCAAAATTTATAGCTTGTCCATGTGATATACCGTTTTAATACAAGTATTTTGCATGCTTGTTTGATTAAATTCCACAAAAAAAGACCACCAAAATAAATTGTGGTCTTTTTTTATTACAAGAAATTAGTCTTCAATCTTAGTAACCTTGTTCTTGTCATCCTTTTCAACCTTCATATCTGACATTGGAATGTAACCAAGCTTCTTAGTTGTCTTCTTCATGTCATCTGATTGAACGAACTCAATATATTGCTTTGTTTCCTTACTTGGGTTCTTTGTTGTGTACATGTGCTCGTAAGCCCAGATCTTCCACTTGTTATCGGCAACGTTTTTATCCGTTGGCTTAACATTATCAACACTAAGTGTCTTCAACTTATCGGCACTCTTACCTTGTGTATATGAAAATGCTAGATATGAAATTGCACCTGGTGTTTGTCCAACAATCTTTTGAACCGCACCATTATCATCTTGTTCTTGTGATGACTTAGCTGACTTTCCATCCAAAACATTTTGTTCAAAAGTAAAACGAGTTCCAGAACCTTGTGCACGGTTGATTAAGACAATCTTTTCATCCTTACCGCCTAGTTCCTTCCAGTTGGTAATCTTTCCTGTAAAGATATCCTTCAATTCATCAGCAGAGACATTCTTAACATCAACATCTTTGTTTACAACTGGTGCGATTCCAACTGCGGCAACTTTGTTGTCCTTCATCTTGTCGGCATCAACACCCTTTTTTTGTGAAGCAAAGATATCTGAATTTCCAATATCAATTGACCCCTTACCAACTTGGCTCAATCCGGCACCAGATCCACCACCTTGAACGTTAACAGTAATGTCGCTGTTCTTTTCAGTGAACTTTTCACCAGCTTCTTGAGCCAATGGTTGCATCGCAGTAGAACCAACAGCCATCACTTTACTATCAGCTTGTGCAACTGTGGCACCGCCCAAAATTGTGGCTGCAGCCAAAACGCTAGCACCAAGAGTTGTCTTAATCAATGTACTTTTCATGAAAGTATCTCCTTTTAAAATTGCATGTTCTTATAATTAATGTTGAAAGTGATTGAATAATTTTTAGTTGTAGTAGCAAGTATTAGAAGACCCAACCTCTTTCAACAAAACCTATTATAGACAACCAATGTATAAACGCTGTAAGTTTCATGGGTTTTGTGTAAGCATCGTGTAAACATCTTATTTACAATCGCCAGAACCCCTACTGCAATCACTTTCTATAAAAAAATAAAATGGATTATTTTTGCAAATAATCCATTTTATGGTGTCTTTATTTATGCTTCCAAGTAAATATCACGAAAACGTTGGATATAATCAGCCGGTAATGCTAACCCTTTTTGTAAATAATTTTCGAATGTGCCAAAGGCTGCTTCAATTGTTTGCACTGATTGTTTCAAATAACTTGCATCCACTTCAAATAATTTTTGCAAGCCGACAAGGTCTTCTGGTGTGGCATGTACATGTGTTTGAATTTCAGCAATGGCACGTTCATTTTCCACACGACGCATATCATTTGTTAATAAATAGTCTTCTAGAATTGTGTGATTATCAATGCCAGCAATTTTTAAAATTAGGGCAGCCGCATAGCCTGTTCGATCTTTACCCGCAAAACAATGGAACACAATTGCTTCGGGTTGTTCAATCAAGTGCATCAAAAAGTCATGGTATGCTTGTTGCGCTTGTTTAGACAAAACGAGCTCAGCATATGTATCAAGCATAAAAGCTTGCCCTGCTTCTGCATTTTGTAACATGGCATCAAAACTTGGCGCGCCGCTACCAGCACCCAAAACATCAATTTGTCGATAAGCAATACCCGTTACATCTGAATCTGGTGTATTTTGAACTTCTTCATCAGTTCGAAAATCAATAATTGTCTTAATTTTTTTATCAGCTACTAATCCTGTTTTTTGAGCATCAGTCAAATCAGTTAGTTGTGCACTTCGATAAAAATAATTTGGTTTGAGCATTCCTGCTAAACCAGTGTATCCACCAATATCTCGGAAATTTACAATATCCAATGTTTTTTCATCCATCTTTCACGCCCTCCGCTTCTATTTATTTCATTATAACGAAAAAAGCGACCCAAATCAGGTCGCTTGAATCAACTGTTTACTATACTTGTGCTTTAATTGCAGCCAAGCTCACTTCTTGTGTTGAGGCGAGCGTTACATCACCAGTTACACCAATCCCAATGGCCAATTCATTGGCCCCACGAATTGATTGGATTCCTGCCTCAGAATCTTCCAAGCCCATCACATATTGTGGGTCTAAATCTAAAATCTCAGCAGCTCGCGCAAAAATTTCTGGGTCAGGTTTACCAGCATGTAAACTAGCTGGATCAACAATGCCGACAAAATAGCTCGTCAAACCTAGTCGTTCTAAAATGAATGGTGCATTTTTTGAAGCAGAAGCCACACTCATCTGATAACCATTTTCTTGCAATTCATCCAAAAAGTTTTTCATCCCCGGTAAATTATCATCGGGTGTCAATGTCGCAATGAGTTCCTTATATGCGTCATTCTTTGATGTTGCTAACGCCTCTTTTTGAGCGTCAGAGTATTTATCAACAATGTCGCCAGCCTCCAAAATCATATTCAATGAATCCATTCGGCCAATCCCTTTTAAATTCTCTTGTAATTCGGGATTCCAAGTAACCCCCAGACTTTCGGCTAATTGCCGCCAAGCCATCGTGTGAAACTTAGCTGTATCTGCAATGACCCCGTCCATATCAAACGCGACACCTTTTATATCGTTAAACTCAACCATTTTTATGCCTCCAAACTCACAACTAAAGGCTCATCCGCCATTAGTGTATAAACATCACCCGCAACTTCGACCCGCATCTCATGATCAGATGTAATTGAAATAAAAGCATGCGTTTCAATAATATCAATTAACGTATTCTGATAGCGTTGCTTAAAGTGCAATGATTCCCATGAAGTTGGCAAATGTGGATCAATTTCTAGCATATCACCGGTCAATTTAACACCACCAAATTTATTTTGAACCACTGCCAATGTTTCACCCATCACACCAGTATGGATACCTTCAGCGGTTGTTCCACCTTGAATATCATCTACATCTGAACGAATGGCACTTGATAGTAAAGCTTCAGCCTCATCTAAGCGTCCTAGTTCAACATCAATACCAGCAAAAACGGGACGTGATGTCGTTGAACCATGAACTGTACGTGCTAAGTAATATTCTGTATTTGCCAACAACCAATCTGCTTCAACTGGATAACCTAATTGGTTCAATAACTTTTCAACATGCTTACTGTCAAAGTTATACATGAGCATCAATAAGTCAGTTTGCTTTGCAACTTGGTAATCATCGGGAGACTTACCTTCTGCCTTTAGCAAGCGATCAACACGGTGAATATCACCATACTTTTCTGTATAAGCTTCAAAATCCAGTTCCTTCAAATTGAAGTAGCCTTCATATTGCGCAAAGACACCTTCGTCATTACGTTCTAAGCGCAAACCGTGAGCAACATCTGAAACTTTTTCCATCATCAATTCATCAAAGTCATCACTAAATGCAATTGCCTCAAATGCTGACAATTCATCCCCTAGTTCCAAAATCCATTCCAATAACCAAGCTAACATCACATTGGTGTAAGCATTATTTTTCAAACCGCCTTCATTTGAATCTGGGTAAGCTTCGTGAAATTCATCAGGTCCCATCACACCACTAAGGTCGTAGATGTCATCTGATGCAAGTTCGACCTTGTTAAGCCAGAACTTCGCAATCTCCAAAATCATGGTTAAGCCACCATTATTAAGTAAGCTTTCATCACCTGTAACCTTTGTATAAACCCAAAGATCATACGCAATCGCAAGACTCACATGACGTTGTAAGCGAGAATTATCTGGAATCCATGTGTTATCTACTGTATTCAAATGAATCACTTGTGCTTGTTCGTCCCCATAAAGTCCCGCTTGCCATGGGAACATTGCCCCTGCTTCTTGTTCTTTGTGAGCATTCGCTTGTGCAGCAGCAAGTCGTTGAATACGATATTGAATCAACGCACGCGCCGTTCGTGGATCGTTAGCAGCATAATAAGGAATTAAGAACAACTCATCCCAAAAAATATGTCCACGATAGCCTTCACCAGTTAAACCACGTGAGCCAACGGATACATCAAGCGATGGATTTGCGTTTGACTGCGCTGCTTGACGTAAATGGAAGACATTCATGCGAAGCAACTGTTGCATAGTGGTATCCTCAGCAACCAACTCGATATCAGCTTCGCGCCATACTTGTTCCCAATAATCAGCACTATCCAAACGAACTTGTTCAAACGAAGTCTCAGCCATTAACTCAGTTAATGCGGGCGCGAGCTCCTCAGAATAATCTTGTGACGTAATCACAGAAATATTTTTTACTAATGTAGCTGGAACGCCAGGTAACAACTCTGTTGTAAAGGACTCCACCAAATTTTCTTCAACAATATCAACCGTCTTTGGCAAAAGCTGACTTTGTTGGAGCACCTGTGTATCAACACCAAGACCAATGTTAATCCCTGACTGGCGTGTTTTAACAAATACTTGTTGTGCTTCAATATCGACACCGTCAACATCAAATTCACGTGATTCAAAATCACGATAACGCTTCACATTTTGATTGATAATACTTGTATCAACTAAACTTTCAAGTTGCACCTTCGCTTTAAAATCAGTCGAAATTTGTACTTGCAAGGCAATTTGACGCCAAGCAATTGGATCAACAACTTTTGTTGTCGCAACCGTCACCGTACCGTCACTTACCTTAAATTGATGAATTTCAGTTAAGGCCCCATTATCAAAATGTAAGGTACTTTCACGTTCTGATAATTTTTCTTGCGTTAACAATTCACCATTAACATTGATTTTAATCAATTGTGGATTGGGTAAATTCACTAAATCTTCATTTACAACGTCACGACCAGCAACAGGTGTCTTTGTTTGATTGAACACCCCTGCAACATATAGTGCAGGATAGTGGTTTTCATCATACGTTGCCCAAACCGGTGCACCACGCCAACCAACATACCCATTTCCCAATGTTAGTAAGGCTTCTTCTCCGTATGACTTAGCTTGATCAGTAATGACATCATATTTCAGTTGCCAATTTTCAGTACTCATGTGAACATCCTTTCTACAATCAATAATAATTATTCAACAGCGTCTTTAAAGACATTCTTCTTTTCAGCTTGACGTGCATTTTCCAAATCTGAATCTGAGAAGCCCCAGAAATAAACACAGATAAATGAAATAACCACCGTCACAGCTGATGCAATAACAAAGGCCCAAATATTAAATGAGTTTGTTGGTGAGAAGAATGAGGGGAATCCAATCAATGATCCGGTAAATCCAAACATATCAACCTTCATTAATCCTGCCAATAAACCACCAATGGCACCACCAATATTCGACATCCAGAAGACACGACCGTACTTCAAGTTAACCCCATACATGGCAGGTTCAGTAACACCAGCAAAGGCTGACAAAGCACCGGCTAATGATAGCCCCTTCAAATTTTCATTCTTAGTCTTGGCCCAAACAGCTAAAGCTCCTGCACCTTGAGCAACCATTGTGAAGCTAATTAATCCATTCAAAACTGAGTGTCCAGTTGCTGCAATGTCGTTTGAGATAATTGGAATAACCATCCAGTGCAAACCAAAGATAACCAAGCACTGATAGAATCCACCAATAACAAATCCAGCCACAGCTTGATTAAGCGTTACTAACCAATTAATTCCAGCAGCCAATCCAGCTGAAAGCAATGAAATAACCGGTCCCATAACAACCAAGACTGTAATTGTTACGATAAATACAGTGAACAAAGGTTGGAAAATCGAACGTACTGCTAATGGCAAATGCTTCTTCAACCAATTTCCGACTGGACGTGCCATCCATGCCGCAAAAATAATTGGGAAAATTGAGTATGAATACTGTGGGATGTGAATAGGAAGCCCGAACAAATCTGCGTTCAAAGGCACATTAAATAATGTTGGCATTCCTTTAGTTGGTGCTGCCCAAAGTGCCGCAATTGATGGGTGAACCAAAACACCAGCAATCGTTGCGACGACAATTGGATCAGATTTCAATTGCTTAGCCGCACAGAATCCAACTAGAATTGGTAGGAAGTAAAAAGCTGAGTCACCCATCGCATTGATAATGATGAATGTACTTGACTCCGGATCAATCCAATGTAAGTTTTGCGTAAATAACGTCAAGAATCCCTTCAGAATACCTGAAGCCGCTAACAATCCGATAACCGGAATCATTGATCCCGTAATCGTTCCAATCAAAAGTTGAAAGGCATACTTAATCCAACCAATAAATGACGTCGGTTTCTCAGCTTCTGGTGTTGAATCGGTTGTCTCAGTATCCTCTTCTGATCCGCCAGCATAACTAGCTCCTAATTGTGCAATAACCTCATCATAGACATCTTCAACCGCTTGCCCAATAACAACTTGATATTGACCTAACTGTTTGTTATAAACAGCACCTGCAACACCATCTAAATCAGTAATCGTTGCAGTATCGGCTTTAGTTTCATCTTTTAGATAGAAACGCAAACGTGTAATACAGTGAATCACTGAATTAATATTTTCTTTACCGCCAACGCCTTCAATAATGGCACTAGCCAATGCTTTATAATCTTGTCCCATAACTTTTACTCCTATAATTATTTAACGTTCAGCCGTCCCAAGTTCTTGCGTTGCTTTTACAGTTCGCGCTGCATCATCAATTTTTAACGTTGCCCCTAATTTTTGTTGATTTGGCATCACAACCATCACTGTCTTATCAAGCCCACTTTCTGCAATTTGACCCCAATCAACTTTTACAAGTTCATCACCAGGTTCAACAATATCGTCTTCAGCGACTTCGGCATGAAATGGCGCTCCTTTCAAATTCACAGTGTCAACACCAATGTGAATTAAAAATTGTAATCCATCTGCTCGTTGTAGCCCAATTGCATGCCCTTGTACCATCGTGACCTTTGCATACACTGGCGAAACAATTTTGGCGTCCTCATCGGGTTCAATGGCATAACCAGTTCCCATCATTCCTTGTGAAAAAACTGGATCAGAAACATCAGACAATGGTAAGATATTCCCATTTGTCACCGTATAAACACGTTGATCATCAACTAATTCTTTCTTCTTCTTTCCAAAACCAAACATATGTTTACTCCTTAAATATATTTATTAATGTCTCTTGGCAAAAACAACACTTGAAAAGCGATCGCCGCGATGTCTCGATTCGGTATATGACAACACACGACTGTCTTTCAAATACGTTTTACTACGAACAACAACAACGGGTGTACGCACTGGAATGTTCAAAAGCCGCCGATCTTCAACTGTCGCTTGTTCTACGGTCAAAGTTTTCACAGCGTAATCAATTTCTAATCCCAAATCTTGTTCAAAATATCGGAACAATGATGTCTTTGCATCAGTTTCCGTAATTTCCGGTGCAACGGATTTAAGCACATAATCATAATCAACAATGTCTGGCTCTGCATCAACCATCCGGACCCGGACAATTTGTTGTACCGGTTCAACTTCTTCAGCGCCGAAAATCTTAGGTATCACATCAGCTTTAAATGAAATTAACCGATTTTCTGATTGCAAATTCTCACTATTAACAAGTTCGGTATAACTCATAATTTCAGTTAACGGAAAATGAAATTGCTTTTGATCAATTGCAATTGTTCCTTTACCTCGCAAGCGTTGTACATAACCATCTTCAGCCAATTGTTTCATGGCCTTACGAACAGTTTCGCGAGCAACACCATAATTCATCATTAATTTATGATCACTAGGTAATAATTTACCTTGTTCAAATTCACCAGCATTAAGCCGATCTTTTAGATCAAAATAGATCTCCCGATATTTTTCCATCACGCTCCCTTTCCTTACATTAATAATGTACCAATTTATGAAAGCGGTTACAACAAGATTATACAACCACTCTCGCAACATGACTAGTCATGTCGTTGAAAACGCTTACCACAGCAACACATTCGCACCAGACAACTTTTTGCAATAAAAAAAAGCATTCCACTAGTAGAATGCTTAAACGTTTAATTTGTAGATAGATTGGCCTGTTGTAATCGTAAATTATCAGCTAGTAAATCAGCTAATCTGGCCCCCATTGGTTTAAAAGTTGTATAAGTAATAACACCTGACGTCACGCCACCAACAAGCGGCACTGACTTAGTAATGGTCTGCCCTAATGTTTGATGGCTGATGCGATGTCCAACCATAATCCCAATTTTCTTTAACATCGGATGGCGTAAGGTTTCAACTGCCGCTTTTCCGGCAATTTTAGTCCCAATGGGACCAGCCATCTTTTGCGACCCCACATAAATGAGTGACGCTGCTCCCGATACACCTAGCATCGCGCCAAGTAAACCAAACAGGCGCATACGTTCGGCTTCATTTAAATGTGTGCCTTCAGTGAATAATTCATCCTCTCCGAACAAATATGCCATTTGTTGCGCCATTCTTAAAGCAAGTGAGAAATACTGCATGACATCAAAAGTCCCAGTTCCCATCATAAACAGCGGATTGCTGGGCAACCCGGCCGCAATAGATCCCGTTGTTGCCTTACTCACATTCTCTTTGATTAATTTATCAGCCATCTCACGCAATTCATCAGCTGAATAATATGCTTGTGGTCCATCTTTTAAAATACCTGATAATTCCTTAGACCCTTTAAATTGCGACTTCAAAAAACTTTTTCGGTCAACATGTACAATTGGTAACTTAATTAGCGCATCAACTGTCCGATTCGCTAATTGATATTTATCTTTACCCATATGCTCCCCCATCATCTTGAAAGATTTTTGTATATATATGATACCTGATGGTAGTTTAAAACGAGCATAAAATAGCTAGTCAATTAATAGAGAATCAAAATAATCAAAAAAAGCATCATGATCAACGTCGTAGATGAATTGTAAAGGATTTCCATTCACCTTTTCTTCTGTGCGACCACGACTAGGCCCACTTGTGTGAACGACCACATTTTTAGTTGTTTGCTTGCCTAAGCTTGGGTTATGTGCATATAAGGTTGTTAACACATCCCACAAATAATAGGTTGAATTTGTTTCAAAGTGGGTCAATGCTGGTACAGTAGCATACATTTGACCAACAAAATCAATTAACTCATGTTGTCGTTTACTTGCCCAGCGCAGACGAATTTCTGGCGTTAACGGAACTTGACGTGTACTTTCTAAGCCAACCATTTCAATCTGGATGCCACTCTTTACAACAATGTCAAAAGCTGTTGGATCCCAAAAGACATTCCATTCTGCCGTCCCATCTTGTTCCGGTTCCGCAATATTACCAGCTTCAAAGGTTCCACCCATCACAACTAATCGTTTAATTTTTTCAATCAGACTTGGCTTTTCAGACAACACTCGTCCCAAATCACTAACCGGCCCGGTAAAAATTAAAGTAATTGGTTCATGTGTTGTCTCAAGTAAATGACGCAAATCAACCGCCGCCGAATTTTTTGATAGTTCTGGAAGACCCCCTTGATTCTCATTTAAAATCGGCAAAGCATCAACGATAAAGGTTTGCATGCGCCATTCTTTAGGAAACGGATCATTTGTTTTGGCATCCGACTGGCTAAGCAACAAGTTATGGTGCTTTGAAAAACGTTGAATCATTTTTTGTGAAGCGCTCACCGCCGGTTCAATATAACAGTCTGCTGGTACAACACCAACCCCGACTAATTCCAACTCCCCTTTTTGCTCTAAACGCAACAACATCAATAATGATGTTAAATCATCAACGCCACCATCATGACTAAAATAAACTTTTTCCATCAAAGTTTCTCCTATCTTTAAAACGCAAACAATTTCTATAAATATAATTAAATCAACCAAGGTAATCATAACATTAAAACAACAAAATCTGTTCAAAAAGCTTTATTTACGAACTTATTAAATATAACTGACATTTCGGCCATTAATGTCAATATTATGTTAAAATATACACATATCATTATTGCAAAGGTTTAGTATTTAGGAGATTGTTATGAATGAACAAACAGAACATGTGAAATTATATAAATCAGGAAAATTTTGGGTATCAGCTGTCGTTGGAACTCTATTTTCTACAGCAGCATTAGGTTTAAACACCGTTGATGCCCACGCTGATGATGGTACGGCTACAAAGGCCAACGCCACACCAACAATTGAGCAACAAGGTTCTACTCAAACAAATCAAGCCGAAGTAACTCTGGACGCAGCAAAGACAACTGCTGACCAAAACGCTACTCCTGCAACATCACAAGCTGCTTCAAACAGTACAACAGAGCAATCAACTAGTGCAGCTGCTTCTACGCAAGCTGTTAGTTCACAAGCTGTATCAACCAGTGCGAGTCAATCAGCATTGGCAACTGAATCAGTTGATACACAATCAGCAGCGCCAGCATCTGCAACTGCAGCAGCAACACAAAAATATCCAAACGGAACTTATAAAACTGATACATCAAAGTCTTATAAGAAGGCCGGCGCCACTACTGAAACATCAACTATGCAACAGTACATGGGCAATACTGGCTCAATTAAAATTAATAATGACCAAACAATCATTACTTTACCCGCTAAAAATGCAATGACAGCCGGTTGGCTTCAAAAGATAACACTAAATGGCTACACTGGTGTTAAGAATGGGACAGACTTTTCATTCACCATTCCAACTTCTGAATTGAATGCACAAATGAACGGATTTGTTAAGGTTTATGCTGACCTAGGATTTATGGTTATCGATGAGGAACAACCTTTTGCACTTCAATTGGATCTTAGCCAAGTAACGGCTGCTGCTGAATCAAATGCAGCTTCTCAATCTGCAGCTCAGTCTCAATCAATCGCACAATCTAATGCTGCTTCTAAGTCTGCAGCGCAATCTCAATCTGTTGCACAGTCTAATGCTGCTTCTAAGTCTGCAGCTCAATCTCAATCTGTTGCACAATCTAACGCTGCTTCTAAGTCTGCGGCGCAATCTCAATCTGTTGCACAATCTAATGCTGCTTCTAAGTCTGCGGCGCAATCTCAATCTGTTGCACAGTCTAACGCTAATTCTCAATCAGAAGCGCAATCTCAATCAACGGCCGAGTCTAAATCAGCCACTGATTCTAAGTCAAATCGTCAACTAGCAGACGGTAACTTCTCAACTACTGGAAGTTACAAGAAATCTGGGTCACAAGAATCTTCTTCAATGGGACGTCACCTTTCTTCAGACGTGAAAGTTTCAATCAATGGTAATCAAACTGAACTTACCATCACAGCAACATCAGAAGAATCTGCTAATATGATACCAAAACTTACCTTGAATGGTATCGTTGGTCAAAAAGATGGATTAATTTGGACATTCAGTCTCCCAACTAGTGCTTTATCTGAAATTCTTTCAGGAACTGTCACTGTCCAAGCTGGCCCCTACAACAATACGCAACCTTTCGATTTGTTAATTGATACAACTGACATCCCAACTGCTACGACGCCCGATTCACAAGCACCTAGCGAATCTGAAACGGGATCACAATCTCAGGAACAAAGTCAAAGCCAAGACAACAGCGAAGCTCAATCTGAAGCCCAGAGCCAAGACAACAGCGAGGCTCAATCTGAAGCTCAAAGCCAAGACAACAGTGAAGCTAAGTCTCAAGCTCAAAGCCAAGACAGTAGCGAAGCTAAGTCTCAACATGTCGAAACACCAGAAACAAAGTCACACGCGGACAAGCAACTTTCATCTGACTCTGCAACTGAAACAGTTGTAGAAGTATTAGGTGGTTCTACTGCACCTGCAACTTCTGAATTCACAGTTGCTACGCCTGAAGCAAAAGCTGTTATTAAGCAATCAGCTAAAAATTCAGGTAAGCAAGAACTTCCAAATACAGCCGGAAGCCAAGAAGCTGTCCTAACTGGACTTGGTGTCCTAATCGGTACAATTGGACTTGGTGGTGCGCTTAAAAAGCGTCATTAATCGTCAAAAAAGAAGCTAGTTATTTATAAAACTAGCTTCTTTTTTATTCATTATTTTTTGGAAAACAAAAGAAAAAAGCGTTCATAACTGAACGCTTTTTCATTTGCTATTAATTATCCTTGAACATTGTGTTTTGCAGCCATTTCAGCAGCGTAACGCTTGTTTCCACGATACAAATCAATCACTGTCCAAGCAAGTAATGCCAAAACAAGAATAATTGCAATGTAGGCAATGATGTTTGCTTCAAGCAATTGTCCACTTGTAATGTTGTCGCCAAAGAATGCAGCAATAGCACCAGTCTTACCAGGAAGACTAATCAAGTTCAAAACAGTTAATGAAATAACTGATACCCAACCCATAATCTTAATAATCCATGAGTTCTTGAAACGATCCCCCATTTCAACCTTACTATCAGTCATCATCAACAATGGAATCATTGAGAATGGCAAAGCGAAAGCAAGGAACACTTGTGAGTTATTCATGAGGTTATTAATCGCTTCGTGTTGTTGTACTTCTGGCTGACCAGCTGTCATCAACACACAAAGAATAACTGGAATAACTGAGATTAAACGTGTAATCAAACGACGAGCCCATAGTGGCATGCGCATGTGCACGAATCCTTCCATGATAACTTGTCCAGTCAAAGTTCCAGTAATAGTTGAATTTTGACCTGAAGCCAACAAAGCAACCGCAAATAATACTGACAATGCACCTGACTTAGCAACGCTAATCAAAACTGGGTTGCTCAAAGTAGATGAATCTGAAAGTGCATGGTACAAACCAAAGAATGATGGATCTTGAACAGCACCACTCTTAAACACTGCAACACCCATAATCAACAACAATGCATTAACGAAGAATGCAGCAGTCAATGAGATATTTGAATCCCATGTGCTGAAGCGAACTGTTTGTGCAACAGATTCTTCATCATCATGATCAATTTGACGTGTTTGTGAAATCGCTGAATGCAAGTACAAGTTGTGAGGCATAACTGTAGCCCCAATAATTCCCAATGAACCGCTCAAAGCAGTCATTCCATTAACTTCCTTAGTTGAAAAAGCTTCAGCTGAAGGTACCAATCCTTGAACCACAGCGGCCCAATCAGGATTTGACAAGGCAACTTGATAAACGAATACGAATAAAATAACCAAAATCAAGGCAACAACGATTGCTTCAATCTTACGGAATCCAATTTTTGTCAATAAGAGCAATAATAGAACATCTAATACGGTAATGAAAACCGCAATAATTAATGGAATTCCAAATAATAGATATAACGCAATCGCAGCACCAATAACTTCGGCAATATCCGTTGCCATGATGGCTAGCTCAGTCAAAATCCAAAGAATAACACCCAATGCTTTACTTGTTCGCGCACGAATTGCTTGCGCTAAGTCCATCTGTGTCACAATACCCAGTTTAGCTGCCATGTATTGCAAAAGCATCGCAATTAAACTTGATAGTAAGATAACAGACATCAATAGATATCCGAAGTTTTGACCACCGGTAATTGATGTTGACCAATTACCTGGATCCATATACCCAACGGAAACTAATGCACCCGGTCCTGAATAACGTAACAGTGTCTTCCAAAATCCAGCATCGGATGCTTTTGGAACGGGAATTGTACCATTGATTTCCTCCAATGACTTTCCATTGGCATAAGAAATCAATCCAAACTTCTTCTTTGGCTCCTCAGTAGCCTTTACCTCTTCACTCATATTACCCACCTTTCTATTATATGTATGAGTGTTCGAGTATCTTAAAGCATATGCACCTTAAGGTATTCTTTAACGTAACTCATTGTACGCTCCCATTTTAAATATTGCAAACATTAATATTATATTTAGACAAAATTACTATTTATTCTATTTGTAAAAATTATTTTACATATATAATAAAAATATTACACAGTTTTTTTGTTCATTTCGTTAAGAGTTTATTATTAATGTTACTTGAAAATGACAACGCTTCCAAAACAAAAAAGACACGGAAACCGTATCTTTCGCATTTGCTATTCATATAAATATTGTAAGTCACTAGCGACGCTCGGATACACTGGTACCCACTTGTTTAAATCTTCTGATGTGTGCCCATTTGCAATCATTTCAGCAAAATAGTTTAAAAGCTCTTCTGCATTGGTTGCTAGGACTGTTGCACCAACAATCATTCCCGAATCATGATTCACAACAACCGATGTCTGTGCGCTTACATCTTGAATTCGATTATAGGTATACCAGCCAGACAAGTCATAAACTTTAATTTCATATTCAGCTGGATTCTTTTTAGCAACATCAAGACTAACGCCCACTTGTCCCAATTCAGGACCTGCAAAAACCAATTGCGCAATTGTTGGATAATGAATCGGTTCAGAAATCTCTCCACTGATTAATTTCGCGACATATCGCCCTTCAATGCCAGCTACAGGTGTTAATTTAGGTGCTGGTGAAGCAGCTACATCTCCAATTGCATAGATATTTTCAACAGTGGTTTGTAAGTATTCATTGACTTTAACCCCACCAGTCTCTGCCATTTCAACCCCAGCTGCTGATAGATCCAATGCCGCAACATTCGCTGGACGCCCCGTAGCAGCATACACATGTTTAAATCCAGCTACAGTCTCGTCATCTGTACTTACTTCCAATTCATTAGCTGTTTTCTCGACACGAGTGACATGTGCATTCCAGTGAAAATGAACGCCCTTTTGAATTAGATTATCCGCCACTTGCTTCGTATATTCTGCGGGAAAAGCCTTTAATATTTCATGATCACGTTGAAAAACATGAACTTCCACGCCCGCGGTCACTGCTATATTAGCCAGCTCAATGGCAACATATCCCGCACCAATTATCGCGATTTTTTCAGGAAAAACTTTTTCATTCAAAAAATCATCACTAATTTCAATAAATTCAGCACCTGGAATATTGGGTACCGCTGCCTTGGCTCCCGTCGCAATAATTATTTTATCTGCCGAAAGTTCTTCGCCTTCCAAATCAATCGCATGGTTTGACAATAATTTAGCGGTCCCTCGATTATGATGAATATTTGCTTGTCGCAATCCACCTTCTGTCGCCCCTGGAATTTTTGATGTGTAACTGTCTTTAAAATCAATCATTGCAGGCCAATCTACAGTCAGCTCTGCTGTCCGTGCCAATCCTTTAGTCTGATATAGAGATGTTTGACGTTTTGCCTCAACCACACCATATAACATCTTTTTGGGATCACAGCCACGATTCGGACAAGTTCCACCCCATAAATCGTTCTCAACAATTAATACTCTTTTTTTATCGGCCAAAGCGTAGGCAACTTGCTGTCCTGCCGGGCCGCCTCCAATTACTACTACATCATAATCATAGCGCATGATTTATTTTCTCCTTTTCGATAGTATTGTTACGATAAGCGTAGCTTTCTCATGCCTAAATGTCAAAATGTTATATACAAAAAACCTTCGAGTTGGGAAGCTCGAAGGTTTCTTTATTTACACATGCTAACTTGTGTTCATTATTTTTAGGAGTAGGAGTAGGTTATAAATACAAGCATGTGTTTTTTCTTTTATTGTTACGATAGAGCCTTGGGTAACTCTATGTCTTGTATTATGCCCATCTAAGAATAAAACAACATTAAATAGAACCAAACCCAACCTTAAATTCTTCTCCCACCCTTTTAACCACAAAAAAACTTCGAGTTGGGAAGCTCGAAGGTTTCTTTATTTACACATGCTG
>NZ_JQCD01000018.1:0-635 GCF_001437425.1 Weissella minor | reverse complement strand
TCTATGTCTTGTATTATGCCCATCTAAGAATAAAACAACATTAAATAGAACCAAACTCAATCTTAAATTCTTCCCCAACCCTTTTTCCCACAAAAAAACCTTCAGGTTTTGGGATCCTGAAGGTTTCTTTATTTGCACATGCTAACTTGTGTTTATTATTTTTAGGAGTAGGAGTAGGTTATAAATACAAGCATGTGTTTTTCTTTTATTGTTACGATAGAGCCTTGGGTAACTCTATGTCTTGTATTATGCCCACCTAAGAATAAAACAACATTAAATAGACCCAAACTCAACCTTAAATCTTTCCCCAACCCTTTTTCCCACAAAAAAACCTTCAGGTTTTGGGGTCCTGAAGGTTTCTTTATTTGCACATGCTAACTTGTGTTTATTATTTTTAGGAGTAGGAGTAGGTTATAAATACAAGCATGTGTTTTTCTTTTATTGTTACGATAGAGCCTTGGGTAACTCTATGTCTTGTATTATGCCCATCTAAGAATAAAACAACATTAAATAGACCCAAACCCAACCTTAAATCCTTCTCCCACCCTTTTAACCACAAAAAAACCTTCAGGTTTTGGAATCCTGAAGGTTTCTTTATCTGCACATGCTAACTTGTGTTTATTATTTTTAGGAGT
>NZ_JQCD01000017.1:53535-53684 GCF_001437425.1 Weissella minor | reverse complement strand
GGACGCCTGCCTGTCACGCAGGAGATCACGGGTTCGAGTCCCGTTGTGACCGTTTTCAAGCATCACGTCATTTTATAGGGGTATAGTTTAATGGTAGAACAACGGTCTCCAAAACCGTCGGTGGGGGTTCGACTCCCTCTACCCCTGCC
>NZ_JQCD01000017.1:0-53525 GCF_001437425.1 Weissella minor | reverse complement strand
CACACCGGTTTGTGGTTCCGGCACGCGTGGGTTCGAGTCCCATCAATCGCCCTTGATGTGATGATTTGATTAGTTGCCGTTGTGGCGGAACTGGTAGACGCGCTGGACTCAAAATCCAGTTCCCTTCTTGGGAGTGTGGGTTCGATTCCCACCGACGGCATGTTCCAGTATAGGAACTGCTTATGATGTATTTCGGGACGTAGCTCAGCTTGGTAGAGCACCTGGTTTGGGACCAGGGGGTCGCAGGTTCGAATCCTGTCGTCCCGATGATGAAAACTGGATTATCCATTCTTATGGATAATCCAGTTTTTTGTTTATAACCATAAAATATGCGTATAATTAAGAGATCAACTAAATGCAGGAGGAACTAGTAAATGGCTGACACAATAACAAATGAATCATTTCAAGATTTAATTGATGACCTCACTAAAGGTGGTCCCGTTGTTGGTGAAAAAAAGTACGCGATTACTGACTTTTTTCACCTGAAGGATGCTGAAGGCAATGAGCAAATTTTTTCAAATATTGATATATTGAAACGGGCTGATGATACATTTTGGATGCCATTAGAAGCTGATCGGCATACGTTGACGAATATAACAACTTATCAAATTTATACTCAGGCATCTGATTCATGGTCAAGCATCAATGACTGGTTTGAGACCGAAGCAATTTGAAAGTGGGCATAATATGAGAGCTGAATCTTTGAGACGTGGTGTATACGGTTTTGCAATGGGTGATGCTTATGGTGTTCCCTATGAATTTAGTCAAACAAACATCGATAATAATAATGAAATGATTGGTAGTGATAGTCAATTAGCCGGTGCTTGGAGTGATGACACAAGTATGGTCTTAGCAAGTATCATGGCGCTAACTGGAATGTACGATCCAAAGGCCATGATGCAAAATTTTGATGATTATTTATATCAAGGTGCATTTACACCGAATCAGCGTGCCTTTGGTTATGGTGAAGAGACGGAAGCTGCGATTAAGTATTTCCATGACCAGGGAAAATTTGGTGACTTTGGTAAAGATAATCCAATGGGGAACGGGAATGGTGCTTTAATGCGAGTTTGGCCCATTGCCTTTTATGATTTTCCATCAGATCAAACGCTAGAACAAGTTGTTGATGAAGTTACAGGTTTGACGCATGGACAAATGCGTTCTAAATTAGTCTCACGTTTGTTTGTGTATTTCATTAGGTTGATGCCACGAATGAAAAATGTGGATCGCGCTCTGATGCAAGCCATTAGGGCAATTAATCGACAGCCAGCAATTCAAAGCTTATTGGAGCAAGAAGAACTGGGCAATTTTGTGATATCAGACGAACAATCAGTCACTGATATCGTCGACCAATTACGTCAGCAAAGTCGTTCAGATATCGTACCGAGTGGGTATGTCATTGATACGCTCAATACGGTTCTCTGGACAGTTTTGAACCATGAAGACTATGAATCAGCAGTAATTGATGTTGTGAGCTTAGGTGGTGACACAGACACAAATGCTGCGCTCGTTGGATTGGTGATGAGTTTTATTGATGAGCAATTACCAAAACACTGGTTCGACACATTGCAGGCAAAAAATAAAATTGAGAGTGTGTTGATATTAGCAGATGAATCGCAAAAGTTTGATTAATGAGATATAGAAAAAAGAGCTAAGAAATAGTTATTTCTTAGCTCTTTTTTTAATGACAAAACTGGTTGTACCAACTAAAACAATTAAGATTAAACCAGTTAAGCTTAACCAGTAACCTAGTTTTAGTCCCGGTGTTTGATAACGCAAATCGATTTCTTGTTTCCCAGAATTTAATTCAAGCCCGATAAACCCGTTATTAACTTGAATGATTTTCTGATTTTTTGAGGTCCAACCATCTGAGTATGGAATTGATGTTGTCAAAATGGTTGGTCGATCGGTGGTTACCTCGCCTTGAAGTTGGTCATCTTTGTAGGTAAGGGGGACGGCATTTGCTTGTGCTTTACGTGCAACTTGTTTAAAGCGCTTATCCGTCGGTATTGCTTTGACACTGACATCAAATGAATAGGTGCCGGGTTGGCTAAAGTTTAATCCAATAAAGTTCATGTCTTCAATATCGGTTGCTGGGCCCAAATTCATTGTAATCGTGTCCTTAGGGTTATAGAAAGAAAGATTTTTACGACCAGTTTGCGTAAATGTATTTTCATAACCATTGTATTTGGCTGTTAAGCTGTATCCAGAAACGCTCTTACCAAGTGTATTTAAATGCTTACGCTGCCAATTAAATTTATAAGCCGCAGCATTTGTATGATAATCAGGTTTCTTTTGTGGATTTGCAGCTTTTTGTTGGACGGTATTTAAATAATTGGCGGTTGCAAAATCAGCATTTTCTTGGAATGAGGCGGGCTTGTATGTGATGTTTTCAATTTCCAAGTGCAATTCGGTGCCATCTAAAGCAGCATTTTCAGGAAGATAAATACCAGTTTGATCGTCTTCTAATTCTGGTGAGAATGTGATGTGCGTCTTAGTTTGCACAGGCTTTGATAAATCACGTTGTAAGGGAACCGTCATAACCGTTTGGGCAAATTTTGAATCTTGCTGCGTACCAATCGTCGTATCAGCTACGACGCGATCAGCTAGTGCGGCTTCACGCATAGTCGGATCAAGTGATTTAAATGCTTTCTCCGATAAAACTTGATCATTAACATAGGCTAACGGATAAACATAGTCACTTTTAGTAATTGGTTGCTGATTGACGCTGGGCGCACCAGGTAACCGTTTATAGTTATCTGGTTGTTGGCTTTCAGCATTGGGATACCAGTACTTAATACCAAGGGTATTGCTGAGCACATTGCGTTGGTCAAAATTGCTTGTGACATTATTGTTGCTGATATTAGGTAACTCTAACTGTTGAAAGAGGCCAGAGACAGCACCATTTTGGTATGACCAATATGATTCAGCATTATGAGCTGCACTTGATAAAGCTAAATTAGTTGCTGGCGCAGGGTCAATCGCTTCACTGCTGCCCAATTGTGTATCAATATATGAGCGATATAGGTTCGATTGGACAGGGTCAGTCGCTGCTCCTGTTGCCTTAGCGATTTTTTGATCATCAGTCTCGTTTAGATAACTTGTTTGTTGATCAATCAATTTTTTAATATTTGTATTAGAGAGTAATTCGGATTTATTCGGATTAAGTTGTACCTGGGTATTTTGCACCATAATCACAAAAATATTAAAAATTGCAAGGAAACTAAGCAAATACAATTTGCCAGTGTGTTGTGTGTACCAATTAAGTGTCGCAACTATTGCAACAGCAATCAGCAACATGCCTGCGTAATTAGAATTAAAGTCAAAATTATTTGAATATAAAAGTGACACACTTGCGACGACTAAACTACCTGTCATCCAGTAAAAATCTTTCTTTTGAAGTGTATTTAGATTATTTAATAAGATGATGCTTGCCAAGCTGACAGGAAGTGCAAGCATTAAGATCCAACGATTTGATGGTGAAGAACCACCATTCATAATTGCTGCGAAAATAGGTGAGAGCAACATAATTCCCGAAATAATAAAAATCCAAGTTAAAACAGGATAATGTTTAAAGCGTCGCACAACATAAATAACACCGATGAGACCGATTATACTGAAACCACCTGTTAGCCAAAAATTAGGCGTGGCAATATTACTCATCAATGTACCAGGCAAAGCGAGATAATAATTTAAAGGATATAAGAATAATCCATTGGCAAATTCAGGGTTACTACGTGCCGATGAAAACATCCCCAATAAACTAGGTAATAATAAAATCATTGGTAGTAATAAACCAATCATGGTCGGAACAAGTAATTTGACCCAGTAACGAATCGAGAGCCATTGGTGATTTAAGCTGGTTTTGATACTAAAGAAAATTAAAGCCCCAAGCGCCAATAAAAATGCGAAATAGTAATTATTCCATAATGTCCAGGCCACCATGACCGTGAAGGGAACATATTTGGGCTTAGCAGATGCAATCACATTATCTAGCGCCACAATTAAGAGCGGGAAGATAATGAGCGGGTTGATGAAAAAAGGATGTGAGTACATCGAAAAAGCCGTGTACCCAGTAAAAAGGTAACCCATGCTTGCTAAGACATTAATTAATGGGCGCTCTGAATCCAGAAAATGACGAACGGCAACTAAGAAAGCCAAACCTGCACAGAACAGGCGCACAATGATCATGACATTATAATAAGTCACCACATGTTGGGCACCAATAAAGGCGACCCCGTAGCTAAAAATGTCACCGAGCGTATAATGCGCAAAAGTTTGATAATAGTCAGCGCCGAGCCCTAACTTGAAATTCCATTGTTCAGGCCAATTATGCGTCGATAGCAGGTGTTGCAAGTCTTTTTGCCATTCAACTAAGGCCGGAATATGCTGTGAAATACCATCAGCTTGTAAAACGAAACTGGTACCGGTTATAAAATAAGGTAGAAATAAAATAAGGGCAATGATTGTAAAAGCCACACTGTAAAGTAACAAGTGTTTTGGCCACCATTTTTCATTGTTAATCATAGTAACTCCTAAGAATAAATTAGTCTTTATTATATCATTTTGAAAAATGTCCTGTTTTGATTTAATTGTTGGTATAATAAAATATTAAAGTTCATTATGTTGATAATAACAGTGATTTTAAAGAAAAGAGGATATTAGACAAATGCGAATTGAAGCGGATTCACTCGGTGAAGTGGCAGTACCTGACGAAGCCTTTTATGGTGTTCATACCATGCGTGCTTTGGAAAATTTTCCAATTACAGGCGATAAGGTTAACGAGAATTTAATTAAGGCCTTGATCCAGGTTAAAGCAGCCGCCGCTAAGACGAACAAAGGGGCAGAAACGCTTGATGCTGATGTTGCTGATGCCATTCTTGCAGCAACTGATAAATTGCTAGCAGACCCCATTGATTTTGAAAATATGTTCCCATTGGATCCAATTCAAGGTGGTGCTGGAACCAGTATGAATATGAATGCGAATGAAGTCATTGCGAATATGGCTTTGACTTTAATGGGCGATGAAAAGGGACATTACAGTGCCGTTAATCCGAATGACCATGTCAATAAAAGTCAAAGTACGAATGACGTGTTCCCATCAGCTGGGAAATTAGCGTTGATTCATATTGTGAAGCCACTGATTGCTGAAATTCAAAAGTTGATGGCCGCGTTGGGTGCAAAAGCGGATGAATTCGTTGATGTCTATAAAATGGGCCGGACCCAGTTACAAGATGCCGTTCCAATGACTTTGGGGAATTCATTCCATGCGTATTTAAAGCCACTTCATCGTGACTTGGAACGCATTGATCAGGCTCAAGCTGCTTTACATGTCCTTAATTTGGGTGGTTCAGCAATTGGGTCTGGAATTAATGTCTCACGTTATTATCAAGAAAATATTATTCCTGAATTAAACGCCGTAACCGGCTTAGAGTTAGAGCAAGCATCTGATTTATTTGATGCGACGCAAAACTTAGATGGCTTTTTACAACTATCTGCTGGGCTAAAGTCATTAGCAGTTGATTTATCAAAAATCGCTAATGATTTGCGTCTATTAAGTTCAGGGCCACGTTCAGGTTTGCATGAAATTAATCTACCAGCACGTCAAGCCGGAAGTTCAATCATGCCCGGGAAAGTAAACCCCGTGATTCCAGAAGTGGTCAACCAAGTTGCTTTTGAGGTGATGGGAAATGACATTACGGTAACAGCAGCGGTTGAAGCAGGTCAGTTGGAATTGAACGCCTTTGAACCCGTGATGTTGTATCGTTTGTTTGCATCAATTGAACATTTGACGCAAGTGTTGAAGACATTCCGAGAAAATGCCATTGAGGGGATTACACCGAATGAAGAACGTTTAGCACAAGATATTGACTTGTCAATTTCATATACCACAGCGATGGCAGCGATGATTGGCTATAAAAAAGCTGCTGATTTAGCGAAAACGGCGTTAAAGACAAATCAACCGTTACGTGAGTTAGCTGAGGCAACCGGTGAGTTTACGCCAGACCAATTAGAGAATGTTTTTGCGGTTGATAAAATTGTTCGAAATGCGCGTACGCCCGAGCACGGGTTAGCAAGTTTTGAAGAGTAAGTATACCAATTAGGTGCATGGCACTGGGCATAGTTGCGAATTGGTAAAGTTTTTTCGGGATTATGAAAATAATTCCGTGAAAACGTTTACAAGCGTTACATTTTCATGCTATTATGTTTAATGTATTAAGCAATGGTTTAATAAAGATATTATTTAAGGAGAAGCAATTATGGTAAAGTTCATTATTGCTAGTCACGGTGAGTTTGCAAAGGGAATCCGTCAATCTGGACAGATGATCTTTGGAGAGCAAGAAGACGTTGAAGTGGTTACTTTCATGCCAAATGAAGGGCCTGATGATTTGATGGCACACTTTAACAACGCCCTTGGGGATTCAACCGATGCCGGCGAAGTATTATTTTTAGTTGATTTATGGGGTGGATCACCATTTAACGTGGCCTCTCGTATTCAAGCTGAGAACCCAGAACGCATGGCAATTATTTCAGGACTTAACTTACCAATGTTGATTGAGGCCTACGGTGCTCGTTTCACAATGGATAAGGCTGAAGATATTGCACACTATTTGGTTGATGTTGCACGTGATGGTGTTAAGACAATTCCAGAAACTGTTGTTGCCACTCCGGCTGCTGCATCAGAAGATGTAACAGAAGAAGCCGCACCAGCTGTAAGTGCCAATACTGATATTAATGAAGTTAAGCACTCTGGTGAAATGACAATGGATGTTCGTTTGGCACGTGTTGATTCACGTTTGCTTCACGGTCAAGTTGCAACAGCTTGGACTAAGGCTGCACAACCAAACCGTATTATCGTTGTTTCAGATTCAGTTTCAAAGGATGAACTACGTAAGACTTTGTTGGTACAAGCTGCGCCTGTTGGTGTAACGGTTAGCGTTGTGCCAGTTCAAAAGTTGATTGATGTTTGGGATGATCCTCGTTTTGTTGGTGTAAAGGCAATTCTATTGTTTGAAACACCACAAGATGTTGAACGTGCCGTTGCTGGCGGTGTTAAGTTAACTGACGTGAATATTGGATCAATGTCTCATTCTGAAGGTAAGCGCATGGTTACGAATGCGATTGCGGTTGATGATGACGATGTTAAGACCTTTGAAACATTACGTGATCAAGGGGTTAAGTTCGATGTTCGTAAGGTTCCTAGCGACCAAAGTAAAGACATCTTTGCATTACTAAAGGAAAAGTAATCGTTACTGTTAGAGTAAAGTAGGAGGATAAACGCATGGTTTCAGCGTTTTTTGTAGTTTTAATTTCATTCCTAGCTGGAATGGATGGAATCTTGGATCAGTTCCAATTCCAACAACCAATTGTTGCGGCAACGTTGATTGGTTTGGCAAACGGTCATTTGACTGAAGGTGTTATCTTAGGTGGAACCCTTCAAATGTTGGCTTTGGGTTGGATGAATATTGGTGCCGCTGTTGCGCCTGACGCCGCTTTGGCCTCAGTTGTTTCAGCTTACTTGGTAACAGGACCTGCTCAAGTGAGCGTGTCTGAAGGTATGGCGATTGCCGTGCCATTGGCGATTGCCGGTCAAGTTTTGACAATCGGTGTTCGTACATTGACAGTTATGCTTACGCACGTTGCGGACAAGCAAGCTGAAAAGGGTAGTTTACGTGGAATTGACGCGGTTAATATGACGGCGCTCTCATTGCAAGGATTGCGTATTGCGATTCCAACAATCATCGTGATTGTTGTGGGAGCTGGACCAGTTAACGCTGCTTTGAATGCCATTCCTGATGTCATTACTAAGGGATTGGCTGTTGCCGGTGGATTTATCGTGGTTGTTGGTTATGCCATGGTTATTAACATGATGGCAACGCCTGAATTGTGGCCATTCTTCTTCTTGGGATTCGCTTTGTCAGCTATCTCAGAATTGAATTTGATTGCGATGGGTATTATTGGACTTGTTCTTGCTTTGGTTTACCTACAACTATCACCTCGTTTCAACGGTGGCGATGATAGTGGAAACGGTGGACAAGGCGGTGGCTCAGGTTCAAAGGGTGACCCTGTCGACGCAATCTTGAATAATTACTAGGGTTTGGAGGAAAAGTACAATGAATGATGAAGTACAAGAAGTGCAAGCACAACAAACGGGCAACCATCTAACAAAGGGTGACCGTCGTGCAACTTGGTGGCGTTCAACTTTCCTTCAAGCTGCTTGGAATTACGAACGTATGCAAAACGTTGGTTGGGCTTACTCAATGGTGCCAACTATCAAGCGTTTATATAAGACAAAAGAAGATCGTGCCGCTGCTTTGAAGCGTCACTTGGAATTCTTTAACACACATCCATATGTTGCTTCACCAATCCTTGGTGTTGAAATGGCGATGGAAGAACAAAAAGCTAATGGTGCTGAAATCGATGACGACGCCATTAACAGTGTGAAGGTCGGAATGATGGGACCTTTGGCCGGTGTTGGTGACCCAATTTGGTGGGGAACTGTTCGTCCGGTTTTGGGAGCTTTCGCGGCTGGTATGGCGCAAAGTGGTCAAATCTTGGGACCAATCATTTTCTTCCTTGTATGGAATATTATGCGTATGGCCTTCTTGTGGTACACACAAGAATTAGGTTATCGTGAAGGTACAAACATCACCGAAAACTTGGGTGGTGGTATGATGCAAAAGTTAACAACTGGTGCATCAATTCTAGGTATGTTTATCATGGGTGTTCTGGTTCCTCGTTGGACAACAATGAACTTCCCAATGGTTATCTCAGAAGTTAAGTTGCAAAAGGGTGGTTACATCGACACAAACGCTTTGGCAACACAAATTAACAATGGTAACTTAGATGCCAAGACAATTTCTGACGTTGTTTCAGGAATTCAAGCAAAGCAAAATCTTGGAGCTGTTAAGATTACAACAGTTCAAGATACTTTGAACCAATTGATTCCTGGTTTGGCACCATTACTATTGATGTTCGTTGTTTTGTGGTTGCTACGTAAGAATGTTTCTCCAATTGTTATTATCTTCGGATTGTTTGCAGTTGGTATCCTTGCTTACGCATTAGGAATCATGGCATAAAACATATAAGTAAACTAAAAGCTAGTACATATTGTACTAGCTTTTATACATAAAAAATAAATTGAAGGTAATGTGGAAAAATGGCAGAACAACACTTTGAAAATAAGCCGGAACTAAGTGCAGCAGCAAACGCGGCAATGTCGCCCGTTAATATTCAACCTGGTTATTTGTTCTATGGTGATAAAGCAATCGAATTCCGTTCAAATAAGGGTGGCTATATTATCATCCCTTGGGAAAAAATTGACTATGTGAGTCTTGAAATTATTATGAAATTTTACTATCGTGGTTTGATCATCAAGACCACGGAAGGCCAGTCATTTGAATTTATTGGCGGTAAGCCTAAGAAGGCTTTAGCAATTTTAGAACAACATTTGCAGCCGGAACAATTACGTCGTCGTTTAGGGGTCTTGGAACGACGAAAGCAAAAAAAATCATAAGTTAAAAGCCATTTTATACAAAATGGCTTTTTTTGTGTTTTAATAGTCTTTTATGGAAGAATTGAAATAGAGGGCAAAGAGATGGCGGCACGCAAAAGAAAAAGTTATAACAAACGTAAAGGTAATGGTCAAAAGTTGACTATTGCTGGGGTAGCAGTTGCAGCTGCATTATTAATCGGACAACAGTTCGGGGTTATTTCCGATAAACAAGTTGACCAGTTTTTAAATGTCCCCCAAAAGGCACAACAATCATCCCACAAAATGGGTTCTTTACAGACGAATCAAGCAGAAGGCGCAGCTAAGCATCCCAGCGAAGCCTTGGCGAAGTCTGTCATTACCGCAGATGTCCAAGCACAATTGAATGCAACGAGTATTGAATTTAATGGTACGGGCGCATTTGTGATTAATAATAACCAAACCGATTTAAACGCTGATGTAAATGTGGCGCCTTATGTGCAATTATCTAAGACCGATCGCCTTGGACGCCCTGGAGTTGCAAACGCGTATTTGAATAATACAAGTCGTGAATATCGTAAACGTGAACATACGGGAAACGATACTAAGATAAATCCAGTCGGTTGGCGCCAAATGCGTATGAATGGTTCACAAGTGTTGTACAATCGTGGGCATTCAATTGCGTATGCTTTAGCGGGTGGCGTGAAAGGCTTTGATGCTTCAGAAGCGAACCGTCAGAACATTACGACACAAACGACTTGGGCTAATCAAGCATCAAATGGGGATGCACGTAATACCGGGCAAAACTATTATGAATCATTAGTACGTAAAGCATTAGATCAACACAAAACAGTTCGTTACCGTGTGACACCTGTTTATGACAATCGTAATTTGGTACCCTCTGGTTCTAAAATTGAAGCGAAATCAACGGATGGCTCATTACAATTCAACGTCTTTGTGCCAAATGTGCAGCCAGGCGTTCAAATTGATTACAATGACGGTAGTGCACAGGTTGCATCATAATTAGCACGTTTTGAATGACAGTTGCATTACGTTCTGATTGTGGTATCATTACTAATGATTTAAAGCAATTTATTTTTTTGGAGGTTCAGTCATGAACGAGAGTAAAGGATTTGACATTTTTAGCTTAGTGCTTGGAATTTTGTCAGTTATTTTGGCATTTTTCGTCTTGAATCACCCTGGTGTTTCAATGTCAGTTGTCATCATTATCATTGGTATTTTCATGCTTGTTGATGGTATTCTACATTTTGGCCGTCGTAGTCGCTTGCGCGAACTAGGTATGAAGAGCACAGGGATGTTGACATTCTCAGCTGTTATTGACATCATTGCTGGTTTGATGATTATTTTCATGCCAACAAGCTTTGGTGCAATGTATGTTTGGATTGTAGTGGCCGTCGGAATGGTGATGGACTCATTGTTTGAACTTTGGGCCGCTAAGTATGTTAAGCATCTTGGTAAAGGTTACTACTGGTTTATCGTCATCATGGCTATCCTTGGAATTATCTTTGGAATTGTTATGATGTTTAGCCCAGCATTTGCTTTGACATTTGTTGTGGCAATGGTAGCGGCATACTTCTTGGTATTCGGTATCGTACAAATCGTAAACGCCTTTTAATTAAAAAAATAACCATGTTCTTAATTGCGCATGGTTATTTTTTGTTTGCCTAAAATTTCGATAAAAGTTGTTATTGTATCGATTTATTTACATAAGTCGAAAATGCTTTACATGACAACTACGTTCTCTTTACTTTGGATTGTTATAGTTAAATTGTTAAGGAATAGCAGATAAATAAACTTTAGGAATGAAGGGATTTTTTAGTTCATGTCAATTAAGCTACAGCATTTGAAGAAAACCTATGATAATGGCGAAGAGGTTTTAACAGATATTAATACAGTGATTGAAGATGGCCAATTCTATGTGTTGGTGGGAGCTTCAGGTTCCGGAAAGAGTACGATTCTAAATGCAGTAGCCGGATTCATCCCGGTAACTGAAGGACAAATTTTGATTGGTGATAAAGATGTGACCAATTTACCACCTAAAGATCGTAACTTAGCAATGGTTTTCCAAAATTATGCTTTAATGCCTAATTTAACGGTTGCTGAAAATATTGTCTTTGGTTTAAAAGCACGCCATGTTGATAAAAATATTCAACAAGAACGCCTGGCAGAAGTATTGGATGCCGTTCATTTGACTGAGTATCAACATAAGCGTCCGACTAATCTATCAGGTGGGCAACGACAACGTGTGTCACTCGCACGTGCTTTAGTTTCAGATGCCAAAGTGGTTTTGATGGACGAACCACTTTCAAACTTGGATGCCAAATTACGAGCTGAAATGCGTCGTGAAATTCGCTCATTGCAACAGGCATTAGGTTTGACCGTTATCTATGTGACTCACGATCAAACTGAGGCGATGACTATGGGTGATAAAGTCATGCTATTGAATCAAGGAAAGATTGAACAAATTGGGGCACCATTAGACCTATATAATCATCCGGTTAATACATTTGTGGCCGACTTCTTTGGCTCACCAGCTATTAATTTGTTAGATGCAACGATTGCAAATAGCAAATTAACACTAGGAAATGGCCATTCATTTAAGTTCAATCAAACGCTGGAAGGACCAGTTAAGGTTGGAATTCGTCCAGAAAATGTGCACATTTATCCAGGCGGTAGTATGAATGGGAAGGTCACTTTTGTTGAACCACTTGGTGATGGGACAAACTTGGCGGTTGATATTGGCGCTGGTCAATTGATGCGTATGAAGGTTAGTGAACAATTGTTGTTGAATGTTGGCGATGATGTCCGTTTTGATGTTGTCTTGGACCAAATGATGTTGTTTGATGCAAAGACAGAACAACTATTAAGTGTCGGACAAGCAGAGAATATTGCGGTGTAGTTTAGTTAGGTTAGGTATAGAGGAAAAAGAGATGCATAAACGGCAAAATCTATTGGCATTTGGCTTATTGTTTCCATCAATCCTTGTATTGGGAACATTTGTCTTCTATCCAATGATTAAAACATTTTGGTTGAGTACCCAAACAACTGACTTAATGGGAAATCCAATTAATTCAGTTGGGTTCAAAAACTTTACTAATTTATTTAATTCAGAAATTTTTAGAACTTCAATTACGGTCACTTTGATTTTCGTTTTGGTAACGACGGTGGTGACAGTGGTCCTTGCTTATTGGTTAGCAATTTTGGCTAGCAGTAAGTTAAAGGGAATTGGTTTCTTTAGAACAATTTTTTCAGCGACGATGGGAATTTCAGTAACTGTAGCGTCGATTCTATGGTTATTCATGTTTAACCCGCAAATTGGTATGTTTAGTCGCATCTTAGCATTTCTACATTTACCAGATATTAACTGGTTGTCCGATCCAGTTTGGGCATTGGTGGCAATTATTGGGACAACGGTTTGGATGAACTTAGGATTTTCATTCTTAATCTTATTGGGGGCCGTGCAAGCAATCCCTGAAGATTTATATCAAGTTGCAGATTTGAATGGTGCTTCAAAATGGTTGCGTTTAACAAAGATTACGTTACCAGCGACAGAACCAACTGTCTTCTTCGTGACAGTGGTGACTTTGATTAATGCATTCCAAACATTTGGACAAGTTGATATTTTGACTGCAGGTGGACCTGATTATCATACGAATTTGCTTGTTTACTCAATTTACCAAGACGCATTTGTTAATCATGCGGTTGGTCGTGCGAGTGCCGAATCAGTGGTCTTAACGGTCATTATTATGGTGGTCACTTTTATTCAATTCTACTTAAACAAGCGAAAGGCGGCCCGCTATGCAGATTAGTCCAATTCATAAATATGGCCAATATATCCTTTTAACCATTGTGACTTTACTCTTGATGTTGCCAGTGCTATTAGGCATTTCATTGAGCTTTTCAACAAGTGAATCAATCGCCCAAGGCCATTTGATTCCAGATAAATTTGTCATTACCAACTATATTGATGTTGTGAAAGATACTAATATGTTGAAATTCTTGGCACACAGTTTCATTGTCTCAAGTGTGGTGATGGTTGGCCAAGTGTTGCTATCAATCTTAGCTGCCTATGCCTTTGTCTTCATTGATTTTAAATTTAAGAAGACAGCATTTATCATCTTGTTAAGCACAATGATGTTGCCGTTCGAATCGCAAATTATTCCAAACTTCAATATTATGCGCGATTTGAACTTACTAAATACGTATTCAGCCATGGCGTTACCCTTTTTAGCATCTGCCTTTGGGACGTTCATGTTAAAAACAAGTTTCGAACAAATGCCAGCTGAATTACGACAGCTAAGTGAAATTGAGGGCTTATCTCACTTTCAATTCTTGAGAATGGTGGTGATGCCTTACTGCAAAATTAGCTTGATTACCTTTGCTTTATATAGTTTCTTAACCAACTGGAATATGTATCTATGGCCTTTGATTTCGACGGATAATGATAAGGTGCGTACGGCTCAAATTGGTTTGCGACAAATGCGGGCGCAAGACACTGCTAGTAATTGGGGGCTGATTATGGCCGCAACGATTATTGTGGTGATTCCCACATTGTTAATTATCTTTTTGGGGCAAAAGTATTTCAAGAATGGTTTGACGAGTGGTGTTATCAAATAACTTTTGGAACAGATTGTGGACATTAATTAGGATCTAATAGGAGAAAGAGTATGTTTAAGAATATCGCAAAGTACAGTGCATTATTGGCAATTGGGGCCGGAGTAGCTGCACCAGTAACGACAGTGGATGCTGCTAGCAAGCCTGAAAAAATTGTTTTCTGGCATTCAATGACTGGACAAAATCAAAAGTCAATTGAACGAATCGTAAAAGATTTCAATAATTCACAAAAGGATTATGAAGTTGTTCCAGAATTCCAAGGTCAATATGTGGAAGCTTTGCCAAAGTTTTTGTCTGTTGGGGGAAGTAAGAAAGCCCCTGATCTATTCCAATCAAATGAAATTTCAACCAAGCAATTAGCTTCATCTGGCATGATTGAGCCAATGGAAACTATCACAAAGAAATATAAATACGATATTAATGACATTCAAGAGAACATTTTAGATTATTATAAGATTGATGGTAAGCTATATTCGATGCCATTTAACTCAAGTGCGCCGGTGTTATACTATAACAAGGATGCATTTAAGAAGGCCGGAATTGACGAATTACCAAAGTCACCAACTTATGAAGAAATTACCGATGCGGCTAAGAAGTTGAAGGATGATAATGGTAAGGCAAGACTTTCAATTTTGCCATATGGTTGGACATTCGAAGAATTATTAGCTAATCAAAATCAAACGCTTGTGAATAATGAAAATGGGCGTAAGAAAACAGCGACAAAGTCTACTTTCAACAATGAAGCTGGTAAAAATGTCCTAAATTGGATCAAGACGAATGCGGATGCAAAGACGCTAGTTGATTATGGAACTGGTGCAAATGCTGGTGACAACGAAATTGCTGGTTTCACTTCAGGTCAAATTGATATGTTTATGAATTCATCAGCTTCATTGGGTGATATTCAAAAGAATGCAAAGTTTGATGTTGGTGTGACATATATGCCACGTCCTGAAGGAACAGATGCGAATGGTGTTGCTATTGGTGGTGCAAGTATCTGGCAATCAAAGGGTAAGTCAGATAAGGCGCAAAAGGGTTCATATGAATTCTTGAAGTTTGCAACTTCACCTGAAGAGCAAGCCAAGTGGGCCAAGGATACTGGTTACTTTGCCATTAACAAGAAGTCTTATGATACTGATACAATGAAGGATGCCTTTAAGGAAACGCCAAACTTGAAGGTTGCTGTGGATCAATTGAACGATTCAAAGCGTAACCCTGCAACGGCTGGTGCGTTGATTACTGCAATGCCAAAGGAACGTGTTAACACACAAAATGCTATGGAAAATGTAATCAATGGTAAAGACGTCAATTCTGAACTTGAAAAAGCAGCCAAGCAAACTGATGAGGATATTAAGGCAGCTAACGAGCAGTCAGGAGAGTAAAACATGGAGACGACAATCTTTGGTCATCGAGGGATTCCCGAGAAATATGTTGAAAATTCATTAGATGGTTTTCAGTATCTTGCTGAACACGGTGAAGCCGTGGAATTTGATGTGCAGCTGACAAAAGATAATCAGCCTGTGATTATGCACGATGAAAAAATTGATCGAACCACAAATGGACAAGGTTATATCAAAGATTTTACTTTAAATGAATTACAAATGTTTGAGTTACAAGTTGACTCAAAACGACCGGGGCAATCGAAGCCTAAGCATCCATTAATTCCGACGTTGTTTGAGGTATTGGATATTTTCAAAGATACGGATATCTTTATGAATATTGAAATTAAAACTGACAATATCTACTATCCCGGGATTGAACAGATTACTTTGGATGCTGTGGCAGCAGCCGGTCTAGAAGATCAAGTCTTATTTTCTTCATTTGATTTACCAACAATCGAAAAGCTAAAGGCATTGGATCCAACGAAATCAATTGCATTAATTATCCGTGATGTGATTGAAAATCCAATTGAATTTATGAAGGCACATGAACTTGTGGCATTTCATTTAAAGAAAACGATTCTAGACGGACAACATCTAGATATTGAACGTCCATGGACGATTAATACAACTGAGGAAATGCGTAAAATCATTGAGGCTGGCTATGTGGGTCTCTTTACAGATGATTTTGAAAAAGCAATGCTCATAAGGGATGAATTAAAATAGAAAAAACATCGTTAGTCAATGGGACTAGCGATGTTTTTTTGTGTTTAGTCATAAATAATATCTTTAACGAGTGGTTCAAACCAACTTGGTAAATTAAATTCATCCATGAAATCAGCCCAATTACGATACTCATTGGGGGTGTCGCAATAGACTAAGCGCGCAATCATATGAATGGCATGCTCATTGGTGATACGTTCTTCTTTATTGTTGATATAGGGTGAAAATGTGTATAGAAAAGAAGGTTGTGAAAATTGAATATGACTGATTTCATGGGCTAAACGAAAAGCAACGCTAATATTGCTATTAAAATTATGATTAATATTAATAATGCGTTGCTTGCAGAAGGCAACATCTGGATCGGTTGGCAGTCCAGCGACTTCTTTAATGCTGATGTCAGATTGTTGTGCGATATAGAGTAATTGCTTAAATAATTCTTCATGCATAGGCTAATTATCACGCTTTTCCATTGTTTGAAGCATTGCTAATAATGCCTTTTTATAGTCTTCGCTCAACGGCTTTCCATCAAACATGGCCATGCCTTCTTCTGATAATAATTCATCTAAATTATTTGAAGGGGTTGTTTGGGATAGATGGGTATCTGTAAATGATTCAGATGTATTCTCAAGGAGATAATCGACAGAAACACCCAGAACATCTGCGACGGCCTGAAGGGCTTCTGTACGAGGCTTAACCCCATTTTTATATTGCTTTGAGGGTTTCCAAGTATAAATAGCATTTTTTCCGATGCCTGCTTGTGTGGCTAATTGGGTTAACGAGAGACCTTGTTTATCAGCTGTCTCCTTAATACGATCAAATAACATAATTGAAAGGCTCCTTTTTATCAAATATAGTAGTTTATATGCTTGACAATTACTATATTTAGTAATATAGTAATTGTGTTGACAGGTTGATAAAGAAAACACAACTAAAAAGGACTTACTAGATTAATAGTCGGCGCCTAAACGGGCTCTTTTTTAGCTGGATTACTATGTTTACTATCATATTACTAAATTTAGTAATAGTCAATTAACGATACTAGTTAATCAGACCAAAGAACCAAAAGGGATAGTAAAATTTTAACACAAAGTTAAGTTTAAATGTATTTTTAAGAGGCTAGTACGTTTAAACTGATTTTAGGAAGGGGATGAAATGGTAAACATTACAACTGAATTTCGATTGGCGTTAAAGTCTGCCATGCAAAAATTTGACTATACAAGTAAAATGTTGGCGCATGATTTGGGTGTAAGGGATGCTCTAATTTATGCAATTCTGAATGGACATGTTGATCAAATTCAGCGTCATTTATTTTTAGAGCTTGAGAATTGGATGTCACATGATAAGAAAAAATCGATGGCTGAACGACTATTATTTAGTGTGGAGTATAAAAAAATGATGTCAGATTCCTGTCAAACAAAGCACAAAATAATGCAGCAATTAAATGGTAGTCAAAATGATTTGTTAAGTGATGCTGATAATGCAGCAAATTTCTTAGAAAATGATTTTTCAAATGTTGATACACAGTTAGCCCATCACGTTCTTGAAGCGAAAACACGCCAAGAAAGACTGGGATATATTCAAGATTATCGAACTGAATTGGTGGCAGATTATGGAAAAACATTGATGGCAGTACCTGATGAGGAGCCGAGATTATTAGCACTACAGCTAGCTAATCGCATGCTCAGTTAAAAGGAGGTAAGAATATTGGCGGATAAGTACGATAAGATGTTAAGGCATTTTTTTTCGGGTGGGCTGGATGTTGAGATAAAAATGCGAGAAGCTACGTTAAGGCAGACTGGTAAGACACATGAAAATATTGGTGGCGGTCGAGCAAAAAATAAGCAATTTAATCAAGTCGAAAATGGTTTGATCAAGATTGAATCAGATGAGTATTTGAATCAGTTAAAAAAGCAAAAGAAAGACATTCAACAGTGTGTTGATATGTTTTCGGATGAACATAAAGAGGTTTTTTACCAATATTATCGAAATAAATTAACTTGGCAATATATTGCGCAATTACATTTCATTAATGAAAGTACTGCTAGGCGTTGGCGCGATGAATTAAAACGAGTCTACGCACGACAGGTTATTTCGGATGAATCTTAATTAAAAAAATGACGTAAAATCACAAAATGATTGACGTCATTTTTTTTCGGTCGGGATTGTTGCACGTTTTGGCTTAGTCATGCCTAGCATAATGATAGTGTTGATAAAAGCAAAGTGGACAGATAGTAAGACCAATTTATGGAAATTATTTTTATGTGAGTACAGTAAAACGGAATGCTCAAAGAATAGTTGGCTTGCAAATTTTTAAACGGTCTAAGGGGGAGACGGACTACTTTAGAGATATCAACGTGAAATGTTAGCTTGACTGTTTTGAGACGTCAGGAAAAAAGGCGTCTGCGTTTCAAATCTCAGCATAAAGAAGCGCTGGAAAGGAGAAATAATGGATGTATTTTATAATATGGCACGTTCCTTTGATAAGGGCTGGACCTCAAATTACTACATGTTACTTGTCGCATTAGTTTTTGCGGATTTGATTTTAGGGTTTGGCAGAGCCATTGCATTAAAAAAATTTAACTCAACCATTGGCCTTGCAGGTATTACGAAACATGTGATGGTTTTAATTGTACCCATGCTGATATATCCCTTTGTTGACATTATAGGATATGGATCCGTGGCCGATGGGCTGATTGCATTTTTAGCATTATCAGAAGCTGGTAGTGTTTTAGAAAACTGGATTGCAATGGGGTTACCATTCAAAGAAGAGTGGCGTCGCTTCTTTGATGAAAAGAAGTTAGAACAAAAAGAACGTGTGGGAACGGTTCATACAGACGAAGCGTTGCCAAATGAAAATGATAAGAAACTTTAAGACTACCAAATCGGTGGTCTTTTTATATAGAAAGGAATTTAATATGAGCGAAGTATATTCAAAAACAACAACAAGTAAGAATCCGCAGGTAATGTACAATGGTGGTTTGCGTAGTGGCGCGATTCGATACATTGTGATCCATCATAATGCGACAACTAATAAGGACGCTGCAATGAATACCTGGGTTCAAGGGACTGGATCATATACGTCAGCACATTATGAAATTACTGATAACGAGATTATTGGATGTTTGGGCGAAAATTATGTTGCCTATCATTCTGGCGGAACGGGAGGGAGTGATGTCCCAAAGATTGCAAACATTAACCAACTTTCTATCGGATTAGAACATGTGAACTCATCTGGAGCACCTACCTGGGGCGTTTCAGATAAGACATTACGTCAGTCAGCCAAGTTAGTTGCGGATATTTGTAAGCGATATAATTTACCAATTGACCGAACAACAATCAAAACGCACGGAGAAATTACAGCAACGGCTTGTCCTGGTGGTTTGGATACCAACAAGCTTATTAAATATGCCAAGGAGGCAGCAGGTACAGATATGAAACGATTTAAAGAAGGCGATAAGATTCGACTAACCGCTCAAGCATCTCAATCAGTGTATGGGACACCTTTTAGCGATGCGGCGAGAGGAACCTGGGGCATCGTAACGCGTGAGACTGCAAAGAAACAATCAAAATCTGAGTATTTTTATCAAGTGGTGATGCACTATAAAGACAATCTGACGATTTGGAATGTGCTACAACAAGATTTACAAGATAAATAAATGAAAAACCTAGTAGGTATCTCTTAACTGAGTTACTTACTAGGCTTTTTTATTTGGAATCAAAATTCGATTTTGGTCAAATTTTGGTCAAATATTTGAGTAAATACCTATATATCAAACTTTATAAGGTATATAAAATGAACCCGGGGGGAACAATGAGCATTTTTGTAAATGGCTTTAAACCGCTATAAATACTGGTATATAGGTCTTTCTTAAATTCCAAATACTTAATTAGTTACCGCAGATTACCGCGATTTGACACACATTCCTAAAATTTTAGACACAAAATTAGACACAAAATAAATCATAGATTTTCTAATAAATTGATTGAACGTTCATCTTCACTGTTTCGAGTACTATGTAATAAGTGAGTATAAACCTCCAGAGTCATGGTTATTGATGAATGTCCCAATCGTTCGGAAACATATTTAATGTCAATGCCTTGTGAAAGTAACCAGCTTGCATGAGTGTGACGCAGTCCATGAAAAGTAATCACTTTTGGTGATTTGATTTTCACTAGGTATCTTTTCAGTTGTTTGTTGACTGATGCACTTGTGAGGGGATAATCTGTGTCTTCAACCTGGAAAACAAAATCTGATGCGTTGTGACCTTTCTTCCAAGAATAAAGGTCAGTAATAAAACTTGGAGAAATTGAAACATTACGCTTTGAAGACTTGGTTTTTGTTGGTTTAATAATTTTATCTACTTGGTCCCAAGCTTTGTTAATAGATATTTTGTTTCCTGACATAATATCTGACCATGTAAGCCCTGCTAGTTCTTCATAGCGGGCCCCTGACTGTAAGGCTAATAAAATCATCATGTCGCTTTCAGAACGTTCAGGAAGGGGCTTATTTTCGATTTCAGTAATTAATGCACGCATTTGTGGTTCTTCCAAAAATTTGAGTTCACTTGACTTCCCTTTTTGGCCACCGTACTTTAAATCTGTAGTTGGATCTTTTGAAATGAGATCATCATATAGTGCAGTTTTTAGAGATTGTGTCAGGTAAGTTTTTATCTTCTTAACAGTGGCAAATGAATATTTGAGTGCTAATTCATTTAAGAACTGCTGTAAAATCGGGCGAGTTATTTGGTCTAAGCGAACGTTTCCCAAGTACTCATCAAAGACTTTTGCAGCAAATTTATACCATCTTTTTGCAGAATTTGTAGCATCAGCTCGGTATAGGTCTACCCAATTGCGAAAATAAGCAGGATACAGCTGTTTATCAGGAATAGTAATATTACCGGTAACTTTATTGCTTTCTTGTAATTTCGCCCAATTTGTAGCTTGTGCTTTTGTCTTAAAACCACCCTTATTTTTCTTGGTATATTTTCCATTGAGTTTCACAGATACTCTAGCATACCATGAGTTACCGCGCTTTGTGATATAAGCCATGTTAATTTAAACCTAACCTTCCGTTTTAATAATTGAGTAGTTTAAAGACATACTCAGGTCTGATATAATAATCAAACGGGAGTAAACCCGAGGGGGCGCATATCCTTACTTTTAGCGGAGTGGGGGATATGCGTTTTTTGTTTATCTAATGATCCATTGAGTAGCCAATCCTTCGACTTTAGAAGGCCGATATACACCACTATCGTACATAACAGTAGATACTGGGTATGAAGTTTTTAAGGTTTGACTATCATTTTTTACCTGTATATTAATTTCATCAAAGTTATTTAATTTGTCATCTGCATGATCGTGGAAAGCTTCTAATACATTGGAAATAACTACTCGAAAATCATGGGTATCATTTATCGTGATTACACATGTATACGGATCAGATACGTATGTACCTTTAACGCTAACGTCTGAATACGATGTATTTTCCTGAATGAAATCTTCCAGTGCATAATTTGAATCAAATCCATCTGCTACATCTTCATCCGAACTGATTTCGGTTGAATTTTTATCTGACTCATTTGATCCTGATGAAGTTTCTTCAACTGATTTCATGATGCTGCTTTCAATAGAAGCTTCTTGAGCTTCTTTTTTGTCTGATACATTTTGTGTGTACATCATCAATGCAATAGACAAGATAGTTGTGATAAAACAAGTTATTATAATAAATATTCCTGCTTTTTTATGCTGTTCATTATTTAGTATGAAAATGCCTAAAATTATGCCAATCATCGCTAAAATTAATAGTAAGTATGCCAAAAAAATCTCCTACAGCTTTTAACGTGATTCAGATTTACACGTATGTATGCCATCCGAAAGGGTGGCTTTTTTTATTTGCCTAATAACTCTTTCTTTTGATCTGAAAATTCTTGTTTTGTTAAAATACCGTCTTCGTATAAGTTAGCCAATTTTTGTAATTCGTCGGCTGGAGAGCTAATTGTATTCTGATTGTTTTTAGAAAAATTGATTTCGTTAATTTTCTTATTAAGTTGATCAACAAAATAAGCCGCAAATGGTTTAGTGACGTTTATGATATTGATTTGGCGTCGCCCATTTTCAATGTGTATATCTGCAAGTACCAAACCTGATGATAGGGAGACCCCTTGTATATGATCAAAAGGTATTTCCGTATATTCTGATCCGTATAGAAGACCTGCATCGAACATGATTAAACGTTGATCAGTCAAAACAAGTAAAATGGAACTTATCCCAAATAAACCATCGTTTTTGGCGTTACCGCTTACTACGTAAATTATGTTTTCCGTATCGTTTAAGATGTCGGGCAGCAAAGACAGTTCTTTTTTTGTTCCAAAAGAATCGAAACCGGGTAAGTTACACAACTGGGTATTAATCCGTTTAGATTTCTTTGACGTGGTTTCTGGGTACAATATTTCTGTTTTTATTTGTTCAGTTTTAACTTTACTTTCTGATTTAGTTCCTGAGTTGATAGAAAATATAATTAATAAAGTGCAAGTAAAGATTATTAGTAAAAGGATGCTGAGGTTTAACAATTTTTTATTTCTCCTAGAGGTATACGAACATTACGTGCGTTTTAAGCAGTTTGGGTAAGGTTGGTTGACGTTTAAAGCCAATTTCAGTATGACTCAAATTGAAATATTGAAGATTTTAGCATTTGATTTGCCACCTATAGGTGGTTTTTTATTTGAAATTAGGTTAAGCAGTGCGTACACATTCTTGAACAATAGATTCATACTCTATTGGAAGGTTCATGACATCCATGAATTTCATCCAATCACGTTCTTCAAGAGGCATTTCATGGTAGATTATTTCAGTTAATATTTTTATTCCACCGTGGTTAGCCACAACTTCATCCTTATTTCTTAAATATGGTGAAAAGTGATAAGCTTCACCATGTTGTATATCAGAATATAAGGTATGTGAAAATTCATGAGCTTTTCGGTGTACACGAGTATAAGGCGTCTTAAAATTGGTGTTCATAATAATAAGATATTCATCATCATTTGTTCTAAAGGCCACGTCTGGATCATCTGATTCCCATTCATCTTCAAAAAGTTGAATACCAGCTTGATATATTTTCATATCCAATAAAGCTTCGACTTCCTCAAGATTATTTGGAATCATGCTTATCCTCCTCGAGCATTTCAAGGATATTCAATATTCCACGCTTAGCTGTATCAGATAAGTCTTTACCGTTAAATTTCATGACCATACCCTTGTCTTGTAGAGCTTCATCAAGGTTCACTTCAATAGGCTTTGAAGTGTCTGCTTGTTTAGTATGCATCTCATCTGCGTTACCTAATAGGTAGTCTACTGATACGCCTAGGACGTCGGCGACGGCCTTAATTTTTTCAGTTGATGGGTTATTAGTATCCCATCTATAAATAGTGCGTTCTCCGAATCCAGCCCTTTTTGATACTTCTTTCACAGACAGTCCTCGTTTTTTTGAAATTTCTTTTATTCTATCTAATAGCGTCATATCAGTGTTTTCTCCAAAAAATTAAAGAAAAAAGTGCCAAAAACTGTAAAATTGTGATTTACAAAATACCAGTTATGGTGTACTATATTTCTTGTAGCAGTTAGTAAACGATGTTACACAACATAAAAAAATTATCTTTTATAGCGTACGAGGCGAAAGAGATAATATGTTGAAACCCTGATAAATAAAGGGTTGTTTATGTGTGTAATTATAGTGCCAAAAACTGGTAAAGTCAACTAACTTTGTTAACTAATTATACAAGGAGGAGAAAAATGTCGGATAAATGGGATTGGCGTCAAGAACTTGCAGAAGCAAAAGTTTCTCAAGAGCAAGTTGGAAAACAAATTGGTTTGAAGAAAACACCAATGAGTACGTTGGTTAAAAAAATGATTGTTGGCAAGGGCTTGACTGCCACTGATCTGGATAAGAAACGCTGGTCAGATGCATTAGATTACATTGCTTTTAAAAAAGAACAGGTTAAAAAGGAGGCATAACGATGGATAACGTAATTATTGTAGAGAATGGCGAACCAATGACAACGTCCTTGGAAGTAGCAAAGTATTTTGATAAAGAGCATCGAGACGTTTTAAGAGCGATTGACAACATTATTGAAAAGGGTCTGCGCAATATTACGCAGACCCTAAAAGAAAAGGCGATGGCGTATTTTGAGCTTGGTGAGTATGTGAATGAACAAAACCATCAGACGTATCGTATGTACAAAATGAATCAAAAAGGTTTTTCGCTTTTAGCTGGTGGATTTACTGATAAAAAATTCATGGAATATAAGGTTATGTTCGTTGAGCAATTTGACGATATGCAGAAGCAACTTGAACAACAAGCACAACAACAGTTCTTCCAAGTTGAAACGCCTGACCAACAGACAAAACGCATCACAGCGGAAGCTTACAAGATGCAGTGTGAAAACGGACGAATGAAAGAGTTCCGTTTGGCGATGAAGCAGGCAGATAAGTTGGAACGAAATGACTTAGCCGAGTTGTTGCTAGAAAAGGAAGTGGAAACATTCATTGGACAACCGATTAAGCAAGCTGTACCGATTGCACATACGCCTGATTTATCAGAGTTCTATCTAACAGCGACAAATATTGCCGAACGATTTGGATTAACTCCAACAAAGGTTGGAACGATTGCTAACCGGACAGGGTTACGTGAAGGTATTGATCGTATTCAAGATGCAGATGAACGTTGGTTCTACACAGATGGCGCAGTAGAGAAGATGCGTGCACGATTGGAGGCATAGAGATGAACAACTATGAAAGAGAAAAAGAAAAGTTGAAAGGAATGCTTGCGTTAGGGTGGCTATCACTCGGGACCATCTTAGAGGCCATTATGCTATTAGCCTATTTAATTTGGCAAACAAAAATAGCAATGTTCTTATTTGGGGCAAGCACATTACTATTTGTTATAGCTTTATTTATCTTTTTAGCTTGGAAACGTGGGTTAAAAAAATATCGAAAATGATTTATTAGTGACTAAGCAAATGAGCCAGTAGATAAATTATAAAACAAAAGAGGTACGAACATGACATTACAGGAAGAACTAAAAAATAAAGCCAATAAGAAGTTTGACGAATTTTGGGATGAAATCAAAGGTGATTTAGAAAAGGCCGCTGAAAATTGGGAAACGCTTAGTTACGAAAAAAATACATCAGAAGATCGGCTATTTAATTTTGTAATGGCAAATAAAGGCAAATTTGAAAAAGAGGGCATCATTATTGAACAACTTGACCTCATGAATAAAACGGTTACTTTGAATTGGATGTAGGAGAAGGAAAATGGGAAAAGCTAAAACGGATTTACCCGTCGAACAGTTAATCTGGGTTGATTGTCAAACTGCAGCAAGCCTAATGAGCTTAAGCACTTCGAAATTCAACGAAACAATAAGAGTTGACCCGTTGTTTAGATCTATGGGGGTTGAAAGTAAAGAAGTACCAAGCAGATTTTCGTTAGAGCTTTTAAGAAAGTATGGGAGAGGGGAATACAAATGACAGGAGTTTTATTTGTAACAGTAATATCTGCATTTGCATTAATCGGAATGAAAGTGACATGGGATAAGTACAAGAAACCAATAATTAACATTTTTATGGCGGTATTGCGTATGAGCGCTTATCCAATTGTTTGGCTAACAAATGGAAAACAGCAAGCGGAAGTCATTCGGAAGGAACATTCAAAATGGTTAGCCGATTAAAGCAGTTAAGGCTGGATTTGGGTGAAACTCAAAGATACGTTAGTGAACAGTTAAAAATAGATCCTAATACTTTGTCTCGATACGAACGGGGCAAACATCAACCGGATAAAGAGGCATGGATTGCACTAGCCGATTATTACGATGTATCACTCGACTATTTGATGGGGAGAACTGATGAATAGAATAAAAGAATTGCGTGAAGCGAAAGGTGAAACGTTAGCACAGATGTCAGATGAGATAGGTGTGACTGATAACAATATCAGCAGATATGAGCATGACTTAAGGAACCCAAAATTGAAGACTCTTTGTACTATTGCTGATTACTTTGGCGTTAGCTTGGACTATTTATTAGGGCGGACAGATGAAAAATGGATAAATAAAAAAGCGCACTCTGCTACAACAGAGAACGCTTAGGAGTTAATTAACTTTGGCGAGTTTTTAACTCCTAAACTATAGCATAAAAAAATGAGGTCAGGCAAATGAATGAAGTACCTGATAAGCCGTTAGACCCACCAGACGATGAATACGATGGATTATCTGAATTACAAGTATACACAATGATGGAGGAGTAGTAATGAAGACACTATATGAACTAACAGCCGCATATGAAGAAGTGTTTAATCGTGATGATTTAGATGATGAAACGTACATTGATACGCTTGAAGCGATTGATACAACCATCTATGAGAAGGCTGATAACTATGCAAAGATGATTGCACAATTCGAAGCAGAAAATGATGCTATTAAGGCACAAGCTGATCGTTTGACGCAACGAAAAAAGTCAAATACAAATCGAATTAAAGCAATGAAAGCAGCTTTAAAAGAAAGTATGGAACGTACTGATAACAAGAAAATTAATACGGAGCTGTTTAGTTTTGGTATTCAGAAGAATCCACCACATGTTAAAGGTGGCATTTCAATTGATGATGTTCCTGAAAAGTATGTCAAAACCAAGACCGAAACAGTCATTGATAAAAAAGAAATTATTGACGAATGGAAAAAGAGTAACGGGGAACAGTTTGCTAATTTAATTGAGCAAGGGGACCGTTTAAATATCAAGTAGAGGATAGGTTATGGCAGAAGAAAAACATAATGTTTTTACAGAAATGCTTGCGTTTAGGAAGGCGTTTGACCAACCAAAAAAAGATGGAAAAAATCCACAGTTTCAAAGTGACTATGTAACGCTAGACGCCATTTATACAGCAATTGATAAGGCGATTAAAGAAAATGACATCCAGCTCACTTACACTCAATATACCGAGACAAATGAACAAGGTATGGAATACATTTTCACCGAGATTATGACGACTGATGAAACAAAAGTATATCGTGGGTCTGCAATTATTAGCGCGCGACAAGTCAGAGGGCAAGGGTGGCAAACAGCTTTAGACCCACAAGCTAATGGTTCAGGTCAAACGTATGCTCGTCGGTACAGTCTTGCAATGGTGTTTGGTATTGCATCAGAAATTGATGACGACGGAAATTTGGCCCAACCTAAAGATGCTGATGTAGAAGAAGCACATCAACAAAATAAAAAGCCATCTAATCCACTAAATTCAAAATTTGGCGTCTTAAAAAATAAGATCGTTAACAACTTAAATATTGATGAACAAACATTTTTCAATCAAATGAGTACAGGCCTGAATATGCCTATCCATGATTTTTATGCATTTGCAAAGCTAGATGATCAGACCAAACAAAATGTTCTGAACTGGCTTGGAGGACAGGTAAAATAATGGAACTTTGGGGACGCATGTTAGGTGTGCAAGGGAATGTTGTGAGCTTTGCAGCAGAGAACTTGGAAGAACTTGCAACCTTATCTTTGTACACCCAAGAAGATAGGCCAGAAGCCGTTTTACAGATTCCTGATAACCGACATATTAGTGCAGTACAACGAAAGAAGGCATTTGCTTTAATGCATGATATGGCTAGTTATTGTGGTTATGAAGACAGTGTGTTTAAAGACACCATGATGTTCATGTTTGAAGGTGCTACTGGAATTGAACAATTTTCGTTTAAAGATGTTGATATGACGACGGCAAGATATTTCATTAGCTTTTTATTAGACTATGCGCTTAAATGGCATATTCCGCTGTCTAAGAGTGCTTTGTCATATCAAGATGATTTGGACATATATATGTATCAATCGCTCAAATATCGAAGCTGTGTGCTTTGTGGGAAGCATGCGGATGTACATCACGTTGATGCAATTGGAAATAATCAATTTAGAGCATTAGCAGATCATCGAGAAAAGAGATTGGTGGCCTTGTGTCGGATTCATCATCAGGAAGCTGAGAATATGGGCTGGCTTAGTTTTTCAGAGTTATACCACGTTAAAGGAATTTATTTAGAACCTAAAATGCTAAATCAATTAGGCATTATGACTTATGAAAGGATGAAACAAATCGATGATAAACAGAACCGTACTAGTCGGTAGACTAACGAGAGACATTGATTTAAAGTACACGACTTCTGGGACAGCTGTAGGGAGCTTTAATCTAGCAGTCAACCGACAATTTACAAATACGAATGGAGAACGTGAGACAGACTTTATTAGCTGCGTAATTTGGCGTAAATCAGCAGAGAACCTAGCTAATTTCACGTCAAAAGGATCATTGATTGCAGTAGAGGGACGGATTCAAACACGTAATTATGAGAATCAACAAGGTCAAAAAGTATATGTGACAGAAGTCGTCGTAGATAATTTCTCATTACTCGAGAGCCGAGCGGAGAGTGAACAACGTAAGAATGCAGCACCACAGAATAATGGTGGATTTGGGGATACTTCACAAACACCCAATGCATTTGGAAATAATGCGGCAGGTAATGTGTATAACGCACAAAATCAAAATGCAGGTATGCCAACCAATGGTACTTTTGCGGGTGGCCGAGAAGTTGATATTTCAGATGACGACTTACCGTTTTAGGAGTTATTGACATGGCAAAGATGACTAAAATTAGAAAACAAAGGTTTACGATGCTTTCCAATACGGTTATTGAGGACGAACGGTTAACTTGGAAAGCTCGGGGAGTATTTCAGTATCTTTATTCAAAATCTGAAGACTGGCAGTTTTATGAAACAGAGGTAGCTAAACATTCTGAAAGAGATGGGCGTGATAGTTTACGTTCAGGGCTTGAGGAACTGGAACGTTATGGCTATCTAAGGCGCAAACGTAGTCGTAATAAGCAAGGACAAGTTACAACTTCTGATTGGTTTATATCAGATGAGCCTATGTTGGATTTTCCTACACAGGCTGAGCCAACACAGGGTGAGCCTACACAGGCTAATCCAACACTACCAATTACTGACTTAACCAATACTAATAAACCAAATACTAACAATACTAAGGATGATGATGAACAAGTCATTAATACAAACGTGAAAAAAGCATTCAACGAAAACAAGCTGCAAAACCAAAATGAATATTCAGCAGTAGTGACGAAGCGATTATTGCCGTTAGTTAAAAATGTTGATTCAGTCAAAGAACTAAATGCAATGTTTGATGATGCATTGAAAGACGCAATAGACAAAACCAATCTAGGTAAAGTTCAGAAGCCAGTCAGTTATGCAATCACAATTGTAAGCAACGCAGTCGATTGGGGGGCAAAGAATTATGATCAGTTTATGAAATTTAACAAGAGTGAACAGCAAATGCTAAATCAAGATTCTGTTCCGCAAATTGTGACTGATATTGATATACACAGCCTAGATTTAACGCAATTACGGAAAGAGGAACAAAACAATGAGCGAATATAGTGAGTATAAAGAATGGCTTGAGTCTCATGGATGCCGTACTTGGGATGAAATGGTTTTAGAATACGGTGAACAAACAGCAAAAGTATTGTATGCAGATTATCGTGCAGATCAGCACCAAGATAGATTGTTTTAAATAATAAGGATAGCGAAAGCGGGTAAAGCGGTGGGGATTAGGAGAACAAGGTGGGAATCAAACAGATAGAAACCTATCAGATTACAGAACATGCTAAGCGACGTTTACATGAGCGGTTTATGACAACGAGTAGTCACATTACGGCCTGGTTGTTGGCATTTAATAAGCATGCTGAAAAGATACAGGACCAATCAGAAGGTAAACAACTTTGGCGAAGTAATGACGTGTTTATGGCGATTAAGCCTAGTTCAAAGACAATTCTGACGGTATACCTGAAATCAGAACATGTTGACATCGAAGATGTTGTGACTGATAAGCAAGCACAAGTGGACTTGGAACAAATGGCATTGGGAAAAATTAAGCACAAGCAAATCCAATTTGGATCAGACATGTACGTGCCTTTGATGAATTTGGACTTATTAGCCCATCAGTTGCGTTCTGGTGATGATGTGAATAATGTATCAGAATTGTACGAAAAGCTCGTGAGCGGGATTGATAGGGTGGTAGAACAACGTGATAAAGCAAATGCGTATCTTATTGATATGCAGAAATTAATTAAGTAGGAGAAAGCATGATTTGGTTTTTATTAATAGGCTGGGGCAGCCTAATCGCATTATTTATTTGGTTAATTCGGAGGATGGATAGATGAGCAAGACGTTACGAGAGACGTTAAGCGAACGAGCTACAGAACGTATCAGCTGGTTAGCCAAGCGACAGAAGAAAAATAAGAATGATGACCTATACGCAGAAGGCGCAATTGATGCGTACAGCGACATGATGTACTACATCGATAAATGGTTGATTGAAGCACAAAGCAAATAAAGGCGATTTGAGAGCTTTTAATGTAAAGTGGTGTATTTACCCTCGGTGAGGTAGAAACGCTATCAAACAAAGCGACAATAGGGTGAAAACGAGTTTAAAACGCATCCTGTGCTTAAAGGTGTAAATGCAAGACAAGATAAAAGGAGAGTAAGCATGAGTGAAGACAATTTAGAAGTAGTATCTCAAGAGATGATGGATGAGCTTGAAGAATTTTGTAGGGACGGTTCTCCTTTTGAGCTTTTCAATCGTTATCATCGTAGTATGTTATCTTTTACATACCCACAATTAGCTAACTATTTATATAAAAATACTCTCAGTGAACAAACACAACTAAAGCTCATTAAGCACGTTTGGTTAAACGACCCACAATTCAAAGCAGAGAAGCCTAAGAAGTGGATTGTGCGGAGTATCAATCATGATGGAGAAAATCATTATAAATACCTAATTTATTCAGAGGATACAGATTTACCAACATATGAAATCGATTATGATTTTGTTGGTCCAATTGTTAAATTCGATACCAAAGAAGGAGCAGAACTGTGGACGAATCCAGAAACAGAAGCAGTTGAGGTGGAAAAGTAATGACAAAATTTGATGATTTTTGGAATTATATTAACAGCATGTTGGAAAATGCAAACGATGAACTTAATTATTGTATTCGTGGTCTAGATGGTGATGAGGAATGTAACGAAGATAACCCAGGTACTACACACGAGGATTGGGTGGCTTCTATTCATTACGCAGAACAGGATATAAATGAACTAGAAGCTGCTAAAAAAATGTTAGAAAGATTCGAGAAATCTTTGGAGGAAGAATAATAATGACATTGGATGAAGCGATGAAACAGATTAACAGTTATGATATTGAACCAGAATACAAAGCGATTATGGCAATGTTAGTAGACAGATTATGTGACACATATGCAAAAGCTGTTCCGGTTGAAAAAGAAATTGCGATGGCTATTATGAAAATGCGAGAAACTGATGGCATTGGAATTGGTATTGTGGATTATCGAGGAGATAAACCAGAAGTGTTGTTGTCAAACGAACATGGATACGCCGACGCATTCAAACATCCTGAATTAATTGAGGTAGAGGAGTAATGAAAAAGTTAGTATTAATATTTTTTTCTATCATAGCATTCAGCATATTTAGTACAAACAGTACAGTTACGGCCAGTGATGAAATTAAAAACACGTTACTGACTTATCAGATTAAACGTTTTTCAAATCTTAAAGAAGTGAATACTTTTATGTCTAAGCATAAAGGTGCAACGCTTGTGGGATATGATCGTAAAACAGAGACACGTTATTCTGGTCAAGTAGATGATGCAGCAATTTACGAGGCTGATGAAAAATACATCGTACAATACCCACGATAATCCAGAATTGATTGAGGTAAGTGACTAATGCGTAAGTATAAAGTAGTACCGTGGGGTTATAGATATTGGATTATTAAATATAAGAATAAGTTTTTCTGGCATACCATTAAGGAGGAGGTCCCTTATATGGGTCAAGGTGAGACTTATTACATGGATTCATTATTTGGAACTGAGCAAGAAGCGTTAGATTATATTGAGAAGTTAAGAGGTAAGTGAAGATGATTAAAAATATAACTAATTGGATACTGGCAGTAATCACAATATTTTTTTGTCTATGTTTTTTAGCGGCTGTAACATTAACACTGTTCGATTGGGTTTTTGAGACACTAGACACATTTGACTTAGTTCTTGCAGGAATAGTGACGACGATGCTTGTTGGACCATTTATTTATGAAGAAATCAGTGAAGGTGCATCAGAAGACGATGATGAGCTATGAATGAACAAACATGTACAATGCAGTTAATTTAAAACTAACAAAAGAATAGAAATAATCAATTGAAATAGATTAAACTGTAGAAAGGAGCGGCAATATGAATGAATTGATATATAAGCAATTTGAAAAAGACCGTCTAAGTGGTATGACACTACGTGATATTGCAACCCAATATAGTCATGGAACAGATTACTATATTAGAAATGGATATGTGGAACGGTTCAATGATGAACATCCTGATTTTCCAGAATTACGTGGACGTAGAGCGCATGATTATGAAGTAACATCAGCACGTACTTATCGAGGGAAGTTAGACGAGGAAGAGTATCGTGTATTTGAAGAACGGCGTTTGGCTGGGGAAAGTATTGACGATATTTCACGTAATAGGAATCGTGGAAAAGGTTATTACTATCAAGGTGGATATGTCAGACGTTTTAATCGTGAACATCCAGAAATGAGAAATCACAGAGCAAAAACTTTCAACAAAAATAAACGATTAACAGCGATTCAGGTATATGACAAATACATTGATTATCATCGCCAGGGATTGTCTATTTTTGAAATTGCTAAAAAGTTGAACATGGAAGTTGCTGCTTTAAGACAAATTGTTACTAAAAAGAGTTATGAGGCAGGTTTGGCATATGCTGATCATAGTTTAGCTAATGCAGTAATGCGTGCAAAAAGCCGAAAAGCAAAACTTAGCTTGATTCATGAATTTAGAATTGAATTGATCGCAGATTATGGGAAGACGTTGATGGATGTACCGGACGAAGAGCCTCGATTGTTAGCATTGCAATTGGCAAATCAGACTTTGAAGTAAATAAAAACACCACTTAATGGGAAAGTGGTGTTACATGGATTGGGCTATATAGAGTTTGTTTAACAAGGAAAAACTACAATCCATGCATAGCTATCATAACACAAAAAATGCCCAGCTTTTGCTAGACGCTCTTCGAATTGATTTGAGTAATTCAATTATACCATGGAGGGCTTAGGGAGTGGCGTTATTACCAGAGATTGATGAAGAAAAGACTATTGCAAATGTACGGGACTTCTTTGAACACGATTTTAAACGATTGCAGAATATGGCGCACATCTCTTATGTCAGTATTAAGTCGCCCATTATATCAGGAATGCCAACAGGGAGTTCTGTGAGCAATTCTAATGATGATAAGCTAACCAACTACTCATACGCAAGAAAAACGTTAGATGACATCGTCAGAGCTTGTGAGGCTATGTCGTTCCCTTATCGTGATGTTTTAGAGTCGAGATACTTTAAAGGGCTTAGTTGGATGCAAGTAACAGAACGATTAGGATATTCCACAAGTCGTGGACACCAGTTGATCAATGATTCGTTCTTACAGTTTGCTGAAGCATTTTCAGATATTTATGATTATCGAGTTTTTAAATAATTGGACATTCTATGGAGGATTATCGGACACCGAGTGGAGACGTTAGGTGTTATTATAGTAGTGTTGAATGATTAGGGCGAGGCCATTTGACGTGAGTAATGAGAATCCTTATAAAATGGCAAGACACGTAGCTTAATGGTAAAGCCACATACTTAGGTATCTTTGCAGGTTTGATTCCTGCCGTGTCTGTTGCAGCGTCGGCTGTATATTTGAATAACTGGCAAGCATTCATTGTAAAATGGAATCCGGTGCTTGCTTTATACACCGTGGCGGAATAGGTAGACGCACATATAACGGGTATGCAGCCCCAATGCTGAAAAGCTGTATGTAAGGTGCAAATCCTTACCGGTGTATTTATCAATAACGCGAAGGTCTGACTTAATTGTCTAGGTTCCGATGGCATCAGCGTGCGTACGGCGACTGTGAGTTGTTGATAATATTGTTAAGGCAATCGTGGCCTTAACATGTACATAAATCCTAGAGTGCACATGTGAGTGTCATTTAAAGACATCGAGTGCTTTACGCACATCCAAGAATGACCAAATGACCTCACACAAACTTAAACTATGGACGAAGTCGCTGGGTTGTTAGTCCTAAAGTCCTTATGGCTCACGGAGATAGTCTCAGAAGTGAGTGGGCAAAATAATAACGCTGCTGTGCGGCGATATTCCTGCTATTGGGTGTAAACAATAGCGTATGCTCTGACAGTAGTACAATACTGTTAATCGTTCAGCTTAGCTTGTGGACTACATGTACTGGCTATAGTCTAGATTGTTGAATGATTTGTTGCTTCTATAGCTCAGTTGGTAGAGCAGTGGACTTTTAATCCTTGGGTCGTAGGTTCGAATCCTACTGGTAGCATTGACAGTTGCAAAAAATGCAACAGTCGACCATATTCATATTTTTGGCGAGTTTACAGCTCGTCTTTTTTGTTGGATAATAGGTAAAAATGGATATGGAGAATATTGTAGATATGGGAAAGGTTGTTTCATTCGTAAATATGAAGGGTGGTGTAAGTAAGACTACTCTGTTAAAAGAACTGGCAGTATATGCATCAACCATAGATAAGAAGAAAGTTTTAGTAATAGATGTGGATCCACAAATGAATTTAACGCAGTCGTTGTTTTTAAAATATGGATACGCCGCAACTGAAGAAGTTGCTGAGGAGATCGAACGTGCAAATCGAAGTGACAAAAAAACAAATTCAAAATTAATTGTCAGCAGGGCGAGTATTGCAAATATTTATAAACAAACGAAAACGGGCGATATTCTTTATGGTGATGCGATTTTAGATTTAGATGATAACCTTTCAATTATTCCTGGAGAACTAGGGATAAATTTTTTACAAAGAAATACTGATAGTAAGACTATTGAAATAGGGATAGAAAAATTTATCCGAACCAAAAATTTAAAAGAGAAATTCGATTATATATTTATTGATTGTCCACCTACTTATTCATCATATGTAACAGGCGCTTTAATTGCTAGTGATGCATATATTATACCAATTAGGACAGAATTTTATTCTATTTTAGGTGTTAATATGCTCTTGAGTGTTGTTCAAGCTGTGCAAGAAGAAGATGATCTAAGATTTAAGTATCCACTTAAAAATTTGGGTATTGTATTTACAGCTGAAAAAACGCATGAAACCACTGGTAAAATTAATTTAAAGGATGATATATTAAATAGTGAAAAATTAGTCAATGTCCCAAAATTTAACAATGCTTTTAAATATAATTCTGAATTTCCTAAAAATTTGGCATACACGATAACAGATTCGAATGCTAATAATTCTAAGCATGATTTAAACGAATTATACAAAGAATTCATTGAAAAAGTAGAAAAATAGGAAATATTATGGAAAATAATAGAGACTTCACTTCTGAAATAAGTGATTTAAGGGAATTTATAAAATATCAGGAACATTTTGGTAATTCTAATTCATTAGTACTTTATGGTGGTTTTGCCGCAGTGATTCTATCAAAAAATTTATTTCCAAAAAATTCAGATATTAAAAAGTTTTTGGAAATAAATGGAATATTTTTAAAAGAATATGTTTATTCTAGTCGAACTCAGCTTATTGCGAGAATGATTAGAGTTGTTCAAAAGAATTCTTTTGAAGAAAATAAAAAATTAGTTACCGCACTTGAGAAAGTGATTATCCAATATGAATTAGAAGGTAATAATGAAAAAAAACCAGAAAAAAGCAACAAGAAAAATACTGTAGACCAGTTATTAACACAATTCGGACGACATGAATAAATATGGAAAATAAGAAAAAAGAAGAAGTTAATAAGGTAATTGATTGGTCTGAGAATCACTTTCCAAACTCTGTTTTACCACTCAATTCGATGAAAGCAAGTATTAAATACATAATTTTATGTATTGATATTTTTGACTTTTTAATTAGAATTTCTGATGATGACGATTTTCAAAAAATCCTTACGGAAGTAAGAACGGTATATATGTGGTTGATGTACTATTTATTGAATTATAGTGATGTTGCGTATGAGAGTTCAGTGAGGTCTGCCGCTGAGTGGACTATGAGACTTTGTGTTAAATATGCAGACGGGCAGATTACATTTTTAGAACTTTCTAATATGAATCATTCGAGAATGTGGCAAATTCTTAAAGACACACCATATTTTAAAGACAAAGATCCGCTAAATAATATCAATAATTTATTTGCCAAATCGTCAAGTAATATTCATCGTAGTCAATTTAGTAATACAATGGTTGTTAATTTTTTGAATGACATAATTAAAACAAAGAATAACAAAACAATCTTGAAAATTAATAAGGATATTAAGTATTTTTATGATTTTATCGTATCTGAAGTATGGCGTAAAAAATTATCTAATGTTGACCAGCTAACAATAGCTCAAAAAATTGAATATAAAAATATAAACGAATCCCTTATTTAAATTTAGAAAAGAGTAATCATTAAGTTGGTTGCTCTTTTTTTGTACACAAAATTAGGAGGTGATGTTATGTGAGTGAATTACCTAAAACATTTTATGATAAAGCAGACAGAGTGAAGTTCTATAACTCAAGGCGATGGCGCAAGCTTAGAGATGAAGTAGTTGACCGTGAACATCATGAGTGTAAGGAATGTAAAGCAAATGGCATCATCACTACTGATAGACAAGATGGTGTAGTGCTTGAAGTAGATCATATTCATTCAATTATTGATAGACCAGACTTAGTATTAGACGCTGATAATTTGCAGGTTCTATGCAGGCTACACCACAATGCTAAACATGAGAAGTACAAGAGCATGCTCAAAAGTCACAGAAAAAAATCTGATGAGTGGTTCGGCTAAGCCCCCCCTAAGAAAAAACGCTCAAAGAAGAACGGTGGAAACCGGGGGGATGGGCTCGATTTCACCAAAAATCGTAAAAATTTAGTAGGAGGGGGGTGTTAACAGATATATGGCAAAATCTAAATTCGAGAAAAGCCTGTATGACGGTATTGAAAAGGTACGAGAGGTCACTGAATATGATCAAGAAATGATTTCTAGATACGTTAAATTTAAGCAAAATCTAGATGAATTTGATAAAGATATTGCAGAAAATGGTGTCATGATAACAGTCATTAATAGTACACAAGAATATCGTAAAGTTAACCCCGCTGTTACCGAAAAAGAGAAAATTAATACTGCAATGAATGCTATTTTAAGAACGCTTGGTTTGGATGCAAAAAGTTTAGCTGAACAAGGAAACAACTCCAGTCAGGGAGGTGGCTTGCTATGATCAGCAATAAATATGTAAATGACTACATTGAATCTTATAAGAATGGCTCAATTAGATTAAATACACGTCGTATTAAGCTGGTAAATCGGCTGGAACATGATGTGTTAACTCGTGATGATTTATATTTTGATGACAAAAGAATTGATGATTTAATCGCATTTTCTGATAAGTATTTCTTCGCGCATACTGATTTTCAAAAATTTTGTGATGCATTACTGTTTTTATATCGTAAAAGTACAAAAGAGCCATTCTTTGACCGAATTCTCTTGGTTTTAGGACGTGGTGCAGGTAAAAACGGATGGCTTTCAACAGTTGCGACTTTCTTGGTATCTGAATTGAATGGTGTTAAGAACTATAACGTTGGGATCGTCGCAACTTCTGAAGACCAAGCTATGACATCAGTTGATGAAATTAACCAAGTGATTGATGACAATCCACAAATGAATAATTCATTTGAAAGTTTAAAAAAATCGATTGCAAGTAAAACGATGCATGGGAAAATCACGCCCCGTACGTCTAACGTCAAAACTAAAGACGGTAAGCGAGATAGTTTAGTTGTCTTTGATGAAATACACGCTTACGAAAGTGACGCGATTGTCAATGTTTTCGAGTCTGGACTGGGTAAAGTGCCTGAGTCACGGTCTATTATGATTGGTTCAATGGGATATGTTCGTGGTGGATTCATGGATAAAAAACTAGATTTGGCTGACAAAGTTTTGAATGGTGATAGGCCGATGGATACATTGTTACCCATAATTGCTCAACTCGATGATGAAAAGCAATTAGATGATCCAGATAATTGGGAGTTAGCCAATCCTATGTTTGTTAAACCGCTGTCAGATTATGGCAAGAGATTATTTAATAAGGTGAAGAAGCAGTATCAAGAAACGACAGAGAGCGATTCACAACGAGCTGAATTTTTAACCAAGCGTATGAATTTACCAGCTACGGACACAACAAAAAGTGTGGCAACCAAAGATGAGATTTTGGCAACTAATGTAGAAATTGAAGTGCCCCAAGGAGCTATGGCAATTGGAGCTGTAGATTTCTCAAGTGTGCGCGACTTTACGGCAGTTGGGCTGTTATTTAATGTTGATGGAAAATTTGTGTGGAAGACGCATAGTTTTGCTACTAAGAAATTTGTTGAAACGCATATGGGTTACAATTTGCCAGAAACTGAGATAAAAGGTAGCCGAGTATTTGCGCCATTGAAGGATTGGGAGTCTCGTGGTGATTTAACCATATTAGATTCAGAAATCATTTCGCCTAGTGTTGTAGTAGATTGGTTTGATACTCGGAGAGAAATATATCAGATTACAAGGATTGTGATTGATACTTTTAGAGCAGACTTTTTAAGACAAGCCTTCTTAAATGCAGGATTTGATAATTTTGATGTCATTAGAAGCCCACGTTCTGTAACATCATTGCTTGCACCAAGAGTTGAGGCTGGGTTCGCTAATCGTGAATTTGCTTGGGGAGATGTGCCAATTATGCGTTGGTATACATGGAATGTGTTAGTCAAAGTAAAGCCCGATGGTAACCGCGAATATTTAAAGAAAGAAGAACGACGTCGTAAAACTGATGGTTTTATGGCGTTTTTATATGCACTCTATCGAGCTGATGAATTGGAAGAGTCATTCAATTTAGATGAATCGATAAACTTGATGATGGAGGTGAATTTCTAGATGGGAATTTGGAATAAGTTGTTTAATGCTAATGCGCGTGATCCATCCTATGACAAAGAAACGGATGTAATATTTGAAAACTTCTTTGATGATGTTAAAGGCACTCTTAATGATTACGGGAAGACTATTGCGGCTAATTTTATAGCTCGAACTTTTATGGAAGTCAAAGTCATGAGTGGTAATGAACTTATTGATAAGCGGTTGAATTTAAAACCAAATAAGAATCAGAATTCAGCAGAATTTTGGCGAGACATTGTATATAAGTTAATTACTGATAATGAAGTTTTGGTGATATTGAACGATTCTAAGGATTTGTTAGTTGCTGATTCATTTGATACAGAAGAATGGACTAATTTTGGTGATAAATATAAACATGTCAGAGTGAACGAGTTTACGTTTCAAAGGGTGTTCCAAGCTGAAGATGTGTGGCACATTACGCTAAGTTCTGAAAACTGGCAATCTGTTTTTAGTGGCATGAATCGAGAACTCGATACACTTTATAGTTATGTTTTAGGAAATGCAAAATTGAAAAATCAGTTACGAGCTGTTTTGTCAGTTGATGCGAATGGAAATCTAGCCAAGGATGGGCAGTCTGAAAATATCAACAACGTTATTGAAAAGATTCGCAGGTCTATTTCAAATAATCAAGTGGCAGTATTCCCCGAGTTAAAAGGCCTAACCTATGAAGAAAAGTCTAGTCAAGGTAATGTTAATGCGACGAGCGGAACAGATGAAATTACGAAATTAAAGCAGATGGTTGTATCTGATATTGCGAGTGCTCTTGGTGTTCCTGCAGCATTGTTATTTGGGACGCAAGCTGATAATACAGGAGCTCTCTCCTTGTATCGTCAAAATGTTGTCCGACCAATTAAACATTTGCTTGAAAGTGAAGTATCTAAAAAGTTAGCAGTAGATGTTTCGATGTCCTTTAAAAAAGACCATTCGATTTTGGATGAAGCGGAACAAGTAGAAAAATTAATTTCGTCGGGTGTATTAACTCGCAATATGGTCGCCGATTTTTATGATTTGCCACCTATTGAAGGTGGAGATCAATTGTTTGTAACTAAGAATTATGCAATGAAGGGAGGTGATGAAGATTCTGGAGATTAAAGGAACAATTGTGGATGATGAAACTGCAGTGATGGCTAGGCAATCCGGTAAAACAGTGACATCTCCAGCTGATGTAAAACAAGCCTTGGCTAATGAAGAAGCCGATTCTCTTGATGTGTTTATTAATTCGGGTGGTGGAGATGTGATGGCTGGTAGTGAGATATATGCCACACTTCGAACATCAGAAAAAAATATTAACGTTAAAGTTGTAGGATTGGCGGGAAGTGCTGCAAGTATTATAGCTATGGCGGGAAATAGTGTGGCTATTAGTCCATCGGCGTTCATTATGATTCATAATGCGTCAACACGGAACGCTAGTAGTGATGCATTTTTAGAAACGATTAATCAAGGGATGCTAAATGTGTATGCCCTTAAAACTAAGTTAGAACGACAGGAAATTGAGAACATGATGTCTCAAGAAACTTGGATGACAGCCGGACAAGCTGTAAATCTAGGCTTTGCAGATAGCATGATGTTTGAAAATGAAGAAACTAGCCAATTGGTGGCAGAAATGAAGGATAAAATCATGGATGAAGATAAGACCCCAGAAGTAAACAACGCGGATGTATTGAAGTCAATTGATGCGCATTTGGCAGCTATTGAAAAGGCATTGACCAAGAAGGCAGACCCGAAGGAAGATGATGAAAAGAAACCAGAAGTTGAAAAGCCTGTGGCACAATCCGATGTAGAAAAGATTGTTGCGGATGCATTTTCAAAGATGTTTGGCCTTGAAGCCTAATTATTAAGGAGAGAATATTATGAATTTAGAAAAAACGCCACAAGAGCAATTTGAAGAAAAGATTAACGCCATGGTAGTCGATATGGTTGCTGATGCACAATCTGGTAAGGCAGCAGACGTAAAGATGACTGCTGAAGAACGCAAATTCTTTGCAGATATTAATACAAATGTTGGAACTAAAGATACACAAGTGTTGCCTGAAGACACCATTAATGAAGTGTTTAATGGTCTGACTGAAGATCACCCATTCTTAGCAACTTTGAATATGCAAAATACTGGCTTGCGTATGAAAGTTATTAAGGCTGATACATCAGGTAATGCAGTATGGGGCGACATTTTCGGCGACATTAAGGGGCAATTGGATGCTACATTTGTAACAGAAGATGCGTTGCACCATAAGTTAACTGCCTTTATTGCAATTCCAAAGGATCTGACTGACTTTGGTCCTGAATGGATTAAGAAATTTGTTACTACTCAAATTACTGAAGCAATGGCGGTTGCGCTAGAAGAAGCCTTTATTAATGGTGATGGGTCTAATCGTCCAATCGGTCTGGCGATGGACATTTCAAAGGGACAAGTGGCCAATGGTGTTACAACTTATCCTAAGAAGACCGCTGCCGGAACAATTGATTTTTCTGATCACGATAAGGTTATTCAAGATGTTGCTCAAATGGCCCAGGATTTGGCAATTACTGAAAGTGGAAAGATGCTACCTGTTGATAATGTGGTCAACTTGGCAGTCAGTCCTGCTGATTATCACATCTTGCGTGGAACATTTATGATGCAAAATGCGGCAGGCGTTTATGTTGAAAACTATCCTTTGGGCATCAAGGTAGTGCCTGCAACTGGGGTGGAAAAGGGAGAAGCGATTGCGTATATCCCAAGCCGATACGATGCAGCAATTGGTGGTGGTTTGACGATTTCAAATTATGACCAAACTTTGGCAATGGAAGATATGAATCTAAACATTGCAAAGCAATTTGCATACGGAAAGGCTATTGATAATAAAGCGTCTCGTCTTTATAAGATTACTTTGCCTCAAGTATTAGGGGGTGCAGGCTCAAGCACTACACCCACAGAAAGTGGCGCTAAGTAGCAGTAATACTGTCGCTGAAATTATAGATTATTTAGACCAACAGCACATAGACCATACGGGGGTTACACGTAAGGCAGAGTTATTGGCGTTGATTTCTAATTAAGGAGGCAGATATGGAGTATAAAGAATTGAGCGAGCCAACTGATGCACTTGCACTGCTAAAAATGTTAAAAAAGCGATTGCATATATTTCATGATGAGGAAGATGAAATGCTAAAAGACATTTTAGATGCTTCGGTTGAAGTTGTTACACAATTTACTGGTGTGACAAATCTTGAAAATGCGACCTATCGTAATTTAATTTTAACTAGAGCCATGTATGTGTTTAATGATCAGGCTGAGTTCTTTTTCGAGAACTATCGAACCGAAATTAATGATTTGGCATTAATGGATGGGGGTGAACACGTTGCTGAACAAAAGACAGCGAACGCGTAACTTAAGATATCAATCAAACGAATTAAACACGCCTGTTAAATTGTTCAGAAAAGAAGAAATGGATGATGGTGGTTTTTCCGGGGTGAGGTATTTACTACATTTAATCAGTCAAAATTTGGCATTGGTGTATAAACCATCGATGAAAGACATTGAAAGTTTGGGATCACGAATGTCAGAAACCAGTTTGACTGTTATATTACCGCAGTCTAATGAAATTACTGTCGACACGTCTCTAATATTGCGCATCGACGATAAACGGTTGGGAGTTGGTTATTTTGATGTGGATGAAATTATTCCAGATATCCAAAATGGCCGATATCTCAAACTTTTAGTCAAACGACATACGCAAGCAAAAGGACAATTTACAGAGGCCAAAGATGGGGAAAACTGAGTTTAAAGTTGAAGGCTTAGATAGTATCTTTAACAATTTGGAGCGCAAATTAGGTCGTGGTGCAATTTTGGAAGCTTCAAATGGCTTTGCTAAAAAGGCTGGTCAGTCGGGAGCTAAGATTGTGAAGGCAGCTGAAAAAGGGTATGCCGATACAGGAGCGACAGTTAAAGAAACAACTTATAGGGTACGAGCGCCATTGGCCGGTGTTACATACGCTGACATCGGATGGAGTGGTCCAAAACAACGTGTTAAATTAGTTCATTTGAATGAATTTGGATATACCAGACGTAAAAATGGGGCACTTCATCGTATTTATCCCAAAGGGCTAGGATCAATTCAAAGGTCGGTTAATCCAATTGGGGTTCAAGCGCGTTTAATTGCAAGACAGGAGGTATTAAAGATATTAAATCGTTAACAATTCCTGATATTTTAACTACTATCAATCAAAATAAGGAAATTCTGAACTTGACGGAAGGGAAAAAAGCGAAATTCTTCATGAATGAAGATGTTGCTCCTGTTCAAGATGGTTCACAAATTATTTTAATTCCGGGTGATTTCGGAAGCCCGGAAGAATGGGCCAGCAATATTCCAAGTAAGCGGAGATTTGAGTTTCAAATTAATGTGGAGGGAAATAGTTTTGCTGATGTGATTGATATTTCAGATAGAATAGAAAACTTATTGATGGACAAAGGCATTCTCAGAATTGGGGATGCCTTTTCTGATCGCATTGATTACTTATATGTCGCTGCAAGGCGATATAGATTTTTTAACAGAGGAGAATAAAACATGGCACAATCACTAACTTTACACAGTGGTATTTTATATGGGTTTGAACGGTTACATGTCTTTTTGTATACCGGATCAACGCCTGAGTACTTCGTAATTGAAGGAAAGGCTGGTGAAGGTGGAACGCAAAAGCTTGAAATTGAAGGCTTGTCTAAAGAGCCTACTACGGTAGCAGCTTCTGATATCACTTACTATTTAGCACGTAAGGGTGTTGGAAAGGTCACTGCTAATCTAACGTTGTTGGATGTTCCTTTTGAACGTGAAAACTTAATGTTGGGACGTAAGACCACAACGGACGGTACTTCATTGATTGGAAAGGAAACTGAGGCGCCTGAAGCGGCCTTTATTGCCGAATCACATTTGGATGATGGAACGCCTGTTTATATTTCGGTCTTGCGTGGTGTATTCCGTCGTGAAAAGACTGGAGCAGACAGCATTGATCCAGATGAAGAGTTTAAGCCAGAAGGTGCGGAGTATGTGTTCACTGCACAAACTTTGATTTCTGATGACAAAGATTTTAATGGAAATACAGTTGCAACTCATATTGGAGATGATGCTGGTAAAGAACATTTGTTTACAGTTCTAGGATTTGAAAAGCCAACCATTCCTGCAGCTCCTGCAAAGTAACAATCGCCGGATTTTTCCGGCATACATAAATAAATGGAGGAATTATTATCATGACTAAAACACTGAAAGTACGGCTATGGGACAAAAAGACCGGTGAATTTAATACGGTGACTCAAACATTTATTCCACTTCGTAAAGTCTTGGATTGGCTTAAGTTAGAGGAAGAGATCGCAGAGATGGTCGATAATCAACAAAAGTTATTTAAGTACTTTGATGATTTAGGTAAAGGGAAGGAAGTTGGCGAAATCCCAGAAACTACGGCTCCTTTATCAGATATTGAAATTTTTGAACGACGTATTCAATTAATTGCAGATTTATTTGATAACAAAGAAGTCACGTATGATGCACTGCTCGATAATGCAAATGCTATGGATAAGCTAATTGTTGATGTTCAAGAAATTGTAATGAATCAGTACAGCAAAGCAGACGGAAGTAACGATTCGGGAAAAGACTAAGCCCTTCTGAAGCCAAAAAACAAATTTCTAAGACCATTAAGATGTTAGAAGATTTGTTAGCTTCGGTCGTGAGAAACATGCCTAATTTCTCGATTAATGATGTTTTGGAATCTGATACACGTTTATTAATGAAATTGTTGTCTGATAAAAAGAGCGAAGAAACAAAAGAGAAAAAGACGGTTGATTTTAGTAAGATGTCGGCTGAGGATATTGGTGAAATATAACAGGAGGGTAAAAATATGGCAGCAGGAGATATGGATTTAGGAAAGCTTAAAATTAAGGTTGGCCTAGATGGCGCTGGTGTGTCGGATGGCGTTAATAAAATCGAAAGAGATTTAAAAGGCGGGGTACGACAGTTTTCTAGTTTTTCTTCTGCTGTTCGTCGAGGTGGACAAGAATTAGCGGTTAATCAAGCTAAGTTGAGAATGTTATCAAATTCTATCCAAGATCAAGCAAAGATCACTCAAAAATATAATAGTGTATTGGGCGATAGCAGTAAGATGTCAAAGCTAACCGCCGGGGAACAACAAAAACTCCGGACTGCTTATGATGAAAGCAAAGCTAAACTGAATGGTTATTCAAATGAGTTTGTTGCTACATCAAAAGAAATGGCAGTGATGCAAACAAAAACTACCGGTGTCACGGGGACGATGTATAAGCTTGGTACTGGTGCAACTGAAATAGGGGGAAAGTTAACTAAACATGTCTCTGTCCCATTGGGAGCAGTTGGAGTCGCTGCTTTGAAAACAGGATTTAACTTTGAAGAAGGTATGAGTCGAGTGAAAGCTGTTTCTGGTGCATCCGCTGGAGAAATGAAGCAGTTGACAGCGCAAGCTTTAGATTTAGGTAAAAAAACTGCCTTCAGTGCGACCGAAGTATCAAAAGGTATGGAAAACATGGCTTCCGCAGGATTTAATGCTAAAGAAATTATGCAAGCAATGCCCGGGGTTCTAGACTTAGCAGCGGTGTCAGGTGGAGACGTTGCTGCGTCTGCTGATGTTGCAGCATCAACAATGCGAGCCTTTGGTATGGATGCAAGCCAAGCTGGTCACATGGCAGATGTGTTTGCAGAAGCGGCAGCAAAAACTAATGCTGAAACTGCTGATATGGGTGAAGCGATGAAATACGCTGCGCCTGTTGCTCATCAGTTAGGAATGTCTGTTGAAGAAACAGCAGCAGCTATTGGAGTTATGTCGGATAACGGTATTAAGGGGAGTCAAGCTGGAACCACTTTGCGTGGTGCCCTTACAAGATTAGCTAAGCCGACAGCAGCGATGACGGACACAATGAACGAATATGGGCTTTCTTTCTTTGATGCGTCTGGAAAGATGAAGCCGTTCGGCATTATTTTGAAAGAATTACAAGGCAAGTTAGGTGGTGTTGATGATAAAACTAAGGCTGCCGCATTAACAACATTGTTTGGTAAAGAAGCTTTATCAGGAATGATGGCATTAGTAGGCACAACGCCAGGTAAATATGATAAGTTGACAAACAGCTTGAAAAATTCAGATGGTGCGGCTGATAAAATGGCTCGAACCATGCAAGATAATGCCAAGGCATCTATTGAACAAATGATGGGATCGTTAGAGACTGCCGGAATTAAAATTGCTGGACAAGTAGCTCCAACTATTCGTGAATTGGCAGACTTTGTTGGAATGTTGGCGGATAAGTTTAGTGAGTTGAATCCCACTGCACAACGGATTCTCGTTCAAATGGGATTGTTGGCCGTTGCTGCAGGACCAACATTAATGATATTCGGAAAGTTAACCACTGGTACAGTTGAAATGATTGCGGCTTTTAGAGGGATGCGAGCCGGCGCAGCAGCAGCACAAACCATTGCTGCATTAGGGGGAACCGCAGGCGCGACAAGCGGAAAAATGGCAGTTCTAGGAATGGGAGCTGGAAAAGCGGCAGGCCTACTTGGAGCATTGAACCCGGTCACTTTAGGTGTAGTAGGAGGCCTTGCTCTGTTAGGCGGGGGGTTGGCCCTTACAGGTAAATTATTTGCTGACCATGTATATGCAACTCGTTGGGGAGATGGCGTGAGCGCAGGGGCAGCTAAAGGTCTAGATGGTGTACAACATGCTCAACAAGGTATTAGTGATGCTTTAGCTAAAACTGGAAATGATGGTCGAACCGCTTCAAAAGATGTGGGAGATGCGTTTGATAAGCTTGCGGGGGCTGTTGAAAAAGCGGCGAAGAAAACTAATTCTGCGCTTGAAAAATCTTTAAAGGATTATCCACCAGAAGTACGTGCGGTTATGGAAAAAGCTATTAGAGCAGAACAAGATGCCAATAACAAGCGAGTTGATGAAGCGAAGAAGTTGGCTGATACAGTTGGTAAAATTGAAAACCAAAAAGGAAAGCTTACACTAGAACAACAAACTTATGTTAATAATGCCCGAGAAAAGATGAATGAATTAGCAGTGCGATCGCTGGGCCTAAGTGGTAAAAAGCAAAAAGAGGTACTAGCAGCATTAAATACGGATGTTGATAATATGTCACGTAGTTCGCGAACGAAGGCTGTCGAAAACATTCGGGGAACGTTAGAAAAAACAGAACAAGCCTATAATAAGCAACGAGAAGGAATCAAAAAAGCATATGATGCCGGTATCATTGATTCAAAAGCATATCACGCAGCTTTAAAAGAATTGGATTCACAGCATGCAAAGTCAACAGATGGCATGATTGGTCGTATGTATGAATTGATGAAAGCAAACGGGATGTCTACTAATGAGATGGAGTTGCAATTCGGACTTATGGGCGTCTCTTTAAATGATGCTCAAAAAGCGTATGAAAAGATGTCCAATGGAGCTAACAAGAGTGCCGGAATGGTGATTGATTCAACCTCAAAGATGAGTGAAAAGACCCGCAGTGCGGTTCAACAATGGAATGGTTTAGTGTTTGACGAGAAGACAGGAAAAGTCAAGACTAACGCCAAAGAAGAGGTTGAAAAAGCCATGGCTTCCGGTAAGAACTGGAACAACTTAGTTCTAGCTGCCAAGCAAGCTAAAGTTGGATCTAATGCACGTAAGGTGTTTTTAGAAGCGGCGTTAGAGACAGGTAAATGGAACAAACTATCGATTGCGGAAAAGAAGGCGACTATTAATAGTAATGTTGGTCAAAAGATTGCAACCGATAAAAGCACGATTAATGCTTTCAATAAGATGTCCATTCCAGCTAAAAAGATTATTACGACTTCAAACACGCCCGAAGAGATTGAAAAGGGATTGAAAAAAATTGGTGAATGGAAAAATGCACCAGCACCAATTAAAAAGCTGATCACCGAATCAAATGCACCAATGGTGACCGACGCCAGCAAAATGAAGATTGATGGTTGGAATAACTTAAAGCCAGCAACGAAGAAATTGTTGACTGAAGATTATTCATCAGAAAACTTTAAGGCGGCAATCAAAAGCCAATCAGATTGGAATGCCCTGCCCACGGATGTGAAAGAGTTATTGGCTAACAATGAAAATGCTAAACACGCTTTGAGTGAGGCAAAGATTAATATTAAAGACTACAACAACACACCTACAAGCATGAAGATTCTACGCGGGAAAGACGCCAGTGTTCAAAAAGCGACTTTGGGTGGAAAGAAAAGTATTCAAAACTTTAACCGAACTAATCCCAATATGAAAATCTTGAAAGGTAATTCAAAAAATGTAGATAATGCTAGTAAAAAAGGTAAGTCAAGTGTTAATAGTTTTAATAAAACTAATCCTAAAACCAAGAAATTAAACGGTAATTCATCAAGCGTTGATAAAGCTTCTAATAAAGGAAAAGGAAGTATCAAAAGTTTCAATGGTACGAATCCAAAACTTAAGAAGCTAAATGGTAATTCTAGTAATGTGGACAATGCTTCAAAGAGCGGTAAAGATGGGATTAATCGGTTTAATGGTACGAACCCTAATACGAAACATTTAAGAGGGGATTCATCCAGTGCTCGAAGCGCCAGTTCTAGTGGTAGAAATGCCATTTCATCATATAATGGTAAGTCAGTACCAACGAAGCGAATAAATGCTAGTTGGCAGGGTGGCGGTGCTGTTTCTTGGGCAAAACAAGCTCTGAATAGCGTTCACAATGTTACACGTTATATTAACGTCATTACGAAACACTTCAGAGCTGGTGGTGATCCAAACTTTACGGGTGGAGATGTTACCGTCAATGACCAAAAAGGAAGCCTATATAAGGAATTGATCGTTAAGCCGAATGGCCAAGAAATGCTATTTTCAGGGCGTAATCGTAATATTAATCTTCCCGCAGGTTCTACCATTTACAACGCTACAGATACGAAACAAATTTTGGATGCTCGTAGAAATATGGATGATGTGCAAAGCTTAAGCCAAGTTGGGAAAAATCAGGTAAATACAGCGCCTAATGCGGATGTTGTTAGTTTGTTAAAGCAACTTAATCAAACTTCAAATAGTGGACTAGGGCAGATTGTTCAGCTCTTAGAATTGGCAAATTCAGGAACGGCAGGAAATGGGAATGCTATATCTCAAAACACAGTTAATGAATTGATTGATGCGCTAAATAATAGAAGCGGTCAAAGAATTACACAACGGAATAATAATAGTTTTTAGGAGTGAGCATGAAGACCGAACAAGGATTGATATGGAACGGCGTTGATTTAGAACAAAAAATCCCTGAATATTTAACGTTAGATTCAACTGGCCGTGATAATTATTCACGTAAAGTTAATAAAGTAGATGCGCCAAGGGATGGTGATATTGTATTAAATGCTTTTTTGAATTCTCGTCAAATCGGGGTCAATTTTCTACTTAAGGCTGCAGACAAGAAAAAACTTAATCAATTATCCGATAAATTAAAGGCACTGCTCCAAGGAGAAGCGGTGCCTTTTAAATTTGGTGACGAGCTTGAATACACGCGCTATGGAACAGTTGTAGACTTTAATTTACCCTCGGGTGATTCAACAACACCAGTGGGTTCGTTTACGATTGAAGCGTCTGATCCATATAAATATAGCGGTACCAAAATGCTTGAAACGAAAACTGGCGGATTAATAATAGATGGATTAAATGTATCGTCTCCGGTTAAACCAGATGTGATTACCCTGACGACAACAACTAAAGGGAAACCAACAATTTTGTTCGATAACAAATATCGGATTGAATTTGACATTGCATACCCTGCGGGACAAGTGATTGTCATTAATCTGAAGAATAATACCATAACGAGAAGTGGTGTGAATGAGTATCAACACTTAACGATCGCTTCAAATGTGGCAGATTTAAAGTTGGTAAACGGCATGAAAATTTCTAGTAATACGGTCGATGACCTAAAAATTCAGTACCGGGAGAAGGTGATTTAATGTTATATGTATTTAATAATTCACAGAAATTATTAAAAGCTTACGGAGATGATGCGTTTATTGAAATGCACCTAGAAGAGGCGATTAATAGTGCTGATGAATTAACCTTTAGTCTCCCAAAAGAATTGAAGTTACCGGATGATGCGATGTATGTTGCGGTTCCTTATCCTAATCAAATTGAAAAATATTCATTTTTGATGTTGGGCGACGTGTTCAATAAAGCTGAAACTGTTGAATATCAAGCGTCTGAAATGGCATATACAGAACTAGCAACTTACAAATACATTAAAGATGTACGTCCACAAAAACGTACGCCTGGAGAGTTAGTAAGCATTGCCATTAGTGGTACACCGTGGTCTTTAGCTAAATGTAATGTGGATGGCTCTTATTCTACAAATTTTTATTATATTTCACCCTTTGAAGCTCTTCAAAAAATTCTAGAGTTGGCCAAAGGCGAAATTTCATTTTATATAACTATTGAAGGAAATAAAATTACTGGTCGATACATTGAATATTTAAATCAACAAGGGTCAGATAATGGCTATAGATTTGAGTATGGTAATAATCTTGTTGACGTTTCTAAAGAAGCTAATTTAGGTACGATATACACGGCTATTGTTCCTCGTGGAAAGGGGGAATTGATTGAAGACGAGAACCCTGATACGCCAGATGGTTACGGTCGAAGAATAACAATCGCCAATGTTGCTTGGTCTAAAAGTAAAGGGAATCCGTTAGATAAACCACTTAAAAGTGAGGTGTTGATTGATCCGAATGCTAAGGCCAAGTTTGGACAATTAGATGGCACCAACCGATACTTGGTAGAAGTATTTGAAGATATTGAAGAACCTGAGCAACTAATTAAAGCTGCATACCGTCGTCTAAATGAGATCAATCATATTCAAGTGGAGTATCAGGCACAAGTTGTAGATGGTCATCAATTGAATTTGGGTGATACGGTAGTTGTGAAACGCAATGATAACCGGGATTTAGATTTTAAGACGCGAGTTTTTAAGATTAAATATGATTTATTATCACCCAAGAATGCACAATTATCTCTGGGTGATAACATGTCGGGGCAGAGCCTTGAAAGTAAAATTAAATCTATATCTTCAAGTAGTTCAAGCGCAAATGATAAGTCATTATGGGCCATGCAAAACGGTGATGGGACAAGGACTTTCTACTCTGATAAAAAACCTGTTAGCGCTAAAGAAGGTGACTTGTGGTTTAAGGAATTACCTAACGGTGATGTTGAAGTTTATCGATATGAAAAAGGAGAATGGGTTCTAGTTCTTGATCCGGCTACCGGGGAACGCATTCAAAACGAAGTAAATGATGCACTTCAAAAAGCTAAAGAATATTCTGAACAATTAAACCAAAAGACGAATGAGAATATTGGAGAGCTTGAAAAAACAGTTAACAGTGGATTAGCTGAGATTCAACCCAAAATTGATGCAGCAAAAAAAGATGCTATTGATACATCGCAACAAAAAGTTGATGCATTGAACCAGCAAGTTACCAAAGATTTACAGACTGTTCAACCACGTATTGATAAAGCGAAACAAGAAGCAATGCAGGATGCGTCGCAAAAAATCTCAAAGGTTGAAATCAAAACGGATAGTATTACAAGCATCGTTAACAACCCGTCAACAGGTTTATCAGCAACTCGAGTGCAATTAGATAATGCGATTCAACAGGAAATTAAAGATCGCAAAACTGGTGATACAAATACCCTAACTCAAAGTAAGAATTTTACGACTAGTCAAATTGAAAATTCTGAAAAAGGTTTGAAATCAACGATTAATCAAACTGCGGATGGCATTATGGCGAATGTTGGACGTCAGAACTTGATTGTTGATTCAAGTTTGATCGAAAAAATGAGTTGGTGGAAATCAGGAAACTGGAAGGGCAATCCAAATACGGCAAAGAATGGCTGGTATTGGGCTGGTCTCACGCTTGATCAAGGGATTTATTCTTTAGGGATTAATAACACAAATGAAGACGCGGGTTATGCTTTTGTTGTAAGTCAACCCATTAATGTTGCCAATAAATCTAAACAGTTATATGCCAATGTTGATGTGCGGGTTCAAAAAATAGGTGCAGAATCTTCAGACTATTTGATTGTCTATGTGGTATTTGTGGGCCAGACAGGCAACATGCTCGCTCAATTTAATCTTACTGGAACTTATCAAAGGACGACAGATGGAAAATGGGAATCGCATGCAAAAAACATTGAGATTCCTGAAGGTGCTACTAAAGCCTATATGCAATATCAACTTCGAGGTAATGCAAATGCATATGTTTCACGTCCGTATATTGGATTTGGCCCCCTAGATGTCGGAAACTATATCCCTGGTCCAGTATCTAATAGTAATACTACACTTGCTTTGTTTGATGACCGCATTACATCTACAGTGACGGGCTTAGAAGGCAAGATTAGTAATGTTACACAGAAAGCAGACAGCATTGCCAGTGTTGTCAACAATCCAACGACTGGATTGTCAGCAACTAGAACACAATTAGACAGTGCGATTCAGCAAGAAATAAAGGATCGTAAAAGTGGTGATACCAATACATTGACGCAAAGTAAAGATTTCACGACGAGCCAAATTAAAAGCTCTGAAAGTGGTCTTAAGAGCACAATATCACAGACAGCTGATGGCATAATGCTAGATGTTTCAAAGGCTAATTTAGTGATTGATTCTAGCTTGACTGAAGGTGTGAAATGGTGGACTACAACTAATTTTAAAGGTTCTAAAGGAAGTGCTAAAGACTGGTATTATAGTGCCGCAACTAGATATAAAAGTATTCCATCTATTGGTATTAACAATACTGGAGAGGGTAATAAATATGCATTCATAACTAGTCAACCAATTGACGTAAGAGCTATTACAACAATTTATGCAAATGTTGATATATTTGTTAGATCTATGGGCACGACCAGTAATGATTATTTAATTGTTTATGTGGTATTTATGGATAAAAATGGGAACCAAGTTGGCGATTATAGCAGCGGTTCTTTAGCTGGAACTATTACAAAACCTCAACCATGGACGTCATATACCAAATCATTTACGGTTCCTAGTGGTGCAGTAAATGCATACATTCAATATCAACTTCGAGGCAATGCCAATGCGTATGTTTCACGTCCGTATATTGGATTTGGCCCGTTAGAACTTGGAAGGTATATCCCTGGTCCAGTCTCAAATACGGACACTTTTTTATCGTTGTTTAATGAAAATTTTGGACTAGG
>NZ_JQCD01000001.1 GCF_001437425.1 Weissella minor | reverse complement strand
ATCTGAAGCAAATTCAGATAGTCAAAAGTTACCTTTAGCCGAACAAGATGATTTAAACATTGCATTTGAAGACATTTCTTTCGAATATCAATACAACCAACCAGTCTTAAATCACTTATCATTATCCATTGAAAATAATGAAAAAATCGCCCTAGTTGGTATTAGTGGCTCAGGAAAATCAACCTTAACCAAATTATTGGTGCGGTTCTATGATCTTGAAAAAAATAACGGTAAGATCAAACTGAATAATACAGATATTACCTTTTTAGATAAAGTACATTTACGCGAACTCATCACTTACGTTCCTCAAGAACCACATACTTTTACAGGTAAAGTGATTGATAATCTCACCATGGGGGCTAAAACAGGCACTACTTTTGATGATGTGCTTAAATCCACTGAAATTGCACATATTCGTACCGATATTGAAAACATGTCCCAGGGCTTTGAAACCGAAATATCAGAATTAGGTAATCTATCTGGCGGACAAATGCAACGACTTTCCTTAGCACGGGCGCTCCTGACTGATTCAAAAGTCATTATCCTAGATGAATCAACTAGTAACCTTGATGTATTAACTGAAAAGATTGTCGTTGATAATCTCATGAATTTAACGGATAAAACGATTATTTTCGTTGCCCACCGTCTAACCATTGCTGAACGTGTTCCACGTCTAGTTATGTTAGAACATGGCCAAATTGTTGCTGACGGAACACATAATGACCTTTTGGGTTCAAATGACGCTTATACCAACCTCGTTCGTAAATAAAATTGAAAGGAATAGCTATGATTGATAATAATCTATTAGAGAGTTCTGAATTTTATAACAAAAGGTATGGTACTTTTGCGACTAAACTTATCTGGCCTATCGTTATTGGGCTAATCTTAATTGTCATCTTCATGTGCCTAACCAAAAAAGAGATTGTTGTGAAAGCTGTCGGATCGATAGAACCTAAAAAGCCTTTAGCAATCATTCAATCCTCTAGTAATAACCCCGTTAAGATCAATAATTTACATGAGAACAAATCGGTCACCAAAGGTGACTTACTCATTCAATATGATAATAGCGATATCAAAAGTAACCAAGACCTTGTAGCTCATAAATATAAAAAGAACTATGCCAAGACGCAAGCTTTAGAAATCTACAAACAAAGTATAATCACTGGTCAAAACTTGTTTAATGGTACAGATGATTATGGTTATGCTGATCAGTACAATGACTATTTAGCACAGTTAGCTGATATCAATACCAGCACACAACAAAATAATTCTGATATTCGTAGTAGTGATAATACTCAAGCCAAAAAAAATGGCGATATTACACGATCTAATCAGTCAAATACTGAGAAACAAAAATCACTACAAGCTAAAACACTAGCTGACATCAACCAGCAATTAAGTGATTTAAGCGACCAAAATGATCAATTAGATGCTGAGCAAAATAATAATGACACTCAAAACCAAAGTCAAAGTATTGAAGCTCCTAAAGACGGAATTCTTCATGTTGAAAACAACAATGTTAAAACAAAATATCTCACCAGTGGTTCTGAGTTAGCTCAAATTTATCCTAAGCTATCAATTGATACACCCTTAAGTGCGACATTTTACATTCCAACAGATAAACTCAATGGAATACAAAATGGACAGAAAATTAGGTTCCGTGCCAACCAACAAGGGCCCAAGCCCTTACTATTAACAGGGAAAATCCATCAAATTGATAGTGCCCCCACCTCAACAAAACAGGGTGATGCATATAAAGTTACAGCTAACCTTAAGCCAACAAAAAAACAGTACACTAAAATTAGGTATGGACTTACAGGAAATATTTCAGTTATTACAGGTCAAAAAACATGGCTAAACTACGTCAAGGACTTATTATTCACAAAATAAAGTAACAAGTATCAGCATGCAAAGGCTCTCTCTCGCCACTTGTCCATTTCCTGCTTTCGCAGTACTGGACAAGTGGCTTTTGTGCATCTCAAACGCCTTACATGCTAATTCATGTACAACTTCATTCCTTTATCCACTAAGACCACCCCTTGTGGACGCATATAAGCTTTGCCGTTGTTTTTAGGTGCAACTGGTTAACCACCCGCTTATACGCGCTGAAATCGCTTTGTACCATCACTGGTACGGTCTTTCCGCATTCTATATGTCTTTCTATCAAACGCAACTAAGATAGGTGCTAATGTAGTGTTCACTCGTCGTCTTCTTCCATTAACAGCTTCACTGCTTCTCCTTTATGCTCCCACAGTGCCGTGAGCAAGGTCCTTCACGTGACGTCCTAGCTTCCACCTAGGCTTATTGTTCCCAAAAGTTCGTTATACTCACAGCGCCTTAACGTGGCAGGTTCTTCGGTGCTTGTCCTTTCTTGTAAACAAAAAAGACGATTACAGGTAGCCATTCAAAAGCTTACACTGCAATCGTCCACACCTTGATCCACTTACTTTTTATCGTTTGTGAGTTCTTTTGGGTTGACGGATTTCTTTGTACAGGTATAATGTACTTATATAAAGAAATCGACAATGTGCTTCGAATACTACGGATATTCTTTGCACTAGCACCAATTGGAATCCCCATTCCAATTGGTGCTTTTTCGTTTATTTAGTTGTTCATGTATTTAGACTATCTCGCTTCCCTACAACTGTCAACAATATTTTATACATGTACGGCTTGTAATAAACGTATATCCACATACATGCATTAAAAAACTGCACAACTATCATTCACTGTTGTGTTACCATTTAGGTAAACAAAGGTAACACTACTAGTAAACAAAGGTAACACTTAAAATGGAAACAGGTAACAAAGAATTCAAATCCGTCACAGATCTTGCAGAGTATTTAAAAATATCTAGAAAAACACTATACAAGAGGTCTAAAGCAAATGGCGTAAACCTATCTGGTTCTTATTCAGAAAGAGATTTACGGATCCTTAAACAAGAGAGTGTTACCTCTAGTAAACACAAAAGTGTTACCACTGTTACAGGGGGTGACAGTGAGAGTAAACAGATAAAATCAACTGTTTTTGAAACATTAAAAGCGCATATAGATACCCTAAAGGCCGATAAAATTTTTCTACAAAAAGAAATAGAGAGTAAAAACATAACTATTTCTGAGACAACTAAACTACTTGATCAAGCACAACAATTACAATTAGATTTACAGACAAAGTTGAATCACAGTGAACAAGAACGTCTTGCATTGCTTGATACTGCCAATAAATCGACTAATTCGGACGAATATTTACATGAACTAAAAGAGAACATCGCTGAGCTAAAAGAACAAATCAGCTCTGAAAAACAAGCAAAAGAATCTCTACAAACCGAGCTTAAAAACAGTGAACATTTTTCTGATTACTTGTTTCGTGAGAATCAACAGTTGGATGATTTAAAAGAAGAGCTCACCAAAACTTTAGATGCTCTGGAAGACAAACAGCAACACCTGGATACCTTACAACACGAACTCAATGAGACACAGGGGATTGCTCAAGAAAAGGCAAAACAGCGTCAGTCTATTGCTGAAGAAAACAAGACACTACGCGAACAATTGACTAAGACTAGACAGAAATTACAAGATGAACAAAATAAAAGCTTTTGGCAACGTCTGTTTGGGCGTTAATAAGGCGATTGAACGTGCCACATTCAGTCTGTCTGACAAGACTCTTAATGAAATTGACCCACGGTAGTGTCCGCATGAAATGCCCCTGTCTGGGAAGACCCGCCGGCGGTTTTCAAGCGTAAAAGATCAGCGCTGAAAATAGCTTAGTTCCACCGTAAGAGTGGTGGAACTGCTACCGCACTCGTTAGAGTGCCAGCCTCGCAGAGCCACCTCTTAACTTGTTAAGTATAGGGGGCTAGACTTATCTTTAGGTCCGCTGTGCTATACTAGTTGTAAAACTGGAGAAATCATTATGGCTAGCACAATTTCTTGGCACTTTGAAAAGCACCCTAAATCTGCAGTAAACGGTCTTCAAATTCACAATGAACGTAAATCTGACAAACACAAAAATGCTCGCATTGATCCTGAAAAGACACACTTAAATGTGTCTTCAGTCATTGACCATGAGTTCAAGAATATTCCGTATACCCAAAGAATCGATCAACTCATTCAAGAACGCTATACAGGAAAGAGAAAGCCACGCAAAGATGCCATTGTTGATGTCCAACATACACTTCAATTTGGCGGAGACGAGGTTTTACAGTTGTCGCCCGATAAGAAACAAGAGGTCATAACCACAGCCATTAATTTTCTAGTTGATCGCTTAGGCGGTTATAAAAACGTTATTGGCTTAAATATCCACCGTGATGAAACCAATGATCATGTTCATCTTGATACAATTCCTTTAACCGAAGATGGTCGTCTATCTGCCAAAGACATCTACAATCGGACGTTCATGAAAGAGACCCAGACACAACTTTTAACTCACTTACAAGAGCAATACCCTGAATTAGATTTTGTTCGCGCTTCTGAGGCGGATCGTGGATTTGAAAACGGTCGTTCTCAAGCTGATTTTGAACGTTTACGAGATGAAAAACGAAAACAGGATGAAGAACACCAAGAAAAAGAAAAAACGCTGAAAAAAACTGAAAATGAGCTGAAACAAAAAATGGTTGATGCTTTGGAGGCGTTAGAACCCGAATTTAAGGTTGCCGCCTCTGTTTATGATGAAAATAAAGTGTCAGATAGCCGAGAAAATTACTTTGAGTTTATAGATGAGTTTGGAACTGCCCCTATGCCAGTAAATACGCGGCAGGGTTGGCGACAAGTTTATGAATGGTTGCATATCGATGAAATTAAGCGAGCGCTAGAACAGGCTAAACAATATGTATCAGATTTTGTCGTTAATAAAGCCCATGCATTAATCAGGCGTGAAGATGAACTCGATAATAAGGAAAAAGCGTTAGAGGTTAAAGCCCAATCACTAGATCAAAAAGAAGAACAGCTTTATACCAACGTGCTTGCGATCGTGGGTGAGGAAACTGAAATCGAAATAAAAAAGAGAATCGATGGTTATGAAAAATATGCACGTGCCCCCGAAAATACATGGCCAAATTTCAGCCGATTAGGAATCATTGCAGATAATTTGTCGGAAGCTTTAACGTTGACGAAAGAAAATATCGAAAAGAATAATGAACTTAAAGGTGTCCTTGCTGATACGGTAATTGATTTGGGTTATTTAGGTCCAGAATGGCGAGATAGTTTGATTAAAAATAGCGGGTTAAAAGCTGTTAATAAAAAGACACGAGAACATATTGATAAACCATTTGAAGTGCTTTTACCTGAAGCTATACATAAGGCCAGTGCACAACAATTAAATGTCTTAATGGAACGAACACGTCGATTCAACAACAAAGATAGAGATATAAGTCGTTAATAAACGGATATAAATCAGACATACTACAAATTTTCAGGAACACAATAGCCCCTGCTTTTAAAAAGGCGACTCCCGGTCCGTAGAAGGGAGTCGCCTTTTTATTTACAATGAAGTTTCTCAAACAATGTTACAATAGAAAATGCGTTGGACCGGGAGCACTCGTAATCTGACGTAACAAGATAAGAACCTTTGGTTCGTTTTGAGTGTTAGCCTACCCCTCAATTACTCAAGTCAAGGAGGTAGCGCAACATGAAAATTCGAGAAAGGTTTGCGTGTAATGGACGTAGTATCGTGGGCAATCGCCATCTCGATCGTTCTTGGCGCATTAGGTTCGTATCGTTTAAAATCAGCAAAATCTGATTATATACGACGTTCGGATCCTAATGACAAAAAGAAAAACGACCATTCAGTTGAATAGTCGTTAACAGTCTTTACACTCAAGTCTTGTTGGCATCAGGTATTGTGGTACCTGGTGCCTTTTCTTTATTAAATTATAACACAAAAATTAAATATATCCAGTCTCCTCTCAAAAATATACATATTTTGGTATACTTATCTCATAAATAAAAAGGAGTCATCTATAAATATGAATAGGGGATCAGAGTTCAGAAAATGGGATTTACACATACATTCCTTATATTCTAACTTGAACAACAACTTTGAAGAAAACAAAGAAACTCATGCACCAAACAAAGAACGATATCTTGAAGTCCTGAAAGATAACGGTATAGCTGCTATTGGACTAACTAATTACTTTAATTTTTCTGATGATGATTTTGAATTACAAAAATACCTTGAAAAAAATGGAATTACCACTTTCCTAAACTTGGAATTACGACTATCAAACATCAATAAATCCGATCAATTGTTCGATTATCACATAATATTTAACAATACATTAGACCATAAAATCATTCAAAATGTTTTGGCAGTACTACACGCAAGCACAGGTCCTAACAGTAAACCTTTCAACTTCCTAACCACAGATGAAATACGGGATACAGCACACATCAGCCTTGATACTCTCCTCAAAGAATTATCTACAAACAGTGATATAAAAGGACAATATTTAACAGGGTTCCTTTCGAGGGGACATGGTAGCGCTACTAGTGATGCCACTGGTAAAAGTCAATCCGTCTATGAAGAAGTTTGTAGTCGTTCTGATTTGATTATTCACTCAAGTTGCAATGATCCAGCTACATGTACAGACCCACACTGTTCCCACAATAATTTAGAAAAAGACAGAGATTTTTGGTTACACCATAGCCGCTATGTCAAACCATTGCTACAGTCATCCGATGCCCACTCATTTGAAGACATCGGTACGAAATTTTCCTGGATAAAAGCCGATACTACCTTTAATGGTTTAAAACAAATACTATTTGAGCCAGAAGATAGAATCTGTTTAGATAAGAAAAAACCACAATTAGAAAAAGACGAGTTAGTTATTGATAGGCTAATTTATAATGACAAACCCATCGCACTGTCTGAAGGTCTCAACTCTATTATAGGTGGACGCGGAAATGGAAAATCAACATTACTAAATTCTATTGGCAAACGTTTAGATCCTAATTTCCCTAAAGAAAAATATGACCTTTCTCAAAACAATAATAAATTCGACGTCATTTGGCGTGATCAAACGGAAAATACGCCTCGAAAAATTGAATATATTGGTCAAAATTATATGTTTGACATGTCTACTGATCCTAATAAACTAAAAGAAATGATCAATGATATTATCATCGCCAAACAATTGAATGAACCTGTAAAGCAATACAATTCTGGGTGCATGCAATTGGGCACAACAATCGAAAAATTATTGAAAGAATACTTTTCTAGTGTTGACGAAGAAAAGAATTTACAAAAACCCGAGGTAGAAAAAGACTCCGCGGAGAAAAGACTCCATAATTATCAAGAACAAAGCCAAAAAATCTTAAGCAATAATAATTTGACTGATTCTGATAAAACACTACTGCATGGTAAAATTGAAGAAAAGAAACATTTATCATTACAGCTAGCAAATTTACAGAATCAACTGTCCATACTGTCCAATATTAATACTCAAGATTTTCGCATTTTATATACTGGCCAATTAAATGCTGACATTGACAAAGTATTTTCTGCCGTTATGGACAAAGTAAACAACTATGCTCAAATAGAAGTTTCATCTACAGTATCTACTATCAATACACGGTTGCAAGAAGAAATAGTTACTATAAATAATGCAATAAACAATATTAAAAACGACAAGTTGTTTAAAAAGGGAGAAATCATTTCCCAAAATAGCACAGAACTTGCTAATTTAAATACATTAATTCAAAAATCCGAACAAGAACTTCTTGCTATTGAAACCTACGAAAAAAATCTTAAAATGATTCGTAACAAAAAAGAAACCACCAAAAACCAAATAATAGAGTACTACAAAGAGTACGAATCACTACGAGAAGAATTGTCAACTACGTTTGAAATTTCGTCAGAAGGCCTAGAAATAAAGCTATTTTTTAAACCGAAAGACTTCTATAATGAATTCGACTTCATTAATGGACAAGGGCATGCCAAAAATGATTTTATAAATCGCCTACAAGATAATTTTTCTGCGGAAATTGATCACATATTCGACTGTGAAGACTTAAAATACAACGCAGGAAAATCAAAAGATGATCTCATCAAGCATTTCTTTTCTACTAATTTTTACGAGTACAATTATAGTGTAGTGTACCAGGGTGATGAATTTCAAAACATGTCCCCTGGAAAAAGATCTTTTGTTATTCTTAAATTAATACTAGATTTCTCTGATAGTAAAGTTCCTGTTCTAATTGATCAACCAGAAGACAACCTTGACAATCGTTCAATTTATAACGAGCTAACTCAATATCTCCGAAGAACAAAAAAAGTAAGACAAATTATTGTAGTAACTCATAACCCAAACGTTGTAGTTGGAGCTGATAGCGAAAATATTATCGTAGCGAATAAAACATCAATGCAGTATCCGAACGAAAATGACATAGAATTTGATTACATCAATGGTAGTTTAGAAGATAACAAGTCTTCAGATAGTGCATACTTTTTAAGCCAGCACAGCATACAAGACCATATTTTTGATATTTTGGAGGGAGGTAAAGAAGCATTTAAAAAACGTGAGAGAAAATATATAGATACCTCCTTACAATCAAACTAAATAAGCCATCACATAAACACTGTTTATCATTTTTAATGATGAATGGTCTAGATTGTGAAAAAAGCCCGTTGAGGCCGTTTGTGAAACGACCGGAACGGGCTTTTTGGCGCTTGTGAAGTGGGGGGAAGTTCACAAACGTCTCAAAAGGCTATTATAGCAGGGACTCGGTGTAACATGCATTATGTTAACTGTGATTGGTATAGCTAAAAGAGTTTCAGATTTTACCAATATTCTTTTTTATTTACGACTAACCTTTAACAGCGCATTCTCTACCAGAACAATTAATATTAATTTTTGCTCACACCATATTAATTAACATTTCATAAACAACGTGTTACTATAACAATAAAATAAAATGAGGAGATTAATTTTATTCGACAAATCACGTTTAAATTAAACGATTACTATGAAAAATCTAAGTTTATCTTGTACTAGTATCTTTTATTTGTTAGTTGGTCCAGTTATATATATATCAAATAATCCATTTGTTGTGTCTGCAACATTTATATTTCTTTTTATTTTTTCCTTACTATCATTGTATGCCCTTCGATCAGATTTAATGGCAGATATTAGAAAAGTTAAGCTACACCCAAAATTATTATTACTTTTTATCGTAATGTTAGCACTAGCATTTGTCATTACATATATAAGCAACTCCTTATTATTACCTAATAACTATACTTCACAAAATCAACAAGTCGTAAACTCATCACTATTATCACCAAACTTATTAATTAAAACATTGAGCTTTTTATCTTCAATACTTGTTGCCCCAATAATGGAAAGTATTATCTTTCAATATGGGGTACAGCGAAACTTAGCTATTAAAATCAGTACATTCACACACTCAAAGATATTTACCACACTTCTTTCAGCTACCATTACCTTTGCTATTTTCTTTTTATTTCATTCTCCAAGCCTTTCACTAAACGACTTAATATATTATTCATTTCTACTCTTTTTTTGTCTTTTTTATGGACTAAGCAACGATAATCTACTACTTACCATAATTTTTCATATGGGATGGAACTTATTATAATGACTATGGATAAAGGTACATTACATGCAAATATAGCAAAAAAAATCAAACAATACCGCAAAGCCAACCATCTAACACAGGCTCAACTAGCTGAATATTTACATATTTCTACAACTGCATTATCTCATTATGAACAGTGTTCTCGAACTCCTGATATAGAAACACTTTTAGAATTAGAAAACATTTTTGGTAAAGATATCCACGAATTCTTCGAAAAATAAAACTATACATTTTGTAAATTGATATTATTTACTACAGGACTACAATAATGTTATAAACTTATTTCACCGATTTTCATAGATACTAGGAGGTCAATTATGTTGAATAAATTTAATGAAGTTGAACTATCTGAAGCTGATTTAGATAAAGTAACTGGTGGTGGTGTACTTGGCCACATTGGTTCTGCTGCTGGACGTCTTACCCGTGATTACTTTGGATATCAAAATCACGCCTTTAGAGGACAGTCACGTCGTTCACGGGCTACCTGGTTCCGTCCATAATTAGTAGAGGAGATCTTAATATGTTACAAGAAAAAGCACTAACCGATACAGAACTTTCAACTATCTCTGGAGGTGGCCGTCGTCTTAAGAAGGCTGGAAAAGGGATCGCAATTGCTGACGCTGTTAATGAATTTTGGGGTGGTTATAAACATGGCCTAAAGCACAAATTCCATTATGGTTCCCTATAACATGAATAAATACGAAAAAATAGGATTTCAACTTTGAAATCCTATTTTTTTCGTATTAAAATTAATATCATCCTAAATAATTGGAGAAAATAATGCAATTCAAATACATAAATCAAGTCGATGAACGTGACTGTGGTGCTGCATGTCTCGCCATGGTTTGTAAATCATTCAATAAGGATATCTCAATTTCAAAAATTCGAGATTTAGAAAAAACTAATTTAGATGGCTCTACTGCGCTAGGTATTAAAAAAGCCGCTGAAACTTTAGGATTTGAAACTAAGGCCATCAAAGCGGATATGTCACTATTCGATGATTATAAACAGCTCCCTTATCCGTTTATTGCGCATGTTGAAAAAATGGACCAGGGTGAACTTATTGAACACTATTACGTCGTTTATAAGGCAAACAAACATCATATCTATGTTGCTGATCCTGACCCCGATGTCAAAAAGAAGCGCATGTCATATAGACAATTTGCTGATCAATGGACGGGCATTGCCTTATTCTTTGCCCCCACTCCTGAATTTAAACCTACTAAGGGGAAAAAAGAGGGCTTTAAGTCCTTTTTCCCAATCATTTTTAAACAAAAGGGACTCGTAACTAATATTGTAGTTGCCTCACTGTTGGTAACCCTAATCAGCATTGCTGGATCTTACTTCTTACAATTACTCATCGACGATTACATTCCAAATGGCATGATGAGCACACTCAGTATCGTTAGTATTGGGTTAATTACCGCCTACATCTTCCAACAAATTATGAGTTATGTTCAACAGTATTTACTAATTGTGCTTGGTCAACGACTTTCAATTGACCTTATCTTGTCATATGTTAAGCATTTATTTGAACTCCCTATGAATTTCTTTTACACCCGTCGCGTGGGAGAAATTACGTCCCGTTTTAATGACGCTAATTCGATTATTGAAGCCGTCGCTAGTTCCGTCTTATCAATGTTACTTGATGTGGGTATTGTGATTATCATGGCTGTCGTTTTGTTTAGCTACAATCATGATATGTTTTTAATTTCAGTACTATCTATCCCTATTTATATGTTCATTGTGTATGTCTTCGTTAAACCATTTAACTATTTAAACACTGAAGCAATGAAGTCAGGTGCAACTCTTGAGTCCTCAATCATTGAAAGTTTAAATGGCATGGAAACGATTAAAGCCTTAGGGGCTGAAGAAACTAGTTATGGCCATATTGACCGTGACTATGTTCATTTTCTTAAACGCTCATTTAAAACGGCTCGGTTAACCGCGATTCAAGAAGCGATTAAAGGCGCTTTAAAGCTAATTTTTGAAGTTTTAATTCTGTGGTATGGGGCCAATCTCGTTATGCATAACAAATTATCAATGGGAGAACTTATGGCCTACAATGCATTGCTTGGTTACTTCACGGATCCCTTACAATCTATCATTGATCTACAGAGTAAAATTCAAACGGCCATAGTCGCCGCACATCGTTTAAACGAAGTCTTTGATGTCCCATCTGAATTTGCTTCAGATAGTCAAAAGTTACCTTTAGCCGAACAAGATGATTTAA
>NZ_JQCD01000016.1 GCF_001437425.1 Weissella minor | reverse complement strand
GCTAAACTATGATCAGCATATGCCAAACCTGCCTCATAACTCTTTTTAGTAACAATTTGTCTTAAAGCAGCAACTTCCATGTTCAACTTTTTAGCAATTTCAAAAATAGACAATCCCTGGCGATGATAATCAATGTATTTGTCATATACCTGAATCGCTGTTAATCGTTTATTTTTGTTGAAAGTTTTTGCTCTGTGATTTCTCATTTCTGGATGTTCACGATTAAAACGT
>NZ_JQCD01000015.1 GCF_001437425.1 Weissella minor | reverse complement strand
AAAAAAGAGCAACCAACTTAATGATTACTCTTTAATGTTTTGACAACCATTTTATTAGACAATAAACAATTAAAAAACCAATAATTATTGAAATGCCAAATGCTATTATCCAAGTTGCCATAATGCGTTATCTCCTATTCCTTAATTTTTCTAATTTCATCTCGGTATCTTGCTTCGCTGATTTTATTTAAATCATTAATTTTTATTCTTATCAGGTCAATTGGATCAAATGATTGACCTGTAAAATCTTGTTTTAATAATGAAACAATTACTGCTATGAAAGCTATAAATGTATATGTATCTTCATCGCCTTTTTTATTTTCAGATTGGTTCTGTTCTGAATTATCTTGAG
>NZ_JQCD01000014.1 GCF_001437425.1 Weissella minor | reverse complement strand
CCCTACACATTTGTTTATATCGAAACGATATTCAGTTTTCAATGATCTACTTGTTGTTCAAGCAACTTGCTTGCGACAACTTAATTAATAATACACGGTTGTTTCACGAATGTCAACAACTTTTTTTAATTAATTTTTGCTGTCTGATATATCTCAATTAGACAACTTCATAATATTACCTGCATTTCTTCAACAATGCAAGCATTATTTTAAAAATTACTACATTAATTTCAATCCATGATATACTGATAGGTGAAATATGATAACAAAGGATAATTTAATGTCAAAAAAAGCAGAACAAATTAATGGCGATATCTTTCTCGCAAATGTTTTACAATATAGTCGTGATCACCACTATAATCATATTAACGTTAGTGTGCGTTTAAACCGTAACCCTGCATTCACACGCCAAGTCATGAATGTTACGTTAAAAAGAATTTCAAAGAAATATGGAAATGATGAACGTTTATATATGTCAATTCCAGCAGACAATGCAACCAAGTTTTTAGCGCTTGTTAATCGTCTTAAAGAAGATATGTTTGCCAATTTGGAAAAGCAAATCACTTGGTCTACTGAATTACTTAATCGCGGTACACAAACTTTTAGCTATCGTCAAATTCGTGAACGTGACCAATATAACAACTTAGAATTTGAAATTCTCTTATAAACATATTTAAAAACCGCAACTTTTAGGTTAATCCTGAAAGTTGCGGTTTTATTTTATTCAACTGGGTATTGGGCTGTATACATTGCAGACACAATCCCATGTGCAACTGATACATTTAATGATCGGACTGACCCCGTTTGTGGGATATAAATCATTTGGTCCGCTGCAGCAATTAACTCATCTGCTAATCCAATTTGTTCTTCACCAAAGAGAAAAACACTTTTCTTAGGAAACTGCACTTCAAAGATATTATGTAACTCATATCCTGGCGTATTATCAACGGCAAATATTGTATAGCCTTGGGCGTGCCAATTATCAAACAATTGTTGATAATCACGAATTCGCGCATGTTGAATATGTTCATAATGTTGGGCCCCAACTGCACCCTTTTTATTCCATCGCTTTGCACCTTCAGGATTTTCTGCATCCATGGGATTATCTGGGTTTAAAAAAACAATTTTCTTACCTGAAAATGCATTATGATTTCTCACAGCGGTTGCTTTATTAAAATCATGAGTAATATTTTGTAACACTGTTACCATATCACCACGTTTAGCATCTAACGCTTGCATGATATCGCGATTATCCATACCTTTAAAATCATCACCTAAATTTCGATAGTCCAATGCATTATCAATATCAATATCTGCCATGTATATATCTCCAAATTAACTTTAAATTTTCTACACAAAAAAACTACCATTTCTGGTAGCTTTTCGTTTGCATTGCGACGTCCTATCCTCGCAGGAAGAGA
>NZ_JQCD01000013.1 GCF_001437425.1 Weissella minor | reverse complement strand
GACGCCATTGATAAGGGAGCCGACCAAAGCGAAATTGATAAGATTGTCGAAGACGCTAAGAAGGACGACCAAGCCGCTAAGGATAAGGCAGACCAAGATAAGGCTGATAAGGACTTGCAAGATGCCAAGGACGCAGCAAAGGATGCCATTGACGACTTAGAGAACTTAGATGAAAAAACTAAGGATGCGATTAAGGACGCCATTGATAAGGGAGCCGACCAAAGCGAAATT
>NZ_JQCD01000012.1 GCF_001437425.1 Weissella minor | reverse complement strand
AACAGTGGATTAGCTGAGATTCAACCCAAAATTGATGCAGCAAAAAAAGATGCTATTGATACATCGCAACAAAAAGTTGATGCATTGAACCAGCAAGTTACCAAAGATTTACAGACTGTTCAACCACGTATTGATAAAGCGAAACAAGAAGCAATGCAGGATGCGTCGCAAAAAATCTCAAAGGTTGAAATCAAAACGGATAGTATTACAAGCATCGTTAACAACCCGTCAACAGGTTTATCAGCAACTCGAGTGCAATTAGATAATGCGATTCAACAGGAAATTAAAGATCG
>NZ_JQCD01000011.1:0-45025 GCF_001437425.1 Weissella minor | reverse complement strand
TTAGACAACTTAGATGAAGAAACTAAGGATGCGATTAAGGACGCCATTGATAAGGGTGCTGACCAAAGCGAAATCGATCAAATTGTTGAAGACGCCAAGAATCAAAATGATCAAGCTGGTAAGGATTCAGGCAATGAAAACCCAGATGGTAAGCCAGATGAAGGGGATTCAGGCAATGAAAACCCAGATGGTAAGCCAGATGAAGGGGATTCAGGCAATGAAAAGCCAGATGGTAAGCCAGACGAAGGCGATTCAGGTAATGAGAAGCCAGATGGTAAGCCAGACGAAGGCGATTCAGGTAATGAAAAGCCAGATGGTAAGCCAGACGAAGGTGATTCAGGCAATGAAAAGCCAGATGGTAAGCCGGGTGAAGGTAATTCCAAGCAACAACAGCCTAAGCAACCAAGTGATGGCAACAGTGAATTGGAAGCCTTGAAGCATAAGGCAAAGCAACAAATTAAACAGTTGCCATTGTCGGATGCACAAAAGGAAGCATGGTTGCGCCAGATTGACTATGCACAAACAGAAGGTGGGATTGAGCAAATCGTGGCACAAGCAACGCAAGAAGCTTTGCCTGATACAGGTGCCACATCACAAGCAAATCTTGGATTGATTGGATTAGCTTTGATGTCACTTGGATTTGGTGGTCTATATCGCCGTAAGCGTGAAGACTAATTTAAATCAACTCATTGTAAAAGACGTTATGAATGCTATTCATAACGTCTTTTTGTTTATCTTTAAAATTTTGGTTTAAACGTATCGCTGTATTTTAAAATTTTGTATACTTTAAAGGATGCAAAGAAAGGTGGTGTGTTGAGATGACTCAACCTATTATCGAATTTGAACATGTTGCCATGCAGTATGGTGATAATGTTGTTTTAAAATCAATTGATTTAGAAATTGAAAGTGGTAAATTTTATACATTATTGGGTTCGTCTGGATCTGGTAAAACAACGATTTTGCGATTGATGGCCGGATTTTTAACGCCAACAGCAGGGAATATTTATTTTGAAGGAAAAAATATTAATAATGTACCGCCTGAAAAAAGGCGCATTAATACTGTTTTTCAAAATTATGCCCTTTTTCCGAATATGAATGTGTTTGAAAATGTTGCCTTTGGCATGACGCTAAAAGGTAAAAGTAAACGCGAGATGACTGAGAAAGTTTCGGAAATGCTGGCTTTGGTGAAATTGTCAGGTTATGAAGATCGTGAAATTTCTGAATTATCAGGTGGACAGCAACAACGTGTTGCGATTGCACGAGCTTTGGCAAATGAACCAGAAATATTGGTGTTGGATGAACCGCTATCGGCTTTAGACTATAAATTGCGTAAAACGATGCAATATGAATTGCGTAATATTCAACAGCGTTTAGGCATTACTTTCGTTTTTGTGACACATGATCAAGAAGAAGCGTTAGCCATGTCTGATTGGATTTTCGTCATGGATGATGGGGAAATCTTGCAAAATGGGACGCCGGTTGACATTTATGATGCACCAATTAATCATTTTGTGGCTGAATTTATTGGCGAATCAAATATTATTCCAGGCGTGATGCGTGAAGATTACTTAGTTGCGTTTGCTGGTAAGGAATTTGAAAATGTTGATGGCGGAATGCGACCTAATGAACCTGTTGAAGTGGTGTTAAGACCGGAGGATTTGGATTTAGTTGACGTTTCTGAAGGAAAATTAGTGGTAACGATTGATGATGAATCATTCCGTGGTGATTATTATGAAATAACAGCACATGATGATGATCAAAATCACTGGCAAGTTCAAGCAACAAATTCGGCTGAGGTCGGTCAGCGCTATGGGTTGTATTTTGATCCAGAAGATATTCATATTATGCGTTTAAACGAGTCAGAAGAAGACTTTGATGCGCGTTTGGAGCAATATGAAGAAGAGGAGGCGCCTGATGCATCAGACTAAAGCATTCAATTATAGTGTGCCTTATTATGCATGGCTACTGCTGTTTGTAATTGCACCTGTGATTTTATTATTGTTTGAGTCATTTATGGATGTGCATGGGAACTTTACGCTCAATAACTACCAAACTTATTTTAGCTCTGGAACTTACATTCGCATGACGTTTAATTCAGTATTCTTCGCGTTTATGGTGACTGTGATTACACTGGCCATTAGTTATCCAATGGCTTTAATCATGAGTCGTTTAAAACATGCGCAATTCTGGTTAATGCTGGTGATTTTACCAACATGGGTTAATTTATTACTAAAAGCCTATGCCTTTATTGGCTTATTTGCAAAACAAGGGACGTTGAATGAATTTTTGACTTTTGTTGGCATTGGGCCACAACAAATTATGTTTACTGATGGTGCATTTATGGCAGTCGCCGCATATGTGCAAATTCCATTTATGATTATGCCTATATTTAATTCATTAGTCGAGATTGATCAGAGTTTAGTGAACGCTGCCCGTGATTTAGGGGCAAGTTCGGCCCAAACATTACGTAAAGTGATTATTCCATTGTCTATGAATGGTGTGAGAACAGGTGTTCAAGCAGTATTTATTCCAACCTTGTCACTATTTATGATTACACGTTTAATCGGTGGAAACCGTGTGATTACGTTGGGTACCGCAATTGAGGAACACTTTTTAGTGACGCAAAATTGGGGAATGGGTTCAACCATTGGTATTATTTTAATCATTGCGATGGCGATTACCATGTATTTGACACGTGATCGGAAACAAGGAGGTAAATAAAAGATGAAACATAAAGCGGCATCGTTATATTTAATCTTTGTTTTTGTTGTCATGTATTTACCTATTTTTTACCTAATTTTTTATTCATTTAATGCTGGCGATTATATGAATAATTTTTCTGGTTTTTCATTAGAACATTACCGAACATTATTTTCAGATTATCGTTTAATGCGTATTTTAGCTAATACCTTTATTATTGCTTTGTTATCAGCATTATTTGCGACGCTGATTGGAACGTTTGGTGCCCTGGGCATTTATCATACCCGTCGACGTGGGACCCGTAATACGCTATTGTCGTTGAATAATATTTTGATTGTTTCACCGGATGTTATTATTGGTGCGAGTTTCCTAATTCTGTTTACCTTGATTGGTATGAAATTAGGATTCTTGTCTGTATTGCTGGCACACATCGCTTTTTCAATTCCGATTGTTGTCTTGATGGTATTGCCACGCCTTAATGAAATGAATCCAGCTTTGATTGATGCTGCGCATGATTTAGGCGCCAATGACTATCAAGTACTGAGTCAAATTGTGTTGCCTTATGCATGGCCAGGTATATTATCAGGCTTCTTTATGGCAATTACTTATTCATTAGATGATTTTGCAGTGACTTTCTTCGTGACTGGAAATGGTTTTTCAACGCTATCGATTGAAATTTATTCGCGTGCACGTCAAGGGATTGATTTGTCAATTAATGCATTGTCAACGCTAATGTTCTTAGTTTCCTTAGTGCTCATTGTGATTTATTATTTCTTATCAACATATCAGCAGCGTGGGTCTAAGAAGAAACGCACACTAGGAACGGCGGTGCGATAAGTATGAAAAAATTGATTAATTTGACACTAGGGATTAGCTTGGCAGTTGCATTACTATTAGGTTTTAGTTGGGGGATGAATCGTTTAGAAAATCATCAAGTGAAATCAGACAATGCACCCAATCAAAAAGAGACGTTGACCATTTATAATTGGGGTGATTATATTGACCCAGCGATTTTAAAGTCATTTCAAAAAGAGACGGGTTATCGGGTCAATTATGAAACCTTCGATTCAAATGAAGCGATGTATACAAAGATTAAGCAGGGGGGGACACATTATGATGTTGCAATTCCTTCGGAGTACATGGTTGAAAAAATGCGACAAGATAATTTGCTGATGCCACTGGATCATGACAAATTAAGTGGACTCCAGCATTATAATCCAGCATTTTTGAATGAACCGTTTGATCCTAATAATAAATATTCTGTGCCTTATTTTTGGGGAACATTGGGGATTGTCTATAATGACAAGTATGTAAAACCAGGTAGTATTACCTCATGGAATGATTTATGGCAAGCGCAGTATCGTAAGCAGATTATGTTAATTGATTCGGCTCGAGATATTATGGGGATGACCCTAGCTTCTTCTGGACAGTCTGTAAATACCAAAAATGAGGCCGAATTAGCAGCAGCTCAAGGGAAGTTATCAAGTTTGATGCCAAATGTAAAAGCAATCGTTGCTGACGAGATTAAAACATATATGGCACAAGATGAGGCGGCACTTGCGGTTGACTATTCTGGGGATGCAGCTGAAATGATGCAACAAAATAAGCACCTGCACTATGTTGTGCCGGAAGATGGTGGTAATTTGTGGTTTGATAATATGGTGATTCCTAAGACCGTCCAAAATAAAAAGGCCGCTTATGCATTTATTAATTATATGAGCCGACCTGAAGTGGCAGCTCAAAATGCAGAGTATGTGGGTTATGCGACGCCAAATCAAGATGCAATGAAGTTGTTACCCAAGTCAATAACGCAAGATAAGGCTTGGTATCCAGACCAGGCGGTTTTGGATCGACTTGAAACGTATCAGAATTTAGGCCCAGACTGGACGCAACGTTATAATGACTATTTCTTAGAATTTAAAATGACCAATCAATAGTGAGGAAAAGCATATGAAAAAAATAAAACCTGAGTTTTTATTGGCGCTAGTAGCGCTTGTAATTATTGGTGGGGCACTTGGTGGTGCTGCTTACAATAATCATCAAAAGAATGAAGCGGCTAAAGCAGCCAAGGCTAAATCAGAAAAGGCAGATAAAGCCAAAAAAGAGCAATTGGATAAATTAGAGTTGCCACAACTGTCAAAAACAGTTGGTAAAGACGAAACAAAGGCAACTATAAAAACAACAGAGGGTGATATTACCGTTAAATTATTCAATAAACAAGCACCTTTAGCTGTTGAAAATTTTGTTAAGCACGCCAAAGATGGTTATTATGATGGGACAACGGTTCATCGTGTGGTGAAGGACTTTATGATTCAAGCTGGTGATCCAGATGGAACGGGTCAAGGCGGCCACTCAATTTGGTATGAAAAAGATAAAAAGATTGATAGTGGAAATGGCTTCAAAAACGAAATTAGTGATCAATTGTACAATATTCGTGGTGCATTATCGATGGCTAATGCTGGTCCTGATACAAATGGTTCTCAGTTCTTTATTAATCAGAACAAGGATGATCAAACTAAAGACATTAAAGCTGTGAAATATCCGCAAAAAATTTATGATGCTTATAAAAAGGGTGGATATCCAAGTCTTGATGGTAATTACACTGTATTTGGTCAAGTGATTGAGGGCATGGATACGGTTGATAAAATTGCCAATGTCAAAGTTGAAGAAAATGATAATCAAGAAAAATCAAAGCCGATTGATAAAATTGAGATTAAATCAATTGAGATAGATTAATAACGAAATGCAGTCATGAGAGTGACTGTATTTTTTTATTAGTTTGTGAAAACGTTTACAAGTGGTTTTTTTAGAACAGCTCCCTTATAATTGTTAATGGTCGCAAAACAATATTATAAATAAGCGACAAAATTAAATATTAGGGGTAAGTTATGGATTTCGGGTTAACGGAACGTTTGTTTGCAGAGTTCTTTGGAACAATGTTTCTGGTTATTTTGGGAAATGGTGCTGTGGCCAACACAGAATTAAAGAACACAAAAGGGACACATACGGGTTGGTTAAATATTGCATTTGGTTATGGAGCCGGGGTTGGAATTCCTGCGATGGCATTCGGTCAAATTTCGGCACATATTAATCCAGCGTTTACATTGGGGCTGGCAACTGTAAATGATTTTCCCTGGGCTGAAGTAATTCCATATATTTCAGTGCAATTGATGGGTGCAATTGTTGGACAAATCATTTTGGTTTGGATGTACAAGCCTTACTTTGATGCGACAAGAGATGTTGATGCCATTTTCGCACCATTTGCGACGAATGACGCCGCAAATTCTCGTTTAAACGGTATGATTAATGAAGGTTTTGGAACTTTTGTCCTTGTCTTTGCAGCGATGGCAATTGGTGCAGTGCCAGAGTATAAGCCAGTTGCTGGTTTGACGCTAGGTATTTTAGTTGCGAGTTTAGTAACGTCAATGGGTGGTGCTACTGGACCGGCTTTGAATCCTGCTCGAGACTTAGGACCACGTTTAGTACACGCGTTCTATCCACTAAAATATAAGGGCTCATCACACTGGAGTTATGCCTTGGTACCAATTATTGCACCAATTATGGGTGCAATTGTTGCAACCGTCTTATATACAATGATTTTTAAATAAACAAAAAGCTCAACATCAATATAAAGATGTCGAGCTTTTTTTATGATTCAAGATCATCTGCCGTTTCTGTATGTTCAGTGGCATAAGCAATGGCTGTATTTTGAACTAACATTTGGAAATAGTTGTCAAAACCAGGTTGAGCGTAACTATTTTTTAGACCAATTAAGTCAGTGGCGCTCCATGAAGTGATTTCAATCGCACCATCACTGTAACGTAAGGCGTGAGCAATGGCGCTTGAGGCGTCAGCTAAGTAGTACGTTTTATTGGTATCTAAATATAAGAGACTTAATTTTGCATAGGGGTTATTTACTAAAGCTGTTTTTGTTGGTAATATTCCTGATCGTTTGTCGCGAATATTTTCGTGGCGAAATTTATGAATATTCTCCAAAGTGTTACCAATAATTTTCATACACATGACCTCACTCATACTCATTTTTAAAAATGTCTCATGTTTATTTAATAAAACATCATTAATTACTATAATAACATGTTTTTATGCCAGGGACAAAACGAGTATTTCTCCATTTTTGATGCGTATTTCAATGGTGAATTTAAAAATGATACCGTTTCTTGCATTGGTTGTCGTAATATGATATTATTTCTTTATGCGATGAGTCGAGAGAATCTTCATTTAGAAGATTTTTATAAACGGCCTATATTAACAGCCGCATTGCTGGTAGGTGGTGAAGGTGTTGTGGAACACGTTCATCTGCACATGACTAACAGTTAGCAATAACTGGTGTACGTTGACTGGCGGGTAACCGTCACCTGCGTTAGGACAGGTCATTCCTAACATTGCCAAACTCAAAACGCCGATCAGCCGATCGGCGTTTTTTGTATATATTTTTGGTTTGAATTTAATTTATTGCTATAATAATAATTAACTGGAGGGCAGAGCATGAAAGTTTACACACTGCGACAATTTGGTTTTTTTCAAACTGTGTTAATTAACACGGTCATTTTTTTAGCATTAGCTGGATTGTTGCCACAAGGGATGTATGTTGAGTCAATCTGGTCAGCCTTGTTAGCTGCGCTAGTCCTAGGTTGTTTAAATGCGTTAGTGCGGCCGGTCTTACATATATTGGCCTTACCACTGACCCTTTTAACATTTGGCCTATTTGGATTTGTTGTAAACGCATCCGTCTTATGGTTGACTTCTAACATTGTTGGAAGTGGTTTTCATTTCTATGGATTTGGCTGGACATTGTTGGTTTCAATAATTATGTCCTTTGTAAATTTAATTATTTCTAGTTACTTTAATCGGGAGCAAAAGTCATAGATAGGTTGAGGAAATAAAACATGGCAAAACAAATAACTGTACAAGATTTACTAGATAATACGCATTTATCAATTGTATCTGGAGCTGATTTTTTAAATCGCCCGGTGGCGACAGAAGATATTTCACGACCTGGTTTGGAGATGACAGGTTATTTTAATTATTATGCGCCAGAACGGATCCAATTGATGGGGATTACAGAAACGTCATTTGCGGCCCGAATGTCACATGATGAGTTGATGATGGTCGCGCATAAAATGATGCAACCTGATACACCAGCGTTGGTTGTTTCAACAGGGCGTAAGCTACCACAAGAATTTATGGATGTCGCTAATGAAGTCCAAATTCCGGTATTAGCAACCGAGCTAACATCATCACGAATTCTTGCTAATATGACCTACTTCTTAAGTGGACAATTAGCAGAACGTCAATCGGTGCATGGGGTATTGGTTGATATCTTTGGTTTAGGGGTTCTAATCACTGGTGATTCAGGGGTTGGAAAGTCTGAAACGGCCTTAGAATTGGTGCAACGCGGACATCGATTGATTGCTGATGATCGTGTTGATGTTTACGCACAAGACGAAGAACGTCTCGTGGGAGAACCACCTGCAATTCTACGAAATCTTATGGAATTACGTGGAGTTGGTATTATTGATGTCTTGAACTTATTTGGTGCCGGCGCTGTGCGCTCACATGCCACGATTGCTTTTAATTTACATTTGGCAAAATGGCGTGATGATCAAGAAGTTGATCGTTTGGGTAATGGTGAAGAAGTTACCCAAATTCAAGGTGTTGATTTACCACGCTATGTGTTACCGGTTCAAACGGGACGTAACTTAGCGGTATTAATTGAAACAGCTGCAAAGAATTTCCGTGCTAAGAAAATGGGATTTGATGCGACAGAGACATTCAATAATAATTTGAATGTTTTGATTGAACAAAATTCAGAACATCAGGACTAAGAGAGGAAATAGACGTTATGACAAAAGTCGGGGTACTAGGTGCGGGTTCTTGGGGAACTGCATTGGCCAATGTAGCGGCAGAAAATGGACACGAGGTTGCATTGTGGACGCATAGACCAGAACAAGCCGAAGTGATTAATGCCGAACATAAGAATCCAAAGTATTTGGGTGATAATGAATTACATGCAGGTCTTTGGGCAACTGGTGATATGACACAAGCTGTAGATAAGGCAGATATCATTTTGAGTGTTGTACCAACTGGAGCCACACGTGGTGTTGCTAAACAATTGGCCGATGTTTTAGCCGATTTAGACCAACAAGTCATTTTAGTTGCGGCGACTAAAGGGTTGGAGCCACATACCTATAAGCGTGTTTCAGAAATTCTAGAAGAAGAAGTTCCAGCATCCTCGCGAAATGGATTAGCAGTCATTGCAGGCCCTTCGCATGCTGAAGGTGTGGTTAAACATGACCCAACTTTGATTACAGCTGTGAGTGAAAATTTGAAGGTGGCAGAAGCACTTCAACATGCGTTGACGAATTCAAACTTCCGAGTTTATACTGGGGATGACATTGTCGGTGCAGAAATCGGTGCAGCGCTAAAAAATGTTATCGCAATTGCGGCTGGAGCCTTAGAGGGGTTAGGCTACGATTCCAATGCAAAAGCAGCCTTATTCACACGTGGTTTAGCCGAAATTAGTCGTTTAGGACAAGGTTTTGGTGCTAATCCTGTGACGTTTATGGGCTTGTCAGGTGTTGGTGATTTATTTGTAACAGCGACTTCTGTACATTCACGAAATTATCGGGCTGGGTTACAGCTTGGACAGGGGCATACCCTTGATGAAATCGTTGAAAATATGGGGATGGTGATTGAAGGTATTTCAACGACCAAAGTGGCTTATGAATTGTCGCAAAAGAAGCATGTTGCGATGCCAATTACTGAGTCGATTTATAAAGTTTTGTATGAAGGACTCGATATTAAACTGGCGATTCAAGAATTGATGGATCGTCCAGTCCAACAGGAAGGAAAATAAGGAATCATGAAACCTGTACGTAAAGCAATTATTCCTGCAGCGGGGTTAGGGACACGTTTTTTGCCAGCTACAAAAGCGTTAGCTAAGGAAATGTTGCCAATTGTAGACAAGCCTACGATTCAATTTATTATTGAAGAAGCATTGGCTTCAGGCATTGAAGAAATTTTAATTGTTGATGGAAAGTCAAAGCGTTCAATTGAAGATCATTTTGATTCAAATCCTGAATTAGAAAACAATCTACGCGAAAAAAATAAGACAGATTTATTGAAGTTAGTACAAGAGACAACCGATATTAATCTGTACTTTATTCGTCAGTCACATCCACGTGGTTTAGGGGATGCAGTTTTGACGGGGAAAGCCTTTATTGGGGATGAACCTTTTGTTGTGTTACTGGGTGACGATTTGATGCAAAGTGAAGTACCATTAACTAAGCAACTAATCGATCGCTTTGAATCAACTGGGGACTCAACACTTGCTGTGATGCGCGTGCCTAATGAAGAGGTTTCGTCATACGGTGTGATTACACCCGAAGAAGAATTGGCGGAAGGCCTCTATCGCGTGTCTAACTTTGTTGAAAAGCCAAAACCTGAGGATGCACCTTCAGATCTTGCGATTATTGGGCGTTATTTGTTAACACCTGAAATTTTCGAAGAACTTGAGCAAACAGAACCTGGTAAGGGTGATGAAATTCAATTGACCGATGCCATTGATTCATTGAACAAGCGTCAACACGTTGATGCACATGAATTTACGGGTAAGCGTTATGATATTGGTTCAAAGATTGGCTTTTTGACAACGAATATTGAATTTGGTTTAACTCACCCACAAACTGGCGCGGCACTAAAAGAATATATTAAAGACTTAGCCAAGACTTTAGATTAATGATGATTGAGACACCAGAAATTGGTGTCTTTTTATTTGAATCAGCTGACATTTGACTTACTAAACGTAAGTGATAAAATAGCTTTAATAGTGATAGTAATTGTGTAGATAAACAGTTAAAATGAACAAAAGAAATGTTCAAGGAGGGTATACAGATGACTGAAAAGTTTGATGTCGTAATTATTGGAGCGGGACCTGGTGGTATGACCGCAGCAACCTATGCATCGCGTGCCAATTTGTCAGTTGTAATGCTGGATCGTGGTATTTACGGTGGGCAAATGAATAATACAGCTGAAGTTGAAAATTATCCGGGATATAGCTCAATCATGGGAGCAGATTTATCGGAAAAAATGTATGCTTCTTCAACGCAATTCGGTGCTGAGTATCAATTTGGTACAGTCCAACATATTGAAGCCAATGAAGATAAGACGTGGCATGTTGTGACTGATATGAATGATTACCAAGCAAATTCGGTAATTGTTGCAACTGGTTCTGAATACAAAAAACTTGGTGTTCCAGGTGAATTAGATTTTGCTGGCCGTGGTGTGTCTTATTGTGCTGTGTGTGATGGTGCCTTTTTCAAGGGCCAAGAAGTTGTCGTTGTTGGTGGTGGTGATTCAGCCATCGAAGAAGCAACCTATTTGGCCGGAATCGTTAACCATGTCACGGTTGTCCATCGTCAAGATACTTTAAAGGCGCAACAAATTTTGCAAAAGCGTGCGTTTGCGGCCGACAACATTGATTTTATTTGGAATACAGAAGTTCAAACAATTAATGGTGACGAGAAAAAGGTTGAGTCGGTTACATTAAAGAATAATCAAACCGGTGAAATCACTGAACATGCGACGGCAGGTGTCTTTATTTATATCGGATTATTGCCGGTTACTGAATCAGTTGCTGATTTGGCAATTACTGATCAAGAAGGCTGGATTGAAACGAACGATCAAATGGAAACACGTTTACCAGGTATTTTTGCCATTGGTGATGTGCGAAAGAAACATTTACGTCAAATTACAACAGCCGTAGGGGATGCAGCCATTGCCGGACAAAATGCCTATGCTTACAACGAAAGTTTGAAGAGTAATGACGAATAGTAGTATCGATTTCACACAAATTCTGGATGAATTACGTACCGGAGTGAAAAGCGAATTTACATTAGAAGCGGAAAATTTCCCTGAATTTTTTGAAGTTTGGCGCAGTTATCCATATCAAAATGCGATTGTGGGTGAAGCCCATCAAGGTGGCCGAATTATTTACCGCAAAAGTGATGAAGATAATGCGTAGTTTTCTGATGTAAGCGCTTGCCATTGTTTGCATAAACTGATAAAATAATTTACGTAAAGCGTTGGCCGAGCTTGTTAAAGAACGAACAACGTTTATAAAATATTATTAATAACATATTAAAAGGAGATTTAATCATGGAATCACGCGAATTTAACATTGTAGCCGAAGCAGGTATTCACGCACGTCCAGCAACATTGTTGGTACAAGCAGCATCAAAGTTTGCTTCAGACATTACTCTTTCATACCAAGGTAAGGATGTTAACTTGAAGTCAATCATGGGTGTTATGTCACTTGGTGTTGGTCAAGGTGCTGACGTTACTATCTCAGCTGATGGTGATGACGCTGCAGATGCTATCTCAGCAATCTCAGAAACAATGGCTGCAGAAGGTTTGACTGACTAATTTTTTAGTTTTTACAAACATCTACACGAGAACTTAATTTTAAGTTGAACTTCGAAGGAAAAGGCTATGACAAAACAAATCAAAGGAATTGCAGCTTCAAACGGTGTTGCAATCGCTAAGGCATATAAGCTAGAAGATCCTGATTTGTCTTTTGATACGCGAACGATTGATGATGTTCAAGCCGAAAAAAGCCGCTTAGAGGCGGCTTTTTTGGAATCAAAAGCAGATTTGGAACAGATTCGTGATAAGGCTGCGGCTTCAATGGGAGAAGACGAAGCAGAAGTGTTCAATGCCCACATCATGGTATTGGAAGATCCAGAATTCACTGGTGGTATCGAACAAGCTATCGATAATGATAAGACCAATGCTGAAGCTGCTGTAAAGCAAGTGTCAGATACTTACATTACGATGTTTGAAAGTATGGCTGATACGAATGCCTACATGGCAGAGCGTGCTGCTGATATTCGAGATGTCACGAAGCGTGTGATGAGTCATTTGTTGAACAAGACGCTACCTAATCCAGCGTTGATTAACGAAGAAGTCGTGATTGTGGCGCATGATATGACGCCTTCAGATACAGCACAACTTGACCGTAAGTACGTTAAGGGCTTCATTACTGACGTTGGTGGTCGTACTGCCCATGCGGCAATTATGGCCCGTACACTTGAAATTCCAGCGATTGTTGGAACTGAAAATGCCACGGCAGAAATCGCAGAAGATGAAGTTGTTATCTTGGACGGTATGGATGGTGTCTTGCTACAAAATCCAACGGATGATGAGATTAAGACTTATCAAGAAAAAGCTGACGAATATGCGGCCAAGAAGGCTGAATGGGCTAAGTTGAAGGATGAAAAGACCCTTTCAGCTGATGGTAAGCACTTTACTTTGGGCGCAAACATTGGAACGCCTAAGGACTTAGATGGTGTAGTTGAAAATGGTGCTGAAGGTGTTGGACTTTACCGTACTGAATTCTTATATATGGATTCACAAGAATTGCCAACTGAAGAGCAACAATTCGAAGCCTACAAGGCCGTATTGGAAGGTGTTGGACCTGACGAAAATGTGACTGTTCGTACAATGGATATTGGTGGAGATAAGGAATTGCCTTACTTGCCATTACCTGAAGAAGAAAACCCATTCTTGGGTTATCGTGCAATCCGTATCTCACTTGATCGTCAAGATATTTTCCGTACACAATTACGTGCTTTGATTCGTGCCTCAGCATTTGGAAACCTTTGGATTATGTTCCCAATGGTTGCAACATTGTCTGAATTCCGCCAAGCTCGTGATTTGTTTGAAGAAGAAAAGGCTAAGTTAGTTGCAGAAGGGGTTGAAGTTAGTGATAACATCAAGCTTGGAATCATGATTGAAATTCCAGCGGCAGCTGTACTTGCTGATAAATTTGCCCAAGAAGTTGATTTCTTCTCAATCGGAACAAACGATTTGATTGGTTATTCAATGGCTGCCGACCGTGGAAATGACAAGATTTCATACTTGTACCAACCATATAACCCATCAATCTTGCGCCTTGTTAACTATGTGATTAAGTCAGCGCATAAGTATGGCAAGTTTGCTGCAATGTGTGGTGAAATGGCCGGAGATCCAATTGCGGTTCCTATCTTGATGGGAATGGGATTGGATGAATTCTCAATGTCTGCCACATCAGTTTTGTCAACGCGTTCATTGATGAGCCGCTTAAATGCAGCTGATCTTGAAGGATTGGCTGAAAAGGCAATTGATGCTGAAACAAATGAAGATGTGATTGCTTTAGTTAAGGCCGAAGTACCTGAAGCTGAGTAAATTTAAAAGCTAGCCATTATGTGGCTAGCTTTTTTGTTTTTATAAAGCAGCATCGAAAAATGTTATAATAGAAGGTATCAATTGAGTGAGGTGAGATTATGGCACGGCAACCAATCGTCATGGCAAACTGGAAAATGAATAAGTTACCAGAAGATGCGCGGACGTATATTGAATCAGTCGCAAATGCAATTACAGCTTATCCCAGTGTTGAGCCGATTTTAGCGGGACAGGATGTCCTTTTGCAGAGTATGGTTGAGGCAGCAAAAGGAACAGCAGTTGAAATTGGTGCTGAAAATGTTTATTGGAAAGAAGAAGGGGCATATACTGGTGAAACAAGCCCTAAAGTGGTGGCGGATTTAGGTGTGCAATATGTCATTATTGGGCACTCTGAACGCCGACACTATTTCCGTGAAACAGACGAAATGGTTAATTTGAAAGCATTGGCTGCTTTGCGTAATGGGTTAAAACCAATCATTGCCATTGATGAGCAAATTCAAACAGTGTCAAATAATGAACATATGCATTGGATTGTAAACCAGGTTATTGAGGCTTTAAAAGGCGTGACACCAGAGCAAATGACGGATGTTGTGTTGGCTTTTGAACCAACACAAGCGATTGGGAGTGGGACGGCAATGAGTGCTGACATGGCACAAAAAGATCTCTATCTGATTCGTGAGACGGTTTCAGATATGTTTAACCCTGAGATTGCTGAAGATTTGCGTATTTTATATGGTGGTTCGGTGAAGCCAGAAAACGTTTATGAAATTATGCGTCAACATGATATTGATGGGGTTTTGGTTGGTAATTCAGCCTTGGATCCAGATAATTTTATTGAATTAGTCAAGCTAACGCATGAAGCGAAGAAAACAAATTAAAGGCAAAAAGGTCTTTTCTATGCAGACTTCGTGATATATGTTACAATAAGCAATGTAAGGATCTAAAATATAGATTCAAATATCTTTTAAAAGAACAAGGAGAACAACAATGTCTGCAATTACTGATATTTATGCACGCGAAGTGTTGGATTCACGTGGAAATCCTACTGTTGAAGTTGAAGTTTATACTGAATTAGGTGGTTTCGGTCGCGGAATCGTCCCTTCAGGTGCCTCAACTGGTGAACACGAAGCTGTTGAATTGCGTGACGGTGACAAGAGCCGTTTCGGTGGTAAGGGAACTTTGAAGGCAGTTGAAAATGTTAACACAACAATTGCTAACAAGTTGCGCGGAATGGAAGTTACTGACCAAGTGGCCTTGGATCAAACAATGATCGCCTTGGATGGTACTGAAAACAAGGGTAAGTTGGGAGCCAACGCTATTTTGGGTGTCTCAATTGCTGCTGCTCGTGCCGCTGCTGACGAATTGGAAACACCTTTGTACAACTACTTGGGTGGATTTAACTCTAAGGTATTGCCAACACCAATGATGAACGTTATCAATGGTGGTGCACACGCAAGTAACGACGTTGATTTCCAAGAGTTCATGATTATGCCTGTTGGTGCAAAGTCAATCGCCGAAGCTGTACGTATGGGATCAGAAACTTTCCATGCTTTGCAAGCTTTGTTGAAGGAAAACGGTCACTCAACTGCTGTTGGTGACGAAGGTGGATTTGCGCCTGACTTTAAGTCAAACGCAGAACCATTTGAATTCTTGCTACAAGCAATTGAAAAGGCTGGTTACAAGCCAGGTAAGGATATCGCTATCGCCTTTGACGTTGCCTCATCAGAATTCTACGATGCAGATCGTGGTGTATACGTATTGGCAGGGGAACCTGACAAGAAGGAATACACAACTGACGAATTCATCGATTACTTGGAGAACTTGATTAACAAGTACCCAATCATCTCTGTTGAAGATCCTTTGGATGAAAACGAATGGGATGCATGGGTTAAGTTGACAAACCGTTTGGGTAACCGTGTTCAAATCGTTGGTGACGACTTCTTCGTTACAAACACACAATACTTGAAGAAGGGTATTGAGATGGGCGCTGCTAACTCAATCTTGATCAAGGTTAACCAAATCGGTACTTTGACTGAGACTTTGGATGCCATCGAAATGGCTAAGGAAGCTGGATACACTGCCATCGTTTCACACCGTTCAGGTGAAACTGAAGACACAACTATCTCTGACTTGGTTGTTGCAACTAACGCCGGACAAATCAAGACTGGATCATTGTCACGTACTGACCGTATTGCGAAGTACAACCAATTGATGCGTATTGAAGACTTGTTGGGTGAAGATGTTGCACAATTCAAGGGAATTGACAGCTTCTACAACATTGACAAGGCTGCACGTGAAGCTATTGTTAACTACGTAGGTTAATTAAAATTAATTGAAAGACTGAGATTATATATAATCTCAGTCTTTTTTTATTGATGGTGCTTAGTTGAGTTATTGGTCTAATTATGCTATTCTAGGTTAGTATATTTAATAAAGATAGCGAGTATTAAGAAAACGGAGGCGCCAATTATGTATAATATGTTGTTAATTGCAATGATTGTTGTTGGATTTTTGTTGATTGTGACTGTCTTGATGCAACCATCAAAACAACAAGATGCTTTATCAGCACTATCTGGTGGCGCAGGTGATTTATTTGCAACACAGAAGGCCCGTGGTTTTGAAGCCGTTATGCAACGAATTACGGCAATCTTGGGTGCAATTTGGTTTATTTTAGGTTTGGCGCTAGTCTATCTATCATCACACTAAACCAATTATCTTAAAGACCTCTCGTAATTTTTTGCGGGAGGTCTTTATTAGAATACAAATGAAATTCAAGTTTTAAATAGAAAAGAGAGAAATACATGGCAGAAAATAATTTACAAGACCAATTATATGGTTTTTTGAAGGCTAATTCTGCGCAAGCATTCCCGGCTCAAACCCTTGTGGATGGCCTACGCTTGCCAGATGATAATGCCTTTACGAAAGTCGTTCAAGCGCTTGCTGCGCTAGAACGTGTTGAAAAAGTTAAAGTAAACGACGCTGGAGCGTTTCAATATAATGCCGATAAAGAAGGCGTAATCGGCGAATTTAGAGCAAACGAACGTGGCTTTGGATTTATTCGATATGATGACAATGCAGATGATATTTTTGTAAATCCTGACAATACATTGTTTGCGTTACAAGGAGATCAAGTTCGCGTAAAAATTTTAAATAAGGGTGATGGCAATCGTGGTCCTGAAGGACAAGTGATTGAAATCATGCACCGTTCACGTGAACAAATGGTTGGTGAATTCAAACTTGGTTCAGAATATGCCGGCTTTATTGGTCAAATTGTGCTAACTGATAAAAAGTTTGCGACATACGACTTCTTGGTTAAAGAAGGTGGGATGGTTGCTGAAGATGGTGAAGTCGTTGTGGCGACCATTGAAGATTACCCAAGTTTGAATACACCTAAGCAAATGACGGGTACCATCGTACAGAAAATTGGTTTCAAGGATGCACCTGGTGTGGACATCTTGCAAATTGTTTATAATCATGATGTACCGCACGTTTTCCCTGAAGACGTCTTAGAACAAGCGGAAGCGATTCCTGATCATGTTTTGGATGAAGAACGTGAAGGACGTGAAGATGTTACGGATCAATCTTTGGTTACGATTGATTCAATTGAATCAAAGGACTTGGATGATGCTGTAACTGTTTGGCGTTTGGATAATGGTAATTTCCATCTTGGTGTGCATATTGCGGATGTTTCCCACTATGTGCCAGAAGGAACACCATTAGATCAAGAAGCTTATAAGCGGGGCACATCTGTTTATCTAACAGACCGCGTGATTCCAATGCTACCGCGTAATATTTCGAATGGTATTGCTTCATTAAATGAAGGTGTGGAACGTTTGGCCATGTCTGCTGAAATGGAATTCACGCCAGATGGAACATTGGTTAACCATCGTTTGCATAAGTCTGTGATGCGTTCACATGCGCGTATGACTTATAAAGGTGTTAACGCCATTCTTGACGGAGATGAGGAGACGCGTGAAGAATATCGCGAATTAGTTCCGATGTTTGAAGATATGCAACTTTTGCATAACGCCTTGTCGCAAAAGCGTCAAGAACGTGGTGCGATTGAATTTGAAGCACCTGAAGCTAAAATTATTGTGGATCCAGAAGGTAAGCCAACTGACATTGAACTGCGTGAACGTGGTACGTCAGAACGCATTATTGAATCATTTATGTTAGCAGCCAATGAAACGGTAGCGATGCATTTTGATTTAGCAAAGGTTCCATTCTTATATCGTATTCATGAGGCGCCAGATAGCGAGCGTGTAAGTAAATTCTTAGACTTTGTGAAGGCATTAGGATGCCCTGTTAAGGCTGATCCTGAGCATATCAAGCCAGCTGACTTGCAAAATATTCATAAGTACTTTGCAGGTAAGCCAGAAGAGCAGATGGTTTCAACGATGATGTTGCGTTCAATGCAACAAGCGAAGTATTCTGACCAACCATTGGGACACTTTGGAATCGGTGCAGATTACTATACGCACTTTACATCACCAATTCGTCGTTACCCCGATTTGACAGTGCACCGTTTGATTAAATGGTATGAACAAGCTGGTCTTGGTAACGAGGCGCAAGCACGTTATCGTGATGATTTGCCTGTGATTGCAGAAGATACGTCTGTGCGTGAACGTCGTGCCGTTGATACTGAACGTGATACAGATGCCATGAAGAAAGCCCAATTCATGGAAGATAAGGTTGGTCAAGAGTTTGATGCCGTGGTTAACGGTGTACTTAAATTCGGTATGTTCGTATCACTTGAAAATACCGTTGAAGGCCTAATTCACACCTCTAACTTGACTGATGATTATTATAATTATGATGAATCACATATGGCCTTGATTGGTCAACGTTTCCATCATATCTATCAAATCGGTCAACCGGTCCGCGTAAAGTTGATTCGTGTGGATAAGGAACAAAGTGCCTTAGACTTCATTTTGGTTGACCCAGCGGCGGCACCAATTACCGATATTAAGGTCGCTGATGACCGTAAGGGTGCTTTTGGTGGTCGTGGCGGTAAAGGTGGTAAGGGCGGTAAAAAGCCGAACCAACATAATCGCAGTCGCCAAGGTGATAAGAATCCCAAAAAGGGGCAACCAACGGACCATCGTGCGCCCAAGCAGGATCAAAAGCGGCGTCAACAACATAAATAATTTTTAATTTATGGGAGGGATAATATGCCCAAAAAGAAGAAAGTCGTTAATGATGCGCTTGCAACCAATCGTAAAGCTCGCCATGATTATAATATTGGTGAGACGATGGAAGCGGGGATTGAGTTGACTGGAACTGAAATTAAGTCGATTCGCGCCGGACGAATTACGATTGCCGATGGCTTTGTGCAAATTCGTCAGAACCAAGCGTGGTTAGAGAACGTGAACATCAGTCCATTTGAGCAAGGCAATCAGTTCAATCATGAACCTTTACGATCACGGCGTTTGTTGTTGCATAAGCAACAAATTAATCAGTTAGCTGAAGCAGTGTCGCAAAAAGGGAAGACGGTTATCCCGCTCAAAGTTTATATTAAACGTGGTTTTGCCAAAGTGTTAATTGGCATTGCGACTGGAAAACATAATTATGATAAGCGTGAAACGTTAAAACGTCGTGATCAAGAACGTGATTTACAACGGGCGATGAAGCGCTAAATTTTAAAGGACTACTGAAAAGTAGTTCTTTTTTTATGTAAGAAAACCTGACATGATTTAACGCGAAATGAAAATGGTCTAGTATGCTTATCTAAGAAATGAATTTACATTTGATTTTGGAGTTGGAGGAATTGTCATGAATAAATGGCTAAAAAGCATTTTAACGTTGATCGTTTTAATGTTTGGGATGTTTGTCGGGGGAACGACAAGTTTTGCTGCTGATAAGCCGCATTACACAATTGCAACGGATACAACGTATCCACCATTTGAGTTTCAAGATAAAGATGGTGAATACCGTGGAATTGATATGGACATGTTAAAGGCGATTTCAAAGGAAGAAGGTTTCACCTATACTTTGAAGCCAATGAGCTTTAACGCGGGTGTTCAAGCCATCCAAGCTGGGCAAGTGGATGGTTTGTTGGCTGGAATGTCAATTACACCTGAACGTGAGAAGTCATTTGATTTCAGTGTGCCATACTACAAAACAGGTGTGGTCATTGCGGTTAATGGCAAAGATAAAGACAATAAGTCTTTAGATGATTTAAAAGGTAAGAAGGTTGCGGTTAAAACTGGAACTGCCGGTGCACAATACGCGCAAAGCATTGCTAAAGAATATGATTTAAAGTTGTCATTCTTTAATGATTCAAACACAATGTATAACGACGTTAAGGTGGGAAACACAGTTGCGGCGTTTGAAGATCAGCCGGTTATGGCCTATGCGATTAATCAAGGAACTGATATGAATATTATCACGAAGCCAGTTAACACTGGTGGTTATGGTTTCGGGGTTAAGAAGGGTGCTAACGCTGAGTTACTTAAGAGTTTTGATAAAGGTTATGACAAATTAGTTAAGTCTGGTGAGTATGACAAAATTGTTCAAAATTACTTAGGCGACAATAGTTATAATTACAAAAAGAATGCGGCTAATGAAGCGGCAGCTAAGCCAACTATCTGGAATATTTTGAAAGAAAATAAGTCAGCTTTGTTGGATGGATTGTTTAAGACGATTCAATTGACATTGATTGGAATTATCTTAGCATCAATCTGGGGTATGTTATTAGCAGTAATGGGTGTGATGCCAAGCAAGATTATGCGTGGTATCTCAACAAGTATTATCTACTTATTCCGTGGACTACCAATGCTAGTTTTGGCATTCTTTATCTATATCGGATTACCTAATTTGACAGGAAGTAAAATCCCAGCGTTTACAGCAGGTGTGATTACTTTGGTCTTGAATGAAGGGGCTTATATCGCTTCATTCGTTAAGGGTGGTTTCTTATCAGTTGATAAGGGACAGCTTGAAGCAGCACGTTCACTTGGAATGCCATATGGTAAGGCAATGCGTAAAGTTGTGATGCCACAAGGAATTCGTTTGACAATTCCAAGTTTCATTAACCAATTCATTATCACATTGAAGGACACGTCAATCTTGTCAGCAATTGGTATTATTGAATTGACACAAACAGGAACGTTGATTATTGCCCGTAACCTACAAGGATTCCGCGTATGGTTGATTATTGGTGCAATGTACTTGATAGTAATTACGCTACTAACTTGGCTTTCAAATTGGATGGAAAAGAGGATTAAGTAATGGCAGCGATTGTTGATGTAAAAGATGTACACAAAAGCTATGGCTCAAATGAAGTCTTAAAAGGAATCGACTTAGAAGTCCAAGAAGGTGAAGTTGTCGTAATGATTGGACCTTCAGGGTCTGGAAAGTCAACATTTCTCCGTACATTAAACCATTTAGAAGATACCGATTCAGGTAAAATCGTGATTAATGGCTGGGACGTGAGTGATTCAAAAACAAATATCGATAAAACACGTGAGACGATTGGGATGGTGTTCCAACACTTTAATCTTTTCCCACATCTAACGGTTTTGGAAAATATGACTTTGGCGCCGGTTGAACTCGGTAAATATTCTAAGGATGAAGCAGAAGCGAAAGCGTTGGAGTTGTTAGATCGTGTGGGTCTACGTGATAAAGCTGACGTGAAGCCAACAACTTTGTCTGGTGGACAAAAGCAACGTGTTGCGATTGCGCGTGCCTTGGAAATGAATCCTAAGATTATGTTGTTTGACGAACCAACTTCTGCGCTTGACCCTGAAATGGTTGGGGATGTTTTGCAAGTTATGAAGGATTTGGCCAAAGATGGGATGACGATGATTGTCGTTACTCATGAAATGGGCTTTGCCAAGCAAGTTGCTGATCGTGTGGTTTTCTTTGCTGATGGACTCATTAATGAGCAAGGTAAGCCAGAGGATGTCTTTAATCATCCGCAACATGAACGTACAAAGGACTTTTTGGATAAGGTTCTGAATGCGTAATTGACTTATGAATTAAAAAGCGACAAGATTGAAGGTAACGTTATCATGACGTTACCTTTTTTTATTCAAGCCAATGAAAGGCAGAGCAATGTGATGGCAGATTTTTTGAAACAGATTGGGCAGAACCACTCGTTCGCGCCCTACCGAATCAATATTTTGAACAAGTAAATGATTTTTTGACAGAAGTTTACCAAACGCAGACGGTATATCCAGCTCGTAACAATGTGTTTGCGGCTTTAGAACAAACATCCTTGTCACAAACGAAAGTGGTTATTCTCGGACAAGACCCATATATTAATCCTGGTCAAGCACAAGGCCTTAGCTTTTCAGTGCCAGCAGACTTTGTTTTACCGCCATCTCTGCGTAATATTTTTAAAGAATTGGCAGACGATTTGCAAACAACGCTACCAGATAATGGGGATTTGCATGTTTGGGCGCAACAAGGGGTGTTGTTATTGAACACAGTTTTAACAGTGCCAGCGGGGCAATCAAATGGGCATGCCGGACTGATTTGGGAACCGTTCACGGATGAAGTGATTCGTTTGGTCGCACAACAAAGTCAACCAGTCGTTTTTATTTTATGGGGAAAAGCAGCCCAGAAGAAAATACCGTTGATTCAAGGTTCAGAAAATTTGATTTTACAAGCGCCGCATCCGAGTCCGTTATCAGCACATCGTGGCTTTTTTGGATCAAAACCATTTAGTCAAACGAATGAATTTTTGCAAACACATCAGGTTCAAGCAATTAATTGGCGTTGATAGTGGCGCAAGTAAAGCCAAATGTGAGATAATGAACATGTTAAATTAAAAGCTAAATTTGGGAGGCTGTAAGATGGAACTTTTTGAACAACTATCAGAAACAATTAAGGGACAAGGTAAGCGTATTGTATTCCCTGAAGGTGATGATCCTCGTATTCAAGGTGCCGCTGTGCGTTTAGCTGCGGAAGCCTTAGTAGAACCAATTTTGCTTGGTAATGAGGCAACGATTAATGAAGTTGCAGCAGCAAATGACTTTGATTTGCAAGCTGTCAAAGTGATTGACCCTGAAAATTATGATCCAACTGGTTTGCAAGAAATGATCGATGCATTGGTTAAGCGCCGTAATGGTAAAACAGATGCTTCAACTGCTGAAAAGTGGTTAAAGAACGTTAACTATTTTGGAACAATGCTCGTTTATATGGATCTTGCTGATGGTATGGTTTCAGGTGCCACACACCCAACTGGTGATACAGTGCGTCCTGCTTTGCAAATTGTGAAGACAAAGCCTGGTTCATCACGTATCTCTGGGGCTTTTGTTATGCAACGTGGTGACGAACGTTATGTCTTTGCTGACTGTGCCATTAACATTGACTTGGATGCACAAACGATGGCAGAAGTTGCGGTACAATCTGCTGAAACAGCTAAGGTCTTTGGTATCGATCCAAAGGTTGCCATGCTTAGTTTTTCAACTAAGGGTTCTGCCAGTGCACCACAAGTGGATAAGGTTGCAGAAGCGACAAAGTTAGCACACGAACTTGATCCAGAACTTGCCATTGATGGTGAACTTCAATTTGACGCTGCTTTTGTTGAAGCAGTGGGTGCATCAAAGGTACCAGATTCAAAGGTTGCCGGACATGCCAATGTCTTTGTATTCCCTGATCTACAATCAGGAAATATTGGTTACAAGATTGCCCAACGTTTGGGTGGATTTGAAGCCATCGGACCTGTTCTACAAGGTTTGGCTAAGCCAATTTCAGATTTGTCACGTGGTGCCAATGAAGAAGATGTTTACAAGGTTGCCATTATTACAGCTGCACAAGCATTAAACTAAAAAGAAATTAAAAAAGCTAGACCGTCAGATTGAGGGTCTAGCTTTTTATGATTGTCTTGGAATCGTACACTGTATTTGAAAAAAATGATATACTAAAAATTATGAAAGTAATTAGTAATTCGGTCGAAACGACTCAAAAATTAGCTGAAGACCTGGCAGCTGTTATCTTGCCAGGCACAACAATCTTATTAAATGGTGAATTAGGGGCTGGGAAGACGACCTTTACCCAAGGTTTTGCACGGGCATTAGGAATTAAGCGTCCTGTAAAAAGTCCCACGTTCACTTTGGTTCGAGAATATCAAACCGATCAATTCATGTTATACCATTTGGATGTCTATCGTTTGGGTGAAGAAGGAGGCGCTGAGGATCTAGGCTTATCTGAATATTTCAATGCAGATAGTGTGGCATTGGTCGAGTGGTCTCAATTTATTCAAGCCGATTTACCACAAGCAGTGCTTGTGATTGATTTGGCACGCCTTGATCAAGGTGAAACAGACCAACGTGAAATTAATATTCATGCGGTTGGTGCACAGCCAACCAAAATTTTAATGGATTTGGAGCAACGATATGGAACTAGCAATTAGATTGGCAACTGGTGCAGACAGTGCTGCGCTATTAGCCTTACTTAAAACATTGCAAAGTGAATCGGATACATTTTGTATTGCACAAGATGTTGAAACAATCGATGTGGTTAGTGAATCTGATAATATCGAAGCTTTACAGAATACTTTAAATAATGTCATGTTGGTGGTTGCTGATGATGCAGATAACCTATATGGGATTGCGACAGCCACGGCATCACTCGCGGAACCAACACATGCTGAGGTTGGCATTGCCGTGTTAAAAGACTACCAAGGTTATGGTCTAGCGCAAGCACTGTTAGATGAACTGATTAATTGGGGTGAAACATACAGCTCTAATGACCAACTATGGCTAACCGTTCAAAAGCGAAATACAGTTGCACGCCATATTTATGAAAAATTTGGTTTCGTGTATATACCAAAACAAGCGCAGGGTGTTGACCAAACGACGACGCTTGAAACTGAAGATATGGTTTATCAATTAAAAGGGGGCCGCGAATAAATGAATTTTATTGCAATGGATTTTGAAACGGCCAACGGGAAACGGCATAGTGCAGTTTCTCTAGGTATCGCGGTTGTCCGTAACAATCAATTGGTTGATCAATTTTATAGTTTGATTAAACCAGATGCATCCATTGAATTTGATCGTCGTAATATTCAAATTCATGGGATTACGCCCCGTGATGTAGCAGATGCACCAAGCTTTCCAGAAGTTTGGCACCAAGTACAGCAATTTTATACGCCGGAACAATTAGTGATTGCTCACAATGCACCATTTGATAATGGTGTGTTAAAGGCGAGCTTACAGCATTATGGTTTACAACCGGCGCACTATCTATCACTAGATACAGTTCGCACATCGCGTCGTCTGTATCCAGAATTACCAAATCATAAACTGAATACCGTTTCAGAAGCGCTACACATTGACTTAGAACATCATCACAATGCGTTGGATGATACGGTGGCGGCCGCTGAAATCTTGGTTAAACAGTCAAATCAATTTGGGGTTGATGTATTGAAGCCCCTTGTAAAAGTTATTTAGAAAGAGGTTGTCATATGCAACAAGTTAATTTAATTCAAATGTTCCCAGGCTACGATATTAAACAAAATCAAGCCTTGTCTGCATATACAAATACACGAGTTGGTGGACCAGCGGATTGGATTTTTTGGCCTAAAAAATTAGCTGAATTGAAAGATGTTGTGCGTTATGCACATGATCAAACGATTCCAGTGACTGTTTTGGGGAATGCCTCTAATTTAATTATTGGGGATAATGGTTTATCAGGTCTTGTTATTTTCTTGACGAACTTAACGGACATTACATTAGATACACATACGGTGACAGCTGGAGCGGGAGCGGCCATTATTGATGTGACACAAGTCGCAGCAGAACATAGTTTAACGGGCCTTGAATGGGCTGCCGGCATACCAGGTTCAGTTGGGGGCGCTGTCTTTATGAATGCAGGTGCTTATGGTGGACAAGTGGCTGAATCACTTGTTTCGGCCGATGTCTTAACGCCTACTGGCGAAATTAAGACATATACCAATGCGGAGTTAGACTTTGGTTATCGTCATTCAACGGTTCAAGCAACTGGTGAAATTATTTTGAGCGCGACATTTGCGTTAGCACCAGACGAGCAAACTGCGATTGTTGCGCGCATGGAAGATTTTAATACTCGACGTGCTAGTAAACAGCCACTTGAATATCCTTCATGTGGTTCCGTCTTTAAGCGGCCAGAAGGATATTTTGCAGGTAAGTTAATCATGGATTCAGACTTGCAAGGTTATCAAGTTGGGGGCGCGCAAGTGTCGACTAAGCATGCTGGCTTTATTGTGAATAAAGGGGATGCAACGGGTTCTGATTATGTTGCAGTCATCCAACATGTGCAAGCAACAGTGCAAGCAAAATTTGATGTTGCCTTAGAACCTGAGGTACGCATTTTAGGTAAATAGATTAAATGAAAGAAGGGCAAGAATATGGCAATCGTTGAAACTGTGATTGGGCTGACATTGTTAATTTTAATCGGTAATATTTTGTCCCATTTTTTGCAGCGAATTCCTGTGAGCCTGATTCAAATTGCGCTAGGTTTACTGGTCGCAACGCTCTTCAATGTGAAGATTAGTTTGGATAACGAATGGTTCATGTTGTTATTTGTGGCCCCATTGCTGTATTCGGACGCGTGGAGCTTTCCGAAAAAGGAATTGTGGGAATTACGAGGACCAATTGTTGGAAACGCCATTTTATTGGTGTTCATTACGACGTTAATTGGTGGCTTGGGAATTTATTGGATGATTCCAGCGATGCCGTTATCGGTGGCTTTTGCGATTGCTGCTATTTTGTCACCCACTGATCCGGTCGCCGTTGCATCGATTGGACAAGAAACCAAGTTACCAGGGAATTTAATGAACCTGGTGGCTGGCGAAAGTCTGATTAATGACGCGAGTGGATTGGTCGCCTTTAAGTTTGCAATTGCTGCCACGGTTTCTGGAACTTTTTCATTATTCCGAGCAACATCTGACTTTTTGTATATGACCGTCGTGGCCATGTTGATTGGGCTGGTATTGGGTGTAGCCATTAACCGCTTGCAGATTTGGTTGCTACGTGTGGAAGCAACAACGGCTGTTATTAGTGTCGTTACCAGCATTCTTACGCCATTTTTGATTTACTTAGCGGCAGAAAGTGTCCATGCTTCTGGTGTGATTGCGGTTGTAATTGCCGCCATCATGCAGAATTTGCAGTTAAAGGATGCGACCATTAGTGATGGTGAATTCTATCTAGTTAATCGAACGACGTGGAATGTGTTTAGTTATCTGATGAATGGATTTATTTTTATTTTGCTAGGCATTGAATTGCCAGTTGCCATCAATATCCATCGTGATGCCAGTCATTTAGTACCGGTCCCTGTGTTATTTGTCTATGCCTTTATGACATGGCTATTAATTTTTGGGATTCGTGTGCTTTGGTCGTATCTCAACCAAGTTTGGGAGCGCCGACGTGTCGAAACAACGGAGTTATCGTTTAAGCATGCAATTATGGCCGGCTTAACTGGTGTGCGTGGTGCTGTGACGATGGCCGGTGTGTTATCAGTTCCCTTAACGATTCAGTCGGGGGCTGAGTTTCCTGCCCGCAGTATGATGCTCTTTATAGCCGCAATGGTGATTGTCTTGTCGTTATTAGCAGCCATCATCTTTTTGCCAATCATGGCCAAAATGACTGCGCCTAAGAAGAAAATTGGACAACCACGTTTGGATGTTGCCAAGTATATGTCTGAGCCCCGTGCACATATCTATGTGTTGCAATCGGCTGTTAGTGAATTGGAAAATGAATTAAAGGCATCAAATGCGACCATTGTTTACGAGGCATTGATGCGTTATTACATTAAGATTAGACATTTGCAGATGCATACATTGCAGGCCGAAAAGTTACAAAAAATTTTACGAACAGAATTACGATTTAGAAATATAGCGCTTAATGCGGAGCGCCAAAGCTTAGTGATGCTGCGTCAAAAAGGCCAAATTAGTTTACTGGTATTTGATAGTGAAAATCGACGTTTAGATCGAATTGAGGATGATTTAGCGCAATCAGTACGTGAACGTTCAAGGTATCAAGGAAAATTCAATCTTGAACATTTGTTACGCAATATGGGACGAGCCATCAGAATTTGGCTGAGTCACAGTGACTCTGACCAATTACGAGCTGAATATGCGTTAGCATCAATTGAAATGGCTAAAGCTGGATTGAATGCCATGGTGGCATATGAAACTTCGCACCAAGGCAAAGTGAGTCGCACGGACTTAACAGCAATCAAACACTTGAAGGTCCTTTTTCATTCACGACTATCTAGTCAGACGAGTCCGGTAAAACCAATGAGTCAAAAAACAACAGCAGCGTTAAGACAAGAAATTGGTTTGAATGGGTTTACGGCGGAACGTCAGGCCCTCGAGCATTTAACATCTGCTGGATTTATTGATGCTAAAATTGGGGGAACCATTCGACAGAGTATTAATTTGGATGAGGCAAGTTTCCTAGCGCAACTTGGTGAATAGGAGTAGAAAATGGCAAATATGTTAGATATTTTAAGTCGCATTAGAATCACCCAAATTATTGATGTTTTAATTGTGTGGTGGTTACTCTATCGACTATTTTTGTTAATTCGAGGCACCAAAGCCATCACCCTATTACGTGGTGTTGGGATTGTGGTTGTCGTTAAGTTAGTGAGTTGGTATTTTGATTTAAGTACGATTTCATGGTTAACGAATCAGATTATCAATTGGGGGGTCATTGCGTTAGTCGTGATTTTCCAACCCGAAATTCGACGTGGGTTAGAACATTTGGGACGTTCAGCCCTCTTTAAGAATCATAAAAATGAGGACGATGAGCGCCAGCTGATTACAGCTTTGGATGAAGCGATTCAATATATGTCAAAGCGTCATATTGGCGCTTTGATTTCAATTGAAATGGAAACAGGTTTAGAAGAGTATATGGAAACAGGCATTAAGATTGATGCTGATTTAACCAGCCAGCTCTTGATTCAAACGTTTATTCCAAATACGCCATTGCACGATGGGGCAGTTATCATTAAGGACCGGCGCTTAGCTGTTGCCGCTGCCTATTACCCATTATCTGATAATCCCATGATTCCAAAATCATTGGGGACACGACACCGTGCGGCGGTTGGGATATCTGAAGTTACCGACGCCTTGACGATTGTTGTTTCAGAAGAAACTGGTGGTGTGACATTGACTCGTAATGCTGAATTGATGCAAGACTTATCACGTGATGATTATTTGAAATATTTTGAACGTCAATTGATTACTAAGCAGACAAAGTCAGAGCAACATGCGATTACACGTTTCTTTAATGATTTTAGCTTTAAGCGGGAGGATTAGACATGGACAGTAAATTAAGTAAGCTTGGCTATTTAATTGTCAGTCTAATCTTGGCGATTTTATTAGCCGGTTATGCCAATAGCCAACAAGATAGTTCAGTTACGCGTAACGCCCAGTCTAGAGGAGCAAATGGCGGGACGGGGCACGAAAAAACATTAGGTCTAATTGCAACGAAGAAATCTACTTTTTCTGTGCCACTTCAACTGAATGGTATTGATACGGAAGATTATTATATTAGTGGGGCTCCACAAAACGTTAAAATTACGGTATCAGGTTCATCAGCCTTGGTAACATCTGCACAAAACACGAAAAATTTTCAAGTGTATGCGGATTTAAAGAATTTAACTGAAGGTGAGCACACGATTAATCTAAAAGTATCAGGGATGAGTAACGATTTGACTTACAAGTTAGAACCTGAAAAAGTGACAATGAGTATTGCTAAACGTGCTGTTACAAATTATTCAGTGCAAACAAAGTTTGACAATCAAGCGATTGCCAATGGTTATCATGCCGGCAAACCAACTTCATCAGTTAATGCGGTCGAAGTGATGGGATCAACTGAAAGTGTCCAATCGGTACAAAGCGTCGTCGCAAATGTCAATGTGCCACGTGATACAAAGGCCAATATTCGACAAGATGTCACTTTACAAGCATTAGATGCAAATGGTAAACCTGTTAATGTATCGATTTCACCGCAAGTGACGACGATTAAAATTCCAATTATTGGTGGCGAAGGCAGCCGTCAAGTACCCTTGAAATTTAATGGTAAAAATGGTAATTTGAAAGAATTCAATGTTGATGCTGATGTGAATGAAGTGACGATTAGCGGTGAGACAGACGATATTGAAAAAGTGAAAGATGTTCAATTAGATATTGATTTGAAAGATATTGAACAGACCAAGACACTTAATTTAAACTTGCCGACAAAGAAGCATGTTAAAATGGAACCAGACAATGTAACCGTAGTTGTTACACCTAAGGAGCAAAATTAATTATGGTAGATTTACACTATTTTGGAACAGATGGCGTTAGAGGAGTTGCTAATCAAGAGTTAACACCTGAATTGGCATTCCGTTTAGGACGTATGGGTGGTGCAGTGTTGACGCGCCATGCCGAAGATCGCCAAGCGCGTGTATTGGTAGGTCGTGATACGCGTATGTCAGGTGAAATGCTTGAATCTGCACTTGTTGCTGGTTTGCTTTCAGTTGGGATTGAAATTTTACGCTTGGGAGTTATTTCAACACCTGGTGTTTCTTATTTGGTACAAGCACAGAATGCTGATGCAGGGGTGCAAATTACAGCATCACATAATCCAGCTGAAGACAATGGGATTAAATTCTTTGGTTCAGATGGATTTAAGCTTTCAGATGAACTTGAAGGTGAAATTGAAGTCTTGCTAGATGCACCCGTTGACGAATTGCCTCGACCATCAGCTCAAGGATTAGGAACAGTTTCTAATTTCCCTGAAGGTGGTGCTAAATACCTTTCATACCTACAAACAACTATTCCTGATGACTTGTCAGGTATGAAAATTGCGATTGACGCAGCTAATGGTGCAACGTCAAACTTAGTCACTAATTTGTTTGCCGATTTAGATGCTGACTTCAATACAATGGCTACAACCCCTGATGGTTTGAACATTAATAAGGGTGTTGGTTCAACGCATCCTGAAGCAATCTCAGCCTTCACTGTTGAAAACAATGCACAAGTTGGTTTGGCTTTTGATGGTGACGGTGATCGTTTGATTGCTGCTGATGAAAATGGTGATATCGTCGATGGTGATAAAATCATGTTTATCACTGGAAAGTATCTAGCAGAAAATGGTCGTTTGAAGCAAGACACAATCGTCACAACGGTTATGTCAAATATCGGTATGTATAAGGCAATGGCTGAAAATGATATTAAGTCAGTTAAGACTGATGTTGGTGATCGTTATGTCGTTGAAGAGATGGTTAAGTCAGGTTACAACCTTGGTGGTGAACAATCAGGACACGTGGTGTTCTTGGATTGGGCGAATACTGGTGATGGGCTATTGACGGCCTTGCAATTATTACATGTGATGAAAGCAACTGGTAAGCCACTTTCAGCTTTGGCGGCTGAAATGACAAGCTATCCACAAGTCTTAATTAATGTACAAGTGCAAGATAAGAAAGTCGCACTAGAAAACGCAGAGATTAAGGATGAGATTGCCAGTGTTGAAGCGGAAATGAACGGTAATGGACGTGTCCTAGTACGACCTTCAGGAACGCAAGACTTGCTTCGTGTCATGGTTGAAGCACCTACAGATGAATTAGCACAACAATACGCAGAAAAAATTGTGAAGGTTGTTGAAGAACAAGTAGGTGTTAACTAAGATATTTTGAATTGCGTTAGCAAGGGCGAAAGAGGCACATCATGGCGTTAGCAGGATTTCAAACGTTAGATATTATCGAAGAAATTACACGACTAGATGGCTCTAAATATAAAGAAATTGGTAATTTACTACACAATGGTCAAGCTGAATATGCAGTTGAAGAAGGCATGATTTCAGAAGTGCGTATTTTAAAGTTAAATATTCCACACTCTAATAGTGTTCAGCAATATGAGCAGTTTGTGAATGAACATTTTGACATTCCGGCAGAAGTTGCGATTGATCATTATCAAGAGTGGACGCGACCACCAGAGATGGATCAACTAGTTATTCAAATTTTGAGTGAAAACAAAGTTAGTTAAATGTTTTACTAATATATATTTTCAGTGTAAAAGTTTACTCTTCAGTAAAATGATGTTATATTTATATCAACAACGAATGACCTTTTAATTTTAAGTCCAGAGAGGCTAGTAAGGGTATGGTTTTTGAATAAATTGACACGACTGAAGTGGGCTAACTTTATGCTAAAGCGACAGTCATGCAATTGATGAAAAATCCGAGGACTCTTATGTTCTCGGATTTTTTTGTACCTAATTCTAAATGATCATTGCAAATGGATATTGAGGAGAATAAAAATGACCAGTTTGAAGATTAAAAACGCACGCGTAGTAAAGCATGATAATGAACTTGTTCAGACCGATATTGTTATTCGTGATGGTAAGATTGCTGAAATGGCTCCAACATTGATGGTGAAAACGGATGAGGTGATTGATGCCAAAGGGCAGTTATTGACGCCAGGTTTGGTTGACGTACACGTTCATTTCCGTGAGCCAGGATTTGAGTATAAAGAAACGATTGAAACAGGTTCAAAGGCTTCTGCACGTGGCGGATTCACAACGGTACTTGCAATGCCTAATTTGAATCCTGTACCAAGTACAGTTGAAACATTTAAACAAGTGCAAGCTTTGAACGAAAAAAATGCCGTGATCGATGTAGAGCAATATGCTGCTATCTCAGCCGGTCTAACTTCAGAAGAAGTGGATGACATCCAAGCGCTAGCCGATGCTGGTGCAATTGCATTCACAAATGATGGAAAGGGTGTTCAAAACGCCAAGACAATGCGTGATGCGATGCGTGCAGCTGCAAGTGTGAACCGTCCATTGGTTGCCCACGTTGAAGACGAAAGTTTGGTTGATGGTGGGGTGATGAACTTAGGTGCTCGCTCAGAAGAGTTAGAGTTGCCTGGAATGGATCCATTAGGTGAGTCATCACAACTTGCCCGCGACTTAGTGATTGCAAAAGCAACGGGTGTTCACTATCATGTGGCCCATTTATCAACGAAGGCCTCAGTTGAGTTGGTTCGTATTGCCAAGCAACAAGGTGTGCATGTCACTGCAGAAGTTTCACCACATCACTTATTGTTAGATGAAACAGATATTAATGGAGACAACGCCTTATTCAAGATGAATCCACCGCTACGAACACCAGAAGATCGTACAGCAGTGATTGCCGGATTGTTAGATGGCACATTGGACATGGTTGCAACTGACCATGCCCCACATGCGGTGGAAGAAAAAGATCGTAGCTTTATGGGTGCAGCATTTGGAATTACTGGGATTGAAACAAGTTTCCAATTACTTTATACCCACTTAGTACGTTCAGGTGTTGCCACGATGGAACAATTATTGACTTGGATGGTTGCTAATCCAGTTGAGGACTTTAATTTAGACGCACCAACGACTTTAGCCGTTGGTCAAGTTGCGAATATGAGTTTGTTTGATATTGATCAGGCACACACTATTACAGCCGATGAATTTGTTTCAAAGGGTGTTAACTCACCATTTATCGGCGAAACGATTTACGGACAAACAAGCATGACTTTCTTGAATGGGGAAGTTGTTTACGACGCATCAGCACAATAAAAAGGAGCAGATATGAAGCGCTATCTTGTACTAGAAAATGGATCAGTATATGCCGGTGAAGGCTTTGGTTCAACAAAGCCAGTTGTTGGAGAACTTGTTTTTAACACTGGTATGTCAGGCTATCAAGAATCAATCACTGACCTCTCATATTATGGTCAAATTTTGACTTTTACCTATCCTTTGATTGGAAACTATGGGATTAATCGTGATGATTTTGAATCATTTAAGCCAGCAGCTTCTGCGATTGTGACGCATGAAATTGCGCGTCGTCCATCGAACTGGCGTTCACAAATGTCAATTGCTGAATGGGCTGAACGTCATGACTTGCCAGGAATTACTGGCGTTGACACACGTGCATTAACAAAAGAATTGCGTGATTATGGTGTTTTGAAGGCAATCATTGTTGATGAAGTAACAGATTCAACTATTTCAGACTTACAAGCAACTGAATTGCCAACAAATCAAGTTGCTGAAGTTGGCAGTAAAAACATGTACGTCAATCCAACTGATGGCGTAACGATTGCGTTGATTGATTTTGGACTTAAAAATTCAATTTTACGTTCACTAGCGCGTCGTAATGTGAATGTACAAGTTTTCCCAGCAACAGTTGATGCACAAACAATTTTGGACGCTGACCCTGATGGTGTCTTGCTATCAAATGGACCTGGTGATCCTGAATCAGTTGCTGGTATCCAAGATGTTATTCGTGAACTAGAAGAAAAATTGCCATTAATGGGAATTTGTTTGGGACACCAATTATTTGCACTTGCTAATGGGGCCCAAACAATGAAGATGAAGTTTGGTCATCGTGGATTTAACCACGCCGTTAAGGACCGTTTGACAGGTAAGACAAATTTCACATCACAAAATCACGGTTACGTGGTTGATGGTGATTCAGTTCAGGAAACAAATCTTGAAGTGACGCAATATGAAATTAACGACGGCTCAGTTGAAGGGCTACGTTTGAAAAATCATCAAGCGTTCTCAGTGCAATATCATCCCGATGCTGCGCCAGGACCACATGATGCTGAATACTTATTTGATGAATTCCTAGAAATGATTGCTGCTCACAAGGAGGACCAAACAAATGCCTAAGCGCGAAGACATTCAAAAGATTTTAGTGATTGGATCTGGACCAATTGTGATTGGACAAGCTGCTGAATTCGATTATTCAGGAACACAAGCTGCAATGTCATTGAAAGAAGAAGGCTATGAAGTTGTTTTGGTTAACTCAAACCCAGCAACAATCATGACTGATACGGAAATGGCAGATAAGGTGTACATCGAACCTTTGACTTTAGAGTTCTTGGAACGTATCTTACGTAAAGAACGCCCAGATGCAATTGTGCCAACGCTAGGTGGACAAACTGGCTTGAACATGGCGAAAGATTTGGCCGAAGCTGGTGTATTGGACGAACTTAGCATTGAATTGCTAGGAACAAAATTGTCAGCCATTGAAGAAGCTGAAGACCGTGAAGAATTTAAGGATTTGATGGAACGTTTGAACGAACCAGTTCCTGAATCAACAATTGCAACAACTGTTCAAGAAGCACTTGATTTTGCTGATACACATTCATATCCCGTGATTGTGCGTCCGGCCTACACATTAGGTGGAACTGGTGGTGGAATCGCCAACAACTACAATGAATTACTTGAAATTGCTGAAAATGGACTTGAATTGTCACCAGTTACACAAGTATTGATCGAACGTTCAATTGCTGGATTTAAAGAAATTGAATTTGAAGTGATGCGTGATGCAGACGACAATGCGTTGATTGTGGCATCAATGGAAAATTTTGATCCCGTGGGTGTTCACACTGGGGATTCAATCGTTATGGCACCGGTTCAAACGCTTTCAGACCGTGAATATCAAATGATGCGTGATGCAGCGTTGAAGATTATTCGTGCGTTGAATATTGAGGGTGGTGTTAATATCCAAATGGCTTTGGATCCAAAGTCATACAAATATTACATTATTGAAGTTAACCCACGTGTTTCACGTTCATCAGCGTTAGCATCAAAGGCAACTGGTTATCCAATTGCTAAGATGGCCGCTAAAATTGCCGTTGGTTTAACTTTAGATGAAATTACAAATCCAGTTACAGGAACAACAATGGCTGAATTTGAACCTGCATTAGACTATGTCATTGTTAAAATTCCGCGTTGGCCTTTTGATAAGTTTGTGACAGCGGATCGTCGTTTGGGTACACAAATGAAGGCAACTGGTGAAGTCATGGCCATTGGTCGTAACATTGAAGAAGCGATGAACAAGGCTGTTCGTTCGCTTGAAATTGGTGTGACTGGGCTTGATGACATGCGTTTTGAAGGCACAACAGATGCTGACTTATTAGATGCTTTGATGCCAGCTCGTGATGACCGTCTCTTTATGGTTGCAGAATTGCTCCGTCGTGGTGTAACACCTGAGGCAATTCATGACCGGACTCAAATTGATTTGTTCTTCTTAGACAAATTGTTGCACATCATTGAAATTGAACAAGCATTACAAGCTAATGTTGGTGATATTGAGACATTGGAACTTGCTAAAAAGAATGGTTTTGCTGACCGCACAGTGGCAGGGCTATGGGGCAAGACTGAACATGAAGTTAAGGAACTACGTGATCAAAACAACTTGCAACCTGTTTATAAGATGGTAGACACGGTGGCAGCTGAATTCGAATCACAAACACCTTACTATTACTCAAGTTATGAACAAGTCAATGAATCAGCTAAGACTGATCGTGAAAGTGTCTTGGTATTGGGTTCAGGGCCAATTAGAATTGGACAAGGTGTGGAGTTTGACTATGCCACAGTTCATGCAGTTAAGGCGATTCAAGCTGCTGGTTACGAAGCCATTATTATGAATTCAAATCCAGAAACTGTTTCAACTGACTTCTCAGTTTCAGACAAGCTTTATTTTGAACCATTGACGCTTGAAGATGTTTTGAATGTGATTGAATTAGAACAACCAAAGGGTGTTGTTGTACAATTCGGTGGTCAAACAGCGATTAACTTAGCTGCGCCATTGGAACAACATGGTGTTCATATTCTTGGAACATCAGTTGCTGATTTGGACCGTGCTGAAGACCGTGAAGAGTTTGATCAAGTTATTAAGACTTTGCAATTACCACAACCAGTTGGTAAGACTGCAACAACAGTCCCAGGCGCCTTGGCAGCTGCTGAAGAAATTGGCTATCCAGTACTTGTTCGTCCATCATATGTTTTGGGTGGACGTGCCATGGAAATCGTGTCAAATTCAGATGAATTAGCTGATTATATGGGACGTGCCGTGCAAGTTTCAAATGATCATCCAGTGTTGATTGACTCATACTTAGTTGGTCAAGAAGCAGAAGTTGATGTGCTATCAGATGGTGAGACAGCCGTAATTCCTGGAATTATGGAACACGTTGAACGTGCAGGTGTCCACTCTGGTGATTCAATGTCCGTTTATCCATCGCAATCTTTGAGCCAAAAGGTTAAGGACGAAATGACAGCTGCTTCAATCGCCTTGGCGAAAGCCATGAACACTGTTGGCTTGATGAACGTACAGTTCGTTATTCATGACAATACAGCCTATGTCATTGAAGTGAATCCACGTGCATCTCGAACGGTGCCATTCATTTCAAAGGTGACACATTTGAAGTTAGCACAACTCGCAACACGTGTGATGTTGGGTGAAACGCTTGCCGATATGGGATTTGAAACTGGTTTGATTCCTGAAAGTGACGAAGTACATGTGAAGGCACCAATCTTCTCATTTACGAAGTTACCAATGGTTGATTCATTGCTTGGACCTGAAATGAAGTCAACTGGTGAAGTTATGGGATCTGACCGCACATACGAGAAGGCGCTTTATAAGGCTTTCGAAGCATCAAATATCAAGATTCCAGAATTTGGAACGGTGTTGCTAACAGTGGCTGATAATGACAAGGAAGAAGCATTAGCATTGGCTAAGCGTTTCGACCGTCTTGGCTTTATGTTAGTAACAACGGAAGGAACTGGAAAGTTCTTCGCCGAAAATGACTTACGTGTTGAAATTGTGGACAAGATTTCTGAATCTGAAAACAATGCTGTGACTGCTTTGCGTGATGGTCGTTTGCAAATCGCCATTAACACAACGCAAGCAGATGAACTTGCTGAAAGTGATGGACGTAAGATTCGTAATACAGCCATTGAAAATGCCATTCCATTGTTTACGAATTTGGATACAGTTTCAGCCTTATTGCGTGTGCTTGAAGGTCGTTCATTCGATGTTGAAGCAATGCGTTAAGCATATTACCCGCCAGCTTTGCTGGCATACATAACTATAGAAATAGGAGTTTCAGTATATGAATGAAGTGTTTATTGCCTTAGATTTTGAAGATAAAACGCAAGCATGGGACTTTTTGAATCAATTCCCAACAGATGTGCGCCCAGCAGTTAAGATTGGCATGGAATTATTCTATCGTGAAGGTCCTAGCTTTATTGAAGCGATTAAAGCAGCCGGATTTACCGTCTTTTTGGATTTAAAATTATATGACATTCCAAATACGGTGGCCCATGCTGTACGTAATTTAGCCCGTTTAGATATTGATTATTTAACATTGCACACGGCGGGTGGTGTTGAAATGATGCAAGGTGCAGTTGCCGGAGCTAAAGAAGGTGCACAAGCTGTGGGCGTACAAGCGCCTAAGTTGCTTGGGATTACACAATTAACATCATTTTCTGAAGCAAGTATGCAAGCAACTCAACTTGTACAAGCAACGATGGCTGAGTCAGTGACACATTTGGCACGTTTGGCTGATGAAGCCGGGTTAGATGGTACAATTTCATCTGCCTTTGAATCAGAAGCAATTCATGCTGCAACCTCAGATGGCTTTTTGTCAATTACACCCGGCATTCGTTTGGCGGGGGATGCTGCGGGCGATCAAAGCCGTGTGGTGACACCAGGCCGAGCTAAGGAAATGCAAGCTGATGGCATTGTGGTTGGCCGTTCAATTACCCAAGCGACTGATCCAGTAGCCGCATATCAAAAAGTAATGACTGAATTTACGCAAGGAGCTTAAACATGACTGATTATAAAAAAGAAGTAGCACAAGCCTTATTAGATATTCAAGCTGTAAAGCTACAACCAAATGATCCCTTTACATGGGCATCAGGTTTGAAGAGCCCAATTTATACAGATAATCGTAAGACGATTAGCTTTCCAAAAGTCCGCCGCTTAATTGCGAATGGATTGGCTGAATTGGTAAAGGAACAATATCCACAAGCAACAGCCATTGGTGGGGTTGCGACGGCTGGAATTCCACATGCTGCTTGGGTGGCAGAAGTATTAGACCTACCAATGGTTTATGTCCGTTCAAAGCCAAAGGACCATGGTGCTGGAAAGCAAATCGAAGGTGCAATTACATCAGATGATTCAGTTGTACTCATTGACGATTTAATTTCAACTGGTGGTTCTGTCTTAGGTGCTGTTGATGCAGTCCGTCGTGAAGGAAGTGAAGTTGCGGGTGTACTATCAATTTTCTCTTATGAATTACCAGCAGCCGATACAAACTTTGCAGCAGCCGATACGCAGTTTTCTCCGTTGACAACTTATTCTGCTTTGCTTGATGTTCAAAAGACGGCTGGTGTGTTGTCAGAAGAAGATTTGAATGCTTTACAAGAATGGCGTTTGGATCCAAAAGCATGGAGTGAGCAACATTCAAATTAAATATTAAAAAACCTTAGCGGAATGCTAAGGTTTTTTTTAGTTCCAAGGGGGAAGCTATCAGAAGAAAACTCCTTTCCGGTAAACTATACCTTTATCGGTATTACTGTTAAAATGGATAAATAGATTATACTTTTTGAAAGGTGATTAGGCATGAATATTGGATTGTTCACAGATACTTATTTCCCGCAGGTGTCAGGGGTTGCAACGTCAATTAAAACATTGAAAGAACAACTTGAAGCACAAGGGCATCAAGTATACATTTTTACGTCGACAGATCCTAAAGTGGATGAAGACATGGTGGAACCGCATATTTATCGCTTTTCAAGTGTTCCTTTTGTGTGGTTTAAAGACCGTCGTATGACTTATCGTGGTGGCTTTCAAGCGCTACAAATTGCTAAAGATCTAAAGTTAGATATTGTGCATACTCAAACTGAATTTTCTCTAGGCATGATTGGAAAATTTGTCGCACGCCAAATGAAAATTCCGATTGTCCATACTTTCCATACGAACTATGAGGACTATTTGCATTACATTGCGAATGGTAAGATTATTCGACCCGGAGGCGTGGCAGTGATTGCACGTAACTTTATGCACGGGATGACGGGAATTATTTCACCATCGCGTCAAACATTTGAAACGTTACAAGCTTATAAAGTGGAAGCACCGGTTGTCATTATTCCAACGGGTGTTAAAATTGCACATGCCGCTAGTGAAGACAAGAGTGCTGCGTTATATGATCAGTTGGGATTAACGCCTGAGACACCGATTGTTGTGTCAATTGGACGTGTTGCTTTTGAAAAAAACATCGATGCTGTACTATCAGCATTTGCGATGGTTTTGCAAGATGTACCAACTGCTAAATTTATCATTGTCGGTGATGGTCCAGCTCGTAGTGCTTTAGAGGAACATGCAGCAAGTTTGGACATCAAGGATAGTGTTATTTTTGTTGGCGAAATTGAGCACGATGATACGTATAGCTATTATCGGTTAGGAGACGTCTTTGCTTCTGCTTCGACATCTGAGACACAAGGGATTACTTTTATTGAGTCAATTACTGCTGATACACCGGTTGTGGCGATCCGTAGTGAATACATGGATGATCTGATTCATGATGAAAATATCGGAACGCTTGTTGACGAGCCTTACGAACTCGTACCGGCATTAGTGAAGTATCTGCAAGCTAAACAAGCTGGACAAATCTTGGGGCAGCCAGACGCTCGAGCTAATTTGTTACATCAAATTGATGAAAAAACATTTGGTCAAGGGGTCTATGACTTCTATCAAGAAGCAATCGAGATTTACCACGATGATGAGGATGATGAAAGCGCTGAGATGAACAATGCTGAATATGTTCGCTCATTTTTACATCCATTTAGGAGAGAACAAAATGATTAAAATTACGATGTTTTCTGCGGCTGAAACCGTACCAGGTCAAGGGGTTGGTTCAGCCTATCGAGAGCTAGTTAATTTATTGGAAGCTAAATTTCCAAATGAATTTCCATTAACATTCAATAAATACAGTCGAGCTGATATCAGTCATTACCACACAATTAATCCCACTTTTTTCATCAGTACTTTTTTGCCTGGACGTGGACGCAAAATTGGTTACGTGCATTTTTTGCCTGAAACACTCGAAGATTCAATTAAATTACCGCAACCAATTAAATCAATGTTTTATTGGTATGTCATGACATTTTATAAGCGCATGGATCATATCGTGGTTGTTAATCCAACGTTTATCGATAAATTGGTTGCACTAGGGGTTAAACGTGAAAAGGTCACGTATATTCCTAATTTCGTTTCAAAAGATACTTTTTATCCCTTACCTGATGAAGAACGCGTCGAATGGCGCAAAAAAATTGGGTTTACAGCAGACCAATATATTATTCTCGGTGTTGGACAAGTGCAAGAGCGTAAAGGTGTTTGGGATTTCATTAAGTTAGCTGAACAAAATCCACAGTGGCAATTCGTTTGGACTGGTGGTTTTTCTTTTGGTGCCATGACGGCAGGGTATGAGGAACTAAAGCGTGTGGTTGATAATCCGCCGGAGAATTTGACTTTCACGGGTATTGTTGATCGGAGCGAGATGAATGCCTATTACAATATGGCAGATGTCTTTTTATTACCAAGTTATACAGAACTCTTTCCAATGTCAGCATTGGAAGCCTTTAGCACGGGAACGCCAACTGTTTTGCGTGACTTAGATTTATACAAAGCAATTATTGAAGGCTATTATTTGCCAGCAACTGACCGTGATGGAATGCAACAAGCGCTTGAGCAAATTGAACAAGATGCTGATTTGAAAAAGGAACTTTCAAATAATGCCTTAGCGGCTTCAGAACGTTATTCAGCAGATAATGTGGCAAAAATTTGGCAAAAATTTTATACGGAACAAGCTGAGGTCAAAAAATGACAAAAAAAAATAGTATCGTTTTTGTTTTAATGCTTGTTTTGGGTGTGATTATCTTTTGGTGGTCCTTTCGTGATGTGAGCTGGGAACAATTTGCGCATAGTATGGGTAATGCAAATTGGGGCTGGCTGGCACTAGCTGTTTTGGCAATGATTATCTATCTTGTCTTAGAAGCAGTGGTTGTCAAAATTTTCGTGGATGATATTCATGAGAAAATATCTTGGCGAGATGCGTTACGGGTGCCATTGGTCGAACAATTAGGGAATGGCATCACGCCATTTGCTGCGGGTGGACAACCTATGCAAATGGTCGCTTTGGCCCAGTCTGGTATTGACGTTGGTCGCGCTGGCTCTATTTTGACGATGAAATTTATTATTTATCAAGGGATGATTGTCGTTAATTTTCTGATTGCCTTGGTTATTGGGTATCAGTATTTAACCGAAACGATTCATAGTTGGACGGTTGTGCTCTTTTTAGGTTTTCTAGTGCACTTGTTTGTCATCATTGCACTCTTGATGGTCATGTACTGGCCTAAGGCAACCGATTGGTTAGTGCAAACCTTTACTAAAGTGGTGCGACCAATTTCAGAAAAAAAGGCAAACCAATGGCAAAATGTTCTTGAAGAAAAGGTTGCTAATTTTCATCAAGAAAGTGATATGATGCGCAAAAACTACATGCCAGTGCTTAAAGCGATGGCCGTGACTTTTGTGCAATTAATGGCTTTTTACCTAATTCCTTATTTTATTTTATTGGGATTAGGGGCGAACCATGTTGATTTGTTATTAGTGATGGCTTTAAATGTGTTAATTGTGATGGTGATTTCACTATTTCCAATTCCTGGTGGCGCTGGTGGGGCTGAAATTGGATTTTCAGTTTTGTTTGCACAATTCTTACCATCACATGCGCAACTTGTGATTGCGATGATACTATGGCGCTTGATCACGTATTATTTTGGAATGTTTGCAGGAATTTTTGCTTTCAATATTCCAACGACTTCTAAGCAATTGCAGAAAAGCAAGTAAGTTAAGTATGGATTAATGTGTTTCACATATAATTTAACTTATGATTATGTAAGATGGGGTAAGTAGACATGCAACGTGTGACGAGTGCTGCAAAAAAATGTAGTTCATTTCTTTTTAATTCAACAATGGGCTTTTTCATTTTGAATGTATTCTTTGTTTGGTTAAAAACCTACTCAGTGTACCAAAATGATTTTAGCCTAGGGGCCAAAGGGCCAATGCAGCAATTCTTGTTGATATTAAATCCGATTCCAACGGCGATTATTTTTATCAGTTTGGGATTGTACTTTAGAGGGAAAGCATCTTATTGGACGATGCTTTTCATGAATTTGTTACAGTCAATTTGGCTGTTTTCAAATGTGTTATATTATCGAGAATTTTCAGACTTCCTATCATTGAATATTATGAGTTCAAGTGGGGCGGCTGGAAATAACTTGGGACTGGCGTTAGGCGGTATTATTAAAGGGACCGATTTCCTGATTTTTGCTGACTTAGTGGCTTTGGTCTTATTGATTGCGTTTAAGCAAATTCACGTTAATCGTAAGACAGTTCGTAAGCGCATTGCTGGTTTGACCACGATCTTAGGAGTCTTTTTGATGTTTGTTGGTTATGGTCTCGCTGAAACAGACCGTTCTGGTTTGTTGGTGCGAACTTTTGACAATAACTATATTGTTAAATATCTCGGATTAAACGAGTACGCGGCTTATAACATCTATAAAACACAAAAGACCGCAGAAGTTAAAAAACAAGCAACACCTCAAACTTTAGAAAAGGTTGATAAGTTTGTTAAAGAGAATCAAACGACACCAAACCCTGAATACTACGGTTCATTAAAGGGCAAGAATGTGATTATGTTCCATTTGGAATCTTTCCAACAATTTATGATTGATTATAAGGTTGATGGGAAAGAAGTAACGCCTAATATTAATCGTTTCTACCATAGCCAAGATTCATTATCATTTGATAATTTCTACAACCAAGTTGGACAAGGTAAAACCGCAGATGCCGAGACCATGTTAGAAACTGGTTTGTATGGAACTGAATCTGGGTCTTCAATGGTGAACTATGGTTCAACGAATACGTACCAAGCGGTGCCAAATATCTTGGACCAAAAGGGTTATACCACAGCGGCCTTCCACGGGGATGTCGCTAGTTTCTGGAATCGTGATAACACCTATAAGAACTGGGGTTATGATTATTTCTTTAGTAAGCCATTCTTTGAGGGTGGTGATAAAGATAATTACAATATTGGGTATGGGATGAAAGACAAGATTTTCTTGAAGGAATCTGCGCAATATTTGGAACGTCTACCACAACCTTATTATGCCAAGATGATTACAGTGACTAATCATTACCCATATGACTTGGACAAAGAGAACATTTCAATTGAAAAAACTGAGACAGGTGACAAGACCGTGGATGGCTATGTCCAAACAGCGCGTTATCTAGATCAAGCTTTTGGTGAATTTGAGAAGTATCTAAAAGACTCAGGTATGTATGATAATACAGTGCTTGTGCTATACGGTGATCATTATGGTATTTCAGAAAACCATCCAGATGCGATTGCAAAGCTAATGGGTAAGGATTCAGTAACACCTTATGATTTGGCTAATTGGCAAAAGGTACCGTTTATTGTCCATTCACCTGGATTAGAAGGTAAGGGTGGCGTTAATCACACTTATGGTGGTGAAATTGATGTCATGCCAACTTTGATGCACTTGTTGGGCATTTCAACCAAGAATAACATTCAATTTGGGCAAGACTTGTTAGCTAAGGATCGTAAAGAAGTGGTACCATTCAGAAATAGTACCTTTGCTTCTAAGGATTATATTAAGTACGGTGGTGATTATTATGTTACTTCAACCGGTACTAAGATTGATCCAAAGGAAGATTTGCGAGCTAAGCAAATTATCGATGATAATCAAAAGTATGTTAACGATAGTTTAAGCTATTCTGATCAAGTGCAGACAGGAGACCTCTTACGTTTCCATACCTTACCTGGTTATAAGCCAGATAAGGCAAGTGACTATTCTTATAAGAAGTCAGATACGATGAAGGCGTTAGAAGAATCTGATAAGAAGAAGCCAACGTCAGCTCTGAATAAGAACAAGGGTAAGTCAACTGAATATAAAACGGATGCCCCTGAATTGGGTGGTCAGCCGCAAACAATTGATCAAGATGATTCTGACGATGAATCCGATGGTAATTCAGATAGTCAATAGTTTTAAACAAAAAGAAGCGTGTCGCTCGACACGTTTCTTTTTTTGTAGAAATGTGTTGACCTGAGTAGTGTATTCATGTATATTAATTGAGTTGGGTTTTTAAGGAGTTGCATTAAGCAACAGGCAATAAATAATTTATAAAAATTAGTTGTTGACTTTTCAAACATGACACTGTATTATTAATTAAGTTGTCGCAAGCAAGTTGCTTGACCAACAAGTAGATCATTG
>NZ_JQCD01000010.1 GCF_001437425.1 Weissella minor | reverse complement strand
AAATGCAGCTCGCAAGATGTGGTATCACACAGACACAAAAAAGGAAAGTAATTCAGCGTTTGCTGTTAATAGATTGAGTAGTTACGGAATGGATATGCAGTTGTATTCATCTCAAAGTCAATTCGGTAAAGATGTTTCTTTATATACAACCATTAGTCCTAACAACATTGTCATGGGAAGAACACAGGCTAATCCAAACATTGCACTGAATGCAAGGCAAGGTCTAGTGCAGGCTCGTCAACTTATGGTAACAAGTGAATATGCAGATCCAGAGCTTCAAACAAGCGGAACGCAAGCGACGCTATCTGTCATGAATCAGTTCGCAGAAGGAAGTGGGACGCAAATAGTTTCAACCCCTGCACGTTTAGCAATTTCATCATATAAAGACAATATGCCTACCTATTCGGGTGCGGCTAATATGCGAATTACCTCTAATGGTGCCATCTATCAAATAGGGTCAATGAAAAGTTTGAAGCAGGATATTACACACGATTTTTCTGTTGAAAAGTCGCACCAGCTAATTGACTTAAAACCGGCTCAATGGTTTGACAAAGCAGAAGTTGCTCGTTATGAGAATGGTGATGAAGATGATCGATTGCCTAGAAAATACATTGGTTTGATAGCTGAGGAAGTTGAACAAGCAGGACTGGAAGATTTGGTCGAACATAATGATGATGGCGAGGTTACTAGTATCGCTTATGACCGTGTTGC
>NZ_JQCD01000009.1 GCF_001437425.1 Weissella minor | reverse complement strand
TAACTTGTGTTTATTATTTTTAGGAGTAGGAGTAGGTTATAAATACAAGCATGTGTGTTTTTTTTTTGTTACGATAGAGCATTGGGTAACTCTATGTCTTGCATTATGCCCATCTAAAAATAAAACAACATTAAATGGACCCAAACTCAACCTTAAAAGCAATATGTTATATACAAAAAAGCGTTGAAACAAGTATTAAACGCTTTTCACTAATTAAATTATTTAGGCTTCATCATACCATGAATAGTGGAAAGCCTCTCCACGTGGCGCATCAACACGCTCATATGTGTGTGCACCAAAATAATCTCGTTGCGCTTGAATCAGATTAGCAGGAAGCACTTCAGCTCGATATGAATCATAGTAAGCAACTGCGGCCGACAATGATGGCATAGGCACACCAGCTTGTACTGCTAACGCTAGGACACGACGAGCCGCACCTTGATACTTCATCGCCACGTCACTAAAGTAATCATTTAGCAACAAGTTATGCAAGTCTGCATCAGCATTAAAAGCGTCAGTGATGCGTTGCAAGAAACGTGCCCGAATAATTGCCCCTGCACGCCACAATTGCGCTAGCTCACCAAATGGCAAGTCCCATCCATACGCATCAGAAGCCAAGCGTAATTGATCAAATCCTTGCGCATATGACATCACTTTTCCAAAATAAAGTGCTTCACGAATATCTTCAACTGTTGCTGTCACATCACCCTCAAATTGATAATCAGGGCCATCCAAAACTTTCGCAGCAGCTAAACGGTCATCTTTCATCGCTGAAATATAACGGGCATAAACTGATTCTGTAATCAATGATTGTGGGGCGCCAACGTTCAAAGCTGATTGTGATGACCACTTACCAGTGCCCTTGTTACCTGCACGGTCAAGAATCATATCAACAATTGGCTTGTCTGAACCTTGGTCATCTTTACGGGTTAAAATATCAGCCGTAATCTCAATTAAGTACGAGTCTAATTCGCCTTCATTCCATTCGGCAAAAGTTTTAGCAACCTCGTCAGCATCTAACCCAACGACCCGCTTCAAAATGTCATATGATTCGGCAATTAATTGCATGTCGCCATACTCAATACCATTATGCACCATCTTAACGTAGTGTCCGGCACCATCAGGTCCAACATATGTCACTGTTGGCTTCCCATCTTCAGGCGCTCTTGCTGCAATTTCCGTCAAAATTGGCTCAACTAAATCATAGGCAGCTTTTTGTCCGCCCGGCATAAGTGACGGCCCTTGCAATGCACCTAATTCACCACCTGAAACCCCCATACCAATAAAGTTAATACCTGAATCAGCCAAGTGCTTTGAACGGCGAATCGTATCCTCATAAAATGTATTACCACCATCAATTAAAATATCATCTGCATCCAAAAATGGTAATAATTCTTCAATAACCGCATCAGTTCCAGCACCAGCCTTCACCATCAACATAATACGGCGTGGACGCTTAATGCTTGCAACGAAGTCTTCAATCGAATACCCCGGTACAAATTGCTTATCTTCATGTTTTTCAACTAAATCTTTTGTACGTTCACTTGAGCGATTGTAAACCGCAACCTTATATCCCCGTGACTCAACATTTAATGCTAAATTACGCCCCATAACGGCTAGTCCAACAACGCCAAAATCTGCTGTAGCTTCAACCATACTAACATTCCTCCTCGTGATTTAATTAATCACATGCCATAAAATTTACGTCCAATTTGATGACCCGTAAATTTCATAATTTCTGATATCGTCATACACATCACATTGTAACCTAGTTTAATATTTTATGAAAGCGCTACCATCAACATGCATAAAAAAAGCTAACGCGCACGTTAGCTTCTCTCAGATTTAAATCTATTAAACACGGAAGTTATTAGGCATAACCATCTTCAATACTTCCATAACAACAGTTGGTGCAGCAGTCAATGCAGCAATAATCAACCAGTGTGTTAGTGTCAATGGTACTAGTCCAAACAATCCTGCTAAGAATGGTACCAAGGCAACAACTAATGTAATTGCACCAGCAAGCAATGCCATGTTAACCAATGTTGGGTTAGCAGCATACTTGATGCTAAAGGCTGACTTAGCTGAACGAATGTTAAAGACGTGCACAATTGATGTCAATGATAGGACGACGAAGGCCATTGTTTGACCAACTTCATGACTTGGTGCCAAGCCTGAAATCGTAAAGCTACGTCCGAACCACATTGCTAACAAGGCCACGATCGCAAATAGCGTAGCTCCGATGGCGATTTGCTTACGTAAACCACCCTCAAACAAACTAGCATCCTTGCTCATTGGCTTGTCGTGCATCACATCTGTCAACATTGGTTCACGACTCAATGCGAATCCAGGCAATCCATCAGATACTAAGTTGATGAATAGCAAGTGAACTGGCAATAATGGTGATCCCCATCCAAGCAACATCGCAATGATGATAACAAAGATTTCAGAAAGGTTCGCACTCAACAAGAAGTTGATTGTCTTACGCACCTTCACGTACACACCACGACCTTCAGAAACTGTATCAACAATCGTCGCAAAGTTATCATCAGTCAAGATAATATCAGACGCATTACGGGCAACGTCAGTTCCAGTTTCACCCATTGAAATACCAACATCGGCTGCCTTAAGAGCTGGCGCATCATTAACACCGTCTCCAGTCATGGCAATCACAGCATCTTGTCGTTGCCATGACTTCACAATACGAATCTTGTCTGTTGGTGTTACACGCGCATAGACACTGTAATCACGTACACGTTCATCCAATTGGTCATCAGTCAATTGTGATAGTTCATGACCAGTCATTCCCTTATCACCTGGTTGCATAATCCCAATTTCACGAGCAATCGCACTGGCTGTTTCTAAGTGATCACCAGTAATCATCACAGTCTTAATACCAGCTTCACGGGCCTTTTCAACCGCTGGTGCTGACTCAGGACGTGGTGGGTCAATAATTCCAACCAATCCAACTAACTTCAAATGACTCTCGTAAAAGTCTGGTGTTGGATCAGCAGGCATTTCATCAAATGTCTTTTGTGTGATTGTTAGCACACGCAACGCATTCTTACCAAATGTTGCATTAACTTCTTCGGCACGTTGCTTGTCACCATCTTCAATCATTGGTAGCAAGACATCAAAGGCACCCTTAGTAATCGCAATATAGCCACCATCAGGACGCTTATGCACTGTTGTCATACGCTTCTTAGTTGAGTTGAATGGTACTTGATCAACTAATGGCCATTCTTCTAACAACTGCTTACGTGACTTAACCTTTTCAGCCCCATGCACCAATGCAATTTCTGTTGGCAAACCATCATAACGTGTTTCACCATCAACGGTACTTACTTCAACGTTCGTTGAAATGGCACCACGGAATAGTACTTCAAAAGCTGAGTCGCTCACATCGTCTTCAACTTCTGATAGCGTATCATCAAGTGCTGACCAAACTTCACGGGCAGTCATCTTATTTTGTGTCAATGTACCCGTTTTGTCAGACGCAATCACGCTTGTTGTTCCTAATGTTTCAACAGCTGGCAGACGACGAATAATCGCATTCTTTTTGGCCATCTTTTGAACACCCAAAGCCAATGTCATCGTCACAATAACTGCCAAAGTTTCAGGCACAACCGCCACAGCCAATGATACGGCTGTTAAGAAGATGTGCATCAAATCCATGCCTTGGTACAATCCCAAAGCCATAACAATTGCGGCTGCAGCTAAGGCAATCCAAGTAATGTTCTTACCCAATTGCACCAAACGCATTTGCAATGGTGTCAATGGTGTCTTGGTTTCGTTGTTCAACAAACCAGCAATGATTCCCATTTCTGTTTGCATTCCAACCGCTGTTACAACAGCACGACCATGACCATTAACAACCGCTGTTCCACGGTATACCATGTTAATACGTTCACCTAAGTCAACGTCATCTCCAGCTTCAAATGTTGCATTTTCATCTTTTTGAACAGGTTCACTTTCACCAGTCAAGGCAGATTCTTCAACTTGAAGTTCCACTGCTTCCAACAAACGTGCATCGGCAGGAATTGAACTACCATTGTCAATAACCATAATGTCACCAACAACAACGTCATCCGCATCGATTAGTTCAGTCTTCCCATTACGCATCACTTTAGCTTGTGATCGATTCAAATTTTGCAAGGCTGCCAAAGAATTTTCAGCACGACCTTCTTGCACAATTGACAATGTCGTATTGATAATAACGATTCCGATAATTAGCAAACTTTCGAAATAGTTACCGGTTCCTTCCATAATCGCAGTTATGAATGAAATCACCGCTGCAATCAACAAAATAATTGTGGCAACATCATTTAAGCTACGTAAAATCTTACGCCACAAAGGCTCAGACTTTCCTGCTTCAAAAGTATTCGATCCATGCGCATCACGTTGCGCAGTCACTTGACTATCTGTCAGGCCGGCATTAGTGTCGACCTTGTATTCTGTAAACAAGTCTTCAAGATTTGTTTGATATTTTTCCATACATCTACCCCTCCTAGTTATTTGCTTTTACTTTACATATATTACCATAATAACTGAACCTTAAACCTAGGTTTACTGCAACTTGATTGACCTTTTTGTGAATAAATCTAAATATTATGACAATTTGATTACAAAAAAGTATTGTGCTTTCATTCACCTTCAGTCAAGTACTCCAACACCGTTTCATCCTCAAATCCCAATTTTTGATACAGATGGTGCGCTTGATGATTATCACCTTCAACCCCAATGACAAACGGCTTCGCCTCTTGCAAATATAGTTCTCGCATGATTAATTGCATAAATTGCGCGCCGAAGCCCCGATTACGATAACCAGCATCCACAAATAAACCAAAGATATAATAGTAATCGCCATTATCCACGGCACAATATCCAATGGGTTGGTCTTCATACAAAAGGACGTAAGTCTCAATTGATGTATCATCCAAGCTTTCCTGTAAATACTGTTCGGCGGCATGTGCTGTCGAATCTGGAAAGGCATTCATATATGGTGGCACTAATTGGACGACATCCGCTCGTTGCATTCGCCGAATGCCAATGCCCATCTTACTTTCTACTGAAACTGGTTCTTTTTCAAAACGCATCTGATATTCAAATTCAGCATCGACAACTAACTGATTCTTCATGATAAAGTCAGGATTCGCTACTAAGAAAGCCCGTTCAGTCAAATACTGTACTTTGTGGTAACCAAATTCCGTTAAAATTTCGAAAGCGCGCTGTTTAATCGCTGTCCCAATTCCTTTACGACGCGCACTTGGATGGACCATCAGACTAATTTCAACGATTTCATCGATATCTCCATCCGCATAAAGCATCGCAAAACCAATCAAAGATTCATTTTCATATCCTAAAACGAACGTTGGCATTTCAGGAAAATGATTATACTGATTACTTAAATAAGCATCTTTATGCGTATGATCATAGTCATGGACTGCTTGCGACAATAAATGGATATCTTCAATCTGACTTTGCGTTAACTGCGTAAATTGTTCAATTTGCATATTGATGTTCCTTTCTGTATATGAAAAAAGATGCCCTAAGGCATCTTATTATCTATTTTTCAACATTCTTCTTAAACGCAACACCGCTTGGCTTTTCAACCGTTAAACTATTTCCCAAGGTACTTGCTGTTGCAATATTTTTAGCAACACTCTCTGCATCTTGCTCACTCTCAATTGAAATCATATGCATATGCCCATGTGCATCACGCATGAAAATAAAGGAAATAAATTCTTTAACTGTTCCTTGTTGCTTATCCTCAGCATCACTATAACCAGTCACAATAACCATATTCTTGTTGATTTGTTTTTGATTCAAATCGGTTAATGCCGGTACATTACCCAATGTTTGCTGAGCTAATGACATCACATTCTGATTCATCGATGACGTAATTTTACTATTTGCATCAATTTTTGTATCAGTGATAAAAATCTTAGGTTTTGTAATCGCGTACGTTTGCGTATACGTTCCTGATTTTGACAAATCATCTGCATCTTGAGCAGATTTCACATCATTTTTCTTACCAAAGTTGGGTAATTCAAAGTAAGCGGCTTTCTTGTGACCAACCCATGTCTTTGACTTTTGTAAATTCGTAATTTTTTCAGCAGTCGGCTTATCAGCCTTACGAACGCCAGCTATGGCTGCTTCCGTCAAATCATTTTTGGCAACCGGTTTAACTGCTTCTACTTGTAAAACATCCTGAATTTGTTGTGTTTGCGTGGCTGTTGCAACACCAGCACCACCGGCAACCAACAAAGATAAACCAAGCACAATACTAATTCTAGTTTGCTTCTTCATTGTGCACCTCCACTGGACGTCGAACTAATTGACAAAAAATAATGGCTTCACCGATAAATGGCAAAAACGCAGCGAGTAGCCATACTGGTGAGACATTTGAATCACGTAATCGACGGACTGCCGCAGCCAACACAAGGACCAAAGTATTTACGAGAATAAACACATACAAAGCCGTCAAAAGGCCTAACCAAATTCCTAATGTATTTCCTGCCATCATCAGCAACTGTGGTGAAAATGACAATATTACATACGTTGCGGGAATCATCACCAATGAGGTAAAGATCCATAATAAGAGCAATCCGATAAAGAAGCCAGTTCGACTTAATCGACCAGAAAACGAATATAGACCATATTCTTGATTCAAAAACTGTTTAAAAAATTCCATGTTTTAGGCCTCCGTTGCTGATCGACCTAGAATTTGTTGTGTTGGCTTAATTAAATGCCACAAGACAACAATGAAACCGATAAATGGTAACACCACAAAGAACGTTGCAAATCCGCCCATAACAGCACCTGAAATTCCGGTTACTAAACCAGAAATAAGGGCCAAAAGATAAGGCACAACAATGTACAATAACTTATAGGCTGATACACCTGCATCGTGCAAACGACGACTCATTGCTGCTAGCCCTTGTAGCAGTATCACAATAAACCCAATGGCAAAAATAACGAATATAATACCAGAAATTGATTGCATTGCTGCCGCATTTTGCTGTCCCATCATTACTTGAACCAAAACTTCACCCATTGTCGCTAATGGCATCGCAATTAACGATACAAGCACACTCCAGATTAACATACCCAGAAAATAACTTTTGCGGTCCAGAATCCCCTTAAATGAGAAAAGCTTTCCAAATTGAAAACCATCCGTCTGATTTAAATACGCAAGCAAATATTCCATTATTGATTATCTCTCCAATTCATCTTATTTAACTGTACAGTATAGTCCAATTGACTTTAAATTGCAGTTATAACGGTTAATATTTTACTTTTTTCAACATAAAAAGAACCTAAACATAAAGCTTAGGTTCTTTTTATTTACATATTCCATTTCATGACTGTCTTACCCCAATTCATATTCAAATCTTCATCGAACGAATTGGTAATGTCTGTTACACAATTTATTTCTTTTATATTTTGTACAAGCAATCCTAAACGATCACGGACAGAACTGCTATTTTCAATCAAATCTACCGCTTGTTCAAAGTCTTCGCGTGTTGAACGAGATGTACCAACCAAATCCAAGCCTTTTTCAAGAATTAAGCGTGTATTAATCGCAATATTTTCTTCTGAAACACCAGACAACACAAGCGTTGCCCGTGGATTTGCATGATCTATCATTTGATTAATCGCAGATTCAGAACCCATACCACCAACTACTTCGATTGCTTGATCAAACATTAAATCGTCTGGGATTTCATCAATCAACATGGTTTGGGCAAAACTAATATAACTCAATTTTTCTTCATGCTTTCCTAGAACAATTAATTCAGTATCTGGGAACATTTCTTTCATTACGACAGCAACAATGTATGCCACATTCCCGTCACCCCAAATACCAATTTTACCCTGCTTTGGAATCATCGTTTCTTTTAAACGTCGAATCGCTTGCACGGCAACTGTCACAACTTCCAAAAAGGCATTCATATCACCTTGGGCTTCTTTTGGAATGGCAACCAAATTTTCTGGACGAATAAACACATATTCGCGCATAAAACCATCAGCCGTTGACGAACTAAATGTACTGTCTCGTAAATAATTACTCGACACTAAATCATCATGTTTCTGGGCATTATTTGGCACCATTGCAACAATGGTTCCTGGTTCATATGTTCCAGTATTATCACGAATGACCTCACCAACAGCCTCATGGATTAGAGCCATTGGCAAACGCTTGGCTAGAATTTTTTTATCACGTGTACCGGTATAATATCGTTCATCAGCACGACAAATTGACAATAACGTTGGCCGCACAATGACACTATGAGGATCAGCTAAATTATCTTGCTTTTTCATTTGTTCAACTTGGCGAACACCAGTCAAACGATAAATATTATTAAACATCATCGTCCTCTTTCGCAATCGCATTGGCAAGACGTAGATCGTATGGACGCGTAATCTTCATGTTACTCTCATCACCGTCAGCAATCCCCACCTTATGTCCAGCTAGCAACATAACCTTTGCAGAATCACTCAAAGCACGTCGCTCTTCATCAGTCATATGCTCATATTGTGCTTCAAAGGCAGGAATATTTACAGTCTGTGGTGTCTGACCTTGGTACATGAATGAACGAACTGGAATTTCCGAAACTTCATCATTTTCAACTTTTACAATCGTATCTGTGGCACCAATTGCAGTATCAACAGCTTTATATGATTCAGCTAGGCGGATATTCTCCATAATAATATGTCGCGTAACGAAAGGACGAACAGCATCGTGCATAACCAAAATATCATCTTCATTTGCACCAAATTGATCATGAATATAGTTGATTGCACCCATTGTCGTTACGTTCAGCCCCACCTTCAATCACAACAATTCTGTCGTCATCAATATATTGCGCAATTAAATCCTTACCATATTGCACCCACTGTGGGTGAATTGATACAACAATTTTCTTGAAATCAGGAATCAAGGCAAATTTTTCAAGCGTATGTATAATAATTGGTCGCCCAGCTAAATCTAAAAATTGCTTTGGTCGCTCTGTATGTCCCATACGACTTCCAATTCCACCAGCCATCACTTGTGCGTAAATCATTTATCCCTCTCCTTTATAAAAAGAACCATGCTTTTTCTCATGCTTTTCTTTCACATGCCAATTACCAAAAAACTGTGTCAAATACTCATCATAATTTTTAACCTGCCAAACAGGAATACCTAAAAAATCGACACGTTCTACTTCGCGCCACATTTTGGCAGGGAAGACTTCTTTTCGACCATACATCCCATTAAGAACTCCCGATTGCTTTGGCTTTTTGGGATTCCCAGCAAACTTTTTTACATATTTATCTTCTGAAACTGCTAACTTATGCGCAGACAAATTTGGTAGTGCTTGTCGCAACATTTCTTTTATTTTTTTTGCTTTGGCTTTTTTCGGATACTTACCAGTTGACCGTCCAATATTTCTCATCACATTTAGATACTTGTGCTTAATAAAGAAAATATCTAATTGAATTTTGTTTTTACTGAAGTCATCAATTGGAAAAATATCAATAAAAATACCGTGCTTTTGTTCATAATACTTTGATTTCGAATGCGTTGTCTTATCAATTAAGCGCATATACGGAAAATCATTTTGGGCTTCTTCTTCGGTTAATAAATAATAATTCGGATTTTTTGAAGAATATTGTGTTTTAAATTTTTCATAATCCTCACGTCTCAAGCCAACATCAATATCATCATCCCAAGGGATAAGTTCTCCATCACGAATTTTTCCTAATAAAGTGCCACCAAGGAGAAATAGTTTTAAATCTTGATTCATTGCAAAAACAGCAAGATCCGCTAGCATATCTGTCATTGTCTCGTGGACTTCACTATGTGACAACTCTTCCGTCATTCTTAAAGCTACCTCCCTCATAAAATTTCACGCGCATATCTCAGTAAATATATCAAAATACATAAGTTAAGTCAAATTTAAGGAATGCCAAAAAAGCTTTGAAAATGCCTTTAAAAGTACATTTTTAATCCATTTGTTACTTTACAAGTCGCCTCACAAATCACACCGAATACAACGCCCAAATTCAACTGAAAACGTTTATTTTTATAAGGTTGTACTCCGATTAAATGTTGCAAACACATGCCCATTTTCGCGCATGTAGTCAACTCTAAAACCATTCGTCTCACCTGTTGTATGGTTACTATCAGTATTAAGAAGCTCTTGGTAAGCATCAAAGAAAATCCGAGACGATATCTTTAAGCCACTTTCAAAACCAATAAAGACTTCATCAAAATGATGATCACCTTCGACAAAGCAGTCAATTTTAATCGATTCAACTTGTTCGCCTTGCATGTCAAACCAAACATCAATGCTATCTGTATTTAATACCTTGGTCTCACCTTGTCCAGTCATATTTTCTGGAATTTTGAACTGTTCTGAAACACCAGCATTATATGCATTGGCAATTACTTTATAGGTATCTATCATGATCGAATCCTCCAATATAATCCTCATTTTAATTTTGTATATGTTTATTATCCGCCAAAATGAAAGCGCTGTCTATTGAATTTGTCATCATGCTTAAAAAACTATTTCTGTGTTTCCAAATACATTGTTTCAATCAATTGTTTACTGTATAGACTTGTTGCAATTGCCAAAGTCACAGCTTGAATGAGTTGATTTGGATCTTCACCATCACTTGCATTCGCTTGCATATTTTGACTAACAAATGCTAAAGACTGCTCTTGTTGTTGGACAAACTCGTTATAAAATTCTTTAAGTGATGTCTCTTTTAGTGCCAAATTTAAAGTCGTCTCAATTTCTGACAAACTGAACGTTTGTTTCATTAACGTGATGACAATCAAGAAGGCAATATGCTGTTTTGAATACCGCTTCTTTATCGGTGCCGGCATCAAAGATTGCTTAACATAGTTATTTAGCATCGATGATGTTAACACCTTTTTTTCATGGCTTGGCATAATTTCTGCCAAAGATTCTGTCGTTAATTCAACGACCTGATCTAAATACAGTGACAGATTGGGCAATTCTTCCCATCGCGGTAGCTTAAACTCATTCCAATTCGCCGTATCCATTTTTCAAAGTCCCCTTAATCTAGTTATGATAACTAGATTATAAATTTATTAATAAAATAAGTCAATTCAGTCCTGACCACAAAAAAAGCGCCTGAGCATACTTCTGCTCACGACGCTTTAAAATTGTTTAATTTGAGAAACGTTGCATGACCCAAGTGACGACAATGACAACAACAACCGCACCAATAATTGATGGAATTAATGCCATACCAGCCATATGTGGCCCCCATGAACCAAGGAGGGTTTCACCCAACCATGATCCAACAAGTCCAGCAACAATATTAGCAATCCACCCCATTGATGACTTCGTAATTGCACCACCAATGGCACCAATAATAGCACCAACGATTAGCATCCAAATTGTACCCATTTGTACGACCTCCAAAAAATGAATTTTTACTATTACAACCAAAAAATCAATAGCGAGAATTATTATATTAAGCCTGCTGCCAAAATTCATGGTAAAAAGTTTCAATTTTGAAAATTCTTAAATTTTTATCGGTCATGTTCATCCCTTGCGTGTTGCAAAACCATTAGCATCAAACTGATAATTAATTTTGCCAATTTTTAGCTGCTTTTTTTGCACCGCAACATGTGTTTTCAAATCAAAATACATGTCTCTTTTACCAAACTTCTGCCATCCACCTACAGCATCTCCATCTTTATTAAAGAAGTAACGTTTTCCCGCCATCACTAAATGTTGATTCCGTTTTTGAATACCTGTTTTAAGGTCATAATATTCTAACCCAGATTTCCCATACTTTCTAAATCCGGTAACCACGTCCCCTTTTGAATTGAGATACACATAACTTTTTTTAATCGCATGATAGCCTGGTTGTTTCACACGCACAAAAGAATTCGGATGATACCAAGCAATTTTGCCTGGGGCGTGTTGATATAAACCATCAACCGCCTTACCAGTTTTGTCAAAATAATATTCACCTTGTTTAAGGTGCACCACGCCATTTTGAACACGTGCATGATGTTTAGCATCATAATATTCCAAGCGTTGTTGATTGACACGATGTAATCCGCTGATTGCATCACCCTCTCCATTGAAGTAATACACTTTTGCTCCCACTTGCACATAGTTATTGCGAACTTGCTTATGATCACTTGGGCGATAATACTCCAACATATTCTGACCAAACTTGCGGAATCCGCTAATTGCATCACCCTCTTCATTAAAGTAATACACATTCGTCCCTACTTGCACATAGTTATTGCGGACTTGTGTATGGTCGCTTAGGCGATAATACTCCAGCATGTTTTGGCCAAATTTACGGAAGCCACTAATTGCATCACCCTCACCATTAAAGTAATACACAGCTGGTCCAACTTGCACATAGTTATTGCGGACTTGTGTATGATCGCTTAGGCGATAATACTCCAGCATGTTTTGGCCAAATTTACGGAAACCACTGATTGCATCACCTTTACCATCGAAATAATACACATTCGTGCCTACTTGCACATAGTTATTGCGAACTTGTGTATGGTCGCTTTGGCGATAATACTCCAACATATTCTGGCCAAATTTACGGAAGCCACTAATGGGCTTACCATTTTGATAGTAATACCAAGCCCCATTTTTGAATTCATATCCTTGCTTGCGTTTTTGACTTGTTTTTTCACCCGGCACTTGCACGACATTCGTTTTAGCCTCCTTTGCTCCTAAAAACTTATACCAATACATGGCAATATTTCCACGTTCAGGCTGATTACTCTCAAATGGTCGTTCATAATTTGATAAAAACACCTTTGCTAGGTGATAGGCCGAATCTTGACTTTGCATGTATTCAGCTGCATTGATTGGATAGGCGCTCGATGGGTAAAATTGAATGCCGTGGGTCATTTCATATTGTATCCGCATACTCTGCGCAAAAAGAGTGCGATGATCATAACCATTTTCTTTCGCCCAATTAATTAATTTATCCGCTGGTGTCCATTGGACCAATCCATAACCACCACCGCCGCCAAACTCAGTAATATCGGGTAATAGATAACTTTCAACCATCATATTCCCCAACATACCGGCAATCGCATTGCGGCTCCAACCCCGCTCTGAAAAGAATTGGTACAAATAACGTGCATTTTGTTCCTGCGTTACTGAATAATGGTAATCTTTGGGGACATAGTCCGCAGGTAACCCCTTATTCAAGTTCGTTTCAATTGCTTTTTTTCGAATCGGTTTTACTCGGTCAGCAGTTTGTTTTGAAACGGGCTTGGTTTCATCTTTTACTTTAGGCGTTTGTGGCAATGCCTTAGCTTCTGGTTGTTGCTTATCAGCGACTTGACGTTGCAATTGCCCCTTTTGTCCAACCGATTGTGTTTTGTCACCCACTTGTTTTGCCACCGGCTTGATTTCTTTTTTTGCTTTAGACGCTTGTGGCAATATCTTCTTTTCAGCTCGTTGCTTATCAGACGGTTGGCTTTGCAGTTGTTCAACCTTTTTCTCCGTACGCCTATTTTGGGTCGCCTGAACTTGTCTTGAAATCGTTTTTTGATTGTCTTGTTCGAATTGCTTTGAATTCGTGCCCGTATGCGCAACTTTGGAAGCGCTAGGTTTCAATCCTGACGCTTGTTGACCACCTGTTTTAGGACCATCCACTGGCTTTGTTTGAGCTTGACCCGCTTTCACTAATGGTTGCTGTTTTAAATCAGGCTTATTTTTTGGCTTAACCTGAATACCTGATAGCGCCCGTGTGCTTTCTGGTCGCACAGTTGCTTTTCTCGCTATTGGTTGTTCCGTATTCACTGTTGTTGAAGCGTGTTGCTTAATCTCATCCGCCTTAACGTCCGGCGTACCAACTAAACCCATGCCAAACATCGCTGTTGCTAGGGCTATTTTTTTCACGGTAGCATTTTCTAAATTTTGCATATGACCTCTCTGTTTGAAAATACAATCGATTGTTTTTCTTATTAAAAATTAATAAAATTAAATGCGCCTGATAAGTTTAAGTTAAACGTTTTAAGTCGTCAATTGTTAAATTAGTCGCTGTGCTATCCATAAAAATATAAACGACATTAATAATACAGATTAAATGTTATTAACTTATTACTAACAATAATAATCTAACATTTTAGTCATGATGCTTAATTTTTTCATTTCAAAAAATTTTTAACAACTCAGCTTACGAGTACTCCTCAACCTTCTGTGATAAAATTAAATCATATTCTCAAGGATTTTAATTAATGAAGGAGTGTCTGCTTATGGTAATGGAAAAATATTTTAAAGATTTACGTTCAAAAATCGGCCATGATGAAATCATTATGACCGGGGTTACAGGTGTTTTATTCGATGAAACCGGTACTAAAATTCTTTTAGAAAAACGCGGTGATGGTTCAACCGGCTGGAGCCTTGTTGGCGGCATGCAAAATTTAAATGAAAGTGCGATGACTTCCTTACAAAGAGAATTCAAAGAAGAAACTGGTTTAGATGTTGAAATAACAGCATTAATCGGTGTCGATACAAATTTTCATCAAGTGTTCCCTTCAGGCGATAAAGCTCAGATTCCGTGCTTCATATTCGAAGTCACCCAGGTTGGCGGTGAACTAGTCCCTGATGGTGACGAAACCTTGGCACTAGAATATGTCTCTATCGCTGACCAACCTAAAATGTTTAACGAACAACATCAATTAGTCATTGATCAATTATATAGGCAGGCCCCTTACGGCTGGTATTTCTAATACAATAAAAACGCACATGATAAATTTCATGTGCGTTTTTATTTATATAGAAGCAATGAATTGTTTAAATCCAGCATGACCAGTTGTATCATCTTTGAAAACACCTGCATCAGCCAGCACCTGCATATACACATGCCCGACTGCATCCTTAACGACTGCATGAACGTTTTCTGGTGTGACGACCTGATTGTCCTTGATTTGATCAGCCCAAGCTAAATGCATGGCTTGAATATCATTTGGCTGATCTAGCAAATATTGTTCAACATCTTGTAACTCACGCTTTAAACGTGGTGGCAAAATCGCACGCCCCATGACTTCAATTAAACCAATATTTTCTTTCTTGATATGTTGCACATCAGGATGTGGATGAAAAATACCGTCGGGAAATTCAATCGAAGTATTATTATCGCGTAATACCAAATCTACCACATAGGTTGCATGCTCCTTGCGTACCACTGGCGTTACCGTATGATGCCGTGTTTGTTGTGCATCGGTAGCTTGAATCGACAAAGCTGAATCGGAATAGTTATTCCATGCTTGCATAATTTTTTCACTTGCCAACAAAAGCTTGTCTTGGTCCTGGTCCATTAAACGAATGACAGACATCGGCCAATTGACAATGCCAGCTGATTCTAAATCAATGCCCGGAATCGTTATTAGTTCTCGCAATGACGCTTTTGCCATCGGGAAGGTATGCTTCCCCGCTTGAAAATGATCATGCGATAGAATTGACCCACCTACAATTGGGAGATCAGCATTTGATCCAATAAAATAATCCGGGAATTGATCAACAAAATCCATCAGTTGTTTCAAATGCTTAACATCGACTTTCATTGGACGTGCTGTTTTCGCTAACACAATACAATGTTCAGCAAAGTAAGCATAAGGTGAATACTGAAGTCCCCATGTTTCACCATCTAAGACGACATCCACAACACGATGATTGACCCGAGCCGCCTGATTTTGACTTCCCCAAAATCCGACATTATTCATATCTAACGCTGTACTTGGATATTGCTTAGAAGTTGACTTTCCTGCTAAAGCAATTTTCTTAGGGTCCTTTTCCGGCTTCGAAAGATTAATCGTAATTTCGAGATCCCCATAAGGTGTTGTCACATCAAAACTGTCATTTTTTGCAATTTCACGCGTTTTAATATAGTTTGACTTTTGTGATAATTGATAAAAATAGTTCGTCGCAGCTTGTGGACCCTCGATTAAATATTGTTGAAAACGATGATTAACAACTGATGGACGTGGTACAAAAAAATTCATTAATTGTGCGCCAAGCATATCACGATTCATCTGACGTTGGTCTAAGCTACCATTTTTTTCGGCAATAGTGACCAACGTATCCATCATTTCTAAAGTATCAACCTGGGATACATCGCTTTCCAGCGCCTCAGTTAGATCAGGATTCCCAATCCAACCTAAAATTTGATTAAACAAATAGGTATTATCAAACTTTTCATAATCACTACCTGCAATAATTGCTGCGACAAAAGACTGAATAAGTTTTTCAATCGTCATGAAACTACCCCTATACCTCTCCAACAAAACGGGCACCATCCCCGATATGTGTTTCATAGAAAGCAGGGGCATACCCAATTGCTTTAACATATGCTGATTCAACGGCCTGTTCTAGTGCTTCAACCGCATCATGTTTAACTAATGCAATCGCACAGCCACCAAAACCAGCTCCAGTCATACGCGCACCCAAAACATTCGGATTTTCTTGAGCAGTCGCAACCAGGGTATCTAATTCAATTCCGGTCACCTCATAATCATCTTTTAGAGACGTATGCGATGCATTTAAGAGCGCACCAAAGGTCACTAAATCATTATCAGCTAAAGCAGCTTTGGCTTTAATGGTTCGTTCATTCTCATATACCGCATGCCGGGCCCGCTTAATCAAGGTCTCATCACCAATCATTGAAGCATGCTCATCAAAAGTTTTAGCGTCCAAATCTCCCAGTGTATGAATATCGAGCTTTAATTGTAAACGGCGTAGCGCCTCTTGTGTTTCAGCAACACGCTCATTATATTTTGAATCAGCTAATTCACGACGCTTATTTGTATTCATAATAATCACGTCATAATCTTTAAAATCAGCAGGAACCATCTCATAAATCATGGTATTCGTATCTAGATAAATCGCTTGATTTTCTTCTCCATAGCCAATTGCAAATTGATCCATGATTCCGGTCTGCACGCCAATATAATCATTTTCAGCACGCTGTCCACTAGCCACTAACTGTAATCTAGGAATTGGTAAATTGTACAATCGTTTCAAGACGACACCCACTAATAATTCAAGGGATGAAGATGATGATAATCCAGACGCGTTTGGAATATTCCCTTCAATTAATAAATTAAATCCAGTGTCAAAGGTATTACCAAACTGACGCATTGCAATTAAGACCCCTTTAACAAAATTTCCCCAGGCATGATTAGGTAATTTTTCATCATCGTTGATCGAAAAACTAATATGTTCATCCGGAAAATTCAAAGAATACAATTTTACTAGGTCATCATCACGCTTTGCTGCAACGCCACTTGTCCCAATTGTAATGGCAGCTGGAAATACATGTCCGCCATTATAATCAGTGTGCTCGCCAATTAAGTTAATCCGCCCTGGTGAGAAAAATTTATCAGTGGGCATTGTCCCAAATTCTGATTGATATGCCGCAATTAATTTATCAAAAATTTCGTCCATCATCCTATCCTCCAAAAACCTTTTAGTAAACATTTACTAAAGTATAACACTAACGCCTAAATTTGTAACCGCTTTCTTTTTAAACTAGGAAGTCAAAACCAACTTAAATCAATCATTTACAAAGCTTTTAGATTTATAACACTTAAGTAAAGTTGATTCGCTTAGTTTTTATGATATTTATACATGATGTGGTAATCGGTCGATGCGCCTGCGTCAATTGAGACATCTCCAAAATCCGAATGATTTGGCGTATCTGGTAACATCTGAGCTTCTAAAGCAACTGCCATCCACGGTTTACTAGTCCCACGATTCAAATAGCGTACTTGGTTGTCCATCTGACTCGCAGTAAAAGCAACAATTGCATTTCGGTCCGAGTAAATATCGACTTGGCGACCAGACGCACGATCACTAACACTAGCCGCAATTTGATTGAAATCAGCTGGCACAACGAATACATCATCAAAACCTTGTTCATCCGTACTTGCATGCATCTCTGGTAAAATTGTGCCTAAATCATGTCGGAATTTTAAATCAAAGGGAGTCCCCGCATTATTAGTAAAGACACCGGTTGGGCATTTTTCTTGGTCCGTTTCTAAATGTTGCTCAGCATTAATCATTAAATCATGCTGCATTAAATCGGTCGCTTCGGCATTACCTAAATTAAAATAGGCATGTACCGTTGGATTAAATAGCCCCGCTTCTCCTGCTTGCTGACCTTCAAAATCAATTTTAATTTCATCAGTCTCAGTCAGTGTATACACAACTTTTACCTTTAAATCACCAGGGAATCCATCATCAACGTTTTGAGCAAGATACGTGAGCACAATCTGATTCGCATCTGCATCCACTGTCACATCAAAAAATTGGTTCCCAATTCCTTCAGCACCACCATGTAGTGAATTAGGGCCGTCATTTACTGGTACCGTATGCTTTTCCCCCGCTTGGGTCCAAGTCCCATTTTTAATTCGTCCGGCGGTCCGACCAATAACGCGATTTATATTAAAAGGATTTTCGGTGAAACCTTCAATTCGGTCCGACGATAGCAATAAATTTATGCGTTCATCAGCATCAACGACAGAGAATTCTTGTAAAATACCAGCAAAATTAAGCACACTCATCCGAGTTTGATGCTGATTTTCAACTGTATAACGGATAACATCCTGTCCTTGAACTTTACCAAATGTGTTTTGTGTAATCATCGTGTTTCCTCCTAAATATAACTGATCAACAATATCGTTCTTGCTTAATTATAGCCACGTGCTGACAAATAAATATACCCATATCTAGTGAATAGACATAGGTATATTTTTGCATTGATTACTTTATGCATCTTCAGCTGTCAAACGCTCTTCAAGTTCTTCAACAATTTCAGCATGCTTATTTTCGGTCAAAGTCACCTTCCATAAGAAGATAAGGGCTGACACAACAAGCAATGCCATTGGTCCATAGAACATAAAGGCTTTAAATTGTAACAAACCAGATTGCGTAATATCACTTGGTAATGCATTACCAGTCATTCCGGCACCCACTGCCACGATTCCCACAATTCCATTCGAGAATGCACCGGCTAATTTATCAATCAAAGGTCGCACTGATAGTGTCACCGCTTCATTACGCTTACCACTCTTCAATTGCCCATACTCAACTAAATCACTAATCGTCATCAGCGTAGCTAAAAATACTAATGGATACGGGAAGAAAATTATTGATGATGCAACCAAAGCCATGGGTACACTTTGTCCCGCAACAGCAAAGACAATGAATCCCATTAACATGATGCCAATCCCACCAATATAAACATACTTACGTCCAATTTTTGCCGCTAATGCTGGGAAAATTGATACGGACAATACACCTAAGAAACAAGTAATCACACCAACAATTGTATAAGCTTCAGCATGTCCAAGCACATAACGGAAATAGTACAACAAGAGTGAATTATTAATCACATAACTAAAGGCAAACAAGAAATAACTCAATGCTAACCACATCAATTGGTCATTTGAGCCAATCACTTTAAAGACATCACGGAAACGTGTATGTTCCACATTTTCACGAATCACATTTTCATCTTCCTTCACATTTCGAGAAAGGAAGATTGCACCACCTGAAGCAAGCAAGGCAATAACCATGGCATAACCAAGCCATCCCCACTTATTTTGCTCGCCCGCTGAGGCACCAAAGATACCTGAGAAGAAGGTTACGACGGGGACAATAATGATAATCACACTTTGGGCACCCAAGGTTGATCCAAAACGTGAGAATGTTCCAAATTTTGTCCGTTCTTCACTATCCAATGATAAGGCTGGCAACATTGACCACAATGCAATATCACTAAATGAATAGAACACGTCTAATAGCAAAAAGGCAATTCCAAACAAAACCAAGTAAAGCATTGGTTTGTTTGTTGCTAAACCACCAAAGTCAGTAAAAATTAAAACCAACATCAATGAGGCGACAATCGTTCCAATCAATAACCAAGGCTTAAATTTTCCCCAACGCGTCTGGGTATTATCAACAGCCCCACCAATCATTGGATCAAACATAATTTCACCAACACGAATAACTGTCATGAGTAATGTCACATAACCAATCATCGTTGAATTAAAATTTTGGTCATTCGTCACGAATAGTTGACTCGTCACAAACATCACAAAATACAGACTTAAAGTATTATAAAAGGCATCGTGCCCAAAGGCACCAACAGCAAATGAAAGATACTTTTTCATAACCTTCCTCTTTCTCCTAAGGTATCCCAAGAATCGTTTTTCACAATCCAAAAACAATAATTTTGCGTTCTTTGCAAACGCTTACAAGAAAGATTATGCCTGAGCCTTGTAAAAATCACAAGCTTTTTATTAATTCATTTTACAAAAATAAAAAAGCATACCGCCTCGGTATGCTTTAAATTGAATCAATATATGCTTGTAAATAGGGGAGCCCCGCTCCCTCCGCAACGACATAACGATCGGCTTTTCCAATTTCCAAATGCGCAGCAATTTCGGGAAATGGTGATATTTTAGCAATTCGTTTTTGAAGACGCTGTAACGTATCTTGATTAATAAAACGCGCTAAATCTCCTGCCAAAACAATCGTATTATCGGCAAACATTTGCAAATTAACGATGGCATGGGCCAAATGGTCAAGATAGCTATTCCAGCGTTCTAGCGCCTTTTCATCACCTACATTCAGTAACTCAAAGAATTGATCCAAATTTTCCGTCCGTCCATGCAGTAACGCGGATATGGATGCGTAAGTTTCCAAACACCCACGTCTACCACAGTAACAACGACGTCCATATTTTGAATTAATCGAAATATGTTCCATTGTCCCACTACTCCCAAAGGTACCATGATAAATTTGTCCATCCACCATCATTGCCGTTCCCAGGTGTTCTCCAATTGATAGGTAGACTGCATCGGCCTGACGTTTTGCAACATGTTGTTCGGTAATTGCGACCGCATCAGCATCATGCACGAAATAGACTGGATAGGGTAAATAGCGTTGAAAAACGTCAGTTGTTACCCCGGTCATATTTAAGATTTTCCCGTACAAAATTTCTTGACCATCAGATGACACTAATCCCTGCACACCGACACCTAGGCCAATAATTTCACCTTCATCAAACTCACTATCGGAAACAAAATTCCGAATTTCTTGACTAATTTTTTTGTAATAGCCCGGTTCATTCTTGAAATCAATCATTAGCTGGTGCTGTTGTCGTACCGCTCCATTGGCCCCCAACAAGACAATTGACACAAACTCACGAAAAATTTCTAACCCCACACAACCAAATGCGCTTGGATTCAAAATATATCGATCGGCGCGACGGCCCCGCGCACCAGTGAAACGGCCATCTTTTAGAATCAGTCCTCTTTCCAACAATGTCGTCAAATTTGTTGATACCGTTGGCAAACTATTGCCTAATGTTTGTGCAATATCTTTTTTAGATAACGATTCATGCTCATAAAACAAGCGAAAGGTTTCTGAAAAATTATTCTTTTGCACTGCTTTCATTCCTTGATCAGCCATAACCCCTCAAACTTTCTTCTTAAACATTATGTTAAGTGTACTGTTTGGAACACATTTCCGCAAATTACCCCCAATTAAGTAAAATCATTTTATAAAAACGCTTGACATTCTGTAAGCGCTATCATAATCTAATGGTGTACTCTTTGTGAAACAGAGACATGTTAAAACTTTTAATTAATGACGTTACTTATATTTGAGAAAAGAGGTTTTTCTTATGACTGTTATGGATAATCTTCGTTTAGATGGCAAAAAGATTTATATCACCGGTGGTGCACAAGGCTTAGGAAAGTCAATGGCTGAAGGTTTAGCTCAAGCGGGAGCTGATTTAGCAATTGTTGATATCAACTTGGAAAAGGCACAAGCAACTGCTGACGAAATTGCTGCTGATACAGGCCGTAAAGTGATTGCTGTTAAAGCCGACGTGACAAACCCAGACGATGTGGACCAAATGATTGAAACGATCACCACAGAATTAGGTGGTTTGGATGTTGCCTTCAATAATGCGGGAATTGTTATTAACACCCCTGCTGAAGAGACAAGCTTCGAAGAATGGAGCAAGGTCATCAACATTAACCTAAACGGGACTTTCCTAACATCACAAGCTGCAGGAAAGTACATGCTTGAACATGGTGGTGGGTCAATTATTAACACGGCTTCAATGTCTGCGCACATCGTTAATCGTCCACAACCACAAGCTTCATATAACGCCTCAAAGGCTGGTGTCATTCAACTTTCAAAGTCATTAGCAATTGAATGGGCTAAGAAGGGTGTTCGTGTTAACACGCTTTCGCCAGGTTACATGGCAACTGACTTAACTTTGAATTCTGAAGAATTGAAGCCATTAATTGATATTTGGAATGACTGGGCACCGCTTGGTCGGATGGGTAAGCCAGAAGAATTGCAAGGAATTGCCGTTTATCTAGCCTCTGATGCAAGTAGCTTTGCAACTGGCGCTGACTTTGGAATCGATGGTGCCTTCACGGCCTGGTAAACAATCAGTCCCCTTTTTACTGGCACCTGTCATTTAAGAATAGGATAGCATTATGAATTATTTAATTGGAACCGACATTGGAACATCAGGGACAAAAAGTGTCTTGATGGATACGAGTGGTAAGTTAATTGCTCAAAGCCTTGTAGAATATGACGTTCTAACACCTAAGCCACTTTGGGCTGAGCAATGGGCAAGCGTTTGGTTGGCTGCTGCCAAACAATCAATCAAACAAGTTGTCACAAATAGCGGTGTTACGCCAACTGATATTAAAGGCATTGGTATTTCAGCCCTTTACGGTGGATCAGGCATACCTGTTGATGCTGAGGGCAAGGAAGTCCGTCCAACCTTAATTTGGATGGACCGCCGTGCTGAAGAACAAGTGCAATGGGTCAAAGATCATATTGATTTGCAAAAGTTATCAGATATCACAGGTAATGACGTTGTTGATCCGTATTATGGTTACACAAAGATTTTGTGGATTAAGCAAAATGAACCTGAAAACTGGGCGCAAATCAAAGAACTTCTACCACCTGACACCTTCATTGTTAAAGATTTGACTGGCAATACTGCCGTTAATTATTCGGCTGCTGGGAATATCGGTGGTGTGTATGACATTAATGAAAACACGTGGTCAGATGAATTACTCGCTGAATTAGACATCCCCCGTTCAATGATGCCTGACCGTTTAGTTGATGCGACTGAAATCGTTGGTACCATTACAACAAAGGCCGCCGAAGAAACTGGTTTGCCTGTTGGCACGCCCGTCATTGTTGGTGGTGTCGATGTGGGTGCAGCGAATGTTGGGATGGGCGTCTTAGAACCTGGTCGTTATGTTGCTGCGATTGGAACTTCAATGAATGCTGCCCTTGTCAGTGAGGAACCAATTAAAGATCAAGGCTTAATCGTCTGGCCATATCCTTACAAATCAGAAAAACTCAACTACAACTTCAGTGGTTCCGCAACAGCCGGTGCCATTACCAAGTGGTTCCGTGATAACTTCGCTGAATTAGAAGTCTCAGAACAAAAAGCAGGTGGACGTAATGCCTATGCAGTACTCAGTGAACGTGCTAAAGACATTCCTGCTGGAAGTAACGGTTTAGTTGTCTTGCCATACTTTATGGGGGAACGTGCCCCCGTTTGGAATTCTGATGCTAAGGGCGTTTTGTTTGGCCTATCATTGGCCCACAATAAAGAGCATATTTACCATGCCTTCCAAGAAGCGGTTGCGTATGCCCTACGTCACTCAATCGAATTAACTGGTCAAGATCTAGGCGACTACATCATCTTAGCTGGTGGTGTCACTCAGTCGCCTGAATGGGTCCAGATGTTCGCTGACGTTACTGGATATGCCATTCGTACCCCAATTGAAAATGCCGAGGCTAACCTTGGTGATGTCATGTTGGCTGGTTTAGCGACTGAAACATTAACCCTCTCACAAGTGAAAAACTGGCAAGTGCTCGGCGAAAAAGTCGAACCAGATCCAAAACGTCATGAAATCTATAACGAGTATTTCGCACTCTATCGTAAGCTTTACGATGATCTCAATGATGATATGTCAACTTTAACCAAGCTTTCACAGTTGGGATAATATTAAAAAAGCACGGCTCCAATGAATCGCGCTTTTTTAATTCAACAAGACGCTTGTTCCCTTTTTTAAAATTATTTTTTATTTCCTCATTGACATCTTTCTCATTTTTATTTAATATAAAGGTCATCAATTAATCAAACACGAAAAGGAGTTCATCACTATGCGTTTATCAAATCAAACAATTGAACAAATCGCAATTATTAAGATTATTTCGGTTTAACGAAGTAAGCTTCCTTTTGAGTTGCTCGCTTTGTTAAACCAACAAAGCGAGCAGTTCAATTGTGATGAGTGATGGATAACTCTATAACACGATTGGCTGTTTTATGTAGCCAATCGTGTTTTTTTGTCTTTATGGTATATATTAGGAGGTACCACCCATGCAACAATCACGTCGAAAACAATATGGTGACTTATTACTCATGTCATCCCTCATCTTTGGTATGTTTTTTGGAGCCGGGAATTTAATTTTCCCGGTCCAACTTGGTCAAATGGCCGGTTCGAACTGGTTCATCGCGACACTTGGCTTTCTAGTTACCGGAACTGTCGTTCCATATCTGGCCATGTTAGCTGTTTCAATGACGAATTCAGAAAGCGTTTATGACATTGCCAAGCCTGTTGCACCTTGGTTTGGTATGGCATTGCTCTTCTTAATTCATATGACCATCGGTCCATTCTTTGGCACACCACGTACTGCTGCAACTGGTTTCACAATGGGCATCGCGCCATTTTTACCTGAACAATGGCAGACCTTGGGGATGGTTGCCTTCTCATTCGTCTTCTTTGCCCTTGCCTTTGTTTTAAGTATCACTGATTCACGTGTCACGGCTTGGATTGGTCGTTACCTAACGCCTGTTCTCATCTTATTGTTAGTGATTATCTTAGCCGTCGCTGCTTTTAACCCCATGGGTAATCTTCAACAACCTGTCTCTGAAATGTATCAATCACATACGTTTATGCAAGGTTTCTTAGATGGTTATAACACAATGGATGGTATCGCCCTAGTCGCCTTAGCTGTTTCTGTCGTTTATGCCGTACGTGGTCTTGGTTACCGTGGTGCCGCAGTATCAAAAACATTGGCTAAAGCTGGACTCTTTAGTATCATCCTTGAAGCGATCATCTATACAGCCCTAATCGTCCTAGGTGTTTCTAGTTTAGCGATCATGAATCCAGCCGAAAATGGTGGTATCTCATTAATGGCTATCATTAACCATTACTTTGGCACATTTGGATCTGTCCTCACTGGTGTCTTAGTCATCTTAGCTGTTTTCACAACTGCGGTTGGTTTATTCTCTTCATTTGCGCATGATATGCATTTAATCTTCCCACAATTTTCATATAATACTTGGCTAGTTGTTTCTGCTGTTGGGTCATTTGCGACAGCCAACGCCGGCTTAACAAACATCATCGCTTGGTCAGTTCCGGTTTTGATGTTTATCTATCCTTTTGTACTCGCTTTAATCGTACTTTCCTTAACAAAGCGTTTCTTCGGCGGTGCTCCTATCGTGTATCAACTAACCATGTTATTTGTAACACCCTCAGCCTGTTTAGATGCCTTGGCAGCTGCACCTTTTGCATCAACACCTGTTCTAAAGCCACTCTTTGATGCTTATCACCAATTTGTGCCATTTGCGAGTGATGGTCTTGGTTGGGTTGTTCCTGGTTTAGTTGGTGCTGGACTAGGATTAGCACTAGCCTACTTTAATTCTTCTAAAAATGAACCCGCTTAATTAAAAAAAGATGCATCGTCATGATGCATCTTTTTTAATGGTCTAGTTCAATCCGTTATGCCGATTTAAACATATTCAATATATACGCGCATTTTTTAACTAAAAACAAATATTTTTAAAAAACATTTTAACCGCTTTCATTGCTGACAAATCAACATTTCAGGACTGTGAAATCGTTTTAACTTATGCTATAATTTATATATTATAACAACATTTTAAAATTTAAAAAAATTATTTACGTAAAAAAGGAGCTTCTGTATGTTAATTGGTCCTGAAATCCCTAAAACAAAACAACAAATTTGGAAAGGTCTTTTCAAAACGCTTGAAACCACCCCTTTTGACAAAGTGACCATCAATCAAATTTGTTCAGCAGCCGATGTCAGTCGAACAACCTTTTATCGTCACTACGTCGATAAATTTGCACTCATCGAAAAAATTAATCTCTATTACGCTGAACAGTTAAGAATGTTTAGTAAACGTCGACAAAATCTCACTGATTTAACGGTTATTTTACTGGAGCTATCTGATTTCTTCCAAAGTAATGCAGAGGAAATTTCTGCATGTTTAGGCATTACAGACATTCCAAATCCACTTCAAGATCAGGTAAATCAAGTTCTACATGATGAATTTACTTATTTCATCGAAAATCATCCCGCAATTGGGATTCGAATGAATTTACCTTTAGATTATAGCGCTAATTTGTATGTTGCGATTTCAATGGCCTTCCTAACTTATGCCCTAACGGACGAAATTACGCCCGAAATTATTCAAAGTCTTGATTTCATGCAAAAATATCTCTTCTATTAAACAAAAAAAGCATGCCAACTAAGTGAATTTAGTTGACATGCTTTTTTATTATCAATATTTAGTCGGCTTCGTTTTCTAAGTTAACCAAAATCTTAGCTTGGCTCTTATCATGTGTCAATGATTCAAAGCCCTTTTCGACGATATCATCAAGCGCAATTTCGTCAGTAATAACGGGTGCAACATCAATTTGTCCACTTGCGACTAGATCAACTGTTTGTTGGAAAGTCTCACGTGAGTAAGCAATACTTGTTGTTAATTTAACACCCGCATTCATCAATTGCATTGGATCAAAGCTAATTGGCTTAGCAAAGATTGATACAATCACAACGTGTCCACGTGGGCGTGTTGCATCAATAGCTTGTTCAAATGTTGGTTGAACACCAGCCACTTCAAATGAAACATCAACGCCACCAGGTACAATCTTTTCAATTTCAGCAATTGTATCATCAACTTCTGCGGGATTAATCACATCAGTCGCCCCCATAGCTTGGGCCTTTTCAAGACGAACAGCTGACAAATCAATTGCAATAATCTTTGTAGCTCCTGCGGCTTTAGCTGCAGCGGCAACTAAGACACCAATTGGACCAGCACCAAAAATTGCAACGGTTTCACCAAACTTCAATTCACCTTCTTTAACCGCTTGAACCGCAACAGCCGTTGGTTCGATTGTTGCAGCCAAACGCTTTGAGAATTCAGCTGGAATATGATACAAATTTCCTTCAGGTACATTTACATAAGGGGCAAATCCACCATCAGTACTCAACCCAATAAAACTATATCCATCATACACATCAACACCGTCTGGTGACTTACGATGCGTAATTGTTGGGTTAACTGAAACTGAATCTCCAACCTTGAATTCGGTCACTTCAGGACCAACTTCAGCGATAACACCAGAGAATTCATGTCCCATTGTTAATGGTGCTTGTCCACCAGTCAATTCATCTGCTGCTTCAACCGGAACAAAAACTGGACCTTCTTGATACTCATGCAAATCACTTCCACAAATACCAGTATAAGCAACTCGAACCTTTACTTCATCAGCCTTTAGGGGCTTTAGCTCTACATCTTCAACACGTACATCACCTTGACTATGCCATACTGCTGCCTTCATTGTGAATTACCTCCTGTAAAAAAACACTTCATTTGTCTTAATAAATGATTCCTTTGAATCATCTGTATAATTTAATGATAGTCCTTTTTCAAAGGTTTCACAGTCACATTTGCTCGTGAAATGATACTTGCAAATGAAAGTTGACTTGGTCACACGAAAACGCTTTCTAAAACATATATCATGTCCAGACAGATTATAGCCCCTCATATTAATTAGCTTATTTAACTTGTTCGTCAACACTTACAGTTTGCTTCTTACGTGAAAACTTATTTTTAATTTTCGTAATCACTTCTTTACCTAAGAACAACGCAGCAATATAGAAACATACATCTGCAATCACAATTAATGCCGGTACAAGCATGCCTTTAATTTTAACATCGACTGGTAAAAATGGGACGATTGCTGCTAATACATAAAATAGCGGTACCCCAATTAGAAAGGCATAGCCTAGTTGTTTTTTCATCATTTTATATCACCATTCCCTTTTTAGTAGAGAACACCATAGCTGTTTTTTATTAAGCGAAAGTTAAAATTTTAGGAATTTATTACCTCAATTCAGTTGCGTACACGGCTACAACTAGTATAATCAGTCTTAGACAAAAAAATTAACATTAAATACTTTTAAAATATTGCGAGGATTAACTAGTGTTCATTAAGAAAGAAAATCAACAAACTCTACTGCGGGTTTTATTAAAATCACTTGTTGCCGGGGTTGTCGTTGCAATCTTCGCCGCATCAACAACTTACCTATCTGATACCCTTTGGTCAACTTTACCTAAAATGGTCGGGCTTAGCCCTTCAGCTTATACATTCGTTGTTTGTGTGGTTGGTGGCCTGCTATTAGGGATACTTCAAAAATATGCAGTCGGCTACCCTCGCACCATTGCTGAGCTAACTGTTGACAAGCATCTAGGCGAGACTTATCGCCAAGATATTCCTCGTGTTTTTATCACTTCCCTGATTGTTTTAAGTTTTGGTGGAAGTGTTGGACCCGAAGCACCTTTAGCTGGATTAATTGTCGGATTATTTCAATGGATGAAACCAGACTTAAATAGCTTCACCCATAATAATAAAGCCGTCCGTGTCACTGAAGGTTCGCACAATGTGCATATTATCGCTGGTATCTCAGCACTATTAGCCTTTTTATTCACCTATCGAATTTTTGATACTGAAAAGAATGAATTATTTGGTATTTTCAAACAATTCACGCTGGATTGGGGTTGGCAACAACTCTATCTCTTACCATTAGCCATTTTAACTGGGGTTGTCTTTGGGATTTACTTTAAATACGTTACAAAGTGGACTGAACAGATTTCAAATCGTATGACCATGCCCCAAACATTACGCCCCATCGTTGGTGGTATCATCATTGGTGCTGTCGGTTACTATTCAACAATGTTTTTATTCTCAGGCCAACAACAATTAATCGCGATTGTTAAACAACCAACCGCTTATTCACTTGCTTTTCTAATGCTTGTGGCCCTCGGAAAGCCCATTCTTTCTAACGTTGGCTTCTACCTTGGCTGGCGTGGTGGATTAATTTTTCCAGCCATGCTTTCAAGTTTTCTATTTGCAGGTGTCTTAGCTAGCTTAGTTGGTATCTTCTCGCCTATTTTTGTGATTGTGACCTCATTAGCAGCGTCTGTCTTTATTAATCGTAGTCCCTTAATTATGGCCCTTGTCTACCTGGTCCTTTGCCCCTTAAGCCTCTATCCGGTCGTTATTATCGTGGCTTGGACAAGCAAGTATCTTGGTGATCAATTTGTTGCACATAAACTCGTTTAAATTTCTAAAAAAAACGGTATGGTTTAACAGCCATACCGTTTTTTTCTATGCTACGATTTAAAGTGCCTTAAAATGATAAACATTTGTTGTAAAATCAGCTTGCTCAAAAGTCTCGTAAAGGCCAGCTCGCATCAATTCATCCCTAAAAAATACTTTCAGTAAAATTTTACTGAACACTCAACATGTCAGTTTACCTGTGTAAACGCTTTCAAAAAAACAAATTCTAACCTTGGTAGGTATCTCGGTATAAAATTTTGCCTGGAATTTTAATATTGGCCATCCAATCCCTAGGCGCTTGAGCTAAGCTCACAGCCTGATTTATCGCCATTTGCGCCAACGCATCAATATTCAAATCAACACTCGTTAAGCTGGGATTTAAATATTGTGAAAAATCAAGATTATCAAAACTAATTACCTGAATATCTTTACCAGGTACTAATTCTAATTCTTTAAGTTTATTCATGGCCCCCATGGCCACTAAATCAGATCCGACAATGATTGCATTTAATGTTGGGCTTTGTGCCAACAATTTTTCAACACCGTCATAGCCGGTCTGTGCGTCCCATTCTCCGATGTAACTATAATCAGCTTGTCCATGACTTTTCATCCATGATTGGTACATATAATAACGATCATCCAAGGCTTCTACAGCTTGCCCTGTTTGAACGTCTTGTAGACGATTCATACCACCAATGTAAGCTACCGCTTGGTATTGATTTGCTTGTAAGGATTCTAAAATCTCTTTCATCACTATCTCAAAATCAGGTGCAATATTCGTTACATGTATATGTTCAGCTTTTGAATCTACTGCCACTAAGTTGGGATTAATTGAGGCTAATTGATTAATAGATTGCTCAGATAAATCACCCACCAGAATGACAGCATCATACATCTCTAATTGATGTTTCTGAAAATCATCACTAAGTCGGATTAAATTCGTAATCTCGATATCTTTTGCATGTCGTTCAATACTTAAACAAATACTTTGCCAATAGGAATCATTGACTGAACGCTCTTCGGAAAGCGCTGTAATCAACGCCACTTTATTACCGGCAGTTGGTCGTTTCGTTTTAACCCGATAACCAAGTTCTTCAATTTTTTGTTGAACTGTCTCACGCGTTCCATCCGACACTTTCAATGAACTATCACCATTAATAATTCGAGATACTGTTGTCGGAGATACGTTTGCAGCTTCTGCTACATCTTTTAATGTCGTCATGATTTCACCATTTCATGCAATTACCATAAATCCCTTTACACCAATTGCTTTTTTATTTTCTCTGTCGTTGCTGCATATCGCATACTATTTTTAATTATACGTTCTGCAGACTTAAAGATAAAGAAAGACACTGCTACAAAAAAAACAGCGTCCGTAGACCCTGTTTTAATTCATACGATGTTAACACTATTAAAATGCACCACCACCGCTTGATCCGCCAAAGCCACCAGAGGTACCGCCACCACCAAAGGCACTCCCGCTTGCACCTGAGCCAGAACTAGTTGATGGTAAATTATTACCTAATACATTTGGTTGGAATAATTGATAAGCAAAAATCATCTTTGCAGTTGTTGATACTTGAGATGATGCAAAATCTGCATTCTGCGAATTATCCAACTTTTCTAGTGCAGCCGATACCTTATCTGCTTTATCTAAAATAATGGCGTACGCAAAATAACGATCCCATAGGACCACTTCATCAATCTCCCGTTTTGACATCTGACCAACATGGTCCAGCATATTGCCAAATCGATGCCAGTCTAGCGCAATTGGCCTTCCTACCGAGGTATAAGAAAATTTATGAACGCTTCTACGTACCAGTAACAGCGTCATGCCAATTCCCATCATAGCACCACCTAGTAAGCCATAAATATAATTAACAGCCCCCTCATTTGTCAAAAGTAGCATCACTTGCATCACTGCTAGGACGCCAAAGAAACAGCATTGGATCATATTATTTTGATCCAAGTGTTGCCGAACTGGCCGATCGATTAACGTATCGGGGTAAGCCTTAACTAACTGTCGATGATATTTTTTAATATCTTTAGCATATTTCTTTTTCTCAGAATTTCGCTTACGCTCCAATTTATTACTTTCGATTGATATGCCTACCTGTAGGGGTTGTTGGAATACTAATACCAAAGCAGTCTGTTCGAACATTTGTAAATCATCAACTGGCTTTTTTAGCGTTAAGATAAACTGTTTACGACGTCCGGATTTATGCGGTGTCAAATCTTCAATTTCAACATAATGGCGTGCTATCAAGTCCATCAAAGTCGCTGATAACGTAACTTGATCTTCTAAATCATTATCATATAATTGTCGCCCAATCGTGGCTGGCAAGTCATTCGATGGTAAATCGTACTGACGCTCTTGATCTCTTTCAAAAGCGCTTAAAGCTTGTGTTTTTTGCCAATAACGACGTAAATAAACATAGCCAGCGACTACCAGTACAAATAATCCAATTTGAAAGTATTGATACTGACGGACACGTTTAGCTTCACGATCAGCTAAAGCCTGTTCTTGCGCCTCAATTTCAGCACGCTTTTTTTCAGGAATCACTTTGGCATCATTTAAAGTAGCTGGGTCAAAAATCATATGTAACTCTAACGGTTGCTCTTCAGGATAATCAGTGTCTTCATACAACCAACGGCCCGTTTTATTTTCATACTTTCCCTCTTGTTTACTTAAACCGTGTTGCCAAGTTTTTTCATCTTTTAAAGGTGCATTGGGAAATGTCACAGAAACTCGCATTTTATCAAATGGCACCATCCAATTTCCGCCCACAACGCGCCAATTTAACTCACCGACATCCTGGTATCTTTTGGCCACATTATTTAATGTATAACGCCATTCAATGGTTGTCGTATCCCCGTATTCAACCGGGTTGTATAATTTAAAGCGAACCCCTTTTTCACCGTCATTGATATTTTCAATCTTTAACCCCTGCTTAGATCCTTCGGAATACGCAGCCATAGGTTTCCCATTGACAGTTACTTTAGGCGTACCAACTAGGGACACATCATCGCCTAGCCCTTGCTGCATGTAGACACCGTTCATATCATCATCAAAGCGATAAGTTGTTTTTAAGTAGACATCGGCTGAGCCATCAGATTGAACCTGAATTTGTTGATCAAAATTAGTAATTGCATAATCATCGTCAGCCGACGCAATACTTGTTAACCCTAAGAGCACAGCACTGACAACCGTCAGCAAACTCAATAACCACGCTATAACATGTTTTCTTGTTCTATGCATTTATCTCCTCAATTCGTCTTGAATTTTCTATTCCCAGCCAAACTCTGCAAATGCTTGATGCTTGAGATCATTTTCAATGCCTAGGCGTCGGTCAGCAATTAAGTTATCAGGTAATGTCTGTAAATCAAACCACTCGAGACCTGCATTCTTACTTGGCTCCATTACAGCAGGCGTGCCTGTATAATGCTTTATCTTGAAATATACATTATTATAAACCAAACCATCATCATGATATTTGGAATGAATCATATTTGAAAATGCAACATCCTCTGGTAAAACTTGAATGCCCAGTTCTTCCTTTAGTTCACGAACAATGGCATCTACATATGTTTCTCCAGCCTCAACGTGCCCTGAAGTCGCTAGGTCAAAGGCCCCATCTTCAATTCCAGTATGATTTCTTTTTTGTAGTAAAATTTGGTTTCCATCATACATTAGTGCATACACCGCAGTTGGAATTTCATATCTTTGCTTCATAACATAGCCTCTTTTTTATTTTTATCATACCATTTTTGGCAAAATAAAAGCAGTTATGTCATATGACATAACTGCTTTTGTTTGTCTTAATATACTGTCAAAAAACGGACTGCATATTTTCGTTCGGCGCGACCAACAATTTCAGGATTTTGACCCAAACCAAATTTAATCCGGTATCCATATGCTCGGAAATACATTGCATGCTCTTCAACGAAGAATGCTTCTTCATCCAAGACTGGAATTTCTGTATTTTCAAAAAAATTATTCTCGTCAATTTTCTGTGAAATACGATTAAAAATTTGTTGTTCTGATTCTGTCAAATGACTCTCAAAATTCTCAATTGATTGTGCGATCAAGTCAGTAACTAGACTGGAATTTCTCACTGATACCGTACCCCAAAGCAAAGAACTTTGAACATCTCCATTTGCCAAATTCGCACTAACCAACTTAAAGCCTAGTGGCATCTCAAAAAAATTGGCTAAGCGTAGCTTATCAAACAAATCATTATGCTGTTCTAAAACGACCCCAAACTCACCTGATTGGGCGGCTTGATATAAAATGGTTTCTAAATCAGAACGAAGCGAAGCATCAATTGAATGATAAATATCATCAATTTTATCCACGGCTTTAATTAATGCTGTCATGCTTGATTGTCCTCCTCGTTATTAGATTCTTCCATTTCATCTTGGTCATTAAGTTGCTCAAGTGCATCTCGCCACGATAACCCAGTATCTTTGTCATTAATGATGTAGAACTTTCCATGAGTCTTATGCTTACGTGGGATTTCCATATAATCTGGCCCATATATCTTTACGAGATACTTTTCACCAGGAACATAGACTTCACGTCCTTCAAACATTGCCTTTTGACGATCAGTTGTGTACGTCTCAACCGTGTTATTTTCACGCAATTTGTTGATTCCTTGCACAACATACAAAGAAACAGTGTGACTATCTTTATTTTTTTCATTGGTTTTAAGTGCCAACTTATTCATTTTATTCGCATAATAACCAATTTTTTTGTTACGCAATCCGAAGGCAAACGCACGCTTCATTGTGTTTCTGACCATACCGTCTGCTTTTTTATATTCAATTCGACGGGTTGAATTACGCAAAAAATCAAGATATTTCATGCGATAGCAAGCCATATGTTGACCAAAACTACTGTCAGGCAAATGGTCAATCGGAAAGACATCCACAAAGATACCATTATTAATATTTAAATATCGGTTACTTGAAGCGGTCTTTTCATCAACAACACGCATATATGATATATCAGAATTGTCTGAATCATAGACACTAATCACTGAATAGTCTTTATTTGTTGGCTTATAATTCTTTAAAAATTCATTGTACCCTTCACGTGGAATTGCTAAATCAATGTCATCATCCCAAGGAATAAATCCGCGATGACGAATGGCCCCCAAAGCCGAGCCTCCACTAAGCACATATGGAATATCATGCTCATTTAAATATGCCAAAATATCATCTAAAATGTTTAACATGCATAAATGAACTTCTTCGATAACTAAATATGATGTCGGCGCTGCCATAAATTGCTCCCCTTAAATTAAATATTTTCTGTAATGTACGAATCAAATCCGACTCATATAATTCAAAAACGATACTTTTTATTTGACTACCTTATAGTGTAACAGTCAATTCTTGTAACGTCCTTAAGAAATACTAAGCTTGAGAATAATTTAAAAATTGATTAAATTACTTATATTCAACAAAGATATCTTTAAAACTACGATGCAAGTAAGTTCCCACAATTAGCAATAGTAGAACTGAACACCAGAAAATAATAGTCGTTGAAGTAAACTCTCGTGCTAATACTGGATCAGGTGCAAACAATGCATCACGATAACCAGCAACTAAATAATAAAATGGTGTTAATCTTAAAATATCTCCAACAAGATTATTCATTTGTCCTAAATTAAAGATAACACCTGCAAACCACATTCCCATCGACATAACAAGTCGCAAAATACTGATGTAATCGGGAATTATAATTAAAATTGTTGAATTAAACAATGCAAAACTATAAACAAATATTAATGTGGCAATAAGATAATAGATTACCCATGGCCAATGCGAACTGATTGGTTGTCCTGAAATGAACAAAAAAGCCAGTCCAAGTACCGTTAGTACAATTAATGTCCAAATTGATGTTCCAATTGAAATTGATGGTAAAACTGACATGGGAAATTTCATCTTTGTCACAATTTTAAGTTGTCTTTTAATGGAAGATGAACCATTCATTATTGCTTCGTTCATAAAACGCCATATTGCCATTCCAAACATCATCCATGCTAAATAGTAAAGCGGACTTGATGTGGGAGCACCTGGCATAGTTACTTGTCTAAAACCTAAACCAAAAACCAAAAAATAAGCGGTTACTTGCAAAATTGGGTTCACAATTTTCCAGGTTTGTCCAAGTATAAAGCTACCATAGGTATTTTGGTCCCCAAATTTCACCATACGGATAATCAATGGCAAATTGGTTACTTGCTCCCAAAGTATTTTGAGTGCATTAATCATAATGTCTACAACTCCTCTACAAAAAGGACTATTTGTCCTCTCAACTTTTTACGATTTAATTTACACCATTTGAATCCGCATCAGTTGTACCTTGTACATCCGTTGCATCTCCTGGCGCCTGTGAATCAGTTTGGTTACCGGAATCCGTTTGCCCACCAACATTTGCTTGGCTACCCGTATTTGCCTGATTGCCTGCGTTTGCCGGATTACCTGCAATTGATTGGTTACCAGTGTCACCCTGATTACCAGCATCTTCTTGATTACCAGCATCTTCTTGATTACCAGCATCTTGTAATATAGAGGCCGGTGTCTCATTGGTAATTTGAGATTCGGGCACAGGCGAATACTCACTCGTAATTACACTACTTTCCCGCTTCTCTTTTTTAGATTTTCTTTTTTCAGATGCTTTCTTTTCATTAGCTATTTTAGCTTTTCGAGATGCTTCTTTCTTTTGCTTTACTTCAATTCTTTGCGCTTCAGCACTATGAACAGTTGTATAAGCTGTATAGCCAATTGTGAAAATTAGTGCAAAAATAATCGCTAAATTCACCCATCCCAGGCGATGCGGATTGCTTCGCTTATTCAGTTTCTTGGACTCTTTTGTAACAAATTCAGCACGCGCTTTACGACTTTCTACAAGAGTAGGGTCAGGGTTTGGACCTTCTAACGTTTCACGTAGCTCTGCCTCTGCAATATCTTGAACTGAAAAATCACGTTGTAACTTTTTACGCTGTGACATGTACTTTTCACGCTTTTTACGCGGTAGTGCATTGAATTCTTTTTGCCAGCGAATGTAATGTGGCATCACCACATCAGCAGGTCCATTTTCTCGCAACTCACCATAATGCATCCACAAAACGGTATCTGCAATTTCTTTAATTTGATTATTTGAGTGACTCACAAAGAAAATCGTTTTCCCTTGCTTTTTAAATTCACGAATTTTATCAAAACTCTTACTAGCAAAAGTCGAGTCTCCAACAGACAAAGCTTCGTCAATAATCATAATATCTGGGTCAGTATGGGCCATGATTGAAAAACCAAGCTTTGACTTCATCCCTGATGAGTAAGTCTTAACCGGTTGATCAATGAATTCACCCAATTCAGAAAATTCGATAATACTTGGCATTGTTTCTTTGACTTGAGCATTCGTAAAGCCCATCATCAAAAGTTTAAAATCAATATTGTCACGACCTGACAAGTTTTCTTTTAAACCGGCACCAATCGAAATAATAGAGGTATCTCCATTAATTTGTACTTCACCTGTTGTTTGCGGATAAATACCACTCACAATGTTTAGCAAAGTTGACTTTCCTGACCCGTTTAAGCCAACAACTCCAACCGCTTCTCCTGGTTTAACATCAAATGTTACACCTTTTAGCGACCAAAAAGAATTATCTTCTTTCTTGCGAAATGGTGTAAGTAGCTCCTTAATATGCTTTTTCTTAGATGATTCCAGTTCAAATTTCTTGGTGACATTCTTGGTGACAATTTTCATTTCTTCATCGTCTATCATAAATTTTTACCTTTAGATTGTTAACAATTCTCTTTCTTGTCCCCGCAATTATTACCATTAGGGCACAAACATACAGGATACATTATAAGCGAGTTCTTTCAATTTAACAAATTAATTAACAAATCTTAATGCCTTCATGCTCCTTCAAAGTATCTTTTCAATCAATGCAAACACATCCGAGAATGATTCAACGCCTCGTTCATTTATAAGTGCCTCTTGCGGCCGTTCTTTAACTGCCCACAATGCAAAATACGCGTCAATGTTATTGGCTTCAAGCAGTTTAAAATCCGCAACCGTATTAACAACACCAATCATTGGAGCCCCTGCGCTCAATTCCGATGCCATGACTGCTTTAAGTTGCGAAACTTGATCATTGTTTGGGACAGCCTGATTCGTCAAATGATTGATATCAGGGGACAATGTCCCAGCATTTGTTGTAATGAAATTTGAGCCTGCAAACCACCCAAAATCATTTTCTGTAATATCTGCTAATGATAATAGGGATGACCAATTTTGCCGAACCCCACTACGTTGGTTAAGCATTTCTCGAATAATAATCGGATCATGATGGCTCATATAGCCAACTCGAATGGGATACTTTTTCAGTGTTTCTAATTCACTCTGCGGTACTTGTAACGCAGGGACATACTTATTACAAATGCTCCGCGGTAAACGTTTATTTACTTTTTTGTTATTTTCATCAATGGCATCATACAACGCATCAGTATCAAATAAAACACCATCAATTGCAATAACTAAACCTAATTGTGCTTGCATCAGTTGACTCCGTCTTTCTTCTATCTAAATCTAAATTTACCTACACATTTTGTTTTTCTGCTTTTACATAAGCTAATTCTTGCCTAATGACGTCTTTTGCATCTGGATCACGATATTTATCGATTTTCTCTTGAACACCTTTTAGGTTCTCAGTCACCAAGCGTTGTTTTTCAAGCACCATTTGTTTATGGTCTTCTAACATTTCTAATCGCTCATCCACCGTTTCCGGTCCAACTTCAACCAAATGAATGTAATGCTTAATATGCTTTAAAGGCATCCCTGTTTGTTTCAAACACAAGATTGTTTTAAAAATATTCACATCAGCATCTGTAAAAACCCGATACCCATTGGCATCACGAATGACGAAGGGTAGCATGCCTTCTTTATCGTAATAACGAATCGTATATGTTGACACACCCATCATTTGAGCAAATTCATGTGTTTTATAAGTCATTTTAAAATCTCCGCTTGCTATAGAGTTAACTCTACACTTTATACTACATTTATTCACTTAAAGCAAAATAAAAAGAGGTATTATTATGAAAAAAACAGTATTAGTCTCAGGTGGTAATGGATTTTTAGCGACTCACATTATTGACCAATTATTAGAGCGTGATTATCAAGTTAAAGCATCCGTTCGGAATGAAAAGAGTGCCACTAAGTTACGGACAACCTTGCAGGAAAACAATACACCGCGCTTAAATCAGTTGGAACTTTTCTATGCCGATTTATTAAAGGACGATGGTTGGGCTGACGCCTTTAAAGATGTCGACTATTTTTTAAGTGTTGCATCCCCTGTCTTTTTTGGTAATGCAGATGAAGAAGAACAAATTAATGTTTCAAAGGCTGGAACACTTCGTTTAATGGGCTTTGCCCAGGCCGCTAATGTTAAAAAAATTGTGATGACGTCTAATTATGGCGCGATTGGTTTTAGTTCTTTTGATCCAAACCATCTCATTAATGAAAATGATTGGACAAATATCAATCAACCAGGCCTTTCAGCTTACGAAAAATCAAAAACGCTTGCTGAGCAAGCCGCATGGGATTTTGCTAAACAAAACAACCTTAATCTAACAACTATTAACCCCGTGGCGATGTTTGGGCCAGCACTGAACAATCACATTTCAGGTAGCTTTGATGTATTGAAGACAATTGTCGGCAGTGAGATGTCTGTCTTGCCGAAAATCAATCTCAATATCGTCGATGTTCGTGATGTCGCCACCATGCACATTCTGGCGATGGAGAATGACCAATCAACCGGCGAACGACTCATCGCCTCTGCACCTGGCCAAATTTCATTCCAAGAGATGGCACAAATCATTCAAGAAACTCGTCCTGATTTATCTAAAAATCTTCCAAAGCGCACCTTACCAACTTGGGCATTACAAATTGCAAGCCACTTCAATCACGCTGCACGCGAAGGCTTATTACTGGCTAAACTTAATCGTCAAATTGATACAACTAAAGCTGATCGTCAACTCAATTTTAAATCCGAACATACTAATCGTGATATTGTCATCGCCAGTCTTGATAGCCTGGCTGCTAATATCTAAAAAAGAGCTTCCGTAAATGGAAGCTCTTTTTTTTCTTAGTGGACAAATGGGTAGCCGCCTGCCAGATGAATTCCAAACAAGCCAACTAAAATAATTGCCACAATCACAACGAACGCAAACCCAACATTCAGCTCATGCCGCTTCTTCTTTGCAAATGCGACCTCAATTAAGCCAATTAAACCAATTCCCAACACAACCTTGATAATCGTTTGCATAGCATTTTCCTGATAGGCATAGCTAAAGAGCATCGCACCGGAAACAATTGCGAAAATATACCCCAAACGTGCAACCATCATACTGATTTTGCTGATCTTATCATCACTAACAAAAATTGCTAAACTCGCAACCACTAGTAATACCACCCATGTAATTAAATGGATCCATAAATATACCATATCCCAACTCCTCTAATGTATTATGCTTTAATTTTACCATCATTCCGCAGTTTCATTTTCATTTTCTAAAATAATTAGTTAGTTTTCTGTTGACAAAAACTAACTAAAAAACTAAGATATGTTTTGTGCTTAATTTAGTTAGCTAATCCACTTTAAAACTAACTAAAATAAATCAAGCACAGGAGGAACTCATTCATGACCATTAACAAAGATTTACTTGAAACATTTGGTAAGCTATTTCAAAATCGTCAATTTGATGCATCCATTCATCGCCAAAGCCAATTCCTTGAACGCGGTAGTCAAGATGCTGGCCGTGGTCAATTACGTTTACTTCAATTGTTGCGCGAATATCCAGAAGGCTTGTCTAATACTGACATTTCAATCAAATTGGATATTAAACCCAGCTCTGTAAGCATAATGGTCAAACATTTGGAACACCATCAATTTGTCAATCGCATACCAAATGAACAAGATAAGCGCTCTTCATTAGTTCAAATTAGTGAAAGTGGCCAGGCGCAATTTGATAGTTTAGAGCAAGTATCAGATAACATCGCTGCCAAACTATTTAATGGCCTTTCCGATGAAGAGAAACATCAACTGGATGCGTTATTAAATAAGCTCGTTGATACTCAAGAAGCTATCAATTGGTCGGACATGCAACATCAAATGAATCACGATTGGCACAATATGCATAAACAAAATTGGAACGGCCCTTGGGACCGCTAATTTAAAAAAAGGAAGTCAAAAAATGGATCGTCAACCATCTAATGCAAGGCAACAGACAAAACATAAGTTTGATTTGAAAGCCTTCTTTACCTTACTTAAAAATACAAAACCCAAATACTGGCAGCTTGCTCTAGGGCTTGGACTCGGCATCATTGCCAGCGCCGCACAACTAGCAGTTCCAAGATTGGCACAAACCGTTGTGAATAATCTGAATCATGGTGTTGATAAAACATTCTTAATTTTAGTTTTAGGCCTCTTTATCACGAGTGCCATTGTTAGCTCATTGTCTGGTATTATTCTCAGTTTTTTTGGCGAGGATGTTGTCGCAAAATTACGTGAAACACTCTGGAACAAGCTCATTCGCTTACATGTTAGTTACTATGATGACGTCAAATCCGGTGAGATGACCTCTCGATTAGTGAATGATACGACGCAAATCAAGGATCTACTAGCCAATGCATTCCCTAAGATGATTACAGCTTTACTTCAATTCTTTGGAGCTTTAGTCATCATGGCTTTGATGGATTGGAAAATGACAACCATCATGTTTATCACAGTGCCCTTAACCATGGTCATCATGTTACCAATTATGAAAAAATCCGGCGAAGTTGGTCGTCAACGCCAGGATGCACTTTCTAAATTTAGTGGTGTCTCTGATGAAACGCTAAGCGAAATTCGCCTTGTTAAAATTTCAGATGCTGAACCTTATGAAAGTAAGCATGGTCGTTCATATATTCAAAACCTTTACCAAATTGGACTAAAAGAAGCTATTTATGATTCAATCGTTGGCCCAATCATGTCTTCAATGATGCTTGCTGTCATTGTTGGCTTACTAAGTTATGCAGCAGTTCGTGTGATGAACGGAACGATGTCGATGGGAATAATGGTGTCATTTTTAATGTACCTATTCCAAATCATGAGCCCGATTGCCATCGTGGCAAATTTCTTCACAACTTTGTCAAAGGCCGCTGGATCAACTGAACGTGTGCGTGAGGTATTAGAAGAACCTGAAGAACAGCTCGACGACAATTCTAACACTTTAGATGTAAGTGGTAAGACCCTTGCGATGCAACATGTTGATTTTGAATATGATACTGGTGAATCAATTTTGAAAGACATCTCAATTGAAGCCAAGCCTAACACAGTCGTTGCCTTCGCTGGTCCTTCTGGTGGTGGAAAGTCAACCATATTCAGCTTAATTGAACGTTTTTATGAGCCGACTAATGGCCAAATCAGTATTGATGGTCAAAATATTAATGATATTAATCTACAAGATTGGCGTTCGCAAATTGGCTTTGTCAGTCAAGATTCTGCCATTATGGCCGGTACCATTCGCCACAATTTAACTTATGGCCTAGATGATAACGCTTATTCAGATGATGACTTGTGGCATGTACTTGAACTAGCGTATGCGGATCAATTTGTGCGCGAGATGCCGGATGGTCTCGATACTCAAGTTGGTGAACGCGGTGTTAAAGTAAGTGGTGGTCAACGACAACGTTTAGCAATTGCCCGTGCTTTCTTACGCGATCCAAAGATCTTAATGTTAGACGAAGCCACTGCTAGCTTAGATTCAGAATCTGAAGCAATGGTTCAAAAAGCCTTAGCTGTTTTAATGGCTGGACGCACAACCTTAACAATTGCCCATCGCCTAAGTACAATTGTTGATGCCGATAATATTTATTTCATTGATCACGGTCAAGTTAGCGGTAATGGTACGCACCAAGAACTAATGGATAAGTTACCACTCTATCGTGACTACGTTAAAATTCAATTTAAATCTTAAACCTTAAGCCCGATGCACATCGGGCTTTTTTTGTGTACAAAAACGCCTATACAGTTTACCAATATTCAACAATCTAGTTTACAAAACTAGATATAGGCGTTACTATTATTTAAACAAACTACAAATCCGCTATCAAAGGAGTTCACTATGCCCAGTCTCACTCAAGAAAATCGTCGTTACTTAATCACCTATGAAACCTTGAACGCTGTTACCCATGGTATCGGTGTTGTCGCTGCAATTGTTGGTACAACTGTCTTGATTACGAAAAGTATCCAACAACATTTTTCAGCGTTTACGCTCACAGCACTTTCAATTTATGCTGGCTCAATGATTTTATTCTTGTTAGCATCTACTTTATTTCATTCTCTTATTTTTACAAAAGCTGGCAAATTTTTTCAATTCTTAGATCATTCAGGTATCTACCTCATCATTCTTGGAAGCTACACACCCTATACTTGGTTATTTTTAGATCCAAAAGTTGGTTGGCCCATTTGGTTTACGATTCTACTATGTACAATTTTAGGATTTATCTATGATTTATTTTTCGTTGGTCGTTGGCCCTGGGTATCTGTTCTGATTTACGTATTTATGGGCTGGTTAATCCTACTCGCCTTCCCCGCGTTGCATGCTGCTCTAACGCCAGTTGCCTTCAACCTACTATTAGCTGGTGGTATTGTTTATACCTGCGGTGCCTTACTTTATCTGATTCCAAAATTACCTTTAAACCATGTTTACTGGCACATTTTTGTGCTTGTTGGTGCGGGTCTCATGTATGCATCAATCTACAGTATGCTATTTAATTAATCATCATAAAAAGTCATCCCCACTATCCAATTAAAGTGGCGATGACTTTTTTAATACATCATTTTGAAAATGATGGCCCATTATTTTCAAATAGAGTTACACGTGGCCCCTCTGCCTTAGGTTCATAAGGCACATAAGCATCCCCCAAGTTAACCTGATTTGGCTTAGGAATATCATTTTTGCTAATCACACGTGCACCTGAAACATATGCCCCTTTATGTCGCACAATCACATAATGATTTTCTTCATCAGCTGGTTCGAACAATGTCATTTTAATCCATTCTCCCGAACCAAATGGATCCGACGTTACCCATAAATCAACATCTAAATTTGTTTTTCCTGCCTGCTTTTTCACTTTTTTTAAATCTTCTGGCGTTGGTGCAATGGCATATTCAATTTTTGTTTTTAAAAATGGATTAAAACGATCAATCAAGACCACTTGATTTTTTCGACCATACAGTAACGTTCCACCAACAAGTACCCCGATAATAAGTAAGCCCAAGCCAATGCGCAAGCTCCACTGTCCCCAGCGAACCTTTCGGTCAATTTCATGAATCACTGCCTGTTGCTTATCTTGAAATAATTCTTCTAAGGATAAATCATATAATTCTGCAATATTAGCTAACATGGCTAAACTCGGATCCGCTTTTTCATTCTCCCAGCGTGAAATTGATTGACGCGTCACATGTAATACCTGAGCCAAATCTTCTTGTGAATATCCATGCGCTTCCCGTAGCCCTCTTAACCGTTCTCCAATTCTCATCTTTCAATTTCCCTTCGTCTTCTTTACGGTTTAATTTAGCAAATTTAAACGAATTACGCCAAGCACTTAATTTGTTACATGCACACATAACAACTTCTTGCTCAATACAACGAATGCGATTAACCCATAAAAAAAGCGATATGAAACTGACGCTTCACATCACTTATTTAACTACGCTTCAATCAAACTCACAATTTCTTCATTCGTAATTGTACCAAAATATTGTAACTGATTATTTTTTTGCTCAAGCACTGCTAATACAGCATGCTTGTTAAATGGAATCCCCTTAAAGTCATCCGCAATATCACGCCATTCTTCGAGACCCAGGAAATCACCGGTAAAATCAATTGCCTGAATTAAGCCATGTTCGAGATTAACGGAAATTCCTAATGTGCCACCAGAAAAGCGCTTTTGATTATGAAAATCAGAAGCTGGTGATTCCCCATACGTCCATTCCCACTTTGCAAACTGATTATTCCGAAGGTCCAGGATGCTTTGCTTCTGCTCATCGGTCAAAATAAGTTCACCATCAGCCCCGTGGTTGGTCAATTCATCCATCAAACCTTCATATAAATCTTCAAATGATAAGTCGGGTTTAATATCACGAATCATCCCCACACGACTGCGCACTGACTTAGCGGCCTTTGACACGAATTTATCATCCGAAACGTGTAACGCACGCGTCATTGTATCCACATTCACGTCGTACATCAATGTTCCATGATGCAAGACATAACCATGCTCAAGTCGTTGCGCATTACCTGATATTTTCTTACCATCAACGAGTAAGTCATTCCGTCCTGTCAGCTCTGCTGGAATGCCCATATCCTGTAACGCTTTAAGAACTGGCTTAATAAAGGTGCCAAAATCAATTGTCCCGGTCTTTGATGTCACGGGTACAAACAGACTAAAGCATAACACCCCTAAATCGTCATATACGGCACCACCACCAGTTGCACGTCGCACAACATTAATATTTTTTTCATCAACAAAATCCTGATTAATTTCAGCATATGTGTTTTGATTACGTCCAATAATAATGGCATTATCATTACGCCAAAGCGCAAAAATTGGTTCATCAGCCTTCAAATTGCTTAATAACCAAGAGTCCATTGCGATATTTGTGACAACATCCGTTCCGAAATACGATACATAGCGCATAATAATCCTCCAATATTCAGTAACCTTATAATTCTATTTTAAACGCAAATGAGAATTAATACAGGTATATTTTATTGTTAATGTACCAAATAAAAAAGCAAACCGAAATGGCCTGCTTTATAGTGATCCAATAATTGCTAGCAGTGTTACGACAACCAGGATAATAAATTCAGACTTATACAGCTCTTCTTTTAAAATCAAATGGCTAAAGACCACACTATACAAAGAAGTCATATTCAAGAAAATCCAAGCAATTCCAGATTCACTTGACGATGTCGCTAAAGTGAACGTTACCTGTGCTAGCACTGTCAAAAATGCACGCGAACCGTAAATCAAAATAACTTGCTTTTTTGAAATCTGTGCCGGGGTCCGATGCGTTGATGCTTTCAAGTACTTGGGGACAAGACTGACGAAACTAATTCCCAATCTGATATAGATTGTAAATAAAGTAAACGCCATTAATGTATAGATACTGTGTGATACACCTGTCACTAACAAGGGTGAGACACACGCCTGAAAAACAATGATGGGTACAATGATTAAACTAGCTTTTGTCATATTGCTAAGCTGTGCTTGCAATTGATTCCTTTGTTTCGCCAAATTCAACGACACATAACCCAAAGTAAAAACTAGTAAAGTTGATAAAATTGAAAATGAATATTGGTACCAACTAAAATAACCAGTCGTTACAAATAAAGCAACTGGTATCAGCACATCCGAGCTTTTACTCACAATGACTGCATCTAAAACCGTCAATCTCTTATAGACAAAGCTATAACCATAAGCTACCCCTTGTACCAATAAGGCATATAAGAAAATATTCATCCAGCCTGACAGCGTTGTTAGAAAACGAAAATCAGCTTGCCTGCTAATACTCAATAAGACAATGGTTGCCACAATCGCCGCCAGTAAATTATTATAAAAATTTACTGTTAATGCTGACTCTTTTCGATAACCCATCTGATATCGATCAATCACGCTAATAACACCACGTGAGGCTGCAGAAATAATTGCAAACATACACAAAACAACAATACTCATTGATTCTCCCCACACCGTATTAGTCTATAAATAATTTAAAACACTTTATTTTATCATATTCATCAAATGTTTTTTTATGCATAACTAAACAAAAAAAGACTTACCAAAACTAATTGGTAAGTCTTTATTTAAGTTTAATTACTTAGCGATAATTTCGTTGTATTCTTCACGAGAAACAACAGAAACTTGGCGCTTGTCACGGCCCATACGACCGAACTTTACAACACCATCAGTCAAGGCGAACAAAGTATCGTCGCCTCCACGACCAACGTTTACACCTGGGTAGATGTGAGTTCCACGTTGGCGGTAAATGATTGATCCGGCCTTGATGTCTTGACCATCTGCACGCTTCGTACCTAGACGACGTCCAGCTGAGTCACGACCATTGGCTGATGAACCTCCACCTTTGTGGTGAGCAAGCATCGTCAAGTTGTTCAAATTCAATTCCATGATTTAAATCCTCTTCTTTCCGATGTCTTAGGCAATGGCGTCAATGACAACCTTAGTATAAGGTTGGCGATGACCTTGCTTTGAGTGTGAGTGCTTCTTTGGCTTGTACTTGAAAGTAACAACCTTCTTTTCCTTACCTTGCTTCTCAACAGTTCCAGTTACTGATGCACCTTCAACATAAGGTGTACCAAACTTATCGTCAACAAAGACGATCTTGTCAAAAGTAACCTTTTCGCCAGCTTCGGCGTCTAGCTTTTCGACATAAATTGTATCACCAGCGGCAACCTTGTATTGCTTACCACCAGTCTCAATAATTGCATATGCTGCCATGAGTCTGCAGACCTCCTATAAAAATTAATGCTATTTCTAGCGACAACTTAGACTCACCGTGCCCGCGGGTTTCCCACTTAGTACAGGCGACGAATGGTTGCAGTTTGTGGGTCACACAAACACAACATGATTATTATACATAAATCCCACTTCTGTTTCAACTATAATTTACTGTTTTTTGTTAAGTTTACTTGCCTTTAGGCCAAACAACTGCAGCTAACGTTAAAATTCCTGCACCGGTGATGCCCCATCCCAAATGTCCTTGTGGTCGATTATAGGCGAATACGGGCATTTGATTCCCAAAGGTCCCTTGATAGATCTGCCAACCCGCAAAGCATAGTAACCCAAACCAACTTAATCCTGCTAACACTTGCAACAATTTTCGCATACACGTTCCCCACCTATCCGTCTTAGTTACATATATTATATATCTAATACTTTGAAATAGCGCACTCTCCAGAATAATTCATACCAATTCAATTAAAGGTTAATGAAGCATTAAGCCTGACCAAAATCGATTTATTATTTAAATGACAAATTGTACAATTAAAAAGTACAGGTTGAATGACATCGAAAGGAAGTGCACAAACATGCCGGCATACGTTAAGGCCCATTTCTCGCAAGGGCAATTTATTATTTCAAGTGAAATGGTCTTACCAAGTCTTCGAATCCAAGGTATTAACTCGGATACTTATTTTTCAGATGAGGGGGCGCACACGTATACCATTTCTGACACACAAGTTACGAGTTTCTTGCATTCAGAAAACATTGTTACCGCACGTTTAATTTATGGTTCAGATGCTGAGCCACAGACAATTGATTTTCAGGTTGACAATTTTTTTGTGCCTGAAAATAAATTAACCGCTAATGTTGGTCATGACCGCCTTTATCTTTTCATGGATGAACAAGAACAATTAGCGTTTTCAATGAATGCATTGCCTTCGGGGCAAGCCTTATTCGAAAATGCAACGCTAATTGCTTTTGAACAAAATCAAAACAATATCAAATTAACATTAGATGTTTATGCTAAGTCAGTCGCTCCTTCAGCGGTCCAAATTTTGATTGGCCATGAAGAGAAGCAACAAATTATGAAAGTTGCGAGTGCTACAACCTCAACTTTTGATATGGGACAAGGCACATTTAAAAGTCGTGTCTTAGCTGAATTCTCACCGACTGATATTGCGCGTGAATTTGATGAAATCCCTTCCGTTCAAAAGAATGGTGCCAAAACAGAAAATACTTTTTGGATTGAGATTGATCAAGACCATCAAGATATTGCACCCGTTGTCCAGCCTTTGACCATTGAAAAAGCCACAGCATTAACGGATGCTTATACAAACTATGACCAACAGTTGTGCATGTTGATTCAACCAACCCTATTAGCGACACAACAATTAGCTTATGCTGCTAGTTTTGTACCGCAAGAATTACAAATTCAACTTCAAGCCTATCAGGCCAAACATCCAAACTCTGACCACCCACGTACGGGCAAGCGTCCAGTCATTTTAATTACTGAACGGGTCACAGAAGCACATGACAATGGTAGCGTGATGTTTAATTACCTGAATAAATATCATGCCAAAGACTTCGATACTTACTATGTCATCACTAGTGAATCAACTGAGCGTGAGAATTTGGACCACTACGAAGATCATATCATCACGTTCCAAACGCCACGCCATCTTGAATTATTCTTAATGGCTGATTTATTCTTATTCACGCACGATGTCGAAAATTTGTTACCTTTTGATTCTAATTATCTAAATCAAAAAATTACGCAAACACCAAAGATTAACTTACAACACGGTATCGCTGGTCTTAAAGCACAAGCGGTCCGTGAAAAGCCAGCCGTCAATGAACAAATTGTGGTTAGTTCTGATCGTGAAGTTGAATTCGTTGAAAGTGAGTTTGGCTATAAGCGTAATCAAATTTTACTAACCGGACTTCCCCGTTTTGATGAATTGTTGCGAAATCGCATGTGGTCAACTTTCAAAGCCCGTCGCCACGTCTTGATTATGCCAACGCGTCGTCGTAAATTAATGGATGTCACTGAAGATGAATTTAAAACAAGTTTATTCTATACGACATACATGCAATTAATTAATAACCCTGAACTTAAAGCACTCGCCGCTGAAAAGCGCTTGCAAATTTCGTTCATTCTACATCCTGACATGCGTGAATACCGTCATTTGTTCCATTCTGATTTTGTTAAAATTTTAGAGAACAAACGTCGTAAAGATGTGTCAGACTTACTTCGGGATAATCAAATTATGATTACCGACTACGCCAGTGTTAGTTTTGATTTTGCCCTACAAAACCGACCAGTTATTTACTATCAATTTGATGAACTGGTTGAAAATCGCCATTTTGATATTGACCCTCACGATATTGTGGGCCCAGTTGTCGATAATGAAGATGATTTATTGTTCTCCTTAAAGAATGCGGTTAAGCAAGAACGTTTAACGAATGCCCAACGTTCACAAGTGCCAGAAAACATTTACAAACAAATGGATACAAAAGCACGTAAGCGTGTCACGCAAGCGATTAAGAAAATCCTGAAATAAAAAAAGGTTCGAACGACAATGCAGTCGTTCGAACCTTTTTTATAGATATTGACCTGTCACTGACTGTTTATCTGTTACGGCAGCTGCAGGTGTTCCTGTATAAATAATCTGACCACCAGCATTTCCGCCGGCCGGTCCCATATCAATCATCCAATCCGCTTGTCGAATAACATCAAGATTATGTTCAATCACAATGACCGTATTTCCGCGATCAACTAAACGATTTAAAATATCCAAGATTAAACTAATATCTGACATATGCAAACCTGTTGTTGGCTCATCTAAGACATAAATGCCATCTTTTCCAGCTAACTCCTTAGCTAACTTTAAACGTTGCGACTCACCACCTGACAGGGTGCTTAAACTCTGTCCGAGGCTCAAATAACCTAGTCCAACATCTACTAATTGTTGTAACTTTTTAAGAAGTGGCTTCGCTTCAAAATAATCTAACGCATCCTCAATCGACATATCCATAACGTCTACAATATTCTTATCTTTATACGTATATTGTAAGACCTCGGGCTCATAACGTGTTCCATGACAACGTGGACATTCTACATCATTTTGATCCATATATGATAGGTTCAATTGTAGTTTTCCTGTTCCATTACATTCCGTACAAGCACCCTTTGAATTATAACTGAAGAAACCATTATCAACGTCATTTGAAGTCGCAAATAACTTTCGAATCGCTGTCATCATATCCATATACGTCGCTGGATTCGAACGACTATTGGTATGAATTGGCTTTTGGTCAATATAAATAGCTTCAGGATGTTCCATTAAGAACACACCTTTAATCAGCGAGCTCTTTCCTGATCCAGCCACACCAGTTAACACGGTTAGCACCTGTTCTGGAATTGATAACGCAACATTTTTAAGATTATGTAATTCACTTGGCTGGGTGGTAATGAAATGCTCAGGCTTACGTGGAACTGGCTTAAAAGGCAAAGCCTGTTTTAAAGAACGGCCGGTTAACGTGTCTGATGCTAATAATTCATCATAAGAACCGGTGAACATAATTTCACCACCATGGACACCAGCTTTAGGTCCGACGTCTACAATATAATCTGCAATTTTAATCACGTCCGGGTCATGTTCAACAACTAAGACCGTGTTCCCGATATCACGAATTTGTTCCAATAATTCATTCATCCGGTGGACGTCTTTCGGATGCAAACCAGTACTTGGTTCATCAAAAACGTAAATCATATCCGTCAAACTACTTGAAAGATTTTTAATCATCTTCACACGTTGTGATTCCCCACCAGATAATGTACTGGTTTCACGGGTCAAATTCATATAACCCAAACCAATTGAAATCAAGCTGTTTACTCGGGTTAAAATGCCGTCAATCAAGCCTTGGGCCGAAGCTGGCACGGTTAATTTAGGTAATGTTTGTGCTAATTCATCTAGCTCTAAATTGGTTAAATCATAAATCGAATAACCATCAATTGTTGAATTTAAAACGGCTTGGTTATAACGCGCCCCACCACAGGTTGGACATGTTTCAGCAATGCTAAATTCGTCCATAATTTTTGCTGATGTCTTTGTTTGTTCCTTATCCGTCTTCACTTGGGTCCGGATAAAGTGATTCACGAAACCTTCATACGTCACTTCAAGCTTTGATTTTTTATAAGTGATTTCGACTTTTGTTTGTTCACCATATAAGAATTGATGCCATTCTGCATCAGTATAATCCTGCAAGGCTTTATCGTTGTCGAAAAATCCTGATTCAGCAAAAGTCCGCCATTGCATCCCATCAACTTTATAACCAGGGTAGATAAATGGTCCTTCATTTAAAGATTTCGTCTTATCAAAGGCAGCGTCAATATTTAAGGTAATGATGCGCCCTAAGCCCTCACATGTTTCACACATCCCCTGTGGATCATTAAAGGAATAGAGATTAGCATAATCACCCAAATGTGGCTCAGCTACGCGCGAGAATAAAATTCGGAACAATGAATTAATGTCAGTTGTCGTCCCCAGAGTTGAACGCACATTACCACCCATTGCTTTTTGATCCACAATAATAACGGGCGAAATACCATGAATATCATCGATATCTGGTCGTTTATACTTTGGTAAAAATGTTCGAACGATTCCCGTGTAAGTCTCATTCATTTGACGCCCTGACTCTTGCGCAATTGTATCAAAAACAATTGAAGATTTACCAGAACCTGAAACCCCAGTAAAAATAGAAATTTTATGTTTTGGAATTTCTAAGCTAACATCCTTTAAATTATTCTCACGTGCATGGGTTAAAGTAATCATTTCATCCATAATCTCGTCCTGTATTTTCTTTTTAATTAAGTTCAATGCCCTTCGCGGCTAAATTCCGCAAGCATTCATCCAAATAAGCATCATCATGTTCTGGAAAAATAGGTCTCGTTAAAGGAACCGGCGTTAGTTCTGCGTATGCCGCTAATTGTTGTCCACGATAATTTGGTTGATCCCATTTCACTTCATGCTGATAACCACGCTTTGTCATCTCTGCCATCACGAGTTGATGGTACTGAAATAATTTATAAGGTGAATGTAAAAAGACATAATTGACCGTTTGATGCGGTCTTCCCCAGCCTTTGCCACGCAAGGCACAACATTCACGATGTTGTCCTAACAATTGTTGGCGTGGCAGCTTGGAAATCAATTTTTCATGCCATAAACGCATTTACTCATCCTCCTGAACCCGGTCTGTTGGTGACAGCCAGCTCGTCATTTCCCACATCGCATCTTCGTTTGCGTTAAAGGTTCCACATATTCTTTTTGAGCGTCTTAATTAGCCTTGTATTGCAAAAAATGATGTTGTCCAAAAGAAATCTGATGTTGTCCAAAAGAAATCTGATGTCGCAAATAGGTTAAGGCTAATTGATAACGTGCTGGAGTTGGTTGCCAATATGTCATAACCTGACCGCCACTTATCCTTTTGCCACAACGAAATAATGACCATCTGGATCTGGAAAGGCAAAGGTTTGTGTGCCATTAACCTCAACAATTTCCATCGCTTGTGCCATACGTTCGTGTAATTCAAAAAAATCAGTCCGATACAACATCAGTGAAGGCACATTATCTGCGACTTCTGGTGAATATTTTGTAATAAATGCTTTATCAAACAAAGACAACTCAATTGTTGGCGCTAGCCCCAACACAATATTTTTGTACCCTTCTTGCAAATCAATTTCTTCAACAATATCCGCTTGAAAATTCTCCTGCCAAAACATTGCATGTTGCATCACATCACTAACATACAACATAATTCTTACTTTATTTTGCATAACTCTACTCTCTTTTCACGTTTACCACGCCATATAAATAATTGCACCAATCAGGAAAACCAACCCAACTAAAGTCAAGATTCCCTTCTGCTTTGCAGACCCTTTACCCTGTACGCCAAACATCAAACAAAGCAAGGCAATGACATACAATATAATTAATATCCCAATATCCATCATTTCATCCTCTTATGCTTTTCTTATTTCCATTATAAGCCGAATCATAATTCTCTGTGCAAAAAACTTAATACAGTAAGCTAATGGCAATCAAGACAAATTTTTTCAATATTTTTTCTACCATGTTTTATTTCATAACCTTAGCGAACAGAAATCAAAAAAAGCCCTCTAAATTGGTATAGACTAATTTGTTTAAAAAGTGCACTATCCCTTAAATATATCAGCCCTATGAAACCGATTGCGCCTAAACCCATGGTATAGATTGGGGCACATTAAATTTTTTATAAAAGGCTAGCTTTTCGCATTGAAAGCGGTTACATTAGTAATTGTACAGGAGGTATTGTCAATCAGACAGACAATACATTAGGTTTTTGGAGGAAACATTATGAATGATAAAGTTACACACTTTCTGGAGAAGTATTTGCAACCCATCGGGGTCAAATTAGCAGCAAATAAACCTCTAAATGCAATCCGTGATGGAATTGCATTGAGTATGCCCCTTGTTATTGTTGGATCAATGGCCTTATTGATTGCCAATGGTTTTTCAATCGAACCTTTTAAAAATTGGTTAATCGATACAGGTATCTTTGATTGGCTCGTTAAGATTGTCAATTCGAGTTTCGGTTTAATTGGTTTGGTGGCCTCATTTGGAATCGCCTATCGTTATGCTGAATCACATGGTACAGATGCTTTATCCGCTGGAATCTTGTCATTAGCAAGCTTCTTCTTGGTAACACCTGACCTACTCAGTGCTGGTAAAGAGCCACAAACTGGAATTGCTTACAGTTTCTTAGGCGCTGGTGGTCTTTTCGCTGCAATTCTGGTTGCCCTTATTAGTACAGCAATCTTTAATTGGTTTGTTAAGCATAACATTCGCATTAAGATGCCTGCAGGGGTCCCACCTGCAGTTTCAAATTCATTCGCTGCCCTTATTCCAGGCTTTGTCATTCTTATCTTCTGGGGACTTGTTTATGCCGGTCTACAAATGACACCATTCGAAAATATTCATCAAGTTTTGCAAGTGCTTCTAGGTAAGCCACTAGGTGCCTTCGGTGGTTCACTAATCGGTGCCATTGTCGTGACAATTCTAACGTCATTGCTTTGGTTCATTGGAATTCACGGTGGTAACATTACCGGTGCCATCATGAGTCCAATTTGGTTGGCTTTGATGGCTGAAAACTTAAAAGTTTATCAAAGCAACCCTGGCGCAGTTATGCCCCATATCGTTACACAACCATTCATGGACTTCTTCGTCTATCTTGGTGGTGGTGGTGCCACACTTGGCCTAGTCTGTGCCATGTGGATTGCTGCAAAATCAACCCGTTACAAGACATTAGAAAAGCTTATTACGCCCCCTGGTCTCTTTAATATCAATGAACCAACGATGTTTGGTGTTCCAGTCGTTTTGAATGTTAGCTTAATTATTCCATTCGTCTTTGTCCCAGTTATCAATGCCATCATCGCCTATGTTGCGATGTCAACTGGCCTTGTTCACGCAACAGTCGGTGTCGTTGTCCCTTGGGTCACACCACCAATTATTTCTGGTTTCTTAGCAACAGGCTCACATATTTCAGGTGCTGTCTTACAAATTGGACTACTTGTCCTCGACACGCTCCTTTATCTACCATTCATGAAGACGATTGACCGGATTGAATTGGCCGAAGAACAAAAAATTGCTCAAAAAGAAGTCGCATAAAAACGAGGTACACGAATATGCATGAACTAGGTGTTTCAATTTATCCGTCAAAATCTGAATTTGATGAAATGAAAAATTTCTTAGATGATGCCCATCGCTTTGGCTACACTAAAATTTTCACTTCATTATTGGAAGTCACCGGAGATGCTGACGATGTCATCAGCCGTTTTCAAGCGATTATTGACTATGGAAATAGCCTAGGCATGGCCACAACCATTGATATTAATCCAAAACTATTTCAACAATTAGGCATCACTTATGATGACTTAAGTTTCTTTGATCAATTAGGTGTTACATCCGTTCGTTTGGATGAAGGATTTACTGGGTACGAAGAAGCCAAAATGACTTATAACCCCTATAATCTCAAAATTGAAACGAATATCTCTCGTGGCCAACATTACATTGATATGATTTGGGACTTTGGTCCGAATCCTCGAAACTTAGTCGGTTCACACAATTTTTATCCACAAATCAGAACTGGGTTACAGCAAGACTATTTCTTAAATGCCACAGCGCGTTATAAGCAATATAATCTTGAAACTTCTGCATTCATTGACGGAGAAACCGGCACAGTAGGGCCTTGGCCCGTTTCAGATAAAATGGTTTCAATGGAAGCCCAACGTCGCATGTCAGCCGCTAGTCAAGTTCAATTAATGAAGCAGCTCAATACAATCGATAATCTATATATCAGTAGTTCACTTTTGAGTGCGGCTGAATTAGAACAAATTCGTTTGGCTTACGACACGCCTTATCCCGTTTTGGAAGTAGCGTTAGCGGATGACTTAACCCTTGTTGAAAAACAAATTATTCTTGATGAAATCCACCTCTTCCGTGGGGACTTCTCTGGATATATGATTCGCTCGAGTCAACCACGTGTCAAATACGCCAAGGAAACGATTCCGGCCCAACATTTGGATGATATTCAAGTTGGCGATATTGTCATCGGTAATGATTCATTTGGTCAATACAAAGGTGAACTACAAATCGCCCTACAACCTTGGGAAAATGATGGTCATTACAACCGGGTTGGACATATTGCAGCAAGTAACCTGCCCGTGCTAGAGACCATCAAGCCTTGGCAGACATTTAAATTAACGCAAAAATAGGAGAATTATTATGGCTGATAAAAAAATTATGCTTGCCTGCGCCGCAGGTATGTCAACTTCACTCATGGTTCAAAAAATTGAAGAGGCCGCTCAAGCAGCTGGTAAAGACTATGAAGTATTTGCTAAGTCAACGGCTGATGTTGAACGTGAGCTAAACGCAGAACGCATCCCTGATGTTGTGTTACTTGGTCCTCAAGTTTCATATCTTAAGAATGAAATTAAAGCAAAGACTGATGCTAAGGGTATTCCAATGGACGTTATGCCCATGATGGACTATGGCATGATGAACGGTGAAAACATTCTTAAATTTGCCGAGAATTTGATGGAGAACTAGCTCATGGATGAAGCATATATGCAGGTTGTCATGAGTATAATCATGCACGCCGGAAACTCAAAAGGTTTAGCTCATCAAGCACTAGACGCCGCTAAACAGGGTGATTTTGACGCTGCTAGTGACTATATGAAGCAAGCAAACGATGCACTCGCAGATGCGCACAATGTGCAAACCGACCTATTGACCAAAGAAGCTCAAGGTGAGCATACCGAAGTTAATTTATACATGGTTCATGCGCAAGATCATTTAATGAACGCCATTACTTACAAAGATTTAGTTGGTGAATTCATTGAGCTTTACCAAACAAAATAATTGATTAATAAACCCATGTCTATGTTGTATAGATATGGGTTTTCTTGAAAGGATTAAAGGATGCTTTTAAACCCACGCTATGAAATCATTCATAGCTACTTCAAGGCTTGGATATCACATGATTTCAGTCATATTGATGATTACTTTACAGACAATTGTACTTATCGTGAGTGTTATGGCCCCGTTTATGATAATTTGAATCAAATTAAACAGTGGATCACTGACACTTCTCAGACACAAACCGTCCTAGCATGGGACATTCATAATATTGAAACGACGGATCAATCAAATATCGTTGTGACTTGGACCTTTCATGCCACAACTGACCGGTCTACTGACTTATTTGATGGCATTTCCATGATTTCATTTAATCAAAATAAAATGAATGAAGTTATCGAATATGCCTGTAAATATGAAACTTATCATCCCTATCAACAATAAAAAAGAGCAACCAGCATGGTTGCTCTTTTTTATGACTTTTTGTTATTCAATTCAATCATTGTTGAAACACCAGCGAAAACAATTAATAAGCCTAGTAAAACGGGCCAATCATGCCATGTAAAATCAAATTTACCACCATTTCTCATAAAATTAACCAAACCAAAGGCAACCGCGATACCAATAAGATTGATCATAAATTGCTTAATTCCATTTTTAATCATCTGTCTCCCCTTATATAAATGTATTTAATAACATTGTCAATCCAATCACTAGTCCGTCCTGGAACAAGTGTAAATAGATGCCACCTCTTAAGGAATCCGTTTTAAACCATGCTAATGTTAAAAATATGCGCATGATTGCAACTGTGATGCAACTGACCAGATTAAAATCATACACAAAAACATGCATCAATCCAAAAAGGACAGAGCCAACTAACAAAGTCACCGCAAGCCCTAATTTTTTAGATTTTAAGCCACTATAAATTGGTAAAAGCACACTTGCCATTAATGCTTCTTCACCCGTTGCGCTCACGAGATTTTCCAGATAGGTGATTAAACCAGCGAACGTTGCAAAACTAAAGCTTTCAGGATCACTTTCTAGCAAAACATGTTGTTCCGCTTTCATACCCAATCCACTAGACATAAAACTGGTTACAACGCCTACTGCTATCATCATGAGTAAATACAAGCAGACTAATTTTTTTAAGTATGGTTTGTGCATTGGTTGAAATAACTGTTTTGTTTGCGGCCATCCATATACGGCGTATAAGCCACTTAATCCAAAGGCCCATGTTGCTAACCATGTTAAAGGCCAATTATCCATAAATGACGCAATGAAATAGCCAACAATGAATAAAAATGGGATTAACCACAAACTTTTATGATTCGTAATCTTAATATCTTGTATTTTCATAGCTTCTTCATACCTCACTATCTACATTCGTTATACACATTCCTAACACTAATAGCCAGCGAATTACGGTAAAATTATTATAAGAATCGTCAATATGCACACTTCTGGTTGATATAAAAAAACAAAAATGCGCGATAAAACTTTCTGTCAGGTTAACTAGCTACATCAGATTTCATATCGTTTTTTCTTTTTTAAAAATAATTGACACCGTGTCATTTTAGGTATATGCTACTATTTGTAATTGACACCGTGTCATTTAATTCAAATAAAGGAAGTATCTACTATGTTTTTAGCCCTACATGAAATAAAATATGAAAAATTACGCTATAGTCTCATCATTGCCGTTATTAGTCTCATTACCTTTCTTATTTTTATCATTAGTGCGTTGGCCTTGGGCTTGGCCAACGAAAATACTGATGCCATTAATAGTTGGCAGACTAAAAGTGTTTTACTAACTAAAGATTCAAATGGCAATATGGGTCAATCGCTAATGACCCCCGAAGAACTTGACCCCTATACAAATGACAAGCATCAAGCCATTGTCGGGATTACCCCCACGACATTGAAAGATAAAAATCATAATGAATCGATTCAATTTATTGGTCTAAAACCTGATGAATATATCGCTAAAGAATTGCAACTAAATTCAGGAAAAAAGCCCACGCAAAAAAATGAAGTTCTGATATCAGATAAACTAACTCATTATCAAATTGGCGATAAAATTCAGTTAGGTCTCGATTCACGTAAATACACAATTTCAGGAACCGTTAAACATGCCAAATATAATATGGCACCAGTTGTTTATGGCGCCCTATCAAATTGGTCTACCATTAAAGGCGTTAATCCACAATACTTAGGTAGTGGCGTTATTTCAAAAAAAGACCAATCACTAAACGCAGTCAACGATAATTTTAAAGTGCTAGGTAAATCAGCTTACCTCGATAAGCTTCCCGGCTATGCCGCGCAGAATTCAACCTTTGCCTTCATGATTATTTTCTTAATTTTAATTTCATTGATTGTCGTAACCATTTTCTTGTATATTTTAACGATTCAAAAGCGGCCAAACTTAGCTGTATTACGTGCCCAAGGCATCCCTAATACTTATTTACTACGTAATACTCTTGGTGAAACATTTATCATTATGAGCTCCGCAATTATGATTGGTGCTATGTTTACAATACTCGTCGCATTATTCATTCCTGAAACCGTTCCGATGTACTTTAGTCTAAAGCTGAGTCTTGGTGTTGCAGTCGGTATCCTAGTAACCGGCCTCATTGGATCGTTAATTCCCATCCGGATTATTTCAAAAATTGATCCCGTATCTGTTATTGGAGGGTAAACCATGACAACATTAGCACTAAAACATGTCAATAAAATATTTGGATCTGGTTTAAGTCAGGTCACGGCGCTTCAAGACGTTAATTTTACATCCGAAAAAGGAACATTAACGCTGATTCTTGGTCCCTCTGGTTCTGGAAAAAGTACTTTATTAACGATTCTAGGGGGGCTCCAAAGTTCTACTAACGGAGAAGTTTTAATTAACGATGTGAACGTTAATCATTTGTCCGCCAAACAACAAGAACAACTTCGTTTGAACCAAATTGGTTTTATTTTGCAGGCTTATAATCTTGTTCCATATCTAAAAGTGCAGGAACAGTTTGAACTGGTTAATACTGTAAAAAATGATAATTTATCCGAAAAATCATTTTCAACGATTATCGATAAACTAGGAATTCAAAATTTATTACAAAAGTACCCATCTGAACTCTCTGGTGGACAAACGCAACGTATCGCATTAGCACGTGCGCTCTATCCTAATCCAGACATTATTTTAGCAGATGAGCCAACCGCCGCCTTAGACAGTGAACGCGTCATTACTGTTGGACAGCTTCTCCAAGATATGGCTCATATACAAAATAAAGCAGTTGTAACGGTCACACATGATACACGTTTAGAACGTTTTGCTGATCATATTTACAAACTCGTTGATGGACACTTAACACAAGTTAAATAATAAAAAAGGGTCGTACGCTTATTAACTGCGTACGCCCCTTTTTTATGCAATTGTATTTATACTTTAGTCACAGAGTCTGTAAAATCATATAAGTGTTCTAATTCTATCAATTGACGGTTACATTCATCTGTATGACGGCAAATATAATTACCACGTTTTACGTAATTACCATCTGCGCCTCGTTGCTTAACCTTCGTCGAAAATAAGGATACATTTCCAATGTTTTGACATACTGCGCACAGTCCATTAACGATTTGAATATCAAAGTCTCCGGTCACGCCATGTAATTTGCCATTGCGGTCTGGTAAAATTAAGAATTTTTTTGCGTTTCCTGTATCATTAATTCCTAAATATGATGCTTCATATAAGTTAACCGTTTCTGATTCAAAATCTGGCACCTTTTTAATTTTCTTAAAAAGTTTTTCAATTTGCTTATGACTAGGTATTTCAAAAGCATTAACTAATGACTCCAAATCTAACAACGTTTTTTCTGCATTTTGATGAGAACATGAAACTGAGTCCACAATCTGAACAAGTTGTTTCCACTCATTTGTTTCGTCAATTCCATACTGTGTCCCTAACGCAAATGTATCTTGCTTAAGTACATTGACGACATTTTTATCATTTACCGATTTATAGGCACTGATTAAATTTTGAATTTTTATTTTAATATCTACATATTCATTTGGTTTAAGCATTTTTTCATCCTTTATTTCCATGGTGATTATTCACAATAAAAGACACTAGCCGCTTGATGAGTTGCCAACTTCATCACCCTCTTTCACAAACTTTGTTTTTTTATTATACGCTTATCGATTTAGTCGGCATAGTAAATAAAAAAAGAATATCGTAAAATACAAATGATTCATCATAAAAACAAATTTTTTCTTGCCCTTAACGTCACGTCAACCTTTAAAATCATTTATGAAAGGAGGCCGACATGTCTGAATACACAATCAGTGAGTTAGCAAAACTCTCAAATGTTACCACTCGAACTTTACGTTACTATGATCAAATCGATTTATTAAATCCGAATTATCAAAATGCATCTGGGTTTCGTATCTATACACAAGTAGAAGTTAATAAATTACAGGAGATATTATTTTACCGCGAAATGAATATCAATCTTTCTGAAATTAAATTACTACTCGAAAATGATGAACCTACTCGCTTACTCATCTTGCAAAAACACTGCCAAAGCTTAATTGATGAACGTAAACACATGGACAACATGATTCAAACAATTGAAAAGACGATTAAGACGTATAAAGGAGAAGAAAAAATGACTAATACTGAACGCTTTGAGCACCTCAAAGCTACTGCCATTCAACAAAATGAAGAACTATATGGTGAAAAAATGCGAGAAGATTATGACGCTGATATGATCAAGAAAAGTAATCAGAAATTTTTAAGTATGAATGAAGCACAATATCAAAGCTTTAAAAAGTTGGAAGAGGATATAAAGGATTTACTTATTCAAGCCATAAAAAGCAATGATCCAAGCTCACCAGATGCCGTAACTCTTGTCAAAAATCACGAACAATGGATTCGTATGACTTGGCATAGCTTTAGTCCAGAAGCTTACTTAGGGCTAGCAGATCTCTATATTGATTCACCAGACTTTAAGGCATACTACGACAAAATTGTACCAAATGGTGCACAATTTCTGCATGATGCGATTCATGCCGCTTACAAATAAAAAATAAAAGCCTGCCAGATTGGCAGGCTTTTCCTATACATAAAACTAAAACAATTTTCAAATGCAGAGATTTAATACGGTTTATCAACTTTTTCAAATATGGATCCAGTGGGGTTCGAACCCACAATCGCTCGGGTAGAAACCGAGTGCATTATCCAGTTATGCTATAGATCCAGCTAGATAGCTTGCCGAAGGCAACTATCTTATTATTATAAGTCGAAAACCGTACTTGTACAAGTTAATTTTCGACTAACAATACTCTTTTTACCGCAGCATCAAGCTTTTCTGGTTCAAGTGCTAGCTCATTCAAACCTAGCTTTAAAAATGAACGCCAAGCATGCGAAAAATCATCTTGTCGCTTTTGATGATAACTATTTAATAGCATTGTTTTAATGCCATCAAATTGATGCATCAAGTTTCGCTGTGGAAAGCGACTAAAGGCAACTAAATCTGCATCCTCAAGAACCATTAAATGCGTCCACTGCTGCTTCAAACTAATCAATAAAAATTGCGTCAATGCCTGCGCATAGACATCAACCAAATCTTGATGCGTATCCATCTGAACCCCATAGGGTGTGTCCGCATTCACTGTTTGCGTTTGAACCATCAATTGACTTAACGTGATATCTAGATTTAGATAATCATTTAAAATCATATCGTCACGTTTAATCGGACGTTCCCAATCACCACTAACAGCTCCGAACATCGTTCTCGCATCACGTAAATAAGCCGCAAAATCTAACAACATGTTATTTTTCCGCAGGATTTGATGATGAATGGACAGCTTCACCAATTTCATCGTCAAACGACTTCTTAGGTGTTAACTGCGTTACTGAAACTGACTCAGAAACTGACGCTTCGGATTGACTGGTCTCAGCTGAGGTTACGTCAGCACCAACAGACGTGGCATTCTCCGAAGCATTTCCAGTTGCAGCAGCACTTTCTGCCTTAGCTTGTTTTGCTGCTTCAGCTTCTGCAGCGGCCTTTTGTTCTGCCGCTTTTTGTTCTGCCGCTTTTTGTTCCGCTGCTTTTTGTTCACGTACCTGCTTTTGAAGCGCCTCAATTTCACTTGGCAACATTGGCGTTAAGCCTTGTTGCTCAGCAAAAATGGGTTGAATATCCTGCTTTTCAGATTGTTGCACCGCAAATACAAGCTGATCATATGCAATTTCTAGCGTCTTATTCTCTGACAAATACCATTTTGCAATGAAATCATAAGACAATAGAATATCAAGCCATGAATATTGATCACGACCATCAATTACTTGGAAGTGCCAACGTTGTGCGCCCAAAGCATTCGCATCATTCACAAAGAAAATTCGAATTTCTGAATGATCGTTCAATGAAATTGCAGCACCATTTGGAATTCCTTGTAAGAAATAGCTTGTATCAGCTGACAACACAAACAATTTATCCAACATATCTTGTGGTTGTGCATGTTGAATCAAATTATAGATATAATCATCACGTGTTTCTAAGATATTGAAGTCAACAGCATAACCAAAGACACGCTCCATATAACGTCCAAATTCCGTAAGCAGATTGGCGATGATTTGATTTTGTTCAATCGTCACACCCTCATTGGCAAAATTAGCGACGAGCAAATCAACAATTGCACGAGCATTAAATTGAATTTGCTTGCGTTCCATTGACCAGTAGAACAAACGTTCGCCACTTGTCAACTCAACAAAATAAGCCCCACCATTTTGGTCCTGATTTGTCTCGAAAGCAAAGGCAGCAGGCACGTTTAAATCAGTCATCACCAACGTAACTTTTTCTGACTCAATTGGCAATAAAATGCTGTATCCAGCCACACCACTTAATTCCATAAAGCGATCCATTGCAATCAAGTAATAGTCTTCATAACTATATTGACGTGGTACTTGGACCCAGTTTGTGCCTAAATTAGAATGAATTAAGGCTTCAGCAACACCATGAATGGTCTCTGGATCGGTACTTTCAATCAAGGTATTTGTATCATTCAAGTTCTTTTGAATTACTTGAATATCCTTGTTGAGCAAGCCAACATAATTTCCTACACGATTTTGTAATTGATTAGGCATTCACTTGACCTCCCTCTTTAGCGGCAAGTTGCTTAACATAGTCAACATACAATGACTTTACTTTAGCTTCAAAAGCTTCAAAAGTACCAAATGTTTCATTGATTGCACGTTGTTCATAAATTAAAATCGTATCTTCCTTTGAATAAGCTAAGATTTTATTATTATTAGCTTCAATTTGCTCTGGTACGCTAGCAGCTTTTTCATCTTGCGCATCAAGCTCCTGTAACTTGCCTTTGATTTCATCACGTTCTTCACCAGAAGGACGATTGAAGAAACCACCACGTTCATCCAACTGATCCAAACGTGTTTCCAATTCTTTACGCTGTTCATTACGTGCATTTTGATTTTCAACCAATGCTTGTAATGATTCATTATCTTTCGTTAATCCATCAATATCATCCGTGTGAAAACGCTTGGCTTCACCATTTAATTTAACTGAAGCAACCAACTTATCATATTCTTCAGCCTTAAATTTAAATTGCACGTTGATTGGGTCTAGGCGACCGAAATAGGCACGATCCCACCAATTACCAAAATAAACATCAAAGACGCCCAGGGCACTCTCTTGGTAATAGAAAAATGGGAATACCTCAGATAAATGTGCAATCAGTTGTTCTGACAGATGATGGCTTAAATCAGGTTGTAAATCAGAAACCAACGTTGCCAAAGTGCGATTGTCATCAGCATGCTTCACTTCACGAATTAATTCATTATACTTTTTGCTATTAATTAATTCATATACACGGCGGTCATTATGTTTATTTAGGGCTTCAGTGACATTCTCTACATAGGCCACCTTTGCATTCAATTTATTGTTTAAAACTTTTTCATTATTCGGAACTTCAGTCTGAATATAGGGCGTACTTTCCATGGTTCATCCCTCCAAATTGGTTATTGTGTGTTTAATTACATTTATACCTCTTTATCATACCGCTATATAGGCAAAAAGTGCTCCATCTTAGCTAAGATGAAGCACTTTTTTAAAACATTTAGAAAACTTTTATTTTTAATATTGTTCTAGGTAATTATCCAATTCCCATTGTGAAACTTGTTGACGGAATGAACGATATTCAAGACGCTTGGCATCCACAAATGTACGTGACATTGTAGGACCCATTGCCCCCTTCACAATTTCATCTTCTTCCAAATGATCAATCGCATCTAGTAGCGTATCTGGCAAATCGCGAATTCCCGCCTTACGACGTTCCTTCTCATCCATTAGATAGATGTTTTGATCTACTGAATCAGTTGGTGTCAATTCACGACGGATACCATCAAGTCCTGATTCAAGGATAGCTGCAAAAGCTAAGTATGGATTTGCAGTTGGATCAACAGAACGCAATTCAAGACGTGTGCTTTGTCCACGTGAAGCTGGCACACGCACCATTGGTGAACGATTTGAACCTGACCAAGCAACATAGACTGGTGCTTCATATCCTGGTGTCAAACGCTTGTATGAGTTAACTGTTGGATTTGTGATTGCAGTATAGTTTTGGGCGTGTTCCAAAATACCACCCAAGAACTTATAGGCTGTTTCAGAAAGCTTTTCTTCTCCATTTTCGTCAAAGAAGACATTCTTACCCTCAGTGAATAATGACATATTCACGTGCATACCGTTACCGTTGATACCAGCAACTGGCTTAGGCATAAATGTTGCATAAAGCCCGTGCTTACGAGCAATTGTCTTAACAATCAACTTAAATGTTTGAATGTTATCAGCTGCTTCCAAAGCATCTGCATACTTAAAGTCCACTTCGTGTTGTCCTGGAGCTACTTCGTGGTGGGCTGCTTCAACTTCAAAGCCCATCTTTTCCATCTCCAAAACAATTTCACGACGTGTATTTTCACCTAGGTCCAATGGTGCTAAGTCAAAGTAGCCACCTTTGTCATTCAAATTGGTTGTTGGGTTACCATTCTCGTCTAATTTGAACAAGAAGAATTCTGGTTCAGTTCCCAAATTAAAGTTTGAATAACCCATGGCTTCCATGTCCTTCAAGACACGCTTCAAGTTACTACGTGGGTCACCCACAAATGGCTCACCATCAACATTGTGAATATCACAAATCAAACGTGCAACTTTACCACCATGTGAATCTGTTGCCCAAGGGAAAATCATAAATGTATCTAAATCAGGGAATAGATACATGTCTGATTCTTCAATTCGCACAAACCCTTCAATTGATGATCCATCAAACATTGCCTTGTTATCTAAAACTTTTTCAAGCTGTGAAATTGGTACTTCAACATTTTTAATTGTTCCAAACATATCTGAAAATTGTAGACGTAAAAATTCTACATTTTCTTCTTGAATGAGTTGTCGAATATCATCTTTAGTGTAGTGCTTATGCATGAATTAATTCTCCTCTATCGTAATCCTATTAGTGCAACTGATTATCAAAACGACCAATCCGCAATAATTCATCTGCAAAGACTTGACGTAAATCTGTCCCCTGTTCTTGTAATGCTTGTCGCTTTCTTTTTGCATCCATATCATGAATGTCAGCAACCGAATAGCCAGCATCCATAAAATCCGCAATTTCAATGAGGCGATCAATATCCTCTAATGAATAGCGACGTTGTTTGCCATTTCCACGTTCAGGATTTACCAAGTTTTGTTGATCATAATAACGAATTTGGCGGTCAGATAGACCTGTTAACTCCCGAACAACGCTAATTGGTAAAATTGCCAAATCACGTTTTAATTCTCGTTCAGACATCTATCAAACCTCCTATGCACTTACTATACCATATTGAGTTCTATATTAAAAATCAAATGTTAGCTAACCTAACATAAACTCTTTAACATTCTGCTTTACGATATCTAATTGCTCAGGATATTGGACTAAATCAAACCATTCAATATCTGGAATCTGATTGTTAAACCAAGTCAATTGACGCTTAGCATACCTTCTAGAAGCCTGTTTTAATTGGTCTTTACCACTTTCCAAGCTTTCTAATCCATCCATGTAATTGAAAAGTTCTTTATAACCAATAGCCATCTTAGCAGTTGCTACATCGGGTAATGTTTGCACCAATGCAACCTCTTCCAGCAAGCCTTCTTCCACCATCATATCCACTCTTTGATTGATTCTGTCATATAGAACACTGCGTTCTGTATTTAGACCAATTATCTTAGCATCATATAAACGCTTCGGTTCTGGTTGCAAACTAGAGAAAGGTTGTCCCATTTGCTCCGAAATTAATAAGGCTCGCTTTAAGCGTCGAATTTGCCCTGGCAAAATGCGATTGGCACTAATTGGATCGACTTGCGCCAAGGCCGACCTCAATGGTTCTTCCCCTTGCGTTTGAACAATCTCATCCCATTTGTCTTCAAATTCAGCATCAGGTTTTTCATCGATATTTGCTAAAGGTCGATCGCCCAACAAGGCTTGAACATAAAATCCAGTTCCACCTACTAAAATTGGTGTATGACCACGTTCGGTAATTTCATCAATTTCTTTACGCGCCCGCTCAATAAATTTAGCAACGGAATAATTTTCAGTTGGTTCCACTAAGTCCAACATATGATGCGGTGCAATAGCTTGTTCCGCTGCTGTGGCTTTAGCTGTTCCGATATTCAGGTGGCGATATACTTGCATTGAATCACCGGAAACAATTTCACCCGCAACAACTTGCGCTAAAGCCAATGATAAGGCTGTTTTCCCAACAGCCGTTGGCCCAACGATTACAATTAATTTTTGCATTTTTAGTCCTATCATCTATAAATTCTTTTAATTTGCGTTTAGTATGTTAAAATAATGATAACAATAAATTGGAGGATTAACCATTATGAAGAAGTTCGGAATTGGTTTACTTACTGGTGTTGCTGGTACAATTGCTGCCGCAGCTGCTGCTGGTTTTACTTATCACAAGATTGAAATCGAGCCATTGGAAGAAGAGCAAGCTAAGTTTGATGAGACTGAATTCAAGTCAGCTCGCAAGGCCGCTCATTCACACGGTTCACGCTACTAAACATTATAATAATATAAATAAAGAGATGTGATGAATAGTTTCATCACATCTCTTTTTTCTATACCGTTTCATTTGATTTTGTTCGACCTTCATAAGTCGCAAAACCATTCTTTAAGATATAAATATTATCATATCCTTCTTTTTTCAACGTCCGAGCAAGACGTGACGCAAATTGCATATTTGTGTCATAAAGGAATACCGGTTGATCTTTACGAATTGCCGTATGATTTTCTTTTAACATGCTATATGGTACATTGCGAGCTCCAAATACATGCTTTGATTTAAATGAATCACCATCACGTAAATCAAAAATTTGATGTCCTCGACTTTGTTGTTCAAAGTCAGTATCATCAAGCACCGTTGAGCTTTGCTTAGCTATATAACGTGTCCAGAACCACATTGCGGCGGTCCAACCAACCCAAACAAGTAGAATTGTTAATAATAACACCCAAAACATATTCATTGTTTGTTCCTCCTTTCAGTTAAATTTATTCGATTCGTAATATCTAATACTTACTAATTTTACCAGTTTTTATACCGTAACGCTGAAATCCCTTTCAATTTTTAAAAAATTTTAGATTTCAATAAAAAAAAGCCCTTACAGGCTTTTTTTATTTACATTACTTCACGATCACTTTGCAAAGCAATTGATGCAGCACCATAGGCTCCTGCATCGTTTCCAAGTTCAGCCAACTTCAACTCCGTTACATCACGTGTTGGTTGGAAAGCATACTTTTGGAAGTTTTCTTCTACACGGTCCAACAAGAAACGACCAGCAGCTGAAACACCACCACCAATGATAATTTTAGTTGGGTTAAGTGTGTTTGCCAAGTTCGCACATGCTAGTCCAAGGTAATGTCCAACCTTGTCAACAACTTGATTAGCTAAGTAATCACCTTGCTTTGCAAGATCAAAAACAATCTTTGATGTCACTTCATCACCATTGTCGATCATTTCCTTCAAACGGGCATTTCCAACATATGATTCAGCTTCTGTTTGTGCCAAGTGTACAACACCAGTTGCTGAAGCATATTGTTCCAAACATCCCTTGTTTCCACAAGTACATTGGAAACCATCTGGTTCAACAATAACGTGTCCGATTTCACCAGCAGAACCAGCGGCACCGTGGACCAACTTACCATCAAGGACAAGTCCACCACCAACACCTGTTCCAAGTGTGATGAAGTCCACATTTGGTTCATTGTCTCCAGCACCACGCCATTGTTCTCCAAGCGCCGCACAGTTCGCATCATTGTCCAAAGTTACTGGTAATCCAGTTCCAATTTCCAATTGTGTTCGAACATTTTGTTCAGCACTCCAGTTAAGATTGTAAGCGGCACGAACAGTTCCCTTATCAAAATCAATTGTTCCAGGAGTTCCCATTCCAATTCCGATAACTCGTTCACGATCCAATTGGAATAATTCCAAGTGATGATTAATTGAATCAATAATATCAGGCACGATGTGTGCCCCTTCATCTAGAATATTTGTTCGAATTGACCACTTTTGTTGGATATCGCCTTCTTTAGTTAAAATAGCAAATTTAATTGTTGTTCCGCCTAAATCAACGCCGATTAATTTGTCTTTTTCCATGATAGTTATCTCCGAAAATTATTTAATTTGTAGTTTTCTGAAAGTTTTCTGAAAACGTTTTCGTTTCCACTTTCAGATTCCATTATAGCGTAATTTGTCAGACAAAAAAACCATTTTTTTATATTCTCATTTAATTTTCACGCTCTTGCTCACGTCGCTCTTCTGCTTCATGTTCGTGTCGCAAGACAAGTTTAATTTGCGCATACTCTTTAGGCTTTAAAATCCCAGCGCGATAGAGATTATCAACTTCAATTGCAGCTAGTTCGATATCCCACAATCGCTTACCTACATGAATATAAATATCAAAATTTTTTAATAAATCTAATACATCTAAAAAGGTCTTCATCGTAATCCCCCATATTGACTCATAATGAGACTAATTATGGCCACGTAAGCACACATTGTCACCAACCAACTTAATCCATTCCACAATGGCTTCACTTTAAATTGGTTCTGTAATGGCTTACGCCACATCAAACCAGTCGTTAATAACAATCCATTTACAAAACCACCTATATGTCCGGTAACGCTAATCCCAGGTGAAATTAAACTGTAAATAACGGATAAGCCAACTAACACCAACATGCTTTTAACCTGATCTCGCCACATGTTGGGTTGTTTGGCTAGCGTCCCCAAGACAACAATGGCACCAAACATACCAAAGACACCGCCTGAAGCCCCGACACTAACCGTTTGCCATGCATCTAGCCACAATGAAACGACATTTCCACCCAAAACACTAGTTAAAAATAGTAAGCCAAAACCCAACTTACCTAAATAGCTTTCCAATATTTTACCAAACCAATATAAGACAACTAAATTACTCAATAGGTGTATGAGTGAGCCATGCAAAAAACCTGCTGTCAGTAATCGCCACCATTCGCCTTGCCCAATAATACTAGGTGCAAACATCGCGCCCATGCGATAAAGTACATCCACATTGATAACGAAGTTATGCGCTAATGCGACTTCAATAACATATACACCAATCATCGCAATTGTCAAAATATAGGTTACGGGGGTCTTTTTAAAGTCATTTTGCCAATGCTTCATATTTTCCATCTATTCATTCACTTTCTAAGCTAATTACTTGTTTTACACGTTGATCGGTCTCTTCAATCGGCCAAGGCGTCTGCTCATAAAAATTTTCTTGTAGTGTCACGCCCACTGTATGCGCTTGTGGTAGCTTGGGTAACCAACGGTCATAATATCCGCCGCCAAAGCCAAGACGGTCACCTGCAGCTGAGAATGCTAATCCAGGGACCAACACAAAGTCAATCGCCGTTAATTGTTCAAATGACTCACCAACGGGCTCTAACATACCAAATTTGTGTCGTTCATAGGTGGTCATTTCATTGATTTTAATAAAGTCCATTTGACGCGCTGGTTTAATCCGCGGCAACAAAACTTGCTTCTGTTGAATCAATGCATTTTGAATTAACAATTGCGTTGAAAGTTCAACATCCTGCGATAATGTTAATGCAACGACATCGGCAGCTTGAAATGTTGGCGTCTGCATGATTTGTGTGGTCAACGCTTGTTGATACGCAATTCTTTGCTGATCTGTTAAATTTTTTAAATGTTGCAACGCATTGTCACGCCATATTTTTTTATCTATCATATTTTTTTCCTTAAAAAAAATGAGTCATATCCATGACTCATTTTAACATACTTAATTATTTATTTTTTCGCTTCAATGTCTTTCCAATAGGCATTATAAACTTCTTTTGCAATATTCATATTCACTAATTCAACATCCTGTGAAACACCTGGGACAACGACTGCCAAAGCAACATCGTGTTCTGGTGAAAAGGCAATCAATGAAGATGTTACGGTTTCTTGTCCATTTGTAAATGTTTCAGCGGTACCAGTCTTAGCATAAATACCTGGCTTTAAAGTCTTAAGCTGCGATCCAGTAACGAACGGACTTGTTCCGTTAACCACTTGATCCATACCTTGCCAAATGAGTTGACGTTGCCCTGGAGTCCAACCAACTGAACCTAATGATTGTGGCGCAACCGTCTGTTGCGTTAAATCATTCTTACCGTTTTCTGAACGTTCATCAATTGATTCAACCACATGGGCTTTCATACGATAACCGCCATTGGCGATAGTTGACGCATATTGCGCCAATTGCATCGTGGTATAAGTATCATACTGTCCGAATGATTCATCCAATGCATTACCAATATGAGCACGATCACTATCACCACGTAGCCCAGCTGTTTCACCAGGTAAATCAATCCCAGTTTTAACGCCAAGTCCAAAGCGATTGAATCCTTCTCGCATCGTTTGGAAAATGCTAGTATCAACACCTTGCAATGACATGCCTGGTGCATATGGTTGTCCAGCTAACTTAAGCATCACTTGCATCACATATGAATTGGAAGAAACTTCTAAGGCCATTGGTGCTGTCAACGGAATTGAGTTTGATCCATTTTTGTTAAAGTACGACGCCTTAACGGGTGTTCCAGATACTGAAATTGGTTGGTCCACAATCGTATTATCTGTCGTTGAAATCGCATTATTCATCAAGCCAGTCACAATCATCGCTGGCTTAACAACAGAACCAACAACCTCAGCACGATTAATTGTTGCCATCGCATCATCTTGAAGGTTACCCGTCTCACTTCGGTTAACACCAGCCATGGCGTAAACACCACCAGTTTTCGGATTCATCACAACGGCGTAAGCACCTTGTGTTAGACCACCTGGAATATTATTTCTTAGAATTTTCTGGACATTCTCTTGATAATTCGCGTTAATCGTCAAGTGAAGGTTACTACCAGCTTTACCTGGGTAAACGACTTTCTCACTCGTCTTACCATCCTTATCCACGGTTACTTCAACACGACGCTTCGTTCCCTTCAAGATATCTTCATATTGCTTTTCTAATCCTGATGTTCCAACCGCATCATCTCGTGAATATCCTTTTTCAATTAATGAATTCACCTGATCTTCTGGTAGACCAGACTTGGATACACCACCAACCAAACCTTCTAATGACTCATCTGTATTTGATGAACCCTTACGCTGGTAATAAATACCCACATTGACACCTGGCATTTTTGATTGGCGCTCACCAACACTGGCAATTTCAGTTTGGGTAACATCTTTTTCTTTAAGATAAACCGTTGAGAGCGCATAGGCATTTTCCATTTTTTGGAAAATCATTGCTTTATTCTTTTGTCCTGCTGAAAGGTTAATTTCATCAGAATTCTCATTGGCATAATCTGTCAATGCTTTGACATAAGCATCAGTGCCTGGCGCACTACTAATATTCCCCGCCTTAGCTAACTCGGCTGCACGATCTTCATCTTGAATATAATACTTAATCTTATTCGCATTAGATAGTTGTTTTGTATCAATTTTAACAAAGTCCCCAACTTCGTTAGCCGTCTTATACATGCTCTGTTCACTCGTATTACGTGGTTTTGTATACGTAATCGCTTGCGATCCACTGTTAGTAACCAATGCCTTACCAGCACTATCATAAATAATTCCACGTTGTACGTTAATCTGTTCAGTACTTGATTCAGCACTATTGATTTCTGCTTTAAATTTATCACCTTGGACTAATTGCAATGACCCTAAACGCCATCCCAATGCTCCGAGCATAATAACGACAATACCTAATAGCACATTTAATCGTGCCGGAATTCGTGACATTGATGATGTATTGTCACGTCCACTTCGCCGTTTTGGTGCTTGCATAATTTGACCCCTTTTTACTTGAATAACTTTTTCTATTGTAGCATACCTATCAAAAAAAATATGTTTAGGTATGTGAATTCTAAATGTGTTTTAATAGTAGTAACTTATTTTTTTTGGAGCGAACGCATGTCTAAACTTTTTAATCCTTTTAAATGGAAACAAAACACCCGAACACTCTGGATGTCATTTTTGCTTCCAGCACTAATTATGACGGCTTATTTTGCTAGTCGTCACATGGCGCCCTTTGGTAATAGTACCCTCTTAACGGTTGATTTAGGGCAACAATATATCGATTTTTTCTCCGCCTTTAAGACCATTGTTACCCAAGACCCCAATCAACTTTTTTATAGTTTTTCTAAAGGCTTAGGTGGTGAAACCTTCGGTGACTGGGCTTATTATTTATTTAGTCCTTTAAACATCATTTTATTAGCTTTTGATAATGTCCATCTCCCGGCTGGAATCTTACTTTTAACCGTTTTAAAATACGGTTTGACCGGTTGGTCGTTTGCCTTTGCCCTTCATAAAATGCATTGGCAACGTGGTTGGGCTTTACCCGTATTCGGGACAACCTATGCTTTCATGGGCTGGTTTGTTGCAAATCAATTCAATTTATTATGGCTTGATGCCGCAATTCTCCTCCCCTTGATTATTTTAGGCTTAGAACAAATGCTTTTGAATAAGTCACCTTGGCGTTTTGTGCTACCTTTGACTGCCATGATGATTATTAATTATTACATGGCGTACATGGTTGGCCTCTTTTTAGTCTGCTACATGTTGTGGCGGATTACTTGGGAACCCTACGGTTGGCGTCTTCGATTAAAAATGCTAGCTAAATTTGCTTTTGGTGCCGTCATCAGTGTTGGCCTATCTTGTTTCACTTGGCTACCTACAGCCTATACCTTAATGAATAGTAAAAGCCAATACATGCTAGATGACCTCCACTGGAAGTTTGACTACTTTGCACCTGATATGCTTGGAAAACTTTTTGGTGGTACTTTTAATTTTGATCAAATGCCAACTGGTTTACCTAATATCTTCTTAGGTAGCTTACCAATCATTTTACTCTGGTTTTTCATCACATCACGTTCAGTGCGTTGGCAAGTGCAAGTCGTGACTGTTTTGATTACAAGCTTTTTGATCGTATCAATGATGTATGGCCCATTAAATCTGATGTGGCATGGATTCCAGTTCCCCGTTTGGTACCCTTATCGCTTCTCATTCGTCTTTTGTTTTTGGATTTTATGGCTTGGTGCCTCTGTCTGGCATCCAAACCTGACCCTCTCATGGTTACAGTCACTATCACTGTTGCTAATTGCTGGTGCCAGTGTTGGATATCTTTACTATCGACTACCCAAACTAAACTTCTTAGATCAAAATCAATTAATTATTGGTAGCTGTTTCTTCTTGCTCCTATTATTAATGATGACGCTTGAAAATCATAATCGCTATTGGCAAATACTGCTAGGCATTACTGTTATCGCTGAAGTAACCTGCGGAACCATCCTGACATTAAACAACTTTAGTTATTTATCTAATACCGAATATCAAACCTATATTCGCAACTTAAATGATATTACGGAGCCGTTAAAACAACCTCAAAAGCACAACTTTTTCCGAGTTGGTCAAGCGTTTGCGCGAACTAAAGGCGATCCATTCCAAGGTCAGTACAATGGTGCATCAACCTTTAGCTCTGCTCTTGAATATCAACAAAGTCGTTACATGGCCTTAATTGGCCAGCCAGAAGGTGATAACTACATTGACTATAATGGCGGTACTTTAGTTTCCGATAGTATGCTCAGTATGAAGTACATGCTTGAAAGCAATAATCAAGAACCTGGTCGCCCAGGTACTCCAGCAAATACAACCATTTTTTCACGTCCAGATACGCAAGGTATTTATACGATTGAAAAAACAAATCCGTTAACCTTGTTAACAAAGAATCCACATGTTTTGCCGGTTGCTTTTGGCGCGAGTCAAAATGCTTTAAATACAAAATTTGAAACTGATAATCCAATGGAAAATCAAAATCGAATGTGGCAAAACATGAACGGTTATCAAAGTGATCCTATTTTTACTGCTGCAAATTTTGAAAATGTCAAAGCGTATAATACCGAAGCACCTAAAAAAATTACAGGTGCCTTCTTGAAAAAAACAGACAAAGGCAACGCTAGCATCACATTAGAATTTACGCCGGATAGTGATAATCCTTACTATTTGACCCTCGGTAATGAAATGAACGACGATAATGTGGAAATTCACGTTAATAATGAAGTCATCAAAAAGTTGCCTTCGCATCGTCATACCATCATTCTACCGATAACGAACCATCGTAAAGGTGAAAAACAAGAAATTACCTTTATCCTCAAAAAGGATGATCTTTGGCTACAAAATGTTACCTTGTATCAAACTAATTTAGAGCTTTTCCAAGAACAAGCCTCATCAATGCAAGAAAATGGCATCCATCTCACTAAAAATTCCGCAACTAATATTTCTGGAAAGATTAATTTGACGGAAAGTCGTCCACTATTGATGACAAGTATTCCAAATACGCCAGGCTGGGAAGTCTATGTTGATGGCAAGAAAACCGATACACAAACAGTTAATAACTTCTTTATCGGTGTTGCACTTAAGGCGGGTGAACATACCGTTACCTTTAAATATGTCACTCCAATGTTGAAAACAGCATTAATCATTTCTTTCGGTAGTTTATTATTTATGTTTGGTTTGGCTTGGTCAGAGAGCTCAAAACGTAAACACAGCTTGAATCGTTAAGATTTACAATAATCAATCTTCAGAACTTTACAAGGGCAATGGGGCATGGTAATGTATTTTTTGAAACCTCTTTGAGGCTTAAAACTATTATTTAATTATAGGAGGCCAATTATGGCTGAAGAAAAAAAGTTCCCAATGACTGAAGAAGGAAAGCGTCAGTTAGAAGAAGAATTAAACACACTTGTAACTGAAACACGTGCCGAAATCACAGAACGTATTCAAATTGCGCGTGGATTTGGAGACCTTTCTGAAAATTCAGAATATCAATCAGCAAAGGATGAACAAGCCTTTACTGAAGGTCGTATTAATACTGTTCGCAACATGTTGGACAATGCTGTCATCATTGATTCTTCTGAAGTATCTGAAGATGAAGTTGCTGCAGGTAAAACATTTACTTTCCAAGAACTTCCAGATGAAGAACCTGAAACGTATTCAATCGTTGGTGGCGCTGAAGCTGATCCATTTGAAGGTAAGATTTCAAATGAATCTCCAATTGCTGAAGCATTGATTGGTCATCGTGTTGGCGATGTCGTGGAAGTTCCGCTTCCAAACGATGCAACCATGGAAGTTAAGATTCTATCCGTCGAACCACTTGCCGGCTAATAAAAAGCACCCTATACAGGGTGCTTTTTTTGTACGTAAATACAAAAAAGACTGTTTCAATTGAAACAGTCTTTTTTCTTAATTATTTGAGTTCTTCTTATCAGCAGCATTACCAACTGATTGATTATTTGATTCAACTCCAGCTTGATTACCTAGATGCTCATCATAACTTTGTGAGTAATAATTCTTTCCTGTCTTTAAATCAGCAACGAAATAAAGGTAACCTTTATCACGATCCTTAGGATTCAAAACAGCGTCAATTGATTCCACACTTGGGTTATTAAATGGACCTGGTCCATAACCAGAAAACTTGTATAAGTTATAAGGATTATCAGATTGGACATCCTTATTAGTTAAATTAGTCTTCTTAGTTTGAAGGGCATATTTTGTGGCAACGTCGGATTGCAATGGCATATCTTGATCCAAACGATTCAAGAAGACACCTGAAATCGTACGACGACTGTCATTATCAACACCTTCACGTTCAACCAATGAAGCAACTGTAAGCAATTCTTGAATGGTCATCCCCGACTTCTTAATTTGTTGGAAACGTGGTTGCATCACAATATATTCTTGCTTTACCATCATTTCTACCAAATCTTCAACAGTCTTGGCATCCTTCCAAGTATATGTCGCTGGATATAGATAACCCTCTAAACGATAACGGATATCTTTAGACTTGCCAGCTGAATCCAACAAACCTGGATATTGCTCTTTCAAAGTGTCGAAAAACTTTTTGTCATTTGTTGCTTTCTTAAATGAGTCAGCACTAAACTTCGTCTTTTCACCAACTTCTTTAGCAATGTCATCAATGTTCTCACCTTCACGAACAATCACGACATTTTTACTGTTGGTTGGCACAGCAGAACCGCCCATACGTAATGCATTAACAACCTGTGGTACGGTCATGCTTGGATTCAACTCATAATAACCGGCCTTTAAATCCGAGTAATTATTTGAAGAAACGTAATAGTTAAAGGCACGCTTTGAACGGATAATGCCAGCATCTTTCAATGTTGCTGCCATCATTTGAACTGATGACCCATCCTTAATACGTACTTCTTTATTCTTTTTTGTATTTTTATCGAGCGCACTATAATTCTTTTGGTCATGTTGAACATAGAAATGATGTCCAACCCCACCAATAATTAAAGCTGCAACAATGATAAGTAGCCACTGCATAAATGATATCTTTTGATACCATTTTTTGTTTGCATTTGCTGATGCTTGTTGTGCTTGTCGTGACTGATATTCATTTTCAGACATGAATGTTGCTCCTTCGTCATGAATTAACTTAATTTTGAACTAAATTCAAGTATATCAGCACCATATATACTATGGCAAGAAACGTCTTAACGAATTTCGGCATCAAACTCTGTCTGCAATGCTTTCGTAATATTATCGATGGCTGCATTAATTTCATCATCAACCAACGTATGGTCATAATTCACAAAACGAAGTGAATAAGCCACTGACTTTTTATCATCTGCAACATTGCTACCCGTATAGACATCAAAGACTGTCACATCATGCAAATCAGCCCCACCATTTTCCTTAATCCGTGCAACCAAATCAGCTGATTCAACCTGCCGATCAACCAAAATTGCAAGATCTCGAGAAATAGATGGATACTTTGAAACTGGCTCGTACGTTGACTTGACACGTGGTAATTCTAAGATTGTCGTAAGATTTAATTCAAAGCCAAAGACTTGACCCACTTTATACATTTTCGTGGTTAATGGATGAATTTGTCCAATAAATCCGACAAACGTTGCCCCAACATAAATGTCAGCTGTTTGGCCCGGATGCATCTCAGGACGGTTAGTATTTGTCTCAAAACGGACATTATCAACAAACCCATAATCAGCCAACAATTGTTCAACAATCCCCTTTAGATAGAAGAAATCTGCTGGTTGTGCCGCCTGATCCCAATCGCGGTCACGCACGTTTCCAGTGACAACTCCCGCAATATGTTCAATTTCTTCTGGTAAAGCAGTCGCCCCATTTGAAACAAAGACACGCCCTTGTTCATACAATGAAACGTCATCTTGCTTACGCGCCACATTATAAGCCACATCATCAAGCAATGATGTTAACAAACTACCACGTGTTACACGACGTTCTTGTGACATCGGATAATTTACTTCAACTGCTTCAGTGGCATCCGCCATCATAAATTGACTTGCTTTTTCTGGTGTCGTTAACACATATGAAATTGCTTGGTTCAGACCCAAACCTTCTAAGGTATGACGTGAATCACGAATTAATTGTTGCTTGGTTGTTAGCTTACCTGGTGTTGTTTCACCAGTTGGCAAGGTAGCTGGTAAATTATCATAACCATATAGACGTGCAACTTCTTCAATCAAATCAGCAGGAATTGAAATATCCCAACGATGTGATGGAATCATAACTGCAAATTCACCGTCTAACTCCTCAAAACCAAATCCAAGACGTTCAAACATGGCCGCGATTTCAGCTGTTTGAATGTCAGTTCCCAAAACATCGTTAATGTGTTGGGTAGAAACTTTAACAACCGGTGCTTCATATGCAAAGTCTTGTGCCACAACACGTCCCTTAGTGACAGTCCCTGCACCAAGTTCTGCAATTAGGGCTGCAGCATGGTCCAAAGCACGGAAGGTTGCCTCGACATCAACACCACGTTCAAAACGCTGTGATGCTTCTGAGTGTAGGTTTTGGTCACGCGCAGCATGACGAATGGCCTTAGGCTCAAAAATAGCAGCCTCAAGCACAACATTAGTCGTCTGATCCGTAACTTCGGTTGACTCACCACCCATTACACCAGCAAACATGAGCGCTTCACCAGCAGAATCAATCACAATGTTACCTGCTTGCGCCTTACGTTCAACACCATCAAGCGTCTTAATCACTTCACCTTCAGTGGCTGTACGTACAGACAATTCATGGGCAGGCAATTGATCATAGTCAAAAGCATGTAATGGTTGTCCATAAGTCAACAACATAAGATTCGTAATATCAACAACATTTGAAATTGGACGAATTCCCATGTTCCACAAACGACGTTGCACCCAAAGGGGTGAGTCTTGTACATGCACATCTTTAATCACACGTACCGCATACTTCTTAGCCAAATCTTCTGGTGCTGTGACAGAAATCAAGCTTTCTGTTGTCTCATCTGATTCTGCTAAGCTAAATTCGGGTAATTGCGCCTTTTCATCCAAAATAGCTGCGACTTCATAAGCTGTTCCATTCATTGATAACATATCTGCACGATTAGGTGTAATGCCTAATTCCAAAATATCATCATCAAATCCAAGCACTTCAAAGGCATCTTGACCAGGCTTTAAATCAGCAGCATCCGCTTCGTCAAAGACCCAAATTCCTGCCTCCAATTCCTTAGGAGCAACACTGTTGTCCATCCCTAATTCTTGCAAAGCAGTTAACATACCGTTTGATTTTTCGCCACGTAACTTGCCGCGACGAATCTTGACACCATCACCAATCAAAGAACCATGCTTAGCCAAAACCACTGTTTGTTCTTCAGCAATATTAGGAGCACCTGTCACAACTTGAATAGGCTCATCTTCACCAGCATCCAATTGTGTAATCACCAAATGATCAGAATCTGGATGTGGTACGACTGATAGCACCTTGGCAATGACAACCTTTTTCATGTCACCTTGTGGGCGTGATTGTCCTTCAACTTCAACTGCAGTACGTGAGATTTTCTCAGCCAACTCATTTGCTGGCAAAGCAATCGGCATATACTCACGAAGCCAATTTACTGATACTTTCATTTTATTTATTATCCTTTCTGATCAAATTGCGTCAAGAAACGTACATCATTGAGATAGAAATTACGAATATCTTCAACCCCATACTTCAACATTGCAAAACGATCAGGTCCAAGACCAAAGGCAAATCCACCATATACGCTTGAATCAACACCCGCTTTTTCTAACACATTTGGATGTACCATTCCGGCCCCTAATACTTCAATCCATTCAATCTCTTCTGGCTTAGTATCCGGAGTAACAGGTCCCCAAGAAACATCGACTTCAACTGAAGGTTCCGTAAATGGGAAATATGATGGACGCAAACGAATATCGTGATCTTCACCAAATAATTGATGCGCAACTGCTAACAATGTTCCTTTTAAATCACCCATTGTAATATGCTTATCAACAACTAACCCTTCCACTTGGTGGAATTGATGTGAATGCGTGGCATCATCTGTATCACGACGGTACACACGACCAGGGGAAATCATCTTCAAAGGTCCCTTTGAAAAATCATGTTGTTCAAGCGTACGAGCTTGCACGGGTGATGTTTGCGTACGCATCAACAATTCATCTGAAATGTAGAAGGTATCTTGCATATCACGTGCTGGATGATCCTTAGGCAAATTCATCATTTCAAAATTATACTTATCTTGTTCAACTTCTGGACCTTCAATAATTTGATAACCCATGCCCATAAATTGATCTTCAAGACCTTCAATAATTTGCTGCAACACATGTGGTTGCCCTTGAATTGCAGGTTGTCCAGGCAATGTTACATCAATCTGTTCTTCAGCTAATTGGGCATCTAGGACTTCTTTTTCTAGCAATGCTTGACGTTCAGCAATTCTATCAGTTAATGCATTCCGAATTTCATTTGCCAATGCCCCAACTTCTGGACGCTCATCAGCTGATAAATCCTTCATACCGCGCAAAACTTCGGTTAAAGAACCCTTTTTCCCTAACTCTTTAACACGTTCTTCATTAAGCTCTTTCAACGTTTTAGCTGCGCTAATACGAAGTAAAGCCTGCTGACGTAATGCTTTTAAATCGTCTTGTAAACTCATTCGTAACTCCTTTTTTCCATAAAAAGAGTCCCTTTGGTAAACAAAATGTTCACCAAAGGGACGCTGATTAACGTGGTACCACCCTGATTTGATGCAGTTATACAAACGACATCCTCATTGTGTTCGATAACGTGAACAACACGAAAGCGCCTTATCAGCGCCTTAACTCCTGGTTGAATCTAAATTGGCTCTCTAATCAGGCTCACACTATTCCCAATTCGCTGTATATTAAGACCAATCTTCTGACCATTCATTGTTGATAGTTTTATTGTACAAAGATATTGCCAGAATCGCAAGCCATTTAGGCTTCTTGCGACTCGCAATCTGTATTCCACTCATCTGACCAATCATGAACGACTTGCATCATCTCACGCATTGATTCCCCTTTTTTCGTCAATGCATACTCAATCAATGCTGATTCATCATACGTGCGACGCTCCACAAGGTCATTTGCTTCCAATTCCTTCAAACGTTCAACCAAAACACGATCTGAGCATTTCACAACTGTTTGTGATAAATCTTTAAAACGCATTGCACCGTTGTTTAGCAATGCTTCAATGATGAGCCCGTTCCATTTGCGTCCTAAAATTTCAAAGGTTGCGACGAACTTATCACAAAGCTTTACATTTTCTACTTCAATTGTTTCATTTTCTGCCATTTACATATCCCCCTAAATCTACAGATTATTTATTTTATTTTTATCTTAGCTTACTTGTATTTTATTACTAACAATAAATAAATACAATATCAAGATGCATATTTTCATAATAGTCACTTATCAGTTTTAAAATAAAAAACCACAGACCAGCTGTGGCATTCTTATCTTATTTATTAATCAGTCACTAACTCATCGTATGCTGCTTGATCCAATACTTTATCAATTTCTCCAATATATTCAAATGGATCTGCTCGCACAAATTCACGCTTGAATTTATACAAACTATCTTCATTTGAGGCTTGCTCGATTCCACCCATATCATACAATTCGATATCTGAATCAAGTGCCCATTGAATCATCTTACATTGAATTGCATAGGGCGCATAATAAACATTGCCATCCATTGAACCGGCATACATATACCAAATTTTCTTACCGTACTTCATGGCAATTCCAGTCGCCAATAAGTCTCCCTCACGTTCAGCAACGAAAATTTGCATTGTTTCAGCATCAAATGCTGCTTGCATCCGTTGGAAATATTCCATTGGACGGTATGTAATTTCATGACGATGTGCCATTGTTTCATAAGTCTTAAAGAACTTCTCTAATTCAACTTCCGTATTACCTGACGTTACTTCAACGCCATCACGGAAAGGACGGCGGAGTTTGTTCTTCTTTTTTGATGGGTAGATGTCCAACGTTTCTTTGGCATCAGGGAACTGCTTCAAGTCTAACACCATGTTTAAGCGTGGTTGAATCGTTGCATGCATCCCTTCGTCCGCCACATTACGATTACGTGTTACATATCCACGAGCTTGTAATACGTCATTGAATTCATCGCTGTAATCAATTTCTGGATCCATTCGCAAAACATAAGCGCGACCATCTAATGCCTCGACTGCCTCTGCTACCAAGGCGTCAAAAGTATCTAAGTCTTCAAAATCCACAACCGGACCCTTTGAGGCATAGGCAAACTTTTTACCAGTTTTCGTATCTGTCAAAAGGATTGACATGGCAGCTTTGATTTCTCCCTGTTCATCTTCTAAATAAACATCTAATGGCTCCCAATTATTTTTAACTTTTGCCCAGTTTAAATCTTGAGTAATATGACCATATGGTGATTGACGCATGAATTCGTTATAACGTTCAACCGCCTTTTGGTCATTTAAATCTAGTACTGGCATTATTAAATCTCCTTTTATACATTTGTTTCAATTATATTGCATTCATTATAACATAAGCAATGTTGAACGAATAAGCGTATAATGGTCTTTATGGAAAATATAACATCTAATCAGAACAGCCGTGTCAAAGCATGGCAAAAGTTGCAAAGTAAAAAAGGCCGTCAAACGAGCCAGACTTATTTATTGGACGGATGGCATCTTGTACAAGAAGCTATTCACCATGATGGACATCTACATGCCATTATGGGTACATCAGCTCAACTAGCAGAGCATCAAGAAGAATTACCACTTGGTGTGCCTGTTTTTGAAATAACATCTGAAATTGCCAAAAAATTATCTGACTTAGTAACGCCACAAGGCATTTTTGCAGAGGTCTCATTACCTACTGCAACCCGTGAACCGCAGTATGTGCATCAAGGGGCCTGGTTATTCTTGGATGGTATCCAAGATCCAGGTAATGTGGGGACAATGGTCCGCACTGCTGATGCTGCTGGATTCACTGGTGTTGTTTTTGGTGAAGGATCTGTCGACCCTTATTCACCAAAGGCTGTCCGCGCCATGCAAGGAAGTCAGTTCCACCTCACCATCACGACTGGTGATTTAATTAACTGGACCCAAACATTCCGTGACAACGAACTTAACGTTTATGGAACGCAATTAGATCCTGAAGCGGCTGACTTATTTACAGTTGCGCCTCAAGCTGATTTTGCACTCGTAATGGGCAACGAAGGTCAAGGTATGCGCCCAGAATTAGCAGCAGCCACTTCACAAAATCTCTTCATTCCATTAACAGGTGAAGCAGAGTCTTTGAATGTCGCTGTCGCTGCTGGTGTCGCTATGTTTGCTTTAAAGCAACGTTAAGCTTCAACACCTATTATTAAAGAACGGAGGTAATTTCATATGAAAAACTGGCGTGAAGATTCTGAATATGTTGATATTGTTGCGGATTTATTGCGGACTGAAAAAGTACAGCGATTAGGTCAATATGTGCAACATCATCATTCAGATCGTTTAACACACTCCATCAATGTTTCGTATGAAAGCTACCGTCTAGCTAAACGTTGGCATTTAGATGCAACAGCCGTTGCGCGAGCTGGTTTGCTCCATGACTTATTCTTTTATGATTGGCGCACCACTAAATTTGAATTAGGTACCCATGCCTATATTCATCCAAGAGTCGCATTGCGCAATGCAGAAAAGATTACCACGTTATCACCCAAAGAACAGGATATTATTCTAAAACATATGTGGGGCAGCACTTCTGCCTTGCCACATTATCGAGAAAGTATCCTTGTTGATATGGTTGATAATTATCAAGCAATTGCGGAATTCTTTTCTCCCGCAACGGACCGATTTAAAAAAATTATGCACCGTAAAAATGTAAGCGAGACAAACTAATTCATTAGTTTGTCTTTTTTATTTAAATTGTCATCTCTGTAAAGAAATCTTTACTTGATTCTTGCTTTTATGTACTGTAAATTTACATCTATCGTTTAATATATAAAGCGTAAACAACTTATCACATTCAACAAAGAAAAGAAGATTTACAAATGACAAAAATTATCGCCCATCGTGGTTTATCTGCTATTGCTCCAGAAAACACATTCTATAGTTTCAATCCAATGGTTGATTATGACTTAGACTGGTTTGAAACCGACGTTTCAATCACTGCTGATGGTGAATTAGTACTCCTACATGATGACCGACTTGACCGAACAACCGATCACAATGGTGAAATATCAGCTCAATTATTCGATGACATCATTGATGCTGACGCTGGAAGTTGGTTTGGCCCTGAATTTGCACAAGCTAGCCTACTTACAATGGATGACCTAACACAGTTCGTTTCTCAAACCGGAATGAATTTAAATCTCGAATTAAAAGGTATTACTGGACCTAACTGCAGCGCGCTTGCTGATCAATTAGTTGCTAAGCTTGTTCCTTATCTAAGAAACATTAATAGCCAAGTCAATCTAATTATCTCTAGCTTTAGTCCAATCATGCTATTAAAGCTACATGCCGCCGCACCTGAATTAGCATATGCGGTACTCTACGATGAGCACCAATTCCTTGATGACTGGCAATTAATCGCAGATGCATGTGACGCACAATATATTCATTTAGACCAAGTTGATGCAACACCCGAAAACATCAACGCCATTCATGCACGTGGTTTCCAAGTTAACGTTTATACCGTTAATGATATTGAAACAGTTAATTACTTAACAACATTAGGCGTTGACGGTGTCTTCACTGATGTTGCACATCAACTGGTGGCACGCAAAGTACCGGCAATGGCCATGTAAATCATAAAAACGTCTCTATCTGAGAGACGTTTTTTTATATACAAATTTAAGCACAAAAAAAGCACATGACAGAATCATGTGCTTTTTTAATATGTCCCCGCACGGACTCGAACCGTGGACCCAAGGATTAAAAGTCCCTTGCTCTACCAACTGAGCTACGGAGACATATGCTCGCTAACAAATTAGCTTACTTAAACTATTATACCTACTCATTAATAAAATTCAAGTCATTTATTTGCTTTTTTCAAGTTTTTTCACTATGCTTTATCTATACAGTCAAATTAGGAACGGAGTATCCCGCCATGAGCAATAAAAATGTGAACGTCCCCAATCAACAGCCTCAAAATGAGAATCAATATTCTGAAGAAAACCTCAAGAAATATGAAGATCATTTGCTAGAAGAAGCTAAGCCACAAGAAAAGCATTATCCACTCAGTGTTAAGCTAATCGTCGTGCTACTCGTCGCGATCATCGTTCTTGGTGTTATCGCTGGAGCTGTGATTGTATTAAGTTAATTTTGACCAAAATAAAACCCCTACTTTCAATTGAAGTAAGGGTTTTATTTTTATTATTGTTCTTGATCTTGCCACACCACGAAAGCAAATCCCCCATTAAAGAGATAATAGATATACTTTCCCACGTTCGCAAAATTTCCTTGTACAATCGCTTTCGCTAATTGTGCAAAATTATAAATAATCCAAAAGCCCCACTCTTCTTTGATTTTTAACACATTCAAAACGTTAGCCGTCAATGATAGTGAAAATGTCAAACTCGCTAAGTAAAAAATTGCATTTACTTGTCCGCGAAAGGCGAGATAGTTCAAGCCAAATCCGACGACAAAGGCACCTACTACCAAAATAGCAAGTAACCATTTATTAACTAAGTGATTAATTTTTCCTTGATAATTTTTCCATTGATGAACTGAAAGCCAATTCACAACAAAAGAGATTGGATAGGTGAAAATAGCCCCCATATTCCCTAATAGATAGTCAATGGTCCCAGAGACCACTGTACTAATAACGCCAATCACATTCCCACTATTTTTATTTTTACCAACTAAACGCGTTGACATCAATGATAGTGAGCTTGAAAGCGCCGAAATCAAACCGAATGGAACATACTTCGCCCACCATTGATTTCCAATAATCGTCGTTGTTAAATCATTAAATAAAAAACCAGAAAAATAAGCTGAAATAAAAACAATCACAACTCCTAGAATATCAAAATAGACACTCTTATTAAGCTTTTGGGCAACAGACATCATCATCATTCCTCCGCATGTTATTAGACAGCGTTACGGCAACCTGTCAGTATTTGTTTTCACTTGCCGAATATACTTAAAACGCAAGCACGTTTGTTATTTTAGAAGCCAAATGGAACCGCGAAATGCTTCCCATTCTTTAACGACATAATGGTAGTCAAAGACTTTTTAACAATAGGGTGTCTTTACACCAATCAGTATACATCAAATTTATATATAAAAAAACGGTTTGAGCAAACTCAAGCCGTTTTTTTCATTATTCTGGATTTTCTGATGCCAACTTCCAACGTAAGTAAGCATCCATAAATTGATCCAACGCACCATCCATGACGGCTTGCGGATTCCCTGATTCGTAATTAGTTCGATGATCCTTGACCATTCGATACGGTTGGAAAACATATGAACGGATTTGTGAGCCCCAACCATTTTCAAGTTGTTCACCCGCAATTTTTGCACGTTCGGCTTCCTTTTTGTCCATCTCTAATTGATACAATTTTGCACGCAACATATTATAGGCAACATCACGATTTTGAAATTGTGAACGCTCTTGTTGCGACGCCACAACAATCCCCGTCGGTTCGTGAGTCAAACGCACCGCTGATGACGTCTTATTAATATGCTGTCCCCCAGCCCCAGATGCACGGTACACATCCATCTTAATATCTGCGGGATTAATATCAACTTCAACTGAATCATCCAATTCAGGCATGACATCAATGGATACGAATGACGTATGACGCCGTCCAGCTGAATCAAACGGTGAAATACGGACAAAACGATGCACACCACGTTCAGAGCGTAGATAACCATATGCATTTCGACCATTAATTTTCAATGTTACCGAATCGATTCCGGCAACATCCCCAGCATGGTAGTCCATAATCTCAACTTTGAATCCATGTTGTTCAGCCCAACGCGTATACATTCTTTGCATGTTGGCACCCCAGTCGGCAGACTCGGTACCACCAGAACCTGGATGTACTTCTAAAATTGCGTTGTTCTTATCGTATGGTTCATTCAGCAATTGTTCCAAACGATAAGCTTCTAAATCTTGACTCAATGCAGCCAAATTATCCGTAATTTCAGCTTGCATATCTGGATCTTCAGGATCCTCAATCAGTAATTCTAAGGCAGCTGTCGTTTCTTCAACTTCATCCTGTAACTTTAAGTAATTGTCACGACGATTTTTTAAATCATTATTTTGATCAATCACTTTTTGCGCCGTTTCATGATTATTCCAGAAATCAGGATGACTCATCTCATCTTCATTAGCGGCAATTTCATCATTCATGGCATCTAAATCCAAAGACTGCCCAAATTTTTCAACTTCTTGAGCCATTTCGCTTAATTGGCGCCGCGCTTCAGCAATTTCCATTTCTGTCCTCTTATCTTTCTAAAGAAAAAAGTCGGGATAAAATCCCGGCTCTTTTTCGTTTTTATTCAGACCGTAGATTTTGACGAATTTCTGATTTCATGAACAAGCGGGTTGAATCGTATTCAATCGAAGCAATCATTTCTTCAAACATACGATAACCTTCTTCTTGATACTCAATCAATGGGTTCAATTGACCATAACCACGCAATTGAATTGAATCACGTAATTGGTTCATATTTTCCATATGTTCCGTCCAATAATTATCCACCACACGTAGCACAACAACTCGCGTAAATTGCAAGAATTGCTCATTATCGCTTAATTGATCATGCTTTTCTTGGTAAACGTCCTTGGCACGACCGTATAGATAATCTTTCAATTCATCACGGTTCTTATCACGCAAATCAGATACCTGCACCGTATCTTGTGGTACTAAGACTGAGCGTGCGAAGTCGTTCAAAGCGTATAGGTCCCATTCGTTATCTTTACCGATGGTATTATTTTCAACAACGCGATCAATTGTGCGTTCAACCATTGGCAAAATAACATCTTCCAATGAATCTTCTTCATCAATCAATTGGTTACGATTACCATAGAATGTTTCACGTTGTTGTGACATAACATCATCATACTGCAAAACATTCTTACGTGAATCGTAATTGTTTCCTTCAACACGACGTTGCGCTGATTCGACAGAACGTGTAATCAAACGATTTTTAATGACTGCATCCTCTTCTTGGATGTTCATTTGTTCCATCATATTTTTCAAACGTTCACCACCGAAACGAAGCATCAAATCATCTTCCAAAGATAGGAAGAATTGTGAATAACCTGGGTCACCTTGACGACCAGCACGTCCACGCAATTGGTTGTCAATACGACGTGATTCATGACGCTCAGTACCAATAACTGCTAATCCACCAATTTCTTTGACCCCAGGGCCAAGCTTGATGTCGGTTCCACGACCAGCCATGTTGGTGGCAATTGTTACAGCACCCTTTTGACCGGCATTCGCAATAATTTCAGCTTCTTTAGCGTGATTCTTGGCATTCAACACATTGTGTGGAATATTACGTTGATTTAGTAAGTTAGCCAGGTATTCTGAAGTTTCAACCGCAACGGTACCAATCAAAATAGGCTGTCCCTTTTGATGCAATTCGTCAACTAATTCAACAACAGCATCAAATTTTGAGTGAAGGTTGGGATAAAGCAAATCTGGATCGTCAACACGTTGGATTGGACGGTTCGTTGGAATCGTAATCACTTCCATGTTATAAATCTCACGGAATTCTTCCGCTTCAGTTTGCGCCGTACCTGTCATACCTGACAATTTGTTATAGCGACGGAACAAGTTTTGGTAAGTAATCGAAGCCATCGCACGATTATCTTCTTGAACTTGAACTTTTTCTTTTGCTTCCAAAGCTTGGTGCAATCCGTCAGAGAAACGACGTCCTTCTTGAATACGTCCTGAGAACGCATCAACAAGCACAACTTCACCATCACGCACAACATAATCCTTGTTATTCAACATGGTATAGTTCGCACGAAGGGCTTGGTCAATATGGTGGGTCAAAGCTGAATTTCCTTGCTCATACAAGTTTGGCAAATTAAACTCTTGTTCACCCTTATCAATTCCTTCATCAGTTAAGTTAACCGTCTTTGTTTCCAAATCAACCGTGTAGTCTTCTTCTTCAACCAGCTTCTTAACAAACTTATCAGCCTTGTAGAACAGTTGCTTATTTTCTTGAGCAGGTGCTCCCGAAATAATCAACGGTGTACGCGCTTCGTCAATCAAAATTGAGTCAACTTCATCGACCAAGGCAAAGTTAAGTGGCCGTTGCACACGATCTTCCTTACGTGCAACCATGTTATCACGTAAGAAATCAAATCCGATTTCTGAGTTAGTTGAATACGTAATGTCTGCATTATAGGCTTCACGCTTTTCTTCTGGTCCCATTTCAGAAACATTAATCCCCACAGTTAGTCCTAACCACTTGTAGAGTTCTCCCATTTCTTCACCGTCACGTTCTGACAAGTATTCATTAACCGTCACAACGTGGACACCTTTAGCTGGAAGGGCATTCAAATAAACCGCCATGGTAGCCGTCAAAGTTTTACCTTCACCAGTACGCATTTCGGCAATATTTCCACCATGCAAAACCAATGATCCCATGATTTGCACCTTAAATGGGAACAAACCTAAGACACGCTTGGCTGCTTCACGCACAACAGCAAATGCTTCTGGCAAAATATCGTCTAAAGTTTTACCGTTTGCTAATTGTTCACGGAAATAAAGAGTTTTAGCTTGTAAGTCGGCATCTGACAAGGCCGCTATTTCATCTTCGTAAGCCATCACTTGATCAGCTGTACGAGATAATCGCTTTAGTGTACCGCGATCACTTTCAATTATTTTTCGTAATGGATTCGCCATTCTGAATCTTCCTTTGTTTCTAATTTTTTAAATTTTTAATTACATTTAGTATGTCATCACAAGCATTCGCAATTTGTTCGATAACCTTATTATTTTAACATTAATTTCAATATTATCATACCCATGCGCGCACAACATAAAAAACACAATTCAACAGGGAATTGTGTTTTTTAATCTATCTGTTATTGAAAATCTTTAATATTAGCTAATGTTTGTTCACGACCCAATAATTCGAGCAATGAACCTAAGTTAGGTCCTTGTTCTTGACGGGTTGTTGCAATACGAAGTGGATTCCAAAGATTACGGGCACGAATACCTGTTTCATTTTGAATTTCACGAACCGTTGCTAAGATACTACTTGCATCAAAGATTGGCAAAGCAGCCAACTTTTCACTAAACAAGTTCAATAGCATTGGGACATCTTCCCCAGCCATCCACTCTTTTTGTGAATCATCGATTTCATCTGCCTTTGGCATATTGAAAAAGACTGGTTGAATTAATGGCACAATTTGGGCTGTGTATGACACACCGTCCATATAGACATTCATAACTGAACGCAACCATTGCATCTTTTCAGCTGTAAGTGCAGCAGGATCAACAAGTTCAGACTTAACAAGTTGTTGCATCAACTTATCAAAGACCATATCTTGGTCCCCAGTCTTAATCCATTCATTGTTAATCCATTCTAGCTTTTTATTATCAAATTTAGCTGGTGACTTTGATAGACGCGCTTCATCAAATTGCTTAACCAATTGCTTTTTGTTGAAGATTTCTTTTTCACCAACAGGTGACCAACCAAGCAAAGCAATAAAGTTCAGCATTGCTTCAGGCAAATAACCCAATTCACGATATTGTTCGATGAATTGCAAGATTGTTTCATCACGCTTTGATAGCTTCTTACCTGTATCAGCATTAATGATTAATGACATGTGTCCGAAAAGTGGTGCTTCCCAGTCAAATGCTTCATAAATCATCAATTGCTTAGGTGTATTTGAAACATGATCATCCCCACGAAGGACGTGTGAAATCTCCATCATGTGATCATCTACAACTACCGCAAAGTTGTAAGTTGGCATGCCATCAGCTTTTTGAATGACCCAGTCACCACCAACTGTATTTGAGTTGATTTCAACGTGGCCCTTAACCATGTCATCCCAAGCATATACCTTATCTTCTGGCACATGCAAACGCACAACGTATGGCAAGCCCTTTGCTTCAGCATCAGCTTGTGCTTGAACAATTTCTTCATCGTTCATTCCGGCATATTCATACACATAGTGTGGTGCTTGCTTAGCTGCTTGTTGCGCTTCACGTTCTGCTTGTAATTTTTCTGATGTTTTGTATGACTTATAAGCCAAACCACGATCCAATAAGTCTTGAATCAATGGCTTATAAATTTCCAAACGTTCTGATTGACGATATGGTCCATACTCACCTGGATTAGCTGGTGATTCATCCCAATCTAAACCAAGCCATGCAAGATTGTCTAATTGTGAGTGTTCACCATCTTCAATATTACGTGTTTGGTCAGTATCTTCAATACGAACGATAAATTCACCATTATAGTGGCGGGCAAATAGCCAATTAAATAGTGCTGTTCGGGCATTTCCAATGTGCAAATGGCCAGTTGGTGATGGCGCATAACGCACGCGAATCTTCTTTTCAGTCGTTTCAGTCATAATAAACCTGACTCCTTTTATGTGTTTTGTCATCTTCTAATATACCGCCGAATCACAATAGATTCAACGTTTCATCCTAAACGATTTTCGCAAAAATCATGCGTCCTGCATCTGTTTGCAGAGCAGATGTCACTTCAGCACGCACCTTATTTTGCAATTGGTCCCGTCCATCTTCGACCACAACCATCGTTCCATCATCTAAATAACCAACCGCTTGTTGCCGTTCAGTTCCATTCTTAACGAGTAACACTGATAGTTCATCGCCCACTTTAATACTTGGACGCAGTGCCCCAACTAAGGCATTCAAATTCAAAACTTGAACATTCTGGAACTGGGTTACCTTATTTAAATTAAAATCATTTGTTACCAAGGCAGCATCTAATTCTTTAGCTAAACGAATCAATTTTTCGTCAACTTCTTTAATATCTTCGTAATCGCCTTCCCACATTTCAAGGGAAATCATATCTAACTCACGCAATTCATTCAGCACATCTAGACCACGACGGCCACGAACGCGCTTAATTTCTTCGCCTTTATCAGCTAAATATTGCAATTCGTATAAAACAAAATTAGGAACCAGCAGGGTCCCTTCAATGAATCCAGTTTTGACGATATCTAAAATACGCCCATCAATCAAGATATTCGTATCTAGAATCTTATAATGATGGAAATTAGCTTCTGTACTAACTTCCTCGTCAACCTTCTTCTTACCCTTAATTTTCGTAATACGGGCCTTATTATTCAAATAAGGAATCATATTACGCCATTCATCTAAGCGTGTTGTACCAAGACGGAATCCCAAATAACCGAATAATACCATAATAAAAACCGGGATAACCGTACTTAACAACGCACCATTATTCATTCGTTGCAATGGCGTCGTTAAGACAACGGCAATTGCAAGACCAATCAAAGTTCCCAACGAACCAACCAACAAAAGCAAGGTTGATTGTTGATTCAAATAATTTTCCAGATCATGAATACTACCGTCGACATATTGCCAAGTCGGTAAACTCAACAAATAAAATAACAATCCACCTAACACAAAACTCACAACATAATTATTTAACCATAAATTATCTTGCACGCCCATCACGTGCCATAAAATAGGCAGAACGTTTATTGCTAAGGCCCCACCAATCATGATGTAAGCGATTTGAATGACTCTTTTACGCATATTCAATCACCTCCATTAATCCAATGCTTGGGCTAAAGCATCCGATAATGTTTTAACACCAATCACTTCAATATCTGTAATATCGTTTTTCTTATCTTCTAGCGCTTTCTTAGGGACAAAAATACGCTTAAAGCCAAGTTTTTGTGCTTCTAAGACACGATCAAGCATTCGCGGTACACGACGAATTTCACCTGTTAGTCCAATTTCCCCAACAAAAGCATCACCCACATGTGTCTCTTTGTCACGATAACTCGAGGCAATCGCAATTGCTAATGCTAAGTCAATCCCAGGCTCATCTAATTTAACACCACCAGCTGCTCGTACATAAGCATCTTCATTTTGCATCAATAAGTTAGCACGTTTTTCAAGCACAGCCATCAACACTGATACACGATTACGATCAATCCCAGATGCCGTACGTTGGGCGTTCCCAAATACAGTTGGTGTCACCAATGCTTGAACTTCGACAAGCACTGGACGTGTACCTTCTAATGCAACAACCACAGCCGAACCACTGGCATGATCAAGGCGTTCTTCTAAGAACATTTCTGAAGGATTCGTCACTTCACTTAAGCCCTCATGAACCATTTCAAATACGCCTAACTCATTTGTTGAGCCAAAACGATTTTTGGCCGCACGTAACAAACGATAACTTCGTTGATTATCACCTTCAAAATACAGCACCGTATCAACCATGTGTTCCAAAATTTTCGGACCCGCAATCGCACCTTCTTTAGTAACGTGTCCAACAATAAAGATGGTAATGCCATTTGTTTTTGCAATTTGCAATAATTCAGCCGTCGTCTCTCGAATCTGTGAAACAGACCCAATCGCAGATTGCACATCAGGCTGTTGCATGGTTTGAATCGAATCAATAACCACAAAATCTGGCTTTGCTTCATCAATCGCCTTACGAATGTGCGACATATCAGTTTCTGGATACAAATAAAATTCCGCATCCCCTTGTACGCCTAAACGTTCTGCCCGTAATTTAATCTGTGAAGCACTTTCTTCCCCAGATACATACAAAACGCGTTGCCCATGACTCGATAAATCACCAGAAATTTGCAAAAGTAATGTCGACTTACCAATCCCGGGATCACCACCAATTAAAACGAGTGAACCAGGTACAATCCCACCGCCTAAAACACGATTAAATTCATTTGATTCCGTTAAAATACGTGGTGTTTCTTCTATATCAACTTCATTAAGCCGCTCAACCTTTGCAATTTGTCCCGCCAAATTAACTCGTGATTTACGGTCTACCTTTTCTGTTTGTTGAACTTCTTCAACCAAAGTCCCCCATGCTCCGCATGTTGGACAGCGTCCCATATAGCGTTGTGATACAGCGCCACAATTTGAACAAACAAATTGTGTTTTTGCTTTCGCCATTACATCTCCTTATTTAACTCCAGAACTTCCAAAGCCTCCTGTTCGGTCAGCTTTTTGGTCCAATGCATCATCATCTGTTACCAAAAACGGCATAAAAATCCCTTGTGCAATGCGTTCTCCCTTTTTAATCGTACGATCAGTAAGGCCCCAATTGATCATTTGCACAAAGATTTCACCTTCATTTTGATCATTATCAACATAATCTGCATCAATAATCCCCACACCATTCGGTAATACCAAACCACGTTTCAGTGGGTTAGAAGAACGATTAGCAATCATCAAATACTCTTGTTCCTCCATATACACTTTAGTTCCAGTTGGAACTAATAATGGCTTTATATCAGCCTTAGCAGCTAACATTTCTTCAGTTGTCAATGCTTCCCCAATGCGCATTTTCTTCAATACACGTAAAAAAGGTAAACGCCAGATTGAAGGCAATGTAAAATCAGTTGCAGCTTGCAAATCATAGCCAGCAGCTTGTTGCGTTGCACGCTTAGGTAATGCTAGGTTTTCATCTTGATATTTAGTAACAATTGCAAATTTTCGTGCCATTTCGCGCTCTCTTTTCTTATAAAGTCATACAATCCATTATACCTAACTTGAAAGCATTAAAAAAGCGAACATTATCATGTCCGCTCGTTTCTTAATGCGTCTTCACATCGTCATATTTTGATTCCCGCATAAATGCTGTTTTTACATACACACACAACGGTTTCAATTTCACATTTTCTTGCCGAGCAAGCTCAGCCAAAGCATCTAATAGTTGTGCCGCAATCCCTTGTCCTCGGAAATCCGGATCAACAAAAGTATGCGTAACATCCCACACTTTTGTATCCACATGCTCGGTGTAAAGAATTTCACCAACAACCTGATGTGCATCATTTTCTAAAAAAAGACGCCCTGGTTCATGTACAAATTGATTTTGCATAACAGTCACTCCTCACTATTAGCGTAGGCTACCAACAAAATCTGGTAACCAAGTTGATGAAATCGGTTGAATGACGACCCCACCGCCTAGTAAATCAACGGTAATATAACGGCCACCGCCAAGATAGACACCCGCATTGGTAATTAAAAGCTCAGTGCCCCAAAAAACTAAATCGCCAGGCATAGCAGTATCCACCGTAACAGCATCCACCGTTTGCCATTGTTTCTGAACATTAATAGGAAAACTGACCCCGTAAATGTGATTATAGATGTATTGAATTAACCCACCTACATCAAAGCCAGTCTCTGGCGTGTTGCCTTGCATAAGATATGGTTTGCCATCCACCTGGTCAATAACATTCCACAAACTCGCACGCATGCTGTCCATCACCATTTGCATCATCGTATTCTGTATTTTTTGTGTATTCGTTCCAGGAGTGAAGTATGCAGAAATAATCTGAAAAGCACGTTCTCCTTGTGGCGGTAGAAATTGAATTTCACTATCCACTACACCAGCATCGTTCACATGCGTTACTTTTCCCGGTTCATAATTATATGGCATAACTCATCCCTCCTTTTTTATTTGATTGTACAAAAAACGGACCCGTAAGACGAGTCCGTTTTCTTATATTTTTACAAATCTTAGTGAATGAATGTAAGACCAGCAGCTGAGATTGTACGTGTGTGGTATGCCATTCCACCGTAGTTACCTTCTGAGATAGAGATTGAACCATCAGCGTTAACTGCATCAACAACACCAACGTGTCCAAATCCACTAGCTCCACCTTGACCAGGTGCGAATACAACAACAGATCCAGCAGCTGGTGTTCCGTTAACAGAACGTCCAGCAGCGGCTGCGCTAGCACCCCAACCTGAAGCATTTCCCCAGTTGTTACCAACCCAAGGAGCAGCGTTCTTTACGAACCATGTGCATTGTCCAGCAGGGTATGAGTTTGAAGCATCTGAAACTTGGCGTGAACCTTGTGCAGGTGCGGCAGCTTCAGTAGAAGTTGCAACAGTTTCTACTTGTGCAGGTGCAGCAGCTTCAGTAGATTCGTTTGAAGTTTCTGCAACTTCTGCTTGAGCAGCAGGTTCTGAAGCATCAGTTGATGCTGCAGCTGCGCCTGAAAGTTCCAAAGTTTCACCAACGAAGATCAAGTTAGGATCTGTAACGTTATTGATTTCTGCCAAATCGTTAACTGAAACACCATTTTCAACGGCAATTGAGTACAATGTATCTCCGGCCTTGATTGTAACTGAATCGGCTGATGCAACAGCAGTTGCCCCTCCAAATGCAGCGGCTGCTCCCGCTGTTGCTAACAAAGTATTCTTAACTGTCGTGTTCATAGTCTCCATCCTCCAAGATCAATCTGTTTTAATTTTTAAATTTTATTTTGAATTATTAACTAACAATGCCTGAGTATACGCCGTCATTTTTTCAAATGAATAAGTATCCAATGTCTATTTAATTACTCTTAGATTACATTTAAATTTCATTAAAGGTTCATTTGCTCATGTCACGTTACCAAATTCACATTCATTATTGTAGCATACCTTTAGAAATTCTTAAATTACGAATGTGTAACATTTCCCAGTCAAAACCATAACCATCAAGATAACATTTCTCTGTCGTAAAAATCCCTTCCTATTATGCCATCATTTTTCTACACAAAAAAAGAGCTATTCACAATAGCCCTTTTTAGTTCAACTTATACTTCTAAGTCATTTTGTTCATCAGCAGCTTTTTGTTCTGCCTCATCCACAGCGTTTGCTTGTTCATTAACTTTTTCTTCTTTTTCATCAACAATCTCTTGTTCTGGATCAGATTCCGCCACAACCGCAAGTTCATCATGATGAACTTCTGCGCGCAAATCTTTAACAGTTGGATTATCCAAGTAGAAGTCAGCAATCTTATCTTCAAGCTGATTTTGAATAACTCGACGAAGTGGACGTGCACCCATTGTTGGGTCATAACCCAAATCAACTAATAGATCCTTAGCGGCATCAGTTACGTGAACATGAAGCCCCTTAGCTGAGATGGTCTTGTTCATATCATCCAACATCAAATCAACAATTTCGTGTAGATTATCCTTACCTAGTGCATCGAATTCAACGATGGCGTCAAAACGATTCAAGAATTCAGGCTTAAAGTATGGCGCCAAACGGTCCATTAATGGCGTATCACTATCTGCTTGTTGCCCTGCATTAGAAGTCATAATGACAATGGTGTCTTTAAATGAGACAACATGACCTTGTGCATCCGTCAAACGTCCATCATCCAAGATTTGTAAGAACATATTCATCACATCAGGATGGGCTTTTTCAACCTCATCCAACAATACAATTGAGTATGGATGACGACGTACAGCTTCCGTCAATTGACCTGACTCTTCGTAGCCTACATATCCCGCAGGTGCACCAATCAACTTTGAAACTGATTGCTTTTCCATGTACTCTGACATGTCGAAGCGAATCATACTGTCATCAGTTCCGAAGAGTTCCTTAGCTAATTGCTTAGCTGTTTCGGTTTTACCAACACCAGTTGGCCCTACAAATAGGAAACTTCCAATTGGACGTCCTGACTTGTTAAAGCCAACACGGTTACGACGAATGGCCTTAGCAACCTTTTGCGTTGCATCATCTTGACCAATCACATGTTCAGCCAAATTCTTATCCAAATTCTTCAATTGTGTTTGCTCTGAATCAGCTAGCTCACCAACAGGAATACCCGTCTTTTCTTCCACAATCTTTTCAATATCACGCTTAGTCACTGTCTTTGTTGCTTCATTTTGTGGCTTTTGATTTTCAACCGCTTCAAGTTGAAGACTTAATTGGTTGACCTGATCACGCCAATAACCTGCTTTTTCAAAATCTTCATCGTCAGCAGCTTGCTTCTTGTTTGCTTCAGCTGCATCAATCTTCTTTTGGATTTCCTTTGGATCACCAATCTTCAATGAAAGATTCTTCTTTGAACCAGCTTCATCCATTAGGTCAATGGCCTTATCTGGTAAGTAGCGATCTTGAATATAGCGATTTGAAAGATCAACCGCGGCATCGATTGCCCCATCTGAATACTTCACCTTGTGGTAGTCTTCGTAACTTGGTTGAATCCCTTTCAAAATCTGAACTGCTTCATCATTAGATGGCTCATCGACCATTACTGTTTGCAAACGACGAGCAATCGCACCGTCTTTTTCAATATCACGGTATTCGTTTAATGTGGTTGCCCCAACAAGTTGGAAATCACCACGAGCTAGTGCAGGCTTCAAAATATTACCAGCATCCATTGAACCCTCACCAGTTCCACCGGCACCCATAATTTCATGAATTTCATCAATGAACAAGATCACATCTTGTCGCTTTGATACCTCATCCATCAACTTTTGCATCCGCTCTTCAAACTCTCCACGGACACCTGTTCCTTGAACAAGTGATACAACATCAAGTCGAATAACTTCCTTTTCTTGTAGCTTAGCAGGAACTTTTGCGTTTACAATCGCTTGTGCTAAACCTTCTACAACTGCAGTCTTACCAACTCCAGGTTCTCCAATCAAAACTGGATTATTCTTTGAACGTCGGTTCAAAATCTCAATCACACGATCAATTTCATCATCACGACCAATTACGGGGTCAAACTTTCCACGACGCGCAAGCTCAGTCATATTGATACCATACTGATCCAGCAAACTCTTTTCTTCATTTTGTTGTCCAGCACGTTGGCCACGACGTTGTTGCTGTTGTTGTTCGCGCATTTGTTGCTCACGCATTTGTTGTAATTGTTCTTGTTGTGACCGTGACATTTGTGCACGGTTCATTCTTGATGAATCATTGTTCATCATACGGAAAATATCGTCAAAATCTCCAAAAATATCTTGTGCCATAAATGCGGCCTCCTTTATATTTGTTTGTTTTAAATTTAGTGTTTTGTACAAGTTAGACTCGGTAACCGTTCCGTTATTTTTTACCCATCTCTAACTTACAAATCTTATTTTAGCACTCTCCACTAGAGAGTGCAAGTTATTTTGAGAAGTTTTTTAATCTTTTTGTTACATTTGTCATATTTGGAAGCCTAACTCAATTCAAAATGCCTATTTAGTACACATTTCGTCCATTCTTTACGTAACATTCGCCCTTTCTTGCATCAGTAAATAAATCGAATACTTTTTAATTATTTTAAAAACTCGGCTAAAAGAAACCCATTTTTCAAGGATTTTAATTTAAATCTTTTCAATATAAGGGTTGTTTTTGAATCTTTTAAAATAATACGTCGCGGAACGCAATTTTTGGTGTACAATAAAAGCATAAATTTATTCCTAAGCTATCATTTGAAAAGAGGAGCATTTTATATAATGACGGAAAATAAAGAATACGGTGCTGACTTACTTGTTAACACATTAAATAACAATGACGTTGATCTTGTCTTCGGAATCCCAGGTGCAAAAATCGATCGTTTGTTCGAACGTTTGGATCACCCTAAGGATAACGAGGTTTCTCCTAAGTTACTTGTTGTTCGTCATGAGCAAAATGCCATTTTCATGGCCCAAGCATTCGCACGTATCACGGGAAAGCCCGGCGTTGTGATTGCAACTTCTGGTCCTGGAGTTGGAAACCTTGCAACTGGTTTAATGACTGCCAGCGCGGAAGGAGATCCAATTCTTGCCATCGGGGGGCAAGTTCCTCGTAAAGACCTTTATCGTCTTACCCACCAGAGCACCCCATCAACTGAAATTTTCAAACCAATCACAAACTATTCAGCTGAAATTCAGGATCCTGCAAATATTTCTGAAATTGTCTCAAACGCGATTGTTGCAGCCAACGGTCCAAAGCCAGGTGCCGCTTTCGTTTCATTGCCACAAGACGTTGACGATGCTGTCGTTGAAACACAAGCCATCCCTAAGGTTCAAGCACCTCGAATGGGAGCTGCCTCAACTGAGGATATTAGCTGGTTAGCTGAACAAATTAAGGATGCTAAATTACCAGTTATTCTTGTTGGTCAACGCGGTTCTGATGATGCAACAACTGCCGCCTTACACGAATTGTTAACACAAACAACTATCCCTGTTGTTGAAACATTCCAAGGTGCCGGTGTCATTTCACGAGAATTGGAAGCTTCAACTTTCTTTGGACGCATTGGCTTGTTCCGTAACCAAGTCGGTGACCGTCTCTTAGCCGATTCAGACCTTGTCATTACCGTTGGTTATGATGCGATCGAATATGAACCACGTAACTGGAACGCTGAAAAGAACTTACGTATCGTTTCACTTGATACTGCTGCAGCACAAATTGATAATAATTTTGCTCCAGAGCGTCAATTGATTGGGGTCCTAGCCGATACGTTAAATGAATTACAATCACGTATTAATGGTTATGAATTACCAAATGCTTCATTAGAAACACTTGCAACGTATAAGCAAGAATTACGTGAAGCCGACGAACCTGAATACACACCAGCTGCCGCCAACTTGAACCATCCTTTGAACATCATTAAAGCATTACAAGCACATGTAACTGATGATATGACCGTTTCAACAGATATTGGTTCTCATTACATCTGGATGGCTCGTCACTTCAAGTCATTCGTACCACGTCATTTCTTGATTTCAAATGGTATGCAAACACTTGGTGTCGGTCTTCCTTGGGCCATGACCGCAGCAATGATTCGTCCAAATGCAAAAGCTGTTTCAGTATCAGGTGACGGTGGGTTCTTCTTCTCAGGCCAAGAACTATCAACCGCAGTCCAACTTGGACTCAATACTGTTAGCTTGGTTTGGAACGATAATGCCAACTACGACATGGTTAAGTTCCAAGAAGAAAAGAAATACGCTGGTCAATCAGCCGGAGTCAAATTTGCTAATATTGATATTGTCAAATTTGCAGAGTCAATGGGTGCTAAAGGTCTACGCGTAGAAACACCTGACCAATTAGATGCCGTCCTCGATGAAGCTTTTGCAACTGAAGGCCCTGTTGTTATCGACATCCCAGTTGATTACTCACACAATTTTGAACTAGCTGAACTCGTTGAATCAGAAGGCTAAACACATCAGACTGCCTTTGGCAGTCTTTTTTTGGAGGAATACGACATGTCAAAAATTTATCAACACAGTACCTTGGCCGCTTTAATGGCCAAACAAATGCAAGGAACAACAACAATTGGCGAACTTTTAGAGCATGGTGATACCGGAATCGGTACACTAGAGGGTGTTGACGGTGAATTAATCATCCTTGACGGAGAAGTTTATCATGCCGACGAATTTGGTAACATCAACCATATTACTGATATGGAAACCAAAACGCCTTTTGCGACAGTTCATTTCGCTTCAGATGCCGCAAATGAACTAGCACTAGCCCCCACGGACTTTGCCGGTCTCTCAGATTTGCAAGATCAGTATGCATTCAAGAACAACTTTGCAAGTCTACGTTTACACGGTGATTTTAAGTATGTATATGTTCGTGCTGCACCTAAGTCAGAAGCACCTTACCCAAGTCTTTTACAAGTCGCACAAAAACAGCCAACCTTCACCGCAGAAAATATTAGCGGTACGATTGTCGGCTACTTTTCACCGAAATTGTATCAAGGAACCGTTGCTGCTGGTTGGCATTTACACTTCCTTAGCGATGACCATCAATTCGGTGGTCATTTACTAGAAACACAAACGGATGACCTTTCAGGAACATTAGAATCATTCAGTGATTTCCAAATTCATTTGCCAATCGACGACGAAGACTTCCGTGACCACACGCCAGTTCTAGAGAACTTGAAACAAAAAATTCAATCCGCTGAAGGTGGACATTAAAAAAAGAGGTTGAACCAATAAATATGGTTCAACCTCTTTTTTAATTTAATTAACCTTCAAGCTTAGCAAATCCACCATCTGAGACTTCCTTCAAAGTCTTTGCAGATGCATGGAAACGCTCTAATTCAGCTTCAGAAAGTGTTGTTTCGATAACACTTTCAACACCGTCAGCACCGATAACAGCAGGTGTTCCGATATAAATATCGTTCAAACCATATTGTCCGTCCAAGTGGGCCCCAACAGGCAAAACAACTTTTTCATCACGGAAAATAGCACGTGTGATACGAGCCAATGATGTTCCAATTCCGTAGAATGTTGCACCCTTACGGTTAATGATTTCGTATGCTTTGTGAGCTGTTCCATACAAAATATCTTCCAAATCATCATCAGAGATATTTTGATCTGCAGCCCAATCCTTCAATGGACGACCACCGATTGTTGCTTCGTCAAAGTTAGCGAATTCTGAATCACCATGTTCACCCAAAATATAGGCATTAACACTTTCAGGAGAAACACCAAACTTTTGTCCCAACTTAACACGCAAACGAGCTGTGTCCAATGATGTACCTGAACCAAATACGCGGTTCTTTGGCAAACCAGAGAAGCGTTGTGCAGCAGTTGTCAAAATGTCAACTGGGTTAGCAGCAACCACGATAATGCCATCAAAACCAGATTCCATCAATGGTGTGATGATTGATTGCATAATCTTCAAGTTTTTATCAACCAAGTCAAGACGTGTTTCACCAGGCTTTTGAGGCGCTCCAGCAGTAATCACAACAAGATCAGCATCCTTGGCGTCAGAATAGTCACCTGACTTAACCAACTTATTATAAGTCCAAGCTGATGCATCTTCCAAATCTAATGCATCCCCAACTGTACGTTCCTTGTCAACGTCAACGATAACCAATTCTTCAGCTAAACCTTGGTGCATAAGCGCGAATGCGTATGATGAACCAACTGCTCCGTCACCGATCAAGACGACTTTTTGATGATGTTGTGCCATGATAAAACTCCTCCATATTCCCTAGAAACATTTCTTTTTCAATGACTCAATTATACCATTTTTTAAAGCATTAGTGGTAAAAAAAATAGCGCTTCCACAAAATTATGGAAGCGCTATTTATTGACTGGGCATGCTGGATTCGAACCAGCGAATGATGGTACCAGAAACCATTGCCTTACCGCTTGGCTAATGCCCAAAAATCAACTTTCTTATTATACAACAAGCATAAGAAGTTGACAAGCTATTCACGCCCGCGGGCCCTAGCCTTTGTTTTTGAGACAACCTTATCATCGAACATTTTTATGAAGTCTAAAATTTCACGTGCTTTAACAGATCCAAACACTTCCACCCAACCTTCGAAGCGATTTTCTACCCGACCAGTCACGATTTTTTCAATTTCAGTCCCAGTTTCCGTTAAATGCAATAACATCCGGCGTCGATCATCTTCATCCGGTTCCTGATAAACATAGTCTCGTTTCAATAACGTTTTAATTTGACGCGAAACCGCTGCTCTCGTTACCTTCCGATCATCGACAATATCGCTCAATGTTAATCCGTCCTTTTGCGCAATATTGTGCATAATTAAATACTGTTCAAAGGACAAGCCATATTCATCTGCAGGTTCCGAAATCACTTCATCTAGATATTTCAAGGTCGAAAGATATGCGTCGATATATTCATTTAATAATTCCATTACTGCCTCACTTTTTAAATGATAAAAAAAAGGCGTTTTTCAACGCCTATCGATTCAATTTGAACTAACGAACAATCATGACCGTTACATCCGCATTATTTGCGACGTACTTTGATTGTGATCCGAAATACTTACGAACACCTTGTTTTGAATGGGCCCCCATCACAACTAAATCAGCTCCACTGTCACTAATGATATGCTTAACGAGCATTTCACCAGGCTCACCTTCAGCATAGATTGGCTGAACAGCACTCAAACCAGCTTGTTCAGCTTGTGCTTGAAATTGTTTCAAATCATTTTTTACTTTATTTTGCGCACTTTCAACTTTATCTTTGTCTAATGCTTCGAAGGTATTCAATTGGTCAGGTTCAAGGAATGACACAATTGACAATTGCGCCTCATCCTCTTGAGCTTGATGAATTGCATTAACCAGAGCAAGTTGTCCTAAATCTGAATCATCCACTGCAACTAAAACATTCTTAAAACGCTTTGCCTCAACCACTATAATATCCTCCATTTAAATAATATTTTTGTTACAACTAAATTATGCCGTTATTTGCTTCTATTGTAAATACGTAAATCTAAAAATCAAATGCGCAAAAAAATTGATTGATTGCATTAATTCCGAACTAGTTTAAATTATTCTGGCCTTAAACTTGACAAAAGTCTGAAAATCAGGTAATTTAGAACAGTTGAAAAAAATAATCGATTATTAAATAACACTGCCTTCTTTTCAAGCACGGCGGTGTAAGGAGGATTTAACTATGGCAGTTCCTGCACGTAAGACATCAAAAATGAAGAAGCGCATGCGCCGCGGTGGACAAGGTGGTCTTAAGACCCCTGCAATCCACTTGAACGAAAACGGTGTTTATGTTCGTAACCATCACGTAGCATCAGATGGTTCATACAAGGGTAAGCAAGTTACTTCAAAGTAATTCTTACTTCCTTATCAAAGACTATTTGGATTAATTTCCAAATAGTCTTTTTTCTTTGCCTATGATTCGCTAAACACACGCAATTTAGAGCCATGAAACACGCTGTAGCGACGCTAATTTCAACTTATGATGAATTAGCTTCCTTCGCAATAAATCCGCTCAAAGGACCGTAATTTTGAGACTTTCCTAACTTACATACAAAAAAAGCTATGACCACTAAGGTCATAGCTTTTTAAATTACATATCTTGCTTGAAATCTTCTGGTGAGTACAAGTGCAAAACCTTTGAGAAAAGGAAATCCATTGCAAAACCAGCAACAATCGGTACAACGAACCAAGTAATCAAACCAGGCATAATACCAACTGCACTACTGATAAATGTCTTATCAGCGGTATCAACCAACATTGATTGAATAGGTGAAACCATTCCAATCCAACCGAATCCGGCTGAAGTTGGTGTTCCTTGAACATTAAACAAGGCAACTGGCAATGCACTAATGGCAGCTGTTGCCAAGAATGAAACAATCATGATTGGCTTTTTGAACACTGAAGGCATCATACCCTTCATTGCACCCAAGAAAATCGCAACTGTTGTTCCAGTTTTGTTAACCTTGATTGAGTTGATCAACAACACAACGGTCGTTGCAACAACTCCAACACCGGCCGCACCAGAACCAACCCCAGCCAATGAAATGGCCAAAGCAATTCCAACTGTAGAAACTGGTGTAACGATGATAAAGGCAAAGGCCATCGCAATAAAGATTGCCATTGGAACAGGTTGCAAGTTTGTAAATGTTGCAACTGCATCACCGATAGCTGTTGTAATTGCGCCAACGTATGGTGCAATCGCGTGACCAAGCATGGCCACACCACCACCAATTACTAGTGGGCTCAAAACAACCGCAATGGCACCAAATCCGTTCAAGTACTTAGCTACCAACCAAATAACAAGAACACCAATTGCTGCAACAACCATGGCGTTAATCACGTCTCCGGCTCCTTGAGCCATGTAGACAGTTGTTGGTGCTGGTGCCTTCACACCAGAAACTGGATTAACAAATCCAGCAGGGGCTGTCGCCCACTTAATTGAACCAGAAGCAGCTCCAGTTGCAATCGCCATAACACCAACATCAAGTGACTTCATTTTGAATTGCAAAGCAATCGCAACACCAATCAAAATTGGAATAAATGAACTAAACAATACCAAAATGGCATTTAAGTCCATCGCCCAAGCTTGTCCACCCTTAATGAAAGGTAGCAAAACATATTTCAAAACGGCTGATGGTAGCACCCCAATTAAAATACCTTGTGCTGAACCGCTTAAAATCTTAAAGAAAAAATCTTTTGCTGTAAATTTGTAATTTCCATCAAAAACTGCGTTATTCATTATCTTTTTACCTACTCCCGCTCAGCTAATTAGTATTCAACTGCGATTGCAGGTGTTTCGCCATTAATGAAAGCTAATGAAGCATCCATTGATTGTGTAACCATCTCGTAAACAGCCTTAGTTGTATAGAAAGCTGTGTGAGGTGTTACCAAAACGTTTTCGCGATCAATCAAGTCAGCAATCTTTGCGTCTGGGAATTCCTTATCTGACCAGTCAGCATTGAACAATCCAACTTCTTCTTCGTAAACGTCCATTGCGAAGTCTGAAATCTTACCTGAATCCAAACCAGCAATAACAGCATCGATATCCATCAAGTTACCACGGGCAACGTTAACCAATACCACGCCATCCTTCATCTTTGAAATCGCATCAGCATCAATCAAATGGTGGTTTTCAGGAACACCAGGAACATACAATGAAATGGCATCTGCTTGTGCGTAAAGTTCATCTAATGAATCAACGTACAAACCTTCAGCCTTGATTTCGTCGTTTTGGAACTTATCATAAGCAATAACCTTTGCACCAAATCCTTGCAAAATCTTGATGGCAACACGGCCGATATGACCAGTTCCAATGATTCCAACAGTTTGCATACGCATTTCACGACCAATTGTTGGTGCCCAACGCAAGTCATGGTTAGCAATCTTACGATCCAATTCCTTTGTACGACGTAGCAAACGTGACAATTGAATCATTGAGTGTTCAGCAATTGCATTTGGTGAGTAAACTGGCACATTTGAAATGTCAAAGCTAAATTCACGAGCAGCATCTAAATCAATGTTGTCAATTCCAACGTTACGCAATGACATCTTAGTGATGCCAAATTCTTGCAATGCTGTCAAAGTTTCACGTGTGTAGTCCAATTGTTGGTACACGTTAACTGCATCAGCACCTTCTGCAAGAGATGCAGTTTCAGGTGACAAAAGCTTGTCAGTGAAATCTACTTCAACTTCTGGGTGCTTTTCTACCCATTGTTGCAAAGCAGGTTCTTCGTCTTTACGAATTCCGTAAGCAAAAATCTTCATGATAATAATTCCTCCATGTGTCTACATTAAAATAAACATCTTTAATAACCAAAATTCATTATACTAGGTCACTTGTGAAATAGTCAACAAGATAATGTTCTCAACGCGCTAATGATACCGCTTACAATTTACACATTCATTATAGCACAGTTATTTTAGTCGCATTTCTCAATTTCAAATATTCCTGTTATCTTTGTGAAATAATCCTGTAATAAAAAAACACCCTTGCTAGTAAAGGGTGTTTTTACATTTATATAAAATAAATATGTTTAATTCACTTCGCGCTTATTTTGACGCTTACCTAATCCAAATAACGCTAATGTTCCTAGCATTGCTGTTCCAATCGCGGCACCTACATTTTGTTGCGCATCTGAACCAGTATTTGGCAACTCTGCTTGCCCGCTGTTTGTCGGACTCACTTGCTTATTTACAACACGATTTATTTTTTGTTGATCACCTGCATTAAGCTGTTCAGCAAGCATTAAAACATGTTGAATTTCATCGTTTGAAGAAGCTGCCTCAAACTGCTTCTTCAGATTGTTCTTTTGAAGATCGGTCAAATTTGGTAAAGTATCAGTCGTTTGCTTTCCGAAATCCTTCATATCTTCAAGATCCTGATTATTATTTGTCAGCTTTTGAGCACTTAATTCAGTTGCCTCCTCAACCACTTGGTAAACAGCCTTTGGCGAGGTTGCTGAATCAACTCTTTGCTTAAACCCAGTTAATTCGGACTTGCTTAGCGGTGATAACTTATCAAGTGTTTGCTTAGCCGCCTGCTTAATTGCATCTAGTGTTTGATCACTTGGTGCTTCGTCACTTGGTGCTTCATCACTTGGCGCTTGACCATCATTTTCTAGTCTCTGATTATTTAATTCAATGGCTTCTTGCACAATTAAACTAACTTCCGCTTTTGTCTTAGTATTCCATATTCGTGTCAAAAAACCATCTATTTCAGTATCACTTAGTTTTTTCAGTTCACCAAGTGATACTTCACCAATGTCTTGTGCAGATTCAAATGCTCGTTTGTCATTCTCTTCAGCTTCACGAAGAAGCTTATAGACATCACCTGCAAATTCAGCTGAATCAATCGCTTGTTTTAAATTCTGCTTGTCAACATCACTTAAGTTCACGAAAGCATCGACCGCTTCTTTTCCTTCTTGTTGCGCCACCTTCAGTTGTTCGGCTTCTCTAATTCTATTTTGACTATCTAAAGCAACTGCATGTTCAATGATTTTATTAATTTCTTCTACTGACGTTGCAGCATCAATCGCCCTATTTATATCCGGAATGTCGCCTACCGAAAGATAGTCTAATGCTTCAATTTCACCGCGAGTTTGCACTCTTCTTTCCCACACATCATTCTCACGTTGTGTTTCCAATTTAATTGTTTGTGTCCGAATATTATACACATCATCTGTCGAATTAGCTGCATCAACTTGACTCTTAAAATATTCCTTTTCTGAATCACTTAAATAGGTCAAGCCATCAATATCCAGTTTAACATCAACCTTAGCTTGATTTAGAAAATCTTCATCAGTCGTGTTGGCTGTTGCCTCCACACTACCCGCTTGTTCATTTGTATTCGTTACAGCTGGTTTACTTGATGTAGCCTTCTCATTTTCTGTGGCGTTAACACCTGATACATCGTCTGACTCAACAGTATCATTTTTACTTAAAACGACTGTTGATTCGGCTTGTGCCTGATTTGATTTAGCGCTTACTGCGACAGTTTCTGCATGAGCTTCATCGGCAAATGCATGTATCTCTCCTAAAGCCAATCCACCAGTAATGGCACTCATTGTTGCCGTTCCCAGTACCAACCATTGTTTACCTGATTTAACCATTCGATACCGAACTTTTGTATTACTGTACCCATCTTCTAACTGTTGATTCAAATTGCTCCTACTCATATTCCCAAGCTCCTCTGTTGTTTGGCAAAAGGCGTTTTAATTAAGAATTTCCTTATAAATTTATCATAACTTACTTTTAAAAGACTTACTACCTTTTTACTATTTTGAACACAAAAAACCCTATTAGTTTGGAAAATATTCCATCTAATGGGGTTAACTTTACGCAAGCTTTATCTTCATTTACAAAGTAAATATTTTAATGCTTATCGCGCTTATTTTGACGCTTACCTAATCCAAATAATGCTAACGTTCCTAACATTGCCGTTCCAATTGCACCAACATTTTGTTGTGCATCTGAACCAGTATTTGGAAGTTTGGCTTGTTCATGTTTTGTTGCATTACTATTCACATTTGTTGTTTTAGTCTCTTGTGAATTAGTTTGCTGACGGACATTACTCTTCTCTGCTTCATTATTTAGACGATCAGCAAGTGACAAAATATGATTAACTTCATCAATTGATGAAGCTGCATCAATTTGCTTCTTGAGATTATTCTTTTGGAAATCGCTCAAGTTTGGCAACTTATCGATTGTTTCCTTCGCTGAACGCTTGGCATCTTCTAATGCTTGATTATTGTTTGATTGCTTCTGATTATTCAAATCAGTTGCGTCCTTCACAATTTGATTAATCGCATCCGTTGATGTCGCTGAATCAATGCGTTGCTTGAAGTCATTCTTTTCAGCATCGCTCAAGTTCGGCAACTTATCGATTGCGTCCTTCGCTGATTGCTTGGCATCTTCCAATGCTTGATTATTGTTTGGTTGCTTCTGGTTATTCAAATCAGTCGCGTCCTTCACAAT
>NZ_JQCD01000008.1 GCF_001437425.1 Weissella minor | reverse complement strand
TACTATTCGAGGATATTCGGATCGTGATTATTATTGGATGCACGGGAAAATGCCAAATCCGTATATTTATATCAAGGAAAAAGGTTTTGTTTCCCAAGATTCAAAGAATTATATTAGGCTTCAGGGACAATTGACAGCCCCTGAAATAGAAAATGCAGCTCGCAAGATGTGGTATCACACAGACACAAAAAAGGAAAGTAATTCAG
>NZ_JQCD01000007.1 GCF_001437425.1 Weissella minor | reverse complement strand
TTGGCATTTTCCCGTGCATCCAATAATAATCACGATCCGAATATCCTCGAATAGTAGAATCAGTGTTCCATTTAATAACGCCACCAGTCACTATTTCTAGTGTTTTGTTAACGTTAATGTTGATTCCTTGCAAGGTACCAGTCGTAATCAGATTTGCAGTCAAATTAACAAGATTCACTTTTTTCGCATCAATCGTTCCAGCCGTAATATTACTAGCATTCACTTTCACTGCATTCACATTTTTAGTCCAAAAATCACCGTTGACTGTCGTATCACCATTAATGGCAACTTTTTTACCAGTAATGGCTAAACCAGATGTATCACCGTTAATACCACTAATGATGCTACCAACATTGTCTTTAATACCTAGTCCAAAATTTTCATTAAACAACGATAAAAAAGTGTCCGTATTTGAGACTGG
>NZ_JQCD01000031.1:256898-314706 GCF_001437425.1 Weissella minor | reverse complement strand
TCCTTCGCTGATTGCTTGGCATCTTCTAACGCTTGATTATTGTTTGGTTGCTTCTGATTATTCAAATCAGTCGCGTCCTTCACAATTTGGTCAATTGCATCCGTTGATGTCGCTGAATCAACGCGTTGCTTGAAGTCGTTCTTTTCAGCATCGCTCAAGTTTGGCAACTTATCAATTGCTTCCTTTGCACGATCGCGTGCTTGACTCAATGCCTCATCATTTGATTGCTCATTTTCTTGAGAAACAGAAACACTTGTTGAAGTTGATACTGAACCACTTACAGAAGCTGATACAGATGTACTCAATGACTCCTTCAAGCTAGTTGAATCATTTAATGACGTTTCCAAACTAATTGAATCGTTCAATGAGTTCTCCAAGCTAGTTGAGTCGTTCAATGAGCTCTCCAAACTAGTTGAAGCAGACTTTGATTGTTCATTTGACGCATTAGTTGAGTCTTGTGCAATTGTCGATTCACTATTCGCTGATGCGACACGGCTCGTTGATGCTGAGTTAGATGCGGCTAATGATGCATCGATTGAATCTACCAATGATTGTGATGTTGCGTTTGATGCATCAGCCACACTCTTAGAAACAGAGGTTGAAGCATCTTGCGAGGCAATCTTTGAGTTTTGAGCTGATTCACTCGCTTCGCTTGCACTTTCTTGATCCTCAGAGGCAATGTTGGCTGATTGTGAATCACGTGTTGAAACGCTATCTGAAGCTGAAGCGCTCTCTGAACTAATTTGATTGCTTAATGAATCGGCTAAGCTCTTTGAGGTAATTGCACTTGCTTCAGCTGAGGCTGAGGCTTGATGTGAAAGTGATTCATTCTCAAGACTTGTTGCTTCAGATGTACTCTTTGAAGCTGAATCTGACAATGAACTTGATGTTGATGCTTTCGCAGAATTTGAGGCATCTGTTTGACTACGTTCAATTGAGTCAGAAAGACTCTTTGACGCATTCGTTGAATCAAGCGTTGATTGTTCTGCGCTTTCCGCCGGCGTTGTTGCTGACTTTGATCCTTGACGTGAGGCTTCAGCTGATTCTGAAGCCGCTGACTCTGATGCATTCAAACTGTTCTCAAGGGAAATTGAATCCGCCTCTGACAAAGCGACTGAATCACTGACTGAATTCTGTAGAGATTCATTAAGCACAGAATCACTCACACTGTGTGCCGTTGAATCGTCTAATGAATTCTGAATTGAGTTCAAAGTCGACGTTGATGCATCATTTGCGCTATCAACTAATGACGTTGACGTTGAAATTGAAGCCTCGATACTCAATGAATCTTCGGTACTTAATGACGCGCTCAACGAATTAGCAACACTCATTGATCGGCTGGCCGCTTCAGAATCCTTGACGGCCTCTGACTTTGAGCTACTTTGTGAATCTGCTGTTGATTGCGCAGCTGACTCTGATGCATCTGACAATGAGTTTGCCAAAGTAGTTGAAGCAGACTTCGATTGTGCATTTGATTCATCGGTTGAATCTTGTGCCATTGTTGATTCGCTATTCGCTGATGCAACACGGCTCGTTGAAGCAGACTTTGATGCAGCTAATGATGCATCGATTGAATCGACCATCGATTGTGACGTTACGTTTGATGCATCGGCCACACTCTTAGAAACAGAGGTTGAAGCATCTTGCGATGCGCTCTTTGAGTTTTGAGCTGACTCACTCGCTTCATTAGCACTTGCTTGGTCTTCAGGCGCAACGGTTGTTGATTGTGAATCACGCGTTGAAACGCTATCTGAAGCTGAGGCACTCTCTGAACTAATTTGATTGCTTAATGAATCAGCTAAACTCTTTGAGGTAATTGCACTTGCTTCAGCTGAGGCTGAGGCTTGATGTGAAAGTGACTCATTCTCAAGACTTGTTGCTTCAGATGTACTCTTTGAAGCTGAATCTGACAATGAGCTTGATGTTGATGCTTTCGCAGAATTTGAGGCATCTGTTTGACTACGTTCAATTGAGTCAGAAAGACTCTTTGACGCATTCGTTGAATCAAGCGTTGATTGTTCTGCGCTTTCCGCCGGCGTTGTTGCTGACTTTGATCCTTGACGTGAGGCTTCAGCTGATTCTGAAGCCGCTGACTCTGATGCATTCAAACTGTTCTCAAGGGAAATTGAATCCGCCTCTGACAAAGCGACTGAATCACTGACTGAATTCTGTAGAGATTCATTAAGCACAGAATCACTCACACTGTGTGCCGTTGAGTCATCTAATGAATCCTGGATTGAGTTCAATGCCGACGTTGACGCATCATCTGCACTGTCTACAAGTGATGCTGATTTCGATGCTGAATCTACCATTGAGTCAGACTCTGAATCAATCAATGATTGTGAGGTAGACATACTTTCAACAATCTCATTTGAACGTTCATTCAATGAATCCAAAATTGATTGCTCTGTTGACAATGATAACTCAGTTGAAAGTGACTTAGCCGCATCTTCAGAATCTAAAATACTTTGTGATGTTTCCAATGATTCAGACAAAGAATTTGATGCCGACTTAGAAACCGTTTGTGATGCTTCAATTGAGTTTTTAACTGAGTCTTGCAATGACTCTAGTTCTGCACTGTCACTAGCTTGTTTAGACAATGATGCTTCTTCAGAATTGGATACCAAAATCGATGTTGATTGTGAGCGTGAATTAATCAATGAATTATCCAACGCTTCTTGTGATTGTGATGCTTTTTCTGATAGAATCCGTGATTCTTCAGCGTCTTGTGATTTCTCACTGTCATCATCAGCTACGTCTTTTGAACGTGACGCAGATTCTGAATCTGATGTTGAAGCTGAAGCTGAGTCGGAAGCAATCGATGCAGATAGCGACATACTTGAACTCGTTGATCCAAGCATACTATTCTCCATTGAAAGCGAAGCAGACGCACTCTTTGAGGCATCAGCATCTTCTTGCAAACGAGAAATTGAATTTGACATACTTGTCAATTCTGACAAACTTGCTGATGCTTTCGCACTCAATGAGTCTTGTGAGATGCGTTCAAAGACCGATTCGGAAGCGCTCTTTGAAGCACGATCTGAAGCGATTGTTGAATTTGATGCCGATTGACTCAATGAAGCATCGTCAGGTCCAGGTGTTGCTGAACGTGAATCACGCATTGATTGGTCAATTGACTTTGAAGCACTAATTGATGCTTCTGAATTCTTAAAGTCATTCTCAGCACTCTTTGAAGCTAATGCACTTGCAGAGTCTGAAGTTGATGCCTGAACACTCAATGAAACGTTATCCAAACTCTTTGATTCGAGATTTGATTTCGATGCGCTTGTTGAAACTGAATCAAATGTTGATGCAGCTGCACTAAGTGATTCGTTTGAAACGCTTGTATCAATTGAATGACTCTTACTTGTTGATTCAATTTGTGATACTAGCTTAGATTGGCTCGCACTCTCTGATGGATTTGTTGCTGATGGCAACGCTGATACAGAGTCTACTAATGAATCAAACACACTGTCCTCAAAATCAAAACGACTCTTTGAATCAGAAGTTGACGCCTCAACTGACATTGACTTTGAAGCAGCTGCACTCTCTGACAAAGTACTTGCGCTTTGCTCATCTTCTAACATCTTTGAACGTGAATCCGCCTCAGATTGTTCCTTAGAAGCGGATGCACTATCTGATGCCAATGACACACTATCTGTCTTTGAAAGTGCTTCATAATGTGGCAAATATTTATCGATCATCGAACCAGATGTTGAAACTGAATTTGCTTCAGAAACAAGACGCAAGCTGTTACTTGTTGCATCAATAATTGAATTTGAAACAGAACGAGCTGCTTCAACTGTTTGCTCAAATGCTTCGTAAACAGCTGATGCTGAACGTGACAAAGATTCTGTTATCGCTGGTTGTTGTGCCTCAGAAAGACTCTTTGAGTCTGCGGCTGATTGACTCAAAATAACAGAGATTGATGCTGATGCGACTTCATCAACATGATCTGGCAATGGGAAGACTCTGTTCTCAGTCACCGCTTTTGAAGCACTTGCTTTCAATGAAGCATCCGTTGTAGATAATGATTTAGATAGTGACTGTGAATTTGAAGCACTATCATACCAGACGCTGTTACTTAGACTTTCAGCAACTGAATCAAGTGTTGATTGTTTAATTGACTCTGATGTTGAAACTGAATTACCAACTGATGTTGCCAATGAACCACTCGCTGACGTACGTAACGAATTATTCATTGATACGTTGGTTGAGATACTCATTGAATTTGACGCATCAAATGTTGATTGACTATCTGCTACTGATGCATCATGCGCTGATCGACTATCTGCTACCGACGCATCATACGCTGATTGACTATTTGAAACTGACGCATCAAATGTTGATTGACTATTTGAAATTGACGCATTCAAATCAGATTGACTATCAACCTTAGATTGGTCCTCGTTTGACCGGCTATCTTCAGCTGACTTAATTGAAGTTGAACGACTATTACCAGTTGATAACATTGAATCAGATGTGCTCTTAGACAATGACGTTTGCTCACTAGCATCAGATTGTGACTGTTGCGCAGCGTACGACGCAGAAATTGAGTTTTCGTTATGCAACGAAATACTTTGAGAAGCAGCCGCAGAAATTACATCATCAATTGCTGCCTTTGAAGTAGAAACTGAGGCAGATTGTAACTTTGATAGATCCATTGATGCTGACAATGATTCTGACACAGCTGTATCAAATCTTGGGATAACACCATGTGTTGCCACCTTACTTGCACTATCAGTCGCACTTTTATCTGCAGTTGAGAGACTTCTGTTAGTTGACTTAGAGTCATCTTGACTTAATGAATTAGCCCGGCTATAGCTCGTTGAGATTGAATTGGCATTATCTTGTGATACCTTATCTTGTGAATTCTTTTGGGCATCATAGGCCGTGCTTGCACTACGTGAAGCATTACGGATTGATGTGCTTGCTGAGTTTTCCGCTGCAAGCAATGACGTACTTGCACTACGTGATGCCGTACGAGTTGACGTACTTGCACTTGCGAATGCTGCACTGTAGGACGTACTTGCTGAAGTTGAATCAGCAATTGCTTGAGACGTAGCTGATCTTGAAGCACGTGAAGCAGATGTACTTGCTGATTTTGATGCAGCTGTTTCAGAAGATTTCGCATCTTTAACCGCATGACTATCCGCTACACTATTCGATGTATTATCTTTAACGGTTTGTGAATCCAAAATTGACGCACTCTTTGATAAGCTTGGCCATAAATTATTGGCATCATTGGCCCAATTTGACACACTAATCGAATGTGATTTTGATGTTTCGGTTGATTCTACCAAACTCGTAGAAATAGATGACTTTAATGAATCTTGGGTTGCTGAAAAACTATTGAGTGAATCTTGACCATATGATTCACCGTTCTTTTCCATACTATAACTTGCTTCCATACTGTCTGAAATTGAGGCATCTTGTGAGTCCATTAAACTCATAGAAGCTGATGTAGACATTGAAGCGAAATCTTTCACCACTTGCACGCCTTGAACATCAGAATACTCATAGTTATTTCCGGTTCCAAGGGTTGCTTCATAAGCACCAACAAGTCCTTGAATTGCAGTTGTTCCAATTGCACCCATTTCAGCAGTTGCCGCATCAGCGACAGATTGGAGCAAGCCAGACGTATTGACGCCAGCTTGGAAGAATACGGTATCACCTTCGGCAAATCCAGCATCGGCTGGATTGAACGGAATACTAATCACCGCATCAGTTTGAGTTGTCTGCATGGCTTGGCGTGAACCTGGAACTTCAGTCCAAGCACCAGCGCCATTATTTGCTTTAGGATCCCAGTAGTACAAAACACCATCCATTTTTCCAAAGGCACTTAAGAAACCTTTAGAAACGGTGACATTAATTGTTCCACTCGCACTATCATAAATAACCGCATTAGAAGAAAGGATATCACTAACATCTGTTGACAATCCAAGATCAGACAAACTTCTGCCACCTAAGCCAACTAACAACTTATTCATCGCATCCAAGAACATGTTGGCTTGACCACCCTCAATTCCAGATTCACGATCTGATTGGTGCCCTGGTACTTCTGTTTTCGCAGCATTACCCGTCGCCGCCAGACGCACCTTTGGCGTAGCGGCATTTGTAACTGTCTTAGCCTTTGAAAGTGATGTTGAGACTGAAGCCGTCAAACTATCTGACGCACTCTTTGATGCTTGCATTGAACCATCTTGAACAGCCACTGAAACAGAGTCATTGACTGAATCACTGGCTGAGATTGATGATTGTGTACTTTCACTCACATTACTGCGATCACTCGTTTGAGTTGAGTCACTGGCTGATTCAGATGTAACAGCGGCATCCTTTGCTGAGCTAGTTACCTGCTTTGCATCAGAATCTTTTGCTTGTGACGCAGCATCTTTTGTTTCACTTGAATCACTTGTTTGTGATGCATCAGACTCGCTTGTTTGTGAGACTGATTCTGTTGAAGGAAGGTCATTCGACTTTGCCGATGCTGAACTGACTGCATTTGCGTCTTTATCTTCATCGTTAGCTGTCGATTGTGACGTTTCGCTAATTGAATCAGTATTTGCTTCAGCAAGGACTGACGCACTCATTGATGCTGAAACACTCACGGATTCAGAATCACTAAGTGTGGTTGTGGCATCCTGTGTTTCATCTGTTTCCAAGTCATTAACAGCCGGAATCGTTGTCGAATCCGTATTTGCTAAGACCGATTTATCATCTAACATTAATGTTTTTGAACTATTTTCATCGGCAAACACACCTGTGCCACCCATGAAAAAGCCACCTACAACACCACTAATAGTTGCTGTTCCCGACACCAACCATTGTTTTCCTGACTTAAACATCCGGTAACGAACTTTTTTATTATTATCAAAAATTTCGGACCGGCGATTTGGATTAAATCTGCTCATATTCCCAATCTCCTTTACAATCCGTTAAAAAAGCGCTTTCATTTTAACGTTTTTAAAACAACATACATAAATTTCCCATACATATACAATCACACCATACACCTATTAATCCAAAAAAGCCATATTTTTAAGCTTTCATCGATACACGATCCAATGGCATCCCTGCTAGTCTAAGGGCTTCATACTGCTCTGCATCAACCTTTACTTCAGCAACATACGGTATCTTTCCTTCCAAAATAAGCGCTAAGTTCCCACGCACAACGCCTGAATCATCAAGGACCGATTCTACAACTTCCAATACATTATGTGATTTTGTATCTTTTAAAGCAGACATTTCAATTCCCATATATTGGAAGGTGACCGTATCATCTTCCGTCAACATTTCCGCTAGTTGGTCACTAAAGTACTCATTCAAATTCGCATAATCCTTAATAACCTTATGTGTCTTCGGATCTTCAATCGTAACGAAATTAATCACGCCATCATAAAAGAAATAACGAACCACCGCTTGACCATTTGAATTGTAGAAAACAATTTCTTGCAACACATTATCAGCATAGAACAAATTACTATAAAGGGTGCCATCAAACGCATATTCCTCAATATAGTCTAAAGTCCCATCTGGGTTGTTATAACGAATATCTTGAACTGCTCGACGTGTATTTGGAAATAGATATTCACGCGCAATCACATCACCGTTATCCACAATCAAAATGCTACCATCTTGATTCATTTCAACTTTTGCCCAGGTTGGCACAGGGACATCATTGAAAAAACGGTACTGGTCTTTGACATATTCACGCTTTGTTACATAATCTAGAATATTCAGCCCTTTAATACCTTCTTCTTGAATCAAACCAAAGAAACGTGGTGCTGCGGTTAACGTTAATACCGTACGATCTTCAGCTAACACGTGTTGCTTAATGCCGTCCCAAGCTTCTGTGCCCACAATTAAGTTATTTAATAAATCATAATGCATTGAGTAATTCCTCCCACTTTGCAGCTGTGACATGATCCTGAAAGTCCTCAACTGAGGTCTGCGTATTTTGCTTCAGTTGTCCATAATCTGCATCTAACAAGCGTTCTAACCCTAGGACAATTTGCGCAATATTAAAGCTTTCGTCTTCACGCTTTAAGGGTTGTAAGAAACCGTTAAAGCCATCTTGAACTAATTCTTGAGCACCAAAACGCGCATCAAAAGTGACAACCGGTAACGCTGCATTCAGCGCTTCGATGTATGTTAAACCAAAACCTTCTGAAAATGACGTTGAGATAAAGGCATCATAGTCTGGATAAATATTATCCAAGTCATTTGAAAGTCCCTTCATCGTTATATATGATTCAGCATTGGCATCTTTAATGACTTGTTCAATCTCAGCCTTCTTTTCACCTTGACCGTAAATATCAAAAACAACATCAACACCACGTTCTTCATGTAATTTTGCCACGGCTTTAACTGCAATGTCGACATGCTTTTCAGCAGCTAATCTTGAAGCCGTAATGAATCTGATGGGCGTATGCATATCTACCGCTGCATCGACTGAAGCACTCTGATCACGCACACCTCCGACCGGGATGGCCACAACCTTGTTTCCTGCATCCGGAAAATCAACCAAAATATCTTCACGTTGACGTTTAGTTGCCGTAACCACGGCATCTACGGCGTCCATGTGTTCTAGCATGTATTCATAATGATCATTCCACAAAGGATACTTTGGATCATCTCGATTAGCGAGTTGATCCGCGTGCACAATGTATACAATTTTTGAATTAGGAATGCGATCACGCATGAGCACATCATCCGCAAATTCACCACGATCAATAATAAAGGTACTTTGATGACCGAAAGCCGCATCCAATTTTTCAAAAAAGAAGCGATGTAACCCATTCAAGCTACGGAAAAACATATGTTCACCATCTTGATTAAACAAATGAATATTGCGCACAACCGCCTTAAGATGCGGATCATCGATGACTTCATACATCACCTTCCGTTCACCAGTATCTTCATTGAATAACTCAACTCGGTAACGTGAAACTTGCAAAATTTCATTTTCTGGATCGTGTTTATCTGGACCTTTTACCATATGTTCGACGAAACGAATGCCTGCGTCCGTGACATTTTCACGCTTACGATGCGTATTTGTTCGATCGACGACAAGCTCACTTTCACCAGCTGGTCGACGATGTTTAAGACCCGTTTTTAAATAATCATCGCCTAATACTAAGTATTCCCATAAATTCAATACCTGCTCATCTTGCAAATTCCAATGCGCCATCGCTTTGTGCAATTCTGGTACAAAATTTAAAAAGATATAGCGATAGGGCAAGCCAGCTTGATCAAGCCGTTTAGCTCGATAAAATTGCGCATGCTCAACACCAGAATTTCCAATTCCCATTGCTTGATTAATAAAAAAGTTCATACTTACTCCCACTTTCTAACGTATTGTTGTGTGCCAAGCCTGTTTAAATTGCTGGACGACCTCTGCCGTTCCCAATCCAATTCCAGTGACTTCTAATTGCGTTGTGTGATTCCAATCTACTTTAAGTTCATCTAATAACATCTGTACAAATGGACCGATTTCGTCAGCATCCATTCTGTCCATTTCAATCGTATACGTTACCGGCGTGGCTGGATTCACATAGACTGTATCGATTGGCTGATACTGATGTTTAAAAACAACACTGACTTGATTATATGGTTTGTGACTCTGCTTACGATTAAAACGAATCATGCGTCCCGCATGGGTCCAATCAAATTCATATGCGGCGTACAAATCAGTTTCAAACAACATCAATGTCCTAAATTCAACCTGTTCATTGTTAAACTTCACTAGGCTAATTTTGTAGTCTGCTGCTGCCTCTGGAAAGACGAAGTCTAACACCTGCTCTGCACCGAAAGAATGATTCAAAAGTTGCCCATCATAATCGAAAAATTCAATACTAATGCCGACAGATTGTACCGGCGTCACATCCATATCTAAAATCAGATGATAACGGACACCTGGCTTTAAAATTGGCAATACACTATTTGGACGTGTTCCAGTATCAGTAGCAAGTTGAACATCAGTCGAAGCCCAGGTATACAATGGTCGTCCTGAAGGTTGCAAACTATTTTGATATTGAACAGTCATTGGTTTTGGATATGCAATCTGTGAACCAAAACTATACGCGTTCACTGAAATATTATCCCATGTAAAAACATACACTGGTTCCATGCTTAATTGCCCCATTCCCGTCCGTATTTCTCTAGTTGTTTGCGATACTGCAGTTGAAACCATGCCACAACGTCTGCGGTATTGTCATTGTGTCGTCCTTCAAAGCCTCGTGCCAAGATCTTAGCATTTGGATAATGGGCTTTCACCGATTTTTGAACATCATAGAAAGCCTGATCATCATAATCATCTTGTTCCATGTAAGCCAAAGCTAACGTTGTCTTAGAAAAGTCGCCTTGTTCAAAAACCCGCCAAAAACGTTCATTTAAACGCTTACTTGCCGCGTCCGACAAGTCACCTTCATAGTATAACTGAATATCTTCAATTGTATTAAAATCATCCGGCCGTTTTACCCGACCATTTTGAGCAATATCACCCAAATTCGTTAAGGGCTTTCCAACAATAATCGCTTGCGGTGTAAGCTGTGAACCATAGTACATCGCACCAAAAGTCCCCATCGACATGCCCGAAAGAATAACATCATGCGCGTCAAAATTAAGGTCCTGTAATTTTTCCTGAATCAAAGCGACAATTGCCTGTTCAAAGCTGGCATCCCCCATATAAAAGGCGCCACCTTTCAAACGTTGATCTGCAATTAAAATGTAAGGCGCACCCATCGATTGCATCATTCGATTACCTTCGTAACCTTCCTTCGTACGCCAACCAGAAAAGTAGACATTTAAAGGTGGTTTCAAATCACCGGCGTCAAAATAATAGATGACATCATCATGCAATTTCTGACTGATGATTCGGCCATCATTGGGCATTAAATTACCATACGGACCACGTGAACGTCGCATGTGGAAATTTCCCACGCGAACGCGACCACGACCTCGCGCATATAACATTGCCTGGACATTATAGCCATTTAATTCATCTCCAACTAAATCAATGCCCTTTACAATATCAAGCCCTGTCTTTTCGACACTCTCGATAATTTGGTGTGTCCTTAAATCAATTTTGTTCACTTTTAATTTGAGTTCAACGTCTACATCAACCAGATCATAATCGACCAAAAGCCGATCACTAATAAACGGCGGAATATAGTTTGAATTATCGGCTCCTGAATCTGGATATGCTAATAAGTTCCAATCTGGCCAATCAATCGTAAATTCTGTATAAACCTTTCCAAATTGCTTAATTGCTTGGGGTGATACATGGCCAACCTGTAGGTTCAATGCATTCGATCGGTAACCATCCGACCCGATAAAACAGTAGTACCGAATATCTCGTGCCAAAGCTGGTCCATCGGTAATATCGAAAGCAAATGCACCGCGTAAATCAAGCAATTGTTGCATCTCAACTGAAACAGCACTATTTATTTGATAAAAAATTTGATTCGCTGGCAATTTGCCAATCAACTCTAAGTCATTATGCGCAAGCAATGTGGCATCGATAATAAAAATAGCATTTTCATATTGCTTTGCTAAGACGTCTGCTTCAATCAATGCTTGGTCTGCTTCAATCAACATGGCGAGATTAGCCGTTGCTGCATCACACCAAATCGGCTCAAAGCCATCTCCTAAAACGTCTTCAGGCATTTGAATGGGTTGAGCCGTTATACTCACAATTGGAACTTTATTTGCCATAATTAAATAACGCCTCCCATGCATGGATTAAACTTGTTTCTGAATGCAATTGAATTTGCTTAACATTCTCAATCAGTGCCCTATTCCAATGCTGCAAACTATTCACAAAGTACGTAATCATCTGTGGTAATTCATCAACATCAGTTAATGTAAATCCATTAATCTCTGGTTTAATAAAATCACTTGTCCCAAATGCAATTTGCGGAATTCCTGTGCTTAAAGCAACAATTTGTAACCGCTCATCCGGTACAGGGTTTAAATCAATAAATAGTCTAGCCCCTTGAACTAATGCTTGTTGTGCATCACTTGATAGCGCCGACTCAAATTCAAAGCGCTCTCGGGCTTGATAAGCATTAATGATTTGTTGTTGTTTGGCTTCTGAAATAGGCTCTCGCTGATCACGACCATATTGTTCGTCTAAAAAGTCCATCACGTCAGCTTTACTAGCCTGAGGTGCTAAATTCCGTGTCTTTTCAAATTCTTGGAAATCAGAGTCTGTAAAATAGACCCCATATTCCTGCTGAATACGTTCATATACCCATAACTTAAATTGGACATGCGCTTTTTCAGTTGCATTAACCAACACTTGAAAATGCAAATCGTCATCATCAAACAGTTGCTCACACAATGCATTAGCTAATCTTTTCGCTACTTGCTGATCCAATGCACCATAACGAATAACCACATTACTTTGTGCTTGTTCACTACTTGTTCCAAGCATTAACTGACTAGGGTACGCCGAAATCACATGGCTATGTTCAGGTAATTGTTGAAATTGGGTCAAATATTGTTGCTTAGCCGCTTCCGTTCCAAACACAATATAACGATTCTGCAAAGATGTTGGTGCTGCGACAATTGGTTCTGAAACTTCACCTGGCATCAACACAATCATTTGTGTTACTGCTGGTGTCAATGTCTTAAATAGATTTTTAAAATGAGGTACTGCTTGTTCCATTAACAAAATCGGCATAGTCCCTGAAAAATGGGTCAACATTTTTTCTAAGACGACCGCTTGTAAATCATCATATTGGCTGTGCTTAAAATTTTGTTCAAAAGCGGACATGATTGTAATTGCACCAGATGCCAACATTGTCATCACGATTTGACCACTCGGATCAAGCCAACTTTTTTTCATTTGTTGGCCAGACGCATTTAACCACAAACGCGTGCTAACAAACCCACGATCATCATACACATCACGAATACAATTTCTTTTGGCATCAAAATAATCGATTTCACTAACAATCGTATTTTTCTCCAATTTAACATGCTTTACTAATTGACCCTGTCGATAAAAATACGCATCATTCGGATTAATAAAAGGCTCGGTTTGTTCAGGGACCACCACATTATTTAATGTTAGTGGCGTTCCTGCTTTGAAATTAACCGATTGAATCTCATCAAATACACTCCACCAACGTACAAAAGGAACCCGTCCTGCATGCAATTGGAGACGCAAATTTGGAAATTCATAGGCAAACACTAATTCTGTTTCATAGCCATTGGCTTCAAAGATTCGATTCACCGCTAGGCCTGTGCTCAAAGTAACTCGCTCAGTTTGAGCATTAAAACTTGGCATTATTGTAATCATCTTTAGTGCTCCTCCTAAACTAATACAAACGGTAGTTATTCTTTTGTGACAAGGCCCGATATTGCTTTACTAAATTGTCTGTAATCGAAACTAAAATTGCTAGACTACCAAAGTAAACCGAATAGTTAGCTAGACCCGGTTGTTTCCATATAATAGCCAAAATCAATGGGGTCACACCAATCACAATCAATAACAAATTTCCTAACATCGTAATGATGCTAAAACGTCGGAATAAAAATGAGGCAGTGGCATCCCCTGGGAAAATATTCAAAAAATATTCACCAGATTCCTTCATATTTTTCGCTAATTGTCCAGGTTGAACCGTAATAAGTCCAAATGCAAAACCTAGAAAACACAAGACCAAAGCATAAGTAATCACACCGGCCCAAGTCTGGTAATCCGTGATGTGCAACAAAAATTTTCCCCATTCAGATTGTTGCATGCTTTTTGTCGTTAAAATCATACTTGGGATGCGAAATAGACTCGATGAAAACATAAAGGGCATCGCACCAGCTGTTAATAAACGTAGCGGTACATATGAGTTTTTCAAATCCCCCTCTAACATAGGCCGCTGAACTTGAAAATGGCGTTCTGCATTCATCACCCCTTCAAGGATAAAGAGCACAACAACGGTCACAATCCCAGCAATCATTAAGTGATCCCGTGTTAGGTTGTAAGTTAACTCACCCCACCCAGCGCTGAGCATGCGTGGCAACCCCATCAAAATTCCTGGCAGAATTAGTAATGAACTACCCCCTAATCCCCTTTGCGCCAAAAAATCACCAAGAAAAATAGAAAGCATGGCTCCCGCAACTAAGAAGAGACCAACTACCACCATTGATGCCGTCTTGCCACCACCAAAATACGGAAAACTAATTAACGCATTTTGGATATAATAAATAATTTGAAGGGCTTGCAAAATGGCAATGATTAACGCAATCCATTTTTTAATATAGCTCATTTGCCTTTGCGACAAATGTTCAATACTATCCAAGCCGAGTGACGTAATTGCCTGCCAAACAATCATACCGGTCATATATGGCCCAATGCCTAACGAAAATAGCGTTGGCAGATTAAATTGTGAACCCGTCATGACCCCGAAGGTTTGCAACAAAGTTCGATTTTCTAGACTAGCCTGAGCAACACTAGGATCAATCACTGGTACGATAATTTTTTGTCCCAAGACATAAATCATCACAATCATCAACGACCAGCCCACGCGTTTCATCAGGTCTCGATTTTTAAACATATTTATCATCACTTTCTGCATCATTAAGGGAATTTCACATCAACTGTACCGTCTTTTTGATAATTAACTTCTGAGTTAATCAAATATTGAATCGCATTTAGATGCATATTTTTCGCCATTTTTTGATAAGCCTGTCTGGCCTCATCTTGATATTCAAACAGCGGATTCCATTGCGCAACACTACGCGATTTAGTTAACGTTTTTAATAGTTCTAAATTATCAACCTGTTCGACCCAAGCATCATCAACCGCCTTTAAAAGGCATAGTCGTTGATAATACACCCATTGAGCTTGATGCGGCATTAAGGCTTGTTGTTTTGCATAACTCGCATTCATCGTCTCAGACAACAATTGCGTTAGTTTACGTATACTTAACGCTGATAAATCTTCTTTAACAATATAATCAGGATCAATGTATCTATAAATAAAATCAACAATATCGTTCTTGGCTTGACCATGCTTATAGTCATCCATAAATTCATCAATCACTTGTGCCATCAGACGCTCAACTAATGTTGCCAACACTTCTGGTTGGGCTTGCATCACATTATTACGATATTCATAAATACTATCTCTTTGTAATCTAAAGACTTCACCATATTGTAAAGTCTCAAAACGTGCTGAACGGTCACGATTCGCCACCACTTTTTGTGCGGAATCAATCACATTTCTAAAGCGACTATATCGACCCAAAGTTTGCTTTGGACGACGCTCATGTTTTTCTGCATACTTCAATACACGCTTTGGGGCATTTTCAATCACAATTTTATCTTCCAATGAATTGAAAAACACACTTTCCCCTGGATTTCCTTGTCTTCCAGCACGACCACGTAATTGCGCATCCACACGCTGATTAACCATGCGTTCAGTTCCAACGACTAATAAGCCACCTAATTCACGTGCTTTGGAACTAATGTCGATATCGGTTCCACGCCCAGCCATCGATGTGGCCACCGTTACGGCCCCAACATTCCCAGCTTCATAAATAAAATCAGCTTCTTTGGCGGCACTGCGCGCATTTAAAAGACTATGCGGTATACCGGCTCTTAATAACAGACGCGAATAAAGATTTGATAATGATAGCGAGCCCGTCTCAATCAAAACAGGCCGTCCAGTTGCATAAGCGTCCTTGACGGTTTCTAGGGAAGCCATTAATTTCGCTTCATTCGTAATAAATAGTTGATCTGGTTGATCAATTCGTTGATTAGGTCGATTTGTCGGAATCTTTCGGACCGCTAAATTGTAAACCTCTAAAAATTCGGCTGAATCAGTCATCGCGGTTCCAGTCATACCCGCAAGTTGTTTGAACATTCGAAAAAGATTTTGATAAGTGATTGATGCCATAGACCTTTGTTGGTCAGTTATCGTGACATGTTCTTTCGCCTCAACCGCTTGGTGCATACCGGCCTGCATCTTCATACCTTCAAGTTCACGACCATTTTCGGCATCAATCAAAACAATTTCATCATGGTCCACGATATAATCGCGATCACGTTTATTAATATAATTCGCTTGCAAGGCTAATAAGACATGTCGATATAGCTCAGCCCATTCAGCACTAAGTAAATTATCGATATCAAAGTATTGTTCAATTTTCACAATCCCTTACGGCGTCAGCCAAATTTTCTTTAAATCATCACTACGTTCATAGTCTTCATTTTCAGCTAGTAGTTTTACGACATTGTCCGCTGACTCAAAATAATTAGATTGAACCCTGGGGACACCGGATACAATCAAAGGTGTTTGCGCTGTATCCAGCAAAACCGCATCAGCTTCGTCGATTAGGGCAAAATTAAAGCCTCGTAGGTACTGTTCACTTGGTGTTTTTGCTAAATTATCAAATAGGTAATCAAAACCAAGTCCACTATTCGTTGTATACACAATGTCTGCTGCATAAATGCGCGCTAAATCACGATTATTTGGATCTTCACCTTCTTTAGCAACACCAGATTGTACGGTCAAACCCATCCAACGATACAATTTCCCCATTTTTTCCGCATCACGATTAGCTAAGTATTCATTTGCGGTAATTAAAAAGTTTCCAGGTCCCGTCAAGCCATGCAAATACATAGGCATCACGGATGTTAAGGTTTTCCCTTCACCTGTTTTCATTTCAGCAATATTGTTATATTCAACAACCACTGCTCCCAAAATTTGGACATCAAATGGTCGCATATTCAAAACACGCTCTGCAGCTACACATATGGCTGCATAAGCGTCTGGTAATATCTGGCGTAGCGTCTTCCCTTGAGCTAAGCGTTCACGAAACAAGACCGTTTGTTCTTGTAAGGCGGCATCATCCAACTGTTCATATTTTGGTATAAGTTGTTTAATTTTTTGAACAATTCGCTCATACCGATTTTCCCGATTAAAAATTTTCATCGCATTACTCTCCCAATGTAATAGATTCCAATTGTATTTCTATGTATTCACTTTTATAATGAAACTATTATGAATAAAAATGAAGATGATTTACTTGATCAAGATATCCAGGCTCGTTTAAACCAAGAACATGCCGATAAACCTAAAGTCACAAAAACGCATAACCGTTCTCGTTATATCCAAATCACTGTGGCCGTTTTGCTAGCCGCACTTGTACTGTTTGGTATTATTTTCCCACTATTCAATATGTATTAACATACAATATTGTTAAAAAGATAACAATTTCATTTTAACACAGTTTTTAAATATGCATTAAAACGACAAAAAAAGGGATACCAGCAGGTATCCCTTTTCTTTTACTTCGTTGCTTCTTTTTGCTCATCGTTAGTTGTAATGACGCTATCAACTAATCCATAAGCCAATGACTCATCAGCATCTAGCCAATGATCACGTTCTGTATCATTTTCCACTTGTTCATAAGGTTGACCAGTGTTGTCAGCCAAAATGTGGTTCAACTTAGCACGCGTCTTCAAAATTTCCTTAGCGGCAATTTCGATTTCAGTTTGCTGTCCTTGAGCACCACCTGAAGGTTGGTGAATCATGAATTGTGAGTTTGGCAACATAAAGCGCTTGCCCTTAGCTCCAGAAGAAGCTAGAACTGACGCCATTGATGCAGCTAATCCAACCACGATTGTTTGCACTTCTGGGTGGATAAAGTTCATTGTGTCATAAATTGCCATACCGGCGTTAACTTCACCACCAGGTGAGTTAATGTACATGTAGACATCCTTATCAGGATCTTGCGCATCCAAAAATAGTAATTGCGCAATAATTGTTGTAGACATTTGTGAATTAATCTCACCCGTAACCATAATAATACGGTCCTTTAACAAACGTGAGAAAATATCATATGAACGCTCACCTTGTGATGATTGTTCAATAACGTATGGAACTGGTAACATATACATTCCTCCAATCATATACTGAAACTTATTTATCTATTCTAAACACTTGGTCAAGAAAGGTCAAATGAAATTTAATTTGGTCGAATACTCTTAGGTAATTTCCCTGTTTCGCGTAATTCATCAGCAATTTGCGTTAATTTACGCAAACGATGATTAACACCTGATTTCGAAATGGGACCTGATGGCACATAATCGCCTAATGCCGACATGGGTTCTTCACGATGCGCTAAGCGTACTTTTGCCATTTCACGCAATTTATCTGGTAATCGGTTCAAGCCCACTTCTTGGTCCAGGTATTCAATATCATCAATTTGTTTCTGACTTGCATTAACGGTCTTATCCAAATTCGCATTTTCAGCATTAACCAAACGATTAACTGAGTTACGCATGTCGCGCATAATCCGCACGTCTTCCATCTTAAGCATGGCATTGGTTGCGCCCATCACATTTAACATATCCGCTATCTTCTCGGCTTCTTTTAAATAAACAATGAAACCAGAGCGACGATCCACAACTTTGGCATTTAAATCAAATTGATTCATCAACTGACATAATTGCTGCGCTTGCTCTTCATAAAGCGAGTAGATTTCAAGGTGATAACGACTCGTTTCTGGATTATTAACTGACCCAGCAGCCAAGAATGCACCACGCAAATATGAACGCGCCATCCCCTCCGCATCAAGCCATTCATCAGGAGGCGTTGCTGTCATCTCAAAATCATGCAAGATATGCAAATCCTGAAGTAACTCATCAACGCCTTGGACAATACGGACCACATATAAATTATTCTTTTTTAGTTTCATTTGACGCCTAACTGAGATTTCAGCTGGCAACTGATAGAATTTTTGCAATAAGCTCAAAATTCTACGAGCAATCGCTGCATTCTCTGTTTGTACATTTAGCGTAAAATGCATATTACTCAAACCAAGCGATCCATTCATCCGTAGTAATGCAGCTAGTTCAGCCTTTGCATTATCAGGATTATTGACTTCGAGCATGGTGAGTTCTTTTTTAACATCACTTGCAAAGGACACACCGGTACCCTCCTAACTCTTTAATTCTTAATCTTTTTTTCATCAACGATCTTCATAATCAATTTAGCAACTGTATCGCCATCATGGAAAGCCCCATCATCACGTAGTTGTAAAAGGTCCCCAACAATTGGGACCGCACCTTCACGACGAACCTCTTCAGGATCAGAAGCAACTTGATGTGATACTTCATTCCAGCGTTGCCAATCAATGTAGTTTTCGGGAACTTCACCAGTATTCATAATGACAGAATCAATCACCCGACAGCCAACATGTTCATTAATGGCCCGAACGTGATCGGCCTCAGTATAATTATCGGTCTCACCCTTTTGCGTCATAATATTAGCAATATAGGTAATTTTAGCTGGCGTTAACTTCAACGCTTCGCGCACATTGGGAATAACCAAATTTGGCAACACACTCGTATACAAGCTACCGGGTCCCAATACAATTTCATCGGCATTTAAAATGGCATTAATCACTTCACTTGGCGCTTGTGCCTCAGCATGACCCGAATTTTCTTGTGGTGTCACCCAAATATGGTCAATCACTTTATGTGCTGCCGTAATTTCAGCTTCACCAGAAAGGACCGTCCCATCAGTAAATTCAGCATGCAACACCAATGGTTCATTCGCAACTGGATAAATTTGTCCTTCAACATTCATCAAATGCGACAAAATCTGGACACCTCTGAAAATGTCATTTTCCTTTTCCGCCATTGCAGCAATGATCAGATTTCCCAATGCATGCCCTGCCAACATTTCATCTTCTTTTTTGAAGCGATATTGAAAGACATCAATGATATCTTGCGATACATTTGACATGACTGCCATCACATTTCGCACATCTCCAGGTGGGATGATGTCAAGATAGTGCCGTAACGTCCCTGAGGATCCACCGTCATCTGCAACAGTAATCACAGCGGTTAGGTCAGCATCGTATTGCTTGAGCCCTTTAAGAATAATTGGTTGTCCGGATCCACCACCGATAACAACAATTTTAGGCTTGGTCTTCACTCTTATCTCGGTCATTGTCCGTACCCAATCTTTCTGCGCTCAATATCACGATGATTTTCGTTGACAACCCAATCTGCTTTCAAATCTTCGGCCAAACGATGTGCAAATGCGACTGAACGATGTTGTCCACCTGTACAACCAAAAGCAATCGTTAAGTTAGTCTTACCTTCAGCTTTGTATCGAGGTAAAAGCCAACGGAAACGTTCTAATTCCATTTGATAAAACTTTTCGGCATCCGGATTATCCCACACATAATCCCAAACAGGTTGATCTAAACCGGTTAGTTCTCGTAGTTCTTTTTTATAGTAAGGATTTGTTAAAAAGCGGACATCATCGGTTAAATCAGCATCAGTTGGTAAACCGTATTTAAATCCAAAACTCATCACTTGCACTGTAAATGCAGATTGACGGTCTTCGTTTGATCCAAAATTATTAATAATGTGCTGACGCAATTCTTTGGCATCAAGTGGCGTTGTATCAACGTAATCCGTTGACATATCTAATAAGTCACCCATCAATTCGCGTTCAATATGGAGACCTTCTAAAGTCCCTTTTTCACCGGCCAAAGGATGTTGACGCCGTGTTTCTTTATAACGTGCTACTAATTCTTTATCATCGGCATCTAAAAAGAGTACCCGCAACTCATAATCACCACGATTTTGTTCATCCATCAAAAATAGCTCTTCATCTAAATCAACAAAAAACTGGCGCGAACGTGTATCAATCATAATTGCTGCACGCTTAATATTGGGTTCGCTGGAAATCATTTGCCACACATTGGGCAACAAATTAGCTGGTAAATTTTGCGCTGTAAAATAGCCTAAGTCTTCAAACGCCTTCATTGCAACTGTTTTACCAGCACCACTCATTCCCGTTACAATCACTAATTCTTTCTTTTCCATATGCATACTCCTTTCGATTCTGATATTAAGTATATCATTGATAGCAATTTTAAAGCGGTTTCAAAAGGGATTTTATAAAAAAAGCAACCTCACTTAAACACTGAGATTGCTTTAACTACATATTCAACTTTACTTCTTACCGCTTTGACGTGCCGCATCATGTAACGCCTTCAATGCGCGCTTACGCGTCTTAATATTAGGACTCTTCATTTTGCGACGAGCTGAAGCAACATCTAACTTTTCTGCCATCATCTTGCCCTCCTTTTATTAACTTAAAGTAAGTATAACACGAAAGATGATAAACGCAAGAACTAGCGATTCTAAAAAAAAAACGACTATCAAAAATCGACCGCCGTTTTAATTTATTATACTATTGCGCTAAATTGGCCCGCTTGCGATCACGGTCCATAATTGGTCCTAAATACTTTCCAGTATAAGACGCTTCAGTTTTAGCGATTTTTTCTGGCGTACCTGTCGCAACAATTTGTCCACCACCGGCACCACCTTCAGGGCCTAAATCAATTACCCAATCAGCAGTCTTCACAACATCTAAATTATGTTCGATAACCAAAACGGTGTTACCACCTTCAACCAAACGTTCTAAGACTTCAAGCAAACGTGCAATATCATCCGTGTGCAAACCAGTTGTAGGTTCATCCAAAATATAGAATGTTTTCCCAGTTGAGCGACGTTGCAATTCAGAAGCTAACTTCATACGCTGCGCTTCTCCACCTGACAAAGTTGTGGCTGATTGGCCTAATTTGACATAACCCAAACCAACATCAACAATTGTTTGCAACTTTCGGCGAATCTTTGGAATTGGTGCAAAGAATTCGACAGCTTCCTCAGCAGTTAAATTCAAAACGTCTGCAATCGTCAAGTCGCGATACTTTACTTCCAAAGTTTCAGAATTATAACGTGTGCCATGACAAACCTCACAAGTGACATAAACATCAGGTAAGAAATTCATCTCAATCTTAATGACCCCGTCACCCTTACAAGCTTCACAACGACCACCCTTAGTATTGAATGAAAAACGGCCTTTGGCATAACCACGTAGTTTCGCTTCATTTGTTTGAGCAAACAAATCACGAATATCATCAAAGACACCGGTATAAGTCGCTGGGTTTGAACGTGGTGTTCGACCAATTGGACTTTGGTCAATATCCACAATCTTATCGATTTGATCAACGCCTTCAATTGATTTAAACTTACCTGGCTTTTCAGAATTATTATTCAATTCAGCCTTCAGAGCACGCTTCAAAATGGTATTCACCAGTGTTGACTTTCCAGAACCAGAAACTCCGGTAACGGCAACCATTTTTCCCAATGGGAAATCAACTTTAACATTCTTCAAATTATTCTCTTGAGCACCCTTAATCGTGATTTTACCGCCATTGCCTTTACGTCGTTTTTCAGGAACGGGAATGAATTGCTTTCCAGCTAAGTATTGACCGGTTAATGAATTGTCATTTTGCTCAATTTCTTTAGGTGTTCCAACGGCCATAATCTGACCACCGTGTGCACCTGCACCAGGGCCAACATCAACAATATAATCAGCTGCCAGCATCGTATCTTCATCGTGTTCGACAACAATCAACGTATTGCCCAAATCACGCATTGCCTTCAATGAACCAATCAAACGGTCATTATCACGTTGATGCAATCCAATTGATGGTTCGTCAAGAACGTACATCACACCTGACAAGTTTGACCCAATTTGCGTCGCTAAACGAATACGTTGCGCTTCTCCACCAGACAACGTCCGAGCTGATCGAGATAAAGTCAGATAGTCTAACCCAACATCTTTCAAGAAGTGGAGTCGATCCGTAATTTCTTTAACGATTGGGTTCGCAATTTGTTGGTCTTGTTCACTAAATGTTAACTGACTAAAGAAAGTCAATTCTTCATCAACAGGCCAATCTGAAACTTCACCAATATGGTGACCATCCAACTTTACTGATAGCGCAGCCGCGTTTAAACGATAACCATGACAGGTTGAACATGGTAGCTCATTCATATAACCGCGCATTTGTTCACGTGTAAAATCAGATGATGATTCCTTATAGCGGCGATTAATATTATTAATCACCCCTTCAAATTCTGTATCAATATCACGAATACCACCAAAATCGTTTTCATAATGGAAATGAAATTCTTCATCAGATCCATATAAGATTTTCTTTTGATCAGCATCTTTCAATTTTTCAAAAGGCACATCCATCGGAATATTATTTTGCTCTGCAAATTGACGTAATAATTCAGGATAATATTTTGAAGAAATTGGATTCCAAGCAGCAATCGCGCCATCTTCCAATGTCATACTTGGATCAGGAATAATCAAATCCATGTCGACTTCAAGGGTGATTCCTAAGCCACCACACACTTCACACGCACCATCTGGCGCATTAAATGAAAACAACTGTGGTTCTAATTTTCCAACAGCATAGCGCTTTAGGGCACCTGTATAGTGATCAGAGTATGTATATTGGTCTCCACGAACGACATCAACCGTCACTAAACCATCAGCCATCCGTAGTGCCGCTTCAAAAGCTTCATACAAACGCGCATGTGATTCGGGCTTCAGTACAATTCGATCAACCACAATGGCAACATCATGATATTTATTCTTCGCTAACTCAATGTCTTCACTAACATCATGTAATTCACCATCGATCATAACGCGAACATACCCTTCGCGCTTAATGCGATCAAGGACCGTTGCATGTGAACCACGCTTATGCTGTACAATTGGTGCCAAAATTTGAAGACGGCTTCCCACTTCTAAACGTGTGTCTAAATCATTTAGCATTTGGTCGATTGATGTTTCAACAATCACTCCGTCTTTGTCCGCATCTGGTTTTCCAACGCGTGCATACAACAAACGATAATAATCATTAATTTCTGTCACGGTTCCAACGGTTGACCGTGGATTCTTTGATGTCGTCTTTTGATCAATTGAAATAGCAGGGCTTAACCCATCAATTGAATCAACATCAGGTTTATCCATTTGCCCTAAGAACTGACGCGCATAGGCTGAAAGGCTTTCAACATAACGTCGTTGTCCTTCGGCATATAATGTATCAAACGCGAGCGAGCTCTTCCCAGACCCTGACAATCCAGTAATAACCACAAACTTATCGCGTGGTATTTGAACATCTACATTTTTTAAATTATGAGCGCGTGCTCCATGGATGGTAATCCAATCGTGTGCCATAGAGGGTCTCCTTTTTTCTTTCATTTAGTAACTAATTGCTATTATACAGCTATTTACATCAAAATGTTAGTTAAAACCTAATGTGATTCGTCAAAAATGTAAATTTAGCTTTAAGCTCTGACCATTTCCAGCATTTTACGTGCATTTCCCCTATAATTCAGCCTATAATGAACTTTAACTATATTAAAAGGAGTTTCAATATGAAAAACGTTGATTCTAAACCTTGGAGTTTTTCATGGATTTTGGAGCATATTGCTTCGGCAATCCTATTAATTGGGACCGTCCTAGCGGCGGCAACAGCGTTAACTGCGCTGATTATTGGCGTGGAACAATTAGCAGCCTATGCTGTCACGCAACACTTTATCAATACTTATACAAATGTTTATAATAATGCCTTTCAAACGATTCTCTGGCACTTTATCAGTATCTTTGTGGTGGTCGCCTTTTGGTCACTCCTAGATACTTTCACCGAAGAACCTGAAGCAATCGATGACTAATCATTTCAGTTGTGTTGTGACATGATTGAAATAGAAAAGAGTTCACTTATGACAAAAGTAACCATTACTGATGTGGCAAATGAAGTTGGCATTTCAAAGACAACCGTTTCACGTTATCTAAATGGCCAATACAACCGCATTAATATCAATACCCAACATGCCATTCAGGAAGCAATTGATGCCCTTGGCTATGTTCCTAATCAACAGGCACGTTCTCTTAAATTAAAAGAATCGCACCTGATTGGTTTGGTTATTGCAGATATGGCCAATACGTATTCATCACATTTAATTAGTGGTATTCAGAATGTCTTCCGACAACAAGGCTACAGTTTGATGATTTTTGATTCAGCCAATATTGTTGAGCAAGAAAAGCACGCCTTAAACCAACTTTTGGCGGCGAATGTTGATGGGCTAATCTTACAACCGCTTGTAAAAAACAGTGATCAGTATCAGTTTTTATCGGAAAGAAATGTGCCAGTCGTGCTAGTTGACCGTCAAACTGAGCCCCAGATTTGGCCAAGCGTGACTTCAGATAATTTTAACGCCTCAAAAAATATGGCCAAAATTTTACTCGACAAACAGTACAAACAGGTTATTTTCCTAGATTCACATGGTGAAAATCCCTGGACCAATCAACTACGATACGATGGTATTGCTAGTATTACGTCCCGTAGCGATATGGACTTAACTTATGTGCAAGTTGAAATGGCTGATTTTACACCATTAGCCGCTGTACTGGATGCGCATCATGGACCAGCCCCTGTTATTTTTGCAGCAAATGGTGAGCTACTACTAAAGTGCCTCAGTTGGCTTAAAAGTCAACAGATTGCCGTCCCTACCGATGTGGCCGTAACAGGTTATGATGACTCAACCCTTGGGGACCTTATCACCCCAGGCATTACCGGTGTCGTCCAAAATCCACAAGTGCTTGGTGAAACAACGGCAAATTCAATTTTGAATCATATTAAGCAAAAATCAAAGATTGTTGATCAGATTGAAATCCCCAGTCAAATCATTGAACGCGCTTCATGTTAAACACAAGTACAGTCGAAAATTTGACTGTACTTTTTCTTTTTTCACGGGCTATATGACAATTCCGCTTAAATTAGTTATCATTCTTTTACCTAATTGCAATGAACACTCTGTATCATTAGCTTGTTCAATGAAATATAAAAATAATACGAAAACACTAAACTAACTATTAAAATATCTAATTTATGGAGATATCTCATGAGTGAAAAGAAGCATATCAAATTATATAAATCTGGTAAGCTATGGGTCACAGCATTAGTAGGATCCGTAACTTTAGTTGGTGGTGGGCAACAAGCACACGCCGATAAAGTCGATGGCACTGCAACTGCCTCTGATACAACATCAACTGAGGTAAAGACAAATCAAAGCGTTCAGACATTACCTCAAAGTAAACCAGCGAATACACAAGTAAATACAAATAGCGCTCAAAAGGCCGTCGCAAAGCCTGCTAATCAACAAAAGCAAGCGACTCCTGCTCCTAAGCAACAAGCGCCTGCTAACCAGCAAAAGCAAGCGACTTCTGCTCCTAAGCAACAAGCGCCTGCTAACCAACAAAAACAAACGACTCCTGCTCCTAAGCAACAAGCGCCTGCTAACCAACAAAAGCAAGCGACTCCTGCTCCTAAGCAACAAGCGCCTGCTAACCAACAAAAGCAAGCGACTCCTGCTCCTAAGCAACAAGCGCCTGCTAACCAGCAAAAGAAAACAACTTCTGCTCCTAAGCAACAAGCGCCTGCTAACCAGCAAAAGAAAACAACTCCTGCTCCTAAGCAACAAGCACCTGCTAACCAACAAAAGAAAACAACTCCTGCTCCTAAGCAACAAGCACCTGCTAACCAACAAAAGAAAACAACTCCTGCTCCTAAGCAAAACGCTGCTAACCCAAAAAGCAAGGTAGCGCCAGTTAATCAAAAGGCCAAGCCAGTTGTTAAAAATGGTTGGCATGGTAATCAGTACTACCGTAATAATCAAGTCGTTAAGGGCCACGTTAAAATTAACAATAACTGGTATTACTTCGATAAAAATGGTCGCGCAATCTCTGGCCTGTTTCAGAGTGGCCAAAATCTGCAACACTATGAAAAGAACTTTGTTCAAACAGTTAATGCCTACAAAACCATTAATCACAGCACTTATTATTTTGGTGCAAATGGTAATGCAATGCGCGGAGTGCGTGCATTCAAGGATGGCCGTGGTCAAACACAAATTGAAGCTTACAACAATAATTTCAAGCAAGTTCGCAATGCCTACTACAACATTGATGGTGGTAAAAGCGCCTACTATTTGAATAACAATGGGCGCGCCATTAAAGGCGTACGTGCTTTCAAGGATGGCCGTGGTCAAACACAAATTGAAGCTTACAACAATAATTTCAAGCAAGTTCGCAATGCCTACTACAACATTGATGGTGGTAAAAGTGCCTACTATTTGAACAACAATGGTCGCGCCATTAAAGGCGTGCGTGTATTCAAGGATGGCCGCAAACCAACACAAATTGAAGTTTACAACAATAATTTCAAGCAAGTTCGCAATGCCTATTACAAAATTGATGGTGGTAAAAGCGCCTACTATTTGAACAACAATGGTCGCGCCATTAAAGGCGTGCGTGTCTTCAAAGATGGCCGCAAGCAAACACAAATTGAAGTTTACAACAATAACTTCAAGCAGCTTCGCAATGCTTACTACAAAATTGATGGTGGTAAAAGCGCTTATTATTTAGGTAACAACGGGCGTGCATTTAAAGGCGTGCGTGCCTTCAAGGATGCACGTGGTCAAAAACAAATTGAAGTTTACAACAATAATTTCAAGCAACTCCGCAATGCTTACTACAAAATTGATGGTGGTAAAAGCGCCTATTATTTAGCTAACAACGGACGCGCTGTCAAAGGTTTACGTAAAATCAATGCCCAAAAGTATGAATTCTACGATGCCAATTTTAAACAAGTTCGCAACAGAACGGTTGCAGTCAATAAAACAACAACTTATCGTTTTGAAAACAATGGTTTAGCCAAGCGTGGAAAAAACGGTAAACCAACGAATTTGCGCAATGTTGCTGATGCAGGAAAACAAGGATTTTATCGTGGTGGGCATACCTATCCAGCACGACAATGTACTAGTTTTGTTGCCAATATTCTTGCCTCACAAGGTGTCCCAAATGCTAAATTCCATCACTTAGGAAATGGTGCTCAATGGACATCAGGTGCGCGTTCACGTGGTATCCTCGTTAATCGCACGCCACAAGTTGGTGCGGTTGTTTCATTTAAGGGACATGGTTACTCGTCTGCTGGACACATTGCCTATATTACCAAGGTTAACCCAAATGGAACATTTGTTATTGCCGAAGGAAATTACAGCGGTCGTGCCTATAATCAACGTACCGTTTCAATGAATGCAGCCGTCGCTGGGATTATTCACTTCTAACAAATAAAAAACGATCAAAGGCCTTGATCGTTTTTTTATTACCCTAAATTCCTGAATATGTGATTTTATACACAATACAAATAACATGACCAGAATATTCCATATTAATTTAACATTCATTTTACAGTTAATCGTTTTCATAATCGATTGTTCAAGCTCTCTAAGAAGTTTTCTAATTATTTAAAAAGCATTTAAATGTAATCAGACTGTGATATTGCTCACGACATTACAGTGTACAATAACAAAGTTAGTTCATTTTGGAGGAAAAAACATGGAATTTCTTATGTTAGCATTAGCAATTTTGTTATTGCTGGTGTTGATTGTTAAGTTCAAACTTAATACATTCGTTGCACTTATTATTACAGCTTTCGTTTTGGCTTTACTATTGGGGATGAACCCAATGGAGATTCCAAACGCTGTGCTTGGTGATCAAGGTGTTGGTAACATCTTAGGAGCCAACTCAGTTATCTTTATTTTTGGTGGTATGATTGGTCGTTTGGTTGCCGATGCTGGTGGTTCATACCGTATCGCCCATACATTGATTGAATGGTTCGGTGTTAAGCGCCTACAATGGGCCGTTCTAATTGCCTCATTCATCATCGGAATCTCAATGATTTTCGGTGTTGGTATGATCTTGTTAATTCCAATCGTCTTCGCCGTTGCTAAAGAAGCTAAGGTGCCATTGCTATACCTTGGTATTCCAATGACGGCTGCCCTTTCTTCAGCCCAAGGCTTCTTGCCACCACAGCCAGCTCCAACCGCTGTGGCAACTGCTTTAGGTGCTAACGTTGGTATGATGTTGATTCTTGGATTGGTTGTTGCGATTATTACTGCCGTTGTTGGTGGACCTTTGTTCACTAAGTTGGCGCAAAAATACGCACCAGATGCTTTCCAAAAGAAAGACTCATTGCCAGCCGTTGGTGAAGTTAAAGAATACGACTTGAAGGATACACCTTCATTTGGTCTTTCAGTTTTGACTTCAATTTTCCCACTAATCTTTATGATTATCGCAACTGTTTATAAGATGATTTACACAGGTGGTGTGACACCTGAAAACCCATCAATGATGGATTCAATCATCGACTTCATGGCTAATCCAGCCGTTGCGATGACCATTTCATTGGTCTTTGCGATCTTCTCAATGGGAATTTGGCAAAAGCGTTCAATGAAGCAAGTTAACGCTTCAATGGCCGAAGCAACAAATGCTGTTGCCGGAATTCTTTTGATTGTTGGTGGTGGTGGTGCCCTACGTGGTGTCCTTGTTACTTCTGGTTTCTCAGACAACGTTGCTAAGTTGTTTAGTGCCAACGGTTCAATGTCACCAGTCATGATTGTCCTATTCGCCTGGGCCGTTGCCGCTGTGCTACGTGTTTCAGTTGGATCTGCAACTGTTGCTGGTATGACTGCTGCTGGTATCATGGTTTCAATCGTTGCTTCACAATCAAACCCAACTATGGCCGTTTTGGTTGCCTTGGCAATCGGTTCTGGTTCATTGATTGCTTCACACGTTAACGATGCCGGATTCTGGATTTTCCAAGAATTCTTCGATATTTCAATTAAGCAAACTTTCCAAATCTGGACTGTGCTTGAAACCGTTATTTCGATTACCGGTCTACTTGTCATCCTTGCTATGACAATGTTACTTATCTAAATTAAATAACATCAATTGTGTAACTAACAATAAAAAAAGCATCTACGTCAATGTAGATGCTTTTTTTCATTACCAAATTAAGTAAATAAGGCTAAGCGCAATGAGAATTTGGAAAATAATCGTCACGAGACCGTAGCCCATATATTGCATACCAGATTGTTTGATGGTTTGCCATTTCAAGTTCAACCCAATTCCAGCCAAGTTCACAATTCCCAAGAAACTAGAAATTTCATGGCTGGCATGATTAATCACATTTGGCAAAGGCACCAACGTATTGATCACCACGGCAATCAAAAACACTGTTACGAACCATGGCATCTTAAACTTAGGCTTGGCCGCCGTTGTCGTTGTTTCAGAGCTGCCTTTTGAAACCAGATGGGTCATATAAATCACAACCCCTGAAAGCAAAATGACACGAAGCATTTTGAATAAGGTCGCATAGGTTACCACATCTTGATTAATCAAAGACGCTGTTCCAACCACTTGTCCGACTGATTGCACGGTCCCACCAACTAATGCCCCCATTAATAAATCATTATTGTGTAAAAGGGTTGGTGCAATTAAAGGTAAAATAAGCAGCAAAGCGGTTCCAGAAAGTGAGACCGTTGCGACGGCCGTCCTTCTTTTGTTGTCATCCGCATTAATCGCTGGCGCTACTGAAGCAATCGCGCTCGAACCACAGACTGCGTTTCCGGCCGCCATTAGCATAGAAGATTTTTGGTCTACATGGAAAACTTTCTGTCCAATCCACATGACAAAAGTAATCGTTAACATCATAATCGCCAAAATGAATAGCAATCCACGCCATTGTAGTGAGGCAATCGTGCTAAGCGTTAAGGTTAACCCTAAGATTGCGATGCCGACTTCAATCGGATATTTTTCTGACCACTTAACACCACTCCCCCAACGGCTATCACTGAAAAGGGTATTCCCCAATCCAAGGCCAATAAACATCGCTAAGGTTTCGCCGCCTAAGGCAGGTAAGTACGGTGCTAATAGCTTCGCAACTACCGCCACGCCAAAGGTTAACAAAATCCCTTGCCACATTTCTTTCTTAATTTTAAACATTCCCCATAACTCCTCCTGTCTTGTTTACATCTCTTATTGTAACGAAGAAACATCAATAAGTTAAATTAATAGATATAATCAAATCGATTATGTTTTATAATAGATACAGGAGGATTCGTATGTTTAATTTATTGCAGACATTCATTGCTGTCTATGAAACCAGAAGTTTTACACAAGCAGCCAATCAACTCTTCATATCCCAGCCAACCGTCACAACCCATATTCAGAAATTAGAAAATGAATTACAGACACAATTATTTGTGCGTCAGGGCAAACAAGTCATCCCTACCGCCATGGCGCAACAGTTCTATCCACAAGCGCAAAGTATTCAAAGTGAGTGGTTAAATACAAAGCGTGCGCTCACTCAAGTTGCCAAACAAAATGTACGGGTAGTTATTGGCGTCTCACATTCATCAGCGACAACTCTCTTGCCACAAATCCTATTGAGCTTGGCAGATTTACTTAAGAATGTTGATTTAAGTGTCCGCATGCTGAATTCAGAACAAGTATTTGATGGTATTCAGAATCATCACATTCATATTGGTATTATTGAAAAGCCTTTAAGCGATCAAAATATTAGTAGCTTCCCGCTTGCCTCAGATCAATTAGTCCATGCCGGTGATTTCACGAGTTCGACTTGGCTGATTCGTGAAACGGGTTCTGGTATTTATCACTTTACGCATGAATATCTTGAATTAAATCATATCCATCCCCAACAATTAATCGAAATGGATAATAATGATATTATTGTTGCTCAATTAAAAACGGGATTAGGTCAATCAATTATTTCATCACGCTTTATTGATGAGAGCATTCCTTATGAAACCCTAGGTCCTGAATTCAATCGCGAATTTTACATGGTGAATCACGTTAATGAAACTGAACCAGTTGTCTTACAATTAATTGACTATGTCAAAAAGCATGTTGATACATTCAAATAAAAAACACCAAAGGCATTGTCCCTTGGTGTTTCTTGTTTTAAAGACGATTAAATAATTTAACTTCAGCTTTGCGTCGTCGAAGTAGTCCACGTTCAAATTTCGTCCCTGGCATGATGAAATTTAACATTGATTCCGTCATATAGTTCCAATCCTGTTGACGTAAAGCATTGGGCATTGCTGGATAATCCGTAATCCAACTTGGTCCAAGATTATAAGTAAACGAGACTAATGCATCAAATTGATTTTGTGTTAACGTTGCACCAATTCGATTAATCGCATCTTCAAATTGCTGCACATCAATAGCTAATTGCTTGAGTGCATCCGCTTTCGTCCAGACTGTCTGTTCGTCAACACCTGGAACATTGAATGATCCATAGCCAATCGTCCAACCTCCGTCGCCCAAATCATACGCGTGTGCTTCAAATCCTTCAAATTCTTTTATCAAATCGAGCCCTTTTTTACTGGTTTGCATTAAGTCCTCCTTGCCACAAATCCATATCCTACTTGCTTACATTCTAAATTTTCTCCATCAATTTCACAAGTTTTAAATGAGTTTGAAAATTCATGAAAGTGACTACAATGCCTTTTCATAACTTTTTCTGTGATTTATTTTTTATTTTAAAAAAATGACTGGTTGTTGCCTATAACTATCAGGCTTAATATAAGGATTGTAAATCTATGAACTCCCATATATAGATTCCATCTCCTAGGATCGCTTGTTTCCCGCAGGCGGTCTTTTTTTGTGTCTTCAAAATGAAAAAGAACATCTACGCTTGGCATAGATGTTCCTTTTCTATTTGCTCATCAATAATCCTAATCCGACTTGTAGAAGCATCAGCGTTAGCCCAACATAGAAGTATTTATTTTTTGAATTAAATACTTTATTCAGCCACATCAGACATGTATAAATAAAAATACTCAAAATCGAAAAACTGAATGTCACTAATTGATTCGCTTGATTACTTGTAAAAACATATACAGTTATCGCATATATCGTTTGCGGAATCATTGCAATCATTAACCACATCCAAGAAACGCCTGTTGAAAAATTTCGATCAGGTGCAAATAATCTCACTATCATTTTCATCACAACGGCTGTTATTAGCGGAATTAAGACTGCCATTAACAAAATTAATCCCTTTATTATGATGATACTGCTCTCTGCGTCTAGGTTTGCTTTTGCGAACTCCTCTTTCGCTTGCATCAATGAATCACTTTGTATGACAAATACATTCAGATTATTAAACAAAATCAAAGTACATAATAGTAGTATTGCTTCTCTGGCTAACTTAATCCGAGTTCCTTCAAATTTATACACGTTAAACCCCCCCCTATTGTTGAATAACTGTATAAATCTAAGAACCGCCCCATCTTTAAACCCCACTCATTAATTATCCCTCACTTAAACAAAATTCTTTTATTTAAAAAAATAATTATGCCCAGGCTTAATAATAACCCAACGCATCAAGAATCACAATAAAAAACGACCGAAAGGATTTTCTCCTTCCGATCGTTTGCAGGTGGTCATATCACGAGTATGACCCCTTTTATGATAATGAATTACTTCAACGCACCCAGCATATCAACGCGATTAATCTTACGCGCCATCAACCACATCACAATTAATGCGAAGAGCACAATAATCAACGTTGAGATACCCAAGTTAATCAAAGTCACCCCTGGTACGCTCATTGTGTTTTCAGGCATCACAACTGACATCAAGTAGGCATGAACCACATACCCGAAACCAAAGCCAATCAAGATTCCCAAAGCTGTTAAGCTGGCTGTTTCACGATAAATATATCCCAGAACTTCCTTTGGATAGAAACCAAGCACCTTCAATGTTGAAAGCTCCTTAATTCGTTCTGACACATTAATATTCGTTAAGGTGAATAGCACCGTAAATGCTAACAAACCAGCCGCAATGATAATAATCAGCACAACTTGATTCAAACTCGTCAAGACCGTATCAATATCATTTCGAATTGAACCAGACTGCAAAGCCGATACTGCAGCGTCTTCTTGATTTAGCTTCTCCGCCATATCACGCATCGCTGAATTTGAACGATTATCCAAACGAATCAAGCTCGCATTCGCATCAGGCTTTTCATCAAAGACCTTTTCATAGTAGGTCGCATTCATCACAACATTGTGACCCGTGTACATTTCAGCAATCGCCCCGATTTTAACTTGGTGCTCCTCGCCCTTAGCATTTGAAACCGTTAGCTTATCGCCAACTTCCAATCCCTTGAGCTTAGCTAACTTCTCAGTGACGACAGCTGAATCGTCTTGCAAATCAAGCGCTTGACCTGTCTTATAATCACGCAAAGTTAGATACTTATCAAATTGCTTATTGTCTTCAGGAACCATCAATTGAACTTGTGAGTCTGATTGCTGTCCCTTAACCGAAACATTCATGCTATCCATATGAATATCAGTTGAACGTTTAACATTCTTATCTTCATCAATGGCTTGATGATAATCATCACGCTCTGCATCACTCGCATTCGCATTATAAAGTCCGACGACATCGTAATGCACAATTTGTTCATATTGTAGTGGGACTAATTTATTCAATGAGTCACGAATTCCAAAACCAGTAATCAATAGCGCAATACTTCCCGCTACACCCAGTATGGTCATCCACATCCGGACTTTATTACGTAATATGTTTCGAAGCGTTACCTTATTGAAGAACGACAATTTTGACCATAGGCCTGTCCAACGTTCTAGTAGGATTCGGGTTCCATTTGCCGGAGGCTTAGGAAGCATTTGGGTCGCAGCTTGTTCACGCATATCCCGATAGGTCGTGTGTACGGCTGGGAAAACGGTACTTAGCAATGCCAGACCGTATGACACCAGAATTGGCCACCACATAATGCCAATTGACACACTGTTCGTATAGAAATTTGAACCAAAAGCTTCAAAAATACGTTGTGGCAAAATGAAAATTCCGATAGCTGTTCCAACAACAGTTCCCAAAGTTGCAACCAACACACTGTAGACAATGAATTCCTTCAATGACTGCGCACCACTGTAACCAAGCGCGCGTAGTGTTCCCACTTCCGTTCGCTTCACATCAGCCATACGTTGCATCGTGACAAAGCTAACCATCAACGCAACCGCGAAGAAGAAAATTGGGAATGAATTAGACAATTCGCCCACACGGTCAGAATCGCCACCGAATTCCGTGTAACCTGGACTAAAGCCGTGGCGTGTTTCAGCCGTATACTCAAGTTGATCAATTGATGCTTTACTTGCATTGGCCTCATCAATTTTTTCATTAATTTCATCTAAACCAGCTTGCGCCTGGCTGGCCATTGGTGTCCCTTGCGCTGCCTGCACAGTGGTTTCCAATTCTTGCTTCTGCGCCTGCGCATCCTTAACTTGCTTATCAATATCGTTTTTCAGATCTGTACGACGATCCTTAGCTAAGCCGTTCACGACTTTTTGCATGTTATCCGTATTTTCACGGACTTGATGCTCATATTCATTCGAATAGGCAGCCCCATGCACATTGTTATAACTTAATTGCGCAACATTTTCACTGCCAGTGAAAGCATCTGGACTCGTTACCGCAAAGCCATCTAATTGCCCCGTGGCCATCTTAGTTGATCCAAGATTGTGACGACGCATAAATTGGGCTGAACGAACAAAGCCAGTTACTTTGAATTCTTCACCCTCCAAAGTATCTAATTGCTTGTCATTGTTATCAGTCAACTTAATCGTGTCACCGATTTTATAGTTATCCGATAATTGTTCACCTAAGGCAATTTCATTCGCTTGCGTGGGCATTTTACCCGAACGAATTTCCATCGTACTCAAAGTATCAGGCGTTGAAATTAAACGTAAAGCTTGTTTATGTCCATGAATTTTTGCATCAGTCTGATAACTGTATTCAACTTTATCAACGTCTTTTTGCTGTTTAATTTTATCTTTTTCATCATTCGTAAAGCCATCATTTGTGGGCATTGATAATTTAGCATCCGCTAAATTTTGCTCCGTGTAGACTTCGCGAACGGTATTGCGCATATCTTCTGGCGTTGACTTTAAACCAACGAACACGAACACTGCTAATGCAATCAGTCCCAAGACTGAAAAGAAACGTGCTTTCGATGCTTTAATTTCACGCCAAATATTTAAATTCAGCATATTTTTCATCGTTTACCACTCCAAATCTGCAATTGGCGTTGGGTTGTCATTACGTGTATCAGACTTCACTTTACCATCAAAAATCTCAATCACGTGGTCCGCCATCGGCTTAATCATACCGTTGTGTGTCACGATAATGGCGTTCTTACCTGTTTCACGCACATAGTCTTGGAACACTTGAAGCACTTGCTTTCCAGTATGATAATCCAAAGCACCGGTTGGTTCATCCGCAAGGAGCAAACCTGGATTTTTCGCCATCGCACGTGCAATTGAGACACGTTGTTGCTCTCCACCAGACATTTGCGCTGGGAAGTTATCCTTACGCTTGTCCAAACTAACTTGCTTCAACGCTTCAACCGCATCCAAAGGATTATCACTCAATTGTGATGCAATTTCTACATTTTCCATCGCCGTCAAATTCTCGATCAAGTTGTAGAATTGGAAAACGAAACCAATTTCCTTACGACGATAACCTGTACGACCACGTTCGTCATATTCAGAGATATTATTGCCGTTCACAATCACCTTACCGTGCGTGTTAAAGTCCATCCCACCTAGAATGTTAAGCAACGTTGACTTTCCGGCTCCAGAAGCCCCAACGATGATTGTCAATTCACCTTTGTAGATGTCAAAACTAATATCGTCGTTAGCGCGAACTTCATTTTCTTGGCCCTCATTATAGATTTTTGAACTATGTTGGACTTCAATAAATTTTTCTTGTGCCATGTTCGTTTTACCTCACTCTTCGTTATTTTTGTGACGTGTTGCGACTTTTAATCTAACCATTCGCATCTCACGCTTTTTGTATGAAAAATTTCATTTTGATTATGACTTATTGCAACTGTGATTAATCACTTAGTTCTAGCAAATATTCATCGATACTAGTAGAAATTTCCTTTAATAATTCTGATGCATTATGAACGTTTTCTTCCGACAATTTACTTAGAAAACCACGGACTGAATCGTACAAGGGTTCATGCAAATTTGCATGATAACCTAGCGTTTCCAAACCTAAATCAGTGACCGTAAAGAAAACTTCTCGTTTATTGTCTTCGCGTCGCTGACGCTCAATCAATTTTTCAGCTTCTAACTTTGGAATCTGTTGCGAAACAGATCCCTTCGTTACCCCTAACAATTCTGACAATTGGGTCAAATTTGCAGCATTATTATTCGCAATCACTTCTAATAAATGAATTGAGCTAACCGTGACTCGAACCCCATTTGAGAAGGTTAGTGGCTTCTTTTGGACTTGAGTTAATTTATTATTTACGCGCAAAAACTGATGGACTAAACACATCAATGTTTCATCTTCTGTCATCGGTTTAACGTGCACCTCCTTTATTAATTCGGTTAATAGTTTAGTACTAAACTATTTGATTAGAGTATAAAATACACTGTTCATCATTTCAAGTGGTTATTTTAATTTCGTATGAAAAAAAGCATATTTCGCTGAACGAAATATGCTTTAGATTATGCTTGTTCTTCTGTATAGAAACGTGATGCAAAGATGAAAATAATACTTACCATGATAATTAACATACCGAAAAATAGTAATGGTGTTTCGGCAGTTCTTCCTAACATTGATTGCGCGAACTGGATGCCAAATGGGGCTGCGAATGAACCCACGTTGGCGCCCAACAAAATGACAGTATTCGCAAATGCTTGTTTACTTGGCGCAGTGACATTCGTCATCAAATTAAAGATTGATGTACACATCAATGATCCTGAAACTCCGGCGATGAATGTTCCAAGGACCATGATGACTAGAGAATGCGCACTGTAGAGCGTCATTAATCCGGCGAAGCTTCCAACCAAAAAGATTGAAAGGGCATAACGATGCCACATCGTATAGAGTCGACCGAACAAGAATCCACCAATCATTCCTGAGAACGTAAACAAGGCCACGACCATGCTGGCAATTGATGCATTAGAAATTTGGCGTTCCAACATGACTTGTGGAATTTGCAAGATAATTGTAATTTGCGTCATGACTAAAATCATAAAGACTAGTGATAACACCAAATTCTTCCAATCAAGTCCACCTTGTGTAGCTGTTTCGGTTGCTTCGTCATGCTCTGGAACCTCAATTTCAGGCACATAACGGTAGAAGAAGAATGCAATTGGTAATGCTGCTAAATAAATAAAGAATACGCTATGCCAACCCAAAGGCAATAGCACACCAACTAACATACTGGCGACTGAGGCCCCAATTGATTCCATCGACACACGGTAACCAAGCAAAGTTGATTGCTCTGAGCCACTAAAGCGCAAGTTGATAATCGTGACAGCCAAGGCATTGTATAGCCCGATTCCGGCTCCGAATACAAAACGTGATACAAGAATTAACCAGTAATTATTCGTAAATGCTGGGACAATTCCGGCCACTGACATAATCAGCAATCCCAATAAAATGGTCTTTTTTATCCCAATTTTCTTAACAAAGGCCCCTGATAGCACCAAGAATATAATCACAGCACCCTGTGGAATTGTGGCAATTAAGTTAATTCCGGCGGGGCTCACGCCACTCATTGTCTTGGCCATTTCAGGCAACGCTGCTGAAATTGAGCCACCAGTAACTAATACTAATGAAATACTCAACATCGCTGCTTTGTATAACCATGAACTCTGTTTTTGATCCATTATTTTTCCTAAACTCCATTCATAAAATCATTTCAATGAGTCATTATACGTGTTTTGGTATACCTTTACCATGGGATAGATAGAAAAAAGCATAACACCCATGTGTTATGCTTTCGATTACTTAAGATGGTCAACATTTTAATTCATTGTATGGTATGAATTTTTTCATTATGCATCTTCATCTTTTAGATTAATCTGATATGCAGTACTTCGGTAAGATTGGAATTTACCTTTAAGTAAATCATCAATTGAATCATATCCATCAAAACCAGAAATGATATGAATTTTTTCATTATCCTGCCCAACATTTGTAACTCGAGCAATTCTATATTGTTCCTTAAAAATCACCGCCGATTCTAACTCTTTGCTTGTCATAAACATGGTTGAACTATTTTTCGAAGTTCCTTTTACTTCAACCAGTATTGGTGATGTTATACCTTGATCATCTATTTCTACAGCTTGAATATCATATCCAACACCATGTCCAGCATTCTTACCTGATCCCTTAGAAACTTGCTTAATTTCGGTGTGATACTCTTCCGGTAATATTTCTCTAAAATAATTCATAACAGCTTTCTCTGCAGCTTCACCAACTTCTTCTTTTCGCTTGGCAATTTCTACTCTTTTTTCTTCAGAAATTCCATAGCGTTCAGTAATCGTTTCTATCGGTTCATCCGCATCAACAAGCGTTAATTGCTTCTCAATTTCATCATTTTCTTCTACCAATGACTCTTCAATGATGCGCGCCCAATCTTCCGGACAAGGGAATAAGTATCCTTGATTACCATTTCCATTATCTTTAAAAGCAGAATATTTATTAGGCCTATAAGGCTTCATACTAGACCATATTTCTTTACGTTGGATTGGGTCTGTAAATTCATGCATATCCAATCTAACTTGCCAGCCATCCTCATTCCATAAACCACGTTCACCATCTAATCCTTCTGGCTTTTTGTGACTCATAGCCGGTGCAATAACCATGCTACGTGCCACAAACTTTTGGTTTACATAATGATAAACTACATCACCTGGCATTAATATTTTCATTAACTCATACGCATGAACTTTATATCCATTCTTTGAAAACTTAGGAGACCAGAGAATCGATTCTTGTCTTTCTTGTCTGTAACTTTGATTTTGGAATACTATGTATTTTGCCATCTACTTATCTCCAACTTATTATGTATTGAATTAATAATTTCTATACTCTTACTATATCATTTTTAGCATTCAAAAAGGACACCTACAGAATTGTAGGTGTCCTTTTATAATTGATTAATTACTTATCAAAATTGACGGGTGAGTCATCCCATGTATCTACATTGTCTTTAAATCCATGACCATCTTCATTATGCCAAGCAAAATCTTCATACCACAAGCTTGGCTTTGCTTCATCCAAATTATTGATTGCTTCAACTTCTGCATCAGTCAATTCAAAATCAAAGACATCTGCGTTTTGTTCAATGCGTTCAATATGTGCTGACTTCGGAATTGTTATAATTCCGCGTTGCAAGTCCCAGCGAATAATCACTTGCGCCGTAGACTTACCATGCGCATCTGCAATTTCTTGAATCGTTGGATTATTTAATGCATCCCCACCACCAAGGGGTGACCATGCTTCAAGTTGAATCCCAGCATGCTGACAGAATGCCAAAACATCCTTTTGCTGTTGCAATGGGTTAAATTCCATTTGATTAATAACAGGTGTCACATCTGCATGATCTAACAAGTCTTGCATACGTTCCACATCAAAATTAGAAATTCCAATTGCACGTACCTTACCGGCATGATACAACTTTTCCATTGCCTTCCAAGTATCAATATACTTACCATCAACTGGCCAGTGTACCAATAGTAGATCAATATATGTTAATTGTAGACGCTCTAAAATGCCATCAATTGAATCCAAAGTACTTTGATAACCTTGGTCTCCATTAAATACCTTCGTCGTCACAAACAAATCTTTACGATTCAATCCAGTCTTTTCAAGACCTTCACGAATTCCTTCACCAACACCTGTTTCGTTTCCGTATTGCTTAGCAGTGTCAATTAAACGATACCCTTGTTGAATCGCAGCACTAACTGACTCTTTCGCATTTGCATTACTTGTCTTCCAAACACCCAATCCTAACTTTGGCATTTCAACGCCATTGTTCAAATGTTCTGTTGTTGCTAGATTTTCGTTAATCATATACTTGCCTCCATTCGGTACCATGTAACAATACACGCCCAGTATACATTTTTTTAGTCAAATCACCAAGTCTCTACTGAACGTTCTGCAATTTTTTCTGTTCGTTTTTCAATTGTTTGTGCATTCCACGTATCCTGTTCTATTAACTCATGTACTTGTCGTAATCCAGAGTTTGCATACTCTGCCTTTTTTGATTCAAAACTATGATTTTTAATTTTTGTATTTTTCTTTGAATCAAGCAATACTAAATTACCTAATGCCCACAAATGTTCTCTAAAACTGTTATCATCAATATTCTCAAATCCCCAGCTGGTAATATCCTCAGGATTCTGTGGCATAATGTGCTCAACGTGCACTTCTTGATTACCGTTTAATGTTTTAGTCGAATCATCGAGATGTTCAAATTTTCTTAAAATGAATCGCGCAATATCTAGACTACCTTCTGCATTATATTTTAACAAAGCATCTTTAAATAACTCATCTGAAATTTTTCGTGTATTTAATTCATCTATTAACATCTCGATAGATTGATCGTCATTAATTTGCACTGCTCCTTGTGCAAATAACTTCTCAAATTTATTTGCAACTTCATTTGCTATGACTACATTTCTAAACATTAACGAACAAATGCTATTCAACACATCAGCTACTTGATCATCGGTTGCATCATTTAACTCCAATGCAAATAAAATTGGCAAATAAGATTTCAATTTTAATGACCTTAAATCCTTAAGCGCTAACTGTACTTGTGTATCCCGATAATCTAATACATCACTATCTGCACCCAGCGCAGCCATATACGAAGGTACAACCTTAAGAAGATCATCCAAAAAATTGAAAATTTCCTGAGAAGTCTTTATTTCTTTACTTACACGCGGATACAATGATCGTTTAGTGGCAAACTTTGAATTCACCGCATTCCAGTAGTATCTAATTATTTCAGTACTATCATCATTACCAGTAATTGATTGAATTTCATCCCATTTATTTGCAATTTCCTTAGTTTCTTCACGTGTAACTTTTCCAAAGAAATCTGTTTTTATCAAATCCCCTGCATTTAAGTTTTTCCCTGTACCATTCAAATTTTGGAAAATTTGATATCCAGTAGTGACATCATTCGATTCGATTTCAACAATAAAAAAATTATTAAGCAACGTATCTACTAAGTGCACAATTCGTTCTGCTTTTGCACCATCATTTGGGTATACTTCAACATCATTACTTTGTTTACTAGCCAAATCATTTTCTAACCAGTTAACAATCACGTTGTAGGCTTGTGCAATTGCATTGCGTGGTGGCTTTCGTCCTTCCTTACGTGTTAACTGTAAGGTTTCAAAAACATTTTTTGGCTTTTGAATTTCTTCTCTAAAATATGTCTCAATTTCCCCACGCTGTCGTAACTTATAAGTTGAACCATTTCTCGATGTTTCTCTGCCTATATAATCATGATTAATTTCTTCACACAATTCATTAGCTGAATCTCCAGCAGTCTCTGAAATTGAATTCAAATAATTACGCATCGCTGCTAGAAAAATTGTTATTGTCGTTAGACGCTGTTGTCCATCAATAACTTGCGCCTTTGAGTTTCCCTCTTTTGCAACTACAATTGTTCCAAAAAAATAGCTTTTTTCACTTTTATCTGAGTTAGCAATATACTCTTCCACTAAGTCTTCCAAAAATTGACTAATTTGTTCATTTTCCCAAGCATAACCTCGTTGATAATCCGGAATTTCAGCTGAGAGGGCTCTTAAATACTCTTTTAAATTTAAATCTTTTGTCTGAATTGCCATAAGTTTCTTCTTTCTCTAATTTTATTTGCTATTCAACTGAATCAACTTCTCGCGCAGTTCATCATTTTCAGCATAGATATATAATCCATGCACACCACGAGTTAATAACACATTAAGTATATTTTGAAGATTCGATACCTTATATGCATGTTCTTCTTCAAAAGTTAAACCATCTACATTCTTGACTGTTTTATAAACATTAGTTGCATCACTCGCAAATGATTTTTTAGGGTCGATTTTCAAACAATTGTTCTTTTTGTCCCACTCTACAGACGGCCCTAAAATAACACCCACATAGTTTAAGTCGGATCCTTGAATTGTATAATTTGAACTAACTTCGTTAATTGATTCTGGAATAGCTTGCCAAGGAATTCTTTTCTTCTGCCCTTTTTTTACTTCTGGAAGCTGTAAGTTCCAAGGTAGCGTTAAATCACCGGCACTAACATACCAAATGCCATCTCCGTCGCCCGGCTTTTTTGACGAAGTAAAATTCCAATCAAATGTTGCTACGACACGAGATAATCCAAACTGTTGGTCTTTTTTTAGAATTTCTGAATACATTTCTGTTGCTGAATCAAAAAATTGTAATTGATAAGTCTGTTCCTCTTGAGATTTTGGAATAGAAATCAAGGAATTTTTCTTAAAATCAATGATATTTTGAATGTAATTCTTGACGTCTTCAGATGCATTAATTCTCCATTGATTTGTTAATTTAAAACATTCTGCCTCATCCAAGTCTCGCTTTAACTCAGGTGTCAAATATGACTTACCTGAAATTTCTTGCATTGGATCATAAATTAAAACGATTACTTTTGCTAAGTCCTTAAGGGCTGTTAAATCGGGCTTCCAGTTATTAGAATTCACACGTCCATAGTTCCCTGTCCATAATAGATGGGCTTCATCGACTAAAAGAATGTCTTTCTTAACTCCTTTAGCAATAAAGTTTGGTACTTCAAAAACTGTATCAATCATATTTAATTTCTTTGCTAGCTGTTCATAGACTTTTAGCTGTTGTTCATGACGAACTAATAATGCGACGGACATACTATCCTTTTTTTCATCATCAGCATCTTTAAAATCATATATGTCTTTAAATAGCGCTGACATTAATACTGTCTTACCTGTCCCGGCTAGACCTTCAATTTTTATAATTTTCGTTTCATCACTGTCAGAATTCATATATGTTTGAATGCTGTCTTCTATGTTTGAATGCTGTCTTCAATCTGATGTTTGGCATCTAATTGTTCTTTTGACAATTGTTTAAACGGTGAGTTAGCAAATAAGGCTGAATTTTCAACTACAGACATTTTCGACACAATATTCTTTTTTGCTAATTGGTCCCAAATTGCAGGAAAAATTTTATTTTCATATTCATCTCGCATATAAAAATCTGACTGTGCGTCATCTCGCTTATTTAGAATTCCAGCAGATTCAAAATCATTTTCTCGTTGGGCTTCATCTCTTCTTACGTGACCAAACTTAGGATCCCCAATTATATAATTCATTAACATCTGTTCAATCAACAGGGTTGCACTTTTATTAAAGTGACTATGTCCAATAAGGTGTAGATTAGCTAAACCATTTTTATCGAGACGGTTTAATTTCTGTAAAGCATCCTCGTTTCTTTTTTCAGCTAAATGTTGATTTGTGCGTTGCACAACATTATATGATTCCCCAACATAAGCCACATGCTCCCCATTTCGTTTCTCTGCATCAGCAATATACACTGAAGGATATTTTGTGGGATATTGTTCTGTTTCATCTAGTGTAGAGATTTTATCTGCAAAGGCAGTTAATTCACTAATACTATTTTTTATCGTTTTAATATTTAATTTATTCATCCCGCCCACCATTCTGCAATGATTTACCCACTCATATAAAGATTATGATTTTTTTCATAATGCATCTCTATATAAAGCGTTCTCATAATTAATTTTACTATACTCACAATACAAAGAGAACCAACCTAGTGTGATAACTAGATTGGTTCTCAGATAAATTCAATTAAAAGTAACGCGCGGTCATGACCTTACGACCTTGGTCAGTATAGACTTCAACAATATCAACATCGACGATTAGTAGCATATCATCAACATCCCCATTCACCTGACGGATTTCATATTCGCCAGACTCCCATTGATTACGAATCATTGAAAGTTCGTCTCCACGACGTTCAAGGCGTAAATCATCCCCAAACACAAGTGACCAGTCGTCTGTTATATTGAAGTGATATTGTCCAACTGCTGTTGTACTTTGTAGGTTATGCGCCTCTAGTTCAGTGACATCCAAAATTTCATCGATTGGCTTTTGCGTCATCACATTATCAACGACATGCAATTCACGGGGCACAGTCAAAACGTGAACCCAACCAGCATCTGCAATTGTTGGTGTTGATGCTTCACGTTCAGGCGTCATCATCCCAGCCCAACCCCACATAATGCGACGACCATCAGGAGCAATCATCGTTTGTGGTGCGTAAAATTCAAAGCCATCATCGACTTCTTTGAATTCGCTCTCAGGCGTGAAATGCGCTGTTTCTTCATCAAAGTGGCCAATTACATAGCCAGTGTTATGAATGTTCTCATACCGATGATTAGCGTGGTCTGGTTCCAATCCTTGCGGTGAGAACATCAAGATTTGCTTACCATCAACTTCGATAAAGCCAGGACATTCAAGCATATAGCCACGAACATCTGCTAATTCGCCTTCAATCATTGAACCGCGCAATTCCCAGTTCTCAAAATCAGTTGATTCATACACGATGATATCACCAATATTGTTATCAGGTCGTGCGCCTAACACCATGAAGTAATGCCCATTTTCACCTTGCCAAACCATCGGATCACGTACGTCTTTCGTGTATCCCTCAGGGTGTGGGAACATGGTTCCCAACTTTTCAAAGTGAACACCGTCTTCACTGACCGCCCACATTTGTGCTGAAGCAACGCTGTGGCCTTCGGCATCACGCACATTTCCTGTATAGAAAACATACAATTTGTCGTCCTTCACATATGCCGCTCCAGAATAAATACCAGCCGCATCATCAGCTAATGATGGTTCCAAAGCCGTTTCTAGGCGCTCCCATGTCTTCAAATCATCCGAAACGAAATGTCCCCATTCCTTATACTTGTGATCACAAGCCTTTGGATTCAATTGATAGAACACATGATACTTCCCTTTGAAGTATACCAATCCATTTGGGTCGTTTAACAAACCCTCTGTTGGATAAAGATGATAATTTTCATAGCGTTGTTGTTCTGCGTCATTCGTAACTAATGGCATGGTGTTATTCCTTTATTATTAGGCTTCTGTTGCCTTTGGTACAGCCGTTAACAACTTCTCGTCAGTTGAGACGTTTTGACCATAAGCAACATCGTTTGCAACTTCTTCAAAATTAGCACTGTTTGTGACCAACACCATCGTTGTGGTGGGGTAACCAGCGTCAGCGATGATTGAGGCATCAAATGTCCCCAACTTTTCACCCTTTTTAATCTTTTGTCCTTGCTCGACAAAACTTTCGAATCCCTTACCTTCAAGGTTAACAGTATCAATTCCAACGTGAATCAACAATTCGATTCCGTCTGTTGTTGTTAAGCCGTAAGCATGCTTTGTGGCATAAGCAACAGTAATTTCTGCATCGGCAGGGGCAATAATTGCACCATCGGTTGGTTCAATGGCAACACCATTTCCCATCATACCGCTTGAGAAAACAGGGTCATTTACAGTTGAAAGGTCAATCACCTTTCCAGCAACTGGTGCGTCAACAGATGGGCCATCCGCATGTTCCTTAGGAGCAACAAACTTGGCAGGCTTTGCATCCGCATGTGACTTTGTTGCACCAGCAGCAGCTGGCATCTTCTTTAGACCGTATGCATAAGTAACAACCAAAGCAATCACAAAGGCAACACCAATTGAGATAAAGAAGGCAGTCCACTTATCAACAGGAATCGCAACGAATCCGATAACTCCGGCAGGGCCAAGTGACAATGACAAAACATGGAAGAGACCCATGATTAAGCCACCAACTCCGGCAGCGCCTAAGGCAATAAAGAATGGGAAACGATACTTCAAGTTAACCCCGAACATCGCCGGCTCAGTAATTCCTAGTAGCGCTGATGTTCCAGCTGATGAAGAAAGCGCACGCATCTTTTCATTTCCCTTACTTAGGAAGTAAACGGCGAAGGCTGAACCAGCTTGTGCCATGTTGGCAACTGAGGCGATTGGGAAGATAAAGTCTCCACCCGTCTTAGCAATATCTGATAGCAATTGTGTTTCAATCGCTGGGAAGCTTTGATGCAAACCAGTGATAACGATTGGTGAATAGAAGAATCCGAAGATGGCATAACCAACGAAGCCAGTTGTGGCAACCAACCAAGTCAAACCATCCGTAAATCCGTTAGAAACGATACGTAGGACTGGTCCAACCACGATAAATGTGATGAATCCAGTTAAAATCAATGACAACATTGGCGTAAAGGTAAAGTCGATTGCGCCCTTTAAGTGCTTGTGGAAGAACTTTTCCAGAGTAGCCAAGATGAAGGCAACCCCAATCACGGGAAGCACTTGACCTTGATAACCGGCTTGCGCAACGTGAAGACCAAAGACATCCCACATTGGCATCTTACCGCTGGCCATCACATTCGCAACGTCATAACCATTAATCAATTGTGGCATAACCAGCATCATACCGGCAGCAGCACCTAAGATTTCGTTACCACCGAAACGACGAGTGGCTGTAAACCCAATCAAGATTGGCAAGAATGCAAATGGCGCTGAGGCCATCAAGTTAATCATTTCCGCCATACCCTGAATTTGTGGGTACATTTCAACTAAGGCTTGTGGGCCGAACAACTTTGGTTGCGTCAAAATATTGTTCAAAGCCATCAACAAACCACCAGCAACCATAGCTGGAATCAATGGCACGAAGATATCTGATAGCACTTTAACTAGTGACATCAATGGATTTTGATGACCACTTTCAGCTGCAATGGCCTTTAAGTCATCAGTTGATGCTTGCTTAGCACCGGTAATATTCACAAATTCATCATAGACCTTATTCACATCCCCAGGTCCAACAATAATTTGATATTGGCCGTCCGTATTGAAGGTTCCCTTCAAATCAGGATCATTATCTAAAGCATCTTGGTCAATTAAATCAACATCTTTAATGACTAAACGCAACCGAGTCGCACAGTGCGCGGCTGCAACAATGTTATCTGCTTGTACCGCATCAGCAATGCGTTGGGCAACTTCCTTATGATTCATCGCTCTACTCCTTATAGATCAACAATTTCCTTTGATACGGAACCGGTTCCATATCTTTCAATTATATTGTAACCGCTTACAGAGATTAATGCAATCCTTTTTGTCTAAATTATTAGGGATGTGCTAGTATATGAATATGGAAAAGAAAATAACGATTAGCGACATCGCTAAAAAAGCAAATGTATCTAAAAGTACAGTATCACGCTATTTAAATGGCGGATCTGTAAGTAAGACCACACGAGAGAAAATTGATGAACTCGTTGCGACATACAATTACCAACCGAATACATTTGCGCAAAGCCTTAAGAGCAAGCGTAATCATACGGTGGGCGTGATTGTGCCACGTTTGGATTCAGCAGCGCAGGTCGAAATGCTGCGTGGGCTTGATTCTGAAAATACCGATGACACTTTCCTAATTGTGAACACGTATCAAGATTCTAATCGTGAATTAGCTGAAATTGAAAAAATGCGTACTCAAAATGTCCGCGGTTTGATTATCCTGACTGCCAACATGACTGACGAAATCCGCAACACACTGCTTGAAAGTGATATGCCGATTGTCGTTCAAGGACAAGATGAGTCAGCCTTTAATCGCGTCTTGATGAACGATTTGGCTGCCGGCGAAGCTGTTGGTGCCTATGCTCGCAGTTTAAATCCCAAACGCGTCCTTTTGTTAACCATCCCCGCTGAGCACGACTGGGCCATCGGGCATGACCGAACTGAAGGCATTAAAAACGCCCTATCCGATATCGATGTCACCACATTGGAAACGGATTTCAGCATTACCCAATCAAAGGCACTCGCGCAAGCCGCAATGACTGACCAAAGCTTTGATTTAATTATCGGTGCAACTGATCGTATTGTTGTCGGTGCCCTCCAAGCTGGTCTTGAAAGCGGTCAACAGGCTAAATACATCGGTTTCGGTAAATCCGACATTAGTACCACCGTGACCCCAAATCTAACTAGCTTTGAGTATGATTTCTTTCATGCTGGTCAACAATTGTACCGTCTCTTCAATCAAGTCTGTGATGACAGCTATAAAGAACCTCAGCGGATTGTACTTGATGGTGAGCTTATCGAGCGCGCCTCAACTAAATCTTCATAGACAAAAAGACGTCACCTTATGTCAGGGTGACGTCTTTTTTCTAGTTAACACTTTGCTGCTGATGACTTGTAATATCATTATAATTATCGCGATTTTCTAACTCTGCGTTGCGGACATCGATGTCTGTTTGTAACTTTAAAAAATAATCATCAGACACAGATAAGTAACGCCCGAGACGGATTGACGTGTCAGCCGTAACCTTACGCTGATCATTCAAAATCGCCTGCATGCGTGAATAAGGTACACCGATGGCTTGCGCCAAACGATAACCACTGATACCTAGTGGATTCAGGAACTCTTCTTTTAAAATTTCACTCATCTTGGGTGTTGGTAATGTGTTCATCGATACTCCCTTGTTTGTCAGATTAATGATAGTCCATTATTTCAACGTTATAGAAATGATTTGTTTTATGAATTGTAAACACTAAACGATATTGGCGATTGATGCGAATACTAAATTTCCCAGTTAAATCACCGGTTAATTTCTCAAAATGATTACCTGGTGGTGTCCGTAAATCGTGCATATCTAATGCCGCGTCCATCAGCATCATTCGACGCAATGCTTGCATTTGAACAGCTCGGGGATATTTTCGTGAAACTTCTTGATGATAAATTTTTTCTGTCTCGGCATCGTTAAAGTGAATAATCATCTCGCACCTGTTCCTTTATTATACCCGTGCAACGTGTACACGTCCAGCGTTTATGTTTATTAATTTTACTTATCAATAAAGACGCGAATATACAAAAAACACCTAAATTAATTAGGTGTTTTTTTATTCATCATTTTATTTTTTCAAATCTTCTACTATTCGGTTGTAATAAGCAACTCCAAGCTTTTGCAATTGATCAGGCAAACCTTCTTCTCCAATAAATTTTTTAGGCTGTACTCCATGAATCAAAAAATTTCTTGAATTTTTAATTCCTTCAGCATCTGCATCAGCAAGCGGTAACAAACTTAATTTATCCTTTAAACTGCTAACCGTTGTATTACTTTCTTGACGTTTTTCACCAATAAAATAAGTATCCACTCCTGAAGTTAACGTAATAAGACGTGCTCTAACAGGCATCCTACTACTAATTGTCGCTAAATATGCCTTGGTAAAAGCTCGTAGCTTCGTGTCGTTAAAATAAATATTAAAGATATTAAAAATACTGTGATGTATATTCGAATATTTCAGAGGGTGATTTATAAAGGGATTCACCTTATTAATTTTCTTATCCAAGACCATATCTTGATATATAAAAGCATTTCGCCATTCTTTATCACCATCATTTAAGATATCAATTTTACGTAATCTAATATGTCTATCCATAAGGATTTCAAATAACTCTTTAACGATAGAACATATATCTCTTACAAATTTTTGAGATTGGCTTTTATCAAATTCAATATGAACAACGGCTTTGTAAATGTCAGTTGATTCATCTAGCTCAATATGTGTACTAATACTTTTTTTAATATCAATAGAGAAACGCTCCCCTTTGATATTAAATGTTCCAATTTCGATTGTCTGTTCTTTCTCATCAGCTCGAAAATCAAAAAATTGATACAGATAATCAAAATTCAATTCAACCTCTTTTATAGTTAAATCATCTGAATTTATAAAAGTATCCCTGAGTTCAAATTCACTAATTTTCCATTTAGTACGTGCATTAGTTACATACCCTGCTCTCATTGCTTCAGACATACTAATTCGATGGAATTTTGTTAATATAAATAAAAGATTACCATCCCAATTTTGAGCATACCATACTCCATCATCTGAAGAATCAACTCCATTTACACCAAATGATGGATATTCATCCGATATCATTACATCGCCATTATTAGGTTGATAGTCTAAATCTAATTCAGTTCTATTGCCTTTTTTTCTAATGAGTCCATTCCAGGCATTTCTCTTATCTACATAAGCAAGCTTAGTTTGAGCATCTATCGTTAATTCTTGAGTCACATACACAGGTATGTCAAATTCGTCTAACATTGTATATTTTTGATATTCTTGAACCATTTTCACTCCTTTTTTATTAAACATTTCTGCGCTTTTGTTAAGTATAACTTATTTAAAATATTTTCAAAACCGGTTAAACCGAATACTTTATACAAAAAAACACCTAAATTAATTAGGTGTTTTTCATAGAGATTTAAATTGATGCTGCACTTTCGTCAGCTTCAAAGATTGTTCGTTGCAAGGTCATAATTACATCACTCGCAGCAACAGGACTTGCTTCACCAATTTCAATTTCATCAAATTCATCTGAGTTTGTAATCAAAACCATTACGTCTGGGTTTAGATCAGCAGCCTTAACTGCATCAACATCAACTGTTCCCAATACTGAACCAGCTTGCACGGTTTCATCAGCCTTAACCTTTGTTTCAAAGCCTTGCCCCTTCATGTTAACCGTATCAATTCCAATGTGAATCAAAATTTCAGTACCGTCATCAGTCACCAAACCATACGCATGGCCTGTATCCGCAACTAATGAAATTGTACCTGACTGTGGCGCAACAATATTAATCTTTCCTGATTGATTAGGATTGATACCTAATCCCTTACCCATGATTCCTGAACTAAAGACAGGATCTGGCACTTCATCTAATGGAACAATGTCTCCGGCAACTGGGGCATAGATGGCATTGTCCTTAACATCTGTTTGAACAAGAATATTTTGTGGTGCAGCTTCTACTTCATCATCAACTGCCAAGACTTCCTTAGGCATCGCAAACATGTTTGTAAGCACGAAGGCCAAAGCAACTGAGGCAACTGAAACGATGAAGTAAACTAATAACATACGTCCGTTATAGATATACATGAGGTATGAAGGCAATACGGCTAATCCATAAGTATTCGCTTGAACATGGAAAATACTTAAGACCGCAGCTCCTAATCCAGATGTAAAGACCGTTACAAACAAAGGCTTCAAATTATAGCGAATTAACACACCGAATAGGGTTGGTTCACTAACACCGAAGATTTGTGACATAAAGGCACCAGTAGATGTTGCCTTCGCATTTGCATTACGGGCACGCAACATCAAGGCCAAAGCAACACCCAAGTTGGCAAATCCGTACATGGCTTCCAAAGTAATCAATGGATTGAAACCTGTATTAGCTAGCAATGAAGTTTCGACCATGATCATCGTATGGTGAATACCAAGCAAAACCATTAATGGGTAAATGGCTCCAATGATGAAACCACCAATACCGAATGGGATATGAATAATCGCTTCAACACCTGAAACCATGCCCAATTCGATGGTGTGCATAACTGGTCCCACACCTAGAATCATGATTGTAAAGGTTACCAACATCGTAAAGAACGGCGTAAAGATTTGTTCAATCACGTCTGGCATATGCTTTCGGAAGAACAATTCAAGCTTAGCACCCAAGATACCAGCAACCATCGCTGTCAAAACTGAACCTTGCGCTCCAACAACAGGAATCGTTCCGAACAACTTCAACGCCTTAGCTGACCCATCGGCCACGGCATAAGCATTCGGCAAGATTGGTGAAACCAACATTAACCCAATTACCATACCAATAATCGGCGTTCCCTTAAAGTAACGGAAAGTTGACCAAACAATCAGTGCTGGCAAAAAGGCGAACACTGTATCAGTCAAAACTGATGTCACTTGTTGGAAAGCCTGCGGAATATCAGAAGGTTGCGCCCCAATCAAAGCCAATACATTCGGATTGAACAACATACTCTTCAATCCCAAGAACAGACCTGTTGCCGCAATAACCGGCACGATTGGCACGAAAATTCCTGAAAGCATTGCCATCAAGCGCTTGACCCAACCTTGATTTTCAGCTGGTTCAGCCGCAGCTGCATCATTTTCGTCTTTACCATAAATGGCATTAACCACATTCAAATTTTCAATTGATTCATAAACCTTGTTAACGGTTCCGGTTCCGATAATCACTTGGTATTGACCTGAACCATCGAACACACCCTTAACATCTGGCAATGCTTCAACTTTTTTATCATCGACTTGGCTACGATCTTTCAATACAAAACGTAGTCGTGTTTGACAATGCGTCACGCTAACAACATTGTCGACCCCAATTAAATCTAAAAGCTGTTGTGCTTCATCCTTATAATCTTTAGCCATCCTACTTCTCCACTACTATTGCTTGATACGGTTGTAACGCATCGACAACCGTTAAACTGTTATCCCAATTGTTTAACTTAATCTCACCTGTCATTTCAGGAATACTTTGAACATCCTTTGAAAGGTTTACTAAAATTTGTACGCGATGATTATCATCAACACGGTAATAACTGATTACTGAATCTGGTACCGTATAATCTGGTTCAAAACGTCCATTAATCAAAGTGTCTGTTAGTTCAGAACGGAAATGAAGTTGAATCATTTCACGATAAAATTCTAATGTACTTGTGGCAATACCAGCTTCATCTAAGACATTGAATTCAGCCGCATTACCTGATGTCGCCAACCATGGTGTACCAGTTGTAAAGCCAACATTTGGTGTTGCATCCCATTGCATAGGTGTTCGTGCATTGTCACGTGAGCGACGGTTAACTGCCTTCAAAGCGTCTTCCGGAGCCCATTTTTCTTCTAACGCACGATTGTAATTGTTATGCGTTGAAATATCATTAAATTCACTAATATCATGACGTTCCGCATTTAGCATCCCAATTTCTTGTCCTTGGTAGATAAAAGGCGTTCCACGCAAGAAGAAATAAAGTGCTCCCAATGCTGTTGCACCGTAATGGTTGCGCCAAGCTGGGTCTTTGATAAATTTAGAAACTGAACGAGGCTGATCATGGTTCTCTAAGAAGTTCGCGTTCCAACCAACTTTTTGAATTGATTCCTGACTCTTAAAGATACGATCACGCCATTCATCAATCGTCCAATCACGTTGCTTATACATTTCTGACCCAGAGAAAATATCAATGTCCGCATACTTGAAATCGAAGATCATTGAGAAGTAACCTTCATCCCCAATAAACTGATCATATTCTTCATACGGTACACCTGATGCTTCTCCAACCGTCACGGCATTAAATGGCTTGAAAGTCTTCTCATTCAATTCCTTCAAGAACACTTCAATCCCTGGACGATTTTCAGTCTTACGCTTAACCTTGCCCAAGCCGTCATTTCCATCTGGTTCGATATCCGCAAAGTCTTGGTCCTTTTTAATAAAAGTAATGGCATCAACACGGAAGCCAGCAATCCCTTTTTCAAGCCACCAATTAATCATGTCATAGATTTCTTCGCGTAAAGCTGGGTTTTCCCAATTCAAATCCGGTTGCTCTGGTGCAAAGACATGGTGGTACCATTCCGTTGAATTTGGTACGCGTGTCCAAGAAGAGTTTTGACCGAAATTTGAACGCCAATTTGTTGGTGCTTCGTCCCCGTTTTCACCACGTCCCTCTTTGAAGATGTAGTAATCACGGTACTTTGAAGTTGGATCAGCCAAGGCTTGTTGGAACCATGTATGTTGGTCAGAAGTATGATTGATGACCAAATCAAGAATCACTTTGATGCCACGTTCCTTGGCTTGATGAATAAATTCATCGAGATCAGCCATTGTTCCAAACATTGGATTTACATCACGGTAATCCGAAATGTCATAACCGTTATCAACCATTGGTGACTTGTACATTGGTGATAACCAGATCATGGTAATTCCAAGGTCTTGCAAGTAGTCTAACTTTTCGATGATTCCTGGAATATCTCCAATTCCATCACCATTAGAATCCTTAAAAGACATTGGATAAATTTGGTAAATTACTTCATCTTTCCACCAAGTTGGATTTGCCATCGTTCATACTCCTTTTATCTTTAGCTCTGCGGAACCTTATTTGGAACCGGTTCCGTCTCTTAACACTTATTATTGTAAGCGTTTCCAGTTGAAAGTGCAACACTTTTTTGTAATCGTTTTCATTTAGGGTATAAAAAAAGCACTACTCGTAAGTAGCGCTTAATTATTGTTATAGGTTCAAAATTTGCTTTTTCTTGATATCAAATTCTTCTTGCGTCAAAATCTCCGCGTCTAACAACTGCTTAAGTTGATTCAATGCATTCACTTGATCTTCAAAAGATTCCATGGCGTTGCCACTTGCTGGAGCTTCAGGTTCTGGAGAAGCGGCCTGTTGTTGTGGCTGTGGTTGTTGTTGCTCTGGTTGAACTGGTTGTTGTTGCTGTGGTTGCGCTTGTTGTTGTTGCTGTGGTTGCGCTTGTTGCGGTTGTTGTTGCGGTTGAGTGCCTGTGCGTTGGGCATCAGCACCTAATCCTTGCGTATAATTCATACCGAAAAGCATACCATTTACGCCTTCACCAAAACCGTTTTCTTCAACCCCACTAGCAATTTTCTGTTGGGCTGCACGATTACTTGCACCGTCAGATACTTCTTCATAGGCCTTAGTATTCATTTTATTAGTAGAATATTGCTTAATTAATTCGCGGGAAGCATCTGTTAACTCGATATTGGCAATTCCAACACCCGTCAATTCAAATCCAAAACGTTCCAACCATGTTCCTGCACGCCTTGAATCTTGTAAAATGGCGTCATGCATATCATCCGAATGAGCTGCAATTTTAGAAATGCGGTATGTATCTGATAATTGTGTCATAGCTTGTACGAATGATTGCAAGAATTCAGAAACAAGTTGTTCACGAACTTCTTGCATATTAAATGAATAATAATTTGTATTAGCTGGTACGAAATTTCGAATAAATTGCTCTGGATTTTTAATCTGCACTGAAAAAGTTCCATATGAGCGAATTTCTAAATCAACACCATAGTATAAGTCATTATAAAGAACTGGACCACGTGTTCCAAATTTAATATTACGAATTTCATGTAAGTTCACATAGGCAACACGCTTGCTTGTAGACGTTTGTCCACCATGTTTAAAACGGTCAACAGTATCAGCTACCATAGCATCTTCAATGCCGTCCCCATTAAACACACTAGATTGACCATTTTGATATTCATAACCGCCCGCTTCAGTAATGACTTCTTCAATGCCGTCCTGACTGAAAATAAAGGCAGCGACGTTTTCCGGTACAAAAATCTTTGAACCGGATGAAATAACATCTTGTGCCCCTTTAGTATTTTGACTACCATTATTTTTGAATACGCCTGGAACAACCGCACTATATTCATCAAACGCACTTGGTACAATAATATCTAACCACTGATCTGCTAAATTCCCTGATAATGCACCACTAAAAGCTTTAATCAATCCCATCTCAAAAACCCTCTTTCAAATTATACGCGACTAGCTACCTATCACAACCAACATATGTCTTTATAATGATACAGGCGTACCACAGTATTCACATTTTACAACAGCGCCGACTTTACCAGAAACACTTGCGCCACAACCAGTACAGGTTTTTACAATCTTTTGCTGCTCTTGAGCGGGTGTTTTCTTACTACGAAAACCGCCAAAAGAGTTCTGAAGCGTTTCAAGACCAGCCTTTAAACTATCACCTGTCGTGTTAGCTCGAGACCCTTCGTAATTAATGTCATCTACATTACCAAGCGCCACATTCAAAATGTTCTCAGCCCAAAAATAGGTTGCCGACTTAGATCCAAATCTTAATAATTCGGACTCTCCATTTTGAAAGTCTAGTGCAATTTGGTAGCCTTTATTGCTATTTAAACGGACTAAGCGATCTACATTCATACTTGTCCTTTTTAGTGTATTTAAACGATACTTGCGAGCCTTACTTGATAAACTTGGCGTTATGATGATATGGGAACTTGTTAGTACCACATTAACAATACCTGCAAAAAATTTCCCATCATCAGTTGCATCTGCCTCTTCAACGAACCATTCATTTGGTTCTAATTCCGATTTTCCTTTTTTCACAATCGCTCCTCCTAATCTGAACACACATATTATAACGATTTTATTTTTGCACTACAGTATTCATCGAATTTAATTTACACAAGCGTTTCTTCACCACAATAATCACACTTCACGACTGTACCCACTTTACCTTTTAACGTGGCACCACATGCCTCACATTTCTTTGAAGCATATTGTGACACCTTTGTTTGGTCAGAAGTAGAGTAACTTTCTTTTTTATTCCCTGTGTTCCCATAATCCAACGTATTCAGTTCGCCGGTAACTAATGACAAAATATTATTACGCCAAGCTTTAGCCATCTTAATATTTGGCATAGCAATTGATTCATCAGAATCTAAAAACTGAATATCTAGGAAGATATAGTTTGTTTGATTGATTTGTACACACGGAACATCATTAAATACTTTAATCTTTTTTAAATCATATTCACGATAATTATCACCCTTACCAAACATACCTTTATCATGAATAATCAAACGTTTATTTGTTAAAATAAGATTTGTTGCATTCATGATTAATCGATTTGGATTGTATAAATTTTCAGCTTTCATAATAATATTTTCATTAATTGCAATATTATAATCATTATTTTTAATCGCCACTATTATTACCTACTCCCATTTGAATACTTATACTCAGTGTACCAAATTAAAGTGTTTATTGTATATAATCTATTCCAAATCAAAAAAAAACGACACGACTCAAATGAGTCATGTCGTTTTTCATTTTGAATAGGTTGTGCCAATTCTGGCAACGAAAATAAATATTAATATCAATTCTATTCATATTTTAACGCTTAGATTTATGATAGCCCTGTGCTAATGCTTCTTCTTCGCTACCAAAAACCACCTGATTTTCAGGTGAAATATGATAATTTTGTTGATCGGCTGTATGATAAATTTTACTCTTTATGTTTCCAATTACTTGCCCGCTTATATCACTGTCATCCTGAACAGCCTCAACTGACTGTTTTGAATTGGCATCTTCAGAGTCCCTTTTTGCCTGTTCTTCAGTTTCACTTTCTGCCTTCGCTTCAGCTTCACTTTCTGCCTTCGCTTTAGACTCACTTTCTGCCTTCGCTTTAGATTCACTTTCTGCTTTCGCTTTAGATTCACTTTCTGCTTTCGCTTTAGATTCACTTACT
>NZ_JQCD01000031.1:128298-256835 GCF_001437425.1 Weissella minor | reverse complement strand
TCCGCTTTCGCTTTAGATTCACTTTCCGCTTTCGCTTTAGATTCACTTTCCGCTTTTGCTTTAGATTCATTACTTTTTGATTCACTAGTAACCTGTGAACTGCTAGTTTTATTCACATCATCTTGCGGATCGGCATACGCCCCTACAGTAAACAATCCTGTAACTGATAAGACCACACCAGCTATACCTACATATTTTTTCCAGCCCAATAAGCCACGATGTTTTCTTATTCTTGTAACTGGATAACATATCCCCCAAGTAAAAAACGATATCACGCCCAATAAAAAAATTAACACACCAAAATCTGCCATATTAGTATTCCTACATCCATTCCTATCTAAATCAAAATCAATCAATGCAATCATTATAGCAAGCTAGTCCAATTTTTGAAAACGTCATCATATTTAAAATATTTCTAAGCATACAAAAAAACGACACGACTCAAATGAGTCATGTCGTTTTTCATTTTGAATAGGTTGTGCCAATTCTGGCAACGAAAATAAATAAATATTAACGCTTTGAGAATTGTGAAGCCTTACGGGCCTTCTTCAAACCTGGCTTCTTACGTTCCTTCATACGAGGGTCACGTGTTAGCAAACCAGCTGACTTCAATGCAGCACGGAAATCAGGGTCAACAGTCAATAGGGCACGGGCGATTCCGTGACGGATTGCACCAGCTTGACCTGAGAAACCACCACCGTTAACGTTAACCAAAACATCGTATTGTCCCAATGTTTCAGTAGCGTTAAATGGTTGAACCATAACCTCACGCAAGTTAGCGAAAGGAATGTATTCTTCAGCAGGACGACCGTTAACTGTAATGGCACCATTACCAGGTACTAAACGTACACGGGCAACAGAGTTCTTACGACGACCAGTTCCAGAGTATTGTACATTAGCCATAATAAACTATTCTCCTTTCGTTAAATTAGATAAGATCGTGAATGTTCAACAATTCAGGTTGTTGTGCAGCGTGTGTGTGCTCTTCGCCAGCAAACACGTGCAACTTCAAACCTTGTTGACGACCTAGTGAGTTCTTTGGCAACATTCCATGAACTGAAAGTTCAATCAAACGTTGTGGGTTCTTCTCACGCAAGTCACCAGCTTGACGTTCCTTCAAACCACCTGGGTGATTTGAGTGGTGGTAATAAATCTTGTCTGTAGCTTTCTTACCAGTAAGAGCGACCTTACCAGCGTTAATGATAATTACGTTATCACCTGTGTCTACGTTAGGTGTGAAAGTTGGCTTGTTCTTACCGCGCAAGATTGATGCAGCGACTGTTGACAAACGTCCCAAAGGTACATCAGTTGCGTCTAAGATGTACCACTTGCGATCGATCTCACCTGGCTTTGCCATATAAGTTGTACGCATGGAAAATTTCCTCCAATTATTCTGTTTGTTTACTTTACCAAAAAATTAAAAATAGTCGTACCAGGACATTCCCATCTGTGGTTGGTAAACAATACCGTCTTACATATTACCTTTAATCAAGGACTTAGTCAATGTATATTCCCACAAATTTTGCCCAGATTGAGAAATTCTTAATAGTCAACCGACATTAAGTAGAGCCCTTGAGCCGGAGCTGTAAAACGTGCTTGTTGTCGATCCTTTGCCGCTAATAAGCGGGGAATGTCATCAACTGGACGTGACCCACTCCCAATTTCAAGCAACACACCGACCATAATCCGAATTTGATTATAAAGGAAACCATTTCCTGTAAATTCAAACCAAATTTCATCATCTTCCGGTTTCTCAATCATGGTTGCCCGATACACAGTTCGCACCGTCGTTTTCTGTTGAAAACCTGATGCAACAAAACTTAACCAATCGTGCTCGCCCTCATAGTCACCAATTGCTTGTTGCATAAGTGCTGGGTCTAGCTTGCGGCCCCAATGCCCCGTATAGTTCCTTTTGAACGGGTCGGTATATTGGGTGGTCGATAATCGATAGCGATATGTTTTATTGTGGGCATTGAACTGCGCATGAAAATCGTCATCCACAATCTCAACCTTTTTTATGCCAATGTCGTAAGGCAACATCGTTGAAAGACCTTTGCGAACGGAATCCGCAGGAATATTGAATGGCAAATCAAAATTGGCCACCTGCCCCATGGCATGCACACGTGCATCGGTTCGACCCGAACCTTGAACCCGTAAATGTTCTTCCGGATTCTTAGCCATTTTATTAACGGCATTTTCTAGCTCTAGTTGCACGGTCCGCTTCCCAGGTTGAACTTGCCAGCCAAAGAAGTCCGTCCCGTCATAGGCAATGGTTGCTTTATATCGTGGCATCCGATTGCCCTCCTTCTCTTAAATATTTTAAATGAAACGTGTTGCGAATAGGCCGATTGCAAAAATAAAGAAAGCAGCAAAGGCGACCCCGTCAATTTTAGTGTACTTCAGAACGCGGAATTTGGTCCGGTGTTCACCATCGCGGTAACCACGTGCCTCCATGGCATCCCCTAACTCAATCGCGCGCTTAATCGCGTTCACAAAGAGTGGAATTAGCAGCGGCACATATGATTTCGCACGTTGGATTAAGCCACCCTCGTTAAAAGCCACCCCACGTGCTCGCTGCGCGTTCATAATTGATTGGGCCTCATCCATTAACGTTGGCACGAAACGTAGCGCAATCGAAACCATAAGCGCTAATTCGGACACTGGCACCCCAATCTTACGTAAAGGACTCATCAATGACTCCATTGCATCCGCAACTTCTAGTGGTGGTGTCGTTAATGTCAAAATCGTTGTAAACATAATAATCAACATAAAACGCACGAAAACAATCACACTATTAATCACACCATCTGTCGTAATCGTAAAAATCCACCAATGAACCAAAACGGTTCCAGTATTCATAAAGAATAGCTGTAAGAAGGTTGTAATTAACATCAACATTGCTAGTGGCTTTAAACCATTAAAGAACACCTTAAAACCAAGCCCCGTCATGATAATGCTTAAAGCGACAAATGCTGTCGCAAAGAGATAACCATAGATATTATTCGCCATAAAAATAACGAAGATAAAGAGCATACTCAAAATAAATTTTGTTCGCGCATCTAAGCGATGGACCCATGAAACGCCTGGAAGATAACGTCCTAAAATCATATTACTCATGCGTAGGACCTCCAATCAACCCAACAATTTCATCAGCTAATTGATCCAAGTCGAGCGCACCGTGCAATGGCAAACCTTTAGCTTCTAAATAATCACTAAATTGCGTCGCGGCTGGCACATCCAATTGTTTTTGACGTAACCAGTCACTATCAGCAAAGATTTCAGCTGGGGTTCCCGTTTTAACCACGCTACCCGCATCAAATACCAAAACATTATCTGCGTATTGACCCACAAATTCCATCTGATGGGTAATTAAAATTACCGTTAAGTCCCGCTCTTTTTGCAAGTTGGCAAATAAAGCCATTAAATCAGCTTGTCCGGCCGGGTCAAGGCCTGCCGTTGGTTCGTCTAAAATTAGAATCTCTGGCTCCATTGCAATGACACCTGCAATCGCCACGCGGCGCATCTGCCCACCTGACAAATCAAACGGTGATGCCTCATAACTACTTTCTGGCATTTGAACCAGCGCTAGCGCCGCTTTTGCTGCGATTTCGGCTTCAGCCTTTGACATGCCATAATTCATGGGACCAAACATCACGTCCGCTAAAACAGTCTGTTCAAATAATTGCGCTTCCGGAAATTGAAAGACCATTCCAATATCGTGGCGCATGCCATTTAATGTTTTCCTCTTAGTTGCAGCCGTAATCGTCGCTGAACCAATCGTAATTTCACCGTCAGTTGGCAGTTCTAAGCCATCCAATAGTTGCACCATCGTTGATTTACCAGAACCAGTATGGCCAATCACCGCTGTAAAGCTATGGTCAGGTATGTTGAAATTAACGTCGTACAATGCCGGCGTTGCAAATGGCGTACCCGCTTGGTAGGTAAAGCCTACATTTTTGAATGTAATTGCCATATCCACTCGGCCATCCCTTCTGTCGTTTGATAAGTTTCTGGTACTTTTATGCCCCGCGCTTTTAGCTTTGCTTTCAATTGCTCAGCAAATGGTACAGCCAAGCCTAAGCGACGTAGACGTTCAGCATCAGAAAAAATAACCTCGGGCTTATCAACGCCCATTAATTCGCCATCGTTTAAAATAACGACTTCATCAGCACTGGCAGCTTCATCAATATCATGCGTAATTGATAGCACTGTTAATTCTGCACCTAATTCCTGCTTTAATTCATGAACCAAGGCAATCATCTCACGGCGACCTTTTGGATCAAGCATCGATGTCGCCTCATCCAAAATTAAAACTTTAGGTTCAACTGCTAAGACTGAAGCAATCGCGACACGTTGCTTTTGCCCTCCTGATAAGCGTGCTGGTTCACGTGCTGCATATGCATTCATTTGTACCCGTTCCAATGCATCAGGGACAATTTCCAACATTTTTTCACGTGGGACTTGTCGATTTTCCAAACCAAAGGCGACATCATCAGCGACGGTCGCCCCGACGAATTGATTATCTGGGTTTTGAAAGACCATCCCGACTAAGTCACGGATATCATAAACATGTTCCTGATCAACCGGAATACCATCAACGGTAATACTTCCGCTTGTCGGGATTAATAAGTAATTAATTAATTTGGCAAATGTCGATTTACCAGACCCATTATGGCCAATTACAGCGACCCAATCACCTTTTTGAATCTGTAAACTAAGGTTCTTCAAGGCTGGTTGCTCAGCATTTGGATATGAGAATGAGACATCTTTAAATTCAATGATGGGCTGCATCACCACGCCCTCCTTTTACAAAAATCAAACTATTAAATAATAATAACAAAAAATAACCGAATTGACGTCAATTCGGTCACAATAATTATATGGATTTGTTTGGACATCACGAGCAAATATTCTATACTAGTAAGTATCTTTGAACGACAGGAGTTTTCCTTATGCCAAAACGAATTAAATGGATTGACGTCGCCAAAGGGGTCACCATTTTTTTAGTGGTCTTTGGCCACGTATTAATTGGTTTATTTGATGCTAGAATCTACTTTGGTGTGACCCAAAATATCCTGTTGATTGCGGTACAAATGATTTATGTTTTTCATATGCCATTTTTCTTCGCTCTGTCGGGTTATTTCTTTAAAGTGCAGCCCGACCTGCATAGTTATCTGAAATTTATTAAGAAAAGATTGTTGACGCTTGGCCTTCCTTATCTTGCCTTTAGCATCATTATTTGGGCCATTAAATTTATTTTTGGTGATCAAGTTAGAACTGATGTCACCTTAAAGAGTCTCCTTAATATATGGATTATGCCGATTGGCCCACTCTGGTTTATCTATGTGCTCTTTGCCCTAGATATTGTGCTTGGTTTTGTCAGTCTAAAGATGAAAAATATTGATACTTTATTCCTTGTCAGTTTGATGGTTTGTTTGGGATTCACAATCTTCCCCGTTGACTGGTACGTTGTGCAACGTATTGCCATTTGGAGTCCTATTTTCTTACTCGGTACATTCGTAAGAAAACATCCAATTTATCAGTATCGGACAACATTAATCGCTAGTTTAAGTGTCTTTGTCACTGCGCTAGCTGTATGGGCGCTCACAAACCCCATTCAACGCATTAATTACCAAGTACCTGGTTGGGCTCAGTTACTATTATTTACATCTGTGATTTTAGGATTTAGTCTATTCTATCAATTACCACAGACGGTCACAGGTTATAATTATTTTACAAAAATTGGTCAAATATCATTACCAATTTATCTTATTCATGTTCCTTTGGTTAGTCTAACCCGCATTCTTTTGTATTACTTACAAGTGAATAGCGTCATCGTTCATCTCATTTTAGGGACCTTAATTGGTTGGTATGGCACCTTGTTCATATTCAACATCATCCATCGAATCCCCGTGTTAGATTTTTGGATCTATCCGGGCAATTATTTAAAAAAGAAAGAAGCTTAATGTATGTCTGATATTGATTTAAGTCGTTCAAACGACTATCGTAACGTCACTGATTATTTTAAAGGTCAATCTGACCAATTCATTCGCGATACGCTTGATGCCCGTCGTGGTCAAATGGTGGCCATTATGCAAAACCTAAGCCATGATTTCAATAAAGCTTCAGCGGTCCGCAATAGTAATGCCTTCGGAATGCGTAAGTTAATTTTCCTAAACCCGGAAAATCGCACACATGAAGATGACCCTGAAGGCGCAAAAAAGTGGGATCGCCGTGGTGCATTAGGCACACAAAATTACGAGTCAATTGAACATCATCGCGTTACTGATTACCAAATGGTTTTTGACCAGTTACATGAAGAAGGTTACACCATTTACGCTGTTGATAATACGCCTGGCTATGACCCACAATCGCTTTACAAAATGGATTTTCCTGAAAAATCAGCCTTCTTATTCGGTGAAGAACAACTTGGCCTAGCTGATGATTTAATCGAAGCTGCGGATGCCATGGTTTATATCCCCCAGTATGGCAGTGTGCGTTCGGTCAACGTCAGTGTTGCTAACGGTATTATTGCTGCCTTTTACGCTAGCCAACATATGCCCCAAGAATAAAATAAAAAAACCGATCAAGTTGTAAACAACTTAACCGGCAAATAGCACTGACGTCGTAGACGTTGGTGCGTTTTTTATTTATTTGAATAATCGTTATAACGAGATGAATGCATACCGTGCATTGATTGTCCAAACTTACGTTCTAACCAAGGCATTACCCAGTAATCTAATCCAAGCACACGACCAGAACCGTTCATAACAGCGAATGACGCTGGTGCAAACAATAACATTGCAATGTCAGAATTAGTTAATGTAGTGATGAAGATTGCCATGATAATACCAACAAAACCAGCAATTGATGTAAACAAACCAAATGTCATCAACCAACCAATAATTGTTAGGATCATACCAACCCAATTACCCGCGAAGGCCATTGTACCACCAAGGGTAATCCAAGTAAGTCCCAAAACGATACGCAATGGTACTGTGAACAAGACGTTTGCATGACGTGAAGCCCAACCGAAGAATGGTTCACGACCATCAGGTGCGTTGAAGAATTCATCACGCAAGTAGTGACCAAGGTAGTACCAGCTTGCAATTTGCAAGTAGAAGTATACGTTGATTGCGTGCTTGAACATGTTAGCAAAGAATCCTGAAAGACCAATTCCAGACTTTCCAACCTTCATGTTACCAATTTGGTCCAATACACCAACGGCGTAACGGGCACCAATTGACACAGCATAACCTTGGTAGCGACCCTTAAACTTCTTACGATCACCCTTTTGTGTCAAATCGTAAACGATGTTTGGCACAGCAGTATTAGCGGCTGATTCTCCACCTTCAACAGTTTGAGGTGTCCATCCGGCACGCTTGTTGTTTGGATCAGCAAGTTCTGGATCTTGGTAAGCAGCGGCATCACCGACCACGTAAATATCCTCTTCACCAACGGCACGAGAGAATTCGTCAGCCATGAAACGCGCACCAGGTCCAAGGTCAAGCCCCCATTGTGCGCCTTGATCCTTAGCCTTAACACCGGCAGTCCAGATTAGCGTATTTGTTGGAATGGCTGTACCATCCTTCAAAATAGCTGCATCTTCTTGCACTTCAACTACTGAAGTGGCCTTTGAAATCTTAACACCGTGTGATTCAAAGTGCTTTTCAGCCTTATCAGCCAAATCACGCTTGCTCAACATGTTCAAGATTGATGGTGCAGCTTCAATAATTTGAATTTTGATTTCAGATTCTTCAACACCAGTTGACAAAGCCAAGCTGTGACGTTGATCCATCAATTCACCAGCTAATTCAGATCCAGTGAAACCTGAACCAACCACAACGATGCTCATCAAAGCTGCACGCTTGGCAGGGTCTAATTCAACGGCACCACGACGGATAACGTCTTCGATGTGCTTACGCAAACGAATTGCTTCTTCGTATGACCATAGTGTAAAGCCGTATTCTTCAACACCAGGTGTTCCGAATGTGTTGGTTGTTCCACCAGTGGCCAAAACAAGCTTTTCATATGGAATTTCGCCAACAGAAGTCTTTACAATCTTCTGGTCCTTATCAATGTCATCAACGTTAGCAGTCACTAACTTAACATTTGAGTAATTCTTGAACAACGTACGCAAATCCTTACGAACGTGTTCTGGCTGTACACGACCAGTAGCGACTTCATGCAATTCTGTCATGTAAGTCATGAAGGAATGCTTATCAACCAAAACAATTTGATAATCAGTTCCCTTCAATTGCTTGGCCAACTTGCGCGTTGCAACGACACCAGAAAAACCAGCACCAACAACGACAATATTCTTAGTTGCCATATGAAACATCTCCTTAAAATAATAAACTATTGCTTCTAATAATCAGTACTATTCTAGACTAAATTTCACATTTTGTACAGTGTCATTAAGTCAAAATTAAGCTTTATCCGATTCTACTGCATTCCCAGTCTAGCAATGTTTGAGAAACACTTCACATAGTGCCGGTGCTGTTTAACGACAAAAAAAAAACGACCTGTTATTCACAAGCCGTTTTTTCTCATATTACTTATCTTCTGAACTTTCTTCACCGTTCATACCAGCATGGATATGATCAATGTTCCACTTCATCATGTCATAGTACGTATCTCCATCTGTACCCTTCTTGGCAAGTGAGTCCGTATAAATCTTTGAATGAATTGGTAATCCAGATTCCTTTGAAACCTGTTCCATTGACTTAGGTGATACTGAACTTTCAACGAACAATGACTTAACGTCTGAATCGTCAATCTTAGCAAGTACTTGCTTCATTTGTTCAGGTGTTCCTTGTGATTCAGTATTGATTTCCCAAATGTAGGCTGGTGTAATTCCGTATGCCTTTGAGAAATACTTGAAGGCTCCTTCAGAAGTCACAAGCAAACGTTGACTTTCTGGGATATCCTTAAACTTTTGCTTCGCTTCAGTATCAAGAGCATCCAACTCACTGATGTAATCATCAGAACGTTGTTGGATACGCTTAGCAGCTTCAGCAGATGACTTGTCTTTTAGGACTTCAGTAATCATTTCAACATACTTAATTCCATTTTGTGCATCAAGCCATGCGTGTGGGTCTTCTTCATCCTTGTTTGTTGTCAAATGAAGCGCCTTAACGTGTTCTGAAGCAGCAAAGACTTGTTCATTGTCTTTCTTGTTAGCTGTTTCAGTCAACTTTGTGAACCAACCACTTCCACCAGTTTCTAAGTTCAAACCATTGTGGAAGATAACATCTGCATCAGTTGTTTCTTGAATATCCTTAGTTGTTGGGTCATATTCGTGTGGATCAGTTCCACGACTAACGATGCTGTAAACTTCAACATCATCACCACCAACTTGTTCAACCATATCTTCTAAAATTGAATTTGTTGTCACAACTTTTAGCTTACCATTTTCGCCTGATGACTGTGCATCACGACCATTAACAAACCAAAAGACACCCCCGACAACAACTGCCAACGCCGCAACAACGATAACTAACTTCTTAACCATGTTTTCCCCCTAGTTTTTGAAAAAAGCCTTGCTTTGGTGCAATAATAAATGAAACCATGAAGATTGCTGCTGCAACCAACACGATTGCTGGACCTGAAGCCCAATCAAATGTATATGATAGATACAAACCGATTGTTGATGCAACTACCCCGAAAATTGATGCAAAGACAATCATAATTGACAAACGGTTCGTCCATAAGAATGCTGTTGCAGCTGGTGTAACCAACATCGCAACAATCAAAATCAAACCAACTGTCTGTAGTGCTGAAACTGTTACCAATGTCAAGATGATCATCAATGCATATTGCATAACAGTTGTGTTCAAACCGTATGACTTTGCAAATGTTTCATCAAATGATGTGATTAGTAATTCTTTATAAGCAATCACAACGAACAAGATAACGATTGCAAGCACAATCACAGTTGTCAACAAGTCTTGGTCTGAAACAGCCAACACATTACCGAACAAAATGTGATGTAGGTTTGTTGATGAACCAGCCATTGAAATCAAGATAAATCCAAGCGCAAAGAACGCTGAGAAGACAATTCCAATTGATGTGTCATTTTTCAATTTACTATGTGTTGATACGTATCCGATCAATAATGCGGCTAATACCCCAAAAGCCGTCGCTCCTAGCATCAAATTGATACCGAGCATGTATGCCACAGCAACTCCAGGCAAAACTGAGTGAGAGATGGCATCACCCATCAATGACATCCCACGTAAAATAATGAAACTTCCGATGATACCAGACATAATCCCAACCATGATTGAGGCTAGTAAGGCACTTTGTAGGAAATTATATTGCCCTAAGGCTGATAAAAATTCTTGAATACTTGCAAACATCTTATGCTTCCCCCTTATCTTCAAATAGTACATTTCCAAGATCGGCTGAGAAGGCATGTCCAATGTTTTCACGAGTATAAACTTCGTCAACCGGACCGGCTGCCACGATTCCGTGGTTCATAATCACAAGATCATCAAAGTAAGCTGAGACCTTGTTCAAATCGTGATGAATAACGATGATTGTCTTACCTTGGTCACGCCATAACTTCAAAATTTCCATGATGTCTGCTTCAGACTTCATATCAATTCCAACAAATGGTTCATCCAAGATAACAACGTCGGCTTGTTGTACAACCGCACGTGCAACGAAGACACGTTGTAGTTGTCCACCAGATAATTCACTGATTTGACGCTTTTTAAATTCTGACAACTTAAGTTGTTCCAAGGCATCCGTTGCGGCTGCCTTTTCTTTCGCACCAGGGCTTTTGAATAATCCTAACCGTCCATACGTACCAGTTAAAACCACATCAAAAACATTGATAGGAAAACTCATATCTAAGTTTGCACGTTGTTCTACATATGCAGTCTTTTGACGTACTTTACTAACTTCTTGACCGTCTAGCTTTACATCACCCGCTTGCTTTTTGATTAAGTCTAAGATGGCTTTAATCAAAGTTGACTTTCCTGCTCCATTGGGTCCGATAATTCCAGTAATCTTACCAGGCTCAAAACTAACAGATAAATCTTCAAAAACTGGCGTCGCTGTATAACCGACAGTCAATCCTTTGGCTTCTAACATTACACCCTCCAAAAAATTGTTTTACCACTGATAAAACTTTTTATTTTGCTACTTAAATAAGTTAACAGATTTAATCAAGAAGGACAATACCTAAATACCATTTGAAAATTAAATGTAACTATATTTCAAATCAATTACATTAAAACGTTTTACGTATATGCATATGCATTTTTTCATAAAAAAAAACAGCACTCAAATGAGTACTGTTTTTTAAAGATAATGGAAACAGAATTACTTCAATTCTGCGGCTCCACCAGCTTCTTCGATTTGTGACTTCAAGGCGTTGGCGTCATCTTCTGACAAACCTTCCTTAACGATTGAAGGTGCACCGTCAACTAAGTCCTTAGCTTCCTTCAATCCCAAACCAGTAGCTTCACGAACAGCCTTGATCACCTTGATCTTTGCTGAACCAGCTGAAGTCAATTCAACGTCAAATTCAGTCTTAGCAGCGGCAGCATCTCCACCAGCAGCACCAGCAGCGGCAACAGGGGCAGCAGCTGAAACACCAAATTCTTCTTCAATAGCTGAAACCAAGTCAGCCAAGTCCATGATCGTTGCTTCCTTCAATGAAGCAATGATTGAATCCTTATCAAAAGCCATGATAAATTCCTCCAAATATGTTGTACCTTTACGGTATGTTTTTAGTTTAGTTTGTGAGATAAACTCACGGTTAACAGGCAAAACTTAATTGATTAAGCTTCTTCTGCTTCGTCCTTCGCGTCAGAAACGGCCTTAACGGCGTAAGCGACGTTACGAACAGGTGCTTGCAATGTTGACAACAACATTGATAGCAATCCATCGCGGTCTGGCAATGCGGCGTACTTTTGAACTTCTTCAACAGATACGACGTTTCCATCAACCATTCCACCCTTAATTTCCAATGCTTCGATTGAATCAGCGAACTTCTTCAAAATACGAGCAGGGGCAATAGGGTCTTCGTTTGAGAAGGCGATCGCTGAAGGTCCAGCAAACAAGTCATTCAAATCTGACAATTCGGCTGCATCTGCGGCACGAGTCAAAACCTTGTTCTTGATAACCTTCAATTGAACGTCTTCTTGACGTAGGGCTGCACGCAATTCTGTTGATTCAGCAACAGTCAATCCACGTACATCAACAACGATAGCTGAAGCGGCTTGCTTGAACTTGTCAGCAACTTCTTCAACTTGTTGAGCCTTTAAAGCAATAGTTGCTTCACTCATGGTATCATTCCTCCTATTTAGATTTGATCCTAACTAAAACCCTCGGCACAAATGCACCGAGGGTCAAAAGTCGCTTTCGCGTTTTTTCACTTCCTCGGCTGGATATTAAGTCATACGACACCTGCGTCTTAGGTAGAATCTATTAATTACTCAGATTACTATAACAGTTATCCAAGGAAGCGTCAACAATTAGCCAACTTTAAATTTGTTGAAACAACAAATTACAATGAAGTTGGGTCAATGTTGATAGCAGGTCCAAATGTTGAAGAGATTGATACGTGTTGTACGTAAGTTCCCTTAACTGATGATGGACGAGCCTTTAGGATAAGATCTGACAATGACTTTAGGTTTCCCGCAAGCTTATCAGCATCAAATGATACCTTACCGGCAGGCACAGCAACGTTTCCGTCACGGTCTGTACGGTATGTCACTTGACCAGACTTAGCATCTGAAACGGCCTTAGCCACGTCAAATGTAACAGTTCCAGTCTTAGGGTTAGGCATCAAGCCCTTAGGTCCCAATGTACGTCCAACACGACCAACTTGTGCCATCATGTCAGGTGTAGCAATGGCAACGTCAAAATCCAACCAACCGTCAGAAATACGTTGAACCAAGTCAGCAGCACCAACAACGTCGGCACCAGCTGCTTCGGCTTCCTTAGCCTTATCTCCTTGAGCAAAGACCACAACAGTTTGGTCCTTACCTGTACCGTTAGGCAAAACAACGGCACCACGCAATTGTTGATCAGCTTGACGCGTATCAACGTTCAAGTTAAATGCAATTTCAACAGTTGCATCAAACTTGGCAAAATCGATATCTTTAACTAAAGCGGCAGCTTCGTCGATCGTGTACAACTTGTCACTTTCAACCTTTTCGGCTGCTGCCAAATATTTCTTACCATACTTCTTAGCCATGGTAGCTATTCCTCCTTGCAAATGCGGTCAAATGGTCGTCCAAGACCTCCCGCTTGATCATGCTTAGTTTCCTACGCGATCCGTACTAACGTCAGATTAGCCTTCAACAGTGAAGCCCATTGAACGTGCAGTACCTTCAATCATGCGAGCTGCTGCTTCAACATCAGCTGCGTTTAGATCTTGCATCTTAGTTTCTGCAATTTCACGCACTTGTGCTGCAGTAACTGTGGCAACCTTCTTCGTGTTAGGTTCTCCTGAACCCTTATCCGTTCCAGCGGCCTTCTTTAGCAATACAGCTGCAGGTGGCGTCTTTGTAACGAACTCGAATGAACGATCCTCATATACAGTAATAACTACAGGAATTAGCATACCGTCTTGATCAGCAGTACGTGCATTAAATTCCTTTGCGAATCCCATGATGTTAACACCAGCTTGACCCAAAGCAGGTCCTACTGGAGGTGCAGGTGTAGCCTTACCGGCTGGAATCTGCAACTTAACAATACTTGAAACTTTCTTAGCCACGATTGTTTCCTCCTTCGTGTTTGTGGTATAAATGGCGAGTTTCGATTTCCGCCTCCCACATATACGTGTCACCACGCATACCTGAACATTATAATAAAAGCCATACACTTTTGCAAGGGTATGGCGGAATTATTTTTAATTTACTGGCTTAACATCAGCAAATGAAATTTCTGTTGGTGTTTCACGACCTAAGAAGTTAACCAAAACAGTCACTTCTTGCTTGTCGTTATCGATACTTGTAATTGTACCTTCCATACCTTCAAATGAACCGCTGGTTACATTCACAACATCCCCAACTTCTGCATCAATATGGTCAACGACATCACGTTCTGTATCTTCAACACGTGCTAACATCTCATCAACTTCTTCTGGCAACAATGATGTTGGCTTTGAACCACCACCGTGTGAACCTAAGAATCCAGTAACACCAGGTGTGTTACGCACAACATACCAGGCTTCGTCAGTCATAACCATTTCAACTAAGACATATCCTGGGAAGTCATTTTCCTTTACAACCTTAGTTTCACCATTTTCGTTAACTGTTACTTCGCGTTCTGGAACAACGACACGGAAAATATAATCTGTCATGCCCATTGTTTCAATACGTGATTCAAGATTTGTTTTCACACTGTTTTCGTAACCTGAATAGGTATGGATAACATACCATTGATTGTCAAAAGACTCGTCTGCCATGATGCCTCCTAGCTAATTGTTAAATAAAAACCCCCGAAATTGGAGGTTTTGTTTGCTGTTAAGATTTAATAAGTCAATTATACCTTAGACCGATTATTTCGACAAGAATGTAATTCCTTGTTCAAAGATCCAATCTGCGCTCCCTAAGAATAGGGCGAAGAAGAGACTAGTCAAAATAACAACGGTTGTATTATGAATATTTTGACTGAAAGTAGGCCAAGTCACCCGCCTCATTTCTTCAAAAACACTACTAATAAAATTCATTTGCTAGCTCCCTTCTTCGCTTACATCGTCTCGCGATGAATCGTATGTTGATCACAATACTTACAATATTTTTTTACTTCAAGCCGAGTTGCGCGGTCTGTTTTCTTTGGAACCGTATAATTACGTGATCCACAAACACTACAAGCCAAGGCTACTTTTTTCTGGGCCATTTGAAATCCCACCTTATTTTTATTCATTCACTTTTATAGTGTAACACGTTTTTGAAAAAACGACAGTATCAATTAAATGCATGTGGCCGTTCTTTCATTGATTTGAAATAATGCTGAATTAAGCGCCATTGTTGGTAACACCATGAAGCTGACTTGTCTAGTTCAACGGCACATTCCTGGATTGAATAGCCCTGCAATCGCAAAGTCATCAATTGATACTGTAATGTTGACAACTCAGCCATCGCCCCTTCTAATAACAAATGCCATTCAATCTCCAAGTTTGAACCATAAGCCTGATCCGTCGGTAAATACGTTAAACAGTCATCTGAAAGCATGGGCCCATATTTACTCTGTACCTCTTCTCGCCAAAGCGATGTCACATGGTGCCTTAACGCCCGTTGAAAGTAAATGGTTAAAACACCCCAATGTTGATGGGGTAGTTTCATCAAACAACGATACATCACCAAACGACACTCATGATACCAATCATCGGGTTTGGGACGCATTTTTTGTCCCTGAAATTCTTGCCAAATTAAGCCATTAAATGCTTGTAAAACCCATTCAAGCGCTGCCTCATCCCCGGTCATTGCTGCTGCTAAGTAAAACTCACGGCATTCTTTCATTTGCATAATTATTTCCCCCAGAAAAATCATTATGCCGGGGACAATTTTGTGAAACAAGCTTATGTTTTGAACTTGTTTTTTGATGTTTTCGAGCATGCTTTTTCGAATAGAGCCTATGGTACAATCGAGCTATCAGATAATTTACGAAAAGAGGACGCTACGATGTTTAAAGTTGGTGATTTAGTACAAACAGATGATATCAGTTATCCGGGCGTACCGGGTGTTTTAGTCTATTATAACCAAACTGATGATACTTGGCTGGTTCGCTATGGCGTGAACCAAGGCTTCTATGCCACCGGCCGGATCAGTCCTTGGGACAAATAAATTAGCATTATTTATACCGGCACGTGCACCATGCAAAGACCTGTGCATTTTAACTTAAAAACCCCTTGATCACTGTTTATGTGGTCAAGGGGTTTTATTTTACAAAGGATTACGTGAGTTAAAGCCTTGATAAATCAACAGGCTGGCTGCAACAGAAGCATTCAAACTTTGCACATGTCCAATCATTGGAATTGAGAGCGTTTCGTCAACGGTCTTCTTCAACAAAGGCGAAATACCCTTACCTTCATTCCCAATAATCAAGGCCGTGGCCCCTTTGGCATCCCAGCGACGGTAATCAGTCCCATCCATGTCGGTTCCAAAGACCCACAAGCCACGTTCTTTCAACTTCTCAACCGTTTGGACCAAGTTCGTCACCCGGGCAACAGGCACGTGCTCAATCGCCCCAGTTGATGTCTTAGCAACTGTCGATGTTAATTGAACGGCGCGGCGCTTTGGAATAATCACACCATGGACCCCAGCAGCGTCGGCTGTTCGCAAGATTGACCCTAAATTATGTGGATCTTCAATTGAATCCAAAATCAAGATAAAGGGTGCTTCATCTTTTTCAGCTGCTAAAGCGAACATGTCGTCAATGCTAGCATACGCATAAGCCGCAATTGATAAGACAACACCTTGGTGATTTTGTCCATCAGTTAATTCATCCAATTTCGCTTTGGGTGCGTCTTGAATAATCAATCCACGCTTCTTTGCCAAAGTCGTTAACTCATTCCGAGTTTTATCTTGCAAACCAGATTGTAGCCAAACTTTGTTGATTTGCGTTTCACCCTTCAAGGCTTCGGTTGCGGCATGAATGCCGAAAATGAATTCAGCATTATCAACGCTTTGATTTTTATCTTGTTGGGCGTCATGTTGTTCCTTACGACGACCATTATTTTGTTGTGGACGGCCTTTACCGTTACGACGGTCATTTTGCTTTTGACGCCCGTCCGCTTTATTTCTTGTTTGTGCCATTTGCTTTTGTTTTCCCATCCTCTACTTGTGTAAACACCCAACTGACGAGTGTTTCTAAGCGTTCAATTTGATGACTCGCATATAAATAGCCAATCAAAGCTTCAAAACCAGTTGAAATTCGATAACTGACAACATCTGTATTCTTAGCCTTGGTATGTGAATTTGCATTTCGGCCGCGCTTGAAATAGCGCATTTCTTCTTCCGTCAACACATCATCGGCTTCCATCAAAGCAAATAAAGCGGCGTGCGCCTTAGCTGATACATATTGCTTTGACTGGCGTTGCAATTGTTGGGGACGGGTAATCCCTTGCGCCAATAAATGTTGACGTACATAAATTTCGTAGACCGCATCGCCGAGGTAGGCTAAATCAAGGCCATTCATTTGTTGATAATCAAGTTCATCAGAATTCATTTTTATTTTTCTCTCTATATTATATTCTCAAGTTGTTCGTTAGGCTTTATGCCAACGGGTTCCTTGCGGTGTATCTTCTAAAATCACACCTTGTGCTGATAATTCATCCCGAATTTCATCAGAACGGGCAAAATCGCGGTTCGCACGAGCTGCATCACGTTCATCAATTAAGGCTTGAATGTCTGTATCAGCTTCCTCTTCTTGGGCAAAGCCATCGACACCAAACACGCCCATCAATGTTTCAATCTGATTTAGGATGTTGGTCACCGTTTCACTTTGAACAGCTGTTTGCTCAGCATAAATATTCGCCAATTCAACCAATCCATAAACAGCCGCTAAGGCATTTTGTACATTGAAATCATCATCCATCGCTTCAACATACTTTGCCACAAGGTCAGCCACTTTTGCGTCAGTTTCTGCATTCTGACCAGGGTTTGCATCAGCCAAACGGAACTTAAGATTTCGGTAACCGGTGCGAATACGTTCTAGATTACGCGCCGCTTGCGTCATATTCTTTTCCGAAAAAGCAATTGGACGACGATACTGAGTTGTTGCCATAAAGAAACGTAGAACCATTGGATCATCAATTTCTTGCAATAGATCATGCACTGTTGTGAAGTTGCCCAAAGACTTTGACATCTTCTCTTCTTCATCCCCAACTGTCACAAAGCCATTGTGTAACCATTTGTTGACGAATGTTTCACCGGTTTTAGCCTCAGACTGTGCAATTTCATTGGTATGGTGTGGGAACGCCAAATCAATCCCACCCCCATGAATATCGAAATGATTCCCGAGATACTTTGTTGCCATAACCGAGCATTCAATATGCCAACCTGGACGACCTTGACCCCAAGGTGATTCCCATGAGATTTCATCGTCTGTTTTAGATGCTTTCCAAACCGCAAAGTCCATTGGATCTTCCTTGCGGTCCATTTCAGCATCATCTAAACGACCCGCAGCATTGTGTTCCATTTCAGCAACATCTTGATGGGCTAAAGCACCATAATCATCAAACTTGCTAGCACGATAATAAACATCACCCGCAGACTCATAAGCATAACCTTTATCGACCAAGTCTTGCACAAACACAATGATTTCAGGAATATTGTCCGTCGCACGTGGCTGAACGGTCGCAGGCCGCACATTTAATGGCTTCGTGTCCTCAAAGTAGGCCGCAATAAATTTATCAGCCAGCTCTGGGACGGTTATGTTTTCGGCGCGAGCCGTGTTAATCATTTTGTCATCAATATCAGTGAAATTAGACACATAATTCACTTGATAACCTTTGTACTCAAAATACCGACGAATCGTATCAAAAGCAATTGCTGAACGTGCATTACCAATATGAATGTAGTTGTATACAGTCGGCCCACAGACATACATATTGATTTCATTAGTATGCATTGGTATAAACTCTTCTTTAGTGAGGGTCATTGTATTAAAAACTTTCATGAGAAGCACCGTTCCTTTTTTAGAATGTCTCTAGTTTACCATATAAAGCGAATTATCGGCATGAAAAAACGACCAATCAGCATTGGTCGTCGATTGTTTAATTTATTTCCACCAGGCGTCAAAAACAGTGACTGGGGCTTGGCGCTTATGCTCAGTTCGTGTATACCAATTCTCAATTTTTTCAGCGACATCATCTGCCACATCGCGGCCTTCCAAATAATCATCGATATCAGTATAAGTTACACCTAATGCGACTTCATCTGGTAGCGCTGGACGATCTTCTTCCAAATCGGCCGTTGGCGTCTTTTCATACAAATGCTTAGGCGCATCCAAATATTCAAGAATTTGACGTCCTTGGCGCTTATTCAAGCGGTGCAAAGGTGTGATATCAGCTGCGCCATCACCAAATTTCGTATAGAAACCAGTAATTGCTTCAGCCGCGTGATCCGTTCCAATCACTAGGCCACCCATTGAACCAGCCACCGCATATTGGAAAATCATACGTTGACGGGCTTTGATATTACCTTTATTGAAATCAGATACAGGTAAGTCATTATTCACAACTTCAGCAACGGTATGTTCCGTCACGTCTTGAATATTAACCCGAATTGTTTGATCGGCATTTTGCCACGCAATGGCATCCAATGCATCTTGTTCATCGGCTTGTTCATTGTATGGGAGACGCATCGCAACGAATTGATACGCAGCATCCCCTGTTTCATCACGTAATTCAGTAATTGCAGTTTGTGCCATCTTACCGGCTAAAGTTGAATCTTGACCGCCAGAAATTCCTAGCACGTACGTCTTTAAATGCGTTGATTGTAGATATCCTTTTAACAAATCAACAGAACGACGGAATTCTTGCTCAGGATCAATCGTTGGTTGAGCACCCAATGCTTCAATAATTTCGGCTTGTTTTGCACGCATGTTCGTTACTTCCTTTGGTTAAAATAAAGTTGATATGCCTAGAGTACAGCGTTTTAACCCGGTGTGCAACTACTTAAATATTTGTAATTGTGGGGTCTGCTGCCGTGAGGTGATAAATTGTTCCTTCAACCCCAAGCTCACGTGCAATCACACTTTGTAAGGCATCCATTGCAATAAAGACTTTTCGTTGACAAAATTAATCGATTGAAAGAAAAAAGCCACCATTACGGCAGCTTTCTATCTGTTATGCTTGTGTATTTTGCTTATCATCCTTATCAGCTAATTCTTTCACGTAACCACGAATTTGCTCGATGAGATTCATCTTATTATTCCAAGCTTCAGGTGACAAATCAACTGGATACTCTTGTGGATTTAAGTCACGACGGTATTCTGACCAAAGTGCTTTCAGATTTTGACGTGAATATTGACGAATTTCTTGAACGTCGGGTGATTCATAGACCACTTCACCATCAATAATCATATCGTGCAAGAGTGGACGGGCTGTGTAATCTTCAACTGTTTTGTTCAAGTAAGTGTAGTTTGGGTGGAACATATACAAACCTTCAGGTAAATCACGTGGATCTTCATGACTCAATGCAATGTAATCACCTTGTGATTTACCATCAGTGTTTGATGTAATGCGCCAAACTTGTTTCTTACCTGGTGTTGAAATCTTTTCAGCAGAACCAGAAATCTTGATAGTATCAACCATTTCACCAGATTCATCTTCAATTGAGACAACCTTATAAACACCACCCAATGCAGGTTGGTCATAGGCAGTAATCAATTTCGTGCCAATTCCCCAGACGTCAATCTTCGCATCTTGACGCTTCAAACTTGTAATGGTTTCTTCATCCAAATCGTTTGATGCATAAATTTTAGCCTCAGTGAAACCAGCCTCATCCAAAAGATGACGGACACCCTTTGAAAGATAAGCCATGTCCCCTGAATCTAAACGAACACCTTGGAAATTAATCTTATCTCCAAATTCCTTCGCAACACGAATTGCGGCTGGAACACCTGAATGTAAAGTATCATACGTATCAACTAAGAAGACAACATCACGATGCGTTTCAGCATAGGCTTTGAAGGCTTCGTAGTCACTACGATACGTTTGAACCAAGCTGTGGGCGTGTGTTCCTGAAATCGGAATATTAAATAACTTTCCAGCACGGACATTTGAAGTGGCATCGAATCCACCAATAAAGGCCGCACGGGTTCCCCACAAAGCCGCATCCATCTCCTGGGCACGACGAGTTCCGAACTCTAGAAGTCCTTGGTTACCAACGACCGTGCGAATACGCGCTGCCTTAGTTGCAATCAGTGTTTGGTAATTAATAATATTCAATAATGGCGTTTCAATTAATTGGGCATCAAAGACAGTTCCTTCAACTTGAACGATTGGTTCATTATTGAAAACTGGTTCACCTTCATAAGGTGCACGGACAGTTCCCTTGAAACGCCAATTAGCCAAATAGTCTACAAACTTTTCATCAAATTCACCAGACTCACGTAGATAAGCAATGTCACTTTCTGAAAAGTGAAGACCATTTAGGAAGTCAAGCACACGCTCAAGTCCCGCAAAAATGGCGTAACCATTTTCGAATGGCAACTTTCTAAAGTACATTTCAAACACTGCTTTACGTTCATGCACGCCTTCTAAGAAGTACGTTTGCATCATTGAAAGTTGATAAGCATCTGTATGTAATGCTAAACTATCATCCGGATATTTTTGAGTCATAACAGGTCTCCCATTTATTCAACAAATTTAATAGAAATTGATTATATTAATAAAATATACGTTCATTGTAACACATTAGGTTATGAATTTAGTCATTTCGTAAAAATGCACAATTTATGATTTTATATGTTGACATCACTATCAATATCATCTAATATACAAAACAAGGAAATTAAGAGAAACAAGTTGAGCAGGAAAGTATGTTCATAACCCATGTCTCAGAGAATACAACATTGGTGCGAGTTGTTACATGTGGTTAGAATTGAAAATGGCCTGTGATTGGCGTTGATGAGCAGCAAGACTGTAAGTTAACGACGTATTGGTCTACGTTACAAGACACACGAATCGGCAAAGCATCATCTCGCTCCCTGCCCGCTCGTTGCCGAGGTCTAGAAGAGCAATTTTCTAGGTAAAGTAGAATGGTAACACGGAAGATCCGTTTCTATATGTATTTTGTTTACAAGATATATGTAGAAACGGTTTTTTTATTGTCTACTACTTTATCTGCAATTCGCCTCATGTCTCTTAGTTAGTTAGATATTTTTTAGGAAAAAGGAGTTATATCTATGTCAAAATTCGTTAAGTTCGGTGCCATTGCCGCCGCTACCCTAATTACTGCTTCTGCTGTTAGCCCACTTACAGCCACTCATGTCAGTGCTGATAGCAAAGATAAGACTGTGACTGTTGGTGTCGTTGGAAATGACGACAGTAAGATTTGGAAGTCTGTTGCTAAAACAGCCAAGGATAAGTACGGTGTCACTGTTAAGACTAAGGTCTTCACAGACTATAACCAACCAAACAAGGCTGTTGCTGATGGATCAATTGATCTAAATGCATTCCAACACCAATTCTTCTTAGATGATTGGAACAAGCACAACAAGAACCAAGTTAAGGCAATCGGTGATACATTCATCACACCAATCCGTCTTTACGCCACTGATTACAAGGAACCAAAGAACTTCAAAAAGGGTGATACGATTGGGGTACCAAACGACCCTACTAATGAAGGTCGTTCATTGAAGGTCTTGGAATCAGCTGGACTTATCAAGTTGAAGAAGACTGATTTGCCAACAACTAAAGATATCACTGAAAACAAGAAAGACTTGAAGATTAAGGAATTGTCAGCTGATCAAGTTGCCGCTGCCTTCAAGAAGAAGAGTGTTGACGGTGCTGTTATCAACACAAACTATGCACAAGAAGCTAAGATTAAGTTGGATTCAGCCATCTATGTTGAACCAGAAAACAAGGATTCAAAGCAATGGGTCAACGTGATTGCAGCTAAGAAGGATAAGACTGACAAGAAGGAATACAAGGATGTCGTAAAGGCTTACCAAACTGAGCAGACTAAGAAGGTCATGAAGGAAGAGTTTGGCGATACGCAAGACGCCGCTTGGGATAAGAAATTCTAATCGCATAACATTTTTCGACGCATCTGCAATTTAGGATGCGTCGATACATATTTATTAAAGGAGTAAATTATGGCTGTTATTGAATTAAAGGATATTAACGTCACATTTAAACAAAAAGACCAATCAATCGTAGCCGTGCAAAAAGAAAGTATTACCGTTGAAAAAGGTGATATTTACGGGATTGTAGGTTACTCAGGGGCTGGTAAGTCAACTTTGGTACGTACAATTAACTTATTGCAAAAGCCAACAAGTGGCTCAGTTAAAGTTAATGGCACTGAAATGACGACATTATCAGACGGTGAACTTCGCGAACGCCGTAAGAAAATTGGTATGATTTTCCAACACTTCAATTTGATGGATGAATTGACTGTTTTTGGTAATGTTGCCCAACCTCTTAAGCATAGTAAGCTTTCAAAGGATGAAAAGAAGGCAAAAGTTAACCATCTACTTGAATTAGTTGGATTGGATGATCGTAGCCAAAACTACCCTTCTCAATTATCTGGTGGTCAAAAGCAGCGTGTGGCGATTGCCCGTGCTTTAGCTAACGATCCTGAAATTTTGATTTCCGATGAAGCAACTTCTGCTCTAGATCCAAAGACGACAAATCAAATTCTAGAAATTCTAACACGTTTGAATAAGGAACTTGGTTTAACAATCGTCTTGATTACGCACGAAATGCAAGCGATTAAAGAAGCCGCAAACAAAGTGGCTGTTATGGAAAACGGTACAATCATTGAACGTGGTAGTTTGCTTGAGATTTTCACTAACCCACAACAAAAGTTAACGAAGGATTTCATCAATACTGCAACGAATCGTGATGAAGCACTTACGAAGGTGCAAGAACTACTTGTTGAAAAGCCACTAGCAACTGACGAACGCCTAGTTCAAATCAATTACGTTGGTAACGACACAGCGCAACCATTACTTTCTACCATTTACGCTGACTACCAAGTAACAACAAATATTCTTTATTCAAACATGGAAATTCTGACACAAACACCGGTTGGACTTGCGATTGCAATCTTTAAGGGACAACCCGAAAACACCAATGCAGCTATTGCTAGCTTGATTGATCATGGTGTCAATGTTACTGAATTAGATGTAAAACAGGAGGAAGCTTAATATGATTGATTGGATTGCTCAAAATCTTCCCGGCGTCTATGAATTAGGTTGGACCGGTGATTCAGGTTGGGGAACGGCCATTGGACAGACTCTTTATATGACCGTTGGTTCTGCAATTTTTGGTGGCTTACTTGGTTTGGCCTTTGGTATCGGTTTAGTCATTACTGATGACTCAGGGATTAGCCCAAATCGCATTGCCTTTCAAATTCTAGACAAAGTCGTTTCAGTCGGACGTGCGATTCCATTCATTATCATGGTAGTTGCGTTCTCTCCGTTGACCCAACTGATTACAGGAACAACAATTGGGGCAACGGCTGCCCTAGTGCCATTATCACTTGGGGTTTTCCCATTCTATGCCCGTCAGGTGCAAGTCGCACTCCTTGGTGTTTCAAGTGGTAAGGTCGAAGCCGCACGTGCATTTGGTGCAAGCAAGTGGGACATCATCCATGATGTTTACCTACGTGAAGGGCGTTCAGAACTTGTTCGTGTTTCAACAGTTACCATGATTAGTTTGGTTGGATTAACTGCCATGGCTGGTGCCATTGGTGGTGGTGGTCTTGGAACAACAGCGATTGTTACAGGTTACCAACGTTTCCAAAACGACGTAATGTGGACCGCAACAATCATTATTCTCTTGTTTATTGTGTTAATTCAATTTATTGGAGATCTTGTTGCTCGTCACTACAGTCATCATTAATATCAAATAAAAAAGAGCTTAACTCGGATCTTCGAGTTAAGCTCTTTTCTTGTGCAACTGTTAATGGGCATCAGCAAAAACTCACAGCATTGCTGGCCCTTATTGATGCAAGGTACGCCTGTAGTAAGCAGCGATGAAATGCCCATTGCCCCCAGTATGTCGATGTCCTTAAGCATACTGCTTATTCTTAAAAGCATTATTATTTTTTATCTATGTATACAAAAAAACCTCACACGTCAATGAGTGCAACGTTTAAAACGTCATTCAACCTAGACTTGGCCGAAGCCATCATCGTAGCGGTTTATACTCAAAGATATGAGAGATTCCATTGTTAATTGTTATTAATTTTCTAATACGTTAATATTAGTCAACCAATTCCAAGATGACCATTGGAGCAGCGTCTCCACGACGTTGGTCCAACTTCAAGATACGAGTGTAACCACCCGCACGTCCTTCAAAACGTGGTGCAACATTGTCAAACAAGAATTGCACTGCATTTTGAATCTTGATGTTATCATCTTCAGTCGTTTGTACATCAGCAACGACGTTACGCAAGAAAGCAGCGGCCTTACGGCGTGAAGCCAAGTCACCACGCTTACCAAGTGTAATCATCTTATCTGCTGTACGGCGAACTTCTTTCGCGCGCGCTTCAGTCGTTTCAATACGACCATTAATCAACAATGAAGTTGTCAAGTCACGCAACATAGCCTTACGTTGTGAGCTATTACGTCCCAACTTACGGTATCCCATGAGTGTATCCTCCTTTTCTTGGAATTCTATTTATTTAATTTAATCTTCCTTGCGGAACCCTAAACCGAGCACAGCCAGCTTATCCTGGATTTCGTCAAGTGACTTACGTCCCAAATTACGAACAGTCATCATTTGAGCTTCTGAACGATCAGTAAGCTCTTGAATTGTGTTAATTCCGGCACGCTTTAGGCAGTTGTAAGAACGAACAGACAAATCCAATTCTTCAATTGGAACTTCAGCATTCTTGCTTGTAGTCGTTTCTTCCTTATCAACCATAACTTGTGTTTCCACTGCGCGTTCTGATAATTCGATAAATGGGTTCAAATGATCTGACAAGATACGTGAAGCAAGAGAAATAGCTTCAGTTGCTGTCAAAGAACCATCAGTCCAAACATCCATAGTCAACTTATCATAATCGTTACGTTGACCAACACGAGTTTCCTCAACTTGATAATTTACGCGTTCGATTGGGGTAAAGATTGAATCAATTGCTAGAACACCAATTGGCGTATCATCATGCAATTCCTTATTCTGGTCACCTGATACATAACCACGACCACGTACTGCGGTTACAGTCATATGCAAAGTAGCACCAGCTGCAACAGTTGCAATGTATTGATCCTTATTCAAGACCTCAACATCAGCATCACCAACTAAATCGCCGGCAGTGACTGTTGCAGGTCCATTAACATTTACTTCGAGCGTCTTCTCATCATCACTATCGATACGCATTGAAACCTTTTTAAGGTTCAAGATGATTTGCGTTACGTCTTCAACAACCCCTTCGACTGTTGAAAACTCATGCAAAACGCCATCAATTTGTACTGAGTTGATTGCCGCACCGGGCAATGAAGACAACAATACACGGCGTAGGGAGTTACCCAAAGTAGTTCCGTAACCACGTTCAAGCGGCTCAACCACAAACTTACCGTAATTACTATCCTCTTCAACCAGTGTAATCTTTGGGTTTTCGAATTCAAGCATACTGTTTGTTACCCCTTTCAAAGCATTGTGCGCTAACTAGTTGCATTAACAATTAGACACGACGACGCTTTGGTGGACGTGAACCGTTGTGTGGTACTGGAGTAACATCCTTGATAGATGTAACTTCCAAACCAGCAGCGGCTAACGCACGAATAGCTGACTCACGTCCTGAACCAGGACCCTTGACAGTTACTTCAACAGTCTTCATGCCACTTTCCATTGCTGACTTTGCAGCTGCTTCAGCAGCCATTTGTGCAGCGAATGGAGTAGACTTACGGCTACCCTTGAATCCAAGAGCACCAGCTGATGACCATGATACCGCGTTACCTTGAACGTCAGTAACCATGACAATCGTGTTATTGAATGTTGCGTGAATGTGAACAACACCACTTTCAATATTCTTTTTAACACGACGCTTACGATTTGTACGACCTGCCATAATCAAGTAATCTCCTTTCCTTTAAAAATTAATTACTTCTTCTTACCTGCAATTGAAACAGCTGGGCCTTTACGTGTACGTGCATTGTTCTTCGTGTTTTGACCACGAACAGGCAAATTACGACGATGACGTAGACCACGGTATGATCCAATTTCTTTTAAGTTCTTAATGTTCATTGAGACTTCACGACGCAAGTCACCTTCCACCTTGATACCATCAACGATGGCACGGATGGCGTCTTCTTGGTCGGGAGTTAAGTCACGAACACGAACGTCTTCAGAAACACCAGCTTCAGAAACAATCTTTTCTGCAGTTGTGTTACCGATTCCGTATACATATGTCAATGCAATCACGATACGCTTATCGCGAGGCAAATCAACACCAGCAATACGAGCCATTACGATTACCTCCTATTTTATTTATTGTTTCAAGAATGCTAATTAAGCACCTTGACGTTGCTTGTGCTTGGCGTTTGCAGAACAAATCACCATAACACGACCGTTACGCTTAATCACTTTACAGTGATCGCACATAGGCTTTACAGATGGACGAACCTTCATAATATTTACCTCCCCTTGGATTTTTGGACGTTACATTATTTAATATAACGATACGTAATACGACCCTTAGTTAAATCATATGGCGACATTTCTACCGTCACTTTATCTCCAGGTAAGATACGAATAAAATTCTTACGAATCTTTCCAGAAACGTGCGCTAAAATAGTCGCCCCGTTTTCCAATTCAACGGTAAACATGGCATTAGGCATAGTATCAATTACTTTACCTGAAATTTCAATAACATCTTTGGCCACGTTGCTGCCTCCTTAATGTGACATTGGAGAACGTAACACGTAATTATACCATAATGAACCAATTAGATTCAATAAGATATTTTACGAATTACCCTTCCAAGTTATCCAATACTGTTTCAACATCAGTGAACACATCTTCAAGAGCTTTCGCTCCATCAAGTTCGTGTAGGACACCCTTTTCCGCATAAAAATCAGCAATAGGTTTTGTCAACTCACCATTGACGTTCAAACGATTTTGAATGACCTCAGGAGTGTCATCAGCTCGACCGCGAGCCATCATTCGTTGAACTAGAACATCATTGTCAGCAGTAAAGTAAAGCACACCGTTAATGTTACGATCTTGTGCTGCTAACATTTGCTCCAAAGCTTTAGCTTGTTCAATGTTACGTGGATAACCATCAAGGATGAATCCATTTTTTGTATCATCTTGAGCTAACCGTTCTTCTACGATACCATTAGTAACTTCGTCGGGGACCAAGTTACCAGCATCCATATAAGACTTTGCTTTCAAACCAAGTTCTGTTTCGTTCGCCATTGCTTCACGGAACATATCCCCGGTACTAATATGTGGCAAGTTGTAAGTTTCAACAATCTTTGCAGCTTGAGTACCCTTTCCCACGCCAGGTAAACCTAGCAATACGATATTCTTGCTCATTTTGCTTTGACTCCTTCTTGAATAAAACCAACATACTGACGCTTCATTAATAGTCCTTCCAATTGACGAATCAAGTCAATGGCAACACCGATAACAATCAAAATTGATGTACCTGACATTGCTAATTGACCATCAAGGCCAAAGGCGTGGGTTGCTAGAACTGGGGTCAAAGCCACAAATCCTAGGAAGAACGCGCCGACTACTGATAGACGCAACAAGAGAGCAGAAATCCACTTTTCTGTTGCCTTACCAGGTCGAACCCCCACAATATAACTACCCTGCTTTTGCAAGTTCTCTGCAACCTTTTCAGGATTAACCTGAACGAAAGCATAGAAGAATGTAAAGAGGACAATCAATAAGGTGTAAACAATTCCACCTTGAACAGTCTGCATATTAAGATATTCCATGACTGTTGTATACCAAGCTGTATCTCCAAACTTTGTTGCAAATAATTGCAAAATAGTTTGTGGCGTCACCATCAAAGATGACGCAAAGATAACAGGAATCACACCAGCAACATTCACTTTCAAAGGTAAGTAAGACGTGCTTCCTGAACCCTTTGATTGACGTGTATATTGCATTGGAATCTTACGGATTGCTTGGTTGAACCAAGTAATAAATCCGACAACCACCAAAAAGAGGATGAGGATTCCAATCATAAATGCCCAACCTCGCGCTTGGTCGGCACTTACAATAACGTGTTCTCTGAACAACTTATAAACAGATGCAGGCATTCTTGCAATAATACCTGCGAAAATCAACATTGAGACACCTTGTCCAAGTCCGTGACTTGTAATCATATCACCAAGCCAAACAGCAAACATCGTTCCAGCGGTTAGAATAAACCCAATTAGAACATATGTTTGCGTATTTGGTGTGCTGACTAAGTTCACTTGACTTAGTTGATTAAACCCAGCAGTAATTCCAATAGATTGGACGAATGCTAGGAAAATGGTCAAGTAACGGGTGACTTGGTTTAACTTACGTCGTCCCACTTCACCTTGTTTTGACCATTCAACAAATCGTGGCACAATATCCATCTGAAGGAGCTGTACCACGATTTGTGCAGTAACGTATGGTGAAACTCCCATTGCGAACAATGAATAATTTGTAAGACCACCACCGCTAAACATATTCAAAATGCTGCCGAGTCCAGAAGATGCAACGTCTTGTAGTGCCAAAGGATTAATACCAGGAATGGTAATTTGAGCACCGATTCTGTATACAATCAAAATCGCTAAAGTAAAGAACAATTTATTACGAATGTCTTTTTCTTTCAGTGATTGGAACACGGTTTTTAGCATTAAATCACCTCAGTTTTACCACCAGCTGCTTCAATAGCTGAAACGGCTGAAGCTGAGAACTTGTTAGCTTTAACAGTCAAAGATTTCTCTAGTTGACCGTTTGCTAAGATCTTAATGCCACTTAATTCGTTTTTAACGATACCTGATTCTACCAACAAAGCTGGTGTAACTTCAGTACCATTGTCAAACTTGTTCAACGCATCAAGGTTTACGACTGCGTAATCCTTGCGGTTAATGTTAGTAAATCCACGCTTTGGCTTACGACGGAACAAAGGCATTTGTCCACCTTCGAAGCCCATACGTACCTTACTACGAGCCTTTTGACCTTTTTGACCACGTCCAGCAGTCTTTCCGTTACCTGATGATTCCCCACGTCCAACACGGTTGCGAACGTGACGTGAACCTTCAGATACTTGGAGTTCATTAAGCTTCATTAGGGTTGTACCTCCTTCAAAGCAATCTATTAGCTACTTAACTACTTCAACAGTAATTAAGTGAGCAATCTTAAATAGTGCACCACGCGTTGCTGCGTTGTCAGGCAATACGACTGATGAGTTCACCTTGTTCAAACCAAGTGACTTAACAATCGCGCGCTGATTTGGCTTACGGTGAGCAGCACTCTTAACAAGTGTAACCTTTACTTGATCGGTCATTTTCTGCCTCCTTAATCTGCCAAGTGCTCAAGTGAGACCTGACGCATTTCAGCAACTTCTTCAGCGTTCTTCAAAGACTTGATTGCTTCAAAAGTTGCGCGAACAACGTTAATTGGTGTAGCTGAACCTAATGACTTTGCAGTCACGTCGGCTACGCCACCCAAATCCATAATAGCACGAGAAGCTCCACCGGCAGCTACTCCAGAACCTTCAGCAGCGGGCTTTAGCAAAACGCGTCCACCACTGTAGATACCCAAAGTAGAATGAGGAAGGGTCGTACCAACCATTGGGATTGCAACGATATTACGCTTAGCATCATCAACAGCCTTACGGATAGCTTCTGGCACTTCTTGTGCCTTACCAGTTCCGAAACCAACATGTCCATTGCGGTCACCAACAACAACTAGTGCTGCGAAACGTAGACGACGTCCACCCTTAACAACCTTAGTAACACGGTTGATGGCTACAACATTTTCTTCAAGCTCTCCGAGCGTTTTTGGATCGATATAAGCCATTTTCTTTCCTCCTTCCTTTAGAACTTCAAACCAGCTTCACGAGCAGCTTCTGCCAAAGCTTGTACACGACCATGGTACAAATATCCACCACGATCAAATACAACAACTTCGATGTTAGCAGCCTTTGCGCGTTCAGCGATCAAAGCTCCAACCTTAGCAGCTTGCTCTGTCTTTGGAGCAGTTTCAATTGAGCTGTCCAAAGTTGAGGCACTAGCAAGCGTCACACCCGCTACGTCATCAATTAATTGCGCGTAGATGTTCTTGTTAGAACGGTAAACGTTCAAGCGTGGGCGCTCAGCAGTACCAGAAATCTTTCCACGAACACGTGTGTGTCGGTGTTGACGCACTTTGTTCTTGTCTGACTTCGTAATCATTGTTCGTAACCTCTTTTTCAAAAATTTAAAAGATATACTCATAAGTAAATCCGGAAACGTTGTCATTCCGGCTAAACAATTTGTTTAGATTACTTACCAGTCTTACCTTCCTTACGTGCAACGTATTCGTTTTCGTAACGGATACCCTTACCCTTATAAGGTTCAGGTGAACGTACGGCACGAATTTCAGCGGCCAAATCTCCAACGCGTTGCTTGTCGATTCCGCTAACGATAATTGTCAAAGTATCAGGTACTTCAACTGATAACTCTTCACGGGCATCAAATTCAACAGGGTGTGAGTAACCAACATTCAAAACAAGCTTGTCGCCTTGCTTTGCTGCACGATAACCAACACCGACTAGCTTCAAAGTCTTCTTGAAACCATCTGTTACACCCTCGACCATGTTTGCAACATTGGCACGAGTTGTTCCGTGAAGGGCCTTGATACGACCTTCATCAGAAGGACGTGTGAAAGTAACTTCGTTACCTTCTACTGTGAATTGGATTTCGGGAGCGATTTCGCGTGAAAGCTCACCCTTTGGTCCCTTAACAGTAACTGTGTTTCCATCACGTGCAATTTCTACACCTGCTGGCAACGTAACTGTTTTATTACCAATACGACTCATGAGTAGACACCTCCTTGTTAGATTTTATTTTTTACCAGACGTAAGCTAATACTTCGCCACCAATACCCTTGGCGCGAGCTTCTTTATCGGTGATAACACCTTCAGAAGTTGAGATGATTGCGATACCTAGTCCGTTCAATACCTTAGGTACATCATCTGATTTAACATATGAACGTAGACCTGGCTTTGAAATACGCTTCAAACCAGAAATTACGCGAGTCTTATCAGAACCATACTTAAGGAAGACACGGATGACACCTTGCTTGTCATCTTCAATGTATTCAACGTCACGAACAAAGCCTTCGTTCTTCAAAATCTCGGCGATGTCCATCTTGATCTTTGATGCAGGTACTTCTACTGAATCGTGACGAACCATGTTCGCATTACGAATGCGAGTCAAAAAGTCTGCAATTGGGTCAGTCATTGACATTGATGTTTGCCTCCTATTATTAATTACTGTAAATCAGTTAAAGATTACTTTGAGAAAGGCATACCCATTTGAGTAAGCAATTCACGTGCTTCTTCGTCAGTGTTGGCAGTTGTAACAACAACAATATCCAAACCACGGACGCGGTTAACAGCATCGTAATCAATTTCTGGGAAAATAAGTTGTTCACGAATTCCCAACGTGTAGTTTCCACGACCATCAAAGGCCTTTGGTGAAACTCCACGGAAGTCACGAACACGTGGCAATGAAACGTTGATTAACTTATCCAAAAAGTCATACATACGCTCACCACGCAAAGTAACCTTAGTACCGATTGCCATACCCTCACGCAAACGGAAGCCAGCGATTGACTTCTTGGCACGAGTGATAACTGGCTTTTGACCAGCAATCAATTCTAATTCAGCAACAGCTTCATCCAAGTTCTTTGAGTTTGAGACAGCGTCACCAACACCCATATTCAACACGATCTTTTCGATCTTTGGAGTTTGCATGATTGATGAGTAATCAAACTTTTCGACCAATGAAGGTGTAACTTCACTGATGTACTTTTCCTTTAAACGACTTGCCATGATAATGATTTCCTCCTTTCACCTAAATATTAAGCTAAAGTCTTTCCAGACTTCTTAGCAAAACGTACCTTCTTACCATCTTCAACCTTGTAACCAATCTTAGTTGGTTCGTTAGTAGAAGGGTCAAGCAATTGTACGTTTGAAACGTGGATAGGAGCTTCTTGCTCGATAATTCCACCTTGTGGATATTGGTTATTTGGCTTTTGATGCTTCTTAACCATGTTTACACCTTCAACAACAACACGGTCTTGGTTGGCTAGAGTCTTAACAACTGAACCTTCCTTGCCCTTGTCCTTGCCGGCGATAACCTTAACCTTGTCACCAGTCTTCACAAACATGCGAGGCTTCCTCCTTGATTTAATGATGGTAATTACAATACTTCAGGTGCCAATGACACAATACGCATGTAATCATTGTCACGCAATTCACGCGCAACGGGGCCAAAAATACGTGTACCTACGGGGCTCTTGTCATCCTTTACGATAACAGCAGCATTTTCATCAAACTTGATGTATGATCCGTCTGTACGGTGGATTCCTGAAACGGTACGAACGATAACAGCCTTAACGACGTCACCCTTCTTTACAGTACCACCAGGAATAGCTTGCTTAACAGTTGCGACGATCATGTCACCGACACCGGCGAACTTACGTCCTGAACCACCCAAAACTTTGATTGTCAAAATTTCGCGAGCTCCAGAGTTATCAGCAACTTTCAAACGACTCTCTTGTTGAATCACGATTATATCCTCCTTCCGTTATTGGTTAGATTCGAGATTAACGATTAGATAATAACGGCCTTCTCGACGATTTCTACCAAACGGAAGCGCTTTGTAGCTGACGTTGGACGCGTCTCCATGATGCGTACGATGTCACCTTCTTTAGCTTCGTTATTCTCATCGTGAGCCTTAAACTTCTTCGTGTACTTAACACGCTTACCATAAACGGGGTGGTTCTTGTAAGTGTTAATGGCAACAGTAATTGTCTTATCCATCTTATCTGAAACCACGCGTCCTTGATAAACTTTACGTGCGTTACGATCTTCAGCCATACCGGTCTCCTCTCTTAGTCTACTTGTTTAATTCTTCTTGACGAATCGCCGTCTTGATACGAGCAATTTGCTTGCGTACTTCTGACAATCGAGCCGTGTTCTCAAGTTGACCAGTAGCTAATTGGAAACGCAAGTTAAACAACTCTTCCTTGTAGCTCTTTTCCTTGGCAACCAACTCAGCTTGGCTGAGACCCTTGATTTCTTCTTGTAAGTCCTTGATCTTCATTATTCACCCTCCGTTTGGCGAGTCAAAATTTTAGTTCTGACAGGCAACTTGTTAGATGCGAGACGCAAGGCTTCGCGGGCAACATCTTCAGAAACACCGCCGACTTCAAACATAACAGTGCCACGCTTTACTGGGGCAACCCAACCTTCGGGAGTACCCTTTCCGTTACCCATACGAACACCGACACCCTTAGAAGTGTATGACAAGTGTGGATAAATCTTAATCCAAACCTTACCACCACGCTTCATGTAACGTGTCATAGCAATACGAGCCGCCTCGATTTGACGATTTGTAATCCAATGTGAGTCGATGGCTTGTAGTCCAAACTCACCAAATGTTACTGTCTTACCACCCTTAGCTTCACCACGCATGTGGCCACGATGTGGACGACGATACTTAACACGCTTTGGAACTAGCATTTGTTACTCGCCTCCTTGCTTCTTTGACTTCTTCTCTGGCAAAACATCACCACGGTAGATCCAAGTTTTTACACCTAGTTGACCGTATGTTGTTGTTGCTTCATCCCATGAGTAGTCAATGTCTGCACGCAATGTGTGCAAAGGCACTGTACCCTCAGTATATTGTTCGATACGAGCAATGTCTGCTCCATTCAAACGACCAGAAACTTGTACCTTGATTCCCTTGGCACCTGAACGCATTGCACGTTGGATAGCACCACGCATTGAGCGACGGAATGCCACACGGCGTTCCAAATCGCCAGCGATTTGTGAACCTACCAAGTGAGCGTCCAAATCTGGCTTCTTAATCTCAATGATGTTGATGTGTACACGTTCACCCTTTGCCACCATCTTTGACAATTCGCTACGCAATGCATCAACTTCTGATCCACCTTTACCAATAACCATACCTGGCTTAGCAGTGTGGATTGAGATGTTTACACGGTTCGCAGTACGTTCAATTTCAATACGTGAAACTGATGCATCTGCCAACTTAGTCTCGATATAACTACGCAACTTCAAGTCTTCGTGCAAGTTGTTTGCATAGTCCTTCTTGTTTGCGTACCATTTAGCATCCCAGTCGCGGATGACACCGACACGGAAACCGGTTGGGTTAATCTTTTGACCCATGACTCAATCCTCCTTACTTTTCTTTTACCACAATCGTAATGTGGCTTGTTCGCTTGTTGATTGGTGAAGCAGAACCCTTAGCACGTGGACGGAAACGCTTTAGCGTTGGTCCTTCGTTTGCGTAAGCTTCTTCAACAACCAAATCTTCGCGATCTAGTGAAAAATTGTTCTCAGCGTTTGCTACTGCTGAGTTCAATACCTTATATACATCTGTAGCAGAGTGATTTGGCAAAAATTCCAAAATCGCGAATGCTTCTGCTACTGACTTTCCACGCACTTGGTCAAGCACTAAGCGGACCTTACGTGGAGCGACACGAACGATATTCGCTGTGGCGCGTGCTGACGTAATTTGTTCAGCCATTGTACTGTCCTCCTATTACTTACGTTGCGTCTTCTTATCGTCTGCAGCGTGTCCACGGAATGTACGCGTTGGGACGAATTCACCTAACTTGTGACCGACCATATCTTCTTGAACCAAAACTGGTACGTGCTTTCGTCCGTCATAAACGGCGAAAGTTAATCCGATAAAGCTAGGGAAAATTGTTGAGCGACGTGACCATGTCTTGATAACAGTTTGCTTATCTGATTCATTGGCTTGTTCAACCTTCTTCAACAGACTGGCATCAGCAAATGGTCCTTTTTTCAGGCTACGACCCATTCTGAGTCCTCCTCTCGATTGCTTATAAGTTTGAAATACTCAGGAACTAGACTACTTGCTCTTACGACCACGAACAATGAACTTAGATGATTGTGCGTTCTTGTTACGAGTCTTCTTACCAGCAGTCTTCTTACCCCATGGAGACAATGGAGATGGACGACCAACAGGGGCCTTTCCTTCACCACCACCATGAGGGTGATCGTTAGGGTTCATTACAGATCCACGAACGTGTGGACGTTGACCCTTCCAACGACTACGACCGGCCTTACCCCAATTGATCAATGAGTGTTGTTCGTTTCCAACAACTCCAATTGTGGCACGGTTCGTTGCCAAGATCATACGTACTTCACCAGATTGTAGGCGAACCAATACGTACTTTCCTTCACGACCCAAAACTTGAGCTGAAGTTCCGGCTGAACGGACAAGTTGTCCACCCTTACCAGGCTTCAATTCAATATTGTGAATTTGAGTTCCATCAGGAATTACTGACAATGGCAATGCATTTCCGACCTTAAAGTCGGCTTCAGGACCAGATTGAACAGTCATGCCCACTTCTAGACCCTTTGGTGCCAAGATATATGACTTGATACCGTCTGTGTATTGCAACAAAGCGATGTTAGCTGAACGGTTTGGATCGTATTCGATCGCAACAACCTTAGCTGGTACTTCATCCTTTGTACGCTTAAAGTCTACAGTACGGTATTGGCGCTTGTGTCCACCACCGCGATGGCGAACAGTCATGTGTCCGTAAGAATTACGAGCACCTGTGTTTGACTTTGATTCCAACAAGCTCTTTTCTGGTGTCGTCTTTGTGATTTCTGAAAAATCAGAACCAGTCATATTACGACGACCATTAGAGGTTGGCTTATACTTCTTGATAGCCACGCTAAGTTCCTCCTAATTAGTTTTCGTTGAACAATTGAATGTCCTTAGAAGCGGCAGACAACTTAACAGTTGCCTTCTTGCGCTTCTTAGTGTAACCAGTATAGCGTCCTTGACGCTTAAGCTTACCACGTACGTTTGCTGTATTGATCTTTTCAACCTTTACGTCGAAAATTTCTTCAATAGCGCGCTTGATTTGTGGCTTTGTGGCGCGAACATCAACTTCAAACGTGTAACGCTTTTCATCCAAAACGTTCATTGTTTGTTCAGTGATGACCGGGCGCAAAATGATTTCGCGTGCGTCCATTATGCCAAAACCTCCTCAACTTGTGCCAAAGCTGATTGTACAACAACCAACTTATCATTGTTGATTACGTCAAGAACGTTAACACCCTTAGCAGTCATAACAGTCACGTTTTCTAAGTTACGTGCTGCCAATGCTGCGTTTGTGTTGTCATCGTCCAAGACTACCAACGTCTTTCCGTCTACGTTCAAGTTATTCAAAACGTTCTTGAATTCCTTTGTCTTTGGTGCGTCAAATGCCAATGCATCTACGACAACCAATGAAGAATCCAAAACCTTTTGTGATAACACTGACTTCAATGCCAAACGGTATGCCTTCTTTGGCATCTTGTAGGCATATGAACGTGGAGTAGGTCCAAAGACAATTCCACCACCACGCCATTGTGGAGAACGGATTGATCCTTGACGAGCACGTCCAGTACCCTTTTGACGCCATGGCTTCTTTCCACCACCAGAAACGGCTGAGCGATTCTTAACAGCGTGAGTACCTTGACGCATTGATGCACGTTGCATCAAAACAGCGTCTGTTACAACGTTGTCGTTTGGCTCAACAGCGAAAATTGCGTCGTTCAACTCAACTTCACCGGCATTTGAACCGTCTTGCTTAAATAAAGCAATCTTAGTCATGTTATATTCCTCCTTTCGTCCTTATTACTTAGCTTTGATTGAATTCTTAACAGTAACAAGTGACTTGTTGGCACCAGGTACGTTTCCCTTGATCAAAAGTACGTTGTTTTCAGTATCAACACGAACAATCTTCAAGTTTTGAACAGTACGCTTACGGTTACCCATGCGTCCAGGCAACTTCTTACCCTTGAACACACGATTGATAACGGCTCCCAAAGAACCTGGACGACGGTGGTAACGAGATCCGTGAGCCATAGGTCCACGAGATTGGCCGTCCTTCTTGATGTTACCTTGGTAACCATGACCCTTTGTGATTCCAGTTACGTCAACGGCTTCACCTTCGGCGAAAACATCAACCTTAACTTCATCCCCAACATTGTATTCACCCTCAGCGTCGCGGATTTCACGAATGTAGCGCTTAGGGGTCGTGTTCGCCTTTGCGGCGTGACCTTGCTCAGGTTTGTTACTCAAAACGGCACGCTTGTCACCCAAACCAAGTTGAAGTGCGCTGTAACCATCATTTTCCAAAGTCTTAACTTGGAGGACGACGTTTGGCGTTGCTTCAACCACAGTAACTGGGATAAGCTCACCATTCTCAGTGAATACCTGAGTCATGCCGACTTTGCGGCCTAAGATACCCTTAGTAGTCATGACTATCTCCTTTATAAATGTAATATCTTTATTTTCAGTCAGTTGAATGCTTAACCAGGCAAGTTTTTAAAGTGTAATTAGAAATTACAACTTGATTTCAATATCAACACCACTTGGCAATTCAAGCTTTGACAAAGCATCAACTGTCTTAGCAGTAGGATTCATGATATCGATCAAACGCTTGTGTGTGCGCATTTCGAATTGTTCACGTGAATCCTTGTTCTTATGTGGTGAACGTAGCACCGTGTATAGTGTGCGTTCTGTAGGCAAAGGAATAGGACCTGAAATTTCGGCACCTGTTCGGTTTGCTGTTTCTACAATCTTTTCTGCTGATGCATCCAAGATTTCGTGCTCGTATGCCTTCAAACGGATACGAATCTTCTTACTTGCCATGATAATAATTCTCCCTTCGTCCATATTGGAATATGAAACTAACTCCGTGGAAACTACCGACACGCCACTCGAAATCCCATGGCCTGGGTCTCGTGGCAATGCTGCCGGGTGTGTCGCAACCTCCCACATCATCGCTGTGTGTTTTTCGACACTTTTGTAGTAGGTAATACCTACACACAATTAGCGTACTTGAATATAATACACAATATGCGGGTAAATGACAAGGTTTTTCTGCAATTAATTTAAATTGTTTTTTTCTGCCGTCTTTTTGCGACCATCACAAATTTTTTTCAATTCGTTTTTTCTCTTATAATATGAAGGAAACTGAAAAATACGAAACATTTAGAAAATACACCTGACTTTTTAATACGAATAGATTAAACTATTAATTATGGCGAGTAAGCATAACAATCTAATTAAGAACTAAAGGAGTTCGATTATCAATGCAAGATAATTCTATTCAATTAAACGCCATTTGGAATGATTTCCCATCTATTCAATCGGATCTAACTGAAGTATTAGACGTAATTCAAAGTGAATTGAAGGCGAAGAACCCTGCGGTTCAGGATGCCCTTATTGAAATGATAACAAGCGGCGGCAAGCTATTGCGCCCAGCCCTAACCATTCTAATTGGTCAAATGACCCTAAACAACCACGATAACTTAATTCATTTGGCCGCTGCTGTTGAGATGCTTCATTCAGCGACCTTAGTTCATGATGATATCATTGATAGTTCATCCCAACGTCGACACCATCCTTCTATTCAAGCCCGTTTCGGCCAAGATGTTGCTGTGTACGCTGGAGACTATCTCTTTTCAGTTACCTTTAAAATATTAGCGTTCCATTCGAGTTCAATGGACGTTTCTCGTAAGGCTACAACTTATCTAGAACAGATTTTGAACGGTGAGCTATTGCAACGTTCACATTACTATCATCTAGATATGACCATTGACGAGTACCTTGAGCAAATCGCTGGTAAGACGGCTGCATTATTCGAACTTGCAGCCCAACTGGGACTATCTGCAGCCGATGAACAGCCTGATCAAGCGTTAACCGACAAACTGATTTCCTTTACCTATAATCTTGGCATGGCCTTCCAAATCTTGGATGACTTACTAGATTATCAAGATGACAGCCAAACATTAGGTAAGCCAACGCTTAACGACATGCGCGAAGGCGTTTACTCTGCACCCCTTCTTTATGCAATTAATCGTAGTGAACGCGTCAAGGAATTGCTGGCTGCGCGCGAGACCATGACAGATGCTCAAAGCCAAGAGGTTGCTCAGCTTGTTCATGAGACCGGTGCTTTCGATGCTGCGACTGAATTAGCTGTCGATTACACTGACATCGCATTGGACATTCTTGATGAATTACCTGATAGCGATGCTAAAGATATGCTAATTGATTTAAGTAAACACTTACTACATCGTAGCGTTTAATATTTTTAAATAAAATAACCCCATACCGGTGCACCACTTAGATGTGGAACAGGTATGGGGCTTTTTTTACTCTTCTAAATAGTTAAATTCCAAGGCAGGGTTAGCATTTAAATCCCACTCACCACGTTTACCATGGCGATAGGCAATATCTCCAGCAGCACCAATCATCGCTGCATTGTCGCCAGCCAAAGCAATCGGAACCGGGATATACCTTGTATCTGGGAATTGTTGCATTAATTCATTTAGACCGTCACGTAGGCCTTGATTAGCGGCAACACCACCGGCAACAATAAATGACTTAACTGGGTATGCCTTTAATGCACGTTCTGTTTTACCAACTAACACATCAACCACGGCATGCTGGAAACTCGTTGCTAGATTATCTAAATCAACTGATTCTCCACGTTGTTCAGCGTTATGCATAAGGTTAATCACTGCACTCTTTAGACCTGAAAATGAAAAATCAAAATTATCTTCATTCAACATGGCACGTGGCAAATCATAGGCATCTTCACCACGATGCGCCATTTCATCAATAATTTTCCCAGATGGATACTTTAGCCCCATCGTCCGGCCAACCTTGTCATAACACTCACCAGCAGCGTCATCACGTGTATCTCCAATAACTAAGTAATCGTATTCCTCACGCATAAGCACTAACTCTGTGTGGCCACCAGAAACCATTAAAGCCAATGCTGGGTATTGAATCGGCTCAACAAAATTAGCTGCGCTAATATGGCCAGCTAAATGAATGACCGGTACTAACGGTAAGTTATGAGCCCATGCAATTGTTTTAGCAGCAGTCACCCCAATCAACAGTGCGCCAACCAAACCTGGCCCTTGCGTAACTGTGATTGCTGTCAGGTCATCATATGTGACATCGGCATCTTGCAAAGCTGCATCAGCCAAAAGCGTCACTTGTTCAATGTGATGGCGACTAGCCACCTCTGGGACAATTCCGCCAAAACGCTGATGCGATTTAATTTGCGTCGCCGTTTCAAGACTAACAATTTCATTGCCATCACGAATAATGGCGACACTCGTTTCATCTGCACTTGATTCAAAAGCCATTATTAAACGATGTTCTGTCATGAAAATCCTCTTTCTTCAATTATAAATAACAATCCATCAAATAGGCATCCTCGACTGGATGATGATAATAATCCTTACGCATATGATAAACATGAAAGCCCAAGTTCTCATAAACATGTCGCGCTGCAACATTTGATGCCCGCACCTCTAGCAAAACACGTGTATCCGGTGCAAAATCATCTAACCAACGTTTCAGTAGCATTTGACCATAACCTCGGCCTTGATAGGCTTGGCCAATCGCCACATTGCTAACTGATAATTCATCAATTACCAACGTTCCAGCAACAAAGCCAATTGGTTTTGCATCTAATGCTAAAACTAAATAAGACGTTAATCGACTCTTCAGATCACGTTCAAAACTTTCCAAAGGCCAAGGTGCTTCACCATAGGCATCCTGCGCAAGTTCAAACAATTCACTGGCATCTGTTGCTGGTCGAAAATCCATTTTTGTCATTGTTTTATCCTATTTACACTCTTACGTTTCTTCACCATCTGCGCCATGTCATAAGCATTTTTACCCTTACCATAATAATCATGACGCTCTCGAACAATCTGGAAACCAAGTCGCTGATACAATTCAATTGCGCGTGTATTCTCAGTTGCCACTTCTAGTGACAAACGCAAAAAGCGCCCTTGCTGAGCTAATGTCATTAAATACATCAGTAAAAATGTCCCAATTTCACGTCCCTGCCAATGCGGGGATACTGTGATATTTGTTAAATGTACTTCACGAATACCTGTACGAAAAGCCACGCCCATAAAGGCAACTAGTGAATTAGTCTCCGGATTACGCAAGACGACATACAAACGTTCTCGCGTACGATTCAATTCTTGTTCAAAAATATAACGTGGCCAGGGATCATCCCCATGATAGGCTTCGTGTTCAGTCGCTAAAATGTCATCCAAATCTTCCATGGTCGCACGCGACATAATAAATTCTCGGTTTTGGACAACCACAATTTGTTCAAACTCTTTTAATTCTTTGGGAATTGGATGGGTATGCCAATGCACCCAATCACTAAACTTGCTCCACATAAACTTGATCACCTACATTAGGATTTGCTTTAGCCCAATCTGCTTCTGCTTGGGACAGACGATGGTATTCAGGTACGAAGCGATGAATGTCATCAATGGCTGTTAACAGCTTATTTTCATCTACCAACTGTGGCATATGACTCGCATGTGGCAAAACATCATTTATAAAACGCGCTTTAGGCAAAGCGCTTTGCAAGTCTTGCTTAAAGGCTGCATATTCGCCTGCAAAAACGATTGGTTGATTCGTTTGTTTAAGATGTTCAATCAAATTTGGAATATTTGAATGTTTATCTGCATCCACATTAATCAATGCCCCTGATTGCCATTGATACGTTCCGGTATAAATATTTTGGTTTCGCGCATCCATAATCGGTACAATCAGCGCATCAGTCACTTCAGCATTACTAGCTAACAACGCCAAACTTGATACAGGCGCTAAAGTTAACTGCAAGGTGAAGGCTAAAGTCTTCGCGGTCGTCACACCGATGCGCAACCCCGTATATGAGCCAGGCCCATCACTAACCACAACCCGTGTTAAGTCACTTGGCTGCCACCCCACACTTTGCGTCAATTCATCAATAAATGGCAATAATTGGACGGAATGGTTTCGAGCAATATTTGCTTCACGTTGTGCCAAAAGTGTCTCACCATCAAAAACGGCAACACTTAGCGCACGATTACTGGTATCAAATGCAAGCGTTTTGTCCACAATTAATGCCTCCTTCAATTTGTTTTTTATATAATGTCTATTCTAATGCAGTTCGGCCTAAAAAAAAACCAACTTGCTGAGTTAATCTCAAAAGCAAGCGGTTTTTTTATTTATTAACGATCTTCATAACCATGTGGATGTTGTTGATGCCACGTCCATGCGGTCTTAATAATTGTTTCAACATTATCATACTTTGGCGTCCAGTCCAAGATATCACGGGCCTTATCAGATGATGCAACCAATGAATCCGGATCACCGGCACGACGAGGTCCAACTTCAGCAGGAATTGGTTCTCCCGTTGCTTTACGCGCTGCTTCAACCATTTCTTTAACTGAGAAGCCATTGGCTGAACCCAAATTAAATTGATTTGAATCATTACCTGCAGCCAAGTAGTCCAAAGCAAGAATATGCGCATCAGCTAAGTCCATGACATGCACGTAATCGCGGACATTAAATCCATCAGGCGTGTTGTAATCATCTCCAAACATCATTACCTTGTCACGTTCACCCAAGGCAACTTGCAAGATAATTGGCACCAAATGCGTTTCAGTTGGGTGATCTTCACCAATTGAACCGTCTTCTTTAGCACCAGCAACGTTAAAGTAACGTAATGCTACCCACTTCAAGCCGTATGCTTCGTCAGCCCAACGCATAATGTGTTCCATTTGCAATTTAGATTCACCATATGGGTTGATTGGCTTTTGTGGTGTTGTTTCTGAAATTAAGGCATCTTCAGGAATACCATAAGTTGCAGCAGTTGAAGAGAAGACAATATTTTTAACATTGTGCTTAAGCATCACTTCTAAGAGTGCAATCATCCCACCAGTATTGTTGTCAAAATACTTAAGCGGATCTGACATTGATTCAGGCACAATTGATGACGCTGCAAAATGTACAACTTGGTCAATTGATTCTTTTTCAAAGACTTCATCCAACGCCGCTTTATCGCGAATATCTACCTCATAAAAAGGCACATTCTCAGGCACTGAAGCGCGATGTCCTGTGAGTAGATTGTCCACGACGACAACGTCGCGACCCGCTTCAAGTAAACGATCAACCATGTGTGAGCCAATATAACCAGCACCACCTAATACTAATGTTGCCATATAATATCTCCTTGTCTGTCTGCATTTGGTCTTTAGCTATTATTATCCTACTTAGCTATTTGTTTGTCCAATTAATGACCGCTTCAGTCGCCAAGCCACCATCAGCAAATAGAATCCGGTGCTTTGATTGCGTTTGTTCATCATTCATCACAGCTTGTGATGTCACCTTATCTGATGCGCCGACTTCTTTTTCAAAGCGAATATTCATTGTCGTAATTTCATGCTGATTCAAAAAATCAACATCCAACACATCAATCATCCAATCAAAATAGTGTGAATTATTAACATGCAAATTAAAATCAATATCAGTATAACGCACCCCATATTGCTTTTCGTAAGCAATAACATCCTCGTCTGTAATTGAGGCTGGGGCTTCGCCACGACTGATTCGCTTCACCACTTCAGGTTCATACCCTTGAACCATCTCTTTTGGAATCCGAACGAGCTTACGTTTTTCCATATCCATCAATGAAAACAGCGAGTGAATCTTAATGATTTCTTCGCCATCGGCATCAATAAACACAAAATCACGGTTAGCAAAAAATGCATTAAATTCACGGGCCATCGTCCGTAATGTCACAACTTCATCAACCATTGGACGACGCTTAATATCGATATCATACTGTAAGACAATCCAGCCCATCCCACGTTCATGTACAAAATCATCACCCACTTGTAAATCTTCTGATTGCATATTTGAAACCAAAATTGCAAGATTTAACAGCATGGGTACACTGACTTGCTTGGTCATATCACACTCATAATACTTTACTTTGTGTGAGATATCATATGTCTTAGGCATTATTTTTGCTCCTCGAATTCTTGATACAAGGTTTGTCGGTCTAATTGACGTGCCTTTGAAACTTGTTTAACCGCAGCGGTCGTCTTAATACCTGAGGCAACTAACGCCTTAACCGCATCGATTGGGGTCAATTCAGCTAAAGGATCAGCCGCAGCCACTTCTTCAACCTGGTCGTTGCCGGCCACCATGACGACAAATTCACCCCGGACTTCGTTTTCCTTTGCCCAAAGGGCCAATTCCGCCGCCGTCCCACGAATAAATTCTTCATATTTCTTCGTCAATTCACGTGCTAAACTCACTTCATGTGCATCCCCATACACCGTTTGGATGTTCGCAAGCGTCTTTGCTAAGCGATGGGGGGCTTCATAAAAGAGTATTGTCTCGGGCTTATTTTGCAAGACTGTCAACGCTTTTACTTGTTCTGATTGCTTGCGCGGCAAAAAACCGTAGAAAGTAAAGGGTTGAGGGGCCAAGCCTGAGGCAATCAATGACGTAATCCCGGCACTTGCGCCAGGTAGCGGTACAACTTGAATGTCAGCCGCAATCGCTGCTAAGACCAATTCATGGCCAGGATCTGAAATTGAAGGCATCCCTGCATCAGAAACCTGCGCTAAATTAACGCCATCGACTAATTTTGCAACTAATTCTGGAATTCGCGTCTCTTTATTGTGCTCATGAAATGAAATCTGTTTTGTTTCGATATCAAATTGATTTAACAGTTGTTGCGTATGACGTGTATCTTCCGCTGCAATTAAATCAACTGACTTTAATGTATTCACAGCACGGAAAGTCATATCTTCCAAATTACCAATTGGCGTTGGGACCAGATATAAGGTTCCCGTGTCTGTCTGTGTATAACTTCTTTGTTGTTGCATGTTTAACCTGCTATTACTTTCTGACTTTGTAAGACAAAACTTTCCAAAGTTGTTTGCGCATTCATATTCATATCTAAGGCCTTCGGCATTTCAAGCGCCAGTTCAACGACTTCAATCCAACGGCCACTCGGCATTTTAGCAACCGCTCTTTGCCAATCATCAATTGCCACAAATCCGGACGCGCTAGTGCTACCTTGGACACGCATTAAAATATCTCGGGTGGCTTGAACTAAGACGTCAACAACAGCTGCGCTTGATTGTTCACGGGCCAAAGGCATGAAGTCGGTTTGAACTAACGCAAACACTTGTAAGTCTTGCGCAATCAAACCAGTTATCATCTGCTCAACTGCTGTGCGCGTTCGGTCGAACCAGTCGTCGCTCAACCAGTTTTTAGCCAAGTCAACATCATCAGTCAATTGCATCACGATGTGTGCATTTGGCGTACTATAGCCCAACTGCTCCATTTGCGCTAAACGGCTCTGCGCACCAATAGCCGGAAACTCAATCACCTGTGTTCGTGACACAATTGTTGGCAAAATGCGTTGGCGACTGGTTGCCAGTAAAATAATGGTCTGTTGTCCCAAGGGCTCTTCAATCGACTTTAATAAACTATTCGCCGCACTCGTTGTCATCGTTTCAGCAGCCTGAATAATCATTACTTTTTGCGCCCCTTCAACGGCCGTCTTCGTTAATTCTTCTTGTAAATAGCGAACTTGTTCAACCTTTAAGCGTGCCCCATCTGGCGCCAATTCAATCACATCCGGATGCTCATGTTCCGCAATTCTTAAACATTGATGACATGTACCATCTGGTTCCCCATCTGCCTGTGGATGCAAACACAACAAACGCATTGCTAACCATTCAGCCACTTCTGTTTGACCACGCCCATTCGGGCCAATGAAAAGAAAGGCATGCCCTAACTGAGATTTTGCGATGGCGCTTTTAAATTGATGAATGATGGTTGGTTGTGTGTTGTTCGCCGTTTCAATAATTTTGGCCGGCTGTTGTTCATTCACCATAAATTGCCTCCGCTAATCGCTTAAAACTGATGAAATTGTTCGACATTTTGAACAAAGACAATGGCGCCACCGATTTCAACTTCCATCGGTGCTGCAACAGTTGATTCCACTGTATCCATGCTAAATGCTAGCGTCATCACTTGATCACGCTTTTTGGCTGAATGCTTGATGACATCTAAAACTTCATCCAAACGATCATCATCAATTCCAATCATGAAAGTTGTACTTCCGGCACGCAAGAAGCCTCCTGTTGAAGCTAAGCGGGTTGCCCCAAAGCCAGCTTTAACCAACGCTTTTCCTAACTTTGCTGCATCTTGATCTTGTACCACTGCTGTAACCATTTTCATTGTTCATTCCTCCTCGTTTTATGCTAATTCACTGGCTAAAATTTCTTGCATCGCATCCCACGCGTCTGCAATGACTGCGTCTAAGGGTTGACTGGCATCAATCACCCAAAAACGGTCAGGTGTTTGCGCAATCAACTGATGATACGCATCTGTCACACGTTGGTGAAAAGCTAAGGCTTCCACATCCAAACGGTTAATCTCGCCTTGGCGATGGGCTTGAATCCGTTCCAAGCCAACTTCTGGTGCTAAATCTAAATAGATAGTTGCTTCAGGTTGTAAACCTTGTGTTGCAAAGGCGTTAATTTGTTCAATATTAGCCACCCCCAGTTCACGGCCACCACCTTGATAGGCAATTGAACTGTCTAAATAGCGATCTGAAATAATCACTTTGTCTGCTGCCAAAGCAGGTTGAATCGTTTGAACCACATGTTGTCGACGTGCCGCTGCGTAAAGCAACGCTTCTGTCCGTGAATCCATTTCTGGGTAGTCTGGGCTCAATACCAAATCACGAATTGCTTCAGCAATTGCATTTTGATTGCCCCCAGGTTCACGTGTAATCAATAATTTTGTCCCAAGCGCTGGTTCTAATCGCTCTAAAATAGCCTTTAAGACTGACGTTTTACCTGCACCATCAGGACCCTCAAAGGAGATAAATTTTCCCGTCATAAGCCACACCTTTATTTTTTTATTCCCTACATTATAGCATAGCAAAAAAGGACCTAACCAAATTGGTTAAGTCCTTTATAAATCTTACATTTCTGGATGAATGAAAGCTTGATGGAATTTAGCGGTCACATTGCGTTGACGGGCAGCTCGTAACAAAAAGAAGTATTTTTGCTTTTGTAGCGCTGTTTGCGCCAAAATATAACGAACGTCTGCATCACTTTCTAGCATCGCATCTTGTGAAAGTTTCGCTTTTTCAAAATCATACTTGGCGTCAGCAATTCCATCTGTCAAATAATCATCGAATTGTTGCACGTTCAAGCGTGTTTTTTTCTTCATTCCAAACATTACAGCTCTGTCCTTCCTTCAACTGCTTTAATTAAGGTGATTTCATCAGCATAATCAATATCACTACCAACTGACAATCCGGTTGCCAATCGTGATACTTTAATGCCGGCCGGCTTAAGCAAACGAGACAGATACATGGCAGTGGCTTCGCCTTCTGCATTCGCATTTGTTGCGACAATCACTTCTTCAATTGCTTCATTTTTCTGTAAACGCGTCACCAATGCATCAATATTGATATCATCGGGACCTTTTCCTGCGATTGGTGACAAAACACCGTGTAAGACATGGTAAAGTCCATGATACTCACCCGCATTTTCAATCGCCATCAAATCCTTCACTTCTTCGACAACCAACACCGTTTGTTGATCACGATTCGTGTCAGTACAGATATTACATGGATCATTTTCCGTTAGGTTACCACAAATACTGCAAAAAGTTAAATCACGTTTAGCCGAAATCAACGATTGTGCAAACCCAGTAACATCTTCTTCTGGCATATCAATCACAAAAAAAGCAAGGCGTGTGGCTGTTTTAATCCCAATTCCAGGCAGTTTCGTAAAACTGTCTATGAGTTTAGCCACCGGTTCAGGATATTGCACAAGACTACCTTCTTTCTCCTAAAGTTGCCTTAAAATCCACCCATGCCTTTAGGTGCAAATTGGCCCATACGCTTTTCTGTATCGGCTTCAAGTTTCTTCAAAGCATCATTGACAGCAACCAAAATCATGTCTGACAATTCATCTGGATCTTCCGGATCAATCAATTCGGGCTTAATTTGCATATCGAGCATTTCGTGGTCACCATTAAATTTAACGGTTACCATATCACTAGGCGCTGAACCTGTGTACTCTGTTTCAGCAATCGCAGCTTGTTCTGATTGCACTTGTGATTGCATCTTCTTCATTTGCTTCATCATTTGTTGCATGTTTTGTCCACCAAACATTCGTAAATCCTCTTCTTTCTTATGCGTGTTCACATTTTAATTATCCTGTGTTTCAACTAAGTCAGCTCCAAAAATGGCTTTAGCTTCATCAACAGCTGGATTTGCTTCAACTTCTGATTCAGCTTGATCAATAAGCCCTTGCATGGTTGGATCATCCACCATATTTGGGCTGGCTGGTTCCCCTTGCGCGGGCGAACTTGTTTCACTTGTAACGCCACGTGTTTCCTTAACAAATTCAGCTCGTAAATTAGGCCAATCTTCATTAACAATAAACACTAACTGACGATCGCTGTCTGCTTGCGTTAAAATGCGCAATTGTTGGGTTAGCTTCGCCAATAGGTCTTGATTTTGCATGGCATTGACCCGAATAACATCGTAATCAAAAGCAATCACAAGTCCTTCAGGTGCTGCCGCTATTGGTCGCGCCACATTTAGCATCGCTTGTTGCGGCACTGATAAAGCATTCACCAAGTCGCCCCAAATACCTTGAATGCGATTCAAATCACCACGTGTTGCTTGCCGTAATACTTTAAACACGGCCGCTTGGTCCGAGGCCACTTGAATGCTTGCTTGTGCTGGCTTTGGTGTCTGATTGGTTGGCTCAGTTGGCGTAGGCGCCACTGGCTGCTTGGCGGCAACATTGTTTTGCGCAGCAACCACTGATTCAGCCGGTGCCTGCTGACTGCTTGTTGCCTTAACTTCAGGCTGTACCGGTGTCGGCGTGACAGGTGTTACAGCCACTTGTTCGCTGACAGCTTGCGGCTTTGTCTGCACAGCACTTAGCTTCACCGTCAACACTTCTAAGTAAACACTTGGTCGATTCGTAAAGCGTAATTGTTGTTGCGTTTCACTTAAGACGTCAATCATTTCGTACCAAACTTGCGCCGGCGTTGCTTCAGCCAATTGCTTAAAGTTATCATCTGGAACAAGTGTAATTAAATCAGGTGCTTCTGTATAAAGCAATAAGTCACGGGCGTAACTAATTAAATCTTCTACGAAGCGATTCACATCCTTACCGGCATCAAGAATTTCTTCAACCTTAGCTAGCGCGGACTTCGTATCATGCGCTTGCAAAGCTTGCACATACTCACCCAACAATGTTTGCGTCACTGAACCAGTAACCAACAGTGCATTTTCCAAGGTAACCGTATCATCACCGAATGAGAGCACTTGATCCAAAATACTTAAGGCATCACGCATCCCACCATCAGCAGCATTAGCAATCACACGTAATGCATCTTCATCATAAGCATCCCCGACTTCGTCTAAGATATATTTCATACGATTTAATGCATCTTGCGCACTGATTCGCTTAAAATCAAAGCGTTGCGTTCGTGAAATAATCGTGGCTGGAATCTTTTGTGGTTCCGTTGTTGCCAAAATAAAAATCACGTTTGCAGGTGGTTCTTCTAATGTCTTCAACAACGCATTAAATGCACCTGTTGAAAGCATGTGCACCTCATCAATAATGTAGACTTTATATTGAGCCCGCGTTGGGGCGTAATTAACATCTTCACGAATTTGTCGAATTTCATCAACACTGTTATTAGACGCCGCGTCCAATTCAATCACATCACCAAGGGCACCTTCATTAATTGCCACACAAATTTCACAGGTATCATCTGGTTCCCCATCGACGGGATGTAAACAATTCACCGCCTTGGCAAAAATCTTAGCAGCTGATGTTTTACCAGTTCCCCGAGGGCCGTTGAACAAATAGGCATGCGTAATTTGATTGCTGATAATTGTGTTCCGTAAAGTCCGGGTCACAACCTCTTGCCCAATCATGTCACTGAATTTCTGCGGACGCCATGTCCGGTATAAAGCTTGATATGCCAATCCAACGTCCTCCAATCTGTCAATTTAATACACTCTATTCTAACAGAACTTTTATCAAAAAAAACGCCAGCCGATAAAATTATCAGCTAGCGACTTTATATACTTAAGGAAGTGAAGCACAATACACGGTCTCCTTAGTGCTGCTGCCTTCCGACCCTGACACGATTCGAAGTGCATACTTGCCCCACCAGAAGATAGTATAACACGTCCTCATTTTTTTGACTAGTTATTTTTAGCTTCTTTCTCCGCCCGCTTTTGCGCCTTGCGTCGCTTGCGAACTGCTTTAAAAAAATCTTTGAGCAACTGACTTGCTTCATCTTGACGTACACCGGAAACGACATGCACTTGATGGTTTAAACGCTCATCTTCTAATACCTGATATAAGGAATGGACTGCGCCACCCTTTGGATCTTCGGCACCATAGTAAACGTCTGTAATCCGCGTTTGTTGGATTAGGCCTGCACACATCAAGCACGGTTCCAAGGTCACAAACAACTGTGCTTCGGGCAATCGCCACGAATGTAACAAACGATTTGCTTCACTAATTGCTAACAACTCGGCATGTTGGGTCCCGTCTTGCAAACGTTCACGCAAATTAAAGCCACGGCCCACAATTTCCCCATCGTTCACAACCACGGCCCCAATCGGAACTTCACCTAATGCGCCTGCTTTACGTGCTTCGTATAACGCTTGACCCATAAAATAATCAATTTGTTCAGGCGTTAGTTCCGTCGACATACACACTCTCCATAATGTAATAACCTTTATCCTTTGAAATAGTTTGGGCATTATCAAAGGTTTCAAGCATGAGCTTTTTGGCAGAAGGAGCACCTTGTTTCTTTTGCAAAACGACAGTTAATGTCCCTTCCGGTAGCAAATGATTCTTGGCTTCACTAATCATCGTTTGAACAACATCTTTCCCAGCTCGCACTGGTGGATTTACTAAAATTGCCGCAAAACGATCATGCACATTTTCATAGCAATCCGATGTCACTACTTCAATTTGATCCGCTACCTGATTCGCTTGTGCATTACGAACAATCAACCCGGCGGCACGGTGATTAATTTCTGCCGCAACAAATTGACGATCGGGTAGTGTTTTAGCCAATGATATAGCCACAGGCCCATAACCAGCCCCTAAATCTAAAATCGGCCCATCTGGAATTTCATCGCGGTCAAAGGCTTCAAGCATGGCCCGTGTCCCATAGTCGACCGTGCTCTTTGAAAAAACACCTGCGTCAGTTGTAAATGTTAAGGGATGGCCCAATAAATCAAATTGGAAAGTATGCTCGTCATGCGCTGCCGTTGGTTCTTCTGTATAGTAATAATCTGTCATCGTCTTTACCTCATCTTTGTCCATTCTATTGTAGCATGACCACATAAAAAAGGTATTGTCGTAAACACAACAATACCTTAGTTTTTAATCCATATATTTATCTAAGAAACTTTCAACCTTATGTTCATACTTTGGAATGTCCAAACGGTATGCTTCCATATGGTCAGCACCAGCAACAACCATCTTTTCTTTAGGTCCCTTTGCCGCATCATAGACGTCATGCACCATGTAACCTGGCACAAAATTATCCTCATCCCCATGAATAAATAACATTGGGCGATCGTTCTTTTTAACGGCCGCAACACTATCCACTTGATTATATGAATAACCGGCAAGAATTTTTGAATAAACTGACATGACACTAATCAAGGGATTGGCAACCCACTTTGGAATGCCAAAGAGTGTATTGGCCTCATAAACTAATTCTTCGCGCATACTTGTGTAGCCACAATCTTCAATGAAGGCCTTCACTTGCTTAGGCGGATTCATTCCTGACAAAAGCATTGTTGTTGCCCCACCTAATGATGTTCCGTAAACGACAATTTCACTATTTGGATTATCATCAATTAATTTATCAATCCATTCCAAATAGTCTTTTGCTTCCAAATAGCCATAGCCAATAAAACTACCCTCGGACTTACCCGCTGCACGATTATCACTTAGCAACACATTGTAGCCTTGGTCGTGCATTAAGTTCGCATAAGGAATCATTTCCGTATGATCCACACCAAAACCATGAATCATCACAGCGGTTTTATTAGTCTTTTTAGCAGCTGGAATGTATTGCCCTTTCAAATGCGTGCCATCTTTTGTGGTCAACGCAACATCTTGCTTATTGTCCACTTTTTTCCAAGCTTGTTTTTGGTCCGCAAGCGGGTCCTTTTTAACAACTTCCCCACTACTGTTACCACTCAACACAAAGCTTTTGTCTCCACGCACTTCAACCATATAAAATGGTCCAGCCGCGATAACCAGTACCATGACAATAAAGCCAACTAAGGTTCCCAACGCAATTTTCGTCCCTTTTTTCATCTCTTTCAATATATCAGTCTTGCTCGACTGAACTCCTCTTTTCACAAATCTAAAAATTCATAACTAAACCATTATAGCAAATCATTTGAAATTTAAAATGTATACCCCGTTAACTACAAGAAATTCCTAATAATTTTAAGGATGGACTGATTCTATGATACAATATTAAAAAACAATGAGAGGTGCCTTATGACATATTCAGAAAATTGGAATTTAATTGACCTATACCCAGGTGGCGTGGAAGGGGATGCTTTTACTGAGAAGTTAGCAACCATTCAACACCAAACCGACTCACTCAAGCAACGCATTGCCAACTATCAAGCGGATGCTGATCCTGATTTTTCAGAAGTAGTTGCCCTCACTCAACTTGTCCAAGACCTTGAAAGTGGTCTAAAGACCGTTGGTACCTATATTAATGGTTTAATTTCAGCCGATTATACAAATCCGACTTACCGTTCAGTTGATAATAGAATTCAAAGCCTCTCTGCTGGCTTTAACCAACCCTTCAATGCCTACAAGCTATTATTAGCACATTTTGATGCCGCAAGCTTTGAAAAAATTGTGGCCTTACCTGAGTTAGCACCAGTTGCTTTCACTTTAAAGGAACTACGTCATAGCGCCCAACGTTTAGGCCGTCCTGAGACCGAGGCCTTGCTTGACCAACTTAAGTTGGATGGCCTCACGGCATGGTCAAGTCACTACGATGTCGTTGCGGCGACCCTCGACATGCCATTTACCGATGAGAATGGTGAAACAAAGACGATTTCAGCTGGGCAAGCCCTAAACATGCTGGATGGTTATCCTGATAATGACGCCCGTTCTAAGCTAATGGACGGCTATGAAGACATGTGGGGGCAAGCTGAAACAATTACAGCTGACACGCTCAATCATTTAGCTGGGGCTCGTTTAACGGAACAAAAGTCCCACAACTATGAAAATTATCTTGAAGAACCACTAGAGATGAATCGTATGTCAAAGGCAACCCTTGATGCCATGTGGCAAGTTGTTGATCAGAATAAGGGGATGTTTAAGGCATACTTTGATCGTAAAGCAGCCTTGCTCGGTACAGATGGGATTGGTTGGCAAGACCAAGTTGCCCCACTAACACATGTTGGTGACTATAAGCCTGAAACACATTCATATGATGACGTGGCGCAATTCATTATCCAAAACTTTGGCAAGTATTCATCAAAGATGGCTGACTTTGCCCAACAAGCTTTTGAAAACCAATGGATTGAAGCAGAAGACCGTCCTGGTAAGCAACCAGGTGGTTGGATGGATACCCTACCAGATATCCATGAATCACGTATCTTCTTGACTTTCACAGGTTCAGTCAACGATGCGTCAACCATCGCGCATGAGCTCGGTCATGCTTTCCATTCTAGCTTACTAACAGATTTGCCACTATGGCGTGATGACTATGCCATGAACGTGGCTGAAACAGCCTCAACTTTCGCTGAATTGTTGATTGCAGATGCCAATGTGCAACAAGCACAAACTGATGCTGAAAAGGTTGTTTTGCTAGATGCGAAGATGACAAATCCAATTGCCATGTTCTTAAACATTCGTACCCGTTTCTTGTTTGAAAACAAGTTTTATCAAGAGCGTGAACAAGGCTATGTACCTGCTGAACGCCTAAATACGTTAATGGATGAGGCGCAAAGCGAAGCGTTTGACGGTATTCTAAATAAGCGTCACCCCCACTTCTGGTCATCAAAGCTCCATTTCTACATTGATGGTGTGCCATTCTATAACTTCCCATACACATTTGGTTATCTCTTTAGCTCAGGAATTTATGCATGGGCGAAAACACAAGATAACTTTGAAGAAGCTTACATTAGTTTGTTGCGTGACACAGCCAACATGACTACTGAAGAACTTGCTCAAAAGCACTTAGGTGTTGACCTAACCAAGCCTGACTTCTGGCAAGCTGGTGCTGATTTGGTTCAAGCTGACATTGATGAATTCCTAGAATTATCAGAACAATTTGTTAAATAATAAAAACCGCTTAGTTTACGCTAAGCGGTTTTTTATTGGATTTATTGGCCTAACACCTATTTTTCCCAACCAGTTAAAACAACTTTCCCGACCATTTTACCGGATTCAACATCTGCATGTGCTTTGCGCATATTCTCAGCATTAATCGGACTGTAATGAATTTTATCTAATGTTTGCAATTTACCATCTTCATATAGCTTCGCAATTTCATCCAAAATTTCATGCTGTGATTCTAAATCAACCTGATAATAAGACTTACTATACATCCATTCCCAGGCGAATGTAGCACGTTTCTTGGTTAATTTTTGCAAATCAATCAAGCGATGGTTTTCAGTTGTTGCTGCAATCATCCCATTAGGCTTAATAACTTCTGCAATCTCATCCCAATGGGCATCAAGATTATTCAAATTCAAGACATAATCAACATATTGTAACCCCAAGGCATGCACTTGCTTAACCAAATCTTGATGATGATCAATCACCTCGTCTGCCCCTAGCTGTTCAACCCAGGCTACTGAATCTGGTCGTGAAGCTGTTGCAATCACTTTGAGTCCGGCCAGTTTAGCCAATTGGACGGCCATTGAACCAACACCACCGGCACCGTTAATAATCAAAATCGTTTTATCCGCATTATTACCCCATGTGATATGCAATTTTTCAAAAAGTGATTCATATGCGGTCAATCCAACCAATGGAACCGCTGCGGCAGATTCATCGTCTAAATTCTTTGGTGCATGACCAACAATCCGTTCATCAACGACTTGATTTTGCGCATCACTCCCTGACTTCGTAAAGTCACCAGCATACCAAACACGATCACCTTTTGCGAAAAGTGATACTTCTGAGCCTGTATCAATCACAGTCCCCACCGCATCCCATCCAATAATTTTTGGATGCTTTAAGGGCTTGGGACGACCACCTTTACGGACACCAACATCAACTGGGTTCACTGATACACCGTCAACACGTACTAATAAATCATGACCACCAACCGTTGGTACTGGTAATTCAATATCCTCAAAACTCTTTGCATCTGAAATTGGTAAATGTTGGTAAAAGCCAACCGCTTTAATGTTATTTGTCATCTTCCAAGCCCTCCTCGCTTTACTAACTACTATGTTAGACCTTTCGTTCAGCAATGGAAGACGTGAATTTAAAGGCACTAGGTGCAGATTAATTCACCTACTTGTTGCAACAAGTGCTAGGATAGATATATGAGGGGAAGTTTAATATTAAAATTTGGAGGTACTGTCATTTTGATGCGCGAAGTTTATGATTGTGATTTAGGTTGTCCCGTTCAAAACACTTTACAATTTATTTCCGGTAAATGGAAAAGTGTGATTTTGTATCATTTGTTTGAAAATAAAGTCCTTCGCTTTTCCGAATTTGAAAGCAAGCTTCCCTACGTTTCCAAAAGAATGTTAGCTAAGCAACTAAGTGAATTAGAAGCTGATGGGCTCATCGATAAAACCATCTACCCAGTCGTGCCTGTTAAGACTGAATACCGTTTGACTGAATTTGGCAAATCGCTGTATCCCGTTATCCGGGCCATGGAAATTTGGGGCGATGATTATGCCCAAATGGTTGCTCGTGAAGCAGAAGCTCAAGCAAATTCAGATGAATAAATCAAAAGCGCCAACGTAATGCCGTTGGCGCTTTTTTATGGACTATTTTCTAGCTGATCTCTGCTAATCTTTTTTCAATCACTTCAATCGCAGCGCGGTAGTACGCCATTCCGTACTCAACAGTAAATAACTGATGATCGGACATCCCGTCATTGCGCCACTTTTCGATGTTTTCAACAAGCTGCTGCAAACTTGCTTGTTTCCGTACTAATTCTTCTTTCAAAAAGGTCACATCATTTCCACTATCCAGCGACGCACCGAAGTATAATTTCATTAAAAAATCAGACTTTAAAACTTCAGGTTCTGTCTTTTGATTGACGGCTTGATTAAATTCCGTTTTACCTAAGTCAGTAATATAAAAAACATTTTTATTGGGTTTGTCATCTTGGCTAATGGTTTCTTTAGAAACCATTTCAGCCTCTTCTAACTTCTTCAAAGTTGGATAAATCATACCAAATCCACCATCATAAAAATGATGCAATTGCGTCTGCACAATTTCTTTAATTTGATAACCCGTTAACCCACCTCTTGTATTCAGTAAACCAAGTATCACATGCTTACCTTTCATCGTTTACTCCTTTGCACACACTGTATTCAACTTTGATACAAACATATAATTGCGCTTGATTGAACATTTTTCATCTTAATTCAATAATCATACCATTTTCATTCACTAATTTTCTGGTTTTTCCAAAAAAGCAATGTGCAAAATGCACTCAATATTAAGAATGGCAAGGCACTTTTGTATAAATTTTTAAAAGCCTTCATCATATTTGCTTCCGCTTCTTTTTTAATCTTTATAAGCGTCATATTAATACGCACATCTATTTTTTTATCACCGGTATGCTTTTTCGGAATTTGTTGTGTTTGATTATTATCTTTAAGCGCTTGCCTAGACTTATCAATCAACACTGATTTTATCTGATTTGGTACTGGTAATGCCCCAATCGACTGTTCCATATATTGATTTGATTGTTTTTGGGCATTATCAATATTACTATATAAGCTTGTCACAAAAATGGACACCGCTAATACCGTCCCCACCTGTCTCATCACACCTGCAACACTCTGCGATGCAGAAAGTAATTCACCTGTAAAATCTGATGCGGCTAAAATCGTAATTGGTCCTGTAATGAGTCCGTATCCTGCGCCAATCAATGCACCATCTAAATAAGCATATAGCTGATTCTCCAGTCCATTATACCCAAAGCCCAAGTACCCCAAAGCCATCAACAAAAAACCTAATGTAATCAACTGTTTTGCTCCTATTTTTTTAAGTGAAAATCCAGCAATCGGTGACATGATAAAAATGAATATCGTAATTGGTAAAAGCATCAAAGCTGCATGCAAAGCATCAAAATGCGCTACCGTCGTATAGTAGGTCGGTAAAATAACCGTAATCGCAACCAAAAAGAGATTACTTAAAACGATAACAATTGCAGCACCATTAAACTGCCTATTCGTGAATAGTTCTAATGGTATCATTGGTTGCATTGTTCTTTTTTCGATGATTATAAAAACCACAAAAACTAATAGCGCGACTATCATAGTACCCACTGACGCGACACTCGTCCATCCCCAAATACGCCCTTGTGTTAAAACAAGCGTCAAACTGACTAGAAAAATAATACTAGTGATTGATCCTGCTATATCAAAATGTTTATTTTGTCCGGTTGCTTCATGCAGATTCAGAACGAAACGACCCGTAAACAAAATCAAAATAATAATTGGTACGTTAATTAAAAAAATCCAACGCCATGAAAATAGTTGCGTTATAACCCCACCAATAATTGGTCCTAGTGCCGCCGCTAGCCCCTGAGTCACACCTAATAGGGCAATCATACCCGTACGACTATCTTGTTTAACTTGTTCAATTCCCAATGTCATCGATAATGGAAAAACAAGCGCTGCACCAATACTCTGAATCGCTCGACCTATAAGTAACATAGGTAAAGCATTTGCCATTCCTGACAAACATGATCCACTTCCTAACAGCAAGAAGCCGAATAAAATTGATTTATTCATTCCCCATTTTTCAGCAATACGGGTCAATGGAATCGTTAAACTCGCAAAAAGTATCGTATAGATATTTATCGCCCATGACAAATTATCTAGACTTGTGGAAAATGACTGACTAATTTGCGGCAACGCAATGTTCATAACCGTTGTGTCTAACATACAAACAAATATACCGCTCACAAATATGCTAATTTTTATCATCTGCTTTTCCATCTGACGTCGCTCCTATTTTTTATATTAATAATGTTAATATAAACATAATCAATAATACTGTCAAGGAAGATATGCGTACACTAAAAAACCAGCCCATGTGTGAGCTGGTTTTTTATTAGCAAGTTATTTTAACTAAATCATCGGTTAATTGTTTTATCTTTGCGACATTGGCTGGAACATTATCTAAAAAGTAATAGCTTTGTGTGCCTTCTTTTTTAAAACTGATAATTCCAGCTTCTCGCAAAATTTTAAGATGATGCGAAACAGCTGGTCGCGACAAATCAGTTAATTCCGTTAAGTCACGTACGCATAACGGTGCTGACTGATAGGCATTGATTAAGTGTGAAAGTAGCATTAACCGTTTTTTATCACCCAAGGCAACTAAGATGTCTGCAACTTCAGTAATATCTTGATTGATATCAACTGCTAATTGATCATGGTTTGTCATCATACCAACCTTTATTTATCAAAAATTTGGCGCACACCCTCATCAAAAGAGGTCACCTTGAAATCTGGAAATTGTTGCTTAAATTTATCAGAATTGAAAATATTATCATCTTGATAACGTGGCAATAATTCCAATAATTCTTGTGCATTTTTATTAAAATGACTGCCGACTTTAAACACAGCCATTGGTAGTGTTTGATAACGAACCTTATGGTCAAGCACTGACTCTGTCTTTTGCATTAATGCATCGTATGAGATTGGTTCGTCCGTAGGCAGATGCCATGTTTGACCATATGCTGAATCAGTATTACCCAATAAAGCTAGCGCACGACTTGCATCAGGCGTCCAAATCAACGTGCGTAATGCTTGCGCATTCAAAGGAACAATTGCACGTTTTCCAGCTTTTATGCGATCAAAAACCATTGTGTTGGTAATACTTTGTGTATGGTTAGGTCCATAAAACTCAGGTGCGCGTCCAATCACTGCTTCGATAATACCGGCTTGCATCGCCTCTAATAACATCGTGGTCATTTCAGCTCGAATTGTCGATTTCGGTCCAACCGCATCAAATGAACTATCCTCTAACTGTACATGTGACGCTTTAGGATACATATACGTATTATCGAAGTACGCTAATTTAGCTCCTGTTTCATGACATGCTTTAATCACATTCTTCAAAATTGTCGTAAATTGGCTTTCCCAAAGATTATAGGGCAATCCGACTGTAAAATAGACCACATCACTGCCTTCGATGGCATGTAAGGTCTCTTCATACTGGTTCAAGTCTGCGACAACGAGTTCGTCCGTCTCGTGAATCTTCTCCGGATGTCTGCCAACTAAACGAATATCATGTGTGTAATTTTGATAAAGTTCCTTGGCAACTTCTGTACCGATTTGTCCATTACTACCTAATACTGTCTGCATATTATCCCCTTGCGTGTTTTTATATACTTTTTGTAAGCTTTATTCAGTATAACGCATTGGTTTAAATTTTTAAACCTTTATGGTAATAAAATAAGTTAAGTTATTGGATAACATTCGTGACAATCGCCTTTGCTCGCTCAAAATTATATTTATTTGAATTCAACACAATCTTTTTTCCTTTATCATCAAAAAAAGTCCCAGTCACATGCGCTAAATCACTATCGTTCATAAGATACTTTACAACCGGAACTTCTGTGTTTACCAATGTCTGTGTGTAAGGCATTAAATTACTCTTGACCTCACCTGGGAAAAAACTGTTTACAATAATCTGTTCGTCTCGTAATAGCTCTGACAGATAAATCATTAACAAGGTTTTATGGGTTAAAACCCATCCAGCACGGGCGATAGGACTATTCTGTTGTTCATTAATCGGTAATAATTGAATGGCTTTCGGATTACCTGTAACAAGTAAGATTCTACTTCGCGTCAACATAGGCTTTAATGCCATAACTAAATCATAGTGCGTCCTGAAATTAATTTGTCTATTTTCTCGCACGTCATTTGTAACGGCACCCGCTGCCAATATCACCCCATCCAGTTTGGTAAATCGTTGCTTAACGACATCTGCTAAATAAGTAATTCCTTGATTAGTTCCCAAATCTGCAGCTATAAATGAGACATTGGCATCCCCTAACGTTCGCACCGCATGCGCGCCTTTCGCCTCATTTCTGCCAACAATAATCAAATGCGTATCATCCGTAATTAATTGTTTAGCACTGGCGTACCCCACACCTGAAGTTCCACCCGTGATTAAGATGTTTTTCATAATTGATTCTCCTTTAAAGCACCGATTTTAAGCGAACGTCAACTATCTTTTTAACACTCGTTAATTGCCTTCTAAACACACGCTTTAAATAGCAAACTTGCAAAAAAGAATAATGTCTTATGTTATCGACCAAAAATTCTTGTTTCAGCAGACTTACTTCACTATTCATAGACTCAACCGTAAATTCAATATAATAAAGTTGGTTATCTTTTTCTAAAATATACAGGATACAATTATGTCTTAATTCCATTTCAAATTGGAGTGTTTGTACGATTGACCCCTGCATCATTCTAATGACATATTTATGCGTATCAACCGGCTTAACTGCTACGATGTGCTTATTTTGTGACAACATCTGCACCACATCTAGATTCAGCAATTGTTCCATGATCACACTGTTAGTCCCATTTATTTTAATTCGATTCATAAACAGTTCGTCTACCATCAATAAGCCCCTCTCATTTCCTAATTTGTAATTCTTATCCTAGCATTGCTAACGCATTGTTTTTATAATGTGTACTATAGTCACATTTAACTGAACTGAGGCGGTATCATGAAATCTGGAGAATTGATTAAACAGTTAAGACAAGAACGGAATATTAAACAAAAAGACCTTGCTGAAGGCATTCTTTCACGATCAGCTATTTCGAAGATTGAACATGGCGAACACGAACCATCATTTGATACGGCTATGAAGCTTATAGACCGGCTAGGGGTTACATTATCTGATTTTGAAAGACTCTATTTTGACCGTACAAGCGTGTCTTTGCTCGCGCAGTACTTTACGAATATCACTGACACGGCTCCCAATAATTATCATATTCAGAAAATTGAATCATTGCGTAAACACAGGCATCAAAACACTGTCAATGATACCGTTAATGACATATATATCATCGTGGAGAACTATAAAGACTTATCAAATAAGGAAATCAATATGCTCAGAGAAACTGTTCTGCCCGTTTGGCATCATTTTGAAAAAATTGATTCTTGGCAAAAAACAGATTTATACATTATCAATGATATGTTGTTTTTCTTTCAATTAACAGATGCCATCAACATCACGACGCGTGCCCTATCAAAGATTGATACAACTTATCCTGAGCTAGTTGACCTCAAAGCCTCCTTCTTAAATAATCTTGGATTATTATGTCTCTTAAATGCTGAATATAAACAAGCCATAACTTACTTTTCACAGTCCATTGCGCAAGCTAAACTAGTCCATCGTTACGATATTTCGATTACAGCTAAAATTAGAACTGCTCTGATACAGCAGCATTCCGATGAAATAAAGCATCAACTGAAGTTATTGGCCGATTTAGATGACCAAGAATTGCTTAATCGTACAAAGCATGAGTTAGCTCTTTTAAAAAGCCGGATAATGGCATAGGTTGGCAAGCGGTTTTCTAAATTCGGCACCGTAACAATAAATGCACCTGCTGTACATCCCTTTTTTCCCTAAGAAAAAACCTGTCCCAAAATTGGAGACAGGTTTTATTTAATTATTCATATTAAACAATTAGCTCATTTGATTCAAACGCTCTTCTTCTTTCAGAATCCGACGTTCATGCATAACAAGGTAAATCGTTAGAATCAATACCAACCCAAGCGCGATAAAGATAACAACGGCATTTGCACCCCAACCAAACTTCTCAATCAATGAACCAATCAAAGCAGTGGCACCAACTTCTCCCAATACATATTGGAAGAAACCGATGAATCCAGTTGACACACCGACGGCAAAATTAGGTACAGCTTCATTAATCATCAAACCGATTAATGTTGCAGGTGCATAAATTAAGCTTCCCATGAAGAATAGATCAACTGTAATCAACGTCTTGTTGCTACTCATGAAATAAATCAATAGCGCGATACTTAAACCAACCAAACAGAATAGACAAACCAAGGCACGTTGACCCTTTAACTTATCGGAAAGCATTCCAGTAATAATCACACCTGGCACAGCGGCAATTTCAAAAATTCCAACCAACCACTTGGCAAAATTTGGACTAAATCCCTTCGTTGGTAAGTAACTTGGAATCCAGCTCATCACACCATAACGGATCAAATAAATAGCCATTGATGTTAATGCCACAGCCCAAACAATTTTATTCATCAAAATGTACTTCACGAACACTTGCACAATTGATAAGTCAGTTTTATCGGCGATAGCATTTTCACCACTATCAGTTAACTCGACATCATTTGACCAAGTTCCAACATCAGGTAAACCTTCTGTCTCAGGACGTTCAGAATTAATCAACAACATAATTGTCGCAATTACGGCAGAAACAACAGAAGCTGTTAAGAAAATAGCAGATAATGAACCATTAAATAAGTATGCTCCTAATTCAACTGTCATCACACACAAGAAGGCCCCAGCGTTGTGGGCTGAAGACCAAATGGCATACGCCGTTCCACGATTCTTTTTTGAAAACCACAAACTAATTTCACGCTGACAAGCGGGCGCACCCATTGATTGAACGGATGCCATCAAGAGCATCAATCCCATAATGACATAAAAATTATGCGTAAACGCTAGACCGGCATTGAAAATTGCTGATAAATATAAACCTAAAGCCAAAAAATATTTCGTGTTCGCCTTGTCAGCCAACGCACCCATAAATAATTTAGAAATCCCATACCCAATTCCAAAAGTTGAAAGAATCAATCCAATTTGTGCAATTGAAAACCATATTCCTTCATAATTGCGCCTTGTTCAGTTGTGAAAACTAGACGAATAATATAATAAGCAATGTAAGAAAAACTAGTGGCAACCAAAACGCCAATTTGTTTTTTCTTATAGGTGCTATCAATCTTATCTTCCGGAACTCGTTCTGTTGCATCCGGTGATGCAAGTAACCAATTAAACATCCTACTCCTCCTACGAAGCATTCAAAAACCCAAGTAAATGTAAGCGCATTCATTTAAGCGCATGTTTCATGTTAGACCTCTAAATTATGCTTGTCAATTCAAAGTTACAGTATCTAACAAATTGTGCCCTGACAAGGGTTTAAACGTTTTTTCGAGTTTGAAAATTTCACCTAAATTCACAGGTAGCATCAAAAAAATTGGTTAGCCGTGTAACGGTACACTGCCGCCACCTGCTAACCAATTTTCTACGATTAAATTTCACTGTCTTGCATATAGCAATCTAATCACATGCTGTTCACTACTTACCCAATTTTTGCACAAAAGTTAACATTAATACCATTGCACAAACACCACTAATCCCTAAATGAATCCATGCCGGTGTCACATCCCACATGCCATTGATCAACATCGCTAAATTAACGCCAACGAATATACCAGCGAACCAATGATAGTCAGCCTTCGAATGATTTTCTGTACTTGTAAATACCAATCCTCCTAATACCGCTGCTTCAAAGCGATAAAACCAACTATTTTCATGTCCAACCATCAACGCTAATAGCATTAAGAAACCTAAAGTTAAATATATCCACTTTAGTTGTTTTGTTGTTACCATAATTCAATCCAGCCATTATTTCGCTTACGGTCATGTGCATCAATTCGATGCGCAATAATTGATCCTGGCGAATAATAGCCTAAGGCAAGGTCGAGTGCTGCACTTGCATAACCTGCTGCACGCCCTAAGCCCATCCCTCTCATTTTATTTACAACTCGTTGCTGAACAATTCGCTTAGCTGCTGCACGCCCTTTACGACGTACCAATGCTGCCGCTGCACCAACACCACCCCCAACACAGGCCGAAATCACAATGTCTAAGACTGCCCCTAAAAATCGTGTTGAGATTTTACCATGACGTGCGGCCAAGACTTGTTCGCCGGACAACACATTCTGATGATTCCGATCAATAGCACTAATTAAGGCTTCTGTTGCTAATTGTGTATTCGCATAATACGCTTGTTTGGAATCGAAAAATCCTCTCAAAACGTCTATTGCGGATGCCTCATCTACTTTAGATAATCCCATTCTTTGAGCGGCAATTTCAATACTTTTCTCAAATTGAGATAATGCTTCCCCTGAAAGCTTCTGCACATCAATTGCCCCAGAAATTTGAGTCATCGATGTTTCAATATTCTCCGGCACAAACGAATTTTGTGCACTTAGAATATTAGCCCCTGCTTGTTGTGTTGGTACGACAAAAGGCACTGTACTTCCTAAAAAAATTGTTGCAACTGTTGTATAAGTCATTTGTTTAATCAAGCGCATCTCATTATTCCCCCGTTTAACATTGATGGTTCAGTCTCAACACTCCTTTCCTGTATTTCACCAACCTGGTGACATCAATATAAACGCGATTTGTTTGAAAATTTGCACAAATTAACTTTATTAATTTACCCTAACTCGACCCAAAGGAACATAGCCGTGCTTTTACAAATACATATCCATTCTCTCAGTGACTTATCAAAGCATGACGAATATGCAATCTCCGATACCCTGTTAAATAAAAATAAGCGACTGTAATCCATATTTAAGATTACAATCACTTATTTTGTTTGCTTATGTTATTGATTCAGGAAACACGATAAATTTTTTCATCAATCAAATCAAAAGGTGGCCGCGTTGCATTAATCGCATCAAGTTCATTTAATGTTGCTGACTGCCAAAAAATTTCAGAATCTGTCGCACCCTTAAATTCGCCAATCACCAAAAATGTAATTTCAGGGTGTTCTTGCCGTATCTTTTGGAGCACTTGCCAATCGATGTCACTTGTATCAGGCGCCCAACTCATCAAAATCGCCTCAACTTGATTCCCATATTTATCAATAGCCGCTAATGCATCCAAATTCTCAACTAAAGTGACCGGTGTCACTGCATCCACTGGCTGATATTGCCAGTCTTGATTATCTGTCGCAATAATTGTTTGATCCGGTCGTAACGCCCTTAGGCCAGCTGATAAATACCCTTGACCAGCCATTATCTCTAAAGTAGATTTGCCAGCCAACTCTTTTGATAAAGCTCCTAAGAACGTTGGGGTCAAATACGCATACAAATTGAAATCTTCAATGAATTCATCACGAATGTTTTGTAGACAATAGTCCACTTGTTCGAGTGCCTCGCGTAATTGCTCCCACAAAGCATTTCCCTGCTCCGGTTGCTGCGGATAACGTGCTAACACATAGGCTTGTGTAGCTGCAATATCGGTTTCTGTCACAGCCATATCATGTAGTGGTGGCGGAAATTCGCCTTGGTTAATGGCTTTAACCGCCGTCTGCGCTAATTGTAACTTGTCTTTAAGGCCTGGAATATCTTTAAATAAGATAAAAAAATCAGCTAACGCATCGAGATAATCGATATACGCTAGCTGACGCCCAGTCCCAAATGATAAATGACTTTCTGACATTTCTCTTTGGCTCCTAAAATAGGTTTTCTTGATGGTTGATGGTCACATCCCCATCCTTTAATTCAGTTGCTGGGTTCAGATACGCATTAACATATTGAAAAATATCAAAACGTTCTTGATCAGTTAACGGCTTTCCATTAAAATCAATTTCCTTACCCGATAAAAATAGTAAAGATAAATCAGTCTTCTCAGCCATTGTACGACCAACTAAAAAGTCTAATGAAACATTGAAGAATTCGGCTAACTTGCAAACTTCAAGATAAGAAGGTGAGCGGTCGCCACGTTCCCAATTACCAATTTGTGCTGCCGTATTTGGTTTTTGACCAGGATCTAACTGCTGATTCATTGCATCAGCTAAGTTTTCCAATGTGATACCACGGCCTTTTCGTAATTCACGCAAACGATCTGGAAACATGCTGCAACACCTATTTTCCTTTACTAAAATTTAATAATCATAACTAAAACCATTTTACCGAACTCTCCGTTATTTTTCCACAGTTTTATGTGGAAAAGATGCATTTCATCCCATATTCTCGACAATTAACACGGTCACATCTACCGTTACGTTAGATATTGGGCTAGTTTCAGCTAATTTTTGTGCTTCTGGTCGTGCTCCCCAATGCAAAGGTGTCATATGCAAGAGGTCCACATAACAGTCTGTTGGAATTGGCCATTGGTATGTCGTCTCGATGCGGTTCGCATTCGGGTAACGTTCCATAAAGCGTGCTAAGACTTTTTCATTACTATACGTATGATTTGGTGAATCCACTGGATAAAGCATTTCTCTTAATTCATGTAAATAACCAGCATTCGGAATCACTTTAATTAACCGGCCCCCATCTTTTAAGACGCGATCAAATTCGTCATACGCGCTTGGGGAGAAGAATTCAACAATCGTATCAATACTTGCATCGGCTAATGGTAAATGTGCTAAATCAGCGACCATAAAAAATGCTTGGGTTGGCAATTGTGTTGCTAAATTCACACCTGCTTTTGAGATATCAAAACCAATGCCAGTATCTTGTTCACCACGTCGTGCCAATAATTTAGCTAATGGCGAGCCTTCTCCCGTTCCAATGTCCAAAATTGTTTGTGCTTGTGGTTCCAATGCATCTGCTACGGTTTGAATAATGCCGTCAAATAGACCTTCTGAAAGGACATGTCGGCGTGCCTCTAACATGCCATCGTCATATTCCGTATCAACCGTGCGGTTCAAAAAATTCAACGTACCTTTTTTGTTGAGATCCATACGATGTCCATTCGGACACACAAGGCTATGTCCTTCTACTTGTTCATAAGCACGATGACAGGTGGGACATTGAAAAACCTGCGTATGCGCTTCTATAAATTTCGTTCCCTGTTCAATTTTTTTCATTATTTTCCTTTTTTATGATTTGTTCCATTTGAATAAAAAAAGTGAGCTGAATGCTCACAAATTTGATTTATTCAAATCCTTCAGTTGTCATTGATTGTTCATATAGCTTAACCACGTCAGCAGTCTTGAGTTTTACAAACGCGACCTTGTCTAACTTTCCACCTGTAACAGCCGCTTGTGCCATCACCTTGAAGTTTTCATCAGAATCAATTCCGACCTCGGGCAGCGTCATTGGTACGCCTAAAGCTTTAATCCAATCATATGTTTTTTGAATCGCGGCTTTTGCTACATCCATATCTTGATCACCTTCTAAATGCCAGACATTACGACCATATTGTGCAAATTTTGGTGCTGTTTCATCACTCAACACATAGGTCATCCAGCGTGGTGTTAAGATTCCTAACCCAATCCCATGGGTAATGTCATAATAGGCTGAAAGCTGATGCTCAATGGCATGTGCTGTCCAACGATTTTTATTTCCCTGGCGCAACAATTCGTTCAATGCCATGGTTGATGCCCACATTAAATTAGCACGCGCATCATAGTTATCAGGTTCTTCAATCGCCACAGGTGCCCACTTAATCACGGCACGCATCACACCTTCGCGTAATCCGTCTTGCACATCATTATTAATGGCATTATCGAAATACTGTTCAAATAAATGTGACATAATATCAGTTGAACCAGCTGCTGTTTGACGTTGTGACACAGTATAAGTCAAGGTTGGGTCTAAAAATGACACTGCTGGACTATTTGGCCCACGTGTACCTTGCTTTTGATGGGTATCTGGATTGGAAATGACTGAGTTATAATTCATTTCACTACCCGTTGCCGCTAAGGTTAAGATATCAACAAATGGTAATTGATCTATCTTTTGACGTAATGCTGGATTCAATACCAAATCCCATGGATCACCGTCATAAAATCGAGCTGATGCAATAACCTTGGTTGCATCAATAACTGACCCACCACCAATCGCTAAAATAGCGTCAACATCATGCTCTTTAACCAGCTTTTGACCAGCACGCACTGAGTCAATCTTTGGATTGGGCTCAATTCCACTTAATTCGATAATATCAAAACCATCTAACGCCTTTATTACGCGGTCATATAGTCCAGTCTTTTTGATTGAACCACCCCCATACGTTAACAGAATGCGTTTCCCAAAGCGTTCCATAACTGGTGCTAATTCTGAATCAAATCGATCTGGTCCAAAATGAACTTCAGTTTTATTTACAAAGGTAAAGTCTTCCATACTATCCTCCCAATCATCATTTATCATATCATCTAAGTATACCTTATTTTAGAACACAAAAAAAACGTGAGTTGGCTGCTCACGTTTTCAGTTTTATTCAAAATTATCAGTTGTCATTGATGCTTCAAATAACTTCACCACATCTTCAGCTTGCAACTTAACATAGGCGTCTGTGTCCAAAGCACCAACTTCAACAGCTGAATCAGCCATTGCCAAGAAATGTTCATCACTAGTGATGTCTACACCTGGAAGTGTCATTGGAACATCTAGGCTCTTAATCCAATCATAGGTTTGTTGAATCGCTTGTTTTGCAACAGCCATGTCATCATCTCCAACAATATGCCACACATTACGGCCATATTGTGCAAATTTAGCAGCTGTCGTCTCACTCAAAATATATGACATCCAACGTGGTGTTAGAATTCCCAAACCAACACCATGGGTAATATCATAATATGCTGATAATTCATGTTCAATTGGATGCACAGTCCAGTCATTTTGATTACCCAAACCAACTAGTCCGTTCAACCCCATTGTTGATGCCCACATCAAATTAGCACGTGCATCGTAGTTTTTTGGATCAGCTAATGCAACCGGCGCCCACTTAATGACCGCACGCATCACACCTTCACGCAATCCATCTTGAACGTCATTATTCGTCGCATTATCAAAATATTGTTCAAATAGATGTGACATAATGTCGATTGATCCAGCTGCTGTTTGCCACTTTGAAACTGAATATGTCAAAGTTGGATCTAAAAATGAAACAGCTGGTGTATTTGGTCCAAAGGTTGCTAACTTTTGATGTGTGTCTGGATTTGAGATGACTGAGCCATTATTCATTTCCGTTCCAGTTGCGGACAAAGTCAAAATATCAACAAATGGTAATTGGTCAATTGTTTGACGAATATCTGGATTAATGACTAAGTCCCATGGATCTTCATCATAAAAACGTGCTGACGCAATCAATTTACTTGCATCAATTACTGATCCACCACCAACTGCTAGAATGGCATCAATATCGTTTTCCTTCGTTAAACGTTGCCCATCACGAACTGAGGCAATCTTTGGATTTGGTGCGATACCATCCAATTCAAACACTTCAAAATCTTTCAAGGCGGTCATAATTCGGTCATATAAACCGCTTTTCTTAATTGATCCACCACCGTAAGTTAATAGAATGCGTTTCCCAAAACGTTCCATGACTGGCGCTAATTCAGCATCAAGTCGGTCGGCCCCAAAACGAACTTCTGTTTTATTTACAAATGTAAAATCTTCCATGAGATCCTCCAATATTTCCGATTTAATTTACTTATTGTAAGTATAATTATGACACACTTTTATTCCAATTTAAAGTCAAACAAAAAAAGCGAACTGATAAACTATCAGTCCACTTCTTTATTAAAATTATTCCGCAGTTTCACTCATTGCATTTGCAATGTCTGAAGTTGATGGAATATTTGTACCATCTTCATTAGTTACGATAGGCTCGCCTACTACTTCGGGTTGCACAGCTTGGTACTCCTTCATACCAGTACCAGCTGGAATCAACTTACCAATAATAACGTTTTCCTTCAAACCAATCAATGGGTCATTCTTACCGCGAATAGCAGCATCAGTCAAGACACGAGTTGTCTCTTGGAATGAAGCGGCTGACAAGAATGAGTTTGTTTCCAATGAGGCCTTTGTAATTCCAAGCAAGATTGGACGACCAGTTGCAGGCAACTTACCTTCCAATAATGGCTTTTCATTGGCCGCACGGAATTCAGCGATGTCCATCAAAGTTCCTGGCAACAATTCTGTATCACCTGGATCCATGACACGCACCTTACGAAGCATTTGACGTGCCATAACTTCGATGTGCTTATCACCAATTTCAACACCTTGCATACGGTAAACCTTTTGAACTTCGTCCACTAGGTAATTTTCTGTAGCAAGTGTATCACGCACTTCGATCATTTCCTTAGGGTCAGCTGAACCTTCGTTCAAAGTCTCACCACGGTGAATATGATCGCCTTCTGCAACACGCATACGTGCTGTCATTGGCAAAGTATAAGTACGTGTATCAGTTTCACCTTCAACTGTAACTTCCTTCGTACGGTCAGCTGGGTTTTCTTCAATTGATTGAATTTCACCAGTAACTTCAGAAATCACGGCACGACCCTTAGGGTTACGTGCTTCAAAGATTTCTTGCACACGAGGAAGACCTTGCGTGATGTCGTTTCCGGCAACTCCACCCGTGTGGAACGTACGCATAGTCAATTGAGTACCAGGTTCACCGATTGATTGAGCGGCAACAGTTCCGGCAGCTTCTCCAACTTCAACAACATCACCGGTAGCCATGTTACGACCGTAGTCCTTAACACAAACTCCGTGTTCTGTATTACAAGTGAAGGCTGAACGGATGTTTACTGTTGTGATACCGGCATCAAGAATTTGTTGTGCCTTAGCTTCATCAATCATTTCGTTGTGCGCAACAATTGTCTCACCAGTTTCTGGATCGATAACTGACTTTTGTGCGAAACGACCCAAAATACGATCGTATAATGGTTCCACAACTTCATTACCATTCATAATAGCGGCAACATCAAGACCACGATCACTTCCACAATCGTCTTCACGGATGATAACGTCTTGCGCAACGTCAACCAAACGACGTGTCATATAACCAGAGTCGGCAGTCTTCAAGGCCGTGTCGGTCATTCCCTTACGAGCTCCGTGGGTAGAGAAGAACATCTCCAACACAGATAGACCCTCACGGAAGTTTGAGATGATTGGCAATTCCATGATACGTCCGTTAGGCGCAGCCATCAAACCACGCATACCAGCAAGTTGAGAGAAGTTAGAGATATTACCACGAGCTCCAGAATCTGACATCATGAAGATGTTGTTGTCAGGTTCAAAGTGCGCAATCAATTGATCAGTAATATCATCTTTAGCCTTATTCCAAATTGCGATAACACGTTCATAACGCTCATCATCTGTAATCAAACCACGACGGAATTGCTTTGTAACTGTTGCAACTTGCTTGTGGGCAGCTTCAACCAGTTCAGGCTTTTCTGTCAATTCAGTAACGTCAGCCATACCAACAGTCAAACCTGACTTAGTTGATATATCATAACCCAAGTCCTTCATACGGTCCAAAAGAAGTGACGTTTCCGTAACCTTATAAACCTTATAAATTTGGGCAATGATATCTGACAAGAATCCCTTCTTAAATGGTGGCAAAATTGGTGTATCAGCGAAGTAATCACTAATATCCGTACCAGCATCTAAGAAGAAGCGGTTATCAATTTCAGCAAAGTTTGCTGAATTTGGTTCGTTCAAGTATGGGAAGTCAACTGGCAAGATCTCGTTAAAGATCAACTTACCAACAGACGTTACCATAACCTTTGAACGTTGTTCGTCAGTAAATGGCTTTGATGCTGGGAAAGCAGCCGTTTGAATACCAACACGTGAGTGCAAATGCACATAACCGTTTTGGTAAGCAGTACGGGCTTCATCAACACTACTAAAGATCATGCCTTCACCTTCACGACCAGCTTCTTCAGTCGTTAGGTAGTAGTTACCGATAACCATGTCTTGTGATGGTGTAACGATAGGCTTTCCATCCTTAGGTGCCAAGATGTGACCAGCGGCAAGCATTAGCAAACGTGCTTCAGCTTGTGCTTCATCTGACAAAGGTACGTGAATGGCCATTTGGTCACCGTCAAAGTCGGCGTTATAAGCTTCACAGACCAATGGGTGCAAACGCATCGCCTTACCTGAAACCAAAACAGGTTCAAAGGCTTGGATTCCAAGACGGTGCAAAGTTGGGGCACGGTTCAAAAGAACTGGGTGCTCCTTGATTACATCTTCAACCACATCCATCACATCATCATCACGACGATCAATCTTACGCTTAGCAGCACGAATGTTACCAGCTAAACTACGTTCAACTAATTCATGCATAATGAATGGACGGAACAATTCGATTGCCATTGGTACAGGCAATCCCATTTGGTTCATCTTCAAGAAAGGACCAACGTCGATAACTGAACGTCCTGAATAGTCAACACGCTTACCAAGCAAGTTTTGACGGAAACGTCCTTGCTTACCCTTAAGCATGTGTGACAATGACTTCAATGGACGATTACCAGGACCTGTTACGGGACGACCACGGCGACCGTTGTCGACCAAAGCGTCAACCGCTTCTTGTAACATACGCTTTTCGTTTTGCACGATAATACCAGGGGCATTCAACTCCAACAAACGCTTCAAACGGTTGTTACGGTTAATCACACGACGGTACAAGTCGTTCAAATCAGAAGTCGCAAAACGACCACCTTCAAGTTGGACCATTGGACGCAAGTCAGGTGGGATAATTGGAATAACATCCATAATCATCCATTCAGGCTTGTTACCAGAAGTCGCAAAGGCTTCCAAAATATCCAAACGACGAACGGCACGCACACGCTTTTGACCAGTTACTTCACGTAACTCAGCCTTCAAACTTTGAACTTCAGCTTCCACATCGACATGTGATAGCAAAGTCTTAATGGCTTCAGCACCCATTCCAGCTTCAAATTGGTTACCATATTGTTGCTTTAACTCACGGTATTCACGTTCTGAAATAATTTGCTTTTCAGTCAATGGTGTATCACCAGCTTCAGTGACAACATATGATGCAAAGTAAATGATTTCTTCCAATGAACGTGGTGACATATCCAAAACCAATCCCATACGTGATGGAATTCCCTTGAAGTACCAGATGTGTGATACAGGAGCGGCTAATTCAATGTGACCCATGCGTTCACGACGGACCTTAGAAGTTGTAACTTCAACTCCACAACGATCACAGACGATTCCCTTATAACGAATACGCTTGTACTTTCCACAAGCACATTCATAGTCTTTAGTAGGTCCGAAGATACGTTCGTCGAAAAGCCCATCTTTTTCAGGCTTTAGAGTACGATAATTGATTGTCTCGGGCTTCTTAACTTCACCGTAAGACCAGCTACGAATTTTGTTGGGACTTGCCAACCCAATTTGCATGCTTTCAAACTTATTGACATCAATCAATGGTTTGACCCCTTTCATAGGTTCTTTAACAATCCGATTTGCAATCGTAAACCTGCAGGTATGAACACACTTATCACGCTGATATATTTTGCTCATACCCACAGGCTTAGCAATTACTAAACCGGGGACATTTTCTGATTTAACAGATCAAAAATTAGTCTTCTTGATCACTTGTGTTCGCAACACCTTGTGCTTCAGAAGGTGTTTGAGCAGGTGCATCAGCTGTAGCGTCATCCGTTACAGGCTTGTTGATGTTAACAACTGCGTCATCGCCTTCTTCTTCATCCAAATCACGTAGGTCAATTTCAGCATCAGCTGCATCAAGAACCTTCATATCAAGTCCTAATGCTTGCAATTCCTTAACCAACACACGGAATGATTCAGGCACACCAGGCTTTGGAATTTGTTCACCCTTAACGATGGCTTCATAAGTCTTCACACGTCCAACAACGTCATCCGACTTGTAAGTCAAGATTTCTTGTAGGGTATGTGCAGCACCATAAGCTTCAAGGGCCCAAACTTCCATTTCACCGAAACGCTGTCCACCAAATTGCGCTTTACCACCAAGTGGTTGTTGCGTAACAAGTGAGTAAGGTCCGATTGAACGGGCGTGGATCTTGTCGTCGACCATGTGGGCCAACTTCATATAGTGCATAACTCCGACCGCAATACGCTTGTCAAAGGCTTCACCAGTACGTCCGTCATACAAAACAGTCTTACCATCACCTGGTAGTCCAGCTTCTTCAACGGCATCCCAGATATCCGTGTCACGCGCCCCGTCAAAGACAGGTGATGCAACGTGGATACCCAATTCACGAGCAGCCATTCCTAAGTGCAATTCAAGCACTTGTCCAATATTCATACGTGATGGCACACCCATTGGTGACAACATAATGTCAACTTGAGTTCCATCTGGCAAGTATGGCATATCTTCTGAAGGCACAACCATTGAAACTGTACCCTTGTTACCGTGACGTCCGGCCATCTTGTCACCAACTTGAATCTTACGACGTTGGGCAATGTAGACACGAACCATCATGTTAACACCTGGTGACAATTCATCGCCGTTTTCACGTGTGAAGATACGAACGTCTTGAACGACTCCGCCTCCACCGTGTGGTACACGCAATGATGTATCACGAACTTCACGTGCCTTTTCACCGAAAATAGCATGAAGTAGACGTTCTTCAGCTGAAAGTTCAGTCACACCCTTAGGTGTTACCTTACCAACCAAAATATCACCGTCTTCAACTTCAGCACCGACACGAATAATACCACGTTCATCCAAATCGCGAAGTTGTTCTTCACCAGTATTTGGAATTTCGCGTGTAAATTCTTCAGGGCCAAGCTTTGTATCACGTGCTTCTGATTCATATTCTTCAATGTGAATTGACGTATAGACATCATCACGAATCAAACGTTCATTAATGATGATGGCATCTTCGAAGTTATATCCTTGCCAAGTCATGAAGGCAACCAATGGGTTTTGTCCCAAAGCTAATTCACCTTGTTCCATTGATGGACCATCGGCGATAACTTCATCAGCATCAACCTTGTCCCCAACAGCGACAATTGGACGTTGGTTATAATTCTTACCGGCATTTGAACGACGGAACTTCATAAGCTTGTACTTATCTAATGAACCATCTTCACGACGAATGCGAATTTCACGTCCGTCAACATATTCAACCGTTCCAGAATAAGCAGCAACCACAGCGACACCAGCGTCGTGGGCAGCCTTGTATTCAATTCCAGTTCCAATCAAAGGTGCGTGTGGGTTAATCAAAGGCACCGCTTGACGTTGCATGTTGGCACCCATCAAGGCACGATTTGAGTCATCGTTTTCCAAGAAAGGAATGGCAGCAGTGGCAACGGCAACCATTTGCTTAGGTGACACGTCCATGTAGTCAACGTCTTCAATTGAAACTTCCATGTTTTCATCCCCAGAACGGGCCAAAACAGTATCAGTTGCAAATGAACCATCTTCATTCAAGACAGAGTTACCTTGCGCAACGACGAAGTTATCTTCTTCATCAGCCATCAAGTAATCAATCTTATCAGTCACCTTATGTGTATCCCATGAAACACGACGGTATGGTGTTTCAATGAATCCATAACGGTTAACACGGGCATAAGTGGCCAATGAATTGATCAACCCAATGTTAGGTCCTTCAGGCGTTTCGATTGGGTCCATACGACCATAGTGTGTATAGTGAACGTCTCGGACTTCATATCCGGCACGGTCACGAGTCAAACCACCAGGTCCAAGGGCTGACAAACGACGCTTGTTAGTCAATTCACCCAATGGATTTGTTTGGTCCATGAATTGTGACAATTGTGATGAACCAAAGAATTCCTTGGTTGCAGCCACAACTGGACGAATGTTAATCAATTGTTGCGGTGTCACTGTGTCAGGGTCTTGAATTGACATACGCTCACGTACAACACGTTCCATACGGCTCAAACCAATACGGAATGTGTTTTGTAGCAATTCACCAACACGACGAACACGACGGTTACCCAAGTGATCAATATCGTCAGTTGCACCGATACCCATTTGCAAGTTCAAGAAGTAATTCATACCTGCAATAATATCTGATGGTTGTAGATCACGAACTGATTCATCAAAATGTCCGTTACCAATCATTGGCAAAACATTTTCAGGATCATTTGGATCTTGTACCAAGACACGTTGAATCAACATAGGTGCTGTCACAACGGCATCATCAGATGGAATATGTTCTTCCATCTTAAAGTCATCACGGTCAAGGAATGGTGCCAAAACGCCCATAACCTTCTTATCAATGACTGTTCCCTTTTCAAACAAAACTTCACCAGTATCTGGATCAGCCAATGTTTCACCAAGCGTCAAGCCCATCAAACGTGACTTCAATGACAACTTCTTATTCATCTTGTAACGACCAACAGGCGCCAAGTCATAACGACGAGGATCAAAGAAACGCGCTGTCAAAAGTGAACGTGATGACTCAGCAGTCTTTGGTTCACCTGGTCGTAGACGTTCGTAAATGTCCTTCAAGGCCTCTTCAACACGTGAATCGTTGATTTCCTTGTGAACATCCTTATCTAATGTCAAATTAATTGAGTCATATTGCTCACCCAAGATTTGTAGAATTTCAGAATCTGAACCAAATCCTAGCGCACGTACCAATTCTGTCATTGGCAACTTACGCGTACGGTCAATACGAACATAATCTAAGCCCTTGGCATCTGTCTCATATTCTAGCCATGCTCCACGGCTTGGAATATAAGTCGTACCAAAGATTGGACGACCATTTTTATCGGCTTCTTCATTGTAATAAACACCAGATGAACGTACTAATTGTGAAACAATAACACGTTCGGCACCATTAATAATGAAAGTTCCTTGTGGCGTCATTAGTGGGAAATCACCAAAGAAAACATCTTGGGACTTGATTTCACCAGTTTCTTTATTTGTTAGACGTAATGTTACGTGCAAAGGTGCTGAATAATTTGCATCGTGATTACGTGCTTCTTCAACTGTGTACTTAGGCTCCATGAGCTTATAGTCCACAAATTCCAATGACAACTTACCTTGGAAGTCTTCGATTGGCAAAATGTCCGTAAACATTTCACGTAATCCTTCATCCAAGAACCAGTTGTATGAATCCGTTTGAATTTCGATCAAGTTTGGCAAATCAAGGACATCCTTAATTCGCGCATAACTACGACGAACACGGTGCTTACCGTATTTAACAAGCGTTCCTACCAAGTTCTCCACCTCACTTTGATTTGGCTAATTGTGTGCAGCCGTTCCTTACAATTGTGTTACAAATTTCCAAAACGACCCTTAAAAATCAGTTTTTGGGCGCAAAAAAGACAAAAGCATCTCCTCAAATTTTTCAAAAAATGCTTCCGTCTTTCTATTCGTTAGACGACTTGGGACAATATTTCCAAGCCATCTAGATTTTCATACACAATTAAAACTAACTGTCAGTATACAATAAAAAACAAACAAAAACAAGTTGCCTTGCTTTGTCTGTTTTTATCTGACACTTTATGCTTCAACAGGTGTTTTTGCTTTATTTTTCTTATTTTCTTTAATGGTTAATGTAATTTCACCTTGCTTGGCACCAATAACCACTTCATTCTCTGTCGTTACACGACCTGATAGCAATGCATCTGACAATTTATCTTCAACCTTCGTTTGAAGGGCACGACGAATTGGACGGGCACCATACTCAGCATCGTAACCTTCATCTGCAATCACATCGATTGCCGCCGGTGTCAATTTCACTGCAATGCCTTGTTCCTTAACACGAGCTAACATATCGTCGGCCATCAATTTCACAACATCGTGAATTTGTGGCTTGGTCAAATTGTGGAAGACCACAATCTCATCAAGACGATTAATGAATTCAGGACGGAAAGTTTCTTTGACTGTTTCATTAACCAAAGCTTTCATTGCTTCATAGTCATCACTGGCTGATGTTGCGCCGAAACCAACCTTCTTTTCATCACGAATACGTGTGGCCCCTAAGTTTGACGTCATAATAATAATCGTATTTCTAAAATCGACCTTACGACCCTTAGCATCCGTCAAGAAACCTTCGTCAAAGACTTGCAACATCAAATTATAGATATCTGGATGTGCTTTTTCAGCCTCGTCTAACAAGACAACTGAATATGGATGACGACGCACTTGTTCGGTCAATTGACCACCTTCGTCGTAACCAACATATCCAGGTGCTGAACCAACCAAACGACTCGATGAATAAGCTTCACGATATTCAGACATATCCACACGAATCATATTATCCTTAGATCCAAACATCGCTTCTGCCAAAGTCTTAGCCAATTCTGTTTTTCCAGTTCCAGTTGGTCCTAAGAACATAAAGGTTCCGATTGGACGATTAGGATCTTTCAATCCTGAACGCGCACGACGAATCGCACGGGCAACCGCTGAAATGGCTTCATCTTGGCCAATCACATGTTCATGCAAGACTTCTTCCAAATTCAACAAACGAGCTTGTTCTGACTGTTCCATTTGATGCAACGGAATTCCCGTCTGTTCAGCAATAACTTGATTGACATCATGCTCATCAACCTTTAAGGCATAATCCGGTTTTTGGTCTGGATCAACCGGATGTTTTTCTTGGTAATCTTCAATCACACCGCGTTGATCCAATTCAGATTGACGCAAACGCGCTGCTTCTTCAAAGTCCAAATTTTCGATTGCTTGTTCTTTTTCACGACGCAAACGATTTAATTCATCATTTAATTCTGCAAGTGGTGTTTTATGGCCAGACTCTTCAATACGTACTTTGGCCGCAGCTTCGTCCATAATATCGATTGCTTTATCTGGTAAGAAACGATCACTAATATAACGATCTGATAGTGTCACCGCATTTTTAATCGCCTTATCTGAAATTCCAACTTGATGGAATTCTTCATAACGGGGACGAAGCCCTTCCAAAATCGCCACGGATTCATCCAAACTTGGTTCTTCCACTTGAACCTTGGCAAAACGACGTTCCAGTGCAGCATCAGATTCAATGTACTTTTGATATTCATCTAATGTCGTTGCCCCAATTGTCTGCAATTCACCACGGGCAAGAGCTGGCTTCAAGATATCTGAAGCATCAATCGCTCCTTCGGCACCACCAGCACCAATCAATGTATGCAGTTCATCAATAAAGAGCACAACATGTCCGTCTTGTTGAATCTCATCAATAATCTTCTTGACGCGATCTTCAAATTCACCACGGAATTTTGTTCCGGCAACCAATGATCCCATGTCTAACATCATTAAACGCTTCTGGGCTAAATCATTTGGTACATCTTTGGCAACAATCCGTTGTGCTAGGCCTTCCGCAATCGCGGTCTTACCAACACCAGGTTCTCCAATCAAAACGGGATTATTTTTTGTTCGACGTGACAAAATTTGGACAACGCGTTTAATTTCATCATCACGACCAACAACTGGATCAATTTTTTGTTCACGCGCTTGTTGCGTTAAGTCACGGGCTAATGAATCAAGCAATGGTGTTCCTTGTTCATCAGCCTCAGCCTGTTGACCGCCCATATTGGCACGTTGTGCGTTACGGGTCCGCTTACGTTGTTCTTTCGGGTTAACCCCTAATTTCATCAAAATCACACGGCTTAGCTCTTGGCTCGTAACCCCTAAGTCATGCAAAATACGTGTCGCCAAAATTGACTCATCTGAAATTAAAGCCAATAAAATGTGTTCAGTTCCAACACGTTCTTGCTTAAATTCCGTTGCTTTCTTAATTGCTAGTTGCAACATATCACCAGCTTTTGGTGAGTATGGCAAATAACTCGTCGCGTACTCGCGATGCAAATTCCCGTAACCGGTAAAGAGTTCAATTTCTTCTCGTACAACTGATTCGGTCACATCAAATTGTTCTAAAATTTTAGCTGCGACCCCTTGTGGTTCCATTGTCAAAGCTAGCAACAGATGTTCAGTTCCAACTGCTTGATGTTTAAAATATTTCGCTTGTTCTTGGGCTAAAACTAGGACTGTCTTGGCACTCTCTGTAAATTCTTTTTCCATATTTAATCACGCTCACTTTCAAACCGTAACCGATTGAGTAATTGTTTCAATAAACGCGCTCTTAGATATTCCTGGTCTGCTCTTGAGGCCAGTACATCTAACGTTTCTTTGCTGAGAACTGTTTGAATTAAACATTCTTCATGTTCAGTCAAAACAGCTTCTCGCGTTAAGCACTCCAAAATATCGTCTGCCTGTTTAACGTTCATTGTCTCAGGCAATTCATGCAACATTGTTTCAATATACTGTGAGTCTGGACCAACCGCGACTTTGACGATTCGAATATAACCGCCGCCACCTCGTTTAGATTCCACTAAATAGCCCTTTTGTAAGGTGAAACGGGTCTTAATCACATAATTAATTTGTGAGGGGACCACGTCAAAGCGTGTCGCAATATCTGAACGCTTAATTTCAACCTGATTGACACTTGCTAATAGCTCTTTTAAGTACATTTCTATGCAATCTGACATATTTTGATCAGACATGCGTCACACCTCCTTTGACTAATATTGACATTTATTATAAGCATCAATTAATTTAATGTCAACATTAGTCAAAGTTGTCCATTACAGGCAACAAAAAAGCCATTAAGTAACTTAATGGCTTCAAAGCATGATATGCACCTAGCAGGAGTCGAACCTGCAACCTTCTGATTCGTAGTCAGACACTCTATCCAATTGCGCTATAGGTGCAATATTATTCAATTAACACAATATAAAATTTAAAAAATCATATCGCTGATGCACCTAGCAGGAGTCGAACCTGCAACCTTCTGATTCGTAGTCAGACACTCTATCCAATTGCGCTATAGGTGCAATACCATCATAACTTGGTATGAAAATGCCGACTACTGGATTCGAACCAGCGACCCCTTCATTACTAGTGAAGTGCTCTGCCAGCTGAGCTAAGTCGGCATCTAATGCGGATGACAGGAATCGAACCTGCACGCCCGAAGGCACTGGAACCTAAATCCAGCGCGTCTGCCAGTTCCGCCACATCCGCATGGCTTGTTTTTTCGAGGTCTCCCTGAAACAACTTATTTATCATATCAAGCATACAGACTAAAGTCAACACATTTTGCAAATTAATTTGTAAAAGAAAAAAGCAACTGCCAAAACAGCTGCTTTTTCATTGATATTAGTGTAAATCTTTTTCAGATACAATCTTATCTGCACCAAAGTATGGTACTAATACTTCCGGAACCGTCACAGTTCCATCTTCATTTTGATAGTTTTCAAGGATAGCTGCAACTGCACGTCCAACAGCCAAACCTGATCCATTCAAAGTGTGAACATATTGAAGCTTACCTTCGTCATCACGATATTGAATATGTGCACGACGTGCTTGGAAAGATTCTGTATTTGAAACAGAAGAAATTTCACGGTATTGGTCTTGCGCTGGCATCCATACTTCTAAATCATTTGTCTTAGCAGCTGAGAATCCCATGTCTCCTGTTGATAGAGTCAACACGTGATATGGCAAGTTCAACTTTTTCAAAATGTTTTCAGCATTTTCAACCATCTTGTCTAATTCCGCATAAGATTGTTCTGGCTTGGCAAACTTCACCATTTCAACCTTATTGAATTGATGCATACGAATCAATCCACGCGTATCACGCCCAGCTGATCCAGCTTCTTCACGGAAAGCAGGTGTCAATGCCGTTACTGAAATTGGTAGCTTCTCAGCATCAATCACTTCATCACGATAGTAGTTAGTCAATGGCACTTCCGCGGTTGGAATCAAAGTCATCGCTTCGTTTGTTCCCACACGGTAAGCGTCATCTTGGAACTTAGGATATTGTCCAGTTCCGTACATGGCAAGATCCTTAACCAAGTAAGGTGGCAACATTTCAATGTAGCCTTCCTTTTCGTGTTCATCTAGCATGAAGTTGTAAACTGCTCGTTCTAAACGTGCACCTTGGCCAACATAGTAGACGAAACGCGCACCTGAAACTTTAGCACCACGTTCAAAGTCCAGAATACCAAGATCTTCACCAATCTCAAAATGCGCTTTAGGTTGAAATGAGAATTCAGGTAAATCACCAACACGATATTCTTCACGATTTGAATCTTCATCAGGTCCAACCGGAATTGATTCATTTGGCATATTTGGCAAATGTAGCGCAATATTTTCAATTTGGCTATCTAATTGCTCAACTTGCTCATCCATACCTTTAATATCAGCTGAAACTTGTTGCATCTCAGCGATAACATCCGAAGCATCTTCCTTATTACGCTTCTTCAAACCGATTTCATCAGAAACCTTGTTACGGCGGGCCTTCAATTCTTCAGTTGATACTAATAGTTCGCGACGCTTAACGTCTGCTGCTAATAGTTCTTCAATTGTCGCCGCATCAACTCCACGAGTTGCCAAACGTTCCTTAACTAGTTCCGGATTATTCCGAATCATCTTCATTTCTAACATATCTACGCCCCTTACTTCAAATGTAAACTAACGAGTTTATCATCAATTTGTTGCAACACTGCATTAGCTGCATCGTCATCCTCAACAAAATCATACTTATCACCATCAATTTGTAATTTAGGTGAGTCATTATATGCATCGAACCAGTTCGAATAACGTTCATTAAGTTCTTTATAGTATTCATATAAGGAACTATCTTGTTCAATTTGTTCGAAATCACGTCCACGCTTTTTAATACGGTCAAGCATCGTATCAAAACTAACTGAAATGTGAATCAACAAATCAGGCGTCTTTACAACTGCCTCATTTGAAAAATCAACTTGTTCCATCATGTTATTCAACAAATCACTATAGATACTAGCCTCGATTTGCGTTGCTCGTTCTAAATCGGCATTCAACTGGAATAACAAGCGGTCCTCATAAATCGAACGATCAATCACGTTCAACGGACTTCCTTGTGCATCTTTAATATTTTCTAAGCGCTTATTCAAAAAATAATTTTGGAGTAAAAAGCCATAACGCTTAGGGTCGTCATAAAACAATGGCAAAATTGGATTATCATCAACTGATTCGTAATATGCATTGCTCTCTAGATGATCAGCAAGCATGGTCGTTAAGCTGGTCTTTCCAGCGCCAATTGTTCCTGATAATACAATCATCGACTGCGGTCCCCTCTTCTAAAAATTCATTATAATTTATTCTACCAAATATACCTGCTAATTAATATAGCAAAACTACTTTGTCGATTGGCCTTGAATCAGGTCATCATACTCTTCGAGTGTCAAATGATGCTTCGTCATATACTTTGCATTTTCGACCCCTACATAACGGAAATGCCAACTTTCATAATCAATCCCGGTGCTCTTTTTTGCGGCCTCAGATTTTGGATAGCGTAAAACAAAACCATAATCTGGTGCATGTTCGATTAACCATTTTTGCCCCTCAGTTTTATCCGAATCCGACTCCAATTGATGATATTGTTGCCAATATTCATCGGTCATCACATCAACAGCTAATCCCGTTTGATGTTCACTAGCACCTGGTGTTTGAATAACCGCACGGGTTGCTTTTTTCGCTTCTGATTCCGTCATGCCATTGTTTATGTTTTGTTGCACATTTTCATTAAAAACTTGTTCTTGATATTTTTTGGAGCGATAGCCAGAAACCAATGTTGCTGGATGCCCAGCATCTTTAGCAGCATTTAAGAACTTACGTAGCGGTTCATCGATTTCCTGACTATATTGAATGCCATTCATTTCAGACTTTTCAAAATCCAATTCATGATCAAGCACATGCTGCTTATTCACTAAAATAAGCGTGGAATTGTCTGCTTCGGCCGTATTTGGCAGGTCAGTTTTTTGACTTGATTCTGTGGCCCGACTACTTGATTTTGAACTTACTAAGGACGGCAACTGGTTCTGACTATGCATGATATATACGCCGCCCCCAACGAGCACAATCACACCAACACAACTTAAAATAATGTTTTTATATTTCATATAATGGCCCCCATTTCGTTTTAAGCCCCAAAAAAATTAAACATATTCATCCAATAAAAAGACTTCTCTTAAATTATAAGAGAAGTCTTCTAGATAATAAACTTTTATTCACCCGTCGCAGCATGAATACGTGTAACAGCACGTACCAAGGCTGCTTGAGCCAATTGTTGTTCACGCTGATTGTGCGCTTCGCGTAAACGTCGTTCAGCACGATCACGTGCACGTTCAGCACGGTTCACGTCAATTTCACCGGCTTTTTCCGCCGCATCCGCTACAACCGTCAATTTGTTTGATGAAAATTCAGCAAAGCCACCATTCACAGCTAAACGCTCTTCATAGTCATTCGCTTTATCTTGAATTCGCATCTCACTCGTCGCTAAAGCTGAAATAAGCGGATTGTGATTTGCCATGATTCCAAGTTCACCGTCAGTCGTGTGGATGACCGTTAACGTGGCATTGGGGTAATTAAACACCTCACCATTAGGTGTCACCACAGCTACTTCAAAGTTATGTGTCTCTTCCATGGTCAACCTCGCCTATCTACATTAAGCCAACGTCTTGGCTTTTTCTGCGACTTGTTCGATTACACCAACGTTACGGAAGGCATCTTCAGGATATTGGTCATACTTACCTTCCAAAATTTCCTTAAAGCTACGAACCGTATCATCAACTGAAACATATTCACCCTTAACACCCGTAAATGTTTCGGCAACAGAGAATGGTTGTGATAAGAAGAATTGGATACGACGAGCACGGTTAACAACCGTCTTCTCTTCATCTGACAATTCATCCATTCCCAAAATTGAAATAATGTCTTGCAATTCACGATAACGTTGCAAAGTGTGTTGCACTTCAGTTGCAACTTCATAGTGTTCTTTTCCAACAATTTCAGGCGTCAACGCTGTTGATGTTGAAGCCAATGGATCAACGGCAGGGTAGATACCTTGTTGGGTCAATGAACGTTCCAAATTCGTTGTCGCATCCAAATGCGCGAATGTTGTTGCAGGCGCTGGGTCAGTATAGTCATCGGCAGGCACGTAAACGGCTTGGATTGATGTAACTGATCCATTCTTAGTTGATGTAATACGCTCTTGCAATTGACCCATTTCAGTTGCCAATGTTGGTTGGTATCCAACGGCTGATGGAATTCGACCAAGCAAAGCTGATACTTCAGATCCAGCTTGCGTGAAACGGAAGATATTATCAATGAACAAAAGCACATCTTGATGCTTCTCATCACGGAAATATTCAGCCATCGTCAAACCAGTCAACGCAACACGCATACGTGCACCAGGAGGCTCATTCATTTGACCATAGACCATGGCTGTTTGCTTCAACACGCCTGAGTCAGTCATTTCATGATACATGTCATTTCCTTCACGAGTTCGTTCTCCGACCCCGGTGAAAACAGAAATACCATTGTGCCCTTGGGCAATATTGTGAATCAATTCTTGAATAAGAACTGTTTTTCCAACTCCAGCACCACCGAACAATCCAATCTTACCACCACGAATATATGGGGCAAGCAAGTCAATAACCTTAATACCAGTTTCTAAGACTTCTGTTGATGTTGATAGTTGATCGTAATCTGGAGCTCCACGATGAATTGGATGACGCTCTGCATCTGGGCCAAATTCTGGTCCATTATCAATCGCTTCACCTAACACATTAAATACACGACCTAATGTATCTTCACCTACAGGAACTTCAATTGGTGCACCTGTATCGGTAACCTGCATACCACGTTGTAACCCATCAGTTGAATCCATGGCAATTGTTCGCACAATTCCATCACCCAATTCCAAAGATACTTCAACTGTTAGAGTCTTGTTATCTTCACCTAAATCAACAACTAATGCATTGTTGATTGCGGGTAATTCATCATTTGACGAGAAAGCAACATCGACCACAGGCCCAATGATTTGAACAATTTGTCCGGTACTCATTGTTGTTTCCTTTCTATGCTAAGCGCCGGTGCGTGCACTTATTCAAGTGCAGCCATTCCACCGGTAATTTCAGTAATTTCTGTTGTAATTGCGGCCTGACGCGCACGATTATAATGCAATTCCAAGTCATCAATGACTTCCTTGGCATTATCTGACGCTGAAGACATCGCATTAACTGATGCTGAATGTTCCGCAGTTTTGGCATCCAAAATGGCACCAAAGACAAGACTCTGTGCATACTGTGGTAACACAGTTTCCAAAACCTTATCAGCTGACGGATTCATATCGTATTCAGCACTCAATGACCCTGATTCAGTTTCCAAGTTGGTTGTATCAATTGGCAAAATTTGTTCCAATTGCACTTCATTACTAATACGTGAAGCAAAGTGTTGATAAGCCAATTCTAGTTCATCATAAACTTCATTGTCATACATAGCCGTAACCGTCTTAACAATATCACGTACTTCCATGAAATCAGGGACATCAGAAACACCACGATATTCATACGCAACATTGAAGCCACGCTTCTTAAAGAAGTCAGCTCCATTCCCACCAATAGCCAAAATCACGACATCATCTTTAGTCAAATGTCGTTCTTCAAAAGCTGACATCACGCGCTTAATGAGCATTGAATTATAACCACCCACTAATCCACGGTCTGATGTAATGATCAAAAATCCAACTTTTTTCACTTCACGTGATTCAAGTAAAGTCCCTTTCACATTTGATAAATGTGCTTGAGCTAAATGCGAGACAACATCTTGAAGGTGTTGGGCATAAAGACGGTAACCGGTACCAGAACGTTGAATTTTTGAGAGCTTAGCTGTCGAGACCATTTGCATGGCACTCGTAATTTGACGGGTACTTTTTGTCGAATCAATTCGATGTTGAATTTCTTGCAAAGAAGCTGCCATAATTGCCCTCCTTCACTATTGCTCATTTGTTGCAGTAAACGTTGACTTAAATTGCTTAACCGCATCGTCTAACAAATCTGTATCAGGCAATTGTGATGTTTCAACAATTTCATTCAACAAATCGCTATGTGATGCAGTCATCGCATTAATCAATTCTGATTCAAAACGTGGAATGTCTTCAACAGCAACATCATCGATGTAACCATGTGTCAATGCATACAAAACAATCACTTGGTTTTGTACAGGCATTGGTTCATGCAATGGTTGCTTCAACAATTCAACCGTACGACGACCACGGGCTAATTTAGCTTGCGTCGCTTCATCCAAATCAGATCCGAATTGTGCAAACGATTCCAATTCATGATATGATGCCAAATCCAAACGAAGGGTTCCTGAAACTTTCTTCATGGCCTTAATTTGCGCATCCCCACCAACACGTGAAACAGATGTTCCAGCGTCAACGGCAGGACGATTTCCAGCATAGAAAGCATCCCCATCCAAGAAGATTTGACCGTCAGTAATTGAAATAACATTTGTTGGAATATAAGCTGAAACGTCTCCGGCTTGCGTTTCGATAATTGGCAAAGCAGTCATTGACCCACCACCCAATTCATCAGACAACTTAGCGGCACGTTCAAGCAAACGTGAGTGCAAGTAGAAAACGTCACCAGGATAAGCTTCACGACCAGGTGGACGACGAAGAATTAATGACAGCTCACGGTAAGCCGTTGCTTGCTTTGACAAATCATCATACACAATCAAAACATGCTTACCATTGTACATAAATTCTTCACCCATTGCGGCACCAGCATAAGGTGCCAAATACAATAGGGGTGCTGGTTCTGAAGGTCCAGCCGTTACCACAATCGTATAATCCAAAGCGCCTAAACGACGCAATGTTTCAACTTGTGTACGAACCGTTGAATCCTTTTGACCAATTGCAACGTAAATGGCGATAACATCTTGATCTTTTTGATTCAAAATTGTATCGACCGCAATTGATGTCTTTCCCGTTTTACGGTCACCGATAATCAATTCACGTTGACCACGGCCAATTGGGACCAAAGCGTCAATCGCTTTGATTCCTGTTTGCAAAGGTTCTGAAACAGATTGACGTTCCATAACCCCAGGTGCTTTTGCTTCAACAGGGCGTGTCTTTGTGGTATTAATTGGTCCTAAGCCATCAACTGGTTGTCCCAATGTATTCACAACACGTCCAATTAGTTCCTCACCAACAGGGACTTCCATAATTTGCCCTGTACGCGTTACAGTATCGCCTTCATGAATATCATCATAAGAACCAAGAATAATAACACCAACGTCATCTGATTCAAGGTTTTGCGCCATACCATATGTGCCGTTTGCAAAGGTAACTAGTTCACCGGCTAAGGCATTTTCCAATCCGCTTACACGGGCCACACCATCACCTACGTAAGTGATTGTTCCGGTTTCTTTTACATCTAATTTATCTTCGTAATTGGCTAATTGCTCTTTGATGAGTGAACTGATTTCTTCGGCTTTAATGCTCATTTCAACAGTTCCTCTTTCTACATAATTTGTGCTTTTACGCTAACACTGTCTAGCCAATAATACTTTGGCGAATATTTGCTAACTTGGTTGCAAGTGATCCATCGATCACGCGATTGTTCGCTTCAACTTTGACGCCACCTAAAATTGTTGGGTCAACATGTTGCTCTAAGACAATCTCTTGGGCATTAAACATGTCTTTTAACTTAGCTGACAAGCGTTCTGCTTGGTCATCTGCTAAAGCAACCGCTGTGGTCACCTCAGCTGTAACGACTTGCATCGCTTGGTCAACAAGTAACTTATAATCAACAATAATAGTTGGTAAATCAGCAATTCGGCGGTTCTCATAAACCATTTCAATCAAATGTTGCACTAATGTGCTTGCATCTTTTGTCATGGTTGTAAGGAGCTCCTGCTTTGCAGCGTCCGGAACACTGACCGAAGTTAAAGCTTGCATAAGCTGTGGATTAGTTGACAAAACATCTTGTAGCGTTAAAAGTTCCGCTAAAGTTGTTTCATCAGTTTGATCAGCATGCGTTAGTTCAAATAATGCCCGTGCATATCGCCTACCGACAGTTGCCCTAGGTAATTTGGCCATTATTTTTCTCCTAATCCATCGATGTAAGCATCAATCAATGCTTTTTGATCATCCAACTTCAACTCTTTTTGAATAATTTTTTGTGCAATCGTTACTGATAATTCAGCAACATCATCTTTTGCAGATAACATCGCTTGATCACGATCTTGTTCAATTTGTGCAGCCGCACGGTCTTGCATTGCTTGTGCAGTTGTTTGTGCATCTGAAACAATCTTTTGACTTTCTTGATTAGCTGCATTCTTTGCATCAGTCACAATTGTATTTGCATCAGTTCGCGCTGATGTCAATTGTGCTTGACGTTCTTGCTGCAATGTCTCCGCAGATTGGCGGGCATCTTCAGCAGAATCCAAATCATGTGCGACTTTATTCGCACGATCATCCATCATTTTAACTACCGGTCCCCATGCATACTTCTTTAGTAGAAGCATGAGGATTGCAAAGGCAATTAACAAAAAGAGCATATTCCCCAAAGCCAACCCGTCACTAGCACCAGCGATAAATACTTGATTTAACATAATTAGTTGGCCTCCATGCGTTTTACTTTAAATTACTTACTCAACAACATGAACGCAATCGCGATTGTAATAATTGGCATCGCTTCAACCAAAGCAACTCCAATGAACATGTTTGAACGTAGCTTACCTTCCAATTCAGGTTGGCGCGCCATCCCTTCAAGCATCTTAGAAATAATAAGCCCGTTACCAATACCACCACCAATAGCGGCTCCGGCTGCGGCTAAACCAACACCGATTGTTGCAATACTTCCTGTCATGAAAACATCCTCCTGAATAGATATATAACAAAATTGCTACTCTAACTTTTCACCTGTATAAACCATTGTTAATACGACGAAAACATAAGCCTGAATAGCTCCAATAAACAATGAAAAGGCGATCCATACGATAGCCAAAAATAGGCTAGGCACCATCGTCACGATTCCTGCCGACTGTGCAAGGTTCCAAATCAAACCAAGGACAACTTCACCCGCAAAGATATTTCCAAATAGACGTAAGCCTAAGGTCATAAAACTAGTGAATTGATCGATGATATTGATTGGCAACAAGAAAGGAAATGGACTTAAGTACACGTTTTTCACGTAATTTTTAAATCCAATCTTTTCGACACTCAAATAGTGAGACATTCCAATTGATACAAGCGCTAAAATCATGGGTATTAACGGATCAGATGTCGCACTTTTTAGATAAGTGACACCATCAACATTAATATGCAAGATTAGCCCTAACTGGTTTGTAACAAAGATAAACGAGAACAGAACAAAGGCTAAAAACTTCATGTTGTCACCGGTCTTGTTAGCTAAATTACTATCAACAATTCCATTGGTGAATTCAATCAGCATTTCTAAAGCATTTTGTTTCCCGGTCGGCTTCATCGTTAACCGATGCGCCATCCAAACCAGGACGACAAATACAATGACCATTGCCACTGTTATTGAAATAATTGTTGGCCAATCAAATTTGAGCCCCGCAAGCATAAATGATGCGGTCTTTTCGTTCACAGAACGTTACCTCCTTTTCTTCAAGCTAATCGCCGATATGTAGGCTCCAATTGCCGTTACCAATCTGCAATACACCACTATACTAGTCCTATCCCTTTCTCAATTCAATGATTAAAAAGGTTAAATTTGTTACGTAATAGTTAAAACCGTATCATATCAAGACTTTTCGAGATAAATTTCACAAACTTTTTTAAAAATAAAAAAGGCTTACAATTTTTGTAAGCCTTTTCATATTAATTATTAATAAGTAAAGTCGCCTATAGCTCGGTCTCTGAGGCTGCTTCCTTTGGCAAAATCAAGTTTAATGCAATTCCCAATACAGTTGCAATCGCTACACCTGAAAATTGGACAATTTGATCCCCAGAACCAACTTGTAAGTATGCATTTCCAATCCCAATAACCAAAACTGATGACGTAATCATCAAATTACGCTTTAGATTAAAGTCAATGTTGTTTTCAACCAAAATACGCAAACCTGACGCTGCAATCACACCAAACAATAGGAATGAAATACCACCCGTCACGGCTCCAGGAATTGATTGAATCAAAGCTGATAACTTACCCACAAATGAGAACAGAATAGCAAAGATAGCCGCACCAATCAATACATAGACTGAGTGCACCTTGGTAATCGCCATAACTCCGATGTTTTCACCGTATGAAGTCACAGATGGACCACCGACTAATCCAGCAAAAACAGACGCAGCTCCATCACCAGCCAAAGTGCGTTGCAAGCCAGGCTCCTTCATATAATCACGGCCTGTTAAATCATCCAGCACCATCAAGTGCCCGAGATGTTCTGTGATGGTTACCAATGCTAATGGCGCCATCACGATAATCGCATTCCAATACATATGCGGTTGATAATTCACAAATGGGATTTCAAAATCAGGCATGGCAAACCAACTTGCTTCCATAACAGGCTTGAAATCAACCAATCCAACGACCGCAGCGGCAATATAACCGACCATGATACCAAGCAAAATTGGAATCAAACCTAAGAAACCACGTAATTTCATGTTAAAGAGGATTGTCACACCCAAAGTTAACATCGCAACCAAAAAGACACGAATATCGTATTTATCATTTAGCAAAGTTGCTGATTGAGCAGCTGAAGGTGCTAATGATAACCCAATTACCATCACAATTGGTCCCACAACAATTGGTGGCAATAACTTATCAATCCAGTCCGTCCCAATCATCGCAACGATTCCAGCAATAATTAAGTAAATCACCCCAACTGAGATAACCCCGGCTGCAACACCTGGATAACCCGTTGTTTGCATTAAGGACATCATTGGCACAATGAACGCAAAACTTGATCCCATATAAGCCGGAATTTCACGTTTTGTGATTAAAATATGCAACAATGTTCCAACACCAGAACTAAATAGTGCAATCCCTGGGTTTAGCCCAACTAACAAAGGCACCAACACCGTTGATCCAAACATTGAAAACATATGTTGTAATGATAGCCCTACCCATTGCCCAAACGCGGGTTTATCATCAACATCTAAAACGACATCTTTTTGATTTTCTGCCATTTTCCTAACTCCTCCAGTTTTTATGCCAAAAAAAAGCTGATATCTTTAAAAAGACACCAGCTAAAAAATTCAATTTAGATTTTAACCGCACAAAAATGCGTCGACCTAACACTTGAACTTTTCAGTCTCACAGGGCTGAATTAAAGACATTTTATATCAGTGCTAAGTATACCGGGATAAAGTTTTAATACACAAGTAAAACTTAGTTAAACGAAATTGATTCAGGTGCTTCCACAAAAGAATCAAGTAAAACAGATTCAAATGTTAATTCAATAATCGTTTCAGTTTCAGGCTCTGGATGTCCAGCATGCCAACCAGGATTGTCAGCAAATAAAGGTTCAATGTCTGACCATTGTTTATCAGAAATTTTAGCAACTGCTTGATTGGATGACATACGCTTACCACCAGCACCAGGCAATGTTGTGAATGCGACCTGCTCATTTTGCTTTAGCTCTTCAATTTTAGTCGCGGTTGGCTTTGACACAATGTAAAAACGATTTGGCTGTTTTGCATCCTGTCCAAAACCAACAACACGAATTGATGGTTGCCCATCAACTGATGTCGCCAACGCAAGTAACTGTTTAGCTTCTGCAACATATTCTTGATAATCTGCCATATCCTTAACCTCTTTCGAATACATGTATTTACTATATATTTTACCAGTTTCTCATCATGGTGGCCGATTTTTCAACAATAAAAAAAAGATGAATTAAAAAATTCATCTTTTTTCATACTTAATTAATGCGTACCGAACAAACGGTCACCGGCATCACCCAAACCAGGAACGATGTAGCCATCTGCATTCAAATGGTCATCGATACTTGCTGTAAAGATTTCAACATCAGGATGTGCCTTTTGGACCGCTTCAACGCCTTCAGGAGCTGATACCAATGTAATCAACTTAATCTTCTTAGCGCCACGCTTCTTCAAAGCATCAATCGCCATATCAGCTGATCCACCAGTTGCCAACATTGGATCAACTAACAAAACTTCACGTTGATCAATATCTTCAGGCAACTTGACGAAGTATTCCACTGGTTCAAGTGTCTCTTCGTCACGATACATACCAATATGTCCAATTCGTGCAGCTGGGATTAACTTCATAATCCCATCAACCATTCCAAGACCCGCACGCAAAATTGGGACAATGGCCAACTTCTTACCAGCCAATGTCTTTTGCGTTGTTTCTTGAACAGGCGTTTCAATCGTAATATCCGTCATTGGTAGGTCACGTGTAACTTCATAAGCCATCAATGAGGCAATCTCATCAACGATTTCACGAAATTCCTTCGTTCCAACGTTTTTTTGACGAATGATAGTTAATTTATGTTGGATCAATGGATGATCAAAAACAGTTACATTACTCATGCGTTCATTCTCCTTAGGTTTAACACCATTACTCTGCATGTTCAATTTTACTCAATGGGAAGCGATCAGTCAAAGCACGCACATCCGCCGCAACGGCAGCCAAAACTGCTTCGTCATCTGGATTTTCAAGTGTTTGAACAATCAATTCTGCGACTTGCTTAGATTCAGCTTCCTTAAAGCCACGTGTTGTGATGGCTGGTGATCCAATTCGTAGACCAGATGTAATAAATGGACTACGCGGATCATTTGGAATTGCTTCCTTATTGGTCGTAATTTGCACTGAATCTAACAAGTTTTGGGCTTTCTTTCCAGAAATACCAGTCTCCGTCAAATCGATATTGAACAAATGATTATCTGTTCCACCTGAAATGACGCGAATCATCTTAGACTCCATGAAGACATCTGCCATTGCTTTGGCATTGGCTACAACTTGTTGACCATAGGCCTTAAAACTCTCATCTTGTGCTTCCTTGAAAGCAACCGCCTTACCGGCAATGATGTGCTCCAACGGACCACCTTGGTTCCCTGGGAAAATCGCTGAATTCAACTTCTTACCCAAGCCTTCTTTAGCCAAAATCATCCCACCACGTGGTCCACGCAATGTTTTGTGCGTTGTCGTTGTCACAACATCCGCAATTGGAATTGGTGATGGATGAACACCAGCTGCAACTAATCCAGCAATATGGGCCATATCAACCATCAAATAAGCGCCAACAGAATCCGCAATTTCGCGGAAACGGTCAAAATCAATAAAACGTGAATAGGCTGAGGCACCTGTCACAATCAATTTTGGTTGGAATTCATCAGCCAAGGCTTGAACTTGATCGTAATCAATCAATTCATTCTCATCCAAACCATATTCATGGAAGTGGTAAAGCTTACCAGAAAAGTTAACTGACGCACCGTGGGTCAAATGACCACCGGCATCCAAACTCATTCCTAATACATCATCACCAGCTTCTAACAAAGCAGCATAAACGGCTGAGTTTGCTTGTGAACCTGAATGTGGTTGAACATTGGCATATTCTGCACCAAAGAGTTCCTTAGCACGATCAATGGCAAGTTGTTCAACTTGGTCCACAAATTCTGTTCCACCATAGTAACGCTTACCCGGATAACCTTCCGCGTATTTGTTGGTCAACACACTTCCTTGCGCGGCTTGAACACCGGCTGAAGCAATGTTTTCTGAGGCAATCAATTCAATATTATGCTCTTGGCGATCAGCTTCCCGATCCACAGCTGCCCACAATTCAGGGTCATAATTACGATAGTCTGTCATTGGTTGAGTCCTCCTCATAGGTGCAAATTCGCTAGAAAGCGAACATCTCTCGTTAATCGCTATTATACACTATCTGGTCACGACAATTGGACTAAATTAATCATCAAAAAGTTCGGTAACAAAATGACTACCGGCCGCTTTATTCAAACGGTTATTATAAGCCGCATTGCGAGAAGTCTCTGGCATCCGGGCAACCAAAATGGTTTGCACATCGGCTTGTCCGTCAAAATAACGTAAACCAGCAAACAGTTTGGCCGCAGCTGAATCAGCATCTGGTCCCAATGACCAAACAAAATCCATCCCCGCTAATTGATGTTCTAAAATCAAATCATTCGTGAGCATCAAACCAACCGGTGACAATTGTGATTGCGCCCAAATAATCGCCTGCGTCCAGTCTTCACGTTCGACCATAAAGACATCTTTATCTGGTGCATAATGACGATATTTCATACCGGGTGCTTTCGGCACTTCATCAGCTTTCACTGCATGTTGTCCAGCTTCAACTGATGTTTTTAAAACAGCTTCCAAATCCTCGGGCGTAATTTTACCCGGACGCAAAACTGTTGGTTGATCGGTTGATAAATCAATCACAGTTGATTCAACCCCAATGCGTGTGCTGCCCCCATCCAAAATTCCAGAAATCTTACCATGTAGATCATGATAAACATGTTGGGCAATTGTTGGAGATGGACGACCTGACGTATTGGCAGACGGCCCAACGATTGGCGTATCAGCCTCACGAATCAAGCTTCTTGTCAAATCATTGTCAGGCATCCGGATGGCAACTGTATCAAGCCCTCCCGTCACAACTGACGAAAGCACACCCGTTTTAACAGGTAGAATCATAGTCAAAGGTCCTGGCCAGAACGCCTCAATCAACGCATCGGCCCACGCATTACGTTGCGCAAATCGATCAATTTGATTCGCATCAGCAATGTGCACAATCAATGGATTGTCCGACGGACGCCCCTTTGCAGCGTACACCTTACCTACCGCTTGTTCGTTAAACGCATCGGCCCCCAAGCCATACACAGTTTCAGTCGGAAAAGCGACCAACGCGCCACGCTTAATCGCGCGTACAGCAGCTGGCAACTCATCGGCTGACCAAATCTTTGTCTCCATCATTACCCCTTTCTGGCAACTTTTAGCATGCGATCATGCCCACTCATATCTTGTTGCAATGTGACGGTCGTCTCAGGCAAGCGACTAAATAATTCTGTCAACGCCGACCCCTGTTGATAACCGATTTCAAAATACGCCACACCCTGCGGCTTTAAATGTGCCAATAACTCTGGCGCGATTGCTGCATAAATTGCTAAACCATCATCATCCGCAAAAAGCGCTTGTTGTGGTTCATAACTTAAGACGCTATCGTCCATTTGTGACCGTTCATTTTCCGCGATGTAGGGCGGGTTACTAATAATGACATCATACTGTCCCGGAATATTTTCAAATAAATCACTTTCAAGAAAGCTGACTTGTGGCGCATATTGTTTCGCATTGGCTTGCGCCACAGCAAGTGCATCGGCAGAGATGTCACTCGCTGTGACTTTCCAATTGGGCTTTTCAGCTGCCAAAGTCACCGCAATTGCGCCAGACCCCGTCCCAATATCAAGCAATGCTAATTGATCAGTTTTTGCATAATCACGTAACACCCAATCCACTAATTCTTCGGTTTCCTGACGTGGAATTAAAACACGCTGATCAACTGTAAATTCGCGCCCATAAAAAGCTGCATGACCCAATGCATATTGCACCGGTTGTCCGCCCTTAATCGCATCAACAGCGACCATAAAACGAACGCGCAAATCATCTTCTAAGATTGTATTTAAATTATTCGCTAACTGGCTATAATTCCAGTCGAGCATCCCAGTCAACAGATAGTCAATTTGGGCTTGCCGTTCAGTCTCATCTTGTAAATAAGGTTCAAGTTGCCAGTTACCCCAATCACTAACAGCTTGAATGGTCCACTGTTCATCAAACATAGGCTTAACCTTGCTTCAAATCTTCAAGCTTAGCCGTTTGGTCAGCAATCACCAAAGCATCGACAATATCGTCCAATTCACCGTTCATGACACGGTCTAACTTGTTCAAAGTCAAACCAATGCGGTGGTCAGTCACACGGTTTTGGGGATAGTTATACGTACGAATACGTTCTGAACGATCTCCAGTCCCCACCGCTGTTTTACGTTGTTCCGCATATTCGGCTTCATTTTGCGAAGCATAATAATCATAAACACGGGTCTTCAAGATTTCCATGGCCTTAACACGGTTTTGTTGTTGTGAACGTTGGTCTTGCATCGCCACAACAATTCCAGTTGGCAAGTGGGTCATACGCACGGCTGATGACGTCTTGTTAATGTGCTGTCCACCGGCACCAGAAGCACGATAAACGTCGACACGCAAATCCTTTTCTTCAATGTCGATATCCACATCTTCATATTCTGGCATCACACCAACCGTTGCGGTAGATGTATGCACACGTCCAGCTGATTCAGTTTCTGGCACACGTTGGACACGATGGGCCCCATTTTCATACTTCAATTTTGAATACACACTGTTTCCAGTAATCATCAAAACAATTTCTTTGTAACCACCGATTTCAGTTTTGTTTTCGTCGATAATTTCAACATTCCAACCCTGACGTTCAGCATAGCGACCGTACATATCGTACAAATCAGCTGCAAACAAAGCCCCTTCATCTCCACCAGCTGCTCCGTGGATTTCCATGATAATATTCTTATCATCATTTGGATCCTTTGGTAGCAATAAGATCTTCAAGCGTTCTTCTAATTCACCCTTTTCGCTTTCCAATTCTTTCAATTCTTCTTTAGTTAATTCTTCCATATCAGCATCAAGCTTTTCGGCTAACAATTCCTTATCGCTTTCGATTTCAGCGATAACGGCTTGATAGTGCTTGAAAACCTCAACTGTTTCACGTAATTGTCCTTCTTCTTTTGACAACGCCATAAAACGATTTGTATCTGAAATAATGTCTGGATCAGACAGCATTTCACTAATTTCATCATAACGGTCAACGACTGACTGTAGTTTCTCAAAAATTTCATCCATGGTATGACACTCCTTATTTTATATCGTTAATTCATTTTCATTTTTATCAAATCCAGACGTTTTAACGCGGCGCGCTAAAGCATCTAAATCTGGGTGATTATAATGTTGACGACAAACTGGCAAGTAGGAATCATCCCCACCGATTTGGACTTGCGCCCCTTCATATACCGGTTGTCCATCCGTCAAACGTAAGTTCATTGTGGCTTTGTGACCACAAAATGAGCAAAGCGTCTTCATTTCTTCAATTTTATCAGCATAAATCAACAATGCTTCTGAACCTGGGAACAGATTGTTAAATGCATCATTTTTAAGACCAAAAGTTAAGACCGGAATATTAATTTCATCAACCACACGGGTCAATTGCATCACCTGGTCCTTGGTCATAAATTGGGCTTCATCAATTAAAACCGCTGCAATGTCTGACTCATTTTGAATTAGAGCAAATAAATCATCTTGATCTGAAATTGCTTGAGCAGGACGCGTCAAACCAATCCGTGAAGCGATCTCTCCAACTTCAGTTCGATCATCTAAGGCACTGGTAAGTAACAAGACTTTACGCTGTTGAACCTCATAATTATGTGCGACTTTCAAAATCTCAATACTCTTACCACTGGCCATTGCGCCATAGCGGAAAAATAACTGTGCCATGCCTGCTCCTTTCGGTGTCAAAAGATAATTTTGCCGATTAACACTCATTTAACAGTATAACGAAATTATGTCGATAAAAAAAGCATAGACTCTGGCAAAACTGACAATGTTATTTTTCATCGGAATACTAAAGACACTCGTGCATAGAAAAAACGACCATTCCAAAAAGAATAGTCGTTCCACATCACAGGTAAATTCTGTTATTCTCATCATACACACCATCCGCAGAAAATATCTTGCAATCAAAAATCTGCCAAACATGTATGATCTTATACATCAACATCCCAATTAAAAGTCAACATCCCAATTAAAAGTCACATCTGTAAAATTATAATGTTGCAAATCTTCCGGTTTAATAAAGAAATTCACAATATCACAACCACCGACACCAATACCATCTATCTCATGAGCTGATAGTTGGAATAACAATATACGTTTATCTCGATCAACACGTGGATCCTCATGCCAAAAATCTGGATACCCACCTATTTTTGAGTTATTGTAACAATGGTTCAAGTCGTAAATATAACCCTCTATATCAAATGCATATTCACCAAATAATTCCTCAGCATAATGATCATATCTATCTCTTCCAAACCCATCCAAAAACTCAAGAATTTCCATGTTATACAAATAATCAGTCTGTAATTCCCCCGTAAGTCGGAACTCTTTTTCAACTGAAAAGCTTTCTGCATCAGGTCGTTTGGCATGACCTTCGAATAATTGATTGATTTCAGCTTCAGTATAGGCTATCTGATTTATATTCGAAAAATATAAGACTTTATAGGGTCGTGACGTGTAGCGATCTTGCAAATAACTGCTCAAATAATCAGTTGTTTGATCTAGATAAAAGGCAAGAATTCCAGTCTCTGGGAATCCATCTAGATTTGGTAATTCATCTAAATTAAGTTGTGCAACTAATCCCATTGGGACACCTGCATGATTTGGATATTGCATTGTTTTAGGGATATAACCATATCCACCCACTTTACTAGCGGTTAATGGTAGATTAGCTTCTGGCACCAATTTTAGCGAAACATAATCACGTGCAAATTCATCGCGCCGCTTAAAAATAGGGCTTGCTTCAAACAATGCTTTTTCTTGGGAGAAGTCAGAGTCAGCGACCGCATAGTCCCTATCAACTGAATCCACCGCATCTGTTTCTTGTTTGGCTGCAAGTTCATCAACTGATTCCGCAGTCTCAGTTTCAGTTTCTTGTTTAATTGCAGCTCGCGGCTCATCCTGGTTCACTTCAGTACTTGCTTTTGGTGCCGTTACTTTTACAATATCTGGTTTCCAAAACTTGTGCTTCCATCCAGCTAATCCATCTGCTTCAGTTGCCGCATTTTGTTTTTTAGCCTTACGAATCAACGATTTATAAGTTGGCACAACGTCATCTGTTACACCAATTTTAAGATCTTCATAAATCGCTAACCCTTTCTTGCGAATCCGATTAACCGCTTTAACATCTTTTTTCTCGAAATGGCTGCCAATTTCTTCAACAAATTGCTCAACATTCACATCTTCAACGTCGTAATAACGTTCCAACAAGTCTTCCAGAACTTCAGCCTTATCATCTTCATCAATCTCAATATATTCTTCAACCAGACCATCCATCATCGCAGAAACATAAATTGCTAATACTTGGACCCCTAGTTCACTCGAATCAACATCCTGTAATTTCAACTCCTCAAACACAGGTTTGGCAATATCTTCATCCACATCATCTTCAAATAATTCTGTGTCACCGTTTTCAGATACCCAAAAAGTCATGACAAATGGTACAATACTCAATCCTGGCACAAACATGGCAAACGTCCAAAAGGGATTAAAAATAGTATCGTTTATGCGTCGAAAACGTGCACTTACAAAAGGCACAAAATAGACAATGAGCGCTACAATCAATTCAATTCCAACGACAATTTCAAGAGCCGTTTCAGAGTCTATCAACAATGCCGCTAAAAATAAGACTCCACATAATACAAAAATGACCAACGCCAAATTGACCAATGTTCCAACAAAGTACTCTTTCCGTGTGTCATAGTCATCATAATAAAATGCACTCTCCCAAAACCAAGTGACACAATCCCAAAAACCCATCTATCTACCCCTATACCGATATTTTTATGTTTAATTGATACATATCATTTTAAAACAGCCTCAATCACTGCCTAGTTAAAGACTTTTCACATAATATGTCTATACATTATTGCCTGAACCAATATATCGTGTCAAGCAGTATGCGCCACAGCAAAAAAGTTATCGCAGCCCTTGACTGCGATGACTTTTTTCATTGTTCATTAATCAATTTTCTTAGCAAAGAGTAAGATTAAAAATGATACTGCCGCAAAGCCAATTCCAATTGTTAGCGTGATTGTCGGCCCTATTCCAGCATACCCCGCAACTAATGCGACACTTCCGACTGGAGTGGCAAGGGTCATCACCGTACTAATCGTTCCCATCATCGGACTAAGATACTTTTCATCAACCTTTTCCATAATATCCGATGCCACCTTTGGATTGACTTTTCCAATAATATACGACATCGCAAACAGCAAAAGCAGAATCAGCAAGAAGTTCATTTGTAATGCTAAGACCACAAATAACAAAATTAACAAAACAGCGGATATCAGCAACAATTTTTTCATCGTATAATTTTTCATAAAATCATTGACCCAGAACGAACCTACAATCTGACCAGCAATAGAAGCAATAGTTATCAAAAAAATCGAGACACCAAATGAAAAGTAGAAACTGTCTGAATGATCCAGCACATACAAATTCAGAACTCCGTCAATACCAGCACTTATTCCATTAAAAATCATTAGTGATGCTAATAGACTGATTCCAGGAATTTTTGTCGCATCTGTCAGTAACGCAAGGACTTTTTTCAATGAAATTGCTTTCTCTTTCGATGTTTGGGCTGGTTCAGGTTGATCAGATACTGATGTCGTCGGATTAATTTCAACTTGCTTATAATTGAAGACGAAAATCAGAGCTGAAATCAAAAAGGTCGCCGCATTAATCAAACTTCCCATGCGATAGTCACCCGTCGCACCAATATATGCCACACCTGCCGCTTGACCAATCGGTTGCATAAAGAATGCAATACTTTGCATAATTCCCAGTGCTTGACGTCGGTTATCACCCTCAATATGGGCTTGAATAATTGGATAGCGTAATAGCCCAATTAATACGCCAAATATATCGGAAAGCAAATTAACCCCAATCACCATCATGATGACCCATGTATATTTATGATCCATGTACACTGCCATGTATAAATACATCACCGCTTGAATTATCGTTAAAATAATGATGCTTTTGGCTTTATAATTAAATCGGTTAACAACATTTCCCAAGACAGCCGATAACACCCCTGGAATCACAGCACTAATCGAAATTAACGCAACCCACAATTGCGCATTATCAAAAGACTTCGCAAACATCAATAGAATAATGTTAAAAAAACTAATACCAAGTGTCTGAAAAAAATTACTCGTTGATAAGGTTAAAAATGTTCGATTTTTGATTAATGTATGCATCGGCAGCGTCCTTCCTGAGCAGAAGCACCACTTCGACTCACTTCACAATAAAAATAATTATTGTTATTCTAGCACAAAAATGATAGAAATAGTTATTTTTATCATTTTTCTATCATTTAACAGACAGGAACACCTTAACGAAAGCGTTTAATCGCACAAAAAAACCATCCAAAAATTGGATGGTTCATGATCTTTTAAAAGAATTCTGGTTCTAATTGTGCAATCTGACTTGCCCAATCTACATCTGGATAACGACGTTCAAGCATTGTTTGGAGCAAACGTAGCGTTAGGTTTCCGTTACGCGTTAAGATTGGTCCGTGGAAATAAGTCCCATAAGTATTCTTATAGACAAGTCCTTCACCACCATCTTCTCCGTTGTTTCCATTTCCTTGCTTAACCATCCCCAATGGACGTTCTTCTGCATCTAGGAAAGTTCTCCCTTGATGGTTTTCAAATCCACGATACACATCACCGTTAGTTGGATCTTCAATCACGACATTACCGATAAAACGGCTGTCTGTTTGATTCAAAGTATAGTGCATCATGGCCTTAATACCTTCAACCCGCGTCCCATCAGCTAGAACAAAGTAATCACCAAGCAGTTGGAAGCCACCACAGACCCCTAAGAAGACACCATCATTTTCAATATAGCGCTTAATTGCTTCTGATTTACCTGGCAAATCTTTCGTCACAACCATTTGCTCGTAATCTTGACCACCACCAAATAAAACAAAGTCATAGGCAGTATCATCAAAATCATCTTCCAATGAAATGACTTGGGTCTCAACATCAACACCAATTAAATTTGCATAATAACTAAGCGCAATGATATTTCCATAATCGCCATACGTATTCATTAAATCACCATAAAGGTGTGCTGTCTGTAATTTATAATCAGCCATCTTAACCCTCCATTCCTGACTTAATGTATCCCTTTTGCTTAAGTTGCTCACGTAGTTGTAGCATCGCCGTATACGTGGCTGCGACATACACATGTTCGGTTGGTTGCGCTTCAATTGCCTCAACAATCTTCGTCAAATCCTCATGGACTGGTTGGTCGCCGTAACCGGCCATCTTAATGCGCACATACAAATCCTTATAACGTTCACCACCAGTTGAGATAGCTTGCATATTTGTATCTGCTAATGATTCAAAATCAGCATCCCAAATCCAACTTGTGTCGATACCATCCGCATAGTTGGCATTCAATAATGCGATCAGTGAGAATGGCTGGTCATCCGTTGACATCATTTGAATCACTTGGTTAGCCCCAACTGGATTCTTAATCAACACAATTGTAACGTCCTTATCACCAACTTTAACCGCTTCTTGACGTCCAAAAATCTGTGCATTTGATTCAAATGCATGCTTAATTTGTGATTCAGAAACACCCATAAAGCGACCAACTGAATAGGCCGCCATAGCGTTATAAATATTATATTGACCACCAATTTCAATTTGGAATGGCTTGCCATCAATATCAAAGTTTGAATAACTTGGTGTTAGTTTATTTAATTTCGTAATTGCATAATCCAGCTCAGGACGCTTAAAGTCATCTGTTTTGCTGAAATAATAACCCTGGTTCGCAAAGGTCATAAAGTGATAGTGCAAAATCGAGTCATCTGTTGGTGACAAAACCCCATCCGTATTATAAGGTGCACGCATATCACCACTAGCTTCTTCATGATTAAACCCGTAATAAACCTTTGGATTTGGCAAATTGCCACGCATAAAGATTGGTGAATCTGCATTCGCAATCACTGTTGCTTCAGGGAATAATCGAATTCCCTTCAAAATCTTTTCATAAGTTGTATAAATTTCACCATAACGGTCCAACTGGTCACGGAAAATATTTGTTAAAACAAACGCCTTCGGCTTTAGCTGACGAGCCACTTCTTCCACATTGGCTTCATCAACTTCAAGCACGGCAATTGGCTTCTCTCCAGCTTTTGGCTTCGCCGTCAACATGGTTCCAGTAATCCCTTGCATCATATTTGACCCAGATGGATTGGTAATAACGTTATTATATTTTTCTCGCAACACACGCGTCGTTAATGCGGTTGTCAATGTTTTACCATTGGTTCCGGTAATTAAGATAACATCATACTTTTCAGCCAAACTCGTCATGACATTTGGATCAATTTTAATTGCCAATTTTCCCGGCAATGAGGTTCCACCACGATGTAGAATATCTTTCAACACAAAGTGTGAACTATTCCCCACAAAGGTTGCCAATGAACTTCTTAAACTCATGTCTAACTCCTTTTTATTACGCGTGAGCATAAACGCTTTAAAGTGCTAGCAATAGTGTACCATCTCAGCGCTTGATACCCAATATAAAAACTAGGCCTTTTCATGTATTTCGAAAAAGACTAGCTTCTATGCACTTAAATTGATTTAGGCCCTGGTGTGCCAATCACAAATTGTCCTTTTCCAACAACTTGATACTGTTTAACGTCAGCTGGTAGGACAAAACTCATCCCTTTTTCAATATGATAATTTTCATCATCAACCGTCAATGTCATTTGTCCACTCACCATCGTAACTAAACTATAGGGGGCGGTTGGTGTTAATTCAGCATTCCCATCTAAGGCGTAATCATTCACATTAAAGTAAGCTGATTCAACCAATATTGTTTGCGTGACATCACCTAATTCCAACACTTTTGGTGTTGTTGGTACTGGTTTAAATGGCACTTCCGTTACCGCTTTTGAATCTTCTAAATCTAAGCGTCGCTTTTGACCAGTTGCTGCTTCAACCCGATCAAAATCATAAACACGATAAGTCGTATCGGAAGACTGTTGAATTTCTAAAGCCACAACACCAGCACCTAAAGCATGTAAAGTTCCAGATGGGACATAGAAAAAGTCCCCTTTGTGGGCTGGAACAGTCTGCAATAAGTCATCCCAATCACCTGCATCGACCATTGCATCAAATTCAGCTTGTGTTTTTGCTGTATGTCCATAATAAATTTCAGCGTCAGGTGTCGCGTCCAAGATATACCATGACTCAGTTTTACCAAGTTCATTGGCATGCTCAGCTGCATAGGTATCATCTGGATGAACTTGAACCGATAAATCAGCATGGGCATCTAAAATTTTAACCAGCAATGGGAATGGGCGACTTGTATCCGCATTTTTAAACAATTCTGGATGCGATTGCCAAACTTCGACCAATGTTTGGCCTGCGTATACACCATTTTCAACAATCGTTGGTCCATTTGGGTGGCCTGATACAACCCAAGCTTCTCCAGTATGATCACTTGGAATCTCAAAGCCAAACAAATCCCGTAAAGCCGTACCACCCCACATTTTTTCGTGTACATCTGCCTTCAAAATCAATGGTTCTGCCATGATGATTATCCCCCCATCACTATCTGCTACTTCATTTTAATGTAAAGACTTGAAACCCATCCATATTGATCCATGTGATACCACACGTTATCAGCATCATCTTCAACTTTTTCAATAATTTCTACTGGTGCCCCATCCACAATCTGGCCAATGATTTCACCATATGGACGATCGTAAACATTTAGTCGTCGTTCTGGTACAAAATCGATGGTTGCTTCGGCTGTCATTGGCGTTGGCTCCCAAGCAGTATGTAATTGCCAACCTTGTTCGCTATTTTGACCATCGTCATTTGATAAGCTCATTTGATGCATTGAAAATGGAACCCAGCGTGAATCTGCCATTTGGTACCAAAACTTACCATTTGCAGTTGCCACACGGTTCACAACTTTCACCACCATGTTAGCCCATAAACTAAAGCCATCAGGTTCACCATCGACATCACGATAAGTGTTAACTGGTGCGACGACGTGTAAATACTTACCTTCTAGCTTTTGCGCTTCTAAATAAGATTCAGGACGATAATACAATGTCACCGTATGCATGGTTTCACCAAGTTGTCCTTTTATGTCACCGTCAGCTCGAACAAATTTATACCCTTCAATTGGCTTTGGTTCAACTGTATAAGTCGAGCCCAGCGCTCCTTCGACCAAACGACTGGGCGCGACCACTTTTTGATTATCAATATTTCTAGAATAAACCCACACAGGCATTCCCTGTAATTGAATATCTGTCATCATGCGCTCCTTGTATTTTAAATTTCAACTAAATATCCGGTTAAAACCCTTGATATCTAGCGCTTTTAGAAAAGCTTCTTTAAAAATTATTATACGTCAATCCACATTCTTTGTATAATTATATCTATCAAACCTTACAAATTTTATAAAGGACTGGTCTACCTATGCTTACATACACGCGTTTAGCAACAAAAAATGATCTCAATCAAATCATGCCCATTATTCACGATGGACAAGAAAATTTAGCTGCTGCCGGCATTCCGCAATGGCAAGATGGCTATCCTGATCAAGCCGCCATTGCGCAAGACATCGATCAAGGCGAAGGCTATGTACTGGTCAATTCCGAAAGTATCATTGGCTATGGCGCCATTCGTCAAACACCTGAACCCAACTATATAGCACCAATTTCTGGCACTTGGTCAGATGACACGACGCCATACGTCTCACTCCATCGCGTTGTGGTTTCTAGCCATTTTCGTGGACAACATTTAGGCCAAATTTTCATGTCTAATTTGCTAACCATTAGTTCCAGGCTCGGCTTCCAAGCCGCACGAATTGATACGCATGAACAAAACAAACGTATGCAACATTTAATTGAACAAACCGGTTTCAGCTACGACTGCACTGTGTGCATGAATGGCAATTTAAATGACCTACGTTGGGCCTACAGCTTACCACTGAATAAATAAGCATTGGTATGCAAATGTATGGGCGGTCCTAAGCTTGGTTGCCATGCTATCTTTCATTGAATGGTACGGCTGGTACCGCAAGAAATAAAAAGTCGACCTTGGATATCATCCAGGTCGGCTTTTTTATATGATATGCCACAAACTATGAAACACAATCAATAACAATAAGTTATTTTGATTCAAATTGTCGCATACACAAAATATCAACAATAAAAAAACTCCTAGACTCACATGTAACATGTAAGTTTAGGAGCTTTTTAATCAGATTAACCACTTTTCTTCTATATAAATGCGAAGAAATTTATCCACGTGCGCGTTTGCGACGAATTTGTGTAGCTGGATCCAGTAGGACCTCAATCTTCCCCAAGCCCCAGTCTGCAAGAATTGACATCAATGCGGTTGGCAATGCCCCAGCTAAGATGATAGCTCCACCATCAGTCGCGTTCGTTCCACGAATGATAATATCACCTAATCCCCCAGCTCCAACGAAGGCACCGATTGCAACCACCCCAATCGCCAGTACCAATGCATTTCGCATTCCAGCCATAATCACGGATACTGATAATGGTAACTTAACCATATAAAGTTGTTGCCAGCGGGTCATCCCCATCCCTTCTCCGGCATCTAATACATTGCGATCAACTTGGTTAATTCCCGTATACGTATTACTCAAAATTGGTAAGAGCGCATACAAAAATGTTGCCATTAAAACAACTTTAACCCCAAGTCCCATTGCCAACATTAGAATTGACACCATCGCCAATGATGGAATTGTTTGTAAAATACTAGCTAAACGTAACACCCAGTTCGCTAATTTGTGATGATCAGCAATATAAATTCCCAATGGAATTGCAATCACTGCTGCAAAAAGCACACCGTACAAAGACATCATGAAATGTCGCAAGAATTGTTCGAAGACATAACCGCCATTTTGAGTAAAGTATGCAATAAATTGTTGAAAAACGTTCATATTCGCCATATCCATGATGCTTACTCTCCTTCAAAATAATTATTTTTCTCTAAGAACTCACGCGCCACCACTGACGGCTCCTTCAAGTTATTATCAACTTCATAGTTAAGCTTTTGCATTTGCTCGGTTGTAATCTTACCTTGCATCTTCAACATCGCCTCACGTAGTTTAGGCGTCTGACTCAAAGTAACATTATCAACAACTGGACAAGCATCATATGGTGGGAAGAATTGACGATCATCCTTAAGCATAACCAAGTCATAACTATTAATACGTCCATCAGTTGTATATCCAAGTACGACGTCCATCTTCTTACTTGCAACCGCTGTATAAACTAACCCAATTTGCATGGGATGAATTGACTCAAATGGGAAATAGGTCTTCTTAAAGCCATCATATCCATCACCCTTACGTGTCACCCAGGCCGTATCAACCCCTAAGCTTAACTTATCAGCAACTTTTTCCATGTCACTAACCGTCTTTAGATTGTACTTTTTGGCAGTATCTTTACGTACCAAGAACACATACGTATTTTCAAAACCATATGATGGGAACCATGTTTCATTGTATTGCTTTTGGAACTCATCATGAACTGTATCAAAGGCCTTCTTAGGATCCTTTTCAGCCGGCAACCCTAGTGTAGTTGTCAAATCAGTTCCGGTATAACGTGCCGCGGAAACTTGTGCATCATTGTTCGTCATCGCTTTTTGATTAATAGTCGTTGTTGCCAAGTTATTAATAACACGCGTTTGACGTCCAGTATAATGCTCAATCATATCCGCATTAATGCTTCCAAGTGTTTGTGCTTCAGATGTAATTCCACCTGTAATCGTAATTGGCTTATTCGCAGTTTCTGGTGGCATTAGCCAAAAGTAGCCGGCACCAAGGGCCACTAGAGCAATAATGCCAAGAAGAATGTTCTTAATCTTTTTCTTAGTCATTATCTCTCCCTCCGTTGTGCTTCTTCTTGTTCAATTTGACTTGATTGTTGCTTTTCTTCAAGAATGAATGCCTTTGGCGTCATTTTTTGCTCTAACTTAGTCAACAAGAAGTCAACAATCAAGGCGATAATCGTCACTGGAATCGTTCCGGCAAAGATCAAATCAGGTTGATAATTATACAAACCACTAAAGATCAAATCACCTAAACCACCAGCTCCAATATATGACGCCAAGGTTGCCCATGAAATAACATAAATCGCTGACAAATGAATTCCGGCCATAATTGTTGGTAAGGCAATGGGTAATTCAACCTGTAAGATTGATTGCACATTGCTCATTCCCATACCTTTGGCAACGTCACGATATTCATCATTCACATTACTCATACCTAAATACGTATTACGTAAGATGGGTAACAATGAATAAATGAATAACGCAATAATCGCTGGCGTGCGACCGATTCCAAAAATTGGCAACATCAATGTTAACAAGGCCAATGAAGGGATTGTTTGTAACGCACTTACCACATTAATAATGGGACTCGCCATTTTATCTGCACGCGTCAACGCAATCCCGGCTGGAACCGCTACAAGGATTCCAAGTACCAGCGCAATTGCTGAGATGTACAAATGTTGGCCACTCTTCTCTAAGATTTGTGAACCATATTCTGAAATAAAGGCTTGCATATGCTAGACCTCCTTCATTGCAGTTGAACCCAAAGCTCCCGCATCATCTGCTGCATCTGCGTTCATATCTGTACCCCAAATTGTGTCATAAACCAAATCAACTAATGATGAACGCGTCAATAGACCGACAACATGCTGAGTTTTATCAACAACTGGGACGACCTTCAAACCTAAGTTCAAAATCTTCTGCAAAGTATGCTTCAAATAATCAGTTTCGTGCACAAATGGGACATCAACCATAATGTCACCCACACTTGACGCTTTACTACGCATACGATTTAGATTCTGAATGTCGACAATCCCTTGCAAAATCCCGTCATTATTCGTCACGATCAACGAATCAACACGACGTTCCTTCATCATCGTAATCGCATCACTCAATGAACGATCTGAATGAATCGTTACGGCACTTGGTATCATAATTTCGCCAACCGTTGTATTATCCGGCTTTGATTGCAATAGACGCTCTTCACCAATTAACTCTTCAACGAATTCGTTAGCTGGGTGACGCAAAACATTTTCTGGTGTGTCAGCTTGGACCACATGCCCATGACTCATAACCACCAATTGACTTGCTAACTTCAATGCCTCGTCCATATCGTGTGTAACAAAGACAACTGTTTTACCAAGCTTTTCTTGCAAGTTCTTAATCAAATCTTGCAACGCTTCACGCGTAATTGGATCCAAAGCCCCAAAAGGTTCGTCCATCAAGATAATGTCTTGATCGGCAGCCAAGGCGCGAACTACCCCAATACGCTGTTGCTGTCCACCTGATAATTCAAATGGATAACGGTCCAGCATCTCACGTGGTAATTCAACTAAATCAATCATTTTATTCGCTGTTTGCTCACGTGTTGCTTCATCCACCTTCAATAGGCGTTGCACCAATGTGATATTTTCACGAATTGTCATATGTGGCATTAATCCAATACTTTGAATCACGTAACCGATACGACGACGTAATTCAACTGGATTCAAGTTGGCCACATCTTGATTGTCGACCATCACTTTTCCACTTGTTGGTGTGTTCATACGATTAATCATTCGCATCAACGTTGTTTTTCCACTTCCACTGGTCCCAATAAAGCAAATAAACTCACCTTTTTCAAAACTCAAATCGACATTTTCGACTGCGACCTTTGAGCCATTGTAAACTTTGGCTACATTTTGAAATTCAATAAACCCACTCATTATTTTGACCTCGTTTCAAATAAATTGCATTTTTCGTAACCTTATACACTATCCATCATTACATAATGCTTGAAAAATTACAAATCAATGACCTTTAAATATCATTCAGTTACTTAATCAACTTTTTATATACATTTTTAATACATAATGTGTTAGGAAAACGATTCTATGCCCCTTTTCGTCTTAAATTTATATGTAATATGCAATCGTATTGCTATTGATTTCACAAGTAGATTTTCAAGAAATTTTTTTAACATAAAATATTCTTCTTTTAACTATTAATTTACGTGTTTTGTTTAAATCGAATCCTGTTCACTTGTATGAAAACGTTTTAAGTTTTAAAAAGACGAATGGACCAAAAAGGGATTTTTATACAAGTTAAACGTTTTACTATTTAGATACTTTTAAGAATACATTGCAAGTTAGTGATAATTGTAAAGCGAACGCTTACAAAAACGTTTTATCTGTTATAATTTACAAGTAACTCGTTTTACTATTTTATTTTTACTTCAGGAGTATAGAGAGGTCTTCTTCTAATGTTTTACTTAATTGTTAACTTTTTAAGTATCTTTGTCTTTTTAGGCATTGCATTCTTATTTTCTAACGACAAGCACGGCGTAAAGTGGTCACGTATCGCGATTGTTGTTGCTTTGCAACTTGTCTTGGGCTGGTTCTTTATGAAATTCAGCATCGGACAAGATATTGTTAAGGGAGCCGCTGATGGCTTTAACTGGATTGTTCAAGCTGCAAATACTGGTATCGCCTTTGCTTTGCCAGATTGGTTGCAACCAACAACTGGTAACCCTAACTTCGTAACTAGCGCCTTGCTACCAATGTTGCTAGTTGTGCCATTGTTTGACATCTTAACTTATATTGGTGTCTTACCTTGGGTTGTTAAGTGGATTGGTCGCGGACTTTCATTCGCTACTGGTCAACCACGTTCTGAAGCTTTCTTCTCAATTGAAATGATGTTCCTTGGTAACACTGAAGTGTTGGCCGTTTCTGGTGCACAATTGAACGCAATGAGCGCACGTCGTAACTACACATTGGCTTTGATGTCAATGAGCTGTGTGACGGCTGCGATTTTGGGAGCTTATACTTCAATGGTTCCTGGTCAATACGTTATGGCCGCTGTTCCTTTGAACATCTTAGGTGCCATCATTATTTCAAGTATCTTGAACCCTGTTGACGTTGAACCTGAAGACGATGTTATCGTTTCAATTCACGAAGAGGGTGAAGAACGCGAACCATTCTTCTCATTCTTGGGAGATTCAATCTTGAACGCTGGTCGTTTGATTTTGATCATTACAGCAACAGTTATTGCCTTCGTTGCTTTGGCTGGTTTGATTGACAAGCTATTCGGTTTGACTGGTCTTTCATGGTTAACACTTGGTAACATCTTCGGTGTTGTTCTATTCCCATTCGCTTGGTTACTTGGATTCAACCCTGACCAAGCTTTCCAAATCGCGCAATTGATGGGTACAAAGTTAGTAACCAACGAATTCGTTGTTATGGGACAAATCACTAAGGACATCATGGCCGGAACTGGTTTGTTCTCTAACGCCCACGCTTCTGCTGTTTTGACTGTTTTCCTTACAAGTTTTGCTAACTTCAGTACGGTTGGTATGATTCTAGGTGCCTTTAAGGGACTTGTTTCAAAGGAAAAGAGTGATTACATCGCTGCTCACGTTCCACAGATGTTGCTTGCTGGTATCTTAGTTTCATTGCTATCTGCTGCTGTTGCTGGACTATTCGTCTGGTAATCACGCCTTGCTCAAGGAGGGTAAATCATGGCAAAGTCAGTTATTTTAGACATGGATCCTGGGATTGATGATGCAGCAGCCATTGCGGTTGCTGTTAATCGTCCTGATTTAGACATTAAGTTAATTACTGCGGTTGCAGGAAACGTTAGTGTTGATAAGACAACGTTGAATGTTTTGAAATTATTGGAATTCTTTGATAAAGATATTCCCGTAGCCAGTGGTGCTAAGGCGCCACTTAAGCGTGAATTTGTTGATGCATCATATATTCATGGTGAATCAGGTATGCCTGGTTATGACTTCCCCGAAGTAACAACCAAGCCGCTTGATGTTGATGCCGTTGAAGCCATTCATGATGTCTTAACGCATTCAGAAGAACCCATTACAATCATTGCAACTGGTGCTTACACGAACCTAGCGTTACTTTTGCAACAATACCCAGAAGACAAAGCCTACATTAAAGAATTCATTTTAATGGGTGGTTCAATTTCTGGTGGTAATGTCAGTTCTGTTGCAGAATTCAATGTCTTTACTGATCCTGATGCCGCTGCGATTGTCTTTGAAAGTGGTCTACCAATTACAATGATTGGTTTGGACGTTACTTTAAAGGCTTTGCTAACAACTGAAACCATTAATGCATTACCTGATTTAGGTGAAGCTGGTAAGATGTTGTATGGTATCGTCACAGCTTATGAAGATGTTCATGATGGTGGTAAGCCCATGCACGACGTTAACACGATCTTGTATGCGGTTGATTCCAGCGTCATTAAAACAGAAGCATTGGCTGTTGATGTTGTCACTGATGGCCCTGCTGCTGGAGCCACTGTTGCTGATACGCAACATCGTTGGCACGAAGATGGCTTCACCAACGTTAATGTTGGGGTCGACATTGATGCCCATGCGTTCAACAAGTGGTTCCTTGAACAAGTTGACGAAATGAACAAATAGGAATTGGAGAAAATCATGGCTCGTAAAAAGATGATTTTGGATTTGGATACAGGTGTTGATGACGCCCTAGCGATTGCTTATGCTTTAGCAACACCCGATGCCGATTTAATTGGAATTGCTTCTTCATATGGTAATACATTAGTTGATACTGCCGTTGAAAATAGCTTGAAGTTATTAGAACTACTTGGTGCAACTGACGTGCCCGTTTACCGCGGCCTAAGTCACTCATCAACAACTGATAACTTTGAAACCATGCAAATTTCAATGGATATTCATGGTAAAAACGGAATTGGTGATGTCGAACTACCAACGGCCAAGCGCCCGGTAGAAGATGCTTCTGCAGTTGATTTCATTATTGAAGCTGCTCACAAGTATCAAGACGAATTAATTATCGTTCCAACTGGTCCGCTAACCAACTTGGCAGCGGCCATGGAAAAAGACCCTGAAATCGTTGATTTGATTGGTAATATCACATTAATGGGTGGTGCCCTTACCGTTCCAGGTAATGTTACCCCTTATACTGAAGCCAACATCAACCAAGACCCTGAAGCTGCTGACTATGTTTACAAACATGCCAAGCACTTGGTGATGGTTGGACTTGATGTGACCTTACAAACCCTCTTAACGAAAAATGAAACACAAGAGTGGCGTGACTTAGGAACTGAAAAAGGTCGTGTCTTTGCTGACATCTTCGATTACTATATCGATGCTTACGACCGCCTTGACATCAACAAAAATGGTGCTGCTTTGCACGACCCATTAGCTGTTGGTGTTGCGGTTGATCCAAAGTTAGTAACCCTTCTACCATTAAATATGATGGTAACGCATGATGATGGTCGTGTGATTGGTGACCCAGAACGGGCCCTTGATCCTGTTAAGACCGGATTTGCTGCTGTTGAAGTGGATACACCAGATTACTTGGATCGCTTCATGAACTACACAAATAACATTCTTGGTTAAAAGAAATGCCGACCCCTTTGGGATCGGCATTTTTTTGTGCTTAGAATATGCTACAATCGAATTAAAGTTTAAAAAAGGAATTTGCATTTATTCATGAAAAACGCCTATGTCAAAAATAGTCTGTATGCTGCCATTATTAGTCTGCTCTTACTATTTCAACAATTACCGAATGGGCTTTCAGCCAACTTCATTATCATGATTTTAACGATTTGGGCTTGTCTCTTGTTCTTTGCTTACTTTGATGAACAACGTCGCCAAAATGAACGTAAAATTGCGGACCAATTGCGTGCGAATCCCCAGGTCATTCCGGTCATTTTACAAGAAACTGCTTTATCACGTCAGGATATTGTCCGTTTGCAAACCACTCCGCGACACTTTAATTATCAAACTTTAAAACACATTCAATCACTCTTAGATGATACTAAGGAGAACCGTTAGTTATGGCAAAATTTATTTGGCGCGGTTTAACCATCGCCCTCCCACTCGCAACCTTCACGCTCGCTTTTGTCTTTCCACAGACATGGGCACGCTGGACTTTTGTCGGCTTTGCAATTTTTCAAGCTCTTGTCTTTTATTTATTAGAAAGACTATTCCGTGACCCAAATGACGATCCTGACAACTATCAAAGTTAAGACAATCAACGATGCAAATTTATTTCTTATGTACCGGTAATGCCTGTCGTAGCCAAATCGCCGAAGGCTTCGCTAAAGAACTGCTACCACCAGATTGGCTGATTGCCAGTGCTGGCATTGAAACACATGGTTTAAACCCTAACGCTGTCGCTGTTATGGCCGAAGACGGCATCGATATCTCGGCCCAAAGGTCAAAGCTAATTGATTTAGATTATTTGAATACAAGCGATTTAGTCGTTACGCTGTGTGGTGATGCCAATGATAATTGCCCCATCACGCCAAAACACGTGCGCCGTATTCATTGGAATTTAACCGACCCCGCTCAGGCAACTGGCTCTGATGTCGAAATTCATCAAGCCTTTGTCGATACACGCGACACGATTGAAAGCTTAGTCCAAAACCTAAATGTAAAATAAAAAGTAGCACCATGAGGTGCTACTTTTTTTATTTTGCTTCATTCCCATCAAGGTACGATAATTGATCAATTTCAGCTATCATCCCTTGTAGCAAATCATTATCATCTAAAAGGGCCAATTGTTGTAAATAGTGTTCCACTGCCTCAGAATTACTATCTATCAACATTAAACGGATTTTATTAATATAAACCAAATCAAACCGCTTCAATTGTTTTGAAAGGGTTAAACTACGTGAAATGTAATATTGTGCATAGGTCGAATTGTGTTCCTTTAAGTATAAATAAGATAGATTCAGTAAAAATGCATTTTTCAAAGATAATAAATGTGGATACTTCAAATCAATACACTTAAGCGCATGCTTAACAATATTTTCAGCAATCGGAGTTTCAAAAAAATATAACATATAATTAATCAAGAACAAATCAATTTCAGACCAATTATCAATTTTCTGTAAGGATTGCCAAACCGGATCAATTTGTTTTTTTAGATCCGCCATTTCTACAACATCCACGTCGATAAATGCTTTCAAAACAATTTTAATATTATCCATCGTTTGATTACTTGGTACTTGCTCTATTTTGAATAATAGCTGATTAACATCATTAATTTGCGTTGAATTGAACAAATTTTTAAAATCATTCAAAATTTGATTATAAGTGAGAACCCTACTGGACTGATCATATGCATATAATTCTGCTATTGATAGTCCTAAGCGTTCAACAATCTTTTCTACAGTATTAAAGGATGGGTCTTGATGTCCTTGCTCAATTTTAACAATTGAAGTCCTTGAAACAATCCCCGCAGCCAACTCGGCTTGGGTCATGTGACGACTTATGCGTGCTTGTTTAATTGCATATCCAATATTCATTCAAAATCTCCACTGTAATGCGCCATGACAGCTTTCATTATACATTATTCTTCTTTTCCTAGCGGTGATAAAGATGCAAAAAAACCTGTTAACGTTCTAATAACCCCTCCAACCACAATAACTGTTCCCATACTCAAGCCAATTGACAACATCTTACCACCTAGAAAAGCACCAATGGGAATCGAAGCATAAGACATCATACGTGTAACCGCAACAACTCGGCCAAGCATATCTTTTGAAACAGTCCTTTGCCTTAATGTAAAATACGTAATCACATTTAGCGTACCAAAGAAGCTGACTAATCCTAGAATAATACCTAGTAATAAATAGTTATGGGTCGTGTTCAATAACAAAGTTGTAAGCCCGGCAGCAACTGTACTACTAACTAAAACTAATCCTGATTTAAATTTAGGAATCCATCGACTACCAATTGGTCCAGCAATCAACGCACCGGTTCCGCTAATTGCCATTGCAGCCGTTGTTTGTAAGACACTCATTTTTAATTCTTTAGTCATAAAATACATGAAATTAGATTCAAACATATTTGTTCCTAAATTAGCAAAAAAGAACATTAACGAACCACTTAAAATAACTTTTTCATGCAGGACATATTCAAAACCACATTTAGCATCTCGGTAAATTGACTGAAAACTAATGCTTCGCTGATGAAACGCCGACTGAATTAACAAAGATGCAACTGCCGCAACACTTAAAAACGCTACAGAGAACCATAAGGTTTGAATGCCTCCTAATATAGTTACAATCCCACCACCGACCAGAGGTCCAATAATTGATAGTGTATTTTCAATGGTTTGTATAATTGCATTCGCATTGACATAGTCTTTTGCATCAACAATTTCTGGAATGATACTTTGAAAACTTGGATGTACCAACGGATCCGCCGAAGACAAAATAAAAACAATACTATATATCGCAATCATGTTCAGCGGTTGCAACTGCATCGCAAAAACAAGCATAAGTGCTGCAAAAGTACTAAATAAATTCCCAATAAATAGCACCCAGCTTTTTGTAAATGAATCTGCAATAACACCACCGAAAAGTGAAAATAAAATCCATGGTATGAAAGAAAAACCAAAAAGACTTGCCGCATGCAGTGCTGAACCCGTTTGATTTAAAATTATTATTGGTAAGGCTAGTTTATAAACCCAATTGGCAATCGACGAACTCAAAAAGCTTAACGCCAACAAGGCGAATTGTCGATTTCTAAATAACTTATACATCTCGATTGACCCTTATTGCTAATGTAGCTCAGCCCTTCCTGTGTTAATAAAATGACTATATATCTTTATCACATTATGAACACAGAATGTTAACTATTTTCACTTTCAGCACCCGAAAATAAAAAGTAGCACCAGCTGGTGCTACTTTTTTAGGTTTAAAATGGGTACCAGAAACGCCCACCATTTTGCCAGAGTAGGTACATTTCTAATGCAATTAGCGCAACCGCAAATCCCAGTGCTAACCAATCAATGCGTGCAAATGATTGGGCGTAATACCACGTCCGCCGCTTTTGTTTACCAAAGCGACGTAAATCCATCGCCTGACTAACTGCATCAATCTGGTTAAGCGACGCAAACATCAACGGCACCATAATCCCTAAGGCCCCCTTCAATCTTTTCCATAAAGAAGCCTTTTTTGATAGATCATGACCACGTGCTTGTTGCACTTTACTAATCGTCTGATAAGACACCTGAATATCTGGAATATAACGTAATGCCAGCGCAACCGCATATGCAACGCGATATGAAATACCAATTCGATTAAGGCCGGCCGCAAATTCACTTGGATTCGTCGTTAACAGAAAGACTAATGCTAACGGAACCGCAAACAGATACTTCACAAAGACAATAAATTCATAGTAAAGCTGTTCAAAGGTTAAGGCATAATGGCCAGAACCAAATAGAACTGTTTTCGAACCGAAGAGTTGCACGCCATATTGTGGTGCAAACACATAAATCAGCATCAGATTAATGACAGCAAAAATGGTTACTAACCACACAATCGTTCGGACATCCGCCCATTTGATTTTTGCGACATATAAAGCAACCAGCGCAACCACACTCAGTAGAATTAAATAGCGCAAATCAAAACTGAGCGAACCAAAAATTGTTAAGGCCAGAAAAATAACCAATTTCGTTGTTCCAGTTAGACGGTGAATAATACTAGTCCCAGGATGGAAGCCAAAAATATTATGATTCATTATGCGCCTCCTGTCCCGTCAAAGCCCGAAAGACTCTAGTGTCAGCAACTAAGTCAAACCGTTGTAAGAGCGTATGTACCGTTGTCGCTTGCAGATTTCCAGCCGTAACCACATCTTGATCAGCCAAAATTGCAGCTGGGGTTCCGTTTGCAATTATTTCACCATCAACCAAAACCACACTACGGTCAGCAATCGTGCACATCAAGCCCATATCATGTGTCACAACCAAAATTGTTAATTCATATTCACGCTTTAATTTCAAAATAAAAGCAATTAGTTTTTGTGCATGATAAGCATCTTGTCCTGCCGTTGGCTCATCTAAAATTAAAATTTCAAGGCGCAACGCTAAAATGGCAATGATTGATAAACGTTTTTTCTGACCAAAACTCAAACTATCAATCGGCCAATTACGCATTGGATAGAGACCCGCCGTCTTAAGTAAGTCCGTTACTGTTGTTTCAATATCCGCCTCTTCGTAGCCGCGTAACCGTAATCCTAATGCCACTTCGTCATAAACACTACTCTGCGTTAACATCAAATTCGGGTCTTGAATCACATACCCAATGACATCGGCGCGTTCCTTAATCGATAATTTGCTAAGGTCTTGATTGTGCAGACGCAAATCACCGTTCATCTTTTTATCAGTAATAAATCCGGTCAAAATATTAATCAAAGTCGATTTTCCAGAACCATTTTTACCTACTAAGGCCACAATTTCACCAGCGTCCAAATGAAAATTAACATCCTTAAATAAAGGCTCAGCTGGTCCATAACCATAACTAAGATGTTCCACTGTTAAAATTGGCTCCCCAAAATTATCAGTCGGCAAAGTTGGAAAGTCTGCAATGGTGCTTGCTAATTTTTCAGCTAAATGCGGTGCAGTCACTTGTTCAGGTAATAATAATTGTTGCGTTTCATCCAAATCAATACCAGCTCGTTTTAAAAGACGAATATATAGTGGTTCCGCCAAACCATATGCTGGTAAACAATTCGTTTGTACAGCTGTTAAAGCATCCGTATTGCTCTGAATCTGGCCTGCATCAAGGATTACCAATTGGTCTAAGTTATGTTGTAGCACTTGCGTTAAACGATGTTCAATTAAAATAATGGTTAGCCCGCGTTCTTCACGTAAGCGGTCAAGTAAATCAAGCATGTCGGAACCACTTTGTTGATCTAAACTGGCCAACGGTTCATCTAACAATAAAATGGGGCTTTCATCAATCAAAACGCCAGCCATTGCAGTGCGTTGCTTCTGTCCACCCGACAAGAACTGAGGTGCTAAATTCATGCGTTGCCCTAAATCTAAACGTTCGAGCCATTCAAGCACAGCCGCATGCATCGGGTCGGTTGCTACACCATCATTCTCAAGGGCAAATGCCACATCTTCGGCCACACTCAAACCCACAAATTGTGCGTTCGTATCTTGTAGAACAGTTCCTATGGCTTGTGAGCGTTCGAAAATACTCTGGCCATTCACCACTTGCCCGTTAATCAATAAGTCACCCGTCAAATCACCCGGATAAGCTTCTGGTATCAGACCACTGATTAAACGCCCCAAGGTTGATTTACCTGAGCCAGAGGCACCAGCAATAACGACCAATTCACCAGCATGAATCTTGAGATTAAGCTTTTTGAGGGTTGGCTCCTTTTGAGCCGCGTACTTAAAGGTCACATCCCTTAATTCTAAAATTGGGGCATTATCTGTCTTCACCATGTCTACTCCTATGCTTCGTACTCTAATGAATCTTTCTTAGTTTGTGTTCGGGTATAAATTGCAATAATCGCCGTTCCTAACACAGCGGTTGAAATGGAATTCAAACTAGCTGAGACAACACCTTGTGTAAACACCTTAGCGGCCGGTTCACTGTAAATAAAGATATCGCCCAATGGCGCAATAATCAACCACGCAATAATATTTGAAACAATTTGGGCGATATTAAAGCCAATGATTTTCTTCGTTGTGAAGGTACCACTTGTCACATGCAAGTAGCGGGCAAAGAATCCAATTAGAACCCCAAAAGCACCATCCGCAATCACCCAACTCCACCAAATTGATCCATATGAGATACCATCATTTAACGCATGCCCAATAAAGGCAACTAAACCACCAACGAGCGGACCAAAGATACTTGCAATCAAACTTAACCACGCTTGGGCCACATTAATTTGTGTGTTCGCAATCCCGGTTGGAATCGCTAAAAATTTAAATAAAATAATGAAAACCGCTGTTCCGATTCCTGTTGCAACAACCGCTTTAGTTGATAATCCTTTTTTCTTTTGCATATGCATTAACCTTCTACTTTTCTAATTTCAATTTTCCACTCTGGTCCAGCGCCAACATGATTAAGGGCCGCAAAATCGCCCATGCGAATCGCCACCCCAATTGTTGCAACTGAGTTAATGTAGAGCAATTCTGTTCCAGGTTCAACATCCGCAAATGTTTGTACAAATGGAATTTGTTTTTCTAATTTTAAGGTGTCATCTTCAAAAATACGGATAATAAAGTCTTCCCCATATTTAGGATCAAAGGCTGACTGCCATAATTCTTCCGTAACATTGGTCCATAGTGAACCGAAATTCACATCCGTAATTTCAACCGTTCCAACCAAGCCATGCTCTGTTAACTCGGCTTGGGCTAGCGGTAGGGTCTCAATTTCATCCACCGCTAAAGGTGTCCCACAATCATCAAATGTCGTAATCCCAGCTGCTAATTTTGCCCCATTATACGCATAAATATCACGACCAAGGAATGTGGCAGAATGCTCTGAGCCAGGCAGACGTTGAATGGTTTCATCAAGGACGCGAATCGCTTCAATGCCAAAGTGCTTCGCCACATGGGTCAACGTCCCATTGTCAGGTGTCACCACATACTGACCCGTTTTTAATTTCGCAATGATTGACTTACGGGCTGAACCGATGCCAGGATCAACAACTGAGACAAACACAGTTCCCGGACGCCAATACTTAATTGTTTGGAAGAGGCGGAATGACGCCTCAAACACATTAAACGGGGTAATACCTTGCGTTAATTCTGAAATACGAATTTTGTCGCTGACACCATAGGCCACACCATACATCGTTGAAACTGCACCATCACGATAACCAAAATCTGTTTGAATTACTAAATCTGCCATACCATTCCTCCTAAAAATAAAAAACGCCCCAGAAATCCACTTGGATCTCTGGGACGTTAAACCGTGTTACCACCCAAATTTTTTTGAACATTACTATCCAAAACTCACTCCGTATCAAACAATACGTGCCGCGTTAACGGGCGGACCCGGTGCATACCTCCACATGGATAGTCTGCACAAATGCTCCAAGACCATTTTCCAAATTAATAATGATTAGCTCACACCAGCCGCTAACTCTCTGAACATCTTTCATTTGTACTTATCTCTTCATCGCTTGCATTAAATATTTCTAATTTTTACTCATTATAGTGTTATCATACACTCATTGTCAACACGTGTTTTAAATCACTTGTCTTTATTCCGCTTAGGCTTAAAGGCGAGGAATAGAAAAGCAGCCGGAAAAACAAAGTGTCCCACAATTTGTCCGGCCCCGTATGCGCCAACCGGTACCTGTGTTTGTGTTAATAGATAAAAGCTATAGATTAATAATAAAACGCCTACTACAAGCGCCCAAGGTCGTTGTATTTTCATATCTGATTCTCCCATTCACAAATAAACTTACACGTCGATTATAGCAAAAAAGAGCAAGGTCGATGACCTTACTCTTTCCGTTTTTATTCAAACACCATTTGATTATGGTAAAGCTCAGAATAGAATCCGTCTTCAGCCAATAGCTCTTGATGCGTACCTTCTTCAATAATGTTTCCATTTCGAAGCACAACGATTTTATCCGCATTCAAAATCGTCTTCAAACGATGGGCAATCACAAAGCTGGTACGTCCAGCAATCACATTATCCATCGCCTTTTGGATCTTGGCTTCGGTCACTGTGTCCACGTTAGAAGTTGCTTCATCCAAAATCAACAAGTCTGGATTCGTCAAAATTGTACGAGCAATTGAAAGCAATTGCTTTTGTCCAGTTGAGAAAATTGAATTTTCATCGCTGACTTCTGTATCGTATTGATCTGGCAAAGTCATAATGAAGTCATGAATATTTGCTTGTTTAGCAGCATCAATCATTTCAGCATCCGTTGCATCTGGGCGACCATACGTGATGTTGTAACGAATCGTACCGGTGAAAATCACTGATTCTTGCAGAACGATTCCGACATGGTCACGCAATTCTTGCAAGCCCATATCACGGACATCAATCCCATCAAACTTCACGGCCCCTTCATTAACATCGTAAAAACGGTTCATCAAATTCATAACCGTCGTTTTACCAGAACCAGTTGGCCCAACTAAGGCGACCATCTGACCCTTATCCACATTAATATTGATACCATGCAAAATTTCATTGCCTTCGTCATAACTAAAGTGAATATTTTCTAATTCAACCTTACTTTGTAGACCATTAAATGCCACTTCGTCTTTAGGACTCACTTCATCATCTTGATCAAAGACTTCATCCAAACGACGGGCACCCGTCACAGCCAACTGTAGCATATTGTAAGTCGAGGTAATTTGACTGATTGGTTGGTAATATTGTTGTGAAAAGTTAACGAACGTCACAATCAAACCTAAGGCTGTCGCACGTTCCAAACTACCATTCAAGGCCAAATAACCACCAAAGAAAATCACAATGGCCGTATTAACCAAGCTCATCCCCATCATCAATGGGTATAAGATTCCTGACCAAACCTGACCACGATAAGTTGCCGCTTGCACTTTATCATTATGTTCTGTAAATCCGTCAATTGAATCTTGTTGCAAGCCGTTGGTGATAATCACTTTTTCACCATTGATTTGTTCATTGACGTACGCATTTAAATGACCAACTTCATCTTGCTGCAAATTAACATAGCGTTCAGCCTTACTAATAATAAAGACTGATAGCAAAATTGCGATCGGCGTTGATGCAATCGTCACCCAGGCTAATTGCGTACTTTGATTAAACATCATAATCAAAACCCCAATTAACAAAGCAATTTGTGAAAATGCTTGGAAAATAGCTTCATTCATGGCGTTATAAATATTATCAATATCCGACGTAAAACGTGACAAAATTTCACCATCACGATGTGAATCGAAATATTTAACCGTCATTCGTTGCATTTTTCCAAACAAACCAGTTCGCATGTCATTAACGGCACGTGAAGAAACAATCGCTTGCGCCATGGCATTAATCAATGAGCCCACAGCCATCAAAATAATAAAGAGTACAAACAACCAAAGGGCATCATAGACCTTATCCAAGGAAGCTTGCGCAGCTGTCGCTGGATTTGATTTAAGCATCAAATAATTCGCAATTTCTTGAATTGATCGTCCCATATAAACAGGCGCTTTAACTTGGAAATAGGTTGCGACAATCGTAAAGATCGCAATCACTAGCATGCCTAATTTATAGTGTTTAAAGTAACCGGCAAAAAACTTAATTGCTCGTCCAAAACTAGCCATTAGTCAATCACCTCCTGTGCTTTTTGTGTTTCATAAATTTCGCGATAAGCTGGTGAATTTTCAACCAACTCATGGTGCTTTCCAGTCGCGATTAATTCACCATCTTCCATAACAAAAATACGATCTGCATTAATCACTGATGAAATCTTTTCAGCAATCACAAATTTAGTTGTATCTGAAAGTTGCTTATCAAGCGCTTCTTGTACTAACTTCTCGGAACGCGCATCTAGCGCTGAAGTTGAATCGTCTAAAATCAACACTGCCGGTTCGCCAATGACACCTCGTGTAATTGACAAACGTTGTTTTTGACCACCTGAAAAGTTAGAAGAACGTTCTTCAACGATATGCTCATAATCGTCATCGTATTTTTCAATAAATTCTGAAGCTTGCGCCATCTTGGCGGCGCGCACCATATCAGGTCGCCCTGCATTTGATTTACCTTGACGTAAATTATCTGAAATCTTACCAGAGAACAGAATCGCTTTTTGCAAAACAAATGCGACCGCATTACGCAAAGACTTCTCATTAACATGACGTAAATCTTCATTTCCAACTTTGACTGAGCCTTCAGTTGGATCATATAAACGTGGAATTAATTGCGCTAAGGTCGACTTACCTGAACCAGTCGCCCCGACAATTCCAATCATTTCCCCTTGTTTAACCTTAAATGACACATCCTTCAAAACGGGTGCATCATCCCCGGGATAAGCGAATGAAACATGATCGAATTCAACATCACCTGACAATGCTTCACTTGGTGCCGCAGCATCAAAAGTCAAGTCTGGCTCTGTATCCATAACTTCCATAATACGCTTTGCTGATTCCATTCCACGGGCAGCAAAAGTCATCATAAATCCAGCCATCACGATGGCATTCATAATTTGCAAAAGGTAATTAACGAAAGAAGTTAACGCCCCTAACATTTGTGGATCAGATGTAATATTGCGTCCAACAAATAGAATTGAGACAGCAATCGCAATTTCACCGATTAGGAAGAACGCGGGCATCAAAATACCAAACAAATAACCAATTTTAATATTAATATTAGTCAATTGCGTTGAAGCGTCATCAAAACGTTCTTCTTCATTCTTTTCTTGATTAAATGACTTAACAACACGGACACCCTGTAGGTTTTCCTTCGCCATATTATTCGTTTTTTCAATCCATCCTTGAACTGATCCGAACAATTTTCCCATGGGCTGGAAAACACCCATACTAATCAAAACAACTAGGATAACCATTACCAGAATCACCCACCACAATTGTGGCAAAGTCGTTAACGCTAAGACCAAGGCCCCAACGAACAAAATTGGCACACGTAGTAATGACTGGAAAAAGGCCATCACAATGGTCTGCACTTGTTGTACGTCATTGGTCATGCGGACCACTAAACTTCCGGTTGAGAAACGCTCAATGTTTCCAAATGAGAATGTCTGAATCTTCTTATATTCATCAGCACGAATATCGGCTGCGGTTCCCATCGCAATGCGAGCTGAAAAGACTGTATTCAAAGCCCCTGCAGCCAGTCCGATCAAGGCAATCACAATCAATTGAATTCCTAAAGGATACATTTTTGATAGTTCATCGTCCGCAATCGCTTGAATCACTTGTTGTAGTAATTTAGGTTGCCACAGGCTTGTTGCTGCGGCAATGGCAATCGTTAAAGAAGCCCAAACGACATCTTTCTTATATTTCGAAATATAAGGGAGTAAAAATTTAATCATTTTACTTGCTCCTTTTCATTTTTAAAATTTGGCAGTGTCGCCATTTTAACACATTTATTAGAAAATGCACCGCTTAAATTGGAAAATTAAAAGCACACCGCTTATCGGTATGCTTTTTAGATCTTTAGTCCACAATATATGCTGCAAATCGACCAACTTGGACAGGCGTTAAGACCACCTGCATTTTAGTTCCTGTTTCAACATACTCTGTATTCAAGACCGTTGCTTGTTCATTCAATTCTGCAACAATCTGGCCTTGGTCAAAAGGCACCAAGATTGTTTGCTCTTTTAAATCAGCAAAAATGTGCTGACGGACAGTTTCGACCAGTACATCTAATGATGTCTCATCTTGGGCGGAGATGATTAAATTATCACCAACGCGTTCAGGATAGACGACATCTTCACATTTATCCGCTTTATTATAAACCACAACCATTGGAATATCGCCTACACCAATTTCTTTCAAGGTTGCTTCCGTTGTCTTCATCATTTCACGATAATTTGGATCTGAATAATCAACAACTTGTAACAATAAATCAGCTTGGGCCGCTTCAGCTAAGGTTGCTTTAAAGGCTGCGACCAAACCATGCGGTAAATTAGACACAAATCCAACTGTATCTGAGAGTAAGAAGCTTTGCTTATCTGGCAAATTCAACTTACGGACCGATGTCTCCAATGTCGCAAAGAGCATATCTGCTTGGAAGACGGTCTTATCTTGGTTTTCACCATAACGACGTACCAAAGCATTCATAATCGTTGACTTACCGGCGTTAGTATAACCAATCAAAGCGACATTTTTAATACTCTCTTTATCACGACGCGCACGACGGGTTGCATCATCAGCTTCAATTTCAGCCAATTCTTTACGTAAATCACCAATTTGATGTTCAATATGACGACGATTCATTTCCAGCTTCGTTTCACCAGCCCCACGACTAGTAAAACTACCACCATTTCCGCCAGTTTGTTGGTCCAAACGAACATTCATTGATGTACGTAAACGTGGTAGTTGGTATTGCAACTGTGCAATCTCAACTTGCAACTTCGCCGTTCGTGTTTTAGCACGCGATGCGAATATATCCAAAATCAAAGCCGTCCGGTCAATAATGCTAACGCCTGTCTCTGCTTCTAAATTACGAATTTGTGAAGGAGACAATTCATCGTTGGTGACTACCATATCAGCTTGATAGTATTCAACCGCCTCTTTCAAGGCTTCCACTTTCCCTTTTCCAAAATAACTACCCGGATTTGGTCGTTCCAACTTTTGCGTAACGGTTCCCACCGGTTCCATTTGATTTGCTTCGACTAAATTAGCCAGCTCTTCCATTTGATAGTCAAAATCTTCGGTTTGTCGATCCAAACCGGCTAAAATGACTGGACGCTTTGCGTCAATTTCGTTTTCTATCATTTAATGTCCTTATCTACAATGATCGCCTACCAAATGGTCGTCGTATCATTATATGCTTTCATTTTTAGATCATCATCTGTGACTTCCCAGACTGAGACCATCCCGTTTTGTGGCGCAATATGTGTCGTTTTTTCACTATCAAAACGACCCGCTACATTACGCACCACAGTACCATGGGCAACAACCAGTACATTATCCCCATCTTTGTGGTTTTCACGTACAGTATCTAATGCAACGTCAAAACGCTTCCAGAACATTTCAGCACTCTCTGCGTCATGATATGGATCTACTTCATGGAAAGTATCCATTGTTCCATCCATCGTCAAATGTTTCGTTAAATCACCATATGATGTGATTTTGTCGGCATCAACAAGTTGCTTTTCAGCAGCAATCTCACCGGCAATTTCGTCGCCACGCAATCCTTCATACACACCGAAGAAAACTTCACGGAAACCAGGTAATTCAACTGGCGCTGTTAAGTCACCACTTTGGTCATTTTGCGCTAAAATATGTTCAGCTGTAATCCGAGCACGACTCAAATCAGATGAATAGGCACCCGCAAAATCAACATTTGCCAAACGTTTACCGGCTGCATCTGCATCAGTAATGCCACTCTCAGTTAACGGGGCATCACTCCATCCCTGCATTCGTCCATATTTATTTAAATAAGTCTGTCCGTGTCGAACCAAGTATAAATTAAATGACATGTGTGAATTCCTCCATTTGTGCTTTGAGCCGTTGCTCTATGTATGTCTAATCCCTATCATTATAGCATTTTTAGAATTCTTTTTTCGTATGGATCACAATTAAAAAAATATTGACAATAATCTATCACCTCTGTATAGTTAATTATTGTTGTGATGATATTT
>NZ_JQCD01000031.1:99847-128288 GCF_001437425.1 Weissella minor | reverse complement strand
TTAAGACGTCGCGTTCTCAGCGCGGAATCCAGGGTTCGATTCCCTGTTGGGCTATCAGTTGAGTTAGCTCACACCAAATCTATCATCATGGCCCAATGGTCAAGTGGTTAAGACGTCGCGTTCTCAGCGCGGAATCCAGGGTTCGATTCCCTGTTGGGCTATCCGATAGAAGCATCATGCTTAAATGCATGGTGTTTTTTTTATGCAAAAAAAAGCATGTTCGTGATAACGAACATGCTCGTTTAAACTGCTATCATGATATGCCTAAGCCGCGACCTTATTTGGTGTTACCACACTATTTTGATTAGCTGGTAAAATTGGAAAATCGCTTGTTTGAGTTGATGTATCAATACTATTTCGAATTTTGGCTTGCGAATCGCCATTGATACCGTTAAAACTACCAAATACATCATACTTGGTTGTCGTACCATAAACATTCCAGTAACTATTATCTTTACTCATTTCTGCATTGCTTCGGGCAATATCTGAAGCGGGCCGTGCAAGGGTAAAGGTTCCGTCATGATTATCTGTAATGCGGACCGTATGATCTACCCAGTTACCAGTACCTTCACCAACATCTTGAATCACAATTTGATTTGGCACACCCATATAAATCTTGAATTGACTTCCAGTAAATTTTTCATACTGTGTAAATTCATACGTGTTACTAATCAAGGCAACAAGTTGATCTGTTGGCGATAAAATATCAAACTTTGCTTTCCCTTCCTGTGCGGGCGCTTGCCCCTGATTTGTATTTGTTTCATTTGAAGTTACCACACTATTTTGATTAGCTGGTAAAGTTGAAAAATCGCTTGTTTGAGTTGAGGTATCGATACTATTTCGAATTTTGGCTTGCGAATCGCCATTGATACCGTTAAAACTACCAAATACATCGTACTTGGTTGTCGTACCATAAACTTTCCAATAACTATTGTCTTTACTCATAACTGCATTGCTTCGTGCCGTATCCGAAGTAGGTCGTGCAAGGGTAAAGGTTCCATCATGATTATCTGTAATGCGGACCGTATGATCTACCCAGCTACCAGTACCTTCACCAACATCTTGAATCACAATTTGATTTGGCACACCCATATAAATCTTGAATTGACTTCCAGTAAATTTTTCATACTGTGTATATTCGTACGTGTTACTAATCAAGGCAACAAGTTGATCTGTTGATGATAACATATCAAACTTTGCTTTTCCTTCTTGTACAGGTGCTTGACTCTGATTTGGATTCTGCTTCGTTCGCTTCTTATCTGAACTGACTCGTTGTCCATTACTTACTTTAGAACTAGTATTCTTAGTTTGTTGTTTATCAGTCTTTACTTGTTTTTTAGCTGAATTATTTTGTTGCTGATTACTTACTTTAGAAGTACTATTTTCAGATGTTACGCCCTGCTTATTATTAACTTGTTGTTGCTTGGTCTCTGACTTTACTTGCTTTGCATTTGAACTATTTCGTTGCCCATTGCTGACTTTAGATGTGCTCTTCTCAGATTTCTGCTGATTGGTCTCTGTTTTTACAATCGTCTGATTTTTGCTTGCCTGCTGCTTATTTTCTGAATGTGCTTTGCTAACTTTCGCACTATTTGGCTGGTCATGCTTCACCGCAAATTCAGCTGACGCATCATTCACACCCCAAGCGCCTAAACTTACAACACCAACTGTTCCTAAGATTAACCATGTTTTTTTCATCATCATGTCCACTCCTTTGGTTATACCGGACAACTTATGTCTATAATGTTACGCTTATTTTTCAAACATGCAACAAAACTTCTGTCAAAACACTTGTTAAGCGTTTTATTGTTACAATAACGTTACAAATGCAAAGGATAATGCAACAGGCTATTCGTTTCCCAAAATCCATTCAAATCACCCATTCAAAACATCTCTATTTATTCCTGTCACAGGCAAACATTTTTTACGATTCATTTATATCGATTTAAAATTTTTTTCAACACAAACAAAAAAGTCTATTGGTCAGACCAATAGACTTTATGTTAACTTCAGACGCATTTAGAATTCATTAACGCATTACTTGCATATTTATGATTCTATCTGCACGATTAGCTTGTTCAACATTATGCGTGACCATAATCAATGTTTTATGAAACTTCTTTTGCATCATTTGTAGTAATTCAAATGCTTTTTCAGCCAAAAGCGGATCTAAAGCACCTGTTGGTTCATCCGCTAAAATAATATCACCTGGTTTCAAAAACGCTCTAGCTAAAGCAATCCGTTGTTTTTCACCACCAGAGAGAACATTGACTCTATCATGCAAACGACGATCAAGCTCTAATAGCTTGAGGACTTGCAAGATTGCGCCCGCCTTAGCTGCTTGAGATTGCTTGGTAAAATGCATCGCAAGCAACAAATTTTCTTGTACAGTGCGTTCTTCAATCAATGCAAAGGATTGAAATAAGTAATTGATTGTATTCCGACGTATTTTAGTCGCTTGACGACTATCTATCGCAGGTGCTTTTTTCCCATCAATCAAAATCTGCCCTGAATCCGGACTATCTAGCAGCCCCATCATATTCAATATGGTCGATTTTCCAGATCCAGATGGCCCTACTAATGCAACAAATTCACCTTCAAAAACGGATAGATGACTATTTTTTAAGATTTGCTGTTCTGAAAAGCATTTATGAACAGCTTCAAACTGAATCACTGCTTTCATGTTAACCTCGTTTCATTTTCATAATATTCCGGCGCTTTATATAAACAATCATCATTATGATTTGCATGCTGTAGTTAATTGGTACAAGTGTTAGTCCCAATTTTGAACGACCATACCACACCCCAATCATTTGCAATAGCGTCACTAAGCTAATAAAGATAAACAGCCAACCGTAAATCTCCGACCTTGAGAATCCCAGCAATTGTTTAACAAAAATCAGCTTATGATTGGATAAATTAAAAATAAGCACCAGGGCAATTAAAATCAGCAGCATCGATAACATAACAAACAGCACCGCACCACCAAATAGTTCGATAGTATATTTTAAATCTTTTTGAAGCCCATTCACATACTTTTTCACAGAGACAAAATTTAGATGATTATCACTGAGTTGGTGTTTTTCTAAATCTGACGGTTTAGTGTGTTGCATGAGCGTCTGTTGATTTTTGAATTTTAACGGACCATCCAATGTCGATGTTCGCAGATTGCGATAATCCATTTCATTCATATTCTCGCTGGTCGATATCAGCATAACAGGATGTTTATCTAAAACAGGGGCTTGTTGTGTTGAACTCCATGTAAAAACATCCTGATTATCATCATATCTGATAAATTTAAATACCGGTTGTTGATTAAATTTTGTCTTGATTGTTGCTGAATCCGTATCACTCTCAATCAACCAGTTTTTTAAGGTAGTCACGCGGCTATCATCCCAACTTTTGGGCATTAAATACACCCGAACGCCCTTATTGGCTAACCTGATTGTCTCCACATCATCGTAGATATGATGGTCAATGACATAATTTGGTGAAAAATTCAAAAGTGAAAATGGTTGAGCTGGCATCTTTGACGTATACACTCCTACATGGTCAAGCTGCTTTAGTAACGCTTTTGTATAGTATTGTCCTGATGCTAAATAAACACCTGTATCACCTTCTATCGATTTATACCATTGAAATACAGCATCATCTAATTCCTGTCGCAGTCCAGATAATGACCCTTTATCTTGTCCTTCTGATACAGACTTTAAAGTTTGATAATTTGCGACATGCTGCCAAGAAGTTAATATTTTATAATTTAGTTGGACTTCCTTAATTGGTCCATCTAAAGCCAAAACTGATAAAACGAGCCCCATACTTAAAGCAATATAAACGCCCATGCCTAATCCATATAATGTTTTGACTGGTATAATCTTTTTGATCAACTTTAACGTATTCGAAGCGAGAATAATCACATTAATCAGCAGCAACATCACACTGACTAACACAAGATTCATGCAACCCGCCATGATGTACGAACTAATCCCCGAGAGTTTTATGCCAGAAATAAAATAACCTAACCCAACATTAACCACTATACATAGCAAGCTAAAAAGTAAAAATGGTTGCATCATTTTGAAAAAGATTGCCTCTCGAGACCAACCCAGCAAAGCCAAAATCCCAATTTCATCAAAGGCGCTAATCGTATAAATGACAAAAAGTATGGCCAAAATAATCGTAACAACAAGCAAGGATATTTTTAAGATATCCCCTGCTGTGCCATTTTCGTCGATAAATCCGCTTTTTTGTTGAGACAAATCATCAATCGAAACACCAGCAATCCGTGACAGTTCTTTGATAAACTGCTGTTGCTCTGCTGAATCCAATCCAACAACTGTATAATTTCCCAAAGTATTTTTCACATCGCCTGGATTAAATTGGTCGACATATATTCTTGGACCCAAAAACACTTCAGGAATCGACTTAATCGAATCAACCGAGCCTTCATTTTGACCTAACACGGCTGTCGCATTCGCGTTATTTAGCATGCGTAAATCTTGCTTGTTAAACAAATTAATTCCTGAAAAGGACAACCCAACAGCGTGATTAAAATTTCCGCCCACAGAAATTTCAATTTTGGATACGTGATCACTTTCTACTAAATTTTCTTTAATTAAGAATGCATCCCCATCTGCCAAATAAGCATGCACTGCTTCTAATTGATCTTTAGCAACCTTATTGAGATGAATATCAAATGCATTCACTTCATTTTTTCCATAGTCTAAAACTGTCTTATGATAACTATTTGATAGCAGGAATAATGTTAACAGTAAGCACAAAACTGCTTGTAGCAAAATCACACCTTTTATCAAAAAACTTAATCGCTTATTCATCACTAATCAACACTACTTACAGGCCCAATAAGCTGTCGCCCGACGCAAACCAACGTATTGTTGTGCATAAGCTGGAACACCCTTTCGTTTCCAACCTGAAAATGTTTGATTAGCTGTCGCTGCATGTTGGAAATAACCCGTCTGCACCGCTGAATAACTATAGGTTCCTTTTATACGACCATAGCTCCATGAAATACGCTTTCCTTTAAATACAGGTGACGCCGATGCTGCTTCTGCAATCATAGGTGTCACAACCTCTGTCGCTAAATGCATGCCACCGATCGTTGTCATACACATTATCACCATTTGAAATTTCTTCATTTGCTTCATCGCTCCTTCAGTTATGCAATTTTAGTGACGTCACTTTTCAAAAGATACCACGTCAATATTCAAGTAGCAAATTATAAATATTATAGAAATACAAAACAATGATTAAATTCATTGTTTAAACATTCAAAAACCTACAAACATACATCTAAAATGGCTATCATCATCATACGGTACGCCTATTTTCATATATTAATTCTTACTAGTCATCATTTATTAAATTCTTTTTTTCATAACGCATATGCGAATATAATTCTTTTTATGCCACAAAAAAACCGGACATTATAAACATAATGTCCAGCTTTTAAAATAATTACTTTCGAATAATTGCAAGCATACGCTGAAGATACTTATCATCTGCATAAAACAATCCCATTCCAGCACTAACAACTAGTAGGAATAATTCATATTCATAACCATTCAAGAAACCACTTTGAAGTTTCACAGTGACAATTGCTCCTGCCAAAACACCGACAAAAAGCAACGCAACAATAGGTACCAAGACCCCAGCAATCATCATTATTCCACCAATTAATTCAATTAGACCAATCATCAAAGCCATTTGAGTTGGTAATCCCAAACTCGCAAAAAACTGTCCGGTTCCTTGCAAATCCGTCACTTTAGCAAATCCATGCCAGGCCATTGTGATTCCAAGCATGATTTTAATCATACTAATGCCAATATATTTGAGCTTGTCCGCGTTCATCTCATTCCCCCTTGTAAATAAACCAAATCGTCACGTCCCCCGACATGACCGAGTATCTTAACCATACCTAACTGTCTGCCAACACCTGCTTCCAGTTAGTAAGTGAATTGTACTAATCAACACCCGCGATGTACATGTCAATTTTGTAATAATCACATAACAGTTTTATTTTTAAAAAGTGCATATCCTCATCTATATACCAATTACATGAATAATTATAAATTTATGCATGTCCCTTACATTTTTGCATTTGTTGATTCAAATCATTTACAATAATTGTATTAAGTAAAAAAGGACAATTAACTATGCCAACATTTATCTCATGGAATATCGATAGTATTAACGCCGCTGTTGAACACAAGTCAGCTCGTGGTGAAATGACTTGGGCCACCCTACAACATTTGGCTGAATTAGCACCAGATGTACTCGCAATCCAAGAAACAAAATTGCGTCCCACTGGCTTGACTAAGAAACAAGCGACTGCGCTTGATGAACTTTTCCCCGACTATCACCGTTATCTAAACTTTAGTACTGCCCGTACTGGTTATTCTGGAACAATGATGCTCTCTAAAACTGAGCCAATTGCCGTGACAATGCCTGAAATTGGCGCACCTGGCGAAATGGATCAAGAGGGGCGTATTATTACCCTAGAATTTGAAAACGCCTTTGTATCGACGGTTTACACCCCAAATTCAGGCCGTGAATTAGCACGACTCGAAGATCGCCAAGCTTGGGATAATGCCTATACTCAATACGTACAACAATTATCAACCGAGAAGCCCGTTATTTTCTCTGGTGATTTCAATGTTGCGCATCAAGAAATTGACTTGAAAAACCCCAAGACTAACCGCCGCAGTGCAGGCTTTACTGATGAAGAGCGTGCTGATTTTACTGACTTGCTAGCTGCTGGCTTTGTTGATACCTTCCGTACTTTGGAACCAGAAACAACTGGTGTTTATACTTGGTGGTCACAAATTGCCAAGCAATCAAAAATCAACAACGCTGGTTGGCGTATCGACTATTACCTGATTTCCGAACAGTTACGTGAAAATTTGGAAAGCTTTGAAGTAATTGATACAGGAGCTCGTCAAGATCACGCACCAATTCAATTAACTTTATCTGATTTTAATCTTTAAACACAAAAAACCCACGCGCATTAAATGCGCGTGGGTTTTTATTTACTTTAGATTTCGTCTAACAACAATTCACGAATTTCTGACAAGAATGGTTGACGAGGGTTCGTTCCGATTGTTTGGTCATCATAAACATAATCTGACAAACGATCAACACTATCCTTAACCGCCTTCTTATCAACACCGTTTCCTGACAAAGTTGGGTCGATGTCCAATGCATCCGTCAATTCCTTAATCTTAGCAATCAAAGCATCAACTAATGCGGCATCATCCTTACCTTCCAAACCGATGTAACGTGCGATATCAGCATAATCCTTTTGTGCACGATAAGTTTCGTAACGTGGGAATGGTGTACGCTTAACGTTTCCAGTTACCGCGTTGAACTTAATTACGTGTGGCATTGCAATTGTGATTGCCAAACCGTGTGGCAAGTCGAATTCTCCACCAGTCTTGTGGGCAATCGCGTGGTTCAAACCAAGGAATCCGTTCGCAAATGACATACCAGCCAATGTAGCTGCATAATGCATGTTAGCACGGGCAGTTTGACCTTCCTTTGAAGGGTGCTTTGGATCGTAGTTATATGATTCTTCCAAGTTATCAAAGATTAACTTGATAGCTTGCAAAGCCCATGGACGTGTAAAGTCTGAAGCCATAACTGAAACATATGATTCCAAGGCGTGTGACAATGAGTCCATTCCTGAGAAGGCAACTGTACGCTTTGGCACAGTCATAACAAATTCAGGGTCAACAATGGCAACTTGTGGTGTCAAAGCATAATCAGCCAATGGGTACTTAACGTGTGTTGCATCGTCAGTAATAACCGCGAATGGTGTTACTTCTGATCCAGTACCTGAAGTTGTTGGGATGGCAACCATTTGTGTCAATGGTTGTGCCTCAAACTTGATGATACGCTTACGGATATCCATGAACTTTTGTTGTAGTTCTTGGAATAATTCTTGCAATTCATCAGGTTGGTCCAAAATACCTTCATGGTTTTGTGAGTACTCGTAGATATAACGTGCAATCTTACCAGCGTCAAGTGCCGATCCTCCACCAAGTAGAATCACTGTGTCAGGCTTAAATTCAGCCATTTGGCGTGCAATTTCGATTGTTTGTCCAATTGTTGGATCAGGCTTAACTGTTCCGTAAACTGAAGTCTTAACAGTTGTCTCACGCAAAGCTAATTGGTCCATAACTTGGTCAACGAAACCAAATTGAACCATTCCTGGGTCGGCAACGATAAAGGCACGATCAACATTTTCAATATCTTGTAGGTATGAAATAGCGTTTGATTCGTAGTAAATGTTTTCTGGCAAACGTACCCATTGTGGACGATTACGACGACGGGCAACCGTCTTAACATTCAACAAATCATCTGTAGACAAGTTATGTGACAATGAATTCTTCCCCCATGAACCAGTTCCTAGCGTCAATGATGGACGCATTGCATCTGAGTAAACATCACCGATTCCACCCAAAGTATCTGGTTGGTTAACCAAAATACGTGAAGCTTCAACGGCATCGGCATATTCCTTAACAAATGGGTCGTTTTGGGCACCAATTTGGATCGCCGCGTTGTGTCCGGCACCTTGGTAGTTAAGCAAAGCACGTACGATTTCAATTGCTTCGTCACGTGAATCTGCCTTATAAACTGAAAGCATTGGGCTCAACTTTTCTGATGACAAAGCTTCACCAATGTTCTTCTTATCAAGTTCGAACAACATAACGTCCTTGTCATCTGGCATCTTAACACCAGCTTCGTTGGCAATCCAACGGGCAGGACGTCCGGCAACAGGTCCAGCAACACCGTAACCTTCATCATTTGGCTTGAAGGCATAATCAGCAATCTTCTTGTAATCACGCTTTGGTACTAGGTATCCACCTTGTGATTGCAAACGCTTCATAAATTCATCATAGATTGATGCATCAATAACAACTGAGTTTTCAGCCGCACAGATCATGCTGTTGTCAAAACGCTTTGAAATCAACAAGTCTTCAACGGCACGGTTAACATCAGCAGTTGCATCAATATAAACGGCTCCGTTACCAGCACCAACACCCATTGATGGGTTTCCTGAATGCAAAGCAGCGTTAACCATTCCAGGTCCACCAGTAGCCAAGATTGATGCAATACCAGGATTTGTAATCAAGGCATCCGTTGCATCGATTGATGGCTTTTCAATCCATTGAACAAAATTCTTTGGTGCACCAGCAGCAACAGCAGCATCGTAAACAATCTTAGCAGCGTGTACAGAAGATTGTTGCGCTTGTGGATGGAAAGCAAAGACGATGACGTTACGTGTCTTAGCAGCCATCATTGACTTAAAGATTGTCGTTGAAGTTGGGTTAGTTGTTGGTACGATACCAGCCAAGATACCTAATGGTGCAGCAACCTTAACTTGACCCTTAACCTTATCTTCACTAATCACACCAACAGTCTTGTCGTGGCGAATTGCGTTATAAACTGATTCAGAAGCGAACTTGTTCTTAGTGTCTTTGTCTTCAACAACACCACGACCTGTTTCTTCTTGTGCTTCGTGAGCCAATTGTAGTGAGTGTGATGAACCAGCTAATGCCATAGCTGCAACAATTTCATCAACTTGTTCTTGTGTATATGTCTTGAACTCTTCAAAAGCAACTTGTGCCTTTTCAACTAATTCTTGTGTCATCTTTTCAGCATCAGCACGCTTTTGTGCCTTTTCTTCTGGAGTTAATTCTTTTTTCTTAGTTTTAGGTGTATCAGCCATTGTTTAGCTCCCCTTCTTTTGTAAACTTCTTTGTGTGTTTATCTCTATCAACATACTTAGTATAACATTTCACAAAGTAGTGTCAACACTTTTTAGTTTTATTTTTTCATTTATTTTCAAAAGCCTATACACCAAGCTTTCGTAAGCGTTTACAGAAACTGGTTCTATATGTGACCTAAATCACAAAAGGCCGATAATATCCTGTTTTTAGAACATTATCGGCCTTTTACCAACATCATTTAATTTTTATTTTTGCAACACTCACGCGAAATTTGTCCACTTTTACCAAATAATCACGCGATCTTCAGGCGCTCGATACATACCATCACCCGGTTGTACATCGTAAGTCGTGTGGAACTCCTCAAAGTTAGCAGCTGGAATATTTGCACGGTAGCGACTAGGCGCATGCACATCAGTAGCTGCAATCATCTTAGCAAATTCTGGACGAGCCTTGTTACGCCAGATACGCGCCCAATTAGTGAAGAATTCATTCGCTGAGAAATCAGCTTCTAATTCTGCAGCTTGCAAAGCCGCTGCCAAACCGCCAAGGTCAGCCACATTTTCTGAAACCGTCAAAGTTCCATTCACCTTAACATCTTCAACCTCAAGTCCATCAAATTGTGCAACGACACGGTCAGTTCGTTCTTTAAAGGCAGCAAAATCTGCTTCAGTCCACCAATTATTCAAATTACCATGTTCATCAAATTCAGCCCCATTTGTATCAAAGGCGTGTGAAATTTCATGCGCAATAACTGCTCCGATTCCCCCGAAATTTTGTGAAGCAGTTTGGTCTAAACTATAGAATGGTGCTTGCAAAATTGCGGCTGGGAAGACAATTTGATTTTGTTGTGGAGAATAATACGCGTTGACCATATTTGCTGGCATTGACCATTCTGTTTGGTCAACCGGTTGATTCCAACGTGACCAGGATTCAGCAGTTGCCTGTTCTCGAATTTTTTGCGCCACACTGACTAATTCATCATCAGCTTCAACAACACGCTTAGAGAAGCGTTCTGGTAACTTCTCAGGGTATCCAATATGTGGCGTAATAACATCTAACTTCGCTTGAGCTTTGGCTTTAGTCTCATCTTGTAGCCAATCAACCGCTTGCAAACGTTGCTTAAACACATTAATCATGGTTTGCACTTTATGTTCGACGTCAGCCTTAGCTTCAGCTGGGAACTTTTCACCCGCGTACCATAAGCCTAATGGCTGATCAAAAGCCCCTTCGGCCAAATAATATGCTGACTTACGTTGACTGCTTGGTGCTGGTACACCCGAAATATAGCGACCGTAGGCGCCACCTAACAAACGAATATCCTCTGATAGGTAAGCCGTAAAGCTATTTACAATTGATACCAACAAATGCGCTTTTAATTCTGGCCAAGCAGCGTCTGAGAAAAACTCACCCGCATTTTGCCAGAAACGCTCATCGCCCACAATAATTTGCTCAGGAATTGTCCCAATTTGTGCCTGTACTAAAGTGGTTACATCAAGCGCACCTGCTAATTGCACAAATTCATCCCAAGCATATGGATGATACCAATCTTTTGTAATTGAGGCTTCTTCATTACTCTTCACATACTTGGCAACTTTGGCATCAAATGCTAAGTTTTTCTTCAAAATATCAGCAGCCTCGGCATCATCAAAGCCAAATTTCTTAAATAACTCTGTCTGGATTTCAAGCCATTTATCCAATAATTCTTGTTTTTGTGGATGGTCATCGGCATAGTAAGTCGTATCAGGTAAAATCGTTCCAAAACTGTCTGCCCACAAAACATTGCGTTGCGCATCTTTAAAATCAGGTTCAATTGCTAATGGCACAGCATTTGGCAAACCAGCTTGTTCCAGTTCAACTAAGTGCGCATTATAGTCTTCAAACGAGTCTAACGCTTGATACTTTGCAATCAAGGGTTTAACTGGTTCCGCACCTTTAGCATCACGTTGTTCCCAATCACTTGCTAAACGATGATAGTTAACAAAACTTTTTAAAATCGCATCATCCGGCACATTATTTCCAGCTAACCATTCATCAGTTGTCTCTAACATGAGGGCTTCAACTTCGTCTCTCAGATCGATAAAACCACCTGTACTAGGCTTGTCATCAGGAATCACGGCTTGCGCTTCCCATTCAGCATTCACTGCATCATATAAATTATCTTTTTTTTGAGTCATCCTTTTGCCTCCAGTTAAGTTACTATAACCCTCATTTTATCACACTCATCTTTTTTTAACATACTAATTTTAATCTAATAAAAAAGAACCAAAGTGCCAAAAAAGGCAATTCGGTCCTAAAAAAACTACTTAATATTCCAATCCTTAAGCTGCTTCTCAATTTGCTTATTGATTTTCTCTTCACTCTTTTTTGTTTCATCAGCTACAATTTTGTCTTGCAACTTTTTCTGCGCATTTTTGTCCTTTAAGAAATTATGATTTTCATCGTAAGCTCTCGCATACTCATCTTTAACACGCTTTGCAACATTGTCAGACAAATTTTCATCTGATGCCGTTGCAATTTTTTCTAGCTTATCAAATTGGTCCGTTGATACGATATGCCAATCTTTTGGAACCGTCATCGTATAAGCGGTATCTGCTTGATCTTGCGAATTCTTTCCAAGACGCATAAAACGATCAAAAACATTTGACTCAACAAAAGTCGTCACACTGGTCTTTAATGTTGCTGGTGACCCCGTTTTTAGCGTCATCGTCGTGTTTTTAGCCAGCGTTTGATAACTCTTATCATTTAACTGATACGTATAACGTTTATTATCGCCAATTTTTTGGGTTGTAATAAAATTATATTTACCAACTTGTGCAGCTGGTTCGATTTTTTCAGTTCTTGATTCTTCATTTCGCGTCATAAACAAATGTTTGTCATCAGCGACATGTAGTCCCCACAAATTACCAGCAATCAGCACAATTCCCAATACAAGGGGAATCCAACGTACTTCCCGATGCTGTGTATATTGTAATAAAGTATATAGTAAAAATACAATTCCTAGTACTAATAGTACGATCATAATTGATACTCCTCGTTTAATTTATCAAGTACTAGTTTATCAAATTTTGACCCATAATGCCTAGTCTTGAGCCTGCCAAATGTTAATTGGGCCAAATTGATGTCCAACCTCAATCGTATTGGCAATGGCTTGATACGTCAATTCCTTTGCTAAAGTCGCTGCTTCCAAGACAGTTGCACCTTTGGCGAGTTCAGAAACGATGACTGATGACAATGTATCACCCGTTCCATTAATATGCGTTGTTGGTACATAAGGCGCTGTCAGCCAGTGTTTTTCCCCATTTTCTAACAACAATAGGTCGCGCACCTCTTGCTGGTCGTCCTCACTATGTCTTCCCTTTAACAAAACATTTTTTGCACCAAATGATTGAATTTTTTGAGCAGCTGTTTCCATATCATCGGACGTTTCAATTGACATATCCGCTAATAATTCACCTTCATAAATATTTGGTGTGGTCACCGTCGCTAATGGTAATAACTCATTTTGTACCGCTTGAATCGCATCCAGCTCCAACAAGGTTGCACCGTGTTTCGTTGAAATCACAGGGTCAACCACTAAAGCACCAAATGACACCTGCTTTAAATTATCGACAACTGTTTGAATAATTGGTTGATCGGCTAACATACCCGTCTTGGCCGCCTTGATGTCAAAATCATCAGCAATACTCTTAAATTGCTGATTGATAAATGGCAAATCCATTGTACGTTGATCTTGGATTCCGTATGAGTTTCCGGCAACAGCAGCCGTTAAAATCATCATACCGTATGTGTTACGCGCAAAAAAAGTATGTAAATCTGCTGGACCACCCGCAGAACCATCACTATCATTACCAGCGATTGTCACAACTTGAGGAAATTCATTTACCATATTATGCACACTCCTATCATTGACTGATGCGATTAGAATTAATCCTATTATAAGCGACTCACTCCAAATAAAAAAGCCAGGAATCATCAAATTAATGATAATTCCTAGCTATTATTTAAACTATTTTAAACAAAATTGGTGATTAAACCAATGGTGTCCACTTCCAGTCAGTGAATTCTTCAATGTCACGACCTTCGTTACGAGTAACGTCGAAGTGCTTAGCCAAGATTTGGTCCATCTTCTCTAGGAAGACAGAACCCTTAGCTTCATCAACAACACCGTTAGCCATCAATGTTGAAACAGCATCCTTGGCTTGGTTGAAACGATCCAATTGTGAGTATACACGCATGTCGTAAGTAGTTGTGATGTCACCATCTTCACGGTAACCGTGTGGGTGCAATCCCAAGTGTTGACGCTCGTAGAAGAATGATTCGATCAAATCTTCGTAACCGTGGAATCCAAAGACAACAGGAGTTCCGTTCTCACCGAAGTAAGCTGAGAATTCTTCGTCAGTCAATTCACGATCATCGTTCATTTCACCGTTCTTCTTTTGCAAACGCATCAATTCAACAACGTTCACATAACGCAACTTAACTTCAGGGAAGGCTTCGTTAACTAGGTGCAAAGCAGCCAAAGTTTCGATTGTTGGTTCAACACCAGCAGATGCGAAGACGATGTCAGCTTCACCGTTAGGTGCAGTAGATGCCCAGTCAATTGTAGCCAATCCTTCAGTAGCCAACAATTCAGCTTCGTCAGCTGAGAACCATTGTTGACGTGGTTGCTTAGAAGCAACAACGTGGTTCACCAAATGACGTTCTGAGAATGCACGGTTGAATACAGCCAACAATGAGTTTCCATCAGCTGGCAAGTATTGGCGAACGAAGTTAGACTTCTTCTCAGCCAAGTGTGTCAACATACCTGGATCTTGGTGAGTGTAACCGTTGTGGTCTTGTTGGAATACAGTTGAAGTTGAGATCAAGTTCAATGATGGGTAATCATTACGCCATGCTTGTTCTGAAGCGTGACGCAACCACTTGAAGTGTTGAGTAATCATTGAGTCTACAACACGCAAGAATGATTCGTATGACGCGAATACACCAACACGACCAGTCAATGTGTAGGCTTCCAACCAACCTTCAGCTTGGTGTTCTGAAAGTTGTGAATCAATGATACGTCCTTCAGGTCCAACGTATTGGTCGTTAGGTTCCTTAACTTCTGACATCCATTGACGGTTTGTCATCTTGAACATATCCCATAGACGGTTTGACATAGTTTCGTCAGGTCCGAAGATACGGAATGATGTTGGGTTCATCTTTGCGATTTCAGCAAAGAATCCTGACAACACGTTCATGTCCATGTTACGGTTTCCATCAGCTAATTCAGTACCACGGTTTTCAGCAGTAATGTCGTTAGCAAATTGACGCCAGTCTGGCAAATCCAAATCCTTTGATGATTCACCCTTAGGTGCACCACCATTAGTGATTGGGTTTGATCCCATACGCTTGTCACCCTTAGGTGCAATTTCAGCCAATTCTGACTTCAATGTACCATCAGCGTTGAACAATTCTTGTGGCTTGTATGAGTTCATCCATTCTTCGAATTGTGGCAAAGTTTCCATCTTGTTTGCTGACAAAGGCAATGGAACTTGGTGCGCACGGAATGAACCTTCGATAGGGTTACCGTCAGCATCAAATTGAGGTCCACCCCAACCCTTTGGCAAACGAGCAATAATTACAGGCCAAGCTGCAATTTCACCATCTTCGTAACGTCCGTTTTCACGAGCGTCCTTTTGGATTGCTTGGATGTCTTCGATTGCTTGGTCAAACACTTGAGCTGATTGCTCGTGGTAAGCCATGTAATCATGAATGTCATCGTTTTCGATGAAACGAGGTGACCATCCCAAACCTTCAAAGAATTCTGACAAGTGCTTGTCATCCATACGTGAGAACAATGTTGGGTTTGAAATCTTGAATCCGTTCAAGTCCAAGATTGGCAAAACAGCACCGTCGTTCTTAGGGTTCAAGAACTTGATTGAGTTCCAAGCAGTCATTGAAGGACCAGTTTCGGCTTCACCGTCACCAATAACAGCAAAAGCGATTTGGTCTGGGTTATCAAGCACAGCACCAGTGGCGTGTGACAATGAGTAACCTAATTCTCCACCTTCGTGCAATGAACCAGGTGTTTGCGCAGTCATGTGTGATCCGATTCCACCAGGGAATGAGAAACGCTTGAACAAACGTGACATACCTTCGATATCTTGAGTAATCTCAGGAATATCTTCTGTGTATGATCCGTCAAGATATGCGTTCGTAACCATAACTTGTCCACCGTGACCAGGTCCACCAACATAGAACATGTTTAGGTCGTACTTGTTGATCAAACGGTTAGCATGTGCGTAAAGGAAAGTTTGACCTGAGATAGTTCCCCAGTGTCCGATAGGCTTAACTTTAACGTCTTCTTCAGTAATTGGTGTATTTGTAACTGAGAACAATGGGTTGCTCTTCAAGAAAATCATACCAGCTGAAAGATAATTAGTTGCACGCCACCAGGCGTCAACCTTTTCAAGGTAATCCTTTGAATCAAAATCTACTGCCATTTTGAATCTCCTTAATATTTGTTATGAAAATAAAATTAAGACTTTAAGGGCCAATTCCCTAAGTCAACACAATCATAATAACAGATTTAAAATGAACATACAAGAATAAATAAATAATTGGAACGGTCCAATTATTTAAATGATATATGATCTGGCTTATTCGCCGTCTAGACTATCAAAACTATTATATTTCATGTATTTATAGTGAACACGCATCGTTCCAACTTCAAAAGGCGTGCCATCATCTAGAAAATAAATACCGCCCATGACCCCAACTGGTTCATTGGGGGCTAAATCCAATTCTGCTTGATCTTTTGCCGTTGATGGTTCAACCGTCACAGATAAGAATGACCGCGTTACGGCCTTCTTAGTCGTCATTTCAGCATATTGGAAAAGCGATGCATTCAAATCAGCTGCCGTTAAATTAGGCAATAATTTTACTGGAACTAATGCATCCTCACTCATAAAGGTCTTGCCTTTTAGTTGACGCAAACGTTGAATATGATAAACCGGTTCATCAGGCTGTAAGAACAGCGCCAATTGCGTATCATCGTCAGCGGGGTGTTGTTCGAAACTCACTAATTCAATTGCTGGTACTTCGTCATCGAAACGGAAAGAGTCTGAAACCCCTAAATTATGTCCCGTTGATTGGAACATGGTTTGATTTTTTAAATATAACGGATTCACAAAAGTTCCAGATCCGCGCTTTTTAAAGATAATCCCTTGTTGTGCCAAGACATTTAGTGCTCGTTTAATTGAGCTTCGTGAAACTTCGTAAGCGGTTGCTAACGAACGCTCGTCCGGCAATTTTAAATTTTCGAACTCTTGGTCATTAATGCGCTGTTTCAAGTCTGTTAAAACACGCAAATAAATTGCTTCTTGTTCCATAGCCACGCTCCTAATGTAATCATTTGTTCATAATAACATAAAAGTGGTCCAACCAAAAGATTGGTTGGACCACTTTGTTTGATTACTATTAATAATCTTCGCCGACCCATTCCGCTTTGAATTGGTCCACAAATTGATGCATCGCAGTATCACGGATTGTACCAATCCGCTTTGCTTCATCAGTATTTAAATAGTCTTTTAATAAAAATAATTTTTCATCGAAATGATTAATCATCGTTTCGCCAGCCGGATTACGATAATCTGCCTTCGTTTTTAAATCACGTGGGGGCATTGCTGGATCGTATAAAATATGGTGTGCTTGGACCCCATATTGAATCACACGCGCAGCCGCAATCATCCCCATTGCCTCAAGTCGATCTGCATCCTGAACAATTTGTCCTGAAATATCAAGGGGTTCTGGATTACCAAAACGTTGCTTACTCCATGACATATTATCAATGATTTGGAAAATTGCGTTTTGTTTTACCTCGGATACACCCACACGTGTCATTTCATCGGCAACACGTTGTTTGGCTTGTTCCACGTCATCAAACAACTTATCGTCATACGTGTCATGTAATGTAGCGGCAGCTAATGTAATGAATTCATCAGCCGTTGGTTCCGACTGTAAGATATGCTCAGCCAATTGAATAACCCGGTCAATATGACCGGTATCATGGCCTGTTTCATCTTCTGCTAACGTCTGACGCATAAAAGCATCAAGTGCGGCTAATTGTGTTGATTCCTGTTGATCCATGATAATGCCTCCCTAATCCTTAAAGATAAAATTAAACATAATGTCGATAACTAAACTCAGACTAAACATTATCACAAAGAAATACAAGCCATAACGACCAAAAACATTCCACAACTCATTCGTACCACGTACCATAAAGAAAACTGGTATGGCGATAACACTAATCAATCCTGCATAACTAACAACCCCACTGCGTACATTTTGCCAATCAGCATCACTTAAATTTAATGCCAAACAAAATTGAATGGTTAACACAAGTCCGATACCGAATTTCCACCAGGTTATATCAAACCACAGACCAGCAAGGCTACGATATTGAATCGCTTCAATTAACTGCGGCCAACAAAAATAGGTCACGCCCCACATCGCTAAGCCAATCCCAAAAATGGGTCCCATGCCAATGAAGAAATTGCCTAATCGTTGGTAAAAACTCTTAGGGTTCCATGCATGCGAGACATAGCCCAACTTTTGATTTTCATCACCTTTTTGCACCAGACTGATTTGATCAATTTTATGACGGAATATCAATGCCATGGCGGCATGTGACAATTCATGAATGATAATCCCACAGAAACTAAAATAATACTGCGCACGATTACCCAAACGATTAACGAGAACTTGATTGGTTCGCTTTGTGACAGCTGAAATTAGCGCACTACCCACGAATGGCATAACGAGTGCGATTAACAACAGTTGTCCCCATATAATCAAAAATTCTTGCATCATGCTTGCTGTAGATCCACGAATGTCCCATTAACAAATTCTGCTAACGCATCCGCATCAATCCGAATTGAACGACCAATTTCACCCGCAGAAACGGTTAATTGTCCAGCTACTTGGGCTGATTCATCAATATAAATCGAAAATTTCTTATTTTGCCAAATGCCCACTGGATTATTTGCACCATGTACATACCCCGTGGTCTTTTGTAAATCTTTCGTCGGAATCATTGATACTTTTTTATTTCCTGACGCCACAGCTAATTTCTTTTCATCTAAATGACCATCAATTGGCACAATACCGATAACAGGACCTGTGGTTGTACCTGTTAATGCCAGCGTCTTATAAATATCATGCTCAGTTAAATGATAGCTATCCATTTCAGATTGCTGACGATCCATCCCATCTTCAAACACAATTGTTTCATATGGAACATTCGCTTTATCTAAAATTTGTTCAACTAAAATCTTCTTAATCTTCTTTTTCTTTGACATGTTAAATACCTCTACGCTCAATATGTTACCTTATTTTTTACTCACTTGCTTTAAATTGACATAAAAAAGACGAACATCACTGTTCGTCTTTTTTTTATAATTGAATGTTTTGTTCTTCTAAAGCACTTTGAACTGATGGGTTGCTAATGAATTCATCGTAGTTCGTTTCAGAACGTTCAATAACGCCTTCCTTACCAAGCACAATAATGTGGTCAGCAATTGTTTGCGCAAATGTGTGGTCATGTGATGTAAAGATTAATCCACCCTTATAATCAATCAAACCATCATTCAATGAAGTAATTGATTCCAAATCCAAATGGTTAGTTGGATCGTCAAGAACAAGCACGTTTGGCTTAGTTAACATCAACTTAGCTAACATAACACGCACCTTTTCTCCACCAGATAGCACATCCAAAGTCTTCTCCGCGTCATCACCCTTAAACAACATACGACCAAGCAATCCACGTAAGAAAGTATTGTCATCTTCATCCTTGCCTGCAAAGTCACGCAAGAAATCAAGAATATGCATTTCAGGCTTAGGGAAGTTTTCACTCATATCCTTTGAAATGTAATCACGACTTGTTGTCACACCCCAAGTAACGGTTCCTTCATCAGGTTCCATTGCGCCAGTTAAGATATCAAGCATGGCAGTCGCTGCAACGTCATTGTCAGCCATAATCAATGTCTTTTCGTTTGGACGCAAAGTAAATGATACGTTGTTTAGTAATTGAACACCGTCAACAGTCTTTGAGATATTCTCAACCTTAACCATGTCATTTCCAATTTCGCGTGTAATATCAAAATGGATGTATGGGTATTTACGACTTGAAGGTTGGATGTCATCCAATGTAATCTTGTCCAATTGCTTCTTACGTGCAGTCGCTTGCTTTGACTTAGAAGCATTGGCTGAGAAACGTGCCACGAATTCTTGCAATTCTTTAATTTGTTCTTCCTTCTTGGCATTTTCATTAGCTTGCAAACGTGAAGCTAATTCTGATGATTCCTTCCAGAAGTCATAGTTTCCAACGAATTCAGTAATCTTACCGAAGTCAACATCTAAGGTCATTGTTGAGACCGCATTCAAGAAGTGACGGTCGTGGGATACAACAATAACAATGTTTGGATAGTCGCCTAAGAAGTCTTCCAACCAAGCAATCGTCTTTGTGTCCAAACCGTTAGTCGGCTCGTCCAAAATCAAGATATCAGGGTTACCAAACAAAGCTTGGGCCAACAAGACCTTAACTTTTTCAGTTTCTGAAAGTTCACCCATCAATGTTTGATGTAGTGATTCTTCAATCCCAACACTTTGCAAAAGTTGTGATGCATCTGATTCAGCTGTCCAACCATTCATTTCATCGAATTGCGCTGACAATTCACCGGCACGAATACCGTCTTCATCTGAAAAATCAGGCTTGGCATAGATGGCATCCATTTCAGTCTTAACTTCAGCCAATTCTTTATAACCTTGCATAACTGTGTCCATAACCGTGAACTCATCAAAGGCAAAGTGATCTTGTACCAATGATGACATACGTTCGTTTGGATCCATTGACACATTTCCAGTGGTTGGTTGCAACTTACCTTCTAAAATCTTCAAAAAAGTTGACTTTCCGGCACCGTTCGCACCGATAATCCCATAAGTATTACCTGGTGTAAACTTCAAATTCACATCTTGGTATAGCTTTTTACCGTTAAAAGCAATTGAAACGTTTGATACTGTTAACATATGTTTTTATTCATCCTTATATTTAATTCTTTTCTTCATCCAACACCTAGCATAACAAAAAAAGGCCGGACATATATCCGACCAGTGTATCATTTAATTAACAATTATTCATCCTTATTGATTAATGAAACAAAATAAATCCCTGCTTCAATAATCGCAATATAAAATGAAACCGGTACATTTGTCCAGTATGACAAAATTAATGCTGACCAAACCCCCACAATTCCAAAGAGAATTGCCAAGCCAATCATTTGCCAGACTGTACGTCCCCAGCGCATCGCTGCACTAGCTGGTAGCGTAATCAAAATGAAAATCAATAATGATCCCACGATTTGTGATGAAATCGCCACAGTCATTGCCATCAAAATCAAAAACAAGACTTCAATCCAAACAATATGTTTCAGACTAAAAATCGCTGTATTGTAGTCAAAAGCAAAATGACGTAAAGGACGATAGCAGACTAAGCCCACAACTAGAACAATCACTGCCAAAATAACCACTTGAATAATATTTTCATGGCTAATACTAAAGATTGAGCCAAATAAAATACTGGTAGCCGCACTGGCATTCTTCTGAGACAAGGCCAAGAAAGCAATTCCTAAACCAATTGCAACCGCACTAACAGCTGAAATCAGTGATTCTGAACGACCTTCTTCCATGCCTAGTTCACCAATTGTGGTCGCAGATAAAATCGTAAAGATCAACATCCCCACTAACGGTGACCAGCCCATAAACAAACCAAACGAGGCCCCGGCAAACCCAATCTCACTCAATGTGTGTGACAGGAACGACATATGGCGGGCGACAACGAAAACACCGATAAAACCACTGACAATCGCGATTAGCGTTCCAACTAGGAACGCGTTTTGCATAAACGGATAACTAAGCATGATCTTGGTTTCCCACCTCCAATTGTGTCACATCCAGATCTTTCACTTCACCAAACTCACTACCGTCTGGCTTAAGAAGTAGATAATCATCGGCATATTCTTGAATGATTTCCAAATCATGGCTAATCATAATAATGCTGAGTTGATGATGGTCACGATAATGCCGAACCACATCCATTAATTCATACTTTGCGACATTATCTAAATTAGCAGTTGCTTCATCTAAGATAAGCACCCCTGGATTCACCAGTAACGCTTGAGCTAAGTAAGCCCGTTGACGCTCCCCACCAGACGCGCGATCAATCCGACGATTTGCTAATTTAACAAGATTCGTATCTTCTAAGATATGCGCAATTTGTGCCTTTTCAGCCTTTGTCTGCCAAGGTTGCCAGCCTTGATCAAAGCTCAAACTCACAAATTCTGAAATACGCAAAGGAAAATCCTGGGCATCGGGACGTTCTTGTGGCACATAGCGCACAACTGGCTTTTGATTCGTCCAATTCAACTGTCCTTCAGTCAATTTTTGTTTCTCTAAAATCGCGCGAATTAAGGTCGTCTTTCCGACACCATTATCACCAATAACGGCTAAGACGCGCTGATTCCGCAATTCAAAATTAACATGTCGATATAACCAACGTTGGCCAAATTTAATCCCAACATCAGTCCCAGTTAATACTGTCATGATTGTACCGCCTTTTGTAAACTTTTTAATTGATCATACTGCCAGTCAATATAACTCTTATCTTTTGGCATTGATTCAGTAACTGGTACGATGGGCACGTCAGTCGCTTGCGCTTCTTCTAATGCCTGTTTTACCAACTTACTTGTTGTTTGCGTGTTATTAATTACAGCCACCGCTTGATGATTTTGCAAAGCTGTTTGCCATTTTGTCAAAGCGGCCGGTGTTGGATCATTACCTTCCTCAATCGCATGTGAGAACTCAGGCACCAACATCTTGGCACCTAATGCTTCAAGCTGTGGATCAAACACCGGTTCCGTTGCCAAAATCCCCTTACCGTTGACATCAGCTTTTAACTCAGCTTGTAGCTTTGTTAGCTTTTCAGCTTTTTGTTGATAGGCCTTCGCATTTTTTTCAAAATATTCGCGTTGGTCTGGCTTGATTTCGCTGTAAGTATCTACCAATTGATTTGTTAAACGTGCAACGACATCTGGTTGATACCAATAATGTTCATTATCACCATCATGATAATCATACATATCTGCCAAATTAACTGATTTAGCGTGTGAATTTGACTTGGCAAAACGCTCACTCCATTCATCATATCCACCACCGTTAGAAATAATCACTGTGGCATTCCGATATTGCTTGGCCGTATTCGCCGTTGGTTCAAAGTCGTGCGGATCCACATCAGGACTTGTAATTACACTTTGCACATCCCCTTGATTCCCCAAAACAGCCTCAGCCATTTCACCATAACTATTTAAACTACTCACAACTTGAATTTTGGCATTATCCTTTTTTTCACCTTGATTTTGTTTAAGTCCGGTGACAATCACCATTCCAATCAATGTCAGGACAAAGGCCCCTGAAACAAACAACAACACTTTACTCAAATGACTACGCATGCTTTCCCCCTGTTAACTTATCAGTCATTGCAACTAAGAAACGATTAATAACGGCTTGGTCAGCATCTGAAAACTGATTTAAAACAGCTTCATATTCTGCTTGCGTTTCAACATGTTCACCAGCATGCGCTGATGCTTCAGCCGCACCTTCATCGGTCAACGTCCAACGGTTAATGCGTCCATCAGCCGGGTCTGGCAACAATGTCACCATTGCATGTCCTTCTTTTTGCAGCGCCTTCATCGCCTTGGTCACCGCAGCCGGCGAAACCGCCAAGGCATGCGCCAACTCACCATTCGTTTGTGGCCCATTTTGTGCCAACAACATCAATAGATGACCTTGCGTTAACGTAATCGCCTGCTGTCGCTCGTTCCCCAATAGGATTTCACGTTGGTTTTCTGCTAATAAAAGGACTTGATTTAAAAATTGATCGATTTGCTGTGCGTTTTCTGAAATTGTCATGCCGAAACTCCTTTACCGGTTAATTAACCAGTAAAATATATCACGCTAACAATTTATAAGTCAACTATTTTTCTGAAATTAATTTTAATTTCGACCCGCAACGTCCACAGACATACTTGCGAATATCAATACGTCGCATTCGATAGACGTCATGCCCGTTTTCACATTGATAATGCCATTTGTACCTTTCGGGCACACTGGGTGCAAAACGCGGGGCATCAATGCGCTTTAGTTCATTTCTAAATTCTCGATCACGATGCTGATGCGGTAAGCCTTGTGTATGTAGGTGGTAATGAATTAATTCATGCTTAATAATGCCAATCAACACGGTATCATCATCTACTGCCTCAATTAAGTGCGGATTAATTTCAATATCATGCGTCTGAAGTAAATACCGTCCACCAGTCGTCCGCAGCCGTTTATTAAAAATAGCCTGATGCATAAAGGGACGCTCAAAATATTCCAACGATGTCGCCTCGACTATCGCTTGTAAGTCTTCATTTGTCATCTTTAATCACCTCACGCGGTAATTGAATCGACTTTCGTTGACTGGTTTGCAATTTAATCTGCCCACCATTAAACATGGCCTGCCCTTGCGCTAATTGTTTTTGATAGTCGGCCTCATAAAAGCGGGCGAAATAATTTAAAAAACTCATCCCCAATGATGTCAGTCCTAATCGTCTTTGCAGCATCACAAGCAGCCCATGCCGAATCAACTTTTGTAAGACATCTGCTTCTACCTTAGCAATCGCAATGTTAGAAGCATCTCGATAAAAATTCACGCCTTGTTGACTGATGACAAGCTCCCCATCCGCAATTTCTCTTAAAAATGCATACATTTCGAACGAACAACTTGTGTAACTTTGATTACTTAAATAACCACGAAGCTGTTTTAAAACAGCAGCCACACCGGGATAGTACCCGGTCCAGAGTTGTGTCTTTCTAAAATTAGGTTCACGGGGCGCTGAAACAATGGTTAAGGTTTGGAATTCTACCGTTTTCGGATTAACAAACAAAATGCGTTGCTGGTTGGATTCGTCTAAGACAATACTACGAAGTCCAAAATCCTTTTCGGTTACTTGCTGACTATGCTGTGTAATCAAACGTGTCCATGTTTCACGTGAAACTTGTTCTTGATGCGTTGCAAATTGCACCGTCATTTTTGCTTGGGGCTGCTTTAATTGAATTGGCAACCAAATTGGTGCTCGTTGATCCAATACATTATCAACAGGTCCCAGCGCACCATCAAAGTCTTGCCCTAATTTCAAATAATTCCCAACTATTTTTTCCTGTCTCTTTCCCATCAAATTTACCTCAAAGAAAAAACCGATGATAGCATCGGTTTTTATTTAATATTCTTTTCAATGTCGATTTGGCGTGCCAAATAAAATTCACCAATTGTTGCTTGATAGTATGGAATGACATATACACCCAACAAACCACGGGTTAAACTAGTCAAAATATACCAACCGATAAAACTAAGATTCAACCATAACAATTGCATGCGATAGCCACGCATCATTTCAGATGATGCTCTTAAGTATGCCGTCACACCACGTGGTGCCCGCTTAGTTTGTACATCCGCTGCATACAAGAACGGTGCCATAGCAAAGCTCAAAGCAAAGACAATTCCTGGAACAATGAAAAACATCGTTCCGACTGTAATAATGATATATCGAACCGCACTCAAAATTACACTATCTTTAATCGTATCAGGTTTGAAGAAACGTAAACTCAAGCGCACTGGTCGCGTTGGATTACCTTTTGATAGACGCCACATAACAAAGGCCCATGAAGCACCTAAAGCTAGGATACCGCTGATGACACCATTCACTAGCATAATTCCCATTAGACCTGGTGCATAAGCCTGCACCTTTTCTAAAAATGGACCCGAGGCACCAGCATCATTGTTTAATACCGCCGTGGCGGAATGCATTAAATCAGCATACTTTCCACTGCTTGCATTGATTAAGCCATAAATAAAACGCCAAAAGATGAGACCCAAACTTAAAGACAAAGCAATTTGAAATGTATTTCCATCACCGATAACATGCTGACGTGCTGCTTTTTTAATTTCTCGATTACTTCGCATGTGAATCCTTTCTATCATGACATTACGCTTAAAACAAAAGGCCGGCAAGCGTAATCGCTCACCGACCTTTTCACTGGGATAGCTGGATTCGAACCAGCGATGCACGGTACCAAAAACCGATGCCTTACCACTTGGCCATATCCCAATAAATGGGGGCTATAGGATTCGAACCTATGAACCCGAAGGAATGGATTTACAGTCCACCGCGTTTAACCAGACTTCGCTAAACCCCCGTAACCAACTTATTTATAATAACAAGTTGGCATTTCTTTTGCAAGTGTTTTTTTAATTTTCTTTTGAATCGTTTAACAAGATTGCAGCTGCAATGGCTCCGACCAACACAATTGCGCCGGCCGTCAAGAAGGTCGCAACCATTCCATTATGGAAAGCTGCCATCACCATATCTTGAATTTGCTTTGCTTGTGGCAATGCAGACATGCGTGAACTAAAGGCAACTTCATGGCCACCAAAGGCGCTCACCTTTGTAAATACATCGTGTAACTCAGTTGATAACTTACCCGTTAATCCTAAGCCATTCCAATGACCATTAAGGTAGCTCTCGTAGTTATGTGCTTGTGTTAATCCAAGCATCACAATTCCGACTGTCACACCAAATTGACGGAAGACGTTCAAAATACCTGAAGCCATTCCAGTCTCTGCAGGTTCAATCCCTTCCAAACCAACACTGTTAACCAATGGATTAACCATCGCATTTGAAATTCCTAACAAGACCAAACCAGGTACAATTTCCATAAAGGTCATATTTGGTGAAAGCATAAAGGCAAGTGATAGATAGGCTACAACCCCTAAACCTAAGAATCCAGCAATCAGCCAACGCTTTGAATAACGATCACCTAAACGACCGGTAATTGGTCCTAGAATCAAGGCCCAGATTGACATCACCAGTTGATGTAAACCAGTACTAAAGGCTGAATAACCCATGTAGTTTTGCATCATTGTGGTCAAATAAGCATTAATCGCATAAATTCCTGCACCTAGCGCAAACGCAACAAAGATACCACCAACTAGATTCGCATGCTTAAATAGCTTCAAATTCATCATTGGATTTGGCTTACGTAGCTCGACAAAAATGAAAGCAGCTAATAAGACCATTCCGGCAACTAACCAAGACATCACACGGGGGTCGGTCCAAGCCCAATCAAAATTGTGTTCTTTTTCAATCAAACCATAGACAAATGTAAAGAGCGCACCCCCAGACAAAATCATCCCTAAGAAATCAATCTTTTGTCCCTTACCATAGCTAGGCGTTTCCTTAACATACTTAAAAGCCAAGTAGAAAGCAATAATCCCAATTGGCACATTAATATAGAAAATTGAAGGCCAACCAAAGGTTTCAACTAAGTAACCCCCAACTAGTGGACCGGAAGCAGTTGATAAACCAATCACCGATCCCAAAATTCCCATACCAGTTCCACGCGATGGCCCATCAAAATTCGATGCCACTAACGCCATTGATAATGAGTTTAGACCCGCACCACCAATCGCTTGAAAAGCACGTCCAACGACTAGCACTGGCAAACTCGTAGCCATGCCATTAACTGCCGAGGCAATCACGAAAACAACCATACTAATCATAAACATTCGCTTACGACCATACATATCTCCCAATTTCGAAACAATTAACAAAACTGATGCGAATACAATCGTATAGGCATTTAGGACCCATTGTAGGTCCCCAAATGTCGTATTAAAATCTTCTGCCATTGTTGGCAAAGCAACATTCACCACTGTGACATCTAACAAAGCCATGAACACACCCAGTGACATCGCGATTAACGCAATCCACTTGTGTTGTCCTTGCTCCTGATCAGGCTTCATCATCTTTCTCTTCCTCCAACTTATCTTCAATGTGTTCTTTCATTTCAGCAACCCACGCTAATTGCGCTTCATGCATTTTTGCATCTAATTCAATACTGTGAATCGAACCTTCATAATAACCACGTTCATCCGGTAAACATTGTGATTCCTTCGACAATTTTTTGATTGCCCGCAACGAGTCATCCAACTCATTTTGCATAATCTGTTGATACTCATCCAGAATCGCTAATTGTTTGTCGCTCGCGATATGTCCAAAACCACGAAATTTAAAACGATACATATCATCGCGTTTCGCATCTTGCGCAATCGGCTCATCCATTAAGTCATAAAAACGTTGCCGACCCAAGTCAGTAATATGCATGACCTTTGAACGGCGACCGTTCACTTCCCGTTCGTTTGCTTGAATGTAGCCTTCTTTTTCAAGTCGATCCAACAACGGATACATCACCCCATTTGAAATTTTGCGACGCGGGATTAACGTCTGACCAAGTACATGAGCTAACTTATACCCAGAATAGTCATGTGCCATCAGCATTCCTAAAATTAATAAATCGTACATGTTCGCCTCCAATATGTCGTCTCGACCTATCGACTTAATCTATTATAGGTCGTTTCGACCTATTGTCAACATTTTTTTAGACACAAAAAAAGTGATAAGCAAAATTGCTTATCACTTTAGTTAGCTGGGATAGCTGGATTCGAACCAGCGATGCACGGTACCAAAAACCGATGCCTTACCACTTGGCCATATCCCAAT
>NZ_JQCD01000031.1:0-99837 GCF_001437425.1 Weissella minor | reverse complement strand
ACCCGAAGGAATGGATTTACAGTCCACCGCGTTTAACCAGACTTCGCTAAACCCCCAATATGTGTTTGGCTAACAATTATTATTGCGCCTCAACAGATAAATAATATACAGGATATTTCCTCCCAGGTCAAGGTTATATCGTAATTTTCTTTAATCTTTTTTCCCAACTTGGTAAAAAAGTCGGTGCAAGCCAATCATTTCGTCGTCCCACGCCCACACTCACATTGTCATAAAGCACCTGTCCATGTTGGCGGACCGGCGCTTTGATATGCGCATGTCCAAACAAAACATGTCGCACATCCGGCGTTTGTTCTAACAATTCACCCGTCCGTGGTGATCCCATCATCGCATTCACAAGTTCTCGCGGCTGCGCAATGTTTGGTAATAAATCATCGCCAATCGGCACAAAATGTGTCATGACAAGCATCTGCTTTCGGGCTGCTTGTCCCTTTGCTAATTGCGCAGACAATTGTTCGTAACTCCGCTGATATCGTTCAAAATCAGTATCACTTTGGTCAATCATGCGGTCAAAAAATCGACCATGATGAAATTTTTCAGCCTCTTCAACCGGTAATTCAGGGGCAAAACCATAGTCATACCAACCATTCAGTCCAATTAAACGCCAATCGGTTCCCGGAATATCCACAAATTGATTGTGTAAATAATTTGGATGCACCAAATTTTCTAATTCCGTTTCCGTTACCTGTCGCCCCATGTCATGATTTCCCGCAACGAAATAAACAATTGTGTCGTCAAGTTGGCTTTGCAAGCGTTCAACAAAATCAATCGTCTTGCGAAAATCGTTAAATAAATCACCAACAATTAAATAATAATCAAAGCCTCCCGCATTCAAAACCTGCGCTTGATACGCCAAGACTTCATCAATATCTTGTCGGTTCACATCCAAATGATTGTCACTACTTGCTGCAATTTTCACCATTGCCCCTAACCTCTTTTACATTAAATCTTCACGTGAAATTTCCAAGGATGGGTAATGACCTAGCGTTGTTAAATCAACATCTTCGGGACAGCTATAAAGCATAAAATAATCTGTTTCTGCTTTGCCGTTATTCAAAATTTCATATTGTTCTTTAGCACGTACGACATCACGGGTAATAAAGACCACGGCAACTACACCGACCTTTTCACCACTCGTTTCATCAATTTCGCCTTTCAAAATAATTTTTAATTCACCATTATCTGCTAGTGCTAATTGTAGAAATTCAGCTTCAGTCATAATCATTTTCCGCCCTTCTTATGAATTACTTCATAGTATAAACCCAAATCGTTCAAGCCGTCACGCAACTCACTTTAGAAATCCGAATGTGCTTCGAGCTTGATAAAGGCATCTATCATTTTTCATGACTAACCATGCTTTTTTTCTTAAAAATAAACCGTTTTACGTCATTGTATCAAGTAAACATTAAACGGCGAAAAACCACTCAACTCCTTACTTAGCCTTGTTTTCACGGTCTAAATTTTGACTGCATAACGCCCATGCTACTAAGCATACACCTGCAATATTTTGCTTGTAGTTTACATGTTTTTACTATAAACTTGATACATGTGTATTTCCACACAATTGGGAGTAAGCATAATTTTAAAATTAAATAGTTTGGAGAGGTTTTCTATATCATGGATTCTGCTGAAAACAAGACTCCGGAAGACCAAAAGAAAGAAACTGCTTTCTTTGGTCAACCGCGTGGTCTTAGAACGCTTTTCATGACCGAAATGTGGGAGCGTTTTAGCTTCTACGGTATGAAGGCGATCTTACTATTCTACATGTGGTACTTAATCTCAGCTGGGCAATTGCACGTTGACCGTGCAACAGCTGCATCAATTATGGCCATTTATGTATCAATGGTATATCTTGCTGGCGCATTAGGAGGCTTCATTGCCGATCGTATCTTGGGTGAGCGACGGACAGTCTTCTGGGGTGGAGTGCTTATCATGGTGGGACACATCGTGTTGGCCTTACCTGGTGGTACACCTGCCCTCTTTGGTGCCATGTTCTTCTTGATTGTTGGAACTGGTTTGCTAAAGCCTAATGTCTCATCAATGGTTGGTTCTCTTTACAAGGCTGATGATCCACGACGTGATTCTGGATTCTCAATCTTCGTTTTCGGAATTAACTTAGGTTCATTCCTTGCGCCAATGTTGGTTGGTTGGACGCAAACAAGCTTTGGTTTCCACGCCGGATTCTCACTAGCTGCCATTGGAATGTTCTTTGGATTAATCCAATTCCACTTTGGTCAAAAAGACTTATCAGATGAAACACTCTACGCTCCAGACCCAATCCAACAAGAAGAAATTCGTCCTTTGGTTTTCAAAGTCGTCTTTGTCCTTGTTGCCTTCAGTCTAGTGATTGTCTTGATGAACTTGATGGGTTGGAATAGCATCGATAACTACATTAACTTGTTAACTGTTGTTGCCGTTCTATTACCAATTTCATATTTCGTCATTATGACAACAAGTCCAAAGGTTACATCATTAGAGCGTTCACGTGTGTTCGCCTATATTCCTTTGTTCTTGGCTGCTGTGTTATTCTGGGCGATTGAAGAACAAGGTTCAATTGTCTTGGCTACATTTGCTGCTGACCGTGTTAACTACGCTAACTTACCTGCATGGTTATCATGGTTCAAGCCTTCAATGTTCCAATCAATGAACCCATTCTTCATCATGTTGTACACACCATTCTTTGCATGGTTGTGGACGGCCTGGGGTAAGCGTCAACCTTCTGCACCACTTAAGTTCTCAGTTGGTTTGATGTTTGCCGGAGCTTCATTCTTATTGATGTCAATTCCTGGTTACATCTGGGGAACTGACCTTAAGGTATCACCATTATGGCTAGTTGGCTCATGGGCCCTTGTTATTATTGGTGAAATGCTAATTTCACCGGTTGGACTTTCTGTTACAACCAAGTTAGCACCACACGCCTTTATGTCACAAATGATGTCAATGTGGTTCCTATCTTCATCAGCTGGTTCAGCCTTAAACGCACAATTAGTTCGTTTATATAACCCAGCCAATGAAGTTGGTTACTTCTTTATGTTTGGTATCGCATCAGTAATTCTTGGAATTATTCTTGTCTTCATGGTGCCAAAGATTAATAAATTAATGTCAGGTGTGCGTTAAGCACTCGTCTAACATGCTAAAAAGCATCGCAACTTCAAAGTTGCGATGCTTTTTTTAGTCTTCTTCATCAAATTGACGTTCAATCTGCTTTTGCCGCATCTTACATCGACACATGCAAAAAGACGTGCCGAAGCACGTCGTTTATTTTTTAAAAAGGCGCTGTCATATGGGTTGCACGGGCAATTAAGTAAATTGCGACAAACACAAGGACCATCAACAAGGCGGCAATGCCGTAGTTACCAAGAACAACTGAAATTGACACAAAAGCTCCGGCAATCACAGAACCCAAAGGACGCGTAACGGCGAAGACCCCTGAATACGCGCCGATTTTATCAGGATTCATCATATCTGCACGCAAGGTCTGGCTAGCCGGCACACTAATCATTTCACCAGTTGTGAAGATGATGGTTGTGACGACCAAAGGCCAAAAATCTTGAAGCAAGAATGATAGCGCAAAGCCACCACCCTGCAAGAACAAACCTAATGCCATGGCCCGCACAAGATTCCACTTTGCGGTTGCTTTAGTCACAAAGCCCATTGTCGCGATAATTAAGATGGTATTCATCACTAACATAAGTGATAGCATCCGTTGTCCGTAAATTTCCATCCCCCAAAGCGAATAGTCATTAAAGGTCTGCGACAAATGCGCTGCCAAATAGTAATCTGGTTGCAAATAAATCACAGACGCAAGGACAGACCCCATTGCAAAGGTAAAGTAACGATGATCACTGAGCACCGCCCAATAACTTTTAAGGGCACTCATAATTGACGTGGTTTGAACGTTTTCAGAACGAATCAGTGTTTCAGTCATTCCAAAGCGAACAATGCAGTAATTAATAACGGGCACAATTGTCATAAATAATAGCAATTCAAACAAATAATCACGGAAGAACCAACCACCAATTGCTGCACCAATCATCACCCCAATGTTTAGAATCCAATAAATTAGCGAGAAGACAAATCGGCGGTTTTCAGGCGTTGATGAATCAATCATCATGGCTTGTTCCGCCGGATCAGCCAACGATGAACCGACCATGGCTAGCAAGAAACCAATAAAAGTCACATACGGATTCACATACCAAGGCGTGTTATTAAACATGGCCACGCCATAGCCAACAAACATCGCAATCTGACCATATTCAATTGTGCGTTTACGGCCAATCACGTCAGAGATATGCCCCCCGTATAAGCCAAACATCAGCCCAACAATTGACACAATAATGAGTAAAATCCCAGTCCAAAACGAACCAAAATGTTGCACATAATAAATGGTCATGTTCGGCCCAATTGAGCTTCCCAATAATACGGTTAGAAAAACAGTTAAGGCTCGTAATTTGATATTACGATCCAAATCCATAAATTCTTTCATATGCTCACCTCCTCCTTACTTTTTGAAACGATATTCCCAAGTATACGGGATTATCAAGAAAATTCAATCAAAATAAAAAACATGCGTTTACACGCATGTTTTTTATTTTAGACATCATCATCATCATCTTGAATATTCAATGGTAATTGAATAATAAAACTCGTTAATTCTTCATCAGAACTCACACGAATCGTACCACCATGGGCTTCAATAACACTATGCACGATAGCCAAACCTAAACCAGTTCCACCAGTTCCGGTATTACGAGACCCTTCCACGCGGTAAAAGCGATCAAATAGGCGATCAACAGATTCTTCCGGCACAGGTTCCCCGTTATTGGTCACACGGACTTCAACTAGATTACGTTCTTTCATCATCTTTGATGACAAACGGATAAAGGTCGCCCCTTTACCATACTTCAACGCATTGCTAATCAAATTCATAAAGACGCGAGCCAACTGGTCTGGATCACCCATCATCTCAATTGAATCCGGATTCGTTACTGCAGAAATAACAACCTTCTTTTGTTTACCTTCAAGTTCATAAGAGACTGCCAATTGTTGCAACAATGCTGCCAAATCCAAGGGTGCCCAACGCAATTTGAAATCAACTTGACGGACCTGCGTGTAATCAAACAAATCTTCAACAAGTAATTTCATTTGTTGCGCTTTGCCAAAGGCTGTTTCGGCATATTTTTGAGTATCATCGACACTTAAATGATGCTCTGTATCGTTCACAATCAATCCTAAATAACCCAAAATCGAAGTCAACGGTGTCCGCAAATCATGCGACACATTGGTAATCATTTCATCTTTTGAACGTTCAATATCGCGTTCTTCTTCCATTGCACTTTGTGCTGCAACATATAAATCATTCACACTTGTTGCCAATGGATTTAAACGCCGTCCTAGATGCATTGCTGTTAAAGTCGTTCCTGCATCACTATTTTTTGAATCCGTCAATTGCGTCTGCAAATCTTCTACGGCTTGCGTCAACGTTGTTAATTGTAATTGTGTATAAAAGTAACGTACACTCAATAACCATCCGCCGGCCAACACAATCCCAACAATTACGGCAACCACGGTTTGCTCATTCCAAAAGGCATACAGCAAACTAGCATCAAGCATATGATGCTTAAGCAATTGAAATAATGTGGCAGCCCCACCAAACGCGAAAACAAAAAATAGGGCCGAAACGACACTTTTAATGCTAAATACAAGCCATTCTAAAGTATTTTGTTTCATCCCTAATTCCTTCAATCTTATAAGACTTCAATCTTGTATCCAACACCCCAAACAGTTTGGACAACTTGATTACCACCAGTCGCTTCTTCCAACTTATCACGTAAGTGCGATACGTGCACCATAACCGTTTTAGCTGAAACAACTGATTCTTGTTGCCAAACACGTTCGAAAATATCATCAGCACTGAAGACACGATTTGGATGTGAAGCCAACAAATATAAGATTCCGAATTCTAAGGCTGTCAAATTAACTTCAACACCATCGGCTGTCTTAACTTCATGGCTATCCTTGTTAATCGTCAAAGGCCCAATATCTAAAATTTCAGGCGCTTCTTGTTGCATGCCATTTTGAGAACGGCGAAGCAAAGCACGCACACGTGCCATCACTTCTAATGGATTAAATGGCTTGGTAACGTAATCGTCAGCACCTTGAATCAAGCCTTGGATTTTATCCATGGCACCTGACTTAGCTGATAATAACAAAATTGGAATCGGATTATCCTTACGAATTTCCTTAACCACTTCGGTTCCATCCATTTCAGGCATCATAATGTCTAAAATAACCAACCCAACATCCGGATTTGTACGTAATTTCTTCAATGCATCTTTTCCATTATCAGCCGTCATCGGCTCATAACCTTCATTTTTTACATAAATTTCAAGCAATTCTGAAATTTCATGATCATCATCAACAATCAATATTTTCATCGTATACCCCGATTCTTTGTCTTTAAACGACTTAGATAGGTGCAATCTTACTTACGATTTGCTCCACCCAAGAAACCACCTTGCATACCAGTCTTACGACGCCACCATTGGAAACCAATGAAAGACGTTCCGGCAACAATCAAATAAATCCAGCCTGGTAGAATTGGATTAATAACTGATGGAATGATTAGTCCGAATGCCATGTACAAAATAAACCATGTGGCAAAAATCAAAAGTGATCCCAAGATTCGTAACCAAATACTTGTCTTTTGTCCATTTTTTGCTGGTGCCATCAACAACGTCCAAGCAGCAAATAGTCCACCACCACTAACGGCCGTCAAAATCAATGCTGTAATTCCTAATGAACCAGCTTGTGCACCCTCAGAAACGATTTGCTCTGAGCTAAACATCAACATAACACCAAACATCAAACTAAACATCATCAAGAACACGAAAGTATTATCGATCGCAATGTTCCAAAATCCATTCGCAGCATAATTTACGCCTTGGCTCTGGCCTTGTTGAACTTCTTTAATTTCTTGGCCCAATGCTTGCTTAGGTGTGCCATAAATTTGCTTGGCAGTTTGACCTGTCTTTTGCCCGGCTAACAATTGGGCTTCAATATCAGCAACCATCCCTGTATTAACTTGATCGGCAGATGCCAAACTTTGGACTTGCCACATAAAGTCTTGATTACGCTTTGATAAACCACTTTCCGCTAGTTGATCGCGATTCTTCAACTTTGGAATGGCTTGTTCTTCTGTATTATTTTCTACCATTAGTTTCTCCAATTATACATTAAATAGGAATTCCATGATGTCCCCATCTTGGACAACGTATTCCTTACCTTCTGAACGACGCTTACCGGCTTCCTTAACGGCCTTCATTGATCCAAATTGATCCAAATCATCAAAGGCAACAGTCTCGGCACGAATAAATCCACGCTCAAAGTCTGAATGAATAACACCAGCTGTTTCTGGGGCTTTCATACCAGCCTTAAACGTCCAAGCACGCGTTTCCTTACCACCGGCAGTAAAGAATGTACGCAAGTCTAGCAAGTGATAAGCCGTACGAATCAAACGATTCAAACCAGGCTCAGTAATTCCTTGCAATTCCATGAATTCTTGCTTGTCTTCATCATCCATTTCAGCGATTTCTTCTTCTGCTCGTGCTGAAATTCCAATAATTTCAGCATGGTCTTTTTCCGCATATTCAGCAACTTGCTTGTAGTAGTCACCAACAGTTGGGTCAGCCATATCATCTTCAGCAACATTCGCTACGTACAAGACTGGCTTTGATGTAAGCAAGAACAAACCTTGAACAATCTTTTGCTCTTCTTCGTTCCACTCAATTGAACGTGCGGGTTGACCGGCTTCAAGCGCTGGCTTCAACTTTTCTAACACTTCATATTCAGCAATTGCGTCTTTATCCTTCGCTGACTTAGCCATCTTTTCGACCTTCGCGTAACGCTTGTCAACAGCTTCCAAATCAGCCAAAACTAATTCTGTATTAATTGTTTCAATGTCCGCAATTGGATCCACAACACCTGAAACGTGTGTAATGTCATCATCGTCAAAGGCACGAACAACGTGCACAATGGCATTCATTTGACGAATGTTTTCCAAGAATTTGTTTCCAAGTCCTTCACCTTGTGAAGCCCCTTTAACAATTCCAGCAATATCTGTAAATTCAAAAGTTGTTGGTACCAACTTATCAGCTGGTACTAATTCTTGAATGCGATCCAAACGTGCGTCTGGCACTTCAACCATACCAACATTAGGCTCAATCGTTGCGAATGGGTAGTTCGCCATTTCTGCCCCTGCTTTAGTAATTGCGTTAAATAAAGTTGATTTCCCAACGTTGGGCAGTCCAACAATCCCTGCTGTTAAAGCCATTTTTAAATTCCCCTTATTCTATATCTTTACTCGGCTGCTTTTTTCAAAACGCGCTTAAAGCGCTTATCAAAATCGTGGCGTGACATGGTTACTTGGTGCTGGCAGCCTTGACAGACAAGCTTCATATCTGCTCCTATGCGCACAATTTCCCACTCGTTCTTACCGCATGGGTGTCCTTTACGCATTTCCACAATATCATGTAATTCGTACATGCCTTTGCTCCTCTAATTTAGTCGAAAGAAATATCTAGTACTTCAAAAATTCGATTTAAATCCTCGTCCGATAAATATGAGATTTCAATTTTACCGGCACCTTTACGGTTACGCGTCACATTGACCTTTGTACCAAACTTTTCTTCTAATGCCGTCTGTGTTTCCGTGACATAAGCTGATTGTTCTTGCGGTTTTGCATTTAATTCACCCTGCTCATTAAGCTTATTTACTAATTGCTCAACTTGGCGAACGGTCATCCCTTCGCGAACAACGCGCTTTGCAACTGGCGTAATTCGACGCTTATTGTGAAGCCCTAACAACGTTCGGGCTTGGCCCATCGATAGCTCGCCATCATTCACCATCTGCTTAACTTCATCAGGTAAATTAAGCAAACGCAAAAGATTGGCCACTGCTGAACGGGCCTTACCTAGACGCTTCGCAACTTGCTCTTGCGTTAGGTTCAAAGCCGTCATCATATCGCGATATGCTTGCGCTTCTTCCAAGGGCGTCAAATCTTCACGCTGCAAATTTTCCAAAATCGACGCTTGCAACATTTGGTCATCATTAAATTTACGGACAATCGCTGGAATTTCTGCCAAACCAGCTAATTGCGCAGCCCGCCAACGACGTTCGCCAGCCAGAATTTCATACTTTTGGCTATCCTTGGGACTGTGACGCACAATAATGGGTTGCAAGACACCATTTTCTTTAATAGAAGCGGCCAAGTCCTGCAAGGCATCTTCATTAAAAATATGGCGTGGCTGGAACGGATTAGCAATAATCGTGTCTGGCGCTAATTCACGGACTGTATCTTCATTTGAAACAGTGGTATCTAACCCTTGATCCGCAAATAAAGCGCCCAAACCACCGCCATTTCCTAGAATAGACTTCTTCTTATTTGTCGCCATGTGCTGCCAAGACCTCCTTTGCCAATTCAAGATAGACTTCAGCACCACGTGATTTATTATCGTAATCAATAATTGGCAAACCATGTGAAGGCGCCTCTGATAAACGAACATTACGTGGAATGGTTGTTTGATAGACTTCACTACCAAAATATTCACGAACACTTTCAACAACTTCATTTGCTAAGTTAGTTCGCGTATCAACCATCGTCAACAAAACACCTTCAACTTCTAAATCAGGATTAAAATGTTGTTCAACCAATTGCATGTTATTCATCAATTGCCCTAAACCTTCTAGCGCGTAATATTCAGCTTGAACTGGGATCAAAATTGAATCAGCAGCTGAGAAAGTATTGATGGTAACAAGTCCTAACGAAGGTGGATTATCGATTAAAATATAATCGTATTCTTCTCGCACCTTATCAACGGCCTGCTTCAAACGCAATTCACGAGCCATCACTGGTGCTAATTCTAGTTCAGCTCCAGCTAGACGAATCGTTGCTGGCACAATATCCATATCTGGATGTGCAGTGGGTAGAATTGCTTCCTTGATTGGCATTTCGTTCACAAGGACATCATATACATCACGTTCAATCGTCGACTTTTGAATCCCTGACCCTGAAGTCGCATTTCCTTGCGCATCAGTATCAATGAGTAAGACCTTCTTACCTAAGGTCGCCAATGACGCCCCTAGATTAACTGTGGTTGTCGTTTTGCCGACTCCACCTTTTTGATTTGCTAATGCAATAACGTGTCCCATCAAATCTTCCTTTCGTCTATAGTGGCTTTCTTACCGGATCCCCTGGCTTACGAGGATATCTCTTTGGTGTTGGTTTAACTTTTTCGATAATAATAACAGTGCGTGGATCACCATTAGGCAAAGTGACATCAATTTCTTGTTGTAGCTTGCCACCCAATGTATTAATCGCACCGCTCGCTTGGGCAACTTCATCTTGGGCCTGACTACCCTTCATGGCTAATAACACCCCTTGTTCCTTAACAAAAGGCAAAGTCAGTTCACCCAATACATTCAAGCGGGCCAAAGCTCGGGCAGTTGCAACATCATATTGCTCACGGTCTGGACTCTTTTTCCCACCAAACTCTTCAGCACGTGCATGTACAACTTTAACGCCTTCTAAGCCTAACTCTGATACTAATTCTTGCAAAAATTTAATTCGCTTATTTAATGAATCAATAATTGTAATCTCTAATTGTGGGAAAACAATTTTCAATGGTAGAGAAGGAAAACCAGCTCCTGCTCCAACATCGATCATTTTCAATGGTTCACTCTGTAGTTTTGGATAGGCTAAAGCCAGTGTGAGTGAATCATAGAAATGCTTCAAATACACTTCATCTCGATCTGTGATTGCCGTTAAATTCATGTGCTCATTTACGGCAACCAAGCGCTCATAATATTTATTAAATTGGTCCAATTGCTGTTCATCTAAGACAATCTCATTCTCACGTAAAGCCGCCGCAAATTCTTCAGGGTTCATTATATTTCTCCAAACTGATTCCAATAATAAAAGAATAGCGCAAAATGCCTATCTTATCAATACTTGCAATCATACTAAAACAGAATTATGTTCCATGTGAAACATAATTCTGTAATTTGTTATTTTATTTGCATGGCTTTCCAAATTTTTTCTTGAATTTTGGGCTGTGGATCCTGCATTAAAGTCTCAAAATCCCGCCAATTTCCTTGCTTTAATGGTGTATCTGAACTAATAACTGCACTAAAGACCGAAACATACCATTTTTGATGGGTATAAACATGTGTAATCGGTTTAATTTCTACCATAGATAGAGACGCAGAAATGCCATAATTTTTCAATAAATAACCTTCTAAAGCGATTTTAATTTCATCATCGGTCCACTGCACATCTGCATCATCAATAAATTCATCGATGTTAACCAATGGCACTGTCCAAAAATTTGCTAGCATCCCATCTTCTGGTCGCTTTTCCCACAAATAGTCATCATCATTTTGCACTAATATGGCCGCATAATTAACCCGCTTAGCTTTTTTAGCTTTTGATTTTACTGGATAATAGGATTCAGTCCCATCTAAATAAGCAGCATTAAATGCTTTGACTGGTGAATTTTCCGAGTCATAGTTTTTAGCTGTCATAAAGGAAGAACCTAAGTCCATAATTGCTTGATTAAAATCTCCTGGACGAACGGGATCGATAATTTTATTTCCCAATTCAAAGAATTCTTTACGGGTAGCTGGTTGGGCAATATCTGAATCAATTTTAAACAAACGCGAAAAAACACGAAAAGCATTCCCGTCAATCGCTGCCACGGGTTCTTTAAAAGCAATACTAGCAATTGCTGCCGCTGTATAGGGGCCAATCCCTTTTAACGTTTGCAATTCCTTCATCGTTTTAGGCCACTCACCCTGAAAATCACCAACTACTTGTTGAGCTGCTTTTTGCATATTACGAACTCGAGAATAATAACCCAAGCCTTCCCAAACTTTTAATAAATCAGCTTCAGGTGCTTCCGCTAAACTTTGTACAGTTGGAAAACGCGTCATAAATCGCTCAAAATATGGAATAACCGTGTTAACTTGCGTCTGCTGTAACATGATTTCAGATACCCAAACCCGATATGGACTGGTATCTTGACGCCAAGGTAAAGTTGCGCGCCCATCAGCATCATACCAACTTAATAATGTTTCTCTGAATTCATGAATTTTTTCATCAGACCACATATCAATCATCATGACTCCCCCTCTTTATAAATCAAATCATTAAAAAAGTAGCGTTCATCGCGCTACTCTTTTTTTTAGATTATTTTCTTGTTTTTGTTGTCTTTGGTAGCACAATATTGAAAGTTGTTCCATGTGGAACAGTATCGACTACTTGAATTGTTCCATGATGCCCCTGAACAACCCACTTGGCAATCGACAAGCCCAATCCATGGCCACCTGTCGAACGAGAACGCGCTTTATCAGCACGATAAAAGCGATCAAATAGATGCTTCTTTTGCTCATCCGTCACACCAGAACCAGTATCTGAAATGGTCAATTTAACTGAATTATTTTTTAACTCAGCTTTAACCGTGACAACACTGTCTGGGCCAGCATATTTCTGAGCATTATCAACCAGAATAATGATTAGCTGACGAATACGTTGTGCATCCCCATACATTTCTAGCTTTTCTGGTACATCAATAACCAATTCTTGGCCTTTTTCCTCAGCACTAAACTTAAAGATGTCTCCAACTTCATTCGCAATTTCTGATAAATCAAAATCATCAAATCTAAACATTGGCACCGCTGCATCTGATTGCGCTAAAGTCAACATATCGCCAATCAAATTATTCAAATGACGAACTTCAGTTAAAGCACCCGCAACATTTTCCACTTGATCCATCACGGTATCTTGTGGTTGTTCGAGCATACGTTCCAAATCATTCTGAATCACTGTCATCGGCGTCTTAAATTCGTGCGCGGCATCAGCCACGAAACGCCGTTGCTGTTTCCACGATCGCATAATTGGTCGCATATTGGCACGCGTCAACGCCATCGCCATCAGCAACAAGGCAATTTCTGATAAACCAAAAATCCACAGCAAACGTTTTGACACATGTTCCAAAATCTGATGTTCATCCGTCACATCCAAGTATGCCAGTTTATCGCCCTTACGTTGAAAGAAAAACCATTTATTATTATATTCTTTCAACACGATTTCATTTTCTTTATCCACTTTGATAATTTGAGCCACCGTTGACGTATAGTCCATCACCGGAGCTGGTTCAACTCGATCACGTGGATTTGCTGGCTGTGAAAACGTTTGTTCAACACGTCTTTGTGATGGTTCATACATCAATTGACGAAATTGGCTCACCGCAAAAAAGCTAATGAAAGCAAACACAATTGTAAAACCAACAACCATTAAAATCGTCATTTTTTCTTGTTGCGTTAATGACTCACGAATCTTTTGCAATGGCTTGGGTAATTTAATCTTCTCAAAATTTGGTGTTTGATAGGGCGCATACGACGGATTATGTGCACTATGTTTATCCTTGCCCATCATCTATAACCTCTAAGCTTCTTCAACTGGTGATAATGTATAACCCACATTTCGTAGTGTTTTAATCGTCACTGAAGCATTAGCATTTCGTAAGTTCTTACGTAAATTACTCATATAAACTTCCACAACTGTAAGGGAAGTATCTGAATCAAAGCCCCATAGACGATCAAAGATTTGATCCTTAGTCACAATTTGACCAACGTGTTGCATCAAATAAACCAATAGACCAAATTCACGTCCTTGCAAATTCACTTCTTTGTTATCCACTAACACCTTGTGTTGGTCAACAAATATTTGAATATTACCAACCTCAAGTGCACCATCTTGTCCAAGCACACCAGTATGACGAAGCAAAGTCTTTAGTCGAGCCAACAACTCTTCCTTATAAAAGGGCTTTGTAATATATTCATCAGCACCTAGATCAAAACCTTGCATCTTATCAGACAATTCGCCTTTGGCTGTTAACATCAAAATCGGTAGATTTGGATACTCTTCCTTGGCCTTCTTCAAAATTGTAAATCCATCAGCACCTGGTAACATTACATCTAAAATGACTGCATCATAAACACCAGATTCGATTTCAAACAATCCTTCATCGCCATCGTGTACCTGTGTTACATCGCCTAATTCTTTAATTGTATCGCGCACTGTATCGTTCAATGCATAATCATCTTCAACAACTAGTAATTTGATTGTATCTCCTGACATCGCTAGCCTCATTTCTTTTCTTAATTCACTTGTATGTATTTGTTATTATTTTATATCAAAAACTTTAATCCAGGCTTTAAAAAAAATGCGTTGATTAGCATGTAATCAACGCATCCGGACTGTGGTGGCATGCCATCACAGACACATCCGTTTATTAACAGACCGTGTCGCCCTTGTTTCCTCTACAAGGGCGACACGATTTGTTGTATTTCTACATTACTCAAATCGTATCACCCCCTTTCCTAGAATACCTACATTATAACACCAACTTTTCTGATAGCAAAAATTTTAAAGAATTTTGTCATCAAGATTGGTATTCTCTTGAAGCAAATAACGTTGAATCTTACCGCTAGCAGTTCTAGGCCAATCATTGGTCAATCGATAATAGTTTTTGGGCACTTTATAATGCGCTAAATGTTGGCGCCCAAAATCAACTAATGCTTGATGTGTTAATTGTTGTCCCTGATTAAATTCAATCACAGCGACTGGGACTGCACCCCAATGTTCGTCTGAAACCCCAATCACCGAAATTTCTTTTATTTCTGGTAATTGTTGATAGACATCCTCAATTTCATTTGGAAAAACATTTTCACCACCCGATGAAATCATATCACCTTCACGTCCGACCAAATATAAATACCCTTCTGCGTCTTGATAGCCCATATCACCAGTATCAAACCAGCCATCTTCAAACGAAGCTTCATATTTATCCATTTTATTAAGATAGCCAACTGTCAAGGTCGGTGACTTCACCTGTACGCGTCCCACGCCTTCAGTCGTCATATGCGCCACACGTAATTCAACTGGGAACAACGCCTTCCCAACCGACCCCATTTTAGGCAAAGCATCTTTTGGATCTAGCGCAATAATTTGTGACGCGGTTTCAGTCATACCATATGATTGCACCACACCGACGCCAGCCAGCTGAGCCTTGTTCAACGTTGCCAAATCAGATGGGCCGCCACCCAATAGCATCGTCTTAAAGCGACTGGGATAGGTGGCACCAACTGGTAATTCATTTAATAGTGATTTTAGCATCGTTGGCACAACGGAAATCGTTGTCACCTCGCCATTTATGATGTCGGCATTAATCTGCTTAACGTCAAAACGTTCATATAATCGAACCTCCATACCATAGATAAGGGAACGCATCATAATCGACAAACCACTAATATGAAAAATTGGCACCGCCGCAACCCACGCATCATCCGCACTCAAACCAAGATTCAAAGCCGATCCCACAGCCGAATAAAAATGATTCCCAAAAGTTTGCTCAACTCCTTTGGGCTTTCCCGTCGTTCCAGAAGTATACATAATTGTCGTGACTTGGTCTAAATCAAAATTGCTTTGCAATTCAACCTGTGCCAGCGGTGCTGCCGTAATTTCTGAAAAAGGTAATTGCTGAACATTTGCCAAAGACTCGGTGTAACTATCTGTTTGGAGCACTTGCGTCACATCTGCATCATTCAATTGATAAGCAATTTCTGTCGGTGCTAATCGATAGTTCAAAAGTACAACTGTACGCCCTAACTGTTGCAATGCCAAAATCATTTCGTAACCAGTAAGCGTATTTGTGGTTAAAATGGCCACCCTGGGATTATCATCCAACTTGCTTGCCAATTGCTGCGCTAATTTTTCCACTGCTTGTGATAGTTGTAAAAACGATAATTGTTGGCCCGCATAAGTAATCGCAGTCCGTTCAGGGGTTAAATCAACTCGTTTAGTCAACCAATTCTGCATATATTTCTCCTTATAAAAAAGCCCTCAACCAAAGTGGTCGGAGCTTCAGACGTCTTATGGGAATTTAGGAAACTTATCAAAGTCAGGATCACGCTTTTCTAAGAAAGCATCACGTCCTTCTTTACCTTCATCCGTCGTGTAATAAAGCATCGTTGCATCTCCAGCAAATTGTTGCAATCCAGCCAATCCATCTGTATCAGCATTCATGGCAGCCTTAATGAAACGCAAAGCAGTTGGTGACTTCTTTAGCATCTCATTGGCCCATTCTAGTGTTGCTGTTTCAACTTCAGCCAATGGTACGACACGGTTAATCCATCCCATATCCATCGCTTCTTCTGCTGTATAGAATTTATTTAGGAACCAGACCTCTTTGGCACGCTTATGTCCAATGACACGAGCTAAATAACCTGACCCATATCCAGCATCAAAAGATCCAACTTGTGGTCCAGTTTGACCAAACTTGGCATTATCGGCTGCAACTGTCAAATCACAAACAAGTTGTAAGATGTTTCCACCACCAACTGACCAACCTTTGACCATGGCAATAACTGGCTTTGGAATAACACGAATTAGGCGTTGCAAGTCCAACACATTCAAACGCGCAATTTCATCTGGTCCGACATAACCACCGTTACCGCGGACAGATTGATCACCACCAGAAGAAAAAGCTTCATCGCCTGCTCCAGTTAGGATAATCACACCAATTGTGGCATCATCACGACAATAATTAAACGCATCAATCAATTCATTAATTGTTGTTGGTGTAAAAGCATTACGCTTCTCTGGACGATTCATGGTAAGCTTTGCAATCTTACCTGTACGCTCAAACAAAATTTCAGAATACGGTTTAACCGTTGCCCATTCAACTTCACTCATTAATTAAGACCCCCTGTACATTCTCAGCTTAATTTTATCACTAGCTCAATTTGTTATTTAATATTCTAACATGATATGAGGGGCTACTGTCTTTTTAAAATTGTTTGTCGTAAAATGTAACTAGTTTATCGTTGCACAAAGAATACAAAATAGATTGGAAAAATATGAATACATTAGAATTATTTGATATTTCAACCGTAAGTGCTTCGAGCGAACTCGTTATTCTCACGATGCCGATAACCGATAAAACCAAGCAGCCGTACGGTATTTTGCATGGTGGCATTAGTGCCATGTTCGCCGAAACCGCTGCAAGTATTGGCGCTAACGCTGCGTTAACTGAACCAGGCCGTGTTGCCGTAGGTGTTGATTTACAAATTCATCACTTAAATGCTGCGACCTCAGGTCAGCTTCAAGCTAAAGCAACGCCTTTGCATATTGGAAATCGGATTCAAACATGGCAAGTTGCCATTACAGAAGTCAATGCTGCAAAGGACATTGCCTTTGCCACTGTAACACTCGCAAGTCATTCGTTATAAAAAAGGAGCTAACTATGGAAGCCTTACTCATTATTGATTATACTAACGACTTTGTTGCTGATGACGGTGCCCTTACTTGTGGTGAACCCGGCCAAGCAATCGCTAATCGCATTGTTAATTTGGCTGATAGTTTCTACCAACATGGTGATGCCGTTATTTTACCAACCGACTTACATGAATTAAACGACCCTTATCACCCTGAAACAGATCTCTTTCCACCACACAATTTAGAAAACACACCTGGTCGTGATTACTATGGACCACTCGCAGATTGGGTCGCTGAGCATAAGGATGCTGACAACGTTTATATCTATCCTAAAAATCGCTACAGTAGTTTTGCCAATAGTAATTTAGATAATTACTTACGTTCACGTGACATTAAAGACATTCACCTAAGTGGTGTTTGCACAGATATCTGTGTGTTACATACTGCTGTTGATGCCTATAACTTAGACTACAACATGACGGTACATACCGATGCTGTTGCAAGCTTTTCTCCCGAGGGACATACTTGGGCCATCAATCACTTCAAAAACTCACTAGGTGCCAAACTAGTGACCGGATAATCTAAATATTTATTTACACGCACATTTGCCAGTCAAATGTGCTTTTTTAATCTGCTGTCGTTAGTAGGACACCTGCCACAGGACAGTCTTTCAAATCCCAATACCGCGTTTGTAATAAATCAACTGGATAATCAAAATAGACATCCATATCATTTGGCCATTTCATTAATGCACCTATGTGGCGTCCTGATAACCAATGATATGGCTCAAAGCCCTGATACAATCGATAATGACTCAATAACATTACTGGTTTAATTTGTGCACGTAATAAATCATGCGTATCAACCACATGGCCTTGTTTAATCTGATAGACATTCCAAGCAGACAAACTAGCAATCACCCATTCTTTTGTCTCAACCACAAGTAATTTTACTTGTGGCGTTAATTTACGAAACCATACTTTTAGAATTGGTTGCCGACATAAAATAACCTGACCTTGATGCCCTTGCGTTGTTAGGTGAATTGTGGAAAATACGGATTGCCAAATCTTTTCTAATGCTTGCACCAAGCGATAGCCAATATTATCTGAATATATTTTTGAAATGCCGTCAGCCACGATATGATGGTGGGCATAAATTGTGATATCCTCCAAACTCTGATATTGTTTAACGTTATTTAAAATAATTACATTAATTTGAAATTGCTCAATTTCGGCGATAAATGCGCTTATCTGCAGCTCACTCCAAGTCACATTCTCAGTATCAATCAGTAGTGCACGCATACAAATTCCTCGCAATCAGTTAGTGGAAACAAATCATATCGAAATCACTTAGCTAAAACAATCATTTACACGCGATTTATCGTAGTTAACAGCACTATTCTTAAACAACTTAACACCATCAACAATTACGATTGTTGTTATCGTACGCTACTCTAACTTTGTTAACACCCAAGACAATTAAGCCTGTATCTTATCTTCATTCATTTGCACTCGCAATAAAGACGCCGTTCACCGTCAAAACCACAACCATATACACAAAATAAAAGGACCTAACGCTAAGCGCTAGGTCCTTTTCATATCTACTAATAAAAACTACATGTCACTTAGTTTACCCCAAGCAGGTTTTTCATCTTCTTCGTCGTTTTCATCTGGTTCTACGACAACTGATGCCTGGCCTTGGCTCCCAGCAACTTGTTCTGGTGCCAACACTTTTTCAATTGCATCTTGTAAATTCACCAGTTCATCATGGTTCAAAGTAAGCCCTTTACCCATTTTTTTGTGGTCAGGTGACCATGTTCTCAAATCAAATTTAGGCTGATTATCACCCCACTGCACAAAATTCAATTGGAGTTCCCAGCCGCTCTTACTCGTTGAAAGCGTGCCAAACTCTTCTAAAATGTTAAATTTCAAATCTGCCATGTTACGCTCCTTTTAAATAAAATCTAAATCATGGGCAATTGGTTGTTGCATCATAATCTTTATCTCATCCAACTGATTTGTTTGCGCCAATACCCACATTAATTTTGCAACGACCGCCTCAGTATTCATATCACCGACTGTGATACCACCAGCTTTTGCCACTTGCTGACCAACTTCATACAAGTAAATATCTTGCCCTTCTTGTAAAATTTGGGTCGTAATAATCACTGGAATTCCGGCTTTCGTCATCTTTTCGATTCCTGGAATTAAATTACGGTTTTCAAATGGTAAACCACCATTACCAAAACTTTCAATAATCAAACCGTCAACACGTGCCCCTAAATAATCCAAAATATCCGGATCCATCCCTGGGAAGGCTTTTAAAACAAACACATTTGTATTCAGTTCTAAGGAATGCCCCACAAACTCGTCCTCTGGTTCAGGTTCGTATAATGGCCCTAATTCACCATCACTCACACTGGCAATATAAGGGAAATTCACACTTTCAAAAGCATCGTAACTTTTTGTTTTGGTTTTAATCGCACGAGTCCCTAAAATAACCAATCCATTAAATACAACAAAAACTCCCGGCACAGTCGCTTGACTTGCAAATGTCAGCGCATCATGTAAGTTACGTACTGCATCTGTCTCAGCCATTCCTAGTGGTATTTGTGACCCTGTTAAAACAACAGGTTTCTTCAAGTCATGCAAGAGATAAGACAATCCGGCCGCGGTATAACCCATCGTATCTGTTCCATGCGTAATAATGAAAGCATCATACTCATTTTGATAATCAGTTATACGTTGCGCCAAAGTCGTCCAATCTTCCGGTTGCATATTGGTTGAATCTTTATTCACAACATTTTCAATTGCCAATTCAACCCCAGGACGTTCTTCAAAATAACTAATTAAGACGTCATCCGCCATTCCTGGCGCCAATCCGTTATCAGTTTTATGTGAGGCAATTGTCCCACCCGTTGTTAATACTAGAATTCGTTGCATGACATCATTACTCTCCTGAACCTTTTCGTTAAGAACCTATTATCGCATATAAAAAAGAAGTTGGGAATTTTATATCCCAACCTCTCATCTATTTTTTATGATGTTGCTTCTTCATCATTTGAACTGTGCTTAATTCCGTACACAAAGTACACAATAACACCGATAACAATCCAACCAGCCATCAAAATCAAGGCGTCCTTATTCAATGTTAAGAACAAACCTGTTGCTGATAACGCAGCCAAAATCGGAATAACTGGGTATCCTGGCACCTTGTAACCCGTATTAACAATATCTTTACGACGACGCAAAACGAGCACGGCCAATGAGGCAACAATAAAGGCAACTAATGTACCTGCAGAAACCAAGTTTGAAAGCAATTCAATTGGGAACAATGAACCCAATACGACTGAAGCGACTAACATCAACCAAGTTGCATTGTGTGGCAAACCATTCTTATCAAGCTTACCCATCTTACGTGAAATCAAACCATCACGTCCGAATGAATAAAGAAGTCGAGATCCTCCAACCATCAAAGCAATCAACCCAGTAAACATACCAACTAACGCCACAACTGAAAGCAAGTTGGCTGTAAAGTAATGTCCAACTTCACGAAGCGCCCAAGCAGCAGGTTCTGCATTTCCCTTATAGACATGGTATGGGAACATTCCGGTCAATACAGCAGCAACACCAACAAACAAGATTGTTGCGATTACTAGCGTTCCGATAATCGCACGTGGCATTGTCTTTTGTGGATTCTTAACTTCAGCTGAATTTGCTGCAATGGTATCAAAACCAATGTATGCAAAGAATACTTGTGACGCACCATGCAAAATTCCAATTCCACCACCAAAGTTTGTGCCAGGTACGTGCTCTGGAATAAATGGCACCCAGTTACTTGCTTGGACCGCTGTCAAACCAACAACGATAAACAAAACGATTACGGCAATCTTCAAGACAACCAACCAATTTTCAACAATGGCCGCCGCTTTCATACCACGGAAAACCAATAATCCAACACCAATTAATGCTAAAGCACCAAATAAGTCAATATATTGCCCTGTTCCAGGATTAAATGATCCTGAAATAGCTGTCGGAATATTAATGCCAAAACTTCCAATGAAACCTTGAAAATACGAGGACCATGCCGATGACACGAATGCCAATGCAATTAAGTATTCAGAAAGGACCGCCCAACCGGCAACCCATCCCATAAATTCACCAAAGATTACGTTCGCCCATGAATAAATTGAACCCGCAAAGGGCATCGCTGAAGCTAATTCAGAATAGGATAGCGCTGAAAGCCCCGCAACAACCGCGGCAACAATAAATGAAATGACAACCGCTGGTCCCGCATAGTCTGCGGCAACAATTCCTGGAATGGTGAAAACACCCGCTCCAACAACGGTTCCAACTCCCATAGCGACCATATCTTTCAGACCAAGCACCGGCTTTAAATGTCCGTCCTTGTCTGCATAATTCTGTGGATTCTCTTTGCGACCCATTTTGGTCAACATGCCTGAGTTACTATCCATACGCCTAATCCCCTTTTTATATCAACTGATAATTTTTAGTTCTTCTATAGAACCTGTCCTAAATAATGATTAGAATTTTATCATTTTAATCTAATTGTGACAAGTATTTTCTACACGACTCTGCTAGTTTGGATTTGCATCTATCCAAAAATGGACTACAATTAAGTTAAAATTAATTGTAAGGAGGTTTTAGTCAATGGACGCCATTCTTTTAAATCAATTTGGCAGCGTAACCGAACTACAATCAGCTCGTGTTGACCGTCCCACTTTAAAACCCAAGCAAATTTTGGTTGCAAACCATGCTGTCGCACTGGATCCTTACGATGTTAAATTTGTTATGGGACTCATGGGGGAAGCGGATCAGCTCCCACTCATTCCAGGTTCAAGTGTGGCAGGAGAAGTCGTTGCAGTTGGTGCTGCCGTCACTGATTTTCAAATCGGGGACAGAGTTGCGGCTTCTCGTCATCATCAGACCTATGCTGAATTTGTTCCCGTCGGTCAGTCAGCTTTAGCCAAAATTCCAGATAACCTATCAGATGTGACGGCTGCTGCAAGTGTCTTAGGTGCTGCAACCGGTTATCAAATGATGACGCGTGATTTAGATATTCAAGCCGGCGAAAAAATATTAATTCAAGGTGGCACAGGAAGTGTTGGTACGACAGCCATCCAAGTCGCACTCATGCGCGGTGCCGATGTTTATACCACAGCTAATAGCCGTAACAGCGCCTTTTTAGAACAATTTGGGCCCGTACACTGCATTGACTACAAAACAGCTTATGAACAAACATTAAGTGGCTTTGATGCTGTATTAGACTCAATTGGCGGAGAAACAACAGTTAAATCTGCTAAAATTCTCAAAACTGGTGGACGGCTTAGGAACCTCAGCAACGATGCGCAACTTGAAGATTTATCACATCGTTATCAAATTGACGCGCAAAATAGTTTTGCGACTGGAAAAGGGGATTTATTGCAAGAACTCTTCACTTTAATTGCGCAAGGTACGATTAAAATCCCAATTGCTGAGGTTTTACCCTTCTCACAGAATAATTTACAACAAGCACATCACGCTTTACGCCAAAGTAGTCCTCTTGGTAAAATTGTGCTAGAACAATAAAAAAGGAGCTTAAATCATGTCAGAATCAACACCCGATTACTATCCAGAAGTATTGACTGCTTTAAAAGAGCGCGGGGTCACTATAGATCAACTCGTCCCACTCGTTATTGAAGGTCAAAAACATCATATTCCTGATTTGACTGAGGAACGTGCATTACAAGCAGTTCATAGTGTCTTGCATAAAACAGAATCACAAGATGCCATTCTGACTGGTTTAGCATTAGATGATTTAGCTGAAGCTGGTCAATTGCCTGAACCAATTCAAACACGAATCCAACAGGATTCAGGCACTTATGGGGTTGATGAACAATTAGTTATGTCAATTCTTGGTCTCTACGGTACAATTTCGTGGACAAATTTTGGTTTCTTAGATCGTACAAAGCCTGGCATTATTGGTGATTTAAATGATTCTCAAAAGCAAGGTGGTCGTGTAAATACCTTTATTGATGATTTAGTTGCTGCCATTATTGCCGCAGCTGAAGCTAAGTTAGCTCACGAAGAATAAAAGAAACGCTTAACCCGATTGGGTTAAGCGTTTTTTGTTATTGAATTTGTGTAACGGCACCATTTGCCTGAACTTGATAAACTGCTAAAACACCATCAATTTGGCTTGACGAAACGTTAACATAGTAACTTTGTCCGTCATCTGCAGCGGATGCCTCAAGATTAAAACGATTGGGATCAAAAGTTTGAACTTGGCGCATATGTGTCGCGACTGCATTCTTGGCTGCATCGGGTGTCGTAATGCTGGCATTAGGAGCTGCCTGAGCTGCCCCTTGATTCTGGTTTTGTTGTGGTTGTGCTGCTTGAGTTTGTGAAGAAGCTTCTGCAGGTGCTGAAGCTTCTTCTGAACGACTTTGTTCACTCGCATTCGTTTCTGTTTCAGAATTAGACGTTGAGCTTGACTGTGATTCCGAGCTTGACTTTTGTTCAGAACTAGATTTTGATTCTGAACTTGATTTCTTACTTGAAACAGATGATGACGTTTTTGTTTCCTTATGGTCGGTATTAGAACCGACCATCGCAACACCACCAAAAACAACCCCTACTGCAACAACAATTCCTAAGACCCATTTCATAAGTTTTGACATAATTGTCCCCCATTTAAACCGCGTGGTATTTTCTACAATTATACATGAATGCAATAAAAAAAGTCCAAATGCCAAAGCATTTGAACTTTTTCAAAATTAAGCTTCTTCTGAACCTAAGAACTTAGCAACAAAGGCGGCTAATGCACCACCTACAAATGGTCCGATTAGGTAAACGCCCATTTGTGACAATGCTTGAGATGAACCGTAGAACATTGAAAGCAAAGCTGGTCCGAATGAACGAGCTGGGTTCAATGATGCACCAGTTGCTGAAATTCCAAGCATGATCAAGGCTGCCAATGTCAAACCAATAATCAATGGTGTCATATTACCGGCACTGTACTTATTTGAAGTTACCATAACAATAACCAAAATGAATACAAATGTTAGGAATACTTCAATCAAAGTAGCTCCCCAGAATGAAACTGGTGCTTGGTAAACAGTTTGACCAAAACCAATTTGTTGAATTGCATCTTGCTTTGCGCCAAAGGCAGCAAAGAAACCTGCAATAATTCCTGAACCTGCAATTGCACCCAAGAATTGAGCTGCAATATAACCAACAAAGTCAGTCCATGACAAACGCTTGTTAATAGCCATTGCCAATGAAACGGCTGGGTTGAAGTGTCCACCAGAAATGCCACCAACGGCATAAATTCCAGCAGCCAATGCCAATCCAAAGGCCAAAGCGATAGGTAGTGGACCAGCTTGTGTTCCAACAAAGACAACAACACCTGTTCCAATTCCAACAAGCATCATTGCGCCGATAAATTCAGCTAAATACACACGCATTTTTTCCATGAGTAATCCTCCAAAAATTTCAATTATAAACAATCCTTCTTAATATAGCACTGATTTATATATCCAAGCTTAAAATATTAAACCTTAATGTTTTTTTATATTAACGACCAATGACTTTTGCGGCAACGTTATCTAATTTAAACCAGACTTGGTTTGCATTTACTTTAAATTGTTCAACAAAGTCAGCTTCCCCTTCCGCTGGCTTTGCTTCGCCTTCTAATTCATCACCAAAACTCACAATTTGTAATGCAAAGAATTCATCATCCCAACGCACAGTATCATAGTTACCATCCATCCGATCATCAACAATCGCTTGGAAGCCAGCCTTCAATGCTTCACGGATAACATCTGTTTCACTTACGTCAAAGCCACGCGCTTGCATCAAAGTTACTTGATCTGCTACTTCTTGCATGTCTTGTGGAATTTTTTGATCTGCCATTTTAATTACCGCCTTCATTTATTTTCATTGAATATTGTAACATGTTGGCTTCTTTTATCCAGTTTGCTCAGAATCGAATTTGTTAGTCCATCAAATTACGTTTATAATAAAAGATAGTGCCTAGGCACATTAAAATCACAATTTAAGGAGGTTACATTTCATGGTTGAAGCTGTAACCGCACAAGAAATGCAACTACTGGACCGATACACAATTGAAGAAATCGGTATGCCACCACTCGTTCTAATGGAACGAACGGCCCAATCTGTCATTGAGGTCTTAGCAGCAGGCAAGTATGATTTATCACATGTTTTAGTTATCGCTGGTTTAAGCAACAATGGTGGTGACGGGATTGTTATTTCACGTTTACTCAGCCAAAAAGGCGTTAATGTTGATTTGCTTATTTTAGGTGATGAAAAACGCGCCTCAGCAAATACCTCAACCCAATTAAAGATTGCGCGTAATTACGGGATTGAACCTAAACATCGTATCAATGATTTTAAAAATTATTCTGTCATCGTTGATGCCCTATTTGGAATTGGACTCTCAAAGCCCGTCCCCGTCAAATTAGGCGAAATCATTAAACGTGTGAATGCTGCCAATATTCCAGTTGTTTCAGTTGATGTTCCGTCTGGAATCAACGCCACAACTGGCGAAATTTTAGGTTCAGCGATTCGCGCCAGCGCCACCGTAACTTTCGGTTACCCTAAGACTGGTCTATTGAAACAAGAAGGCCTTAAAAGAGCTGGTGATATTTATGTCAAAGATATTGGCATTTTCCGACCAGCTAACTTGGAGGAGTTTTTAACTGCACAACGAGAGGAGTAACATTATGAATATTGTGCTCATCGGGGCTGGACCACGAAATTTAGTCCTTGCCGAACGTTTGGTTGCTTATGCGAACGCTTCGCAGTCTGATCAAACAATAACACTAGCTGATCCATATCCAATTGGTGGCGCCGTGTGGCATGCCGACCAAAACCCGGAATTTATCGCCAACACAATTAGTCAACATTTGACACTTTTTAGCGATGATACAGTGGACAAAAAATTACCCGCAACAGCCGGCCCTAACTTTTATGAATGGGTTCATCAAGATGCAGCTGAATATTTACAAACGCATGCTTTTAAAAATAAGGATGCATTCTTGACTGAAATTGCCACTTTAGACCCAAATCATTTTTCATCACGCGCACTTTTTGGGTTATATGCTAGTTATTATTTTGAAACAATTCAAAACCAAACGAATGCACATACACATCTTAATTATAAACAAAGCAAGGTAACGGCTGTTGAACCTGCAACTAATGATACGTTCAAAATAACCTTTGCTGATGAAACAACCGTTATTGCTGATGCAGTTGCGTATGCACCGGGTTATACATCAGCGCAACTAACCGAACAAGAGCAGGCTTTTAAAGATGCGGCATCAAAACATTTAGATTGGCACTACTTACAGCCAATGCAACCAAGTGAAGCACCCTTAAAATCAATTCGTCGCAACGAGAACGTTTTAATTCGCGGACTTGGGCTCAGCTTCTTCGATTATATTTCTGGTCTTACAATCGGGCGTGGCGGACGTTATGAGCGTCGTGCCAATGATCAACTAGTGTACATTTCATCCGGCGATGAACCACATATCATTGCTGGTTCACGTACTGGTACCTTACCTCGCTCTAAAGCGTTTAATCAAAAAGCCAGTGCAGAATCTTACGATGGCTTGTTCTTTACGACTGAAAACATTGATGCCCACGCTCAACATGGCAAAATTAGTTATGATAATTTATATGCCTTGTTTGAAAAGGAAATGACGTACAAGTACTATTTCAATCTTATGAGCGATACGGCTGTAAATTGGCCATTTAATCGACGTGATTTCTTACTTGCACTACAAACATCTGAAGATTTAAATGCCACTGCAATTGAATTCGGAATTCCAGAACATCTACGCATTGATTGGTCTACGATTTTGAATCCACTAGCTGACGCGCCAAGCGATTATCAACAATTCATCGAAGACTATCTCCAAGCTGACATCACGGATGCCAAAAAAGGAAATGACAATGCACCATTTGCTGGAACCTTCGAACTACTAAAGGACTTACGTGGTAAGCTACGTAACTACCTTGAGCAGGATTATCTAGATGTTGATGAATTTGAAAAATTCTTGAAGCAATTCAATCCAATTAATCGTCTTTTAAATATCGGCCCACCTATCTTACGAACAGAACAACTTCAAGCACTTATGCGTGCTGGCATTATTACAATTGCAGCACCACAATTCAAAGTTGAAGTTACTGACAATGGTTACAAAGTGACTGATGAACAAGGAAACTCATGGACAAGCACACAACTCGTTGAAGCACGTCTTCCAGGGATTACGCTACAACATACAGCCGACCCTGTTTTACAATCTTTGTCAGCTGCAGGTCTAATTACTGATGTTCAGCTAGCTCGTTCTGATGGTTCGACGTTTGAAATTGACGCCGTCTATAATGATCGTAAAACATTACAAGCAATCGATGCACACGGGGTACACCTCGATAACCTCTTCATCTTCGGAACACCAACTGAAGGGTGGAATTGGTTCACATCGTTTGCGCCAAGGCCAAATGTTAACGATAAAAATCTACGTGATGCCGAAACCATCGCTCATCAAATCTTTAACCATTAAACAAAAAACAACGTTCCACGTGGAACGTTGTTTTTTTCTAAAATTCATTTAATTTTGAATGCTTAATACCGTAAGTAAAGTAAACTACCAGACCAACCGCAAACCAAATCGCTGCTGCAATCAAAGTTTCTACATGTAATTGTGTCATCAAGAAAAATGAAAAGCCGGCTGAAATCAAAGGTAGAACTGGATAAAATGGCATCTTGTAACCATCATGGGTCAAATCTTGACGCTTACGAAGTGGAATGATTCCCAAAGATACCACAACGAACGCTAACAATGTTCCCATGTTAACCAAATCAACTAAGCGATCCAATGGTACTAATCCACCAAAGACCATCACAACAATAGTAGCAATTGTAAGTGCACGCGTTGGTTCTTCACGCTTATTCAACTTTCCCATATTACCTGGTAACAAACCATCACGACCAATAGCGTAAACAAGACGAGATGAAGCGTACAACATGGTGTACATCATCGTAAACATCCCCAGCAAAGCGCCAATTGTAATAACAAGTGCAACACCATTACGGCCAACACTTTGCAAGGCTAAGGCAACTGGGTCCGCTACATTTAATTCAGTATAATTAACCATTCCGGTCAACACAAACGCAACTAGTGCATATAAAATTGCTGCAATAATAAGGGTTCCAAAAATTCCAATTGGAATATTACGCTTTGGATTCTTCACTTCGGCCGCAGATGATGACAAAGCATCAAATCCAAGGAAGGCAAAGAACACCATCGCCGTTCCAGTTAAAACACCTCTGATTCCAAAAGCTCCGTTCATACGCTCAGGAATAAATGGTTGATAGTTATTCGCTTTAATATAAAAGAAACCGACAGCTACGAACAAAATGATAATGACAATTTTCAAAATAACCATTATGTTCTGAAGACGCTTTGATTCTTTCATACCACCACGTAAAAGCAATCCCAATACAAGTAAAATTAAAACCGCAACCAAATTAATATAGGTACCTTCACTTGGATTCAAAGGACCCGAAAATGCTTTAGGAATTTCATAAATCGGTGCAATTAGATTAGCGAAATACGCAGACCATCCGGTTGCCACTGCCGCCACGGCTAAGAAATATTCCAATATTAATGCCCAACCAAGGACCCAACCAACGACTTCCCCAAAAATAATATTTCCATATGAATAGGCTGATCCAGCGACCGGTAATGCCGAAGCCATTTCAGAATACGCCATCGCAACTAATCCTGAGATTAGCGCAGCTAAAATAAAACTAATGACAACTGCCGGTCCTGCCGTTGTTGCAGCAACCGTCCCAGGTAAAATAAAGATCCCCGTTCCAATTACGGCCCCAATTCCTAAGCCCAACAAGTCTTTGGCAGTTAACGACTTTTCAAAATGGCCGTCAGACTGCATATAATTCGACAACGATTCTTTTTTGAACGCACGTCCTAATAATGTCATAAATGTCTCCTAAAAATTCCTAAATAAAAAAGTGCAACGGATTCGCAATTGAATCCATCACACTTCACTCACGTTGTCATACTTAAACTCTAAGTAGGTCAATGCACGTAAAATCTTCGGACTCAACATCCGAATCTTCACGTAAACAGACTTTACATAAATTTCGGATAACTACCCAAAAAACGTAAAGCCCTTAAATGATTCAATTGTCATCATTGAATTCTGCATTGTGCCTACCCCCTAAATGATTATGTTCTACAGTGTATCTAAGTCTTAATTAAATGTCAACATTCTCATTTTGAACTCATAAAAATTTATTCGCTCTCGTTACCCATAAAATTGTCAATTACATCGTTCGCTTGATTTGACATATTCAAGACTAATGCATGAATATTTTCGTCATCAGTCCCTGAATATGGTTCTGTTCGTGTTTGGAAAAGGACTTGTTCCTTCTTCAAGTAGGCCATGGCCACTGCCATATCTGAAATTTTATTATCAAGGTGGAAAGTTGACTTAAATGTTTGTAGCAATGTAATCAATGCTGAAAAAATTGATACGAGCAATAATGTTTGTTTGCCATCTTCTGCCAAGGTAATCAAAATTGGAATACTTGATGAGAGCACAATATTTAGCATACTAACCCAAGTTGTCATATGTGTATAACGCTTATGACGCTTCTCTAAATATTCAATCGACTGGTTTAATTCTTCCAAAACTTCACTGTAATTCATAACACAACGGCTCTCTTTCTAATTGATCTGCTCATACAGACCTGATACTGTGATTAATTGGTTTAATCATCAAGTGTGGCTAATGGTTCATGCTTAACTGTATACTTAATAATCAACATTGTAATCTTCAAAGTCAATAATGTTGCACCAATCATTTCACGAATTAAACTTAATTGTGGCGCTGCGTCCACTTGTGATAGCACAATTCCTAAATATGGGAAACACACAAAGAACACACAGTTTTGGAGTAAATCAACAGATTCAATATAGTTATCAGCAATCGTATAATACTTTTTCTTGTACACAATCACATAGAACATCAAATATAAAACCGTGACGGATAATACACATGCCAATAATGAAATTGTAATGAATCCAAAATTCGTAAAATGATGAAGTGCAAAATAAATACTACTAGAAATTGTTGCCGCTAGTAAAGCGTATACCAATATTAGACGAAATGTCTTTAACCAAAAACGCATAATAAAACCCCTATCCTATATAATATATTTATGAAATATATTACAAAAGTATTTTCAATAAATCAAGAAAAGCAGTTCTTTTTTCCACCAAAAAACCGTCTTGATTATGAATCAAAACGGTTTTTAATGCTATTTACACTATTTTATAGCCCAAACTTCCCCTTCATCTTGTTTAATGTATCTGAAGCTTGATCTTTAAAATCATCCACTTTTTCGTTGATTGCATCGTTGTTTCCAGTTGCCTGCTTAATCTTGTCACCCACCTGATTTAATGCATCGTCAATTTCATCATTTTTAGCACTACCACTATTTTTACTGTCGTTACTACGATTTGATGATCCGTTATTAAAATTATCATTACTGCTTTGACGGTTTACATCGCGATCATTGTCACGACTTGAACCGCCATTGCTGTAGCTGTCGTTGCCACGGTTTGATGACCCATTATTAAAATTATCATTGTTGCTTTGACGGTTTACATCGCGATCATTGTCACGACTTGAACCACCATTGCTGTAGCTGTCATTGCCACGGTTTGATGATCCATTATTAAAATTATCATTGTTGTTTTGACGATTTACATCGCGATTATTGTCACGATTTGAACCACTATTGCTGTAACTGTCGTTGCCACGGCTTGATGATCCATTATTAAAATTATCATTACTGCTTTGACGGTTTACATCGCGATCATTGTCACGACTTGAACCACCATTGCTGTAGCTATCATTGCTACGATTTGATGATCCATTATTAAAGTTATCATTACTGCTTTGACGGTTTACATCGCGATTATTGTCACGACTTGAACCACCATTACTATAGCTGTCGTTGCCACCATTGCGATTTGAGTCTTGATTAAAATTGTTACGTTCATTCGTACGGTTGTTCTCATTTTCGTAATCCATTATTCAATTCCTCCATATGCTATAAGTTGATATCAATGTATATTTGTATTATAACGCTATATAATTAATTTAGCTTAAATTCATACATTTTTTTAGGAGGATTCTCATGATGAGTCAACTACACCAAGCTTTTGGCGTCTATGGTATCTATACGTCCGATAAATCTGATTTACTTGTCATTCATAAAACTGATGGCCCCTATCAACATCGTTATGATTTGCCAGGCGGAACGCCTGAAGACTTTGAAGGTTCACAAACGACCCTATCTCGCGAATTTAGAGAAGAAACTGGGTTGAGGCCAATGTCTGTCCAACAACTGGGCTTAAAAAGCTTCTGCTATCCTTGGATTTTTGAACAAACAACATTCAATCAGCATCGCGCTTTATTCTATCGGGTTAATTCAGTAACAGGTGCCCTACTCGAGCAAACACAACAATTCGAAGGCCAAGATTCGGCTGGTGCTACTTTTATAAAATTAGAGGCACTAAATTCAGAAAATGCATCGCCTTTAGTGCTTACGGCTAAAGCGTATTTGGAAACACATACGTTTGATGATTCTGATATGACACTCGAACACTGGACTGTCCTATAACAGTAAAAAAGCTGATTTTTCCATTTCAGAATCATCAGCTTTTTTATTTTAAAATAATGTCGTCCTTTTTTTAATACGGTAAAATACCGGTATCGCTAATACCACGGCAATATTACCTAAAATTATCCACCCGATTTGGATTGGCATAAATTTAATTAACAACGCATCAACAGCCAATACGATAATAGTTACCATTGACTCGATCGTATTAAATACTGAAAGCATCATCGTCCTTGACTGATTACTTAGCTGCTCATTCAGCATGGTAGAACGTAAAACTTCTTCTAAACTAGTCATCATCGTATGCAACAAAAATGCTCCAATCGCAATATAGACATTCCCCATCAAGGCCGAAAGAATAATGAAGATAAAATTAATAATCAAAATTCCTGCAATCGTCTGATACCTTTTACCAAAAACCCTCATTACAAACTGTGCACAACGCGCACCAAATAATGCAGCTAAATTAATCCCTAATAAAATCCAACCAATTAAATAGTGATTCCCAAATTGAGGCTGGTCAAAATACAGTTGCCATTGATTAAATGGCACAGTTACTAAAATCATTGATGGTATAAATGAAAGTAGGATCAATCGGAAATTTTGGTTCACCTTCAATTCATGTTGACCTTGCGTAATTGTATGCTTAAATTCATGTAAATCCATACCTAGTACACGTCGCTCATCGCCCTTTACACGAGTTGCTTTGGGCAATAGCATGATTCCCACAAGCATCGCCAGTATGAAACACACAATCGACCCAAGCACTGGATAAGCATAATTCACTTTACCCAAGACTTGCGCACCGAAAAAACCACCCAACAGATTGATAACCGTATTTAATTTACTTGAATTTGCAAAGAAATTATCTAAATTCTTGGAATGCAATTCATTGGAGACCCATGCTTCGAGCGTACTCGATTTTAACGTATCTGATATCGCAGTTAAGATGGCCGCCACAATCAGAATCATCAAGGCCGATGAAGGCACCAACAATATGCCTAATCCAAGGATGCGTAACAGAATACTTAAAACAACCGACCGCCGCGGTCCAAATGTATCTGCAAAGATTCCGGATGGCATTTCAAAAATAAAAGACACAATCCAAAAAACAATCAAAAATAGATTAATATCAGCTGCTGAAAAACCATGCTGCTGCATCAAAAGATAGAGTGTTCCACCAAAAAATGCGACCCCAATATTATAAATACCGGAAACAATATAATATTTCTTTACAATCGACATTTTCCAAGCCACCCTTTCTTCTCATCTAAAACTCATTTAAAGTTAATTAAACGATAGAAACAGCGAATCGTCAACATCAAATATCTGTGAGAACTTAGATTCCCCCTGCCTTTAGCTCCTATTGACATATTACCCAGCTAGTTTATATTAGTACATGTCCCAGTTCGGATGCGGAAGATCGAGCCGCAAAATCTAAATATAAATATCTGAAAGGAATCTATTATGGTTCAACCAAAATCTGCTTTTTGGCAGGGCGTGGTTGATGCTGCCCAACAGCATCCGCAGGTTGATGGCCTTGAAAAATTACCATTTTTCACTTTGGCACCGATGGAAGCTGTGACTGACACAGTTTTCCGTCGTGTGGTTGCTAAAGCAGCCGCTCCTGACGCATTCTACACAGAATTCACCAACGCTCGTAGTATTTCACACCCAAAAGCAAAATTTACAGTACAAGGCCGCTTGTTCTTCGTCCCAGAAGAGCAAACACCGATTGCACAACTCTGGGGCGATCGTCCCATCGACTTCGAACTCGGCGTTGCTGATTGTAAGCAACGTGGATTTGAAGCCGTTGATATTAACATGGGTTGCCCAGATTCAACAGTTATCAAAAACGGTGGTGGTTCTGGTTTAATTAAAGAACCAGAACGCGCAGCCGAATTAATTGCAGCTGCTAAAACTGGCGGACTTCCAATTTCCGTTAAAACGCGTCTTGGATTTAATAAAATTGATACGTTCCGCGAATGGATTCCCTTCCTTCTCCGCCAGGACATTCAAGTGCTCACAATCCATCTCCGTACGCGTAAAGAGATGTCAAAAGTTCCCGCTCATTTTGAATTAATTGATGAAATTCTCGCCATGCGTGATGAAATCGCACCAGATACATTGATTCAAATTAACGGTGACATTAAAGACCGCGCTCAAGGGCTTGAATTAGCTAAGGCGCAACCTGGTCTAGATGGTATTATGATTGGTCGAGGTATTTTCGAAAGCCCCTTTGCGTTCGAAGATACACCTGTCGAACATACCCTTGATGATTCTCTAAATCTATTGCGTATGCAACTAGATTTACATGATGAATTTGATGCTGAGTTTGGACCAACTAATTTCCAGAAATTAAAGCGTTTCTTCAAGATCTACGTACGTGGTTTCTCATATGCGTCAGACTTACGCGTTGCCTTAATGGAAACAAAAAATTCTGATGAAGTTCGTTCAATTTTAGATGAATTTGACCAACAATGGGCCGCAAAACAAGCTGAAAAATCAGAAAACTAAAGAAAAGCACGCCACATAATCGTGACGTGCTTTTTTTATGCTTCATTTGTTTTAAACCAACCTTTTTTCTCAAATAAACTCGTTATCCAAGCAATCAAAACCTGTGTCGCCACCATAATCATGGCAATTAAGTTTAGATAAATCAATAAAATCAACAATGACCCTAGTGATTGATAGAAACTTGCACTTTTTAGTCCAAACTTCGTATAAATACCAAATAATGAATTCAATAAGAAAATTAACACGATTTCAATCAGTGACCCAATAATAACTGGTTTCCAATGCATTTTCTCAGCTGGAATCAGAAAATTAAATAGAACCATCAAAACAACCAATGCGATAAACGAATAAATCCAACTTTGACTCACTATATGTTGAATCACATTAATCCCTGGTGCTGAAGGTAGCATATTAACGATGGCTGGTAAGAGGTAATTTGCGATAATAACCGCACCTGCTGCCGTTAAGAGCACTAGCATCCAGACAAAACTAATAATTCGCGTCAAAATTGTGTTTTCATCATGGCGTGATTCATAAATATCGGTAAAAGCTTTTCGAATCGTCGACAGAATACTACTAGCACTCCAAATCGCTACTAAAACAGAAATCGAAAGCGTTCCATAACCACCATTCAACACAGAATCTACAATTGGAATCACAATATCAGCAACGCCTGCTGGCATTTGCATTTTTAAAAAATCATGAATTTCCATTCGATCAATTCCCAACAAACTAACAATTGAACCAACTGCCATAATTAACGGTACTAACGAGACAATTGTATAATACGCAATCGTCGGCCCAACCATAGTGGCATTCCCACGTTTCCAATAGTCCATTAGTTGCGGGATATTCCAATTATCCGCAACTGTTTTCAACTTTTGCACCCATTCTTTCATCCCAAGCTCCTTTGTTTCACATGAAACAATTTATTTTTTCTTTTGTCCTTCACGATGCTCTTTCACATAATGATAAAAACTAACAACAAGGGAGAAAAAATCAATCCCTGGGAAAAAGATCAGGTAAATCACTAGTGTCGTTGAATCCATTGGATCAAATAACATGTCAAAAAAGAGATACATCAATGTATCAATAATTAGGGAAAAACAAATCTGCCCTGGTGTTGCTCTTAAAAAACTTCCACGTGCCGAATTATACATCCTATTCCCCTAACCACTTATTTAAGAAATCTGCTTTAACTTGTGTAAGCTCTGGACCCATATAATCATCAGGACCATGCACACCATCTTCAACAATATAATATGGTGTTTTTTCCTCACCAATTTTTTGGCGAGCTGCTGTCATCATATTTACCGTTTGTTGATAAGGGACAACTGGATCACTGCGTCCAACCATTGCAAGGATTGGTGGTAATTGTTCTGAAAAATAATTTACCGGATTAACCGTTTGGACTAAATCAGGTACATCGCGAGGCGCGGTTTGGCCAAAGAGCTGACCTTGAAATGAATCTGCCTCCCCTGTTTCAGTATACTTTGAAGTCACCCCAGATTCTGCAAATTGATTTACGAACTGATCAAATTCATAAGGTCCATACATGGCAATGACTGCTTGTACTGCTTCTGACACATCTGAGTACGCACCAAAATTAGCATCCGCAAATTCAGTCTTGTTTTGCGTTGCAGCCGTCGTTACAGCTAATTGAGCCCCAGAAGATTCGCCCATTAAAGCAATCTTATTTGGATCAAGTTGATAATTGGCTGCATTTGCACGAACAAAACGAACAACCGCCTTTACTTCATAAATTTGAGTTGGAAAAGGCGCATCTGCTAAGAGTGAATAATCCATGCTAACTACGGCAAAACCATAATCACGTAATAATCGCAAAGCCGGTTCAAGCTTATGTGAACTCTTATCTCCAAAGCAAAGTCCACCACCAAAGACATCGATAATCACCGGATAAGACGTTGCCGGTTTATTTGGTAAATAAATATCTAAATTATGGCGCTTGCCCGCCATGTAAGGAACATCTAACCACTTACGATCAATGTCGTCAGTTTGGGCATATGTACGAATATAATCACGGTCAATAAATTTTTCAGCCATCTTTTTGTCTCCTATGTCATTTTTGTATATCATTAGTCATTTTACCACTTACTTGATGTTGTACGCACTATTCGAAGCCAAGAAAAAAGGCTAATCCTAAGGATTAGCCTTTAAATTTAAGCTTTTTTCTTATTTCGGAAACTAATAAACGTTAAGATTGCGAACCAAATCAAAGCTAAAATTGCTGTAATTTGAGTTTCCTTCGTTGTTAGCAAGATAATATAGATACCAACTAGGAATGCAATGGTTAAGTAATCCGTATAAGGTGCTCCAGGCATCTGGAACTTATGCTCACTTGTTTGATAATCAGGATGCTTACGATAAGCCAAGTGCGCTGCAACTAGCACCGCATAGATGACAACGAACGCAGCTGATGCAACTGATGTGATAATTTCAAAAGCCCCATCTGGTGTTATGTAGTTAATAACGGCTGCAAAACCAATCAACAATGTTGAAAATGTAATGGCATTAAATGGCAACTTATGATGGTTTAACTTGTGGAAACGTGATGTTTCAGGCGTCAAAGAGAACAACATACGACCTGTCGTAAACAAGGCACTGTTCAAAGAAGAAGCAGCAGCGGTCAACACAACGAAATTAATAATTCCAGCAGCAGCTGTAATTCCAATTCCTGAGAAAACCTGCACGAATGGTGATTCATTTGCTGAGTAATTCGTCCAAGGTTGGATACTCATAATCGCAATTAAGGCACCGATATAGAAAATCAAGATTCGCATAATGATTGAATTGATGGCCTTTGGAATAATCCGATCAGGATCTTTCGCTTCAGCAGCTGTAATTCCAACGAATTCAATTCCCAAGAAGGCAAAGAAGACCATTTGGAATGCTGATAAGATGTTCTTACCACCATCTGCTACGAAACCATCTTTCCAAAGATGTGACAAACTAGCAACACCGGCAGAAGTCTCAGTATGTGTCACCACCATAATCACTCCAGTTGCAATCATTGCTAAGATAGCAATAATCTTGATCATCGCAAACCAGAATTCCGTTTCACCAAAGGCACCAACGGCGATAATATTAATTAAGTATAGTACTACCAAGAAGCCCACGGCCCAAATCCAGACCGGCACCGTTGGGAACCAAAATTTCATATAAGTTCCAACGGCTGTTAATTCAGCCATGGCAATTGCTACCCAACCTAACCAATAGGTCCAACCAATAACGAATCCGGTCTTATCACCAAGATATTTCTCAATAAATCCAATGAAGGTTGGTTGATTGGTGTCGGTTAGGAGTAATTCTCCTAACGCTCGCATCATCCAGAACATAAAAATTCCGGTAACCATGTAAATCAATAAGATGGAAGGTCCTGCAGCACTGATTGATTTTCCTGCTCCCAAGAATAACCCAGTTCCAATCGTTCCACCTAAGGCAATCATTTCAACATGTCGGCCAGACAATCCACGCTCAAATTCATGTGAATTGGCGTCGTTTTGAGTTGACATAAATTGCGCCTCGCTTTCTTATTCCCAATTTTTTACGCGTACATTGCACGCTGATTAAGTACTCATTATAAATTACTCACATTATTTTGCAATATATTTGCAACAATTATCGTGATACTTTGCTAGGTTTTTAACAAACTCACATCCGCATAAAGCCGGTCATATCAACTTTGACGCTTAATCATAAAATTTCCTAAAAAATTTTATTTTCACCGCTTTTTTAACAAAAAAAGGAGCAATGTTCCCATTGCCCCTTAATCTTTATTCACTCACTTCATTTGGTTCCAATACTTCTGGTTTGGGACCATGCTTTTGCAAATTCCACAACTCCCAGGCATAAATAACAATCGTTCGAACAATTGCATATGCTGGCACAGCCAAAATCATCCCCGGTATTCCAGCGATATTTCCGGCTGCCAATAATAACACTAGAATCGTTAGCGGATGAATATTCAATGTACTTCCCATAATACGTGGGAAGACAATGTTTCCATCGACTTGTTGCACGACCAACACAATGATTGTTACCAAAATGGCTTGCTTAACGCCACCTTGCATCAAAGCCACAATCACAGCTGGAATATAACCAATATAAGGTCCCACATATGGAATCACATTAGTTAGACCAGCAATCACACCAAGCAACAATGTATAGTTTTGACCAATCAAAACGTATCCTAAGGTTGTAAATACACCGACAAACAACATTTCCAAAGCTTGTCCTGTAATGTAGTTTGAAATTGTCTTATCCAAACGACCTAAGATGTCAGCAACCATTGGTTGATTCTTACGTTCAAATAATTTTTGAATAAATGGTGACAACTTATTCCCATCCAACAACATGTAGATGGTCATAACTGGTACCGTAATTGATGTAACAACAACACTTGTCAACGTTCCCAACAATGAACCGAATCCATTAGCCGTTCCCATTACGATACTCTCCGCATACTTTTGGGCATGCTTTTGAATCTTGTCCAAATCGATTTGCTTCGTAATATTTTGCACCATTTCATTGTTGCTGAAATCACGGAGCCATGCTTGCGTGGCAGAAATCGTATCTGGCGCACTTGCAACAACTTTCGTCAATTGTTGCACCAAGCTAGGGATCAATGAGAAGAAACTCAATAAGATAATTGCGATGAAAGAAATCATAACAATTGCGACACTTGTCCCACGACCTAGATGAAATTTTCCGATTTTAATCTTCGATAAAAACTTCACCGCCGGATTCATCAAATAAAATAAGAATCCTGAAATAATCAAAGGAACGAATACAGCACCAATAAATTGGCCAACTGGCTGCAACACAAAACTTAATTGTGACAACACCCAAATCAATACGACAATTGCTAATGTTTCAATTGTCCAATAAAAAAAACGCGACTGTTTTAAATATTGCATATTGCCTACCCCTTAAAAATATTTTTTTATAAACTGAAATTAAAAATGCCCGGAATGATGTAAACATCTTACCAGACACATTATTCTACTATATAAATAATGCAATAATCAAACCTAATGCCAAAGTTATTGATATTAGGACAACATTTTTAATTGCTAGTGGAAAATTCTTCTTTTGCGGATCCGCTTGGAATTGGCGGACCTGCTTGAAAACAACCGGTGCTGAAATTAATGCCAACAAACTTGGCCATGGTAAAATCCCCAACACAACTGCAATGATTAAGACCACATATCCAGCCACATAAATGCCGACAAATAAGCGTAACGCATTCGGCTTACCTAGTAATGCGACCAATGTGCGGCGCCCTTCAGCCAAATCTTCCTCATAATCACCAATATTATTGGCCAACATGATGTCAGCAATCGCAAACCATGCAATCGCTGATGCAACCATGGCATGCCAAATCAAAGTCCAAGTTAAGAGCGGGGCCACATTGACATAAACAGCGGCCAAGAAAATTAAATAGCCCATCGTCAATCCTGAAGCCAACTCACCAAAAGGTGTTCGCGATAAAGGTAATGGCGTTCCAGCATACCAATAAGCCACCAAAAAACCAATTAAGCCCATAATCAATAATGGCCAACCGGTCCGTGTGACCAACCATAAACCAGCAATTCCGGCGAATCCGACTAAAATAAACAAGACCAGTCCCACCTGACGAACTGTATAGCCGGCAGCTCCGACAATATTGTTAACCCCATTTTTCCATTCTTCGCTGCTGGCAGCACGGAAATCTTGCAGATTGTTCCACACATTAACGCCCATTTGCAAAGCAAATGCGATAAGTGCAAAAACCAAAGCGTTTACACCATTAAATTGTTGGTACACATTTAGTGTGTATAAAAATCCCAACATTAATGGTAAGGCCGCCGCCACTAAAGATTGCACTTCAAGTAACTTCAATAAATTTTTCACGTGATAATCCTCTCTTAACTCAATTACAGATACAAATTATGCACCACTCACGGTATATCTGACAAGCATGCAATAAAAAACCGCTTCAATCCTGAAGCGGTTTTCAATACTTCTATATTAATTTTGATTAGTCCTTCTTATCGTCTTTGCTTCCACTAAGATCCTTATCAAAGTATTGCTTAGACAACTTTGTCAAAGTTCCATCTTCCTTCAACTTATCTTGAGCCTTTGTAATTTCCTTAGCTAACTGCTTATCTTTCTTATTTAACATTGGCGCAGCACCTGATGAATCCAAATCATCGGTACGGATTGCCTTCAAGTCAGTCTTAGGATGTTCCTTCTTGTAAATGCTCCATGCATCATCTGCATTCAAAGTTGCATCTGCTTTACCTGAGCTAACTAAGTCCAAAGCCTCCGCAAAGCCTGGTGCACTAACCAATTCAGCCTTATTCTTCTTAGCAGCTTGACCATAGTTAGATGAAGTCGTTTGTGCGGCCTTCTTACCCTTCAAATCCTTAACTGTCTTAATGTCTGAGTCCTTCTTAACAAGAATAACCGCTTCAGAATTCAAGTATTGACCACCAAAGGCATAGTTCTTTTCACGTTCCTTCGTCTTACCCATATCATTGTAGACAACGTCATACTTATTGGCATCCAAACCAGCAACCAATGAATCAAACTTTGTCTCAACGAAGACTGGCTTCAATCCCATTTCTTTGGCAACAGCTTTGGCAACATCAACATCGTAACCAACTAACTTACCTGACTTGTTCTTATATGAGAATGGCGCATATGTCCCTTCAAGTCCGACCGTCAATTCACCCTTGTTCTTTAAGTCAGACTTATAAGAATCTGCTGACGCTTGGCTTGAAATAAGACCAACTCCAACAACACCTGTTGCGGCCACGATTAATGATGTTTTAACTAATGTATTCATAATTTATTATCCCTTTTTTCTCTTGATTAATATTGCGAAATTACATACTAATTAAATTAAAATCGTCAGGGCTAACATCGTTTGGCTAAAGTTTTCATGGCTTCTTTCTCGTTTCAAATTTAGATTATGCCCAAATCATAACGGCCTTTTTTAAACCTGTCAAACCCCAAATTCATTTTTTCATATTTTTCAAAAGCGCCAAAGCCCATTCTAGATACCCTTCAACTTACTAATAAAAAGTTCATATTTTTTGTGAGTGGCATAAAGCGCGCGTTTTTCCTTGCATTTTGTTAGTAAATTCAATATAATCAAGATATCAAATACAAGGAGTTTCACAAAATGATGCATACAAACACGAACAATCAAGCTGCATGTATCTGCCTAACGCGCTTTTTGCGTTAGGTCGTTTTGGTGAACAACTCGATAAAACGTAATAAGCGCGCTAGGACCAACTATTTTTGGCTTCTTAGGCGCTTTTTATTTTGCGCCGGTACTGTTGAAAGGACTTTTTCATGATAGATTTCATAACCACATACGCCCCCCAATTAATCGTGGCCGGACTTAAATATACAATTCCGCTTGCATTAATTTCTTTTGCCTTCGCACTGGTCTTTGCCGGATTCGTCGGTGTGTTTCGTTCTTACGATCCACAAGTGACCGGCTTCAAAAAAGTGCTCTGGTTTATCCTAAATAACTTATTAGCCTTTTATGTATGGGCATTCCGTTCAACCCCAATGCTAGTGCAGTTGTTCGTTGTCTTTTACGGGCTACCTAAACTCGGCATTGAGTGGTTACAACCATCTGCATGGGTCGCAGCCATCGCCGTCCTTTCACTAAACTCTGGGGCCTATGCCAGTGAAGCTATTCGTGCCGCTATTTCATCAATTCCTGGTACGCAACGCGAAGCCGCTCAGGCCTTGGGTATGACGGAAGGCCAAACATTTACCCGTATCATATTGCCGCAGGCAGCACGTGTCTCAATTCCAACACTGGCAAATTCTTTTATTTCATTAATCAAAGATACATCACTTGCTTCAACCGTAACTATTGTTGAAATGTTCTATCTCTCACAGCAGATGGCCGCTGTTACTTTCGAACCTTTGCAAATGTACCTATTGGTTGCTGCCATCTATGCCATCTTCGTTACTATTCTTTCAATCCCTCAGCGTTACATCCAACGTTGGGCTGATCGTTTCGTCAAATAAAGGGGTCTATCATGTTAAAACTAGAACACGTTAATAAGATTTATAAAGAGCATCAAGCCTTAAATGACATCAACGTAACTTTTAATCCAAATGAAACCACAGTCATTGTCGGACCTTCTGGATCTGGAAAGTCAACGTTGTTGCGTTCCCTCAATTTATTGGAGCATCCTGAAAATGGCATGTATACGCTTGACGACCGCACCATTGATTACAGTAAGCCGGTTAGTAAGGATACATTGCTTTGGATTCGCCACAAAACTGGCATGGTTTTCCAACAGCCACGTATGTTCGACCACTTAACCGTCATGGGTAATATGATTGAAGCACCGGTACACGTGCTTAAGCAAAGTAAAGCCGAAGCCATCGAACACGGTCACGAACTCCTCCAAGCCGTTGGGCTAGATGATACTGCCGACCGCTATCCTTATCAATTATCAGGTGGTCAAACGCAACGTATCGCCATTGCGCGTGCGTTAGCCATGCACCCAGACTACCTTTTGTTAGATGAACCAACGTCAGCCCTCGACCCTGAAATCGAAGCGCAAATTCTACGAATTTTAAAGCGCTTGGCTGAAAAGCATGAATCAATGATTATCGTGACCCACAATATGGAGTTCGCTAAAAATGCTGCTGATCGTATGCTCTTTCTTGAAGATGGTGCAATTGACTTCGACGGAACACCCGATGAGTTCTTCAACCATCCAACGGAACGAATTGATCGTTTCTTGAACGCCTATAAAATTTAAAACACACCTTTTCTTCATTAATAAGGAAAGAAAAAACTGTTATGCATGTAGATTGTCCTTTTTGGCAACCCATCAGCATAGCAGTTTTCTTTTTGTCTTGCGGATTTAATTAGCTTGTTTAATCATTTGATTCGGCTTGCCAAGGTTGCCCTTTAGCAATGTGGCCAACGTGTTCAAGGGTTTCATTAATAATATCAAGAACATGCGGATCATCCAAGCCATAGTAAATTGACTTACCCACGCGTTCCATCTTAATTAGATGTCCTTCACGTAATAATGCCAGTTGGTGTGAAATCGCAGATTGTTCCATATCTAATACTGAAACAATTTGACCTACATTTAATGAACCTTGCTCTAATATGTAGAGAATTTGTAAACGCGTTGGATTACTCAATAATTTAAAAATATCATGGGCAGCTTCTAATTCCGGTGCTGTAATCAATTTCAATTCCTCAGCCATCATGTTCCCCCTTTCTAAAAACGATAAATCTATCTTACCACACTAACAAAAAATCAGCATAATCTTTTAGGTTTACACATTGTAATCCCACATAACATATGATAAGATTTACACATGAAGAAGTATTCATGTATTAAAATAATTATTTAAAAGAGGTCTGTTATGAAAAAAACATTGGAAGGATTACGCTTAACAACAAGCCAGAAGAAAAGGGTGCTGGTTTTAACAACTAGTGTAATCGTCGGATTAATCGCTTTCTTATTAAACCCTGGCATGCTACAAACTGCCCTTTACTTTGTGGCTTATCTACTCGCTGGTGCACCGGTCTTAATTAATGCGTTAAAGCATTTCTCGCAAGGTGATTTCTTTGATGAGAATGCCTTAATGAGTATCGCAACCATTGGTGCTTTAATTTTAGGTCAGTATCCTGAAGCCATCGCTGTTATGTTATTCTTTGAAATCGGAGAATTAATTGAAGATACAGCCGTTGATCGTTCAAAGCGTTCAATTAGTGAATTGGTTGCCATCAAACCAGAATTTGCCAATCTTAAAGTTGGAGATAGTTACCAAGAAGTTGCCCCTGAAAAAGTTAACATTGGGGATACAATCTTAATTAAGCCCGGTGAAAAGATTCCGGTCGACGGAACTATTTTGACTGGTCAATCAAGCTTAAATACCGCAGCCTTAACAGGTGAATCATTGCCACGCGAAGTTGAACCTGACACAGACGTTTTAAGTGGTTCAATCAATCTTGATGGTACCCTAACCATGACGGTGACCCACGCCTATAATGATTCAACTGTTGCCAAGATTCTTGATTTAGTTCAGAACTCAGACAGTAACAAAGCTGATACCGAAAAGTTCATTACAAAATTTGCACATATCTACACACCTGTTGTTGTTCTATTTGCAGCATTATTGGCATTCGTGCCACCACTATTTTTCGGTGGTGTTTGGGCCGATTGGATCCAACGTGCGCTGGTCTTCTTAGTTATTTCTTGTCCATGTGCTTTGGTACTTTCAGTACCACTTGCCTTCTTCGCCGGTCTCGGTGCGACATCAAAAAATGGTGTCTTAATTAAAGGAAGTAACTATCTTGAAGCATTGAACGAAGTTGATACTGTCGTATTCGATAAAACTGGTACATTAACCCAAGGTAGCTTTACCGTTACCAAAGTAACACCTGTTTCAGGCATGACAAAGGATGACCTACTCGGTTATACGGCTGCAGTCGAACAAAATTCAACCCACCCAATCGCACGCTCAATCGTTAACAGTTTTGATGGTGATTTAAGTCAATACACCATCACCAATTCTGTTGAAACTTCAGGACATGGGGTTCAAGCTGACGTCAACGGACACGAAGTCATTGTCGGTAATGAAAAAGCCCTTGCCAACATTACCGTTGATATGCCTGAACTAGACAGTACAGGTACAACCATTCTTGTTGCCATTGACGGTCAATTTAGCGGTAGTATCATCGTTGCTGATGAACCAAAGCCTGACTCACAAACATCGATTAATGACTTGAAGCAATTAGACTTAGAAACAGTTATGCTAACTGGTGACAATCACGCGGTTGGGACCACTGTTGCTAACAAACTCGGTCTTAACAAAGTTGTCACTAACTTACTTCCAGCTGACAAAGTATCTGAAATTAAAAAGATTCAAGCCAATCAAAGCGACACTCAAAAAGTTGCCTTTGTTGGTGATGGTATCAATGATGCGCCGGTCCTTGTCCAAGCTGATGTTGGAATTGCCATGGGTGCCCTTGGATCAGATGCTGCGGTTGAAGCTGCTGATATGATTATCATGGATGATAAGCCTAGTCGTATCGCTTCAACCATTGATATTGCAAAACAGACACGTCGTATTGTTATGCAAAACATTGTTTTCGCCCTTGTTATCAAAGCTATCTTCTTAGCATTAGGTGCCTTTGGCCTCGCAAATATGTGGGAAGCTGTGTTCGCTGATGTTGGTGTTACATTGCTTGCCATCTTAAATTCAATGCGAATTCTACGTAAACATTAATCTTGTTTCATGTGAAACATAAAAAGCACACTTCTCTCTGAAGTGTGCTTTTTTGCTTACATTCTAATCATCGGCTCGCTTAATCAAGCCGTAGATAACTCCTGATACCAAGGCGCCAATTGCAATATATACAAGATACATTACTGGTGAACTCGTTAAGGCCACAACGAAGATACCACCATGTGGTGCAAGCAACTTAATCCCTGACATACCAACTAAACCACCAGCTAATGCCGAACCGACAACGAAACTTGGAATTGTACGTGCTGGATCAGCCGCTGCAAATGGAATTGCACCTTCAGTAATGAAACTTAATCCCATAACAATATTAGTTAGACCGGCTTCACGATTCTTTTTATTGAACTTGTTCTTAAAGAGTAAGGTTGCCACAAAAATGGCCAATGGTGGCACCATGCCACCTGCCATAACTGATGCCATGACTGGTGAACCACCGGTTGAAATAGTCTGAGCTAGAGTCCCTGTTCCAAAAACATAAGCCGCTTTATTAATTGGACCACCCATATCAATGGCCATCATGCCACCCAATAATGTTCCAAGAAGAATAGCATTAGTTCCATTCAAACTGTTCAAGAAATTATTTAATCCACTATTAATTGATGCCATTGGAATATTAATTAACAACATCAAGAAACCAGTAATAATTACCCCAAAGACTGGATAAAATAGAATTGATTTAATCCCGTCCAAGGCTTTTGGTAATTTAGCCAAAGCATACTTTAGCATAAGAACGACGCCACCAGCTAAGAATCCACCCACTAATGCGCCTAAAAATCCAGATGGCACAGGGAGTTGATTTGGATCTAATCCAACATTGTTAATATTGTATCCATTTGCTGCTAATGCACCCGCTAGGAATCCGACCACAAGCCCTGGCTTTTCAGCAATCGAATAGGCAATATAACCAGCTAAGACTGGGAGCATAAAATCAAATGCGGTACCACCAATTTGCTTAAAGAAAGCAGCAGCAGGATGATAAGTTCCTAAATTAGCCAATTGATCATGGGGGACACCTAATGACTGGTCAATCAAAAAGGCAATCGCGATTGCAATTCCACCACCAATAACGAAAGGCAGCATACTTGAAACACCACTCATTAAGTGACGATAAAAAGCCTTACCAATCGACATATGCTCTTGATTAGTTTGTACTTTCTGCCCACTTGTATCAGTTGTGGTTGCATGGTAAACCGGTGCTGAACCTTCAAGAACTTCATCAATCAAAGCTTCTGGATGTCTGATACCTTCAGCAACTGGCTTCATCACCAATTTTTTATCATCAAAACGGGCCATTTCAACCTTTTTATCAGCCGCAACAATCACCCCTTGGGCTTCTTTGATTTCAGCATCGGTTAAACGATTCGCCACTCCGCTAGCCCCATTCGTTTCAACCTTAATTCGAACGCCCATTTCAGTCGCTTGTTTCTTAAGCGCTTCTTCAGCCATATAAGTATGTGCGATACCAGTTGTACAAGCTGTTACCGCCACAATTAATGGTACATCTGGAGATTCTAAAGCAACCGATTGAACGGCATCAACATTTGATAAAGCTTCACCTTCTTCTGAGAATAGTTGCCGAATTTCGTCAGGAGAACTCGCCGTTAATAGCTTATCAGTAAAACCATCTTGTAAGAGATAACGTGACAAACTAGCTAAGGCTTCCAAATGCGTATTACTAGCTGTATCCGGCACCGCAATCATAAATAGCAATTTCACTGGTTGCCCATCTAATGCTTCATAATCTACACCTTGTTGCGAACGTGCAAAAACAATTGTTGGTGTTTTTACCGCGGAATTTTTAGCATGCGGAATCGCAATCCCATCACCTAACCCCGTTGTTGTCTGTTCTTCACGCGCTAAAATACCTGATAAAAAAGTATCTGGATCAGTGATGCGCCCTTGTTGATACAAGACGCTAATCATTTCTTTAAATGCTGCAAGTTTAGTCGTTGCCTGCAAATCTAAAATCATTGTTTGCGGCAATAATAAATCATTAATTCGCATGATTAGGACTCCTTCATATTTTGTAGCGTTACTTGATTAAATAGCTCATCAATCAATTGCTTCTCTGCAATATCAGCACTAAAAGCAGTCGCCGTTCCGCTCGCAACCGCATACTTAAAACATTCGCTGTTCGACATACCTTGCGATAAAGCACCAACAAAGCCTGCGATCATCGAATCCCCAGCACCCACTGAATTGACCACTTTTCCAACCAATGCAGGGGCATAATACATTTCATCATTTGAAAAAAACATCGCGCCATCCCCAGCCATGGAGATAATTGCATGCTGCGCACCATCTTGAATCAAACGTTCACCAGCTTTTTGCACATCAGATAAACTTTCAATCGGTTGTTGATATAATTCTGCAACTTCAGCCCGATTCGGTTTTACCAAAACAGGGCCTTGTGCCAAAGTTGCTTTTAGCGCATCGCCAGTTGTATCGATAATAAATTGTGCACCGCTTTTCTGAACTAAAGTTACCAAATTTTGATAAATATCAGTTGGTAATCCACGGGCCATACTGCCTGAGAAAATTACAGTGTCTACTGCCGTCAAAACTGAGAACTTCGCTTTAAACGCTTTTAACTCATCTTCTGAAATCGTCGGACCACCCGCATTAATTTCAGTCTCTTGGTTACCTTTGATTTTTATATTAATCCGACTTGCTTCACTTACCGGTGTGAAATCCAATGCATCACTTGCTAAAGTCTCACTGATATAGTTCCCAGTAAAACCACCTAAAAATCCCCACATTTTTGAAGGGATACCTTGGTTAGCTAATAGACGACTAACATTAATTCCTTTTCCGCCCGGAAAAAAATGAGTCCCCTGCGCACGATTCGTCGCACCAAATTCCAAGTCATCCACCTGGACAATATAGTCAATTGATGGATTTAAAGTTACTGTATAAATCATCCTACGCCTCCGAAATGATAACCTGCGTCTGTTTTCTAATTGCCTCAAGCTCGCTCTGATCCGTCTGATTCGTGACCAAAACCGCTTCATTAACATCATTTACTTTTACAAAATTAACCGCACCAATTTTACTGGCATCCGCTAACACATAATTCTTCCGACTTTGTGCCATCACAGCCCGTTTCATTGCAGCTTCTTCCATATCTGGTGTCGTCAAACCTGCTTCTGCCGTCACGCCATTAATCCCTAAAAAACTTCTATCAAACTGGAGTTGTTGAATTTGTTGTACGGCATTAGAACCAATCACTGCATTCGTTGCCAACTTAACACTGCCGCCAATGACCATCACAGCCACCGATAAATCAGCTAATTTGGCAGCATGATTGACCGAATTTGTCACCACTGTTACCTTTGGAACAACTTGGGCTAGTAACGGAATTAAACATGCGGTCGTCGTGCCCGCATCCAGATAAATTGTTTCACCACCACGCACTTGTAACGCTGCTTGCTGCGCAATGACTCGCTTCTCTTCCTGATGCAAACTTTGCTTTTCATTAATCGTTTGTTCATGCATTTGGCTTGCGTACTGTTCTGAAAGCACTGCACCCCCATGCACACGTGTCACTTGTCCTAGATTTTCTAAATCAGCTAAATCCCTACGAATCGTTGCTGGTGATACTAAAAGTAAGGCACTCAATTCACTGACTGATGCTTGCTGTCTTTTTTCCAAAAGCGCTAAAATTTTTTCATGCCGTTCAACAATAATCATAAATGTAACCCGAGTTTCTTTTATGTAAACGTTTTCTTTTATAAACAAACTATACTGTTTATTGCCCACTAATGCAACAAAGTGATGTTTTAAACAATCACATATAATCATAATCAAACAAAAAAATGAGTATCATTTCTGATACTCATTCATCGAATTATTCCCAATGGGCCTTGCTGAAGCTCTCTTTATCACCATGTAATTGGTATGCCTGCTTAGTATTCACCATTTCAATTGATTGACGGATATTTTGATTGTCAGCATATTGTGTTGCCACGTCCTTTAAAAAATTAACCAATTCTTGGGACCAAACCAATTTTGGATCATGACCATATTGCAACCAAAAACTATCTGTCGTCGCATCATCCCAAGCACTGGCGCCGTGGTAAGGACGATCATCAACTAAAATTCCACCAGCACCATGCGCCAATCCTTTATCATGTGCCATCACAACCCGCTTGTAAAATGGATTTTCTTCCCCGTCACCAAAGTATTCTTGCAACCACACGATTTTATCTTGCCAAGCACTCGCATTATGCCATGGCGCAGTTGATAAAATATACATTTCATAAATGTCCGCTAAGGTGTTCACTGCGTCAATTGCCCCTGGCATGGGTTTCAAATCTCGAAAAACACCAGGAATCTGATCTGGTTTTTGTACCTGTTCATGCGTCATATCAATGGCATTCAATACCGTTAATGTATCCACTAAGACATTATCCATATCTAAGAAAAGTTTTGGCTTATTCATTTCGTTCCCCTTTTGTAACCGCATTCATATTACCGCTATTATACCGATATTCGCCCATAAGGTGAAGCTTTATCGTCATACACCCTCCGAATAGGGACACCAAGCACAACCTCATGCAAGCGCCATCCTGCTTTTTTGTCCCTGCTACAAACTGGCATAACCCCACGATTCGACTTACCTTTCAAAAAAAAAATACCTACAACAAGGTAGGCATTTTATTAACGATTAATTTTCTTCAATTTGAGGTTGGACAATCGGTTGAATTTCCAACCACGTTGATTCGAATAGTGTTTTTAACAATGGGTCTTCCCACATATTCACAAACAAAGGATGGTAAAACATAATAAACGTTTGCATCACTGTTAAACCACGTTGATGTCTGAAGGTTTCCCACGCCATAATACTCTCAACAGATTCAGAAAAAGCAACCAAACGCTGATTCAATAACTCATGATGACTCTCTAAATACTCTTTGTATAACTTCGTCAATTCTGGTTCAGCCACAAAAGCAGCGTGTCGATTCTCGGCTAACAACCACAACCAGTCATGAAGACGCGTCCCACGTTCGTCTTCTGGAGCTCGATCATCTGTTTCAAAAACAGGTCGGTCAATTGCTCGTAACCAGTCAATGACAGTTGCTTCAAATAAGTCTTCTTTGTTCTTAAAATGCTTATACAATGCTGCTGATGTAATATCAAGCTTACGTGCAACATCAGCTAAACGCGCCTTATCATAACCTTTTTGATTCAACACGGAGCGTGCAGCCTCAAAAATCTGTTCCTGATTAACTTTTGCCATCTATTCCATACACCTACTATAAATACCGAAGTATTTACTCCTTACTTAAAATAACATTCCCAATTTTAAATATAGCACATTTTTGCATTAAAAAAAGCTCGAATACATCATTGATGTTATCCAAGCCTTTTCCTTTGTATTACTTCAAGAATTCTGGGTCAAGGTATTCTGGGTTAGGGTAAGTGTAGAATCCCTTACCTGTTTCAACACCAAGCAAACCTTCATCAATACGTTCCTTGAATTTCTTAGCAGCATATTGACTGGCTTCGTCTGACTTACCATTGTGAATTTCATAAGCAGTATTCAAACCAACAGTGTCATATACAGCAAATGGTCCCATTGGAGAACCAGTCGCAATCATCCATGTCTTATCAATATCTTGTGGTTCTGCAACACCCTTTACCCAAAGTTCAGTTGCGGCACCCAAGAATGGTACTAACATGGCATTCAAAATGTAACCATGTTGTTCCTTGTTAACCATGATTGGCACCATCTTGATTTCACGAGAGAAATCGATGAATGTTTCAGCCAAATCAGCATCTGTTTCTGGTCCAGCCATGATTTCGGCTGTGTTGTTACGCCAGATTGTGTTAGCGAAGTGGTAACCTAAGAACTTGTCTGCACGTCCTGTGAATTCGGCCAAATCAGATGCAAGCATTGTTGATGAGTTTGTCACAACAATTGTTTCAGGATCTGCAAGCTTGTCGAATTCTTCGTAGAAGTCTTTCTTTGTTTCGATGTTTTCTGGCAAAGCTTCAATCACTAAGTCCGCACCGCTAAGTGCATCTTCCAATGAAGTTGTGTATGTTAGATGTGCTTGGGCAGCGTCTAGTTCTTCTTGTGAAGCTTCGTAGTAATCCTTAACGGCTTCTTCCCAACGGGCAACACGTGCCTTGGCACGGTCCAATGAACCTTCTGAACGTCCCCAGATAATGGCATCTTTACCTGAAAAGGCTGCCATATATGCGATTTGTGAACCTAAAGTTCCACCACCAGCAACTGTAACTTTTTGATAACTCATGATATTTCCTCCACATATTCTTAATTCAATAAGATAATTGTAACACAATTATATACTTTGTGTAAGCGCTTCATGCTCGATGTATCACAAATGAAAATGCATTATTACACCCGTGTAATATCTCAACAATTTAAAAACAGCTAGCCGTATCCCCTTGACACGTCTAGCTGTTTTATTGTTTCATGTGAAACATTTTATTTCTTTGTAAACTTCACAATACCTTCCCAACGGGCTGTCTGAGGGAACATATCAATTGATTGAATATAGTCAACATAATAAACTTTCGATAGGTCGACTAAATCGCGCGCTAACGTCGATGCATTACATGAAATATAAACAAACTTATTTGGCTTTGTCTTTAAGATGGTTGCTCGTAATTCATCGCCTAATCCGGTGCGCGGTGGGTCTACAACTAGCGCATCCGCAACCCAACCTTGACGCGCCCACTCTGGTATCAATGCTTCCGCTTCACCAATATAGTAGTCCGCATTCTCAATTCCGTTAGCTTCTGCATTTTCATTTGCATCATCAACCGCTTCCGGTACAGTATCCATTCCACGAACTTCCCCTGCTTGATCAGCCAATGAAAGCCCAATCGTCCCAACTCCTGAATATGCATCAATTAACTTATCTGCATGTGTTAAATCAAGGGCTTCAATTGCTTCTTGGTAAAGGCGGGCTGTTTGCTTGGGATTCAATTGTAAGAAAGCACGTGGGGACAACATAAACTGCTTGCCATTAATGGTTTCCGTAATATACTCACTTCCCCACAAATGCTTTGTGGTGTCACCCCACACAAGTGATGTTTTCCCAGAATTGATATTTTGATGTACTGAAACAACTTCAGGCAATTCCTCATTAATTCGCGCAATTAATTGACGAGATTTTGGTAACTTTGTTGAATTTGTAACAAGAGTTAATTGCACTTCACCGCTTGATTCAGATACACGTGCAATCAGCGTTTTAACAATCCCTGAATTACGCTTTTCATCGTAAACTGGAATTTCCAATTCTTCCAATAAATCACGCACCTTACGGACAACCTTCAATGTCTCTGGGTTTTGCGTTGAAATTTCAGGCAAATCGACTAATTCATGTGATTGTCGTTTGTACATACCGACGGCCAAATGATCTCCTTGTTGACGAACAGGGAATTGGGCTTTATTTCGATACCCCTCAGGGTTTTCCATCCCAATCGTTGGGCGTAGGTCAATATCTTCATAACCACGTGGACGATATTTTTCTAATGCTTGACGGATAACATCTTCTTTAAACTCAAGTTGCGCATCATAACGTAAGTGGCCTAATTCAGCCCCACCAACTTCTTGATTGTCCTTAGGGACAACCCGGTCAGGTGATTTTTTCTTGATTTTTTTAATTCGCGCTTCAATAAACTTAGGGCTCACTTGTGTCACAACAACATCCACAATTTCACCGGGCAACGCATTTGGAATAAACGTAATTTTACGCTTATAATAGCCAATCCCTTCCCCATTAATGCCAAGCCGCTTAATTGTAATCAGGAGTTTGTCCCCAACTTCAACTTGTACATCTTGTGATGCCTTATTCCTAGCTTGCGTGCGATTAAAATTCTTTTTCTTATAGTCTGCCATTCGTTCTACAAAGGTCACTTTCTTCATTAATTTAGTATTTCTTATTTTAACATAGCACCTCTTTAAAAGCCGGACTAAAAAAGTTATCATTAAGCACATGATTATTTTTAATCAGTTATCATAGGGGGAGTACCATGAAGTTTTTTAAGAGTTTATTCAAATTTTTATTCGCCATTTTCATTATAGCACTTGTCGCTGGGGGAATCTATACATGGGTCGTTATTGATAATGCACCCACTATTTCAGAAGCACAACTGAAAGAGAAAGCCAATCCTGAAGGTATTCAAGACTATGTCACAGCTGATTCAATTCCGCAACAATACCGGGATGCTGTCACATCGACAGAAGATGCCACATTTGAAACCAATAACGGGGTTAACTCTGACGGGCTTAGAGCTTTAGTTGTCAGTAACGTAAAAGCCCTCTTTGGCAATGGCGTTGGTCGTGGTGGGTCTTCCATCACCCAACAACTCGTCAAACTAACTGCCTTTAAAAATAATGCTGAGCCGACGCCTAAACGTAAAATCCAAGAAATATATCTTGCAACCAAATTAACACGTGAGTATTCTAAGGATCAAATTTTTGAGTTTTATGTCAACAAAATCTTCCAAGGTTATAATCGCTATGGCGCAGAAACCATTTCAGAATTCTACTATCAAAAGCCCCTCAAAAAATTAAGTTTAGCGCAACAAGCGACCATTGCTGGGATTGGCCAAACACCGGTTGAATATGACTTATATAAGAATCCAAAAGCCGTTGAAGAACGACGTAACATCGTCTTACTTTCAATGTTCAATAACAACAAAATCACTGAAAAAGCGTATAACCAAGCTATTAACACTAAAATCGATGACGGTTTAGTGCTTCCAAATTAACACTCTTAGGTAAGACTTCAGTCCGAAGTCTTACCTTTTTTTCACCACAATCGGCTTGTTTTGTATAATATAATTCGAATTTTAATCATTTCGCATGTAAATAATCGCATGTTAGTCATATTAGCGTTGATAGTCACGAACAATTAACAAAAGAACAATTGGCTTAAGGCAGACATTCCCGTATAATAAAGACAATTATAAAAAAGGAGGCCACCATGGCGAACGAACAACAGCACGATACTATTCTTGTATTGGACTTTGGTTCACAGTACAACCAACTTATTTCACGACGCATTCGTGAATTGGGTGTCTATTCTGAACTTAAGCCACACACCTTGACCGCTGAACAAATTAAAGAAATCAATCCAAAGGGGATTGTTTTCTCAGGTGGACCTAACTCTGTTTATGCCGATGGCGCATTTACAATCGACCCCGAAATTTTCGAGCTTGGCTTGCCAATTTTGGGTGTCTGCTATGGGATGCAACTTATGGCCCATATGCTACCAGGTGGAAAAGTAATTGCAGCTGATAATACAGCTGAATACGGTGAAACAACTGTATCAATTACTGACCCAGAAACAGTTCTATTTGCAGACACGCCTGCCGAACAAACTGTTTTAATGTCACACGGTGACAAAATTGAAGCAATTCCTGATGGATTTGAAGTGGTTGCCACTTCAGAACAAACACCATTTGCTGCCATGGAAAACCGTGAACGCAATTTCTACGGTGTACAATTCCATCCAGAAGTCCGTCAAACGGAAAATGGGATGAAGATTCTTGAAAACTTCATCGACCATGCTGTTCATGCGGACCGCACTTGGTCAATGGACGACTTCATTGAAGAACAAATCCAAGCGATTCGCGCTAAGGTAGGCGACAAGAAGGTCCTACTTGGCCTCTCTGGTGGTGTTGATTCATCAGTCGTTGGTGTTCTATTGCACCGTGCCATTGGCGATCAATTAGTTTCTATCTTCGTTGACCACGGACTTCTTCGTAAGAATGAAGCTGGTGAAGTGATGGAAGCCCTTGGTGGTAAATTCGGTTTGAACATCATCAAGGTTGATGCACAAGACCGTTTCTTAGACAAGCTAGCTGGTGTCTCAGACCCTGAGCAAAAGCGTAAGATCATTGGTAATGAATTTATTCAAGTCTTTGATGAAGAAGCTACTAAGCTTGACGGTATTGATTTCCTAGCTCAAGGAACTTTGTATACTGACGTGATTGAGTCTGGTACTGATACAGCTCAAACAATCAAGTCTCACCACAATGTGGGTGGTCTTCCTGAAGACATGCAATTCCAACTAATTGAACCTTTGAACACACTCTTCAAGGATGAAGTTCGTGAATTAGGTGAAAAGCTTGGTATTCCACATGCTTTGGTATGGCGCCAACCATTCCCAGGACCTGGTCTTGGAATCCGTGTCCTTGGTGACATTACTGAAGGTAAGCTTGAAATCGTCCGTGAATCAGATGCAATTTTGCGTGAAGAAGTTGCAAAGCACGGTCTTGAAGATGAAATTTGGCAATATTTCACTGTCCTAACTGGTGTTCGTTCAGTTGGTGTTATGGGAGATATTCGTACCTATGATTACACGATTGCGATTCGTGCCATCACTTCAGTTGACGGTATGACTGCAGAATTCGCACGCATCCCTTGGGATGTCCTAAACGAAATCTCACGTCGTATTGTAAACGAAGTTGATCACATCAACCGCGTCGTCTATGATATTACAGCTAAGCCACCAGCAACTGTTGAGTGGGAATAATTTAAAAAGGCTCTAACCATTAGGCTAGAGCCTTTTTTATTGTCCAAAAAAAGAGGTCCTGAAAAATCAGGACCTCTTTTAAAGTTATTTACTAATTAGAAACTAAACTTGTTTCCATTTTCTTCCTTAATATACTTTGACTCTAGGCCTTCAGCTTCAAGGAATTCACGAAGTGGCACAAGCTCTTCAGCTTCGTACTTCGCCTTATATGCGTTAACAACATCTTCACCGTACAAGTTTGCATCAACCTTCAAAGTTTCAACAGGAATTGGACGATCCTTAGTAATCTTGGCATCAACCACAACCACACGACCTTGGTTATAGTAATCAACTGCTTCCTTCATTACACGATCAATGTCTTCAATTCGGCTAACAGTCAAACCAACCGCACCTTGTGCTTCGGCAATCTTAGCGTAATCGACATCAGTGAAATCAACACCAACATTATACTTGTTTGTGTCTTCATACTTGTTCTTAATGAAGCCATATTCAGTGTTAGTAAAAACAACGTTAATAACTGGCAAGTTATAACGTACGTTTGTCACAACGTCAGGGTATGACATTGAGAACGCACCGTCACCGATAAGGTTCCAAACTTGACGATCAGCATATGTCTTCTTTGCCGCAATACCACCTGGCAACGCAATTCCCATTGAAGCAAACAATGGTGATGTACGCCACATGTTCTTTGGTGTCATGTGTAAGTGACGTAGTGACATTTGTGTCACATTACCAACATCAGTTGAATAGATGGCATCTTCATCAGCATACTTATTGATAGCATTATAAACTTGGTAAGCCTGTAGGTCACCTTCGGTCTTTTGCTCCAACTTGTTCATGTAATCACGCCAGTTTTGTACGTTCTTAACGTTTGCATCCCACCAAGCTGATTCAGAAACTGCTTCAACCTTAGCTAAGATTGCTTCAACGGCTTCACCAGCATCACCAAGGATGGCAACATCAGTTGCATGACGCTTACCAAGCATAGCTGGGTTATTGTCAATTTGAACAAACTTATCAACGTTACGGAATGTTCCTTCAACTTCTGAGAATGGGAAGTTTGAACCAACAAACAAAACAGTATCAGCTTCAAGCACCATCTCGTTAGCTGGCTTCCAACCAACACGGAAAGTTGAACCTGTCAAAGCTTCAAAGTTCCATTCGAAAGTTTCAAAATTCTTACCCGTTGTGATAATTGGTGCCTTCACTTTACGAGCCAATTCTTGAACGGCTGCTCCATGTCCCATAGTTCCCATACCAGCATAAATAACTGGACGCTTAGCTTGGTTCAAAATTTCAGCAGCAGCTTCAATTTCAGCATCTTCTACTGGTGCTGACTTGTAGTTTTGGAAACCAAGCCCTGAAGAATACAATGGTGTTGAGTAAAGTGAATCTGCATCAACTTCAGCGAAACCAAAGTCAGCAGGTACTTCAAGTACGGCTACACCACGCTTAGCAATTGCTGTACGAATGGCATCATCAACCAAATGTGGCAATTGTTCGGGTGTTGCGACACGACGGTTATAAACGGCAATGTTTTCATACATTGGGTTTTGGTTCAATTCTTGGAATGAATCCATGTTCAATTCACGAACAGGCTTTGATCCCAAAATGGCCAATACTGGAATGTTATCCATCGCAGCATCATACAATCCGTTAATCAAATGAGTTGCACCTGGTCCACCAGAACCAACGGTAACACCAATGTTGCCACCGAACTTCTTTTGCATAACGGCGGCCATTGCACCAACTTCTTCGTGCTTAACTTGCAAGAATTCAATATTATTTTCAGGATCTCCAATAGCATTCATCAAACCACTTAGGGTTCCAGACGGAATACCATAAATAGTATCAACGCCCCAGCCTTCCATTACTTTCAAAGCCGCGAGTCCGGCTGACATTTTCTTATCAGTCATTTAAAAATCCTCCAAATATGTTGTGTAAACGTTTTCTTATAATTATTAATTCTATGGGACGCAACCGCTCTATGTCAACCTTTTTAGACGATATACTCACCTTAATATTCCGACTTTGTTCATATTTTTGTTCCATGTGAAACAGCCTACAAATCAACTCAATCGTTGGAGGATTTTAAAAAAAACGTATTATTTTTTCTCCAATCCATCAAAAACACTTACTTAAAATCACATTTATAATCCCACCCTTAAGCACGTTTCACTGTTTTAAATTTTGATACCTTATTTAAAAGATTTAAAATATTCAGTAAAAAAAGACCCAAAAAGTATGTACTTTTTGAGGCCTTTAGTTAATAAAACAACGTGGCTAACGGCTTATTTTATTAATAAAATCACAAATAAAATAATTACCATTATTAACAAGATTAAATTAATAATACGTGCTGTTCGCAGTTGTTTTTGTTGATTATTTTCTAACGAAGCATCATATTCAGTTGTTTCATGTGAAACAACTGGTTCAATTTTTGGCTCATCTTGCTCTCGATCAGAAATACGATTGATAAATGTTTGTTGTGCCGATTTTCCAGAAGGTATATCTCGCTTGAAATAGCGTCCATCCAAATTAAGGAATGAACCATCTACATCATCTTGACTATATAATTCGATAATATCCAACAACTCGTTTTGTACCTTCTCACCTAGGATAGGTGCAGCCAATTCAACACGATTATCCATATTACGGGTCATTAAGTCTGCCGATGAAATCCATAACTGCACTGGTTGATCTGAGAAAAATGCATAAATTCGATTGTGCTCAAGTAACTCACCCACAATGCTTGAAATCACAATATTCTCTTTTTCACCACAGATTCCCAACTTTAAACAACAAGCACCACGTACAATAATTCGAAATGGCACGCCAACTTTGGCCGCATCATAGATTGCTTCAATCACTTCTTGATCCGTCAAAGCATTGGTTTTTAAGAAAACATGTCCTTTTCCAGTTGCGATGAATCGTTCCGTTACTTTTTGAATATTCTGAATAACCATGTCTTCAATTCGATGTGGTGAAGCTGTTACCACTTCATAATGTGGTGGCTCAGCATCATCCGTCTCTAGGTAATTAAAGAAACGTGCAAGGTCATTCACATAGCGTTGATCACTTGAAAATAAATTCAAGTCGACAAATTGTCCTGCCGTCTTTTCATTATAATTTCCAGTTCCAATATGAACATAACCAGTTGGTTTATCACCTTCATTTTTCAAAACCAAACATGTCTTACTATGCACCTTCATGTTTTCTTTTCCAAAATAAACAAAACAACCGGCATCTTCCAATTCTTCCACAATATCTAGATTATGTTCCTCATCAAAACGAGCCCGTAATTCAACAATTGCAGAGACGTGAATCCCCTTTGCTGCAGCTTCCTTTAGCAATGCAATAACTTTAGAGTTATCAGCAACACGGTAAATTGTTTGCTTAATTGCAACGGTATTCGGATCGTTGATGGCCTCTCTTAGGAAAAGCAAAAATTGATTAAAACTATCATACGGATATTGAATCAACAAATCTTGCTGGTCCAAGTAATTAAATAATGAACCCGTCCCCGACCATTCGGCACTTTGATAAGGTGGGTACTTCAACTCAGTATGTTTTTTGCTGTAAATCTTTGAGAATTGAAATAAGAAAGTCAAATCTAACGGTCCTGGTACATTATAAACACCAGTTCCACGCACATGCGTTTGCTGAATTAATTGTTCAAAAATTCTAGATTCAGCATTAAATTCATGTTCTTGCTGCTGTATTTCAATTCGAGTTGTATTTCCGCGTTCTCGGGCTGCTAAGTATCTTTCCATTGTTTCAATGGTTCCGGCACTATCGTTGTCACCCATCTCAGCATCCATTTCAACATCTTTATCACGAGTAAGCCGGAAAGTTAGTGTTTCCAAAATTCTTGCATCTGGGAACAGTTGGTTAAGATTATTCCGAATAACATCTTCAAGGAGTGTAAAATAATCTCTCTCATTACGCTTAAGACGAACAAGTCGGCTAAGCTTTGGTGGTACTGGAATTAGTCGTACAGATGTTTTTCCAGCTTGCGCTAGTCGTACACAAATTGTAATCGCACCATCTTTAATCTCTGGTCGACTATGTTGTGCATCGAATGTAAGCACATTTAAGAAGGGCATTAGACGATGCCGGAAGTATTGATCAGCTTCTTCTTGATATTCAGCCGTTAACTGGTCGTATTGCTTTAGCGTAAAAATGTTACGCTCTTCAAAAATAGACAACAATTCGTATAACGTATCATATTGTTGTGAAATATTTTTATTATTTCGCGCATGAATTTGAACTAATAGTTCCTGGGGTGTTAATCCTGACTTGGGATCAATTCCGTCTTTTCCTAAATTGACCTGATTTTCAATACTTGGAATTCGAACATTGTAAAATTCATCTAAATTATTAGAAGCGATAGCTAAGAAGTTTAGCCTTTCCAAAAGCGGATTTTTTGAATCAGCAGCTAGATTGATAACCCGTCGATTGAAAAGCAACCAACTCAGATCTCGATTATAAAATTGACCTGTATATATATCTTTCATAGTTATTTTTCCTCAATAAAACTTTGATAATCATATTCAACTTGCTCTAAATAATTATTGGCAAAATCAACGAACGCTTGACTCATCCATGGCTGACTTTTTAAGTAACCAATAATCATGGGGAATGTTGGTGACTGACTATGGGCACGCGCCAACATAATGGTACAGATTAAAATATAGTCCTGATAAGACGACCAATTTAATTTCTCCAGTTTAATTGACCCCTTCATATCCTTGAACTGACGGACATAAAAGCTATGGTCATCCGTGTCAAATGAACCTAAGAAAGCATCCGACGCACTTTGTAGAATACGTTGACTATCGACAATATTTTCTCCCTGCGTGTGATGACGACTTTGGTAAATACTTGATTCTTCATATATTGGCAAAGCTTGTTTAATTTGCAAGACTAAATAATTTTCATCGGCATCAACCAACAACATTAAGTAGCACAGTGTTCCGACACTTCCCACACCAACACTATGTCGAACAATGTCAACGATATGAAAATCTTCCAAGAATAAACGGACATCACTACGTGTATGATCCACATAACTTCGATATCCATTAATCAACGACTGGTTATCCTTCTCACTAATGTGAATTGTTACGGGTTCGTTTTCAATGAACCGGCGTGTCCCATCAGCTTGTACTTCCGTGTATTTTTTAACAGCAGAATTTGAATCGCTATTTTTAGCTTTTTTTACACTTTTACGGACCAAGGTATCAAAAGAATCCTCAAAATGAGCTGTCGTATCTTCTAATTTACCAAAATTTTGCGTTAGATTATCAAGGGTGCTTGGTAAAGAAAACTTTTGAAGCGCTGGTAATTCACTCATATGTTCTAGTGTATCTCGGTATGTGTCCACAACCTTAACTAAGAATTTATTCACATCTTTTAATTCTAGCTCTTGCTGCTCTGCAACAAGCAAACAACTAACCAAGAATCGCTTTAGATCATACTCCCAGTGTCCAATCCGAGACTCATCAAAGTCATTCATATCAAATAACAATTGTCCTTCAGGGGAACCATAGAAACCAAAATTACCAAGATGGGCATCCCCGCCAATCAGTGCTTTGATTTGACTACTAGCCTGCTGATCCAAATCAAAATTCATAATATCAACGGTACCGCGGAAAAAAGCAAAAGCTGAACCGGACATACGCTCTCTTTTTGTTTCTAATAATTCTTTCAAAAGGAGTTCATTACGAACATTCATGATGCTCTCAACATCACGTTTTTGGGCTGTAAAATTGCTAATATGCTTTTCACTAGCATCCTCGCCCATAAGCCTTCCTTTTTCTATCAATTGCTCATTGCTTAAGGCCACGTCGGTCCCTTCAAAATTGTAGGGTGAATTTGGTCTATGTGACATATCACAGCCTCCTCAATAATCTTATTACTTGAATTGTACTATATTATGATTAGATAATCTGTAACCTTAACATTTCAATCGGTTTCTATATAAAACATACAGGCTTATTTTCATCAAAAAAGCCGAAAAAACTTTAGCCTTCAACTAAAAATTTTTTCGACTTATTTATTTTCAATGTTTCATATGAAACAATTTTTATGCCGTGATTCCAGCAAGTTTATATGAAAAACCAGATGTTACTTTCATTAGTCTATCAATAATTGGTCCAAAGGCAACAATTGATATAATTGTTCCGATTCCCCAAGGTCCACTCAAGATAAATCCTGCGATGAATAAAATTAAGTACACAATTGTTAGAGATACACCATAGCTTAGATGAAACCACTCACCCACTGATAAAGCAAAAATATCTGATGTTTGATAGCCCAAATCCATGGGAATATAGTAAGCCAAGGCTACACAAATTAAGATACTCCCCAGTAAAATATACAGACTATTCACAGCAATAGATGGCTGAAAATTAAACAACCGATCTACAATTGGGGTAAAAAAATCTATACACGGACCGATTCCAAAGCAAAAAGCAAATGTCCCAAAATTCACTAATTTTCGATTTAAGAAAAAGAACAGAACAAACATACTACCTTCAAATACTAGCGAAGCTACGCCCAAAGTTATGTTGAATGTATTAGATAATCCAAGTTCGAACATTGTCAAAGGATCTGAACCCCAATTCGCTTTGACAAAAAGGACAACACCCAAAGCACAAATTGGCACAGCAGGTAAAACTGCTAAACATTTGCGAACATATCTTAAGACTTTATTGCTCACTGCTTGCTACCTCAATTGCAACTGGTCGCACAGGAGACCCATCTGTATGCATGTTCAAAGGAAATGCTGATAAATAAAATTCGTCAGCCGTTAAGTCAGCAAAATGTGCCCAATTTTCCCCAATCATTAAATTATTTGAAGAAAACAAATCATGCACTGGGAAGTCCTCTCCACCAGTTGAATCGGCATTAATTGTATCAATTCCCAAGAACTTTGTACCTGCGTCCACTAAGGCTTGTGCCGCTTCACGATTAATATATGGATTGTTCAAAAAGTCATCAGTCCCGATCGTTTTGTCATTCCATCCTGTTTGAATCAACACAAACGGACGCTCTTTAATTAAAGGTAATGCCGCTTCGATATCAGCTAACGTAATTGCTTCTGAAGCACCTTTTTCAGGTACAACAATCTTCAAGCCTTTTCCAAAGAACATATCTAAATTCATTTTATCCACAAAATTTCCTTCGTTTGCAAAATGATAAGGGGCATCGACATGGGAACCAGACTGTGATCCCACAAAAACACCAAATAGATTATATCCTTCATTTTCGACCGTCGTTGCCACATCAATATTTGGTTGTGGGTCACCTGGGTAAATTGGGGTCTCGTTGCTCAATGGTAATGATAAATCCACAAAATTCTTAATCGTCATCTTTAATACTCCGTTTCTTTAAGGTCATGCTTGTTACAGGTTAAAGGCTTTTTTTAATATTTGAACATATGCATCTTCAGTTAACGGCTTGGCATTATCAGCAGTTAGGTCATTTTGCATCGCAGTCGTTGCGATGTCAGCAAAATCAGATGCATCAAATTTTTCAAATGAAGCTAAATCCGGGAAAGCAAATTGCTCAATAAATTCGTGCAACGCAATTACACCTTCACGTGCAACTTCATCTACCGATTTGCCATCCGCATTCACACCCATGGCTTCACCAACGTTTGCATATCGTTGCCAATCAGCATCCATACTGTATTCGACGATTGGTTCGAGCAACAATGCATTCGTAAGTCCGTGAGGTAAATCATATTTGGCACCCAATGTTTCGGATAGCGCATGAACCGCTCCCACATTGGCATTAATAAAGGCCATCCCCGCCATGGCTGATGCATTCAACATATTCTCACGTGCTTGAATATTTTCTGGGTCGTTAAAAGCAACTGGCAAATTGGCTTTAACAAGTCGAATTGCCTCCAAAGCTAAGGTATCTGAAATTGGGTTATGCGATTTGACTGTGTAAGCCTCAATCGCATGTGTTAGAACATCCATCCCTGGGCCAGCAGTCGTACTTTTAGGTAGTGTCACCGTCAAGTTAGGATCCAAAATAGCAACAGTTGGAATTAAATTAATTGGATCAAACATGGCCATTTTAAAATGTCTTTTCGTGTCATCAATGACCGCACAAAATGTCACCTCTGCCCCCGTCCCAGCGGTTGTTGGAATACAAATATTAGCCAGCATAGGTTGTTCTAAATCTCTGGCGTCCCAGTCTGAACATTTTCCACCATTCGTAATCAGGGCCGCAATTGCTTTAGCTTCATCTAGCGCTGAACCGCCACCTAAGCCAATAATGAGATCTACTTGATTATCAATGGCTAACTTAGCCCCTTCTTCACAGTCATAATCTCTTGGATTTGGCTGTACTTTCGAAAATTGAATGACATCAATCTGGTTATCCTTCAATTTTGTGATGATTTTATCAACCGTTTCGGATTCATTAAAGAATGGTGTACATACAAGCATTGCCACTTTAGACCCAAGTCCTTTTGCTTGCTCAGCCACTTCATCGATTGCCCCTACTCCTGAGATAATTCGTGTTTGATGATCAAAACTAAACATAGTTTGTTAACTCCTTCACTAATTTTTACAACAAAATCATTATGAACCTTACGGTTACAAGAGAGTAAAGCATAGAATTTGTATTTCATAAAAATAAATATGAATCATGCTAGATTAACTTGTAGATTGCACGCTAAAGGAGCATAAAATCATGGATAAAAAACTTTATAGCATTGGCGAATTCGCCAAACTTGTCGATGTTAAACGTCAAACCTTGCTTTGGTATGATGAAATAAATTTATTTAAACCCTATGAAATTAGTGAAAAGGGTTAGCGTTACTATACACTTGATCAATTAGAAAACTTTTCTGTCATTCGTAACCTAAAAGATTTAGGAATTTCTCTCGAAAAAATTAAAGAAATAATTGAATTTCGCACACCTACAACCATGCAAAAAATATTCAAAGAACAAATTAGCACTATCGATACCAATATTTCCCAATTAGAACGACAAAAAACGTCACTAAGTAATTGGTCTCAATTAATTGACCGTCTACCTACCTTACCGCTCGATACGGTATTTATTGAATACCAAGATGCAGCCTCCTTGTTAGTAAGTCATAATTTAACTGACCTTCCCGAAGAGTCACGCAGCTTAGAAATCACCAAATTAAATGAATATCGATCCCAATCAGCTCAAATTGCTGAAAGCTTAGGTGGGATTGTTTCTCTGGAAAATTTTAATAATAATCAAACAATCTATGATTATTTCTACCTACCGGCTTACCACCCCGCGGATAATTACACTAAACAAGCCGGTTATTTCGTATCAATTTATTATCAAGGTGACTACACCCAAACATTCCATGTCTATCAGAAAATTAGAGATTTTGCCGATGAAAATCAATTAGAATTAGGGGCTAAAATATTTGAACAAAGTCAAGTTGGTGAGCTGACAGCGTCTAATCCAGAGGCATATATCACAAAAATTTCCGTTCCAATTAAAAGTCATGCGTAACTAAATTTGTACCCTTAAGGCAAATAAAAAGGATGAATCTGCTCTAAAAAAGCAAATTCATCCTTTTTTCATCATACAGTCCGATTTAGGCGCCAATAAACAACTATTGAAATGATAACAACCATCAAACCATACCCAATAAAGATTGGGCTTGGATTGGAATGCATCAACGTTGCCAAACCACTCGCTAATGCAATCCCAATTGGATAGCTCGCAGTTGTCATAGTTCCAGCGACCGTAAATAAGGCCCCTCGCGCATCAGAATCAAAAGTCTGTTGATAAAATGTGTTTTTATATATTAACGCTGGTGCAACAATCAGCCCAATGATCATGAGTAAAATAGCAGTTGTTGGAACATTATTTGATACCCCGATTACTGAAAATAGCACACCATGTAGCCCAATTGCGCCAACAACAATCGATACTAACCATTTTGGATTTGGTTGCACCTTGCCCACCACGATTGACCCTAAAACAATGCCAATTGATGTCATAGATTCAAGTAATCCATATTGGCTTGCTCCGGCCATGAAGTGCTGTTTCACTAATATTGGCATAAGCACGGTCAGACCTGCCCAAAGTAACATATTCCACAAAAAATCCATTAGCAAAACATATAACAATGTGTGATTGCTCAAAATTGTATGAAATGCTTGTTTTAGATTATCAAAATATCCCTTATATTCATCTGCTTTTTCATTAACGTGGTCCCTTGAAACCATGATTAATTTTGAAACACGCCATATGCATAAGGCAACTACTATATAGAGAACCGCTACCAACATGTAAACTTTCAAACCGTAACCTAAAGCCATTACCATCCCCGATAATAATGAGCCAAAAATATACGTCATATCAAAACTCATCGTTGTTAGCGCATTTGCAACAACTCGTTCTTCACTCACCGGAAAAATATCTTGAATAAACATTGAATTTCCACCCATTAATAAGGGCTTTACTGCACCACTAATCACAAGTAATCCAATAAATATTGTAAAATCAAACATCGATTTGAGTGGATTGAACATTAAGAATAAAAAGACAGATGCATTTGTTAAATAGGCAAAAATCATCAAATTCGACTTTTTAAATTTATCCAAAAATCCACCTAAAAATGGTCCGATTACCAATGCTGGTAATTCTAATGCGCCTAGAACGATGGCGATCACCAATGGTGAATTAAATTTATTATATGCAATCCAAATCAAAGAAATATTTGCGATGCTAGCTGCTAAATTACTTAAAATAATACCAATATATAATGTTCTGAAAGCATTATTTTGTAATGCTTTTACGTAAGTCAAACCATGCCCTCCCAACTCAATCTATACTGTCTGCTTATCATTTTTAAATTAGATTTTTATTAGAGTATACTATATCATGTAAATTTAACAATCGACATTTTAAAACAGAGACACATCAGTATATTAATTGCATAATATACGTTCACATAGAATTGCATATTAGCCTAAATTATGATAAAACAATTAGATAATAATAAATATAGATTGGAAAAAAGCCATGCCCGCAATGTCAAAAAATTTAAAATTAAGATTAATTTGCTCTTTCTTTAATCGCATTGCATCTTTTGCAATTACACCATTCATGACGCTTTACTTTGCCGTAAACATCAATGTAAAAGCAGCCAGCTTAATTGCGATTACTCAAATCATTATCGCCTACTCTTCTAACTTTATCGGTGGTTATATCGGTGATCATTTCGATGAAAAAAAAGTTCTTTTCCGTGGCCAGACTGTGCATGCCTTGCTCCAATTTATGCTCGCCGGACTCATGTATATCCACGCCATCCCGACGACCATTGTTATCATGTACTTCATAAGTATTTTTGTCAGCAATCTTTATAAATCAACCTTTTCTTCACTGCTAGTGGCATCCGTGAATGAAGAGAACCGCAAACTATCCTTTACAATCGACTACCTTGGCCTCAACGTGGCTTTAGCTATTGGTATGATTCTTGGCGCTCTAACCTTTAATAATACCCAATACATTGTTTTTCTGGTTTCCGGCTTCATTATTCTATCAATTGGTTTTGTGTTGAATCACTGGTATGAATCTGATGCTCAAAACACTACCCAGACGATACCCCGTTTAGCGCTAAAAGAACAATTTAAAGAATTATTGCGTGGCTACAAGCAGCCTTTGCAAGATGCACCATTTAGAAATATGGCCATCGGTGTCTCTCTAACTTATTCTGTTCAACTAGCATTACCAAATGGTATTAGTGTCAATTTAAAAGAACAATTTCAGACCGTTACACTATTTAACAACATTCAATTAACCGGTATCAAAATGTTTACCTGGTTACAAATTGAAAATGTCGCGGCTATTCTACTTTTGACAATGGTGATTTTTGCGTACTTTTCAGTCAATATCTCATATAAACGCCTCATGGCAGTCATTATAATTTTTATCATTACTTATGCTTACATGTTTTTATCTCTAAATTGGGGCATTCTACTGACACTCGGTTTAATTGGTAGTATCTGTGAAGCTTTAATTATGCCCGAATTTCAGGCCATTCAATCTAAATTAATTCCTTTAGATAAAAAAGCGACCTATGTTTCTTTCAATCAACTTGGTTCTTATTTATCTCAACTCATTACCGCGATAGGACTATATGTATTAGCAGCTTTTGGCCCATCAATTGCTGCCATATTTTCTTTATTATTTGGTATTATCGGCATCCTTTTAGTTAAACCAATTTTGAAAAATAAAACTGTATAAACGCACGATTAAAACCCGACTGGTTAGACTTTCCTAACCAGTCGGGTTTTATTTTTTCAAAATCAATCACATCTCGACTTCTAACGCTCTAATTCTAACAAGCGCTTTTTCATTTCTAAACCGCCGCGATATCCTGAACCACCTTTGTTTTTTGAAACAATTCGATGGCATGGAACGACCATTAAAACTGGATTTCTTCCTATTGCTGTGCCAACTGCTCGTGCAGCTTTCGGTTTACCAATTGCATCTGCAATTTGTTGATAAGTTTGCGTTGTTCCATATGGAACATTTCTCAATGCACTCCAAACTGATTCTTGAAAGTCAGTTCCATGAATGTCACATTGAATCTCTTCCAACACATTTTGACCTTGAAAGTAGCTATTTAATCGTTGGGAAACAGACTTATTGAGCCCACTATCTTGAACTAATTCATATGTCGGATAAAATTTTTGAATTTCTTCCAATCCGGCATTTGGTGATCCAACAAAGGCCAACCCTTGGTCTGTTGAAGCAATAATTAATTCCGCATCAGCGACGCTAACCACATCATAATACAATCTATCCATATCCTAAACTCCCTATACTAAGTAAGAACCCCCTTAAAATCATTGATTTAAAGGGGGCCGTTATATTTTATTTAAACATACTTCATAAGCCAATCAGCACCGTATACCATGGCCATGCTATACGCCAAAATCGTTGCTGGCTTACATAATACAATAATGGCCGTAAATTCGCGCCATGTCATTTTCGTCAAGCTTGTTAATAATATTAGTGCATCATCCGGCGCAACTGGCGCCAAAATCAATAGCGCAAAGGTTATATGCCAACCTTTACTGTCCAATTTACTCATATATTTATCAATCGTCTTTTGACTGACAAATATATCAATAATTTTATGCCCATACCGACGTCCTAACCCGAATAGAATCAGCGATCCCGCAACAATTCCAACATAATTATAGATAAAACCCCAGAATGGACCAAAGACGATTACACCAACTCCCAAGGAAATTCCACCTGGTATAATCGGAACCACAACCTGTATAGTTTGAACTAGAATGAAGACAATCGGTCCCCAAATTCCCACGCGTAAAATCAATTCTTTTAATACATGCGGATCTGTGAAAGCCCCGGCTTGGTATAGCCGGTACCCTAAATAAAAGGTTAAGGCAATTCCAAAATAAGATATATAGTTTACAATTCTCTTTTTCGTCTTTAATGTCATAGCTCAGCCTTCCTCGCAAACATTCATTTAAGTAAGTATGGCGCTAAATTCTTCAATTTATCATAAATTTCAATATATATCTTATTTTTTTAGCCAATAGAGATAAAATTTGTTAGACTATCAACCAGGAGATAATATATGTACAATATAAACGGACAAACAAGACATTTAACAAATTTTCAAAGCATTCTATTTTTACTCATCGGATTACTTTTAAATGCGATTGGTAACGGTTTAACCGTCGCAACTAATATGGGATCTGCCCCATGGACTGCTGCAGCAGCCAATTTATCCAACGTAACCCACTTGCCAATTGATTATTTTCTATTTAGCTTTGGACTAATTGCTGCAATTGCAGTCACACTAATCTTACATCATTTTGATGCGGTCCGTTTCTTTAGAAACCTAGCTTTTGTCTTTATCTTTAGTATTGTCATCGGTGCAACTGCTACATACTTCAAACATTTAGGTGTCAACGACCTCGGATATTGGGTACGCCTAATATTAGATTTAGTAGGTATCACCATGATTGGTATGGGAATTTCCGTGACTCAACGTCTCGCAACATTCTTACACCCGCTAGACGATTTGACAAACGTTATGCGCTTTAGGTACTTCAAAGGAAATGTTGTCGTCGCACAAACACTTAACTTTGCCATTCCAATGCTAATTTCCCTTGTGATTTGGATTGTGACAAAAGAAATCGTTGCGGTTAATATCGGGACAATTTTCTCATTCTTATGCCAAGGTATGGTCATTGCACGCGCAGATCGCTATTTGATTCCACGCCTTGTTCATCGAAATAAACTATAAATGTTTAAATGAATCCAATTGGATTCATTTTTTCTTTTTCAATTGGAGGCTTCACCTATGAAAACATATGCCATTATCGGTAATCAATACGAAGGTTTATATACTGAACCATGGTCCAAAGTACAACCTTATACCCAAACCAAGCCCGCACCCAAATACAAAGGTTTTACAACAAAAAGCGCGGCCCAAGCATGGTTTGACGACCAAAAAAGTACAGCACGTCAATATACAACCGCATATGATGGTAGCTTCACTGCCGCTCCCAATCAGTTTTACATTTTTACAGACGGCGGTAACCGTAACACTGGAAATCATGCCGGTGGTCATGTTAACGATACTGATAAAGCAGCGTGGGCCATCGCAATCTATGCTGGAACTGATTTAAAAAACGCTGTCTACACAGATAGTAAAGGCTATTTAGGTCGAACGAACAATGAAATGGAGCTATCAGCACTCATTAACGCGCTATTACAAGCGCAACGTACCGATGCTCCAATCACTATTGTTAGTGATTCAAAATATGTCCTCGATGGTGTCACAAATTGGATGTACAATTGGCAAGCAAATGGTTGGCGCAAACAAAGTGGTGAAATCGCCAACTTAACTGCTTGGAAACAAATCTTTGAATTGGTCAAAACACTAAACGACCGGTTATCGTTTATTTGGGTTAAAGGTCACGCTACCAGCGATGGTAATATCCTTGTGGACCAATTGTTAAACGATGCCATGGATAATCTGTAAACTTGCAAAGGCTCGTCAGCATGACGGGCTTTTTTCTTTATCATAATATGTGAAGAATCGAACAAGAGGAAAAGACAGGAAACCGTTAGGCTTTACAAGAAAAACAAAAAGGCGAACAAAACTCTAAGCGCCTTTAAACAGATTAAAATTATTAAGTGAAACAATTCACATAATAGATATAAAAAAGACCTCAAAGGCTAATCCTTCAAGGTCTTTAATGCTATCCAATCATGATTTCTTCGGTTGGATATTGATGATGACTGCTACGTTCATGGATATTCAATACTGAAAACATAACCGTATACAAACCAACACGGCCGATAAACATAACAAACATAATGACAATTTTCCCAACAACGGACAAATCAGGCGTCAAACCTAATGAGAAACCGGTTGTTGAGAAGGCTGCAATCACTTCAAAAGTAATATATTCCAAGCCATGTCCATTCGGAACGGTTTCTGTAATGGACAAAATAAGCGATGCGACTAGTACAAACGCCAATGATAATACCGCTAACATCATGGCTTTAATGATATTAGATTGACTGATTTGTCGATCACCGTAAGTCACGTGTTCTTGACCAAGCAAAGCCGCAATCGATTGTCGCCACAAAATCCCCAATGTGGTCGTTTTAATACCACCAGACGTGGATCCAGGCGTTCCACCAACGAACATCAATACCATTAAAATAATTAATCCACCGCTTGAGATGGATGACATCGGCACAACTTCAAATCCGGCTGTACGTGGGACGATTGATAAGAACAACGTATCCATTAATCGATCTAAATTGGTCAACCCTGGTAGTGTGCTCAAACCGCGTTCAGTTAATAGGAAACCGAAGAAGCCAACCACAATTAACCAACCTGAGGTTGAAAGCGCGATTCGTGTATGCAAGCTTAAACGACGTCGTTGTCGTTTAACCAATGTCATTAAGTCTCGCCAAACCAAGAAACCTAATGAACCCGCTAAAATTAAGAACATCCAGACCGTTAATACATAAGGGTCATCTTGAAATATTGAAACCGGCTGTGGAAAGAACGTAAATCCCGCATTTCCAAAAGCCGAAATAGAGTGGGCCACACTGTAATAGACACCTTTGCCCCAACCAAAGCGTGGCACAAAGTCAAATGCCAACAAGAAGGCCCCAACCACTTGGATAATCGCTGATAATGAAAAGACATACGTCAACATAATTTTCACATCTGCTAAGTTTCGTAAATTAAGCGCATCTTGCATGAGCAAACGGGCTTTTAAGTCGATTCGTCTTCGCGTAATCGTTAATAGCAAAACCGTGAAGGTCATAAAACCTAATGCGCCGATTTCGATCATAATTAAAATAACAATTTGCCCGAACAGCGACCATGTACTGGCCGTTGGAAGCGTTGTTAAACCTGTAATCGCAGTTGCAGAAACTGCCGTAAATAAAGCATCAATAAACGACACCTGAACACCCGCATGATGTGCAATCGGCGTTTGCAAAATTAGAGCACCACTAACGATGATAATTAAAAAACCGAACGTTAAAATTTGGGGTGGGGTAAGTCGATCTAAAATTTTTTTCATGATTAAGTCACTCCCAACTATCACACTTATTATACAGAAGTTTTCCCAAAGTTATACACATCATTTGTAGAAAACTTGTGGAAAAAAGACTTATTCACACCATGCCTGTGGATAACTTGTGCACAACTTGTTCATTTTTACCCCGAACCCCACCTAATATGGGGATAATTATGCTGTGGATAACTTCAATACTAGTATTTGTGTCTTGCAAAATACTGATTTAAAAGCATTTTATTCCTGTGGATTAGCTTAAAACTAATGTTTTTTGTGGATAACTTTTCATCAATGTGGATAAAAGTGTTTTTGTTCGCTAATAAGTTTTAAATATGGACATTTGCTATTACAAAAACATAAAATGTATTGTACTTACGAACATTAACGCGTTTGTGAAGGTTTATTTTTGGTGGTAACTTAAAACTAGCAAAACCTAACTGGGGAAAACTGTGCATAACCTTAAAAATTGTTGGTTCTTTAAAAAAATATGGTAAGCTATAAGTACTTATTTAATCACTTTTACACGAGTTTTCCACAGGTTTTTATCGATATGTGGATAAGCAAAAAATAGACCATAAGGCAAACGCTTTGAGTGTTGATATAATGCTGTTTATAGCCTGTGTAAAGCAAATTTTGTTCGTGTGGATAAGTCTATTTTTATTAAATTATTAACAAGTTATCCACATTTATTAATTAACCAAAAATAAAGTAAAGATTTTTATAAAATAGAGGAGTTAAAATGAATATCAAAATCGTTTGTGTTGGGAAATTGAAAGAAAAATACCTAAAAGCAGGTATTGCAGAATATGCAAAACGCCTTCAAAAATTCGGGAAATTTGAAGTTATTGAAGTTCCTGATGAAAAAGCACCCGAACAACTTTCACAAGCTCAAATGGATCAAGTGATGGAAAAAGAAGGTGAACGTATTCTAAGTAAGATTAAAGATCGCGAGTACGTCTATGCATTGGCAATACTAGGTAAAGAACGTAGTAGTGAAGAACTGGCGGCGGAAATTGATCAGCTTGCACTACATGGAAAGTCTGACATAACATTTATTATCGGTGGCTCATTAGGGTTAGATCCTGCTGTTTTGAAGCGAGCAAATGCAGAAATCAGTTTTGGCCGTTTTACTTTGCCACACCAGTTAATGCGCCTTGTTTTAACGGAACAAATCTATCGAGCCTTTATGATTAACGAAGGTTCTCCTTATCATAAATAAATGCCTAAAAAAACGGTGTTCCAAATGGAACACCGTTTTTTTTAATTTTTACGACGCTTTTGCCAAATTGTATAACCAATCAGCATTAGCATGAAGTAAATCACCGTCGCAATCACCGAAATTTGGGTTGCCTTATTAAAGACCATCACAATTAATACTGCAACAAAGAAGAAAATAGTTGCATAACTTGAGATAGGGAACCAAGGCATCCGATACGTTGAAGTTTGACTACTTGGTGTCCGCTTATATTTGATATGCGTAATCATAATAATAATCCAGACAAAGATAAAGCTCATCGTAGCAACTCCCGTAATCAAGACGAAAATCTTAGTTGGGAAATAATAATTCAAAATCACAACAGCCAAGAACAAAGCTGATGAGGCTAACATACCGTTAACTGGCACATCTTGCTTTGACAACTTAGCAAATGCCTTAGGCGCTTGTTGATTCTGTCCAAGAATATATAATGTTCGTGATGTTGAAAAAATAGCAGAATTAGCGGCAGACAAGGCTGATGTCAAAACAACGAAATTAACAACATCTGCTGCTGCAGGAACACCTAGTCCAGCAAAGACTTGGACAAAAGGTGATTGAGCAGGGTCTAGTTGGTTCCATGGGAAGATTGACATAATAACAATCATTGATCCGACATAGAACAAACCAATACGAACAGGCACGGCATGAATCGCTTTGGGCAAGTCGACCTCTGGATGTTTTGTTTCACCAGCCGTTAGCCCAACCATTTCAATTCCTGTAAATGCAAAGATGACCATTGGGAAGGCAAGAATAAATCCGCTACCACCCGTTGCAAAGAAACCACCATTACTAAATAGATTCCCAAATGATGCCGTTGTTCCGTGTGTTTGGAAGCCAGAAGCAATCATCCATAAACCTGCGACAATTAAAGCCAAAATGGCAAAAATTTTGATACTTGCAAAGGCCGACTCTAACTCACCGAATAACCCAACGTGAATCAAATTAGCCAAAACCAGGATAATCACCGCAATTAACGGTGCCACCCACTGCGGTAATTGCGGGAACCAATACCGCATATAAATACCAACTGCCGTTAGGTCAGCCATGGCCAAGCTTGCCCAGCTCAGCCAATAGGCCCAACCAATCGCAAATTCCCAACGTTCACCTAGATACTCACGTACAAAATCAATAAATGATCTTAATTTAGGATTTGAGAGTAACAATTCTCCAACCGATCGCATCATAAGGTAAGCAAAGAATCCGGTTACCGCATAAGCCAAAATCAAGGCTGGACCAGCTGTGCGAATCGCTTCCCCTGAACCTAAGAACAATCCTGTTCCAATCGCACCACCAATTGCAATCATCTGCACGTGGCGCGATGTTAATCCGCGTGATAATTCACGCTCTTCTTCCTGATGCTCCATCAGATACCTCCTCTGTGCATAAGGACATAAAAAAAGTCCCTATGCCAAATAAATTTGACATAGGGACGTTAATAAACGCGGTTCCACCCTATTTTTTAGTACACGACTGGCACTAAACGACTTAATTCATAGGTATTATTTTATTCTCCTAAAGCTCCACTAAAACATCGTTAATTGCTCTTTTTCACCAGCCGAGCTCTCTTAAAATTAAACGGATTATTTAGCTTCTTTATTCATCAAATAAAACAATTTAGAAACGTATATTATCAGTATTTTTTTTATAAGTCAATACTTCTACTATTTAACATTATCAATTGTTTCTTCAAATCTTTGAACATTTTTATGTGTACCCACAACCGTAATCGTATCACCAATTTCAATCATCGTATCTGGGCCTGGCAACACCGTCACTTTACCTTGTGATTTAATAACTACAATTGTTAAGCCATACTTTTGTCGTACGTCTAATTCAGCAATGGTTTTATTGGTAAAGCGCAAATTAGCAACCTTAATTTCACCCAGCGCGTATTCATCCCCAAGATTAATAAAGCTCAACAAGTTCGGAGACATTAATTGTTCCGCTAAGCGCAGGGCCATTTCAGTTTCAGGCCGGACCACTTGATCAGCGCCCACTTTATCAAGCACACGCGCATGCAGCTTATTTTCCGCTTTAGCAATCACATTATGCACACCTAAATCCTTCAAGAGGATTGTCGTCAAAATCGAAGCTTGTTGATTATGACCAATACATACGACCACATGATCAAAACTAGTTAAATCCAGTTCAACGAGCGCCTCTTCTTCTTGCGCATCCGCAATCACGGCATGTGTCGCAATTTCCATGTAATCTTCAACACGTTCTGGGTCTTTGTCGATGGCCATCACTTCTTGATTTGCTTCAATCAACGCTTCCAACAATGAGCTACCAAAACGGCCCAAACCAATAATTGCATACGTTTGTTGCATAATTGTCTCCTTAATATATGTTTCCGTCAGTCTATTTTAACACCGTCCGATTTAAAAATCGCTGACCTGTTCGATAATCAAAAAACAAATCTTAGCAAAAATGACATTTAGGCCTAATGTGTCTAAAAAATCCTGTTTTTTTCACAAACAATAACCTATAATAAAAGTAGATGAAATTATTCACAAATATATAATAAATCTTTAGTAGGAGTAGGTTAAAAATACCATGAAAATTAAAAATACAATGGTTTTGCTATTTTCAAGTGCTGTTTTAGGTTCAACACTGATGGTGACAAATCCCCAAGTCAATCCTGTCATTCATGCCGATCAAGCTGTATCAACTGTTGCCAACACGACATTACCTGATGGTCACTATGTTGTACCGGTTCGTTACCAAAAGGAAAATACAAACGACCAATCAACGATGACCCAATATATGGGCACCCAAGTTACGATTGATATCGTTAATGGGCAAGCGAAATTAACGATTCCTGCCAAAAATAAAACAACGGCCGACATGCTTAAAAAGTTCACCGTGAGCGGTAAAACGGCCGTGCGCCAAGGGAATAACTTTGTGGTGACCGGCATCCCCGCAAATGGCTTATCAAAAGTGATTAAAGGGCATGTTGATGTTGAACTTCCTGGTGTCATCAAGGAATCACAACCTGTTGACCTTCAACTAACATTGCCAAAGCCAGCACCTGACCAAAATAAATCTGCTGAAGATGCTGCTAAGAAACAATCTGAAGCTGAACAACGCGCAGCGGATGCTAAAGCCAAATCTGAAGCTGAGCAAAAGGCGGCGGACGCCAAGGCAAAGTCTGAAGCCGAAAAACAAGCAGCGGATGCCAAAGCCAAATCTGAAGCTGAGAAAAAAGCAGCAGATGCTAAGGCAAAGTCTGAAAGTACAAAAAAACAAAATTCTAAAAAGCAAAGCTCAAAGAAGAGCACCAGTCAAAAGAAGCAAAGTTCAAAAAAGAACACCTCAAAGAAATCAACTTCGAATAAGTCTCAATCAAAAAAGACAAATTCAAAGAAATCAACTTCGAATAAGGTAAAGGAAGTAACTTATACAGCGCGCTATGTAAAGAGCGGTACATCTACAACGTCTACCATGAATCAATACATGAAGCCATCGGCAACGATGTATCAAAGAAATGGTGACCAATATGTTATTTTGCATGCAGCTGGTCCTCAACAAAATAAAATGATTCAAAGCATGACTTTGGAAGGTAAAGCCTCCACCGAACGTAGGGGTAATGATTTTTATTTCAATCTAGGTAAGCGTAATTTACAAACTAAAAAACAAGTTACCTTGAATGGGCGTGTTCATGTTGAACTTCCTGGTATCATCTCAGAACGTCAACCGTTTTCAATTAAATTGGGTGGCCGTCATGAAAAAAATAATGTACGGCAAACCAACCTCCCAACTGGAAAAGCAAAAGCTGCGCCTAACGAAGGGCGTGGCACATCAAGCACTTCAGTCGCACAAGGCGCTACGACACCAATGACAACACCAGCTGCTGCTGTTGCCGTCACAAATGGTGGTGTTTCAACTGCCAAAGACAGCTACTACAACTATGCAGCGCAATATTTGAAGCAAGGCACTAGCCAATCATCAGTTATGCAAAATTACATGCTTAACGCGGCCCACGTTGAAATTAACGGATCTATGGCTAAAGTAACCATTTTTGCTAAGGACGCCAAGTCGGCCCAAATGATTACTAACTTACGTTTGGGTGGCCAAACCGCACATCGCTCTGGTAATGGATTTACCTTTACGATTGCCAAGTCAGCCTTAAGCTCTATCATCACAGGTCATGTCGATGTCTCAATTCCAGGTGTCTTCTCAGAATCTCAACCATTCTCACTACGTTTAACACCTGGATTTAGTGGTGCACCTGCTGGTGGAAGTGCTAGCAATGATGCCAGTGCCGATCCAATGAGTGCTGCCTTTTCTGGAGGCAACGCCAACATGATGTCAGCAATGATGAATAGTAATGCACCTGCTGCCAGCTTGATGACTAACCAAGCCGGTAACAACAAAAACAATAATAATAACAATCATTCAAAGCAAAACAATGGTTCAAAACAAGCTAACAATGCCGATAACATTCAAGATGCAGATCCTGCAGCTCAAGCAGCTAACAAGCAAAAGTCAGATATGAATAATACCTTCTTATCAATCGGTGGTATTATCTCAGCTGTCCTTGGATATATCGGAACAACGCTCGGTTGGGCGCTATTCAAGGGTTAGAGGAGCGTTATGTATTTTAATAAAAAATATCTAGTTGTCCTTTTCCTAAGTAGTTTATTCATGCTAGTTGCATGGACACCCAACGTACATGCCGATAATTACACTGTTCCGCTTGCGGTCTTAAAAGATGGGACGGGACAAACTTCTTATGCTGCGTCGTATTTTTCAAATTCAGCTAATGTCGTCGATAATGGCGATGGAACTTATGTCGTGACATCAACCATCACTACTGATAAGAAACTCGGTAATTTCCCAGTTCAAATTTTAAGTATCGATGGCGGCGGTGCCAATGTCTCACAAGTCGACAATGGCGATTCACAAACAGTCACTTACAGTTATCAAACCAATGATTTAACTGAACGCCATAATGCAGTGATTAAAGTTGATGTCGATAATATTGACTACCATCATACGTACAATGTTGGTTTACAACTAGATGCTAGTTCAATTCCTGCTCCTGATGCTGAGAAATCATCATCTGAGTCCTCAGAAGACAATCAAAATGAAGCAGATGATGCTGATAAAAATGATCAATCTGAGGCTGCCAGTTCCGACACACAATCTAGTGACAGCGCAAGTGTTGCCGCTGCTTCAAAAAATACCGAAAATAATGCCAACACCAAAGATGATTCCCTTAAACAAATTGGGATGGTCATTGGTACAGGGCTTGGACTTGGTGTAGTCGGTGCCATTGGTACAATTTGGTTCAAATCAAGAAAGAAGTAACATGACAAAAAAGCAATTACGCCTATTATCATTATGCTTCGTGTTGTTGCTCATCCTCGGTGGCGGGTGGCTCTGGGTGGCTTATAGCCACGCCAATTCAGCTAATCAAGCAACCGAATTCAAACGCGTTGTAACGACAACGAATGCACAATCACAAGTATTTGATAAATTAGGTATTAAAAGTGTCGTTGGTGTTGCCACACCGGGATCAAAGCAAGACGTTCCTAAGCGTTATGCCGATTTACCTGAAGTGGGTAACCACGTATCACCAAATATTGAGAAAATTGTTTCACTTAAACCAGATGCCGTCTATGTTGACTCTGGTTTAGTAGACGATTATCAAAAGAAGTTGGCTAGTGATGATATTCATACCGAAGTCCTTAACTTCAAAACTGTGTCCGATTTGCAAAACAGCATTACCAGCCTTGGCGAAACTTTTGATAAACCAAAAGAAGCTAATGCCCTAAAGGAAACACTCGATTTACAAGACACTAAGACAGAACAACATCCAAAAGTACTACTTTTGATGGGGATGCCTGGTGGTTCTTACTTAGCTGGTACGAAATATAGCTATGTCGGAGACTTAATCGAACGTGCCGGTGGTACTGTTGTGACAACTAGCAAAGATAAAAGCGATTACGTCCAAGCCAATGTTGAAGACATTGCCCAAGAACAACCAGACGTCATTATCACAATGGCTCATGCGATGGATAAAAGCGTCTTTGAAAGTTTTACAAATCAATTTAAATCTGAACAATGGCAGGATATTAAAGCTGTCAAAAATAATCATGTTTACCAAGCTAAAGAACCTACTTTCAGTATGACCGCTAACTTGAACGCGCCTAAAGCATTTAAGCAAATTCAAGACTGGCTAGCTGAAGCAGACAATTAAAAAAAGGAGCGCTATCATATTATGCATAAAGCATATAATGGCATCCTAGCAGTCGCCCTTATCATTAGTGTAGGGGCGGCTTTATTGTTAGGAAGCACGCATCTATCACTTACCGCATTACTCCAAGGCGATCCGGATGCGCTAAAATTGGCAATTAATTATCGACTACCGCGTATTATTGTCGCCGTTGTTGGTGGCGCCATGATCGGCTTAAGCGGTAATCTACTACAATTAGTGCTTAGAAATCATCTAGTCGACGCTTCCATTTTAGGTATTATGAATGGATCTCAATTTTTAACACTTTGCCTAATTGTTTTAATTCCGGCCCTAACTCATTTAAATGTCGTCATTGCTGCTATTTGTGGCATGGTCCTTTTAATTGGTTGGCGTGTCGTCATTCCTAAGCAACGTTCAACGATGCAACTTATTTTGGTTGGGATTGCAACAGCCATGACTTTCCAATCACTCACACAATTAACCAGCGAAGGCTTCGGCGTTCCACTACCAAGCCTTAGTACGGTGACTTGGGGGCAGACTTGGCAATTATTAATTGTTCTCGTCCTTGGACTCATGTTGCTCATTATCGTTTGGCCTCAATTAAAATATTTTGCACTTTCATCAGAACAATTACGATTACTAAAAGTTCCTGAAAACCGTTTGCTTTATTTTGTTTTATGTATCGTAGGTATGTGGGCTGGAGCCGTTACAGGCTTGTTAGGCGTCATTTTCTTCCTCGGTGCTGTATTACCTCAAATGTCACGTTTAATGGCTCCACATGCTAAATCACAAGCCTTATTCGCACCGACAGCATTATGGGGGAGTTTACTTTTGTTAAATGCCGATACACTTGCTCGTACAATTGTTGCACCGACAGAATTACCAACAAGTGCCGTATTATTAGCTATTAGCGGCCCTTTATTTGTCTTATTATTAATTAAGGGAGGCAGAAAACATGCTTAATTTTGATCACGTTTCGTATGCCGTCAATGAAAAAAGCATTTTCACTGATATATCTGCCAGTTTAATTGATCATGAAATAACCTGCTTAATTGGCCCAAACGGCATCGGTAAATCTACTTTGTTTAAACTTATTATTGAGAGTTACCAACCGCAAAGCGGTACCATTACAGGTATTCCTGATAACATTGCACTACTAGCGCAACAAAACGAACTTTTTGAACCACTCACAGTTCGCGAATTATTAACAATTCAACGCGATACACTTGATACCGAGGTCTTAGAGTTATTGCATTTAACTGATTTACTCGATACACAAATCGACTATCTATCAGGTGGTCAACGTCAATTGGTCTGGCTGGGTTATGTGCTACATCAAGAACCTGACTTATTGCTGCTAGATGAACCCACAACATATTTAGATTTGAGATATCAACAAACCTTTTTAAACGCATTAACGGTATTGCAACGCAAACGTCAATTCACCGTCTTGATGATCTTACACGATCTCACACAAGCATATAATTACAGCGACAATATTTGGCTAATTAATCAGCAACAATTAACCATTGGAAAATCTCACGATATGCTTGATGAAACTTTACTATCCAAAACGTTTCAGTTACCATTAAAAATCATTACTGATGATGAACATGCATTGATTATTCCCAAAAACTGATGTGTTTCACATGAAACATTCTATATAAATTCAAACAAAAAAGCGTGTAACACCAAGTGTTACACGCTTTTTAATATTTATTCAAAGAAGTTCTTCCATTGCGTATTAACGGCTTCCTTCTTATCAGCATTATCCCAGAAAGGCACCTTAACAACACCTGTTACAGATGATGCGTCTACAAATCCCCAATAACGTGAATCATTAGAAACAGCTCGGTTATCACCTAGAACAAAGTATTGACCCTTAGGAATTTTAACTGTCTTATCCCGTTGCCAATCCATCTTGTTTCCCAATTGTTCCAAACTTGACCAGTTCCCGATTTCAACAGGTCCAGGGAAATTTGTCGCATATTGTTCACTTTCGTTAATGTAGTCTTGGTTAATCACCTTTCCATTAACTTTGATTTCACCATCTTTAGCACTGACTGTATCTCCAGGCATTCCAATAACACGCTTAACGTATTTCTTGTCATCCTTAACATCTGGATCTTGACCTTTGGCCTTAAATACAACAACGCTTCCATGGCGAACTTCACCATTAACTAACTGCATAACACGTTCGTTATTAGCCAGGTTGGGTGCCATTGATGTTCCATCAACACGAACTAATCCAGCAACATAATGATTAATCCCAATTGCAATCCCTAAACCAAGGGCAATTGGTATAATCCATGATAATACACTTTTTATAAATTTCATTTTGTGACCCCTTAAAATTTCATCACTTTATTTTATCACAATACAGCAACAAACTGTTTTAGACCTTAAATAAAAAAGGCTAGTTTAATTAAAAACCAACCTTGTTTTATTTTTTAGTTTAACGCTTTTTTGAACGCTTTGCCTTTCGAATGGCACGTTCACGCGCCTTTTCAGCATCTTTTTTAGCTTGACGCTGTGCACGTAGCTTAAATGGATTCTGTAAGGTCCAAGTTTGTGCTACTTGGAACGCATTTGAAACCACCCAGTAAAGTGAAAGCACTGATGGTACATTAATCGCAAAGAAGAAAATCATAAGTGGCATCAAGAATGTCATTGCCGTTGTCATGGTATTCTTTTCTGGTTGTCCCATCATCACAAGATATGATGAAAGGAACGTAAATGCAGCCGCCAAAATTGGCAAAATGAAGTAAGGATCACGATCACCTAATTGAACCCACAAAAAAGTTCCTTGTTGCAAAATTTTTGTTGTTTGAATGGCTGAATACAAAGCCATCAAAATTGGTAATTGAACCAACAATGGTAGGAAACTAGCAAACGGACTTACATTTGCTTCCTTATACAACGCCTTTTGTTCGGCTTGCATAGCCATCATTGATTCTTGATCACGTGATGAATATTTCTTCTGTAAAGCTTGTAACTGGGGTTGAATCTCTTGCATTTTAACCATTGATTCAGTTTGATTTGCCATCAAAGGCAAAATCAACAAACGAATCAAAATTGTATAAACAATAATTCCAAGTCCATAGCTATTACCTAACCATGATGACACACCCAAAATTGAACGTGAAACAGCACCAACAATGATACCACTCCATAATCCAGTTCCTGAGTTAGCAGGTCCCGTATACGTAACACCTGCAATCACCATGATGATTAACGCAATAACGGCAACTGGAAATGAACGCATCGCTATAAACTTCTTGACTGTATTCATCATCTATTAATTCTCCGTTATATCAGCTGACATCTCATCTTGTTGTTCATCAACAAAGAGATGCGCCAAATTAAATACATGTTCTAAATTCTTCTTAATAATCGCCATGTCTTGATCATGTGCACTCGGCCGTGCAATTACCAAAATATCCATATCCTGACGCAAACGTGGTTTAAATTCTAAAACACTTTGACGAATACGACGTTTAACCCAAACGCGTTCATGTCCTCGCAATCCCACTTTCTTAGAAATTGAAATGCCTAAGCGAAAATGGGTGGGTTGTTCACGTTTCATGGTATAAACAATAAACATTTTGTTGGCAACCGAGTTATGTTGATCAAAAACCTTTTGAAAATCAGCTTCTGTCTTAACACGATAACTTTTTCTCATTTTTTCCTCCATCAAGACAAAAAGAAAACGCGTGATGCAACCATTCCTGGCCGCACCACGCGAATCATTTATCAGTTATTCCTAATTGAAGGTATGACCTACTTAGGCTGACAATGCCTTACGGCCCTTTTGACGGCGACGTGCTAATACCTTACGTCCGTTGCTAGTGCTCATGCGCTTACGAAAACCATGTACACGTGAGCGATGACGCTTCTTAGGTTGATATGTACGCTTCATATGAATACACCTCTCATTCGTAGTTAGATTTGGCCTGCGGTTGGCAAGGCCAAACCACAATTCGTTCTCCATAATACCATTGGCAGAAAAACAATTCAAGTAAAACTCTCGTTTACATGTAAATTTATTATTTCAGCAATTTAGATTCTATTGTAACAAATTAATTTATAAAGAAAACTTAAAGGTGGCAAAAAAAATATATAAATGAAAAGTTATCCAAAAACTAACGCTCTGTTATGTGGACAAAGTAACCCAGCCTAACAGAGTGTTATGTAGTTTTTCCACAATATCCACAAGTTATCCACATTATCCACAGTGGTGGAAAGTTTTTATTTACCCCCTCTGTGAATATGTGGATAACTGCTGGAAAGACTGCTACACTAATAACAGGTTATCCACAAAAACCTCTGGAAAATTCATTTTTATCCGAGTTTTCCACAATCATCCACAAGTAGCGCTATTTTTTTTATCACACCCCTGTGGGAAGTCGGATAACTTTATCCACAGCCTGTGAATATCTCTTTTTGTTATTTAAAATCGCCACTATTCCTTATCTATAGCCTTTTCGGCTGTGGAAAACTCTGATTATCCCTGTTACAATTGTTGACTGTGATATGATTTATTCACAATTCAGATTGTGGAAAACTAATTTTTCACCAGCTAATTCTTTTTTAGGAGGTCATCCAAATGGATCCTATCCAACTTTGGAACGCCATTAAAGAGGATTTACGAAAGACAACATCCGAATTTTCATTCGCGACATTCATTGATAGTTTGACACCAGTCGCAGTTGTTGAGAATGAAAATAACACCGTTACCCTTCAACTAACCAGTAACCATGAAGATGTTGCAAATGAATGGCAAGGCGATACAAGTTCTTACCGTGAATCTTTCATTCAATCCGCAATGATGGCGACCATGTCTCTCAACGGACAACCAACATTTGTTTTACCGTCCGTTACATATATAGAACCACAACCAACTCAACTTAATTTTAGTTCAGAACAAGCAACAACCACATCAAATGAAACTGATGATGCCAGTGCGCTTGCCTCAAATTTCATCACAAAGGCGACTCTGAACCCAGAATTTCGTTTCGATACTTTTGTTTCATCAGATGAAAACCGTGAAGCTTATTCAGTTGCGCAAGCGGTTGCCGATAATCCTGGTACGCAGTGGAATCCACTTTTGATTTACGGTGGTGTTGGATTGGGAAAAACCCATTTAATGCAATCAATCGGAAATGCTGTCCTTGAGCGTTCACCAGAAGCAAAAGTAAAATTCATTACGACAGAAGATTTCATTAATGACTTTACTGAAGCCCTTCGTCGTGGACCTAAAGCGACCGAAGCTTTTAAACGTGAGTATCGTAGTACTGATTTATTAATGGTAGATGATGTTCAATTTTTAGCTGGTAAAGAAAAAATTCAAGAAGAATTTTTCAATACTTTTAATGCCATTACCCGTGAAAATAACCAAATTGTCCTAACGTCAGATAAGTTACCAAAAGAAATTCCTGGCTTAGAAATGCGTTTGGTAACCCGCTTTGGTCAAGGTTATTCAGCCAATATTACAAAACCAGACTTGCCAACCCGTGTGGCCATTTTACGTAATAAGTCTGAACAAGAAAATCTCAATATTCCAAATGATGTCATAGACGAAATTGCCGCAGCCGTTGATACAAACGTGCGTGATTTGGAAGGGGTTTTCAACCAAGTTGTTGGTAAAATGCGTTTCAGTAAAGCACCAATTACTGTTGAAACAGCTCGCGCAATTCTTGAAACAATGAGCTTTAAGCGCCAACGTGCCATTACTGTTCCCATTATTCAAGATACTGTCGCAACCTATTTTGATGTGACAGTCAGCGACTTAAATGGAAAAAAGCGTAATAAAGAAATTGTTGTCCCACGCCAGATTGCAATGTATCTAGCGCGAGAACTCACTCAAGATTCGCTTCCACAAATTGGACGTACATTTGGTGGTAAAGATCATACAACAGTGATGCATTCAACTGAAAAGATTGAAAAGCAAATTGCTGAAGATGAACAATTACAACGTCAAGTTGGTGAAATTCGCGAAAAATTACGTAATTAATGAAATAAGGCATGTGGATAAATGCGTCTTTATTAAAAAGTTATCCACACACTAATACACATAGACCAATAATTGGTATAATCGTTCTCACAGAGGTTATCCACAGTATCCACACCCCTTATTACTATTATTATTTTTTATATTTATAAATAAATCATGCATAAGCTACGCTGATACATGTTCATGAGGAGAGTAAAATGCAATTTACAATTAATCGTTCAGAATTTATAAAAGCAATGAATCACGTTAGTCGAGCTATTTCTTCTCGAACATCAATGCCAATTTTGACGGGTGTTAAATTAGAATTAGATGAGACAGGATTAACTTTAACCGGATCTAATACAGATATCTCAATTGAAACAAAGATTCCGTTTTCAGATGACCAAGCGCAATTAACTGAAACACAACCAGGCTCACTTGTTTTACCAGCCGCTTTTTTCTCAAATATTGTTAAGCGTTTGCCAGGTGAAACATTTACGTTGATTAATACTGATGGTTTGCAAGCCAAGATTACATCAGAGAGTGCAGAATTTGATATTAATGGTCAAGATGCACAAAGTTACCCACATTTACCTGAAATTGAAGTAACGAACCATTTAGTATTACCAGCTGAGACATTAACAGAAGTGATTAGTCAAACCGTTATTGCGGTATCAAAGCAATTAAGCCAACCCATTTTGACAGGGGTTCATTTCATCATTACAGGTGGAAATTTGACAGCAGTTGCCACAGATCGTCACCGTTTAGCACAACGAACAGTGACATTTGGTGAATCAGATGTTAATGCAGACATTATTGTGCCAGGACCATCATTGACACAACTTCAAGCGATGTTAGATGGTGTCGAGACAGTAGATGTACGTGTTGCTGAAAATCAAGTTATTTTCCAATTGGGTGAAAACACAGTTTTCTATTCACGTTTGTTAGAAGGAAACTATCCTGATGCCTCACGCTTGATTCCAACTGAAAAGCGTACAACATTAACAATTAATGCGCGTGACTTACTACAAACAATTGAACGTGCCGCTTTGTTAAGTCATGAAGGCCGCTCAAATGTGATTCAATTTATGGTGAGTGATAGTCGCTCAACTATTTCTTCAAATTCACCAGAAGTTGGTCGTGTTGAAGAAGAAATTTTTGCAGCTCAGACTTCAGGAGATGAACTAACAATTTCATTTAACCCTGATTACATGCGTGAAGCATTGAAGTCATTTGGAGATGAAGAAATTCAAATTGGATTCAAAACACCATTGGATCCATTTACGTTAGTACCAACAAATAATGAAACGAATTTCATTCAATTGATTACGCCAGTACGTACGTATTAAACAAACAAAAAAAGCCGAAAATTGCCTTTTGAGAAATATAAAGGGATTTTCGGCTTTTTTGTCGTATTTTATTGAAATTGTTTAGAATGCTCATATCGGCTTTTTAAGATTGTGGAAAGTGAAATTTAAGCGTATAATGGAAAGTAGATTTAATGTGTATAAAAACACAGAGGAGGGGTTCAATTGGCTGAAGAAATTAATATCCAAACACCGTACATTACATTAGGACAAGTGTTAAAAGAAACAAGTGTTGTTGAAACTGGTGGACAAGCAAAGTGGTACTTACGAGAAAACACAGTTTTGGTAAACCAAGAACCAGATGATCGTCGTGGGCGTAAGCTTTATCCTGGTGATATTGTGGCCGTACCAACTGGTGAACGTTTTGTAATCAATGGCATGGGTGCTACAGATTAATGAAGTTAACGGAGTTAACGTTAAAGAATTTTCGGAATTATCAAGATTTAAATGTGACGTTCTCGACCGGAGTTAATGTTTTTTTAGGTGCAAATGCACAAGGGAAGACGAATTTATTAGAAGCAATCTATGTTTTAGCGCTAACGCGTTCGCATCGAACCCACGTTGATAAAGAATTAATTTTGATGGGGGAACAAGAAGCACGTGTTGCAGGCGTTGTCGAAAAGGGAACAGGTAATGTGCCGCTTTCCCTAACTTTTACAAATAAGGGTAAAAAAGCGCGCGTTAACCATTTAAATCAGCCTAAATTAGCAGATTATATTGGTAATTTAAACGTTATTTTGTTTGCGCCAGAAGATTTGGAATTAGTAAAAGGGTCGCCTGCGGTTAGGCGTAATTTTATTGATCGTGAATTTAGTCAAATGAGCCCAAAATATTTATATGTTGCTAATCAATACCGTGCGACATTAAAGCAACGTAATCAGTATTTGAAGCAACTACAGAGTAAAAAGCAAAGTGATCTCTTGTTTTTAGAAGTATTAACAGAGCGTTTAGTCATATTTGCAGCCGAGTTAATTGAGCGGCGTCTCGTATTGTTACAAGAACTGAACGCAGCTGCACAACCAATTCAAGCAGAAATCACGCAAGACGATGAACAATTAGAAATCTCGTATATTTCGCAAATTTCTAATGTTCACGAATTGTCTGAAGATGATTTGAAACAAAAGCTAATGCAAGAGTTTGAACGCGTACAAAAGCGTGAAATTTTAGAAGGTGTGACCAAAGTTGGTCCGCATCGTGATGATTTACGTTTTAAAGTTAATGGCTATGATGTTGCGACATTTGGTTCGCAAGGTCAGCAACGAACAACGGCTTTAGCAGTTAAATTGGCTGAAATTGATTTAATGAAAAAACAGACAGGTGAATATCCAATTTTACTATTGGATGACGTTTTGTCTGAATTAGATGCACAGCGGCAAACACATTTGTTGAAGGCGATGCAAAATAAAGTGCAAACTTTTATTACAACGCCATCTTTGAGTGATGTCGCTAAGCAATTAATTGAAGATCCAAAAATTTTTAATGTACAAGCAGGTCATCTGCAAGAAAATGACTGATAAGAAGGGAAGAGAGAATGGCTGAAGAAGATACACAAATGCATACACAAGCTGATGATTATGATGCCAGTCAGATTCAAGTTCTTGAAGGACTTGAAGCGGTTCGTAAGCGTCCGGGGATGTATATTGGAACAACGACCAGTCAAGGATTACACCATCTAGTATGGGAAATTGTCGACAATGGTATTGATGAAGCTTTAGCTGGATTTGCAGACCATATTACCGTTACGGTTGAAAAAGATAATTCAATCACTGTGACTGACAATGGTCGTGGAATTCCAATTGACGTTCAAGAAAAGACTGGAAAGTCAGCACTTGAGACTGTTTTCACTGTGTTGCACGCCGGTGGTAAATTCGGTGGTGGCGGTTATAAAGTTTCTGGTGGATTGCATGGTGTTGGAGCATCCGTTGTTAACGCATTGTCAACAGAACTAGATGTTGTCGTTGTGCGTGATGATAAGGCCTATGCCATGGACTTTGCCTATGGACATGTGAATCAAACTATTCATGAAATTGATGTAAATGGTTTGCCTGTTTCACGTGGAACAATTGTTCATTTCACTCCGGATCCTGACATTTTCCAAGAAACGACTGAATTTGATATTAAAACACTGACGAACCGTGTTCGTGAATTGGCTTTCTTGAATAAGGGACTCCGAATTTCAATTACGGATAATCGTCCAGCTGAACCAGTGGTCGAATCATTTCACTTTGAAGGTGGAATTAAAGAATATGTTGAATACCTTGATGTAAATAAGGATGTTTTATTTGCTGATCCAGTCTATGTTGAAGGAACAGAAAATGAAATTGCGGTGGAAGTGTCATTGCAATACACAGATGACTTCCACTCAAATATGATGTCATTTGCTAATAATATCCATACGTATGAAGGTGGAACTCACGAAACCGGATTTAAGGCTGCTTTGACACGTGTGATTAATGACTATGCACGTAAGAATGGCTTGTTGAAGGATGGGGATGAATCACTATCTGGAGAAGACGTACGTGAAGGTTTGACTGCGATTGTTTCTGTGAAACATCCAGATCCACAATTTGAAGGTCAAACGAAGACAAAGTTGGGGAATTCTGACGCACGTACTGCGGTAGATCGCATGTTCTCAGAAACATTTTCACGCTTTATGCTAGAAAACCCAGCAACAGCTAAAGAAATTGTTGAAAAGGGATTGCTAGCGAATAAGGCGCGTAAGGCTGCTAAGCGTGCGCGTGAAGCAACTCGTAAGAAGAGCGGACTTGAAATTTCTAATTTGCCAGGTAAATTGGCTGACAATACATCAAAAGATCCTGAAATTTCAGAATTATTCATTGTTGAGGGAGATTCTGCCGGAGGTTCAGCCAAGCAAGGTCGTGAACGTTTGACACAAGCAATCTTGCCAATTCGTGGAAAGATTTTGAATGTTGAAAAGGCAAGTATTGATAAGATTTTGGCCAACGAAGAAATCCGTTCATTGTTTACAGCAATGGGGACTGGTTTCGGTGAAGAATTTGATGTCACTAAGGCCAAGTATCATAAGTTAATTATTATGACCGATGCCGATGTCGATGGTGCGCATATTCGAACACTATTATTGACATTGATTTACCGTTATATGCGTCCTTTGCTTGAGATGGGATATGTGTACATCGCACAACCACCTCTTTATCAAGTGCGTCAAGGAAAGTATGTTCAATATCTAGATTCAGATGAGGAATTGAACGCTTTGTTGCCAACTTTGAATGCTTCACCAAAGCCTGTTATCCAACGATATAAGGGACTTGGTGAGATGGATGCTAGCCAATTGTGGGAAACAACGATGGATCCAGAAAATCGTCGTTTGTTGCGTGTCCAATTAGATGATGGGGTTGAAGCTGACCGCGTCTTTTCAATGTTGATGGGTGATAAGGTTGAACCACGACGTGAATTTATTGAACAAAATGCCCAATATGCGGAGTTAGATATTTAATACGTTTTGACGTATATCAATCATCAGATGATAGAAGGGGTAGAGAATGTCTGAAGAAAAGCAACACGATAGTCGCATTACAACGGCCAATCTGGGTGAACAAATGCAAACGTCCTTCTTGGACTATGCCATGTCAGTTATCGTCGCACGTGCATTGCCAGATGTACGTGATGGCTTGAAGCCAGTTCATCGCCGTATTTTGTATGGTATGAATGAATTGGGTGTGACACCAGATAAGGCGCATAAAAAGTCGGCACGTATCGTCGGGGATGTTATGGGTAAGTATCACCCCCACGGTGATTCTGCTATTTATGAATCAATGGTTCGTATGGCCCAAGACTTTAGTTATCGCTATATGCTTGTTGATGGTCATGGAAACTTCGGTTCAATTGACGGTGATTCAGCCGCTGCGATGCGTTATACTGAAGCCCGTTTGAGTAAGATTTCAGTGGAAATGCTACGTGATATCAATAAGGATACCGTTAACTTTATTGATAACTATGATGGAACTGATCGTGAACCAGAAGTCTTGCCAGCCCGTTTCCCAAATCTATTAGTCAATGGAACTAATGGAATTGCTGTGGGTATGGCGACGAATATTCCACCACATAATTTGGGTGAAGTGATTTCAGCCATTCACATGTTGATGGATAATCCTGAGGTCACAACGACTGAATTAATGGAAGCAGTTCCCGGTCCGGATTTCCCGACTGGTGGTATTGTTATGGGGAAGACCGGCATTCGTAAAGCTTACGAGACCGGTAAGGGTCATATTACAGTTCGTGCGAAGGTTGATATTGAGACTGAAAAGTCTGGACATGAACGAATTATCGTGACTGAATTACCATATATGGTCAATAAGGCCCGTTTGATTGAGCGTATTGCGGACTTAGGTCGTGATAAGCGCATTGAAGGAATTACTGGTGTAAATGATGAGTCCGACAAGGAAGGTTATCGTATCGCCATTGATGTGCGACGTGATGTTTCAGCATCAGTCGTGCTAAATAATTTGTACAAGCAAACATTGTTACAAACGAACTTTAGCTTTAATATGTTGGCCGTTCAAAAGGGTAAGCCAAAATTGTTTGGTTTGAAAGAAATTTTGGTTGCCTACCTTGAGCATCAACAAGAAGTTATTCGTCGTCGTACTGAGTTTGATTTGCAAAAAGCTGAGGCACGTGCACACATCTTGGAAGGTTTGCGCATTGCTTTGGATCATATTGATGAAATCATTACGATTATTCGTGGTTCAAAGACAGCTGAAATTGCTAAAAGTCAATTGATTAACAACTATGCTTTGTCAGATAAGCAAGCACAGGCCATTTTGGATATGCGTTTGGTTCGTTTGACTGGTTTGGAACGTGACAAGGTTGAGGATGAATACCAAGACTTAGTTGCTAAGATTGCTGACTTTAAGGATATTTTGGCCAAACCAGAACGCATTGATGCCATTATTTATCAAGAATTGTTAGAAATCCAAGATAAATTTGGTGATGATCGTCGGACTGAGTTGCAAGTTGGTGATGTCTTGTCAATTGAAGATGAAGATTTGATTGAAGAAGAGGATGTCATTATTTCTTTGACTCGTGCTGGATATATCAAGCGTATGGCTCAAAGTGAATTCCGTGCACAAAACCGTGGTGGTCGTGGTGTCCAAGGTATGGGTGTTAACGATGATGACTTTATTGATCAAATGGTTTCATCATCAACCCACGATACATTGCTATTCTTTACGAATGCTGGACGTGTTTATCGTCTAAAGGGTTATGAAGTACCAGAATATAGTCGTACTGCTAAGGGGATTCCAGTGGTTAACTTGTTGGGACTAGATTCTGAAGAGAGTATTCAAACCGTTATCAGTGTTCAAGGGGATGCATCTGAAAGTGAAGATTATTTGTTCTTTACGACCCGTCAAGGCGTTGTGAAGCGGACCCCTGTTGCTGAATTTGGTAATATTCGAACAAGTGGATTACGAGCAATTAATCTTCGCGATGAAGATGAATTAATTAATGTGCTTGTTGCGGATGCCGAGAGTAACATTTTGATTGGTACGCATAATGGATATGCCGTGTCATTTAATTCAACTGATGTACGATCAATGGGTCGTACCGCAGCTGGAGTTCGTGGAATTAATTTGCGTGAAGGTGACTTTGTTATCGGGGCACAAGCATTGCGTGATGATCAATATGTCTTAGTAATCACGGAAAATGGTTACGGTAAGAAGACACCAGTTGGTGAATACCCAATTAAGGGGCGTGGTGGTAAAGGAATTAAGACTGCTCAAATTACTGAAAAGAACGGACCTGTTGCAGGTATTGCTGTTGTTGATAATGATGAAGATGTCATGTTGACGACTAATATGGGTGTGATGATTCGATTCAGTGTTGATGCAGTTTCCGAAACAGGCCGTGCGACGCAAGGTGTTCGTTTGATTCGTCTTGATGGTGAATCAAAGGTAGCTACATTTACAACAGTTGATCCTGAAGAAGAACTTGATGAAGCAGCAGTTGCGATGGAGTCTGACACTGAAGTGGTAGATTCAGAACAACCAGCTGACGCAGTTCATACACAAGATGATCAAGTAGAAGCATTACTTGATCGTGCAATGGATGACCAAGATTCATAAGGATAAAATAAAAAGGACCTCATTTATAAAAATGAAGTCCTTTTTTTATGCCTTAATTGTTTTTGTCATTTGAATATGTGGGATACCGGCCTCTTCAAATTGTTGTCCAACCGGAATAAAGCCTAATTGTTCATAAAAGTGTTGCGCCGGTAATTGCGCATCAAGGGTAATTGATGCGACCGGAATATCTGTTGTGAGCGTCTCAAGAACTGACTCTAGTAATTGTGAAGCAAGATGTTGACCACGATAGTCAATTAAAGTGGCAACGCGTTGAATTTTAGCTTGTTGAATGTCAGTATTGATGGCAACACGACAAGTTGTAACAGGGAGATCTTTCAAATATCCAACGAAATGAATTGTTGATGCATCAAATTTATCGAATTCCAATTCGGCAGGAATTTTTTGTTCGTGTACAAAAACAGCGTTTCGAATCGATTTGGCATCTGTTTGGATATTGGAAAGACCGGTAGCATGTTTAATTAGTAATTTTTTTGTCATTTTGTGAGCTCCGTTATGAAATTTTTAACTTTGAGGGTCTAAAATAGAATGGTTATAACATTTCAGACATATTGGTAGATTATAGCGTATACTGGACTAGTTATAAAAAAATAAAAAGGAATCAAGTTCTTATGAAACAGAAGCGTCTTTCTGATTGGCTTAAATCGAGAATGGGCTTTATTACCATGCTGGTTTTGCTAGTGTGGGCTAAAACTCAGATGGCCAATATCATGGATTTCAAATTATACGAAGGTGCTTCCTTTGTGCAATGGATTACCATGGTGATCAATCCAATCCCAATTGCCTTCTTAACAATTGGCCTTGCCTTGTATTTTAAATCACCTAAATTATTTTATCCCATATCCTTAATTTTATATATTGCAAATTTGGCGTTAATTCAGTTGAATGTGATTTATTATCGTGAATTCACTGACTTTATGTCGGTTTCAGTAATGCTAGGTTATGACAAAGTAAATCAGGGACTTGGCGCATCAGGTTTTGCCTTAAGTAATATTCATGATATTTTCTTCTGGTTAGATCTGGTTATATTTATTGGGCTATTCTTATTTAAGAAATTAAAATTAAATACACAAGCAGTCAGCCGTTTGAAAGCCTTTAGTGTGACAAGCTTTTCATTATTGGCGTGCATGACGGTATTGATGGTAAGTGAAATGGAACGTCCGCAATTAATTACACGTCAATTTGATAGTAAGATGTTGGTTAAATATCTTGGAATTGATGTGTATACTGCATTTGATGCAGTACGTGCACGTAACGTTTCAGAACTGAAAAATAGTGCTAAAAGCTCAGACATTGATAAGGTTCGTGAGTACATTAATGAACACAATGTGCCAGCAAGTGCTGAATATAAAGGAATTGCCAAAGGACGAAATGTCTTTGTGATTCACTTAGAATCAACGCAGCAATTCTCACTCGATTTGAAAATAAATGATCAAGAAGTGACACCGTTCCTAAACAGTGTTTATCATTCAAAGGATACGATTGGTTTTGATAATTTCTTCAATCAAGTCGGACAAGGAAAAACGTCTGATGCTGAGAATATGCTAGAAACATCTACCTTTGGATTGCCACAAGGGTCATTATTTGCAACGCAAGGAAGTAATCATACGTTCCAAGCAATGCCAAGTATCCTAAAGCAGGAGCAGGGATATTCTTCAGCGGTATTCCACGGAAACAATGCTAGTTTCTGGAATCGAAATAATGTCTATAAGAATATGGGATATCAGTATTTCTTTGACGCCAGTTATTTTGATACATCTGGAGATAAAGCCACTGGTTATGGTCTAAAGGATAAGTTGTTGTTTGCGGATTCAGTACCATATTTGGAGCGTTTGCAACAACCGTTCTACGCTAAATATATTACAGTCACGAATCACTTCCCATTTACTTTGGACGATGAGGATAAAGATCCTAATTTCCAGACGAGTGATAGTGGCTCAAAAGTTGTTGATGGCTACTTTGAATCAAATCGTTATATGGATGAGTCCATTAATGAATTCTTTGAGTATCTGAAGAAATCTGGTTTGTATGACAACTCGATTGTTGTACTTTATGGTGACCATTATGGTATTTCAAATTCAGAGAATAAGTCATTGGCACCTGTTTTGGGCAAGGACCCAGATAATTGGACGGCAAATGATAATACGCAATTGCAGCGTGTACCATTTATGATTCATATTCCTGGCTATCAAAAGGGGCACATTAATCATACGTATGGTGGTGAAATTGATGTCATGCCAACTTTGTTGCACTTATTAGGTGTCGAGGATACCAAAAAGTATGTCCAACTAGGTCAAGATCTTTTGAGTAATAAGCGGACACAGGTCGTTGCTATGCGTGATGGTGACTTCGTCACACCAGAGTACAGCTACGTCAATTCGGTTATCTATGATAATAAGATCGATAAAGCCATTGAAGAGCCAAGTCAGGAACTAAAGGCGCAAATTGAAAAGGACAAAGAGATTGCGCATAAGCAGTTGAGCATGTCTGATTCTATTAATCAAAAGGATCTTTTGCGTTTCTACACACCTGAAGGATTTAAACCTGTTGAAGCGAAAGACTACAACTATTCAAATGGTTTGGAGAAGTTGAAGGAATTGGAGAAACAACGTGGTGATAATTCGCGTGATTTGTATACCATCAATGGGAATAAATCAACGAAGTCTCTTTATGAGACAGATGCACCACAATACGGAACACCAAGGTCTAATAGTTCACGTATTCAACAAGTTAACCCGGATCAAGGGGATGGCACTGAAAGCCATGAAAGTATTCAACCAAATCCATAACAATTAAAGGTCAGCTAACTTTGCGTTGGTTGGCTTTTTTTGATAAGGTCTTGTAAAATTAAGAACGATGTTAACTTGTTTAACAAAGATGGTAACCTACAGAAAATGAATGAGGTTCGTTGAGATGGCATATGTTGATAAACGAAAGGTTTTAGAAAATGTCTTTAAACCTGACATTTTTAAGTTTAGAATTGGTGAATTATCACAAATGACAGGCGTATCAACCCGTCAATTACGATATTGGGAAAGTAAAGACATCATTCAGTCATTGCATCGTGATGGTACACAAGATGCGCGCGTATATGACTATGAGACTTTCCATAAAGTACAAGCAATTAAATATTTTTTGGATGAAGGATACACTTTGAGAGCCTCTGTGCAACGAACAAATGAAATTTTTGATTTATTTAAAAAGACACATGCTATTATCGGCAATGCTGTCCGTGGCATTGAAGAAATTAATGGTGAAACCATGGTTGATTTAGGTGTGTTTGATGAGGAGCAACAGACACGTTTATGGGCGTCAATTGATGATGAGAAAAAAGTTCATTATCACGTCCGAGCAGAGGGTGAATAGATGAATTGGAATGGCTTTTATAAGTTAAGTTGGACCGAGCGGATTAATGCTTTGTTGTTGCAAAAACTGATTACTTTTCCGCAAGCAGAATTAATGCGTGCTAACTATGATGAAATTGGAAATCAACAAATTGAAAACTATTTATATAGTTTTGGTGTGCCAACCGGCTTGTTGACCGATATCGTCATTGATGGTGTGCATCGGACAATTCCTATGGCCACTGAAGAACCGAGCGTTGTTGCGGCCGCCAATAACGGTGCACGCATGATGAATGCGGGGGATGGTGTACAAACAGAATTTGAAACGCGATTGATTCGTGGGCAAATTGTTGTGACTGACTTAGATGATACAGATGCCTTTGTTGCATTGGTCGTTGATGACGAAACTAAGATTTTAAGCTTAGCTAATCAAGCTCATCCTTCAATGGCTCAGCGTGGCGGTGGTGCAAAAGAGGTTGTCACAGAATTATTGGATGAACAAACTGTGGCAGTCGATATTTTGGTTGATCCTTGTGATGCGATGGGCGCAAATGTTGTGAATACAATGGCGGAGGCAGTTAGTGCGTCTTTTCGTGAACAAGGTTATGATGTGCTCATGGGGATTTTATCGAATTACGCGACGGAAGCTTTAATCACGGCGAAAGTTAGCGTTCCTGTTGCTAGCTTAAAAACAAAGCAAGGAACGCCTGGGTTAACAGTTGCGCAGCGGATTGAGAAGGCAAGCCGGGTGGAATCTTTGAGCCCCTATCGGGCAGTAACGGCTAATAAAGGGATTATGAATGGGGTTGAGGCCGTGGTCTTAGCCAGTGGTAATGATACGCGGGCTGTGAATGCTGGCTTCCACGCGTACGCCGCGCAATCAGGTCAATACCAAGGGATGGTAGATTGGCGTGTCGATGAAACAGAGACCCATTTGCTTGGCGAGATTACGATGCCGGCTATGGTTGGTGTGGTTGGTGGGTCCATTGGTATCGTGCCTGCTGTTAAAATGAATCAAGCGTTAATGGCTAATCCAGATGCTAAACAACTCAGTGCATACCTTGCTGGCGTGGCACTAGCCCAAAACTTAGCGGCTTTACGTGCACTCGTATCTAGTGGTATTCAAGCGGGTCATATGGCGTTACAAGCTAAATCGTTAGCAGTTCAAGTTGGTGCGAAGGCTGATGAAATTCCAACAATTGTACAAGGTTTAAAAACGGCGGGGACGATTAATCGTGTGACGGCCGAAAAATTATTAGATGAGTTAAGAGGAGAATAGTATGCATTTTTCAGATGAAACATTGAAATTATTGGATCAAGCGAATGCGATTTATCCCGGTTCGATTGTTTTACATGGTTCAGGGGAAGCTAGTGGGATGATTAACCATGATCAAATTACATCAGATGTACTTGGTAGCCGCATGGCATTACAAGTAACTGATGTAACTGCCCCTGACTTTACGGCAACACATGAGCTATTGCATATGTTGTTAGCATTGAACGGTTTCCCACAAGTCTTTTTCCAATTGAAGGCACCAAATGATGATGACTTAACAGAACAAATGATGGTTATGGCCAGTTACTTGTATCGTCCAGCCTTGCATGCCATTATTTATCAAGAACAATTTAAACATGGCATGATTGACAACGATGTTGTTGCTGCCTATGTTGCGGGCATTAATCACGAACTAACGCCAGAGTCTAATGAAGCAGATAATGCGCAAGCTGCTTTGCGGATTATGTTGCTTTTGGATGCGCAGGTATTCTTTAACGCGATTGATGCAAAACTTGGGGATGCCGCTGTGGCGGAATTGCAAAAGCTGTATCCAGTTGCCTGGAAATCAGCCAAGATAATTTTTGAAGCGATGAAAGTTGATACCATTAAGGATAGTCTTAGTTTGCATCGTGCAGTTATCGCTGCTTTTGATAATTTTGATGCGCAAATGGCAGAACTAAACTTACCATTGTTGCACGCAAAAGAATTTGCAACATTGACACCAGTGTTGTCTGAACGTCAATTGCGCCTGAGTGTTAACCAAGTCTTTACGATTAAGCATGTGGACTGGTTGGATGAAACGACCATGCAACCAGCATATGTTGGTTTAAGTAAACAAGATGAACAAAATAGTTTCGTCTTGCCGGCACCAGAAGACGAAAGTGAGCGCGCAAAGTTCTTTAAAGAGCTGTATCAACTTTCTGTATCTGAATTATTTGATCAAATTAAACAGCCTTATACCCTTCGAGACTAGGCAAAATAAACAAGTAAGCAAACAAATTAAATTTGTTTGCTTTTTTTGTTGACAAATCGTCGAACCATCTGTAATATAGTTTGAGTTCTCTTCTTGAAAGAAACAACGAACGTTTTAAATAACGTTTTGAAAAAATAAAAAAAGTTGTTGACTTTTCTAACTTATTAAAGTAGAATTAATCAAGTTGGGTCGTGAGGAACAAGTTGTTCCTCGTCTAACAAAGTAGATCATTGAAAACTGAATATCGTTTCGATATAAACAAATGT
>NZ_JQCD01000006.1 GCF_001437425.1 Weissella minor | reverse complement strand
TTATTAAATTAGTCGCAAGACTAATTCAAAATGAGAGTTTGATCCTGGCTCAGGATGAACGCTGGCGGCGTGCCTAATACATGCAAGTCGAACGCTTTGTGGTTCAACTGATATGAAGAGCTTGCTCGGATTTGAAGATGAACATTGCAAAGAGTGGCGAACGGGTGAGTAACACGTGGGAAACCTACCTCTTAGCGGGGGATAACACTTGGAAACAAGTGCTAATACCGCATAATACTGATAACCGCATGGTTATCAGTTGAAAGATGGTTCTGCTATCACTAAGAGATGGTCCCGCGGTGTATTAGCTAGTTGGTAAGGTAATGGCTTACCAAGGCAATGATACATAGCCGAGTTGAGAGACTGATCGGCCACAATGGGACTGAGACACGGCCCATACTCCTACGGGAGGCAGCAGTAGGGAATCTTCCACAATGGACGAAAGTCTGATGGAGCAACGCCGCGTGTGTGATGAAGGGTTTCGGCTCGTAAAACACTGTTGTAAGAGAAGAATGACATTGAGAGTAACTGTTCAGTGTGTGACGGTATCTTACCAGAAAGGAACGGCTAAATACGTGCCAGCAGCCGCGGTAATACGTATGTTCCAAGCGTTATCCGGATTTATTGGGCGTAAAGCGAGCGCAGACGGTTGTTTAAGTCTGAAGTGAAAGCCCACAGCTTAACTGTGGAAGTGCTTTGGAAACTGGATAACTTGAGTGCAGTAGAGGAGAGTGGAACTCCATGTGTAGCGGTGAAATGCGTAGATATATGGAAGAACACCAGTGGCGAAGGCGGCTCTCTGGACTGTAACTGACGTTGAGGCTCGAAAGTGTGGGTAGCAAACAGGATTAGATACCCTGGTAGTCCACACCGTAAACGATGAGTGCTAGATGTTTGAGGGTTTCCGCCCTTAAGTGTCGCAGCTAACGCATTAAGCACTCCGCCTGGGGAGTACGACCGCAAGGTTGAAACTCAAAGGAATTGACGGGGACCCGCACAAGCGGTGGAGCATGTGGTTTAATTCGAAGCAACGCGAAGAACCTTACCAGCTCTTGACATCCTTTGACCACTTCAGAGATGAAGCTTTCCCTTCGGGGACAAAGTGACAGGTGGTGCATGGTTGTCGTCAGCTCGTGTCGTGAGATGTTGGGTTAAGTCCCGCAACGAGCGCAACCCTTATTACTAGTTGCCAGCATTTAGTTGGGCACTCTAGTGAGACTGCCGGTGACAAACCGGAGGAAGGTGGGGATGACGTCAAATCATCATGCCCCTTATGAGCTGGGCTACACACGTGCTACAATGGCAAGTACAACGAGCAGCTAACCCGCGAGGGTACGCGAATCTCTTAAAACTTGTCTCAGTTCGGATTGTAGGCTGCAACTCGCCTACATGAAGTCGGAATCGCTAGTAATCGCGGATCAGCACGCCGCGGTGAATACGTTCCCGGGTCTTGTACACACCGCCCGTCACACCATGAGAGTTTGTAACACCCAAAGCCGGTGAGGTAACCTTTTAGGAGCCAACCGTCTAAGGTGGGACAGATGATTAGGGTGAAGTCGTAACAAGGTAGCCGTAGGAGAACCTGCGGCTGGATCACCTCCTTTCTAAGGAAAATCGGAGCCTATACATTTGCGTTGAAACGATATTCAGTTTTGAGTGGTTTACACTCA
>NZ_JQCD01000030.1:1593-155342 GCF_001437425.1 Weissella minor | reverse complement strand
TGGTGACCCTACACATTTGTTTATATCGAAACGATATTCAGTTTTCAATGATCTACCTTGACTTATTTAAAAGTCAAAGCGGATGACGGGAATCGAACCCGCATTCCCAGCTTGGAAGGCTGGAGCACTAGCCATTGTACTACATCCGCAAATTATTATCTGTTGCCGAACAACAAATAATAATATACCGCAATTAAACGATACTGTCAACAAAAATACCTAAATTTATTTATGAACGTACATTGCATCCCCAAATGAGAAGAAACGATAGTGCTCTTCAATCGCATGTTGATACGCATTTAAGATGTTTTCACGTCCCGTAAATGAAGCCACTAACATGACCAACGTTGACTTAGGCAAGTGGAAATTCGTAATAAAGGCATCTACCACAGTCCACTTATAACCAGGACGAATGAAGATATCGGTCCAACCTGAATCCGCCTCTAATTGACCATCAAACTTTGATCCAATTGTCTCAAGTGTACGAATAGATGTTGTTCCAGTCGCAATAATGCGCCCCCCATTGGCATGAACTTCATTCAATGTATCAGCCGCTTCTTGTGAAAGTTGGTAGAACTCGGAATGCATTTTATGATCATCTAAATTCTCTTCTTCAACCGGGCGGAATGTCCCCAAGCCAACATGCAAAGTTAACTCAACAATCTTAACGCCTTTAGCTGCGACCTTCTCCAACAATTCAGGCGTCCAATGCAGACCAGCTGTTGGTGCTGCAGCAGAACCATTTACCTTAGAGTAAACCGTTTGATAACGTTCTTTGTCATCTAATTTTTCTTTGATATAAGGTGGCAATGGCATTTCACCTAATTGTTCTAGAATTTCCAAGAAAATACCATCATAGTGGAATTCAACCATGCGTCCACCATGTTCTAATTCTTCTGTAACCACACCTTCTAATAAACCATCCCCAAATGAAATCGTTTGACCAACACGATACTTACGGGCTGGCTTAATCAACGTTTCCCAAACATCATCATGGTCTTGACGCAATAGTAGGACTTCAACATGCCCCCCAGTATCAGGACGTACACCATATAGACGCGCAGGTAAAACACGTGAGTTATTCATAACCAACGCATCACCTGGGTTTAAATAATTAATAATATCGTAGAAATGTTGATCATCTGTTGCACCAGTATTCGCATCTAAAACCAGTAAACGTGATGTATCACGCTCTTTAAGTGGCGTTTGTGCAATCAGTTCCTCAGGTAAATCATAATCAAAATCATCTAAAGTATAATTTTTCACATCATCTGTCATTATTTCTGCTCCTTGTCTGAATACGGAATATGTAAATGTTCATAAGCTAGTGGTGAAACCTGTCGTCCACGCGGTGTTCGCTGAAGAAAGCCAATCTGCAATAAGTAAGGTTCATACATTGATTCAATTGTCTCAACTTCTTCACCAATATTAGCCGCAATTGTATTTACACCAACAGGTCCGCCGTGGTAGAAATCAATCATCGTATGCAAAATTTTATGGTCAATCTGGTCTAATCCCATATTATCAACCTTTAACAAGGCTAAGGCATAATCAACAGTCTCATCTGTAATTTCATCTTGATGATCAACCATCGCAAAATCACGCACGCGTTTTAACAAACGATTTGCAATTCTCGGGGTTCCGCGTGAGCGTCGTGCCAATTCAAACGCCCCTTGATCAGAAATTGTTGTATTAAAAACATCAGCTGAACGTTTAATAATCGTTGCCAATTCATTTGAATTATAATACGCCATATGTTCCACAATGCCAAAACGATCACGTAAGGGTTGTGATAGCATCCCTGCTCGTGTCGTTGCACCAATTAAAGTAAATGGTGGTAATGGAAAATGGACCGGATGGGCGGTAGGCCCTTCCCCAACAATAATATCCACATAAAAGTCTTCCATCGCCGAATAAAGCATTTCTTCAACTGGCTTTGGTAACCGGTGAATTTCATCAATAAATAAGACATCCCCTGGACTCAACTCATTTAACAAAGCTAATAAATCACCTGATTTTTCAATCGCAGGGCCACTCGTTGTTCGAATCCCCACTTCCATTTCATTGGCGATAACCATTGCCAATGTTGTTTTACCAAGGCCTGGTGGCCCATACAATAACACATGGTCTAAGGATTCTTCGCGTTGCTTGGCAGCTTGAATATAGACGGATAACCGTTCCTTTAATGTCGCCTGTCCAATATACTGCTTTAGAGTACTTGGACGTAATGACAATTCTAACGTTTGTTCCAATTCTTCAGCCGAAGCATCATGTAATAAATCTTCAGTCATTGATTACTTCTTTCTATTGTAATAATTTCAATCCAGCACTCACATAAGCAGCTGTATCTGATAACGTTTCTGCCTGTAATTGCTTTTCGATTCGCTTTAAGTCCTTTTTGGCATAGCCCAATGCTTCTAACGCTTGCAAAGCTTCAGCCAAATTATCTGGCTCAGCCATTTTTGGCAATTCTAATTCAAAAGTATCTGAGTTGGTCTGGAATGGTAGTTCGTCAACTTTATTTTGTAAGTCCAAAATAATCTGCTGGGCTGTTTTTTTACCAATGCCAGGAAATTTTGTCAAAAAACTCACATCATTATTAACAATCGCTTGCACGAGTCCAGAATGATCGCTACTTGCCAAAATCGCCAAAGCTGACTTAGGTCCAATTCCTGAAACAGCTAACAACTTTTGAAAAAGCACTTTTTCATCTAACGTTAAAAATCCGTATAAAGTTTGCTCATTGTCTCGAACAATTTGTTCCACATAAACTGTTGCTGTTTGCTGATTTGTGAAGGCAAATGGATTTGCAGTGACGACGCGGTAGCCAACACCGGCGACATCAACCACAATATAACCAGGCATGACATTTGTAATCATCCCTTTTAAATATTCAAACATGTTCTTGCACCTCACTCATTTCGTTTCTAGTTATTTATTATATCAGATATTAAGTTAAAGCGAAGTTGCAAATCAAAAAAAGCCCCTAACTGATGTTAGGGACATTTGATTATGCCTTACCGTAATTTGGTGCAGCCTTTGAAATTTGCACATCATGGGGATGACTTTCAATCAAACCAGCATTTGTGATTTGAACGAATTGGCCTTTTTCAATCAACTCTTCAATTGAACCGGCACCAGTGTATCCCATTCCTGAACGAAGACCACCTAGGATTTGGAAGATGACATCATCTAACACACCCTTATAAGTTGTACGGCCTTCAATTCCTTCAGGAACCATCTTATTTGCTTCATTCACTTCGCCTTGGAAGTAACGATCCTTTGAGCCATTTTCCATTGCCGCAATTGAACCCATGCCACGATATGTCTTAAACTTTAATCCAGTTTGTTCATCTGTCATGACTTCACCTGGCGCTTCTTGCGTTCCAGCTAACATTGATCCAAGCATTACTGCATTTCCACCGGCCGCAATCGCTTTAACAATGTCACCAGAATACTTCAAACCACCGTCAGCAATAATGGTTTTACCATATTGTGCCGCAACTTCAGCTGCATCCATAACTGCCGTTAATTGTGGTACACCGACACCGGCAACAACACGTGTCGTACAAATTGAACCAGGACCAATTCCAACTTTAACAACGTCAACACCCGCATCATAAAGGGCGGCTGCTCCGGCTGAAGTTGCAATATTTCCAGCAATAATATTTAAGTTAGGAAAGGCTTCGCGAATTTCAGCAACTTTACGTAAAATACCATCTGAATGCCCATGGGCTGAATCGAGGACAATCGCATCAACACCTTCAGCAACAAGCGCTTCTACACGCTTAAGTGAGTCTGATGTTACACCGACTGCTCCAGCAACAATTAAATGTCCCTTCACATCAGTTGCGGCATTAGGGAAGTTCCCATAATCTACGTCAGCATTTTTAACCTTGGCAACTTCAGCTGCTTGTTGTTCAATAAGCATATTTTTATGCACAACCCCTAAACCACCTAATTGTGCCATGCGAACGGCCAAACGTGATTCAGTAACGGTATCCATTGCAGCTGACAAAATTGGAATATTTAATTTTAGCGTTGGAGTTAATGACACCGCCAAATCAACGTCATTTGGTAACACGTGGGATTCTGCTGGGACCAATAATACGTCATCGAATGTTAAGCCGAGTTTAGTTACCTTATTTGTGCTTGAAAATGTCATCTTTTCCTCCAATAAATGTGTCTATAACCAAATAAAAAAGTGCACCTGCGGATACAAATATCCACAAATGCACAAAAAATGCATTTGCGGATTGTCGCCATTTTAGGAAGGCGGTAGAAACTTGTTAGCCATTTTCTAACAATTAAATCTGCAAATTACTTATTATTTAGTTATAAATTAGTTGTCTTTTTGAATATAATACACTGTCTTATATTTTTTGCAAGTGTTTTTTGCAAAAGTTAATTCGCTTTCAGGGGCGTAAAGTTCTATAATACAGTACATCTAATCAGCGAAATGGCCATCTCCACAATGACCTCAATGCACTAAAGGGGGAATTTTAATGCTTCAAAAAATTCAAAATAAATTAGCTGACTTACCTATCTGGCAGCGTAATTTGTATGTACTCTGGTTTGGTGTATTTATGATGGGCATTGGCTTTAGCGAAGTTCTTCCTTTCATGTCACTATATGTTGATACTTTAGGAAAATTTACAGCAAGCCAATTATCATTCTATAGTTCACTAACCTTTTCTATTTCATACCTAGCGACAGCGATTGCGTCACCTTTCTGGGGGCGTTTAGCCGATGCCAAAGGTCGTAAGTTGATGTTACTACGTGCCGCTTTTGGAATGGCAATTGTCTTTGCCTTAATGGGCATTGTCACAAATGTGTGGCAATTAGTCGCACTGCGTGCAATTCAAGGTTTATTAGGTGGTTTCATTTCTAATGCAAATGCGATGATTGCCACTCAAACTCCAAAGAATCGCGCCGGCTATGCCATGGGACTGTTGGTAACCGGAACAACAGCCGGTCAACTTCTCGGTCCCTTTATTGGTGGTACTTTGGCATCCCTATTTTCATATCGCCTTGCCTTTTTCATCACTGCTATTATTTTTATGCTTGTCTTTTTGTTAACTTGGTTCATGGTTCAAGAAGATTTTGTCCCGGTCGAACGGGATCAAGCACCATCACTCAAAACGGTTATCAGTGAACTTGATGACCCAAAGTTAACATTTGGTTTGTTTACAACCACTTTAATTATTCAAATGGCCAACTTCTCAATTTCGCCATTCATCGCTCTGTTTGTACGTGAGCTTAATACAACAAGCCTTTCAACCACATTTTTGGCCGGTGTTGTCACAGCCATGCCTGGAATCGCCACCTTATTTGCAGCTCAAAAATTTGGTGTCTTGGGCGATCGATTTGGAACCGATAAAATGATTTTAGTTGGCTTTGGAATTGGCTTTATTTCACTCTTACCAATCGCGTGGGTGACAACCATCTGGCAATTGATTTTCTTACGGTTCATTATGGGAATTTCAAATTCAACGATGATGCCTGCGGTGCAAACCTTGTTGACGCGTACAACGCCACGCCAAATTACAAGTCGGATATTTTCATATAACCAATCGTTTCAATCGATGGGAGCTGTGTTTGGCCCATTGCTCGGGTCAGTCGTCGCAACCCAATTCGGCTATCGCGGGGTCTTTGTTGCCAGTGCCATTTTAGTTGCTTTAAATGCCATTTGGTTCTTAAATCTTTCAAAAAGTTTACGCCAATAAAAAATAGGATTCCAGTTCAATACTGGAATCCTATTTCTTTATCCACGTTTTAAACAATAATAAACTGCAAACAGAATCAATTGCAGGGCCGTGAACCAAATCATAAACATCACCGTGAAATGAACATCGTTCATCACTGAATATTCCACTGCTCTTAACACCCGCACTGGTTCTGTGAATATATGCCATGAATTTAACCGAAGATAACGGCCTAAATAAATACCAAACGATGTTAACACCGCTAACCCACCATAATAACCAATCGATAGTAATTTTGGCGTATTGCCCAACATCGCTTGCTGCATTTGATAAGCACTCTCTAATCCAAAAAGAACACCTAGAAAAATTCCTGCTGATAATAAGACATAGTTGATAACCTGCACACCAGCAACTAAATCAACACCAGTTGCCACAAGATGCAAATAATCAGTAATCATGTATATCGTGTTGGGATAAAAGAAAAGCCAAATTAAACCAACCACGCCTAACAAAAGCACGGGTGCTTGTTTTTGCTTTAAGAAAACAAACAAATAACTTAGATTAAGTGGAATCAACGCCAAAAACAAATTCCAAATTAAAAATTTATTTGGTGTTGCGACACTTGCTACCCACACCATCAAAATGATGGCACTGACATTTAACCCAATTAAATTATAAAACTTCATTCGCAATCCTTGCGCTTGCATGGGGATCACCTCTCTATTTTAGTGAAGATGTTTTCGCTGTTACATCACGCTCGTAAGGCACTTCAACAATACGTTCATCTCCGACAATCAAACTCGCCTGACCAGCGGTCTCATTCGTCACACCATTTTCAAATTGCTCAATGTTTGTCGCTTCAACGCCGACCGTTAGCGTTACCGTTGACCCATATTCCGTATCAAGAATCTGATAACTGTTTTGTTCCAACCAATACTTCAAACTTTCAAACTGACTATAAGCGACCTCAATCAGCACTTCATGTTGTACAACTAATTCAACACGTCCAATATCCGCAACACCATCCGCCACGGTACCAGCATAAGCGCGAATTAATCCACCCGCTCCTAGTTTGATACCACCAAAATAACGGGTGACGACAGCAGCCACATTATGCAGTTGATTATTTTTAATCACTTCTAACATCGGAACACCGGCTGTTCCAGCTGGCTCCCCATCATCTGAATAACGTTGTACAGAATCGGTTTCCCCTAAGACGTATGCCCAGACATTGTGCGTCGCTTTACGTTCTTGTTTTCTAATTTTTTCCAAAAACGCTTGTGCGTCGTCTTCATTTTCAATTCGCGCAATATTTAAAATAAAGCGTGACTTTTTGATTTCTTGTTCATAAACGGCTTGCTTTTCTGCAATCGTTAAATTTAACGTATCACTCATACGAGCCTCCTACCTTTTTATACGTCTATCTATTATACATGACCCAACCTTAAACCACACAAAAACCGTTGCCGTAAAAGTGGATTCCTTTACAACAACGGTTTATTAATTATTCTTCGTACTCAAATTGGAAATCGAGAATTTGAACGGTATCACCATTCTTTGCGCCGGCTTTACGCAAGGCATCATCAACACCCATCTTACGAATCACACGCGCAAAACGCATAATTGATTCTGTAAAGGCTGTATTCGTACGACGCATCAAATCTTCAACTTCATCACCATAAACAACCCACAAACCAGGTTCTTCTTCTTCAATTTCGAAGGCTGGCTTTTTATTTGCTTCAAATTCATAAGTGACAGAATCTTCATCTGGCACCATGTCCTTGGCAATAAATTGTGGTGTCACATCCAATAAGTCAGCTGTACGACGCATCAATTCTTGTACGCCATCGCGATTCAATGATGAGATTGGCATAATTTCAACATTGTCAGCGACATCAGGATCTGCTGCCAACTGTTCTTTGAACATTTCCAAAGCCGTTTCGGCATCAGGCATATCCATCTTAGTTGGTACAATAATTTGTGGACGTTCCAATAGGGCTGGATCATATGATTCTAACTCACGATTAATCGCTTGATAAGCTTCATAAGGATCATTTTCAGGATCAATCCCAGACATGTCAATCATATGCAAAATAACACGCGTACGTTCAACATGTCGTAGGAATTGAATTCCCAAACCAACACCATCAGAAGCACCTTCAATCAATCCAGGCAAGTCAGCCATAACAAAGTCACGACCATCATCTAATTGCACCATTCCTAGATTAGGGACCAACGTTGTAAAGTGATATTCAGCAACCTTTGGCTTCGCAGCTGTAACCACTGAAAGTAAGGTTGACTTCCCAACAGATGGGAAACCAACTAATCCAACATCAGCTAACACACGCAATTCTAATTGCAAACCAAATTCTTGACCTGGTTCACCATTTTCAGCAATTTCAGGGGCTGGGTTACGTGATGTCGCAAAATGAATATTTCCACGACCACCGCGACCACCCTTGGCCACAACTAATTCTTCACCCGGTTCAGTCAAATCACCGATAATTTGACCGGTTTCCGTATTTGTGACCGTTGTTCCTTCAGGCACACTAATGACAAGGTCATCTGATGAACGACCCGTCATCCCCTTAGTAGCTCCATTTTGTCCTGGAGTCGCCTTAAAGTGACGCTTATAACGGAAATCCATCAAGGTGCGTAATCCTGAATCAACTTTTAAGATAACAGAACCACCACGACCACCGTCACCACCAAATGGGCCCCCACGGTCAATATACTTTTCATGACGGAAAGAGACGACACCATCGCCACCCTTTCCTGCTTTTACATTAATTTTTACTTGGTCGACAAACGCCATCGTTTATGACCTCACTTTCTTTTTTTCAAAACTGCAATAATCCGTAATCTTCAGTATAAATTATATTCGTTTTAATTTCCACTAACTCAGCAAAGTTCGCTTAGTCTTGCCGGGCTTGTAATGAAATTTTGATATTTTGAATCACTTTTTCCGAAAGGCCGAGTGCTTTTAGTTCATCGTCGGGCGCATTCCCAATTTTCTTTAATGACCCATACTTGGTCAACAGTTTTTGGCGCGTCTTTGGCCCAACTCCTGAGATTTCATCAAGTTTTGAAGCCAGTGAATTCTTAGAACGTAACTGACGATGAAAAGTGATGGCAAAGCGATGCACTTCATCTTGAATACGTTGTAACAAGAAAAATCCTTGTGACTTCGGATCTAAATGAACATGCGGACTCCCCTCTTCTTTTAGCAGGTCCGCCGTCTTGTGATGATCGTTTTTAACCATGGCCGCAACCGGCAAATCTAAACCTAGTTCATCTTCAATCACTTCTTTAGCGGCGTTCAATTGAATTTCACCACCGTCCATCAACACCAAATCCGGTAATTCAGCATTTTCTTTCAACAAACGCGTATATCGACGTCGAATCACTTCCATCGTCTCAGCCCGTTCATCCGCATGAGCAACCGACTTTGTTTTATATTTACGGTAGAGTTTCTTATTTGGCACACCATCTTCGAACACAACCATCGCGGAAACCATCTCTTCACCACTGGTATGGGAATGATCAAAGGCTTCAATCCGATGAATTTCTGGAATACCTAAGGCATCAGCAATCTCTTGCATGGCACCACTCGTCTTTTGCTCATTCATTTCCATCAAACGGAATTTTTCATCCAATTCAATCTTGGCGTTCTTTTCGGCAAGATCCATGAGCGCTTTTTTCTCACCACGTTGCGGTGTCTTGACCGCTATGCCTAACACCTCCGCAATCATCTTTTTATCGACATTAGCCGGAACCAACAATTCTTTAGGCAAAATGGCATTTTTTCGATTGTAGAACTGCAAAATAAAGGTGGTTAACTCTTCGCCGACATCATCAACAATGGCAAAGACACGTTTTTCGCGCTTCATCAAACGTGATTGTCGGATAAAGAATACTTGTACAGATAACCAACCTTTATCCAAATAGAAATTAATTAAATCGCGTGGCGTTCCATCATTAGAAATAATTTTCTGCTTTTCAACGGTTGCGCGAATAAACTTCAATTGATCTCGTAAATCAGCTGCACGCTCAAATTCTAAATTCTCCGATGCGGTCGTCATCCGCTCCTGCAGTTGTTTAACAACCGCTTTCGTATCCCCATTTAAAAATGATTGAATATGTTTAATTTGATCCGCATATTCAGCTTCAGGTACTTCCCGATAACAAGCACCTAAACATTGTCCCATGTTGGCATACAGACATGGCCGGCCTTGATAACCATTACACCGGCGTAAAGGATACACTTTTTGTAAAAAATGGACGGTTTCTTCGGCAGCATACACGTTGGGATATGGCCCAAAATAATGAGCGCCATCCTTTTTAACATCACTGGCCAACATGATTTGCGGATCACGTTCATTCGTGATTTTAATATACGGATAGCCGGTACCACGCTTAAGACGAATATTGTAGTAAGGTTGGTATTTTTGAATCAACGTCACTTCTAAAAGCAGTGATTCTTTTTCTGAACTTGTCACAATATAATCGAAATCTGCAATATTTTTAACAAGTTCCGCCGTTTTTCCGGTGTGCTCACTTTTAAAATACGACCGGACACGATTTTTTAAATTTTTGGCTTTTCCGACATAAATGATTTTCCCATTAATGTCTTTCATTTGATATGAACCTGGTAAATCAGGTAGGAGTGCCAATTTTTGTTCAATATGTTGCGAAGCCATGTTTAGCCTCCTTTCATGTTTGATTCAATAGCATCTATTATACACCACTTTAGCATTTTTCACGTCAAAAATTCGGTTTAACTAAATATCATCCATTTACTTTAGCGCAAAAAGTGCTAAACTATAGGCAATCCTATTTTTAGAAAGGAAGTCATAACATTATGGGACTACTAACACGCCGTCAAGATGAACTTGGCAAAAACATGGAAGAGACTTTCCAAATTCCTGATTTAGATGATGATAACAGCGCCAAGACCTTTTTGACTAAGAAAAATAAAGATAACAACGCGAAATAAGCAATTTAAAAAGCGACCAGTTCATTTGAGCACTGGTCGCTTTTTTTAATGGCGTTTAAATAGATTTTTTAAACTTAAAATCGCAGATTTCGTGATATTCCCTTCACGATACGTTAATACATTTTGCTTATAAACATTTAAACCAAATGTGCCTAACAACACAAGTGCCACGAGTTCAAGACCTAGAGCAATCCAAGCATCACCCATGGTTGCGTATTGTAATCCCAAACGTGCTGGCATTAATGTCTGTGAAAAGAATGGCACATACGACATGATATTTAAGAACATATTATGTGACTGTCCATTAACCAAAAAGGTTAATGCATATCCAATAATTGACAAATATGTCACTGGTGCCACAGCTTGTTGCACTTGACTCAGGTCATTCACCATCGCCGCTACAATAGCCGTCAGTACCATATATAACAAAATAGAGACTAAGACAATTGCCACCGTAATGCCCGCAAAGGTCCAATCAACACCCTGTAAGGTATCCAAAACCGTTTTGACTTGTGGAATTTTAGGGAGCCAAATTGCGCCTACAAGCCCACAAAGGAGGTATAGTGCGCCATGCAGCAAAGCCAAAAGGCCAATGCCACCAATTTTCCCAAAGAATTGAACCCCTGGGGATGTTGCAGCCAATAGAATTTCCATGATACGTGATGATTTTTCATTCGCAATTTCTTGGGCAATCATCCCCACATACGAACTTAAGAATGTGAAAATTAAAATTCCTAAGACGATCGTCACCCCATAGTTCGCGCCGTTCACATTATCGCCATTCGCATTCACACCCTTTTGACTCTGCACATGGGTATCAATTTTTGGCGGTGCTAACAATTGGTCTAATGTCTTCGAATCGACTTGTAATTGTTGCGCCCGCTGGGCAGTATTAAATTGCGTTAGACTGGCCGTTAAACTATTATCATCGATATTTTGTCCATCCGCTCTTTTGGTCAATGTGAATTTTTGATCCTTTTCAACCAGTACGGCATCCAATTTTTCAGCACTTAAATCTTTTTTGGCGGCCTGATCAGTTGGATAATCTTTTATAATCGCATCCAATGCTTGATCACCTTTTAAGTGTTGGCTCAGTGTTTGATTTTGAACAATTCCAATTTCAGGCTGAGCTTGACTTTGCGTCGCCTGGACTAGCCATCCAATCCCACCCATGGCACCTAGTAACAAAATGGGCGTCAAGACCAACATCCAATAGCCAACTGTTTTAATGCGTGTTTTAAATGTTTGTTTGATAACCGTGAATAATTGTTTTTTACGCATGGTTTTGCTCCCCCGCCGCGACTTCTCGTCTAAAAATGGTATCCAAAGTTGGCGGTTCTTGCGCAAATACCGGAATATATCCCGTTTGCGTCACCAAATTAAAGACATCTTTTCCAACTGCTGGGTCACTCAAATGTAACTTACGTCCATTGCCGGCATGTTCCAGCTGTGCAATCCCAGGAATTTGTAACAATTCCGTATCACTAATCGGCGCTTCCAAATAAATCTCAGTCCGGCCAAATTGCTCACGCAATGCATTCGGTTCTCCCTGTAGTACAACATTGCCGTGTCGTAGCATGGTTAACTTATCCGATAATTTTTCAACACCAGCCATATCATGTGAGCTAAAAATAATCATGGCACCTTGCGCCTTCAAATTTAATATTTCTTGCATCATCAATTCTGTATTCACTGGGTCTAAGCCCGAAAAAGGTTCATCTAAAATCAAAAATTCCGGTTCAAAAATAACCGTTGCGATTAATTGAATTTTTTGTGCATTTCCCTTTGATAGACTTTGGACTTTATCTTCTGGCTTTCCCACAACATTCAAACGTTTCATCCAGTCCCGTAAGGCAATTTTAGCATCTGCTTTTTTCATACCATGTAATTCGGCAAAATATAGAATTTGATTCTCAATGCTGGCTTTTTGATATAATCCACGCTCTTCTGGTAAAAAACCTAGTTTTTGACGTTTCACATCGTCAATTTTGGCGCCATCCCAAGTCACGGTACCACTCGTCGCTTCAATAAAATCTAGAATCATCCGAAAAGTCGTCGTTTTTCCAGCACCATTTTGCCCAATTAAGCCCATCACTTCACCAGGCTTAATGGTCATATTTAAATGATTTACAGCTGTCTTGGTCCCAAATTGTTTGGTTAACTCTGTAATTTCAATCATCAGTATTTTCTCGATTCTTCATAGTACCCAAATTATAACAAAACGGACGTCATGCGCAAAGGGCATGACGTCCGTCTGAGTTAATTTTGATTTGGCGTTGATCGTTTCAATGATGGTAACATGTCTGCTGTAAAATTAATTTCACGCGGTTTAGAACCATTCTGTGGTCCAATCAAACCACGATCCGACATATCATCAATCATACGACCGGCACGATTATAACCAATCTTGAAATGACGTTGAATAGAAGAGGTTGAGGCCCCATTTGCCCGTAAGACAAATTCTAAGACCTCATCCCAAAGTTCATCCAATTCATCCGCACCACCATTTTGATCAAGTGATTGCACTTCAGCATCGGAAACCGTCATACTCTCATCATATTGTGCCTCACTTTGTTCCTTAATGAAATCTGTCAAATTTTCAACATCTTCATCAGAAATAAAGGCACCTTGCACACGTTGCGGTCCATTTGAACCAATTGGTGCAAACAACATATCACCACGACCTAAGAGCTTTTCGGCCCCGTTTTGGTCCAAAATTGTACGTGAATCCACTCCAGATGACACGGCAAAGGCCATTCGAGAAGGCACATTGGCTTTAATCAATCCTGTAATAATATCAACAGAAGGACGTTGTGTGGCAACAATCATATGAATTCCCGCCGCACGACCCAATTGCGCAATTCGCACAATTGAATTTTCAACATCACCTGAAACAGATGAAGTCATCATCAAATCAGCCAATTCATCAATAATTACAACTAGATATGGCATCTTTTGCAATTGCGTTGAAGGGTCCTTCGCGTTTTGCTTTTCAACATAACGGTTATACCCTTCCATATTACGTACACCTTCATCGGCAAGCAGTTTGAAACGACGGTCCATTTCTGCAACCACTTTTTTCAAACCAAGTGATGCCTTCTTAGGGTCTGACACAACTGGCGTAATCAAATGTGGAATATCGTTATAAACTGACAATTCCACCTTCTTTGGATCAACTAACATCAAACGCACTTGACTTGGCTTTGCTTGCAAGAGAATCGAGGCCAGAATACCATTAATCGCCACAGATTTACCTGAACCAGTTGATCCAGCAATCAACAAATGTGGCATCTTCGTTAAGTCCATCTTCACAACGCCACTTGTCACACCACGACCAATTGGCACAGTCAAAGGATGTTCCGTATCAATTTCAGCTTCTTCGACCATGTCTTTAAAGCCAACCGTTGCTTGTTGATCATTGGCCACTTCAATTCCGACAACATTCTTACCCGGAATTGGCGCTTCAATACGTAACGATTTAGCTGAAAGTGATAGGGCCAAATCATCGGCCAAGTTTTGAATTTTTGAAACCTTCACCCCAACAGCGGGTTTAATTTCATATTGCGTCACCGTCGGTCCTAAGACAACCTTTTCAACGGTTGCGTTAATATGAAAACTTTTCAGCGTTTCATGCAAAATTAAGGCTTTTTCATTCAAAGCATCACGTTCCGCCGTTTGGTCGGTTGAACCAATTTCAGTCAACAAATCAGTTGAAGGAAGTTGATAATGGGCATCATCAATCACGGTCCCCAAACCACTCGCATCAACATCAGCGGTTGGTTCTGATTTTGTCGACGGCTCAACATGTCCAACATTATTTTGATGTGGCGTTGTCTTAGGATTTGTTGCCGCATCATTATGTCCAATCACATCCGCATGAGTCAAAGGTGCATCTGAGAAATCCTCTTCAGGCAACTCTTCACCAAAAGTAACTGGCGCAATTTGTGCGTCTGCTTGTTGCACAATGCGATCAGCATCAAAATCAGGATCAGAGACATACGCTTCTATTGGGGCATCATCATCCGTTGGCAATGGAATATCCGGTGCTTGAACCACGCTTGCCCTTGTTTGATCATGATGCTTTGGTGTTTGAGTCACACTTGCCGCTGTTTGATCGTTAAGCTTTGCGTTTGGTGCTTGGGTTACACTCGCTGTGGTTTTCTCATCAATCACTGTATTTGGTGCGACCGCACTACTTGCCGTATCTTGCGCATGGCGGGCAGTTGGTGCCACAATTTCAGGCATTTTAAACTCAGTACTACTTGCCTGTAATGGGTCCGCGTTAACCGCTGCTTGCGCTAAATTGATTGCTTCAGTTGCCGATGCATCTGGCAACTGTTGCTTTTGCTCTTCCGCGGTCGGTGCCCCAAATGGATCATCCCGAAAGACATCTGACATTGGTTTTCTTTGTCTTACTTTAAAGTCAGAGACTTTTTCTGTGACATTTTCATGAACTTCAGTGGCTTTGTCTTGGACATAGTCACCAGTGCCTTCAGCCAAATGAAAGAAGTTATCAAAAACTTCTTTTAATGAAATATTCAAGAGCATGACGAGTCCACCTGCAATAAGTAAGACATCGATCAGCCAAGCGCCAAAGTTTCCCATTAAGACATAAATGCCTTGATAAAGAATGGCACCAATCATCCCCCCACCAACTGGTGTTGAGACTGCGCGATTATTCACATCTTGCGCAATATACTGACTGACCATGCCCATCAAATTTGAATGGGCATTCATTTTTGAAAACAACACAATTGATCCAGCCAATGCAATCCCCATATAAAGCAAAGTAAATCCGATATAATGATTTGTTTTTATTTTTTTAGGCCATTGATTATATGCGACGACAACTAAGAGCATCAATAAGAAACAAACTAAAAAGAGTTGATAACTACCACCAATCAACCATCTAACGGCATTGGCAAAGTAGACGCCTAATAAACCAATTCTGAAAATAGCCAGTACACTCAGTACCAAGAAAACGAGCGCCAATAATTGTGGCCAATGTTGTTGCCACCATGACGTGCCCTTCTTTTTAGCAGGTCCTTTTTTAGCAGGGCCCTTTTTGTTAGTGGTAGTTGTTTTGCTTGTTGGCTTTTTTGCTGTTGGTGTTTTGCTTGTTTGTTTTTTTGCTGTTGTTGTCGGCCGGCCCTTTTTTATCTCAGCCATACTGCCTCCTACTAACTTCTTTTAACGACATTTATTTCAATTTATCATAATCATAATCAAACGTTAAGTCGAGACCTTTAAAACTTTGTTGTCTCAAAGCCTCATAAACCACAATTGCAGCCGTATTCGCCAAATTTAGCGAGCGAATGTGGTCATCATTTTGCGGAATACGTAACGCTGCCTGCTCATGCTTACGCATAAAGGGTTCCGGTAAACCAGTTGTTTCTTTTCCAAAAAGGAAATAATAATCATGATCTGGATTTGTATAATCGGCTTGATGATAAGCCCGTGGCGCAAACTTAGAAATTAAGAACAATTCATCTGTTTCAGTTAATGAATCCATAAATGCTGGTAAATTCGGATGGATTTCTAAATCAACTGTATCCCAATAATCTAATCCGGCACGTTTAACATGCTTGTCATCCAATTCAAAGCCCAATGGTTCAATTAAATGCAACTTCGTGTTCGTTCCAGTTGCTGTGCGGGCAATATTTCCGGTATTAGACGGCATTAACGGTTCAAATAAAACAATATAATTCGTAGACATGTTTCAGTTCTCCTATTTTAGACTGTAATCAAAAAATTATAGCACGAACAGAAACCTGTCCGTGCTATAATTTAAAATCTTATTAAACCCTTTAACCTATTCGGTTGATGTTTGATCCACTTGCGGTTGTAATTCAACGGCTCTAATTTCATCCTCTTCATAGAGACCTGAAACCTTACGCCACCATTGATACAACTTTGTAAGTAAGACCTTCATGACCGCATAACCTGGAATTCCTAAAATCACACCTGGCAAACCAAACAAATTTCCAGCTGACAACAAAACAACCAGTACGGTTACTGGATAAATTTCCAATGAATCCCCCAACAACTTTGGTGAAATCACATGTCCTTCTAGCACCTGTTCGACTGCGAAAACCAACACAGCTTGCACGAATAAGACCGGTGATACTGATAAGGCCACCGCTAAAGCAGGTAGCATCGCCAAAAATGACCCAATGTAAGGAATCAAATTAAACAATCCCGCCAGCACAGCTAAGAATAAACCATATGGTAAGCCAATAATCGTAAAGCCAATACCAAACATAATCATAACGGCGAAAGCCACTGAAAGTTGTCCACGAATGTAATTTGCAATTTGACGATTAATGTCAGTTAACGTTTCGCGGAATGAAGGTTGTGCCTTTTTAGGTAAAAAGCTTGTGAGATATACTGGCAGACGATGACCATCCTTTAGCATATAAAACAACATCACCGGAAATGTTACAAGGCTAATCCCAATCTTGGTAATTGAGCCGAGGATACTTGAAACACTATTAATACTTTGCTTTGCATATTCACTAGAAGATGTTGAGAACCAATTACCCAAACTATCATTTAATTCAGTGACAAAAGCGTTTACCTGTGGATATTTATTATCCTTAAGTAATTCGTCCGAGATTTGGGTAAAACTATGCCAGTAACCAGGTACATGGCTCACAAAACTCCGGATTTGTTCCCCAAACCAAGGGATAAATACAGCTAAGCCCCAAATCAATAGCGCTAATAATGCTAAAAAGAAACATAGAATAATGATGGTTCTTTTCACATTTAATTTACGTTCAATCAGGTCAACAACTGGATTTAAAAAGTAATAAAACACACCCGCAATCATTAATGGTGCCCCAACCGCTGAAAAAATGACCTTAAACGGTGCAAAAATAAAGCTTACCTTTGACACCATAAAGACAATTAATAAGAGCAGTAAGATAACCAGGAGCGTGGTCACTGTTTTATTATTTAAAAACCAGCGATAAAACCATGATTTATTCTGGTCATGTTTGACATCCATTTAAAAAGCTCCTAAATTTTTTATTTTACAAAAGTAAGACGAACAGGTTCTGAAACTGCAATATCCTTTGTTTGCAAAGTCAACAAACCTGTTTGTGCATCACGTTGGTATACCGTTGCATTGTCAGTGTTTTGATTCGTTGCAATCACAAAGTTTTCATCTGGTGACAAAGCAAAGTCACGTGGGAAATCACCCTCAGTTGAAATTAATTGAACGCGTTCGGCAATTGAACCGTCATCTGCCAACTTAAAGACGGCCAATGAATTGTGTCCACGATTTGATGTGTAAACAAAACGACCATCGTTTGATAGATAAATTGCAGCTGCTCCGTTGTGTTCAGTCCAATCTTCAGGCTTAGTTGATACAGTTTCGCGAAGGCTAAAGCGACCAGTCGTCGCATCATAATCAAGCACTGACAATTGTGATGACAATTCACCGAGCAAATAGGCAACCTTACCGTCATTACTGAAGCGGATATGACGTGGGCCAAAACCAACTTCTGTTTCAAAGACAGCTGCTTCACTTAATTTGCCTGCTTCAGAAACATCAAACGTATAAACTTTATCACTACCAAGGTCGACCGCAACCAAGCGGTTATCTGGTGTCAAATTAGCAAAGTGCATATGTGGGCCATCTTGTTCTGGACGTGGTCCTGATCCTTCAGCTTGGAAGGCATCAGTTTGTGTCAATGTGCCATCGGCAGCAATGCTGTAAACTTCAACCGTTCCTTTATGATAATTAGCTGTGTAAAGCAATTGGCGCGCCTCATCAACGGCAACATAAGCGGGAGAAGCACCATCAGCAATCACTTCTTGCTTCAATGTTGCTTGATTTCCGTCGTAATCATAAACGGCAATGCCCCCTTGTCCATCTTGCTTATCAACAGCATAGAGGACATTGGCATCACTAAGTGCTAGGTAAGTTGGTGAACCAACTTCAGCTAATAATTCAACGTCTGAAATGGCACCAGTTTCAGTGTCAAAATCAGCCTGATAAATTCCTTTTGATGTGCGTTTTGTATATGTTCCAAATAACATTTTCTTCAACATTCGCTTTGTCCTCATTTCTTTTTTCTCGTGTATACAGGCTCTATTATAGCATAAAGTCGTCCCCACACATCAGATTATGTGATGTGTATAACAAAAAGCACCCACAACATGTGAGTGCTTTCAGCATTAAATTTGTTTTTGTTCGCGACGTGAAACAATTACCGATGCCACAATTGAAATTGTCAATAATCCAACAATCACACTCAATGAAACCATATTTGAAATTTCAAATGAGCCGCCAAGCATCTTGCTACCTTCATTGATAATCATTTTTGCCCCGATAAAGGCCAAAATACCAGCCAAAGCGTATTTAATGTATCTAAACATTGGCAAAATACTTGCCAATGCGAAGTAAAGTGAACGCAATCCCATAATGGCAAAGATATTTGATGTGACCACAATAAATGTATCCTGCGTCACCGCCAAAACAGCTGGGATTGAATCAACCGCAAACAATAAGTCTGAGGCTTCGATGAACAAAAGCGCTAGTAAAAATTGTGTCGCATAGCGCTTCCCATTTTCACGAACCACAAAATGGGGTTCTTCAACATCTTCTTTCAACGGCAACACTTTTCGGAACAACTTGATAATCGCACTATCATTTAGATCGTTGTCTTCTTCCTTTTCAAAGAGCATCTTAACGCCTGTGTAAACAAGGAAGGCACCAAATAGGTACATCAACCATTCGAATTGATGCAGCAAAGCAGCCCCACCAAAAATGAAGATAACACGCATCACCAGCGCCCCGAAGACACCCCAAAATAAAATGCGATGTTGATATTTTGGTGCAATTTTAAAGTAACTGAACACCAAAATAAAAATAAACAAATTATCAATACTTAACGACTTTTCTAATAGGTATGCAGTTATAAAGTCAACCGCATGGGCACGCCCACCAAAGTACCAAACCCCACCAGCAAAAATAAACGCTAATGCAATCCAAAAGGCACTCCATAGCAATGAAGATTTAACGCTTGGTTCCTCATTGTCCTTATGAAACACACCCAAGTCTAAGGCCAACATGATCATAACGAACACGAAAAAGCCAATCCAATAACCAATACTTACTTCCAATTTAAAACTCATCTTTCTACAAATGGCACAAGGAATCTCCACAATTATTCCTAACAAGATTATTATACAGATAATACTTTAATTAACAAATCATATTTGGCGATTTTTAGGCCATTCAGGATAATTTTTTCTTTACCCTTAAAATTTGACATTCATGAGACTAAAAAAACTACTCATATTTAAAATAAATACCAGTAGTTTTTAAATTTATGCATTTCCTTCAATGGCTTTTCCCGTAAGTGATTGGTCTTGCATTTTCTCAAACGAAGATGTCATCACCTGTAAACCATTTTCTTTTAATTTATTAAAATTATAGTGCAAATTACCGGGTCCTGTCTGCCCTGCATCAAATTTCATAATCAATATCTCCCAAATATAAATTATTTTGTTATCCACACTGACCACAACACTGCTAATTTGTTATTAATTATTACTATTGTGTAACAGTTAGATAACATAAGAAACATTTTAACTGGTTTATTCAACTATTTCAAGAGGGATTTTAAACAAATATCATCAGAATGTGAAATAAAAAAACTGTCTCCAGACTTGGAAACAGTTTTCTTACAGATTTATATTTTAACGGCTTTTAACATCAAGTTTCATGAAGTTTGCCACATGCGCAGCCTCTTTGGCAACTGCATGTAGTGTTGCCAAACGGTTTTGTTTAACAGCATCATCATCAACCATAACCATTGTTTGATCAAAGTAAGCATCAATCTTTGGCGCCAATGCGAGCAACGCAACCAATTCATCTTCAGTTGTTGTTAACTCAGAAAGTGGTCCAACTGCCTCATACAATGCTTTTTCAGCATCATTTTCGAACAAGCTTGCGTCAACTTGCGCATCAGTTGCATTCTTCTTAGTCAAACGCTCGATACGGGTCAAACCTTCAACACCATTACGGAAATCAGCGTCGTCCATGTGAGCTAATACCGCATGGGCTGACACAAACATTTGCACAGCACTTGTGAAATGATTTTGAGTTACCGCTTCAATCACATCATGACGCATATGTTCGTCGCTCATTTCTTTGACAACACGGTCAGTCAAAAAGGCAACAACATCAGATACACTGGCTGTTAGCTTTGCAGCAACCGCTTCTGGCAAGCCCAAAGCATCCTTTTGCTCGGCCATATCAGCAATGAATCGATTCAAAAGCGCATCAATATTCAAGTTCCAATTATTGGCAACTAAAATATTCACAATTCCTGAGGCCGCACGACGTAATGCATACGGATCATTTGACCCTGAAGGGACCATGTCGCCTGCAAAGAATGACAAAATTGTATCCAACTTATCTGCCAAAGCAAGAATCTTACCTAGTTCGCTAGCTGGTAACTCACCACCCGCATTAATTGGCATGTAGTGTTCACGGATGGCTTGTGCAACCGCAGCATCTTCACCGAAGATTAGCGCATACTTTTCACCCATGATACCTTGCAATTCATCAAATTCACCAACCATGCCAGTCATCAAGTCGAACTTATAAATTGATCCCGCACGGTCAAGTAATGTTTGGTCTTGCTCATTCAAAGCCAACTCATTGGCAATCAAATGTGCGAGCGCCTTCGCACGACGGGTATGGTCATAAACTGACCCCAACTTGGCATGGAATGACACAAGCTTCAACTTATCATTGTAAAAATCAATATCATGCTTTTGATCTTCTTCATAGAAGAATAGCGCATCTTCTAGGCGCGCGACCAAAACTTTTTCATTTCCCGCAATCACATTATCCAAATGTTGATCATTTCCATTACGTACTGAAATGAAGTGTGGCAACAAAGCCCCATTTGCATCCGTTACGTGGAAGAAACGTTGATGTTCCTTCATTGAGGTAATCAACACTTCATCTGGCAATGACAAATACTTTTCGTCATAATTTCCAGCAAAGGCAGTTGGGTATTCAACAAGGTTATTCACTTCTTCAAGCAAATCTGCGTCTGGTGCCACTTGCCAATCATTTTGAGCGGCAATTTTTGCAATTTGTGATTCAATGGCTTCCTTACGGGCTTGTGCGTCGGCTTGTACATAAACACTTTGTAAAGTTGTCGCATAGTCTGTTGCATCCATGATTTCAACATCATGTCCCAAGAAACGGTGTCCACGTGATGTGCGACCAGTTGCAACATCTAACACATTAAATGGCACGATCTCACTATCAAGTAATGATACCATCCAACGAATTGGGCGCACATATTCGAAATTATGACGACCCCAACGCATTGTTGTTGGGAAAGTCATGCTTTCAACAACACTATTCATTGCTGTCAACACTTCAGCAGCTGGCTTACCAGCTTCAAACTTGGTCACAAAGATATACTCGTTACCCTTAGATTCTTTAAAAGTGATGTCATCTGTGGTTAAACCTTGTCCACGCACAAATCCTTGCGCCGCTTTCGTATAGTTACCATCAGCATCTAAGGCTGCCTTTTTAGCTGGACCTTTGACTTCTTCTTCCAAGTCATCTGCTTTTTGTGCAATATCTTCAACCAAGACGGCCAAACGACGTGGCGTTGAAAATGGCTTGAGAGCACCATGTGTTAAATGTTGTTCATTTAAGAAAGTCTCCACACGTTCAACCAATTGGTTAATTGCTGGCGTAACCAAATGCGCTGGCATTTCTTCTAAGCCAATTTCAAGTAAATAATTTGCCATGTTAGTTTTCCTCCTTATCTGCAGGTAAGTAGGCTTCGCGTAAAGCTTCATCCTTTAACAAAGGGAAACCAAGCTTCTTACGCTCGTCCACAAACTCTTGTGCCACTTGATGTGCCATCTTACGAATTCGGCTTAGATACTTCGCACGTTCTGTAACAGAAACAACGCCACGTGCATCTAGCAAATTAAAGGTATGTGATGACTTTAAAATGTAGTCATAGGCTGGGTGTACCAAATTTGCAGCCAAGGCACGTTTAGCTTCGGCTTCATATTCACCAAAGTGACGTAATAACATCTCAGAATCTGATTCATCAAATGAATACGTTGAGTGTTCAAATTCAGGTTCTTTGAAGATGTCTCCGTAAAGCACACCATTTCCCCATTCCAAATCATAAACCGTTGGGACATCTTGAATGTATGATGCCAAACGTTCTAGACCATAAGTAATTTCAGAAGTTACCGCATCAACGGGGATACCTCCAACTTGTTGGAAGTAGGTAAATTGTGTCACTTCCATTCCATCAAGCCAAATTTCCCAACCAATTCCAGCGGCACCCATTGAAGGGTTTTCCCAGTTATCTTCAACGAAACGAATATCATGCTCAAGTGGATTAATCCCTAAGGCTTCCAATGAAGCCAAATAAAGCTCTTGAATGTTATCAGGAGATGGCTTCATCACCACTTGGAATTGATGGTGTTGATAAAGACGGTTTGGATTGTCCCCATAACGTCCATCAGCTGGACGACGTGAAGGTTCCACATATGCCGCATGCCAAGGTTCTGGACCATTCGCACGTAAGAAAGTATAAGGGCTCATTGTTCCGGCCCCTTTTTCTGTATCATACGCCTCCATTAACATTGCGCCTTGATCCGCCCAAAATTTTTGTAACGTCAAAATAATGTCTTGTACACTTAACTTTTCAGTCATGCCTGATTCCTTTCTGTTTTTGTGCATAAAAAAAGCCTACACCAATCGTTTGACAATTGATGTAGGGACGATAGAATCGCGGTTCCACCCTACTTCCAAGGCAACCCTTGGCAGCTTCATTTTAATTGTTAGTGATTCCGACAGCGCCCCTTATAAATGTACTGGTTATCCTTCCATCAACGATAACTTGCTGGTCAGCCATTTATAACTATTCTGTCATCAATATCATATCTGTTATTTTACTCGTACCTAGTTTAAAGGTCAATCGCTTCCATCACTTTTCTGTCCCCGTTGTTGCAATCGCTGGTCCCATTGATGTAATTCTTGAATGAATGATTTTGCACGTAATTGGACCCCGACTTGTTCTTGATAGATTCGATCCAAGACACGTTTCAACTCTTGCTTTGTTTCTGATTTAATTGTTAAGGTTTTGATTTGCGTTAAATCTACCCGATCCAGTTTTTGTAGAATAAAGAGCGCTTTTGGGTCTAAGTGCATACGATATTCATCTTCATGCCAATGCTTTTGACATAAGACACCTTGATAATGTTCTGAAAAGTCCATTGGACCTTGGTCATTACCACAAACGACACATTGCTGCCATTCCATATGAATACCAAAATCTGGTAAAAGATGAATTTCAAAATAATTTGCTAATACTTGCGCATCAAAACCATCGCGCATTTTTTGCTCAGCCAATTCAGCTGTGTCAAACCATTTTTCCAACGGTTGATTATCCACATAAGCGGCATCAATCAAACCTAAGATATAAGTCATATAAGCATTGGCTTCCACATCTGCTAAAAAAAGGCGTGGCAGTTCACTTTTTTTAACATCATTAATAAAACTTAGTCCGCTTCGATTAATGGTCCCCTCATAGGTTGCCATGGTTAGTGGTTGCATCTCAGCGGCGTATTGATAGCGTTTCGATTTTCCATGGCGAATATAAAACATACGCTTACCAAATTCTTTAGTCAATATTTTAACCATTAAGTCTTGCTCTTTATGCGGACGTTGATACATCACAATTCCGTGAAAAATATTTGGCATATCACTCCTCCTACTTAACGATAAAGAAAAAGAAACCGTCTTAAAATGCAACGATTTCTCTCACCATTTTCAGCTTGTTAATTAAACATCAACATCTTCTTGATAGCCGTATGATTGTAAGGCTTGTGGCTTATCACGCCAGCGCTCTTCAACCTTAACCCAAAGCTCAAGATAGACCTTGTTTCCCAATAGGCGTTCGATATCTTTACGTGCTCGCGTTCCGATTTCTTTAATCATGCTACCACCCTTACCAATAATGATATTCTTTTGGCTCGGACGTTCCACAACAATCGTTGCTTGAACATGCAATTTTTCATTCGCTTCACGCGCAATATTATCAATGACCACAGCGACTGAATGTGGTACTTCTTGACGCGTCAATTGTAGGACTTTTTCACGAATTAATTCACCCATAATAAAGCGTTCTGGATGATCTGTAATTTGATCTTCAGGATAATACTGTGGGCCAGCTTCTAATTGGTCCATCGTGTTATCAATCAAGTCTTGCACGTTTTCACCCGTTCGTGCTGAAATCGGGAAAATTTCAGCGAAGTCTAATTGCGCTTGATAATCAGCAATCATTGGCAATACTTCTTCAGGTTGAATCAAATCAACTTTGTTAATCACCAAGTAAACCGGTGTCTTAACATCTTTTAGACGATTAATAATAAAATCATCCCCACCACCACGTGGCTCATCGGCATTCACAACGAACCAAATGATATCTGATTCTTGCAAAGCTGATGTTGCAGTTTTCATCATGAAATCACCCAAACCATTTTGAGGCTTGTGAATTCCAGGTGTGTCAATAAACACAATTTGCCCATCATCCGTGGTATAAATTCCTTGAATTTTGTTACGCGTTGTTTGTGCTTTTGGTGACATAATCGCAATTTTTTCACCAATCATTTTGTTTAACAACGTTGACTTCCCAACATTGGGACGCCCAACAATCGCAACAAATCCTGACTTAAAGTCTTCAGACATACTTTACTTTCCTCTTCTCTCGTGCGTTTAAAAAATATAGGGATAAAAAATCAATCCACCAATAACAACTGCCGTCCCAACCGCAACTAACACACCACCAGCCGCAACGTCTTTGGCAACTTTAGCTAAGGGGTGGTACGTATCGGCCACAATTAAATCCACAATTGCTTCAACCATTGTATTCACAAATTCAGACATAATGACCATGGCCACAGCAATCGTGATCCAAATCCAATCAGAACGACCAATGCCTAGGTATAAACCGAATAATAATACCAGCACTGCCGCAAAAATGTGAAAGCGCATATTACGTTCGCGAACTAATACCTCACCAATTCCATCTAAAGCATGGTGTAAAGCTTGTAAGAAATGACTATTTTTAGTGACCTGATGCTGGTCATCTCGCCGCTTATCTTGTGAGTCCATAATCATCTAAAATTTGACGTTGTAAATCAAACATTTCTTTTTCATCGGCTTCACTGCGCATATGGTCATAACCATTTAGGTGTAAGAAACCATGAACAACCAAAAAGCCTAATTCGCGTTCCCATGAATGTTCAAGATATTCAGCTTGTTCACCGATTTTATCGACTGAAACAATCAAATCACCAATATTCTTAGGAATTTCTTCCGCCATTTCCTCATCCATAACAAGTGGCAAATCATCGTCATCATCTTCGATGGCAAATGAAATAACATCGGTTGGTTTATCTAAACCACGATATTCACGATTATAACGTTGAATTTCGTCATTATTAACGAAGGTTACTGACATCTCTGTATCATCAGGTAAACCTAATGCTTGCCCTGCATAATCAAGGACCTTTTTTACAAGTGTCAAATGTTCCTCTGACATCCCTGGCTTTGATTCATCAATTAAAGCTAAATCCATTTCTTTTCCCTCATTACTTCTCTGTTTTTTCAGCATCAAATGCATCATACGCCGCAACAATTGAGGCCACAACCGGATGACGGACAACGTCACCGGCATTAAATGTCACCATGCCAATATGGTTCACAGCGGCCAAGACATCCTGTGCTTGTAAAAGCCCCGACCGAACTCGTGGTGGTAAATCAATTTGTGATGGGTCACCATTCACAACCATTTTTGAACCAAATCCTAAACGCGTTAAAAACATTTTCATTTGCTGGGTTGTCGTATTTTGCGCTTCATCCAAAATAATAAACGCATTATCCAATGTCCGACCACGCATGTAAGCCAATGGCGCAATTTCAATCACTTCACGATCAATTAAGCGTTTGGTGTGTTCCTTACCCAAAATGGCAAATAGTGCATCATAAATTGGGCGTAGATAGGGGTCCACCTTCTCTTTTAAATCACCTGGTAAAAAGCCTAAACTTTCACCAGCTTCAACAGCAGGACGGGTAATGACTAAGCGTTCAACATCGCCGCGCTTCAACGCTGCCACCGCCATTGCAACCGCTAAGTAAGTTTTACCAGTTCCAGCTGGGCCAATCCCAAACACAACATCTTGATGTTTGATGGCATTTACGTATTCCCGTTGGCTATAGTTTTTAACGCGGATTGAGCGTCCTTTAGCATCGCGAATCACGGTTTCAGTATACATATCCGCAAAATATTCTAAAGTGCCCCGTTGTACCATATTCATGGCAGATACCACGTCAGCTGGTGCAATTCGCACACCCTTTTTAATTAAAAAACACAGTTCATCAATGACTGCAAGCGTTTGCGCGACCGCTTGTTCATCACCACTAATCAATAATTGCTCACCCATCCCCTTAATCACGACATGCATGCCTTCTTCAAGCAATTTAATGTTCGCATCCTGGGGACCGACCAAACCAATTTCTTGTTCTGGATTCTCAAATTGATACTGTTTTTCAATCGACTTTGTCAAATATCTAAACCTCTTTTTTATCTATATTACTTATTATACCTTACTTAACTATGTATCGGGAATGAAATCCCCGTAAAAATGAACTAACTTATGCTAATTCACTTTGAACTAGTTGGTTGATCATCTTACCATCAGCCTTACCTTTAACCTTAGGCATCAAAGCACCCATGACTTTACCCATATCAGCCTTACTTGAAGCACCAACTGCTTGAATCGTTTCTTGAACGATGGCGCGGACTTCTTCTTCTGAAAGTTGTTCTGGCATGTAGCGCTTCAAAACTTCAATTTGTGCTTGTAAATCAGCTACCAAATCTTCACGATCAGCATCGGCATATGAGTCACGTTCTTCAACGTGTTGCTTCATTTCGCGTGAAACAACTGACAATTCTTCATCCGCTGACAGATCATGCCCCGCTTTAATTTGTTCATTTGACAAATCAGCTTTAAGCATTCGAATCACACTTAATGTTTCCTTGTCCTTTGCCTTCATGGCTGCTTTCATATCTGCATTTAATTGTTCAACTAAACTCATGTTCCTACCCTCTTTTTCCTTTATAGATAACAAAAGCCGGACCACCCAAAGGTAGCCCGGCCAGAACGAATTAACGTCCCTTCTTGTTCTTACGCTTACGAGCAGCCTCAGCCTTCAACTTACGTTGTACTGATGGCTTGATGTAATACTCACGCTTACGGTATTCTTGTAGAGTACCGTCCTTTGATACACCACGCTTAAAGCGACGGAGAGCATCATCTAGAGACTCATTCTTACGAACAACAGTCTTTGCCATAATGTTTACCCTCCCTTCCCGTGTGAAGAATTCAACTTTTAATGTCGCACACTTTTGTTCAAATATATTCTACCAGAATGAAGATACAAGTCAATCAATATTTTTTAAAGTTTTGGTTCGTAGAAGCGACCCATTGTATGTTCAATCCGCCAAGTTGATGACCAGGCTTTTGGATCTGCTAATTCTAACGCATCACGGAAGTCATATCGTTCATAAGCTGAGATAACCGTAAATAAGATTTCTTTTTGATGGTGATTGTAACCACCCTCAGCATCATGCACAATCGTAATCCCGCGTCGAATATTTTGTTGCAACATATCAATCACTTTATCAGGATTTTCTGTCACAATCATCACTTGTAACTTTTGTTGACGCGTATACACATTATCAATCATAAAGGCGTTCACAATTAACGAAATCCCCGTGTAAAGTGCAAACTGAGGTCCAAATAAGTAACCAGCGGCCATTAAAATAAAGAAGTTAAACGTTAAATTAACGGCACCCATCCGTAAACCAAACTTCTTACGCACGACAATACCAATAATATCTAAACCACCTGTTGATAATCCGGTTCTAAGCGCAAATCCGGTTCCAAATCCGTTAATCCCACCACCAAAAATTGCCAAAAGTAATGAATCATTACTCCAATTAGCTGGTGGATCTGGGACAAACCGAATCGCTAATGCGGCTAAAATAAGCGCCAAAGCGGTAAACATTGTAAAACGATAACCTAACTTTTTATAGCCTAATAGCAGAATCGGAATATTTAAGATAATCAATAACAAGCCAATTGGTAAATCCACATTAAAGAAGCGTGTCCCCACCGTATTCACAATTTGTGCCAAGCCAGTAAAGCCTGAAGAATAAATGTGACCAGGCGTCCAAAAGAAATTAATCGCAATTGCCGAAGTTAGGGCATAAATCACAGCTGCCACGATGCGCGCTGCAAATTCATGTCGATCAAAATAGAGCATTATCTGCGTCATATTATTTTACCTATCCTCATGCCTGATTAATTATTCTTCAGCCATATTTGGCGCATCAGTATCCGCATATTCAGGTGCTGTTAGGCCCAAATCAGTTTCAATTTGTGCCTTTGATACAAGGGTTGGAGCATCCGTCATTGGTTCTGTTGCCTTTGAATTCTTAGGGAACGCAATCACATCACGAATATTGTCACGCCCTGCTAGAATCATGGCCAAACGATCCAAACCTAAGGCAATACCACCCATTGGTGGGAAGCCATATTCCATACCTTCAAGCAAGAAACCAAAGGCTTCTTGCGCTGATTCAGGGGTGAAACCAAGGGCAGACAACATTTGTTGTTGAATATCCATACGGTGAATACGAATTGACCCTGAACCTAATTCATAACCATTCAAAACCAAATCATATGATTGTGCATGTGCTTGATGTGCACCCTCAGTTGTTGCCATCAAAGGCAAATCAGCTTCATTTGGCATCGTGAATGGATGGTGGGCCGCAATCCAACGATCTTCTTCTGGTTGGTATTCAAAGAGTGGCCAATCAATAATCCAAGCAAATGCCCACTTTTGATCATCAATCAAATCCATTGTTTGTGCGGTCATACGACGCAATGCATCAAGGGTTGGGTTAACGACATTAGCTTGATCAGCCGCGAACAAAATCAAATCTCCAGCTTGTGCTTTTGTCGTTTCAAGCAATGCATCAGCTTGTTCTGTTAAGAATTTAGCAATTGGTCCGGTGATGCCTTCATCGGTAATCTTCAACCAAGCTAAGCCCTTAGCCCCAAAGCGCTCCACATACTTACCTAACTTATCAATCTCTTTACGTGAATACTTTTCAGCACCACCTGGAACAACGATTGCTTTAACCATGCCACCATTTGCAATGGCATTTGAAAAGACGCCAAAGGCTGAATCAGCCATCATATCTGAGAGGTCTTGCAATTCCATATCAAAGCGCATGTCAGGCTTATCCGTTCCAAAACGACGCATTGATTCTTCCCATGTCAAAACCGGAATTGTCGTTGGATCCAAGTCATAGTTAACCGTTTTTTGCATAATGGCCTTGACCCATTCACCAACTAATTCACGAATTTCATCTTGATTCATGAATGATGTTTCAATATCAAGTTGTGTAAATTCAGGTTGACGATCACCACGCAAATCTTCATCACGGAAAGCACGCGCAACTTGATAATAACGATCAAAACCGGCACCCATTAACAATTGCTTAAACAATTGTGGTGATTGTGGTAACGCATAGAACGATCCTGGATAAATTCGTGAAGGCACCAAATAATCACGAGCCCCTTCTGGCGTTGACTTAGCCAAATATGGTGTTTCAATATCGATGAAACCTGCTTGATCTAAGAACTCATGCGTGGCTGCTGTAATCTTTGAACGAACACGTAAGTTTTCTTGCATTTCAGGGCGACGCAAGTCAAGATAACGATACTTCAAACGCGTTTCATCGGAAGCATCCACACCATCTTCAATTAAGAATGGCGTCGTTTTTGCTTCAGCCAGCACTTCAACTTGTGTTACTTGCACTTCAATCTTTCCTGAATGCAAATTTTCGTTTTCAGCACCAGCAGTACGGGCTTTAACAACACCTTGCACTTCAATCACATATTCTGAACGAATTGATTCGGCAACAGTTAACGCTTCTTTTGAGATTTCGTCTGAAAATGCTAGTTGCACAATCCCTTCACGGTCACGCAAATCAATGAAAATCAAACCACCTAAATCACGGCGCTTTTGCACCCAACCATCCAAGGTAACTGTTTGTCCTTCATAACTCTCATCAATCAAACCTGCATAATTTGTACGTTTCATCTATTTATTCCTCGCCTTCAAATTCTAAATAATCTGGTAATGCTGTATATAAGTCAGTTAACTTAACTTGTTGCTCTTTTCCAGTTTCTAAGTTCTTTAGCGTTGCTGTTTGCGCTTCTAATTCACGTTCACCAATCAAAATCATGTAATGAGCTTGTTCACGATCAGCCGCCTTAAACTGCCCTTTTAACTTACGTTCTTGGTAATCACGGTCAGCGCTGTAACCAAATGAACGGACTGCTTGCAACATTTGCATTGCTGCAACATCAGTTCCGTCTCCTTGATTGGCAACATAGATATCTAATGCAGGTGCGTCTGGCAAAACCGCATCCGCTTCACCCAAAAGCAACATCAAACGTTCCAAGCCGATTCCAAACCCAACACCTGGTAATTCTGGACCACCAAATTCTTCAACTAAACCACCGTAACGGCCTCCACCAGCAATGGTCGTCCAACCTGAACCTAACACTTTGCTTTGGGTCATAATTTCAAAAATGGTGTGGTTATAATAATCCAAACCACGAACCGTGTTGGCATCAATTTCATAATCAATCCCTAAGGCATCCAAATAAGCTTGCACTTTTTCCCAATGTGTTTGAGCGCTTGGTGTTAAGAAATCCAAAATTGATGGTGCATTAGCCACAAACTCTTGATCTTTGGCATCTTTTGAATCAAGTACACGTAATGGATTTGCTTCAAGTCGCGCTTGTGAATCTGCTGATAATTCAGCCTTAAACGGTGTCAAATAATCAATCAATGCTTGACGATAGTTTTCGCGTGATTCTTGATCACCCAAAGAATTAATCGTGACCTTTAAGTCTGCTACCCCCAAGGTTTGGAAGAAATCAACCGCCATGGCAATTGTTTCAGCATCTAGAGCTGGTGATTCTGAACCAATCGCCTCAACCCCAATTTGATGGAATTGGCGCATACGACCAGCTTGTGGTCGCTCATAGCGGAACATGGGTCCAATATAAAATGCCTTGTATGGCTTACTGAATTCTGGCCCAAATAATTTATTTTCAACGAAAGAACGGACAACTCCTGCCGTTCCTTCTGGACGAAGTGCAATATGACGATCCCCTTTATCATGGAAATCATACATCTCTTTTGTCACAACATCTGATGTATCACCGGCTGAACGGGCAAATACATCAAAGTTTTCAAAAATTGGCGTCCGAATTTCTTGGTATTGATAATCTGAGAACAATAAACGGGCAGTTTCTTCTACAAAATGCCATTTATGTGATTCTCCTGGTAATAAATCTGCTGTGCCTTTTGGCTTTTGAAATGTTTGTTTGGCCATTATAATTCCTCTCAATTTGACTGAACCGAAAAAAAAGCACCCTTGATAACAGTTTTATCCTGTCATCAAGGGCGCATTTCATGCACGGTACCACCTTGGTTTGGTTCTAATTCTCACCTTAACGCGGTAATCACGCACATCATGTGACCTAAAAAGTGTCCCTCTAAGTCAAAACACAGATCTTACACCATCATCTGCTCGCTTTAGTTTCAATGCTTAAATTAACTTTCTCATCGGTTCAAATATTTCTTTCTTATTATCGCTTAGAACTCGCCACGCGTCAAGTCACATCCTTGAATCGCAACTATTGCTTTTGGCGCGCCAAATAGCTTTGCAACCCATCTGGAATATCACGAGCTATCTGCTGCGTGAAGTCCTCTGATTTCATGTGTTTCAAATCCTTATTTGAATTAATATAACCATTCTCCATCAAAATCGCTGGTACGCTATTTTCACGAATTACTAAGAAATCACCAAATTCTTCCCCTTTATTTGGCATGTCTTTTGGCATATTTGGTGCAATCGCTTTGTTTACATCACGTGCTAAGTCCAAAGAACCATTATTTTCATGGTAGTAATACGTGGTAAAACCAGATGCAGAGTTTGATTGTGGGGATGAGTCAAAGTGGAATGAAATAAACATATCAGCTTGATTCTTTTCAGCCACAGTCGGAATATCAGCTAATTCAACTAATTTATCCGTTGAACGCGTCATAATCACCCGGGTCCCTTGTTTTTCAAGTTCCTTGCGTACGGCCTGACCAAGCTCTAATGTGTACTTTTTTTCGTAGTCGCCACCATTTGAAATGGCACCAACGTCAGAACCACCATGTCCCGGATCCAAGACAACGGTTGCTTCTGACAACGGCGTAATTTTATCCAACGGTTGTGTCCGTTCAACTAACCAGCCAGCAACCCATACCTCAGACTCATCTTCTCGTCGAATTTGATACCAACCATTATCACGTTTTAAAATCTGTAAATGCTCACCCCGATTTAACACACCGGCAGAAGGCGCACTAACTCCGCGTTTTGTATGGACAGGAATATTACTAATTTTCACAGTGACCTGTTCCCGATGTAATAATACGGTGGTTGTGGTAATCGCCATCGTCAAAAGGACCACCGTAATTGACAAGGGTATCCAAAATTTAGTCAGCCAGATTTGGATAATCCGACCGATTTTACGTAATAACATCATAATCTATTCCTTCTCAATTCCTAATACTTCTATATTACCTTAATTTTTATAAAAAGCTAATAAAAAAACACCAATCAAGGTGTTTTAAGGAAGCTTAGAACATATCGCCAGTCCATTCAGAAGTTGGCATGTCATCAAAATCATAAGCTGCAACATCTGACACGTGCAGCAACACAGCATGGGCTGGAATTCCCATCATGAGGTTAACACTACCATTAGGTTTTTCTTTAACAAGAATCACTGGCTTGTGATTCGCATTTGCATAACCAATTTCCCAGGCAGTTCCAGGATCAACATGTTCATCAACATAGTCAATCACAGCAACGACAACATCAGCAGCATCGATATTTTTACGATCGACTTCAAAAGTCGCTGCTGCCCATTCAGGTGTCCCCATTTCAAATTGGTCATTTGTTTCAGAACGTGGGCTGAAAAAGCTCGTAACTGTGTCATTGGTAGTCAATGCATGTTCCATTCGCTCAATTCGTTCGATTTGTTCTGCATCAAAAAAAGGTCCTGCCAAGTAAACTTTCGTCATTCGTGTTTCTCTCCTCAACATATGATGCTCTTATCTTACCATAAAAACGAACGGACCAGCATCCTAAACATCGACTTTCTAATCAAAAGCGAATATTTTCATTTGTTTCAAATTTATTGTTTGCGATATTGGCGTTGTTGCGCCTGCAAACCAGTCAAAACAAATTTGGCTGAGTCATGCGTCATATCTAATTGTCGATCCTGACCACTTGTCAATCCAGCATTAAACATTTCTTCATACGCTGCAATTGACAATTTTTCCCGTTGTTTAAACAGGTCAGGTAATTGCTGAGTTAATAACACATCTTGATAGTTTGGTTGTAGGGTTAATGAGAAAATTTCACCTTCAGCCCCAGAACCATATGAAAACAAGGCGATATCATCCCCCGCCTGTAACGATGCGTCATTTTGCAATAATGATAATAAGCTCAAATAAGCTGAACCTGTATACAGATTACCAATTTTTTTATTATAAACCCGACTTGCCTCAAACGCGTCCATTAACGCCGTTTGTTTTGACTCTGAAACTTCCGGCAAAACATCACGTAAAGCTTTTAAGCCCATTTTTGTAAATGGCAAATGGAAAACGAAGGCTTCAAAATCGACCAGTGTCTTTTGGTTCTGTTCTTGATAGCGTTCCCATAATTCCTTGAAGAAATCACGATAAACATTGGATGAAAATTTTCCATCCACCACTGCTGTTGTTGAATAATTAGGACGCCAAAAATCCATAATGTCATCAGACATAAACACATTATCTTGATTCAACGTGGCAATACGGGGATTAGCAGTCACTAACATGGCCACAGCGCCAGCACCTTGTGTGACCTCGCCTCCCGTTTCTAAACCATAACGCGCAACATCAGAAGCAATCACTAATACTTTAGCTTCTGGATGTAATGTCACATAATCGCGCGCCTGCATTAAGCCATAAGTTCCTGAATAGCATGCTTGTTTAAGCTCAATCGTCCGCGCATACCGATTCAATCCGAGTAACTTTTGGACATAGACTGCCCCAGATTTTGATTGATCAATACCTGACTCAGTTGCAAAAATAATTTCTTGAATGTCTGCACGATCAGCATCTGTTAACATTTGGTCGGCTGCATTTGCCCCCATTGTCACCACATCTTGGGTTGGTGGCAACACGGCTTGTTCCGACTGTCCAATCCCAATTAAATATTTGTCAGGATCTTCACCACGTGCATGCGCTAAATCAACCATATCAAGATAATAATTTGGCGCAAAAAAACTCATCTTATCGATTCCTACTTGCATGTTACTATTCCTCCATTTGCGCAGCGATAATTTCTAGAATTTGATGTGACAAAGTTAATTTATCCGTTAACGGTAAATGTTTAGGCGCATCATTTTTTGATAATAGCGTGACTTCATTATTATCAGACCCAAATGCAATGTCATGATTGGATACATCATTTGCAATTAACAAATCTGCTTGCTTTTTGATTAACTTTGCTTGCGCATGTTCCAAAAGATTTTGTGTTTCAGCTGCAAACCCCACTAAATATTGATGCGTCTTTTTAGCCCCTAACTGCGCCAAAATATCAGGATTTTCAACTAAATTCAACGTTAACCCCTTTTGGTCGGGGTCTTTTTTGATTTTTTGATTAGCTGGATTTGCGACACGATAGTCCGCCACTGCGGCCGCCATAATCACAATATCCGCTTGTTCAAAGTGAGCCTGCATAGCGGCTAACATTTGATCTGCCGTTTCGACGGCAATCACATTCGTAAACATTGGTGCCGGTAGTTGAACCGTTGACACTAAATCAACTTGTGCACCGGCTTGAACTGCTGCTTGCGCTAAAGCATAACCCATTTTTCCAGATGACCGATTCGCAATATACCGCACTGGATCAATGGCTTCTTTCGTGCCACCTGCAGAAATCAAGACGCGTTTACCAGTCAATACTGGCGTCCCCAAGTCACGTTCCATTAACACTTCAATTTGGGCATAGAGATCCTCTGGTTCGGGTAAGCGCCCTTTACCTTGGTAACCTTCAGCTAAATCACCCACCACCGGTTCAATAATATGCACACCATCTGCTTTTAATTGTTCTAAATTACGAACAACGGCCGGATTTTGATACATGTTTAAATTCATAGCTGGTGCAATCGCAATTGGTGTATGGCGCGCAATCACCACGCTAGAAGCAGCATCGTCAGCAATGCCTTGAACCATTTTGGCCATAAAATTCGCCGTCGCTGGCACGACCAACATATAATCAGCCCAGTCTGCCAGCTCAATATGTGAAATATCGGCTTGCGTTTGGTCGCTAAATAAATCTGTTAACACATCATGCTGTGTTAAGACGCTGAATGTTTTTGGCGTTACAAACTCTGTGGCTGCATGCGTCATTACAACGCGAACCTCGGCGTGCGCCTTAATTAATAATCGCGCCAATATGAGTGTTTTATAGGCTGCAATGCCCCCTGTCACAACCAACACAATTTTTTTCCCAGCTATCATGCTCATCACAATCCTTTTCTTAATTTAAAAGTCTATTTTAACACTAAACTTCACTTTTTTTGCAAAATAAAAGAGAGTCAGTTACCTGACTCTCTTCTTTCCCCCATAAAGGTATACTCTCTTAACTTTCCCCAAAGCTAAATGTAGCTAAGGGTGCTTAAAATGTGCTTGCACATCCCCTCATAAAGCAACCTCACTACTATACTCAATAGAATAGCTAATAATCGTGTAAAATGCCATGTTATTTTTTTTTTATTTTGTAAAAAACACGCAAAAAATTTGGGAGACTTGGAATTAGACAAGTCTTTTAGTATTCAGAATTTTTAAAATGTTTAACCGCTACCTGCAAAGCATCTTGCATGAACTGATCAAGTGTATGATTATCCGGATAAATATTCCAAATATAACCGGGGACGGTGACATTACCTTCTAAAGGAATATCAGAAATGTACAAATCTGCTTCTGTCCCAATTTCTACAAATTCAAAATTGATATTACGACTATGGGCAAGTTGCTCACAGATAAGTTGTCGCATCATAGGATGGTAAATAAAGCCAATTGCGACACGAACAGGTGGCACAATCAATTTCGGTGGCAAATACATAATTGCTGAATTGAAATAATCTTCAAATTGCACCCGCATAAATTTGCGCTGTTCATCGGGAGTCCATTGTTCAGCAATATTTTTCATCAATTTTCCCACAAAACGCGCATGAATTGGGAAGTTACTTTCCAACACACCAATATCAACTGAGCTTTGAACTAAATCTTTCATAAAATACATTGTGCGTAGATTACTGCTCAACGTGGCTTGATATAATTGTTCTTCAATCGTTGGATCAATCGTCTGATGGAAAAATTGTTGATACGTTTGTTCTAAAATATGTTTAAACGAACTAATATGCTTTTGCGCTTCAGTTGTCAGCATCGATTGCGGGAAATCCGTCACTAATCCACTGGTGAACAATGCTAGAACGGCAAAATCCGCTTCTGTTCGTAACACATGATCAGGTAGATCCGATACTTGCTTCATAATTGCCACCAATTTTTTGGCCAACTCTTGGTAGGCTTGTGGCCATTCCGTTTGTGGTTTCAATAATTTTGGCAAATCATATTCATGCAATTGATGGCCGTTTTGAACACGTACCAACCAAATTAATACTTGCAAAGAAATCACACTATGGCTGGTCACATCTTGTGGTAAATCATAAATTTTAAGCAGTTCCTCAATTAAGCTCTCAGTTAAAAGGGCCTCTTCACGCGTCGATTGAATCAGCGATGTTTCAATTTGTGCATGGTAATAACGCATCAGTTGCATAAAGAATGATCGGACAATCACTTCGTTTCCGACAATCCGATTATTTTTACTGACTTCAATGTCTTGATTGGCAAAGGCATCTTGAATTTTTTGCTTCGCAGCCCGGACAACCGCGACAGAAACATTATGGCGTTCAGCGAATGTTTCATAAGAATCAACTTGTTCCGTTAACATTTCCAGGAGCATTAACCACGCAATGGACCGTTGTCGATATTCGTATTCTAATGCCAATGTGTTGATTTGCACACTATGGTCAATTTTAATGACCTTTGCAAAAAGTTGGTATTTATCATCCTCATTCATTCCTTTTTGCAAAAACGTCAAATCATTCACTAATGAATCTAATGTTGAAAGCACGCGATAACGAGACCATTCTAAATCGTGCATAACCGTTGTAATTGGCACAATATCATCAAGGCGTGATAACAAATAATCATTTAACCGTACAATATCTTGTTCCTGACGATCTAAAACCCATCTTAACTTATCCACTGTCCCGCTCCCCGTGTTTCTAATATGCTTCCCATCTTAAGCCATTCGCCCCTTCGGTGACAAGTTTTCAAATAAAAAATAAAAAAAATCAGTTAATTTAGTTGCATGTCTCTGATGTATCTGGTATATTATCTCTTGTTGTTAATTCAATTTATGGCTCATTGGTCAAGTGGTTAAGACTCCGGTTTTTCACACCGGCATCCAGGGTTCAATTCCCTGATGAGCTATTGCTTCATTTTTTTAATTTTATGGCTCATTGGTCAAGTGGTTAAGACTCCGGTTTTTCACACCGGCATCCAGGGTTCAATTCCCTGATGAGCTATTGCTTCATTTTTTTAATTTTATGGCTCATTGGTCAAGCGGTTAAGACTCCGGTTTTTCACACCGGCATCCAGGGTTCGACTCCCTGATGAGCTATTGTTTCATTTTTTTAATTTTATGGCTCATTGGTCAAGTGGTTAAGACTCCGGTTTTTCACACCGGCATCCAGGGTTCAATTCCCTGATGAGCTATCCTAAGAAAACCACCAATTATATAATTGGTGGTTTTCTTGAATCTTTCGATGATTAGCTTTATAATTATTGACTGTACTTGGAGATATGGCAGAGTGGTAATGCAGCGGACTCGAAATCCGCCGAACCGGTGTAGAGCCGGCGCACGGGTTCAAATCCCGTTGTCTCCTTATTGTTAAACTAAAAAACACCATTTCGTTTGAAATGGTGTTTTTTTTATGATTTACGCATTGAACCACGTTCAGCAAAACCATAATTCAATTCAATTTGTGTTTCATCTAAAGCTTCATGCTGCATGAGCTTTGTTAACATACGCATCGCTACCGCTCCCATGTCATAAATTGGTTGCGTAATTGATGCCATCGTTGGACGTGTAATTTGCGTTAATTGGGAATTATTACTTGAAATCAGTTCAAAGTCTTCTGGTATCTTAACACCTAGATCAGTCAAACCATTCAATACACCAGCTGCCATTTCATCAGTGGCCACCATTGCAGCAGTCGCATCTGAATCAGCAATTGACTTAGCCGCAGCATACCCTGCTTCATAAGTAGCATCTGCTTCAAAGACAAGCTTATCACTAAGCCCTAAGCCAGCCTGTACTAATGCATCTTGGTAACCCTTTAGCTTATAATCTTGTTTTGTATGTTTCGTAATCGGAACTGAAACAAAGGCAATTTCTTTATGCCCATGCTCAATCAAACGTTTTGTGGCAGCGCTAAAGGCACGGAAATAATCAATATTAACACTCGCTAATTTTTTATCAACATCAAGTGTTCCTGTCAAAACAACAGGTAAGTCAATCTCAATCAAACGTTCCTCGAAGTCAGGTGCGATTTGATTTCCCATGTAAATCATCCCGTCAACCTGCTTACCCAATAAATTATCAATCAAATCAGTTTTCATATCAGTCCCATTTGAACTTGATAAAATAATTTGATAATCATACATCCGAGCCACATCTTCAATACCACGTGCTAGTTCAGCAAAATATTGGTCAGTTAAATCCGGAATAATTAGGCCCACGGTCGTGGTTTTGCGTGATGCTAAACCACGCGCTACTGCATTAGGACGGTATCCTAAGTCAGCGATGACCTTTTCAACTTTTTCCTTTGTTGCAGGCTTAACATTTGCGTTACCATTCACAACACGTGACACGGTTGCCATTGATACTTTGGCTTCACGGGCCACGTCATAGATGGTGATTGTTTGTTTATCCATAAATAAACTCCTTCGTTTTTATTGTAAGCGCTACCATTGTTATTTTAACACGCTTTCATATCTTTTTCATTTCGCAAGAACTCATTTTAGCATAATTTTTTCAAAAATAACACATTGATTTCTGAAAACGTGTACAATGAGAGTAATTTAAGAAAAAGGAGCATTGCTAATGTATCAAAATATTAAAGAACTTCAAAACTGGCTCAATGAGACAGGTCATGATGTTGGCTACATTTCCGACTATCATGCAATTTCATACCTAACTGGTTTTGAATCAGACCCGATTGAACGTATTTTGGCGCTTGTCCTCTTCCCACAAGCTGATCCATTTATTTTTGCTCCTGCTTTAGAAGTTGAAGCAGTCAAAGAAGCAGGATGGCCTTATCCTGTTTATGGTTATCAAGACTCACAAAATCCGTTTGCGTTAATTGGTGACCATATTAAGGCACTTACACACCAAACAAAGAATTGGGCCGTTGAACAAGGTACCTTGACCCTAGACCGTGCCAAGCGCATTCAACAAGCTGTGCCGGATGCCCAGTTTAATGGAGATATCACACCTCTAATTGAGCGGATGCGTTTAATTAAAACAGCAAGTGAAATTGAAAAAATGCATCACGCGGGTGATGATGCCGATCGTGCCTTCCAATTTGGATTTGATGCCCTTGCTGAAGGAAAAAGCGAACTTGAAGTAATGGCAGCTTTGGAATATCACATTAAAGCATCTGGTGTACCTGCCATGTCATTTGAAACCCTTGTTCAGTTTGGTCAGCATGCTGCTAACCCACATGGTTCAACCGGACAGACGAAGCTCCAAAATGGTGATTTAGCGCTGTTTGACTTAGGAACCGTTTATGATGGCTACGTCTCAGACAGCACGCGTACAGTCGCCTTTAAGCAAGTTTCTGACCACCAACGCGATATCTACAATGTTGTGCTTGAAGCGCAGCTAGCGGCTCAAGACGCCGTTAAACCTGGTATGACTGCTGGTGAACTTGATGGGATTGCCCGTGACGTTATCACTAAGGCTGGTTATGGTGAATATTTCGTGCATCGCCTTGGGCATGGACTTGGTAGTTCTGTGCATGAATCAATTCAAATTGCTGAAAACAACGAATTGGTTTTGGAACCTGGCATGGCCTTCTCAATTGAACCTGGTATTTACATCCCCGGTGATTTGGGAATTCGAATTGAAGATTCAATTGTCCTAACTGAGAATGGTGCTGATTCTTTCACCCACTCTTCAAAAGAATTACAAATTATTGACTAAAAAAAGCAGTTACTTAAATTTAAGTAACTGCTTTTTTGTTATCATTTTAAAATTTTCTAAATCGTTGTTGTCGGCGCGCAACCAATTCATTCGGATCATACTTCATGAGCCGTTCAATCGATTGCTCTAAACGTAATTGAATCAAGCGCATTAAACGACGTTTTGTCCAACCTTCAGGGATAACATAATCAATCACCCCTTGATCAAACAATTCATTAGCCGTTAAGCCCATAATGCGGGCTGCTTCATCAGAACGTTTACCATCTTTCCATAGAATAGAAGCAAAACCTTCAGGTGATAACACCGAATAAGTCGCATTTTCGAGCATCCAAACTTCATCGGCGGTCGCTAATGCTAGCGCCCCACCTGAACCACCTTCACCGTAAATAATCGCAATAATTGGCACCGTTAATTGCATGCTCTTTAAAATAGATTGAGCAATTGCTTCACCTTGACCATTTTCTTCTGCTTCTTTTCCCGGATAAGCTCCAGGTGTATTAATCAGCGTAATAATGGGACGACGAAACTTTTCTGCTTGTTCCATCATTCGTTGCGCTTTACGGTAACCATTAGGTGTTGGCGACCCGTTTCGTTTAGCGACCTTTTCATCTAAGGTAACACCTTTATCAATGGCAATAACTGTCACAGGTTGCTCATTCAGCATCGCAACACCAGCAATAATGCTTGGATCATCACCATTTAAGCGATCACCGTGCATTTCAAAAAAGTCCGAAAATAATGATTGAATAATATAATTTGCTGGATAACGATCTTCACGAGATTTTGCAACAATTTCTGCTGGGTCTAACTCACGTTTAAATAAATTCATGTTAGACCTCTTTTCTTTGATGCATTCGTACTAGCTTAGCGATAGTATCTGCTAAATCAGGTCGCTTAATAATGGCATCCACAAAACCTTGTTTCTGCAATGATTCAGCGCGTTGGAAATCATCTGGTAATTTTTCATGTAATGTTTGTTCAATCACACGGCGTCCGGCAAAACCAATTAACGCATGTGATTCAGCTAAAGTCACATCCCCATCCATCGCAAACGAGGCGGTCACACCACCTGTCGTTGGATCAGTAAGCACAACCAGATAAAATAAACCAGCTTGTTGAAAACGGGCTAATGCGCCTGAAATTTTTGCCATCTGCATTAAGGATTGAATCCCTTCTTGCATACGTGCCCCACCTGAGGCCGTAAACAAGACAACTGGCAAGTGCTCCTGCAACGCTTTTTCAAATAAACGCGTAATTTTTTCACCAACGATGGTTCCCAAAGATCCCATCACAAAATGGCTATCCATCACACCTAGCGCAATTTTTTGGCCCTGTACTTCAGCCAAGCCTGTCATGACTGCATCGCGCATCTGCGTTGCCCGCTGCGCTTTATGCAATTTTTCAGAATATCCAGGAAAACTTGGGTTTTGCAATGACAAATGCGCATCCATTTCGACAAAAGTATCCGCATCGACTAATTGATCAATGCGTTCTTGCGCCGTCAAACGGAAAGCATAACCACACTCAGGACATTCTTTATAGGCACCAAGTTGCTTTTCATAAAAGTGAGTATGACAGTAAGGGCAGTCAACAAAAAGACCATCCGGCACTTTTTTTGCTGCATCAGAAGGTTCATTTTTAAATTGATGTACCGCTCCCATTGCTATCCTCCTTCACTGTTTCTTGCCAAGCTGGCAAGAAATAATCCTCTATATAAGTTGTATTAAAATCACCGGAAACAAAATGTGCATCCGATAATAAATCTAACTGAAAAGCACGATTTGTTTGAATACCACCAATGTGTACTTCTGATAGCAAACGCCGTAACTTTTGTAAGGCAAGTGTACGGTCATCATCTTTGGCAATCACTTTCCCAATCATGGCATCATAATAGGGTTGTACCCGGTCTTGATTATAAATACCCGTATCAATACGCGCACCTAAACCACCATTTGGCCAAAATAAATCAGAAATTAAACCAGTACTTGGTAGAAATCCTTTTTCAGGAACTTCAGCATTAATGCGCGCTTCAATCACATGACCTTGCATGTGAATATCAGCTTGTTCCATTGGCAATGCTTCACCTGCTGCCACAAGGACTTGAAGACGGACTAAGTCCACATTCACTAACATTTCTGTTACGGGATGTTCAACTTGAATACGCGTGTTCATTTCCATGAAATAAAAATTTCCTTGCGCATCTTCCAAAAATTCAATCGTCCCTGTATTTTCATAATCAATGGACTCAACGGCTAATTTGGCAATTGCTCCCAAATCGGCACGTTGCTCCTCCGAAACACCCACTGCAGGTGTTTCTTCAATCAACTTTTGATTCTTTCGCTGTAGCGAACAATTACGTTCAGGAAAATAAACATAGTGGCCAAATTGATCACGCATAATTTGCATTTCAATATGGCGTACATCCGTCATCACTTTTTCAACATATAAGTGATCATCCCCAAAAGCGGCCCGCGCTTCATGTTGCGCATCAGTAAATTGCGTTTGTAATTCATCTGCATGATACACAAAACGCATCCCTTTACCACCGCCACCAGCAGCCGCTTTCAACAAAATTGGATAACCAATCTTGTCAGCAATCTGCTCAACTGCTTTCACATCACGAACAAAACCTTCAGAACCCGGAATCACTGGAACGCCAGCTTTACGCATGGCTTCTCGTGCTTGTGCTTTATTCCCCATCAAGGCAATCACATCCGCACTCGGACCAATCCATTTAATGCCCACGGCCGTAACCATTTCCGCAAACATTTCATTTTCAGAAAGAAAGCCATAACCCGGGTGAATTGCATCAGCACCGGTCAATAAGGCTGCGCTTAAAATGTTATTCATATCTAAATAACTATCTTGAGCGCGAGGACCACCAATCGCAACAGCCTCATCTGCCAATTTTACATGAAGACTATCTTTATCTGCTGTTGAATAAACAGCAACGGATTGGATCCCCATTTCGCGTAATGTACGGATAATTCTAACCGCAATTTCACCACGATTGGCAACTAAAACTTTTTTGAACATGGTTAATCTCCAATCGCAAATGTTAACTCAGCTGTTGTCACACGCTTACCATTAACATAAGCAGTTCCTTTACCAACACCCATTCGTCCACGGAAGCGTTCAAGCTCGACGGTCAACTTTAATTGATCCCCAGGTTCAACCTTCTTACGGAAACGTGCCTTTGGAATGCTAGCCAAATAAACAGTCTTCCCTTTATATTCAGGTAATGACAGAATGGCAATCGCCCCCGTTTGGGCCAATGCTTCAACCATTAATACCCCAGGAAAAGTTGGGTTTCCAGGAAAATGACCTTGGAAAACTTCTTCGTTCATCGATACATTTTTAATCCCTGTTGCTGTTTCACCTGGAATCAAATCTTCCACACGATCAACTAACAACATGGGATAGCGATGTGGCAAAATTTCTTGAACTTCTTGTGTATTTAAATCCATTTAAAAACCCCTCATTTTACATTCTGCTAATCAGGTAGAATTTCAATCAAATTCATATCGTAATCAACCATATCTTCATCTGATACCAGAATTCGTTTCACGGTACCCGCGACATCACTCTTAATCGGTGTCATCAATTTCATGGCTTCAATCAAGGCAACTTGGTCACCAACAGCGACATGATCCCCAACATTAACAAATGGCTTAGCATCTGGATTTGGACGCAAGTAGGCTGTTCCAACTAATGGTGCGGTAATAAAACTCCCCAGCACTTCAGCTGGTTGGGCATCATTTTGTGTTTCAGTACTTGTGACAGATCCTGCCCCGTCACTCATGACTTCAGGTACCACAGCTGGCTGAACCATTGTTGGGGCATCATTTTTACTTAAATGAAGCGCATAATCACCTTCATTAATTGAAAATTCACGTAATTCACTATCATTAATGGTTTGGATTAAATCTTTTAATTCATCTAATGTTAATTCCATCTTATTCACTCCAATCCTTAAAGATCAAAGCTGCATTATGTCCACCAAAACCATAGTTAGCAGACATTGCATAATGAACTGGTTTCTTCTGCTGGCCTAATTCAACTAACTTAACACCCTTTGTCGCTTCATCTTGATGTGTTACACCAATGTTTGCTGGCATTTCATCGCGTAAAGTTGCACCGATGGCAGCAATCGCTTCAACGGCACCAGCTGCACCAAGTAAGTGTCCAGTCATTCCCTTAGTTGATGAGACATCAACACCACGATCACCGAATACACGTGTGATTGCATTGGCTTCGGCAGCATCATTAGTTGGTGTCGCCGTTCCATGTGCATTTAGGTAGTCAATTTGACTTGGTTCTAAGTGCGCATTTTCTAAGGCCAATTCCATCGCACCAGCAGGTCCTGAACCATCAGGTGTTGGCGCCGTCAAATGATAAGCATCTGAATTGGCACCATATCCAACAACTTCACCTAAGATTTCAGCACCACGCGCTTGTGCGTGTTCCAAAGACTCAATGATGACAATTCCAGATCCTTCACCCATCACAAAGCCATTACGATCTTCATCAAATGGCAGTGATGCATGTTCAGGGTCTGTATTTTTTGATAGGGCCGTCAACGCCGCAAAACCAGAAATACCCATTTCTTCAATGGTTGCTTCTGACCCACCGGTAATCATGACATCAGCCATGCCATTTTGAATGCGCATATACGCTTCTCCAATTGCATTTGTTGCTGAAGCACAGGCTGTTGAAAGCACATAATTCACATTTTTGGCACCGTAGCGCATTGAAACGTTTCCAGACAACATGTTAGGAATTGCCATTGGGACGAACATTGGGCTCACGCGACGAGGTCCTTTGTCGTGCATCTTGATAACTTGTTGCTGAATCGTAATCAAGCCACCAATTCCATTACCCAAAATGACCCCCATCCGAGCTGGATCCGTATTTTCTTCATCAATACCCGCTTGCTCAAGAGCTTCACCTGCTGCATGAACCCCATATTGTGAAAACAAATCCATTTTACGGGCTTCACGTTTTCCAACACGTTCTGCTGGATCAAAGTCTTTTACTTCACCTGCTACTGAGATACCAGTTTCTGATGGATCAAACTTTGTGATTTCTGTAATCCCAATTTTTCCAGCCATTAGATTATCTAAATAAGTCGTGGCTGAATTACCAAGTGGTGTAACCGCACCTAACCCAGTTATTACAACTCTTGTCATTTTTGTTTACCTCAACTATTTCAAATTAAAGTGAAAGCCCACCATCAACCGTGATTGTTTGTCCGGTCAAGTATTCGTTTTCCACTAAGAATTGTGCTGTTTGTGCAATTTCATCAACTTCACCGAAACGTTTCAATGGAATTGACTCTTTAATTGTTGTTTGCATTTTTTCGCTCAATTGACTCGTCATATCTGATGCAATCATCCCTGGGGCAATCGCATTAACGCGAACACCACGCATGGCACCTTCCTTAGCAAGTGACTTGGTTAGACCAATTAAACCTGCCTTAGATGCAGAATAATTCGCTTGGCCAATATTTCCATGCAACCCAACAATTGAAGACATATTTAAAATCACACCAGTACGTTGCTTAAGCATATGCTTGAAAATAGGTTGTGTCACATTAAAAGTGCCATTCAAATTCGTATTCACCACATCCGCAAAAGCATCTGTTGACATCCGAATTGTCAATGTATCCTTCACAATTCCAGCATTATTAACTAACACATCAATGTGATCAACATCCGCAATCAACGCCGTTAATACATCCTTCATTGCTTGTGCATCTGAAATGTCGCCCGTAATAAATTTAGTTCCTTCTGGAAAAGCAGCTAAAACCTCAGGCTTTGGTTCTGAACGACCATGCAAAATAACATTTGCCCCTTGTGCACTGAAACGCTTAGCAATTGACAAACCAATTCCACGCGTTGATCCAGTAATTAAGACATTCTTATCCTTTAAATCCATCAGATTTCCTCGCCTTCAGCTAATTTTAGCGTCACACTCTCCAAAGATGCTAAGTCATTAATACTATAACGCGCAACATCCTTATCAAGCATTTGCTTAGCAAATTTTGTTAATGTTTTATCTGGTCCTAATTCAATCGTTGCATCCAAACCGGCATCTGCCATTGCCAACATTGCATCTGAAAAATGCGTTGGCTTAACAATTTGCTCGTTTAGGGTTGCCTGAATATCCTCAAAGACACGACCAGTTGTGTTTGAATAAACTGGCATCGTTAAAGCCCCAAATGATTCGGTTGCTAAACGTTCCACTAATTTGGTCCCCGCACTCGCCATAAAGGGTGTATGAAAAGCCCCACTAACAGCTAGCGGTACCACACGGATATCTTTAGCTGTTAGTGTATTGGTAAAACTGTCAATATCAGAACCAAGTCCGGCAATGACCAACTGCTTTGGTGTATTAAAATTAGCAGGATATAGCGTTGCGCCTTCGCTTTGTGCTTGTTGCATTAATTTCAAAATTTCTGCTTGTTGTTCGCTTAATACAACAATCATTTTACTAGAAACTTCTTCACTTGCAGCTTGCATAAAGCGACCGCGATCTTTCAAAATATTAAATGCTTGATCAAAAGTGAGACTCCCTGCAATGGTTAAAGCTGTATATTCACCTAAACTAAGGCCTAGGGTCCCAACAACTTGCTCTTTAATCGCATCATCTAACGCAGCATAAATTCCCATTGACATTGTATAAATGGCAACTTGCGCATATTGTGTCTGAGCTAACTTGGCGTCATCCTCCAAAATATCCTTTTGAAAATCACATCCCATTAACTCGCTAGCGCGTTCAACAACAGCACGATAGTCTGCGTTACTATCAAATAGATCACGCCCCATGCCGGCTTTTTGTGCACCTTGGCCACTTAATAACAATCCAATTCGCATTAATGAGTCCCCCAAGATTGCGTCAATAATTCAGATGCTTGGCTCCACGTCTGCTCCAAAATTTGAGAAACGGGTTCCACTTCCTTAATCAATCCTGCAATCTCACCAGCCATGAACGCACCAGTATTTTTATCACCATCAATCACGGCGTTTTTCAAAGTACCATTTTCAAGCTTTTCCATCGCATCAGCGTCTGGCTTTGGCTTCGTCACTTCGAGACGTTCATTTTTAATGTATTGCTTAGACATTTTGGTTTTCAAGACACGCGCACGGTTACCTAATAATTCACCTGTGACAACTGTATCAATATCGCGTGCTTTAACAACGGCGTTTTTAAAGTTCTCATGAATTTCAGATTCCTCAGAAGCAAGGAAACGCGTTCCCATTTGAACCCCACTAGCACCAAGCATCACAGCAGCAGCAGTACCACGTCCATCCCCAATACCACCAGCTGCAATAACCGGGATATTCACGGCATCAACAACTTGTGGGACCAACGCCATCGTTGATAGTGAACCGATATGTCCACCGGATTCGGCACCTTCAGCGACAACCGCATCGACACCTTTCTTTTCCATCATCTTAGCAAGGGCAACGGATGGCACAACTGGCATCACAATAATCCCATGTTCATGTAATTCTTCTAGGAATGGTGACGGATCACCAGCCCCAGTTGCAACGACCTTAATGCCTTCTTCAATAATGACATCAAAAACTTCGCGAATATGACGTGACATCAACATCACGTTGACCCCAAAGGGACGGTCAGTCACTTCACGTGCACGTCGAATTTCAGTACGAACTTGGTCCGCATGCCAATAACCAATTCCAATAATACCAAGGCCACCGGCTTCAGAAACAGAACCAGCTAAGTGACCCGTTCCAGCCCAAGCCATACCACCTTGAATGATTGGATAAGTCATCCCCAACTTTTCAAAAATAGGGTTATTTAACTGTACGTTCATGTTTACTCCTTAATGTGAATTACTTTGCGCTTAATTGTTCTTGAATCTTGTTAACTAGGTCTTGAACAGATGCAATATCTTCAGCAACTTCCAATTCAATATCGAATTCTTCTTCAACCTTGTTTAATACTTCAAACAAGTCCAATGAATCAACTTCCATGTCGTTTTCAAAGTTTGTTGTCAATTGCACTTCATTGCTTTCCAAATCAAATTGGTCCATCAAAATTGCTTGTACCTTGTTAAAAATCTCTTCGTTAGTCATGTTAAAAAACTCCTCTTATTTGTCTAGTAAATGTTTGTGTCGTTAAATTAGTTAACGACGTTAACTAATTCTTCTAAAATCATATTATGCCGTTAAGCATAATCTCTATTATAACTTAAATTTGAATCAGTGTCCCACCAGTTGAAAGACCTGCACCAAAACCTGCCAACATAATTTTTTGACCTGGTTTCACTTTTCCAGCTGCTTGCAATTCAGCTAACAGAATTGGAATACTTGCAGCACTGGTATTACCATAATCGGCAACATTCATTGGGAATTTTTCAAGCGGTTGTTGCAAACGATTCGCAATACTTTTAACGATTCGTGCATTCGCTTGATGTAAGATAAATAAATCAACATCCTCAATTGTGAGGTCTGCCGCTTGTACCACCTCATTAATGAGCTCAGGTACGCGACGTGTTGCAAACTGATAAACAGCTTGTCCATTCATCTTAAAGGGTAATAACGTTGATACATCGCTGGGGTTAAAAGGTGTCTGTTGACTTAGTTGTCCGGCTGTTAACGCCTCACCTTGCGCGCCATAGGCATGCAAACCTTCACTTAATAAACCGGTTGGTTCATTGGTTTGTGTTAGCAACACACCACCAGCACCATCCCCAAACAATACAGCCGTTGAACGATCATCCCAATCAACTAAGCGACTGAGCGTCTCCGCGCCAATCACCAAACCAGTTTGATAGGATCCCATCAACAACTTACTTGCGACACTCATAGCATGCACAAAACCTGCACATGCGGCATTAATATCTAATCCAAATGCATGTGTCGCACCAATTTGACTTTGAACTTGCGTTGCCACAGTTGGTGCGAGTGCATCTGGTGACATCGTTGCCACCAAAATAAAATCAAGTTGGTCTGCTGACATCCCAGCCGTTTGAAGTAATTGTTGGGCGACATCCACGGCTAAATCCGTCGTGGTTTGCCCCGTCGTTACATGACGTTGATGAATTCCTGTACGACTGCTAATCCAATCATCAGAAGTATCCATCATTGCTGATAGATCATCATTTGTCACAACTTTACTGGGAGTTGATAAGGCCGTTGCTAAAATTGAAAATTTTTCCATCGGATTATCTTTAATTAATAGAATGATTTAAGTTATGCAAATATTCTTGAAGATGTAAAATGGCATCTTCAACCACCCGCATATCAGATACATCAAGTGAATCAACTAAATAATGTGTTAAATGACGATGGAAAGCCTGATGAGCACGATAGACAACGCGACCTCGATGGGTCAATCCCAAACGCACCATGCGACGATCTGATTGCGAACGCCGTCGTTCAACATAGCCTTTTTTTACTAACTTATCAACCGCCGTCGTCATTGAACTCGGTGTTAGATGAACAATCTTGGCTACTTCAGATGCACTTGGTTCTTTGTACATCGAAATGGCCGCAATAATATGCATCTCTTTTAATGATATGTCTTTAAAATCAGAATTATGCAACGAAGCTTCTTCAATCCAACCCACATTATTAAACACGTCTACAAGTGCATCATTGATTTCTTCAAAAGTATCCTCACTTGCAACCATTGCTATTTCTCCATCTTTTATTTTGCTTGCTCATCATCTGAAACAATGAACATCAATTCAGCACTTGTCGCTAATTGTTCATCGACATAGGTCTGAACTTTAACCGTTCCCATGTTCTCACGTAAATTACCAAATTGCACATGTACTTTCAATGTGTCACCCGGTTTAATCATCCGCTTAAACTTCGCTTTGTCAACGCCAGTCATATATGCCGTCTTGCCCACAAACTTTGGTGATGACAGAATCAAAATTGATGCTGCCTGGGCCATTGTTTCAATTGTTAAGACACCTGGCATAACTGGATTATTCGGAAAATGCCCTTGAAAATATGGTTCATTGATTGTCACATTCTTAGTCGCAATCAATGATTCATCTGGGGTCATCTCATCAACATAGTCAATGTATAAAATGGGATAACGATTTGGAATTAAATCCATCACTTCAGTCGTACTTAATGCAACCATATAAAACTCCTTGTTTTTTATTTCGAACATCGAAACATTCGATAATCAAATGATATGAACAATTACGTGTTTTGTCAATTAGTTTTTAACTTTTTTTATTCAAAAGCACAAAAAAAAGGCGTTAGATCAACGCCTAACGCCTTTTTAAAAATTTATTATTTTGTATCAGCAAGTCCTGTTTTACCAGAATCAGCCAATCCATTTTTCTTGCTATTTGAAAGTGCGGCTTTACCAGATTCGGCTAAACCATTTTCACGATCTGCTGCTGCTTGAACACGGTCAGCTGCTGTCTTTGTCTTAGCAGCTGCACTTTGTGCCAATTGATCCGTATCCAAATCTTTTGCTTTGTCAGCAACTGCTTGGACCTTATCAGCTGGTGCAACTTCCTTGGCCTTGTCAGCAACATGTTGAATATCGCTCGCGTCAGGCGCAACTTCCTTTACCTTATCTGATACAGCTTTAGCAGCTTGATCAGCATCGATATCGTCAACTTGTGCCTTTGCTTCAGCTTCAATTTCATCTAAATTGTCTAAGCTTACAACAATTGTTTCTTCAACATCATCTTTTTTAGCTTCCGCTGTTTGACGCGCCTCTTCAAGCGACTTTTGCGCCTTATGCCACCAGTTCTTTGTGTGCTTTTGCACATTTTCACTAGCTGCACTGGCTGAATCAGTCAATTGGGCCACTTGTTCGTCCAAGCCGGCCTTATTCACTAAATCATTCACGGCGTATTGCGCATCTTCAAGATAGCCTTTTGCATCATCACTTAACTTATCGAAACCATTTTGAATTTCAGTTTGTTGCTTTTGGTCAAGGCGCTTATAAACAACATACCCAGTTGCTGCAATTGCACCACCGACCAAAACTGTTTTAAATAAATTCTTGCCCATTTTTAGCACCTCGCTTATTCTGTGACTTCTGTCGCTGCTTCTGTAGCAGTTGAACTGCTCTTAGCTTTTGACTTATGATTCTTGCGCATGTTATTCATGGTTGAAAAGGCTGAAGCCCCTTTTGATGCGTTTGATGAACGCGCCTTACCAGTTAGGTTTTTAGTTGCTGAATTCAAATCAGAAACTGAAACACCTAAATCAGCAACTGCCTTAACGGCAGGATCAAGCGTACTTACCTTACCATTTACATCAACCAATAATGTATTAGCATTTGCCATCAATTCATCAGCTTCACGGGCAATAATATCCGCATCCACTAAAACATTTTTTAATGGCTTGGTGATACGATACACAAGTAACGCAATTGAGCCAAACAAAATCAAAATGGCAATGGCCACAATTAGCCAAGCTAAACCACCTAATGACATATTAAACCTCCAGTAAACTTTTTTCTTATGCTTCTACATTGTACCTGTTTAGGACAGGGCTTTCAATTCAAAAACAATATCTTTTTACGGGATTCCATTTGCAAACGGATCGGTTTAACAATCACCATAAATTAATCTGCTTGAGCCAGTTCCGTGACTAATTGCTCGAATTCCTCAAGACGCGCTTCAAATGTGTTAAATGTTTCACGCAAATAATCTGCTTGGGTCATATCGACCCCGGCTTGCTTCATCACATCAATTGGATAAGCAGATGATCCAGCCTTTAAGAATGTCTTATAACGATCAACGGCCGGTTGCCCTTCAGTCAAAATTTGATCTGACATCGCTGTTGCAGCCGCAAAACCAGTACTATATTGGAATACATAGAAATTGTAATAGAAATGTGGAATACGCTCCCACTCATGGGCAATTTCAGGGTCAGCCGTCAAGGCATCACCATAATAACGTTGGTTTAATTCAGCATAGGCCGTATCCAACACTTCAGCGGTCAACGGTACGCCAGCTGCATCTTGTTGATGCATCCATTGTTCAAACTCTGCAAATTGTGTTTGACGGAAGACCGTTCCCTTAACACCATCCAAATATTGGTTCAAAATATAAGCACGTAATGGTTTTGATTCAACATGCTTCAACAAATAATCTGTTAATAGGTTTTCATTTGTGGTTGAGGCAATTTCAGCTAAGAAAATTGGATAATCTCCATATTGATAAGGTTGATTATGACGCGTCAAATAACTATGCACACTGTGGCCCATTTCGTGAACCAACGTATACAAATTGTTTAGATTATCAACCCAATTCAATAACATAAATGGGTTCGTGTCATACGCACCACCAGAATAAGCACCTGAACGCTTACCCTTATTTTCAATCACATCAATCCAACGTGAATCAAAGGCTTCATTCACATGTGCCAAGTAATCTTCACCTAATGGGGCCAATGCTTCTAACGCTTCCGCTTTTGCTGACTCATAATCGATACTGTAATCTGGTTCACCTAAAATCGGTGTATACAAGTCATAAGAATGTAATTCATCTAATCCAAGTAATTGCTTACGCAAGCTGACATAACGTTGCAAAAGTGGCAATGCGTTATTAACTTCTTCTACCAAAGTATCGTAAACAACCTCCGGCACTTGATTATGTGCCAATGAAGCTTCACGAGCACTTGAATAATTATGTGCTTGTGCCAAGAAATTATGCCCTTTGACATGACTTGATAAAGTTGACGCAAAAGTATTCTCTAAGTCGATATATGACTTATAAAATGTTTGGAAAGTATTCTTTCTAACTTCTGGATCAGTTGACTCTAGCAAACGCGCATACACACCATTTGAGAGTTGTTCAGTTTCACCTTCTGCATTTTCGACCGTTCCAAATGTAATATCCGCATTATCCAAAATACTAAATGTTTTTTCTGAAGCACCAAAAACATCCCCTGCAGCCGCAAGCAAAGCTTCTTTATCAGCTGAAAGCACATGTCCTTTTTGAGTCAAAATGGCATCAAAATAATGTTGATAATTATTTAATGCTGGTGTAGTTGCTTTGAAATCATGCCATTGTTCATCTGTTAAGTCCAAGATAGCAGGATCAAAGAAGGCAATTGCACTTGAAACACGTGCAGCTAAAGCTTGTACTTGATCAAAAAGACCTTGATAGTAATTATTGGTCGTATCCTGATCATTTTTCATTGAAGCATAAACATATAAGTTCTCTAGGTCACGCATCAAGCTAAGACCATACTCAAGCGCCCCTAACAAGGCATCCCCTGAATCGGCCACATGTTCAGCAAAATATGCTGAACTATCAACACGTTCCAAAACATCGTCAAAAACTTCCTGCCAAGCGTCGTCTGTCTTAAAAATTGTACTTAAATCCCATGTTTGACTGACTGGGACTTCACTTCTTGTTGGTAGTTCTTTTGCCATAATGTTGTACTCCTTTAGAAATTGAAATTAAACTTTCATATATTGTAACATTAGTTGTTGGAAAATGATAATTTTCTCATAAACTTATTTTTCAACTAAACAAATCTGATCTGCTACAGCGATAATAATGCCAGCACTAAACCAAGCCTGTAGCATTTTTGTCAACACAAATGCTTGCCACTTACGCTCACAAATATAAACACTCTGATGCCAAGGTGTTTCAACAACACATGCTAAAAGTTCCGAATATGATCGTGCTTGTTCATGTAATAAAAGCCATAGTTCATAGTATATAAACCAATGTGGTAAACGTGGGCCCACTGGCAAGTAAGTGGTCGGCAAGCAAACCGCTGGCATTTGCAGTAAATTTCCACCACGCAAATATATCCTTTGCTGTAATTGCTGATAAGGGGCACGCTGTTTTTGAACCCCTTGTCTAATCTTTTGCAAAAGACGCTGTGGATAAATACATTGCTGTTGTCGCACACAAGCCTGTTGTCCATTAAAATGAATTCTTTTAAGTTGCCCGCCATCACTATAATCAGCACCAAGTCCCTGCGCCTCCAGATGTAAAACTGCATAGGGTATTTTGCCAACATAGTTTGCACCCAAAATCCAAAAGACAGGTAAATTAACACTTTGATAGGCTTGCGTTCGTTTTAAGAACTGCGCATAGGTTAAATAGGCACATTGATATTCAATCGCCCAAATAACCTGATTTGGCCACAGCACCCAAACATCCGGTCTTTGCTGCAAATCCGAGTAGTAGACCTCATTTTCAACATGAGCCCCTTGCTTTTGAAAAAACTGTTTTAAGAATCGTTTCCCTTGCAAATGACTGCCACTTTCACCTGGACGATTTGTGCGTTGTGCTTGATGACAATAAATCGATTGCCCCTCAGGTTTGCGCCGACAGTAGATGGATTGATGACACCAACGACATTGCGATAATTGTTGCTGATTTGGCTCAGCCCGATGTTTTTGCATAGCACTTGCTCCTTCTCTTATAAAAAAGAGACGCTATTTTTGGCTAAAATAAAAAATGTTTAGATAACCAAGGGCATCTAAACATTTTCGAGTTTTAAAAATATTGATTCAATTGTTCAATCGCACGTGTTGCGAAGATGGTATGTCCATGCTCAGCAATCACATCTTCTGCAATTGGACTTACTTTTCCATATTCTAGCGCAATACTTAGGATATTTTGACGATCTACTAATGTCAGCGCCTCCTCAAATTGTAAGTCAAAAAAGTAAGCATGTTGATCTTCATACAGTTGAGAATCACGTAAGCCACTACCGACAACATTTGCTAAACGTAAAACGTCTTCAAATTCTTCTATTTTGATAAACGCACTGCTTGGCATATCTTCAAGCATTGTCCGTCGCGCATCATCATCCATAACTGGCGTTGATGCAGGTAGCGGATTATCCGTTTCTTCATCTGTATCATCAGTGCCAATCAAACGCTTCAACAAATCTGCTGATACATCATCATTTGCACCGTTTTGCTCTGGATCTCGATTTTCAATGGCGGATTTCACAATCCCTTCCATTAATTCTTGGTCGGGCATTTGATTTGAAATGTACACTTCCATCCCATTGCGATTAGGCAACACTTGAAATGATATTTCACCGTCATTCTTATTTAAAAAGGCATAGTCAATATCTGCTTCTTCTAATAAACCATAAAAAAAGTGTTCAATTTCTTCCTGGTTGCCCAACAAATCGGTAATCGATACGCCACGATCATGTAAATCATCATTTGATACCACTACGCGAATTGTATCTTCATTTATACGTTCAAATTCCATCAGTCTATTTCGGGCTCCCTTCTCGTTATTTATAACTAAACATTATAGCAAGTTTACGAATAAAAGAACAGCCAGCCCAGCTTTTTAACGTAATTGCTGTTTCGTAAACGCTGCTGGTGAGTAGCTTCGCTTACGGACATTGTAGCGTGAGGCAAGATCCGTATACTTTTTCAACGGTCCCTGACTAGCTGTATCCCAAATGGTGTAGTAATCCCGAACAGTCCATGTGGTCATAATTGCAAACTGATTCCGTTCATCTGTGCGTTGCAATAATTCACTCGTAATTAACCCCTCAACTGAGGCTAGTTTTTGGTTTTGATAATTCGACCATTGCTTAATAAATGCTTGTTGCTCTTCACTTGGTAAAGTCAAAAATGTAAAATGCAACCAGCCACGAATACCCTCTTTGGCACCATCGGCTGCTAAAACTTGGTAGCTGACTGGCGTTTCAAAAACAGACGTTTCTGATGGCAGTTGCTCTAAGAGTTGAAAATTTGTTTGATCCTGATCATCAACCGTCAGTAGCAATTCATTGTGCGGATGTTGTTCAATAATTGTTTGTAGCACTTTTTGACTGCCAAAAGTTGTGTGTAAATAATTTGTCATTATTAATACCCTCCATCTATTTCTTATACTATTATAAGCTAGTTTTGGAAAAAATAACATTCTTGTTTAACTTAAGAATAATGACAGACTCAAGACAATCATCGAAACCGCATTATTAACAAAATGTAAGGCCATCGCATACTGAATCTGGCGTGTCCGTTTGTAAACGAATGCTAAAACAAGTCCCATTAAACTATACTGTAAAAAGTCAAAGAAATTAAATGCTGAATAAACGTGGAAATAACCGAATAAGACGGCTGACAAAATCACATTAGTCCACCACCAACTATTTTTAAAGAAATAATTTAAGACAACCCCTCTAAAAATCAATTCTTCAATAATAGGTGCCACACCAACTGCCAGTACAATAATAAAGATTAAGCCAAATGAACCACGGCTGGCTAACTCTTCTAGCATACGTTGATTTTCAGCTTGGCTAGCATCACCGGTAATGAAAACACGTAGCATTCCGACCGCCATGCTACTCAAAATAATCAAACCATAACCATACCAAATCCATTTAGCCTTCTCTCGGTTATAAGGATGGAGTCCGACTTTGGGACTAATCTGATGAATCGCATACATTAAAGTCCAGTAGGTCATTACACCAAGTACGGCAACAATCAAAATCATCATACAGATCGCAAAGACGCCTTCTGTTGGTTGTCCAAAACTCATGGCTAAGCCTTGACTACCTGAAATTCCGAAAATTTGAATCATAAAGTCTAAAATAATCCCCACCACGATCCAAATCAAACCCTGAAAGGCATTGGTCCATGTACTACGCTTCGTTTCCATCGTCTGTATGCTCCTTTTGTTGTTGCTTTGCTTGCTTAGATCGATTCATTTTTAAAGTTAATCGTGCCATTAAGTAAGTAAAAATAATCACAGCTAAAATAAAAGCCACAATTGAGAGCCACAATGGCCAGGCGTATAGCTGGCTTAACATTGATAACCCCACAAAAAACATAATCGTTATTCCGCAAAATAACGCAAATATTAATCCCCGCATCACTAACCCACTTTCTGCAAACTCTTTCCTTCACATTTTACACAACTTTGCGCCAATGTGATAGTGATTTAGACTAGAATCAGCAGCTTTAACATTGGTATCAGATTATTAAAATTTTCTAGCATCCATCGCGTTAGTTCCAATTTAAATGACCATTTATGATAAAGTGTGTTTGTTAAAAATTTTTTTAGGAGAGTATTATGAAATCATTTTTTAAGGAATTCCGTGATTTTGTTGCAGATGGTAACATCATGGATATGGCCATTGCGTTCATCATGGGGGGCGCGTTCCAAACTTTGTTAACTGCTTTAGTTGATGATATCTTTATGCCAATTATTGGTATTTTTACTGGCTCAATTTCATTTACTGAGTTTGTTTTTCATATTGGACCGGCTCAAATTAAAATGGGAAGCTTTATTTCAAGCACCATTACATTCTTATTAACGGCCTTTGTTATTTTCTTAATGATTAAGTCAATGAACAAAGCGCGTCAACTTGCAACAGGTAAAAATCCTGAAGATGAAGAAGCAGATCCAACTGAATTGGAAGTTTTGCAATCAATTTTGGAACAACTTGAACAACAAAATACGCCAACTTCAAACAAGCAAATAACTAGCCAACAGAATTTAGAAAAATAAAGTTCCTAAACGCCCAAAATTGGGCGTTTTTGTTTTGCACGCGTCTTTTTTAAATTTGTCAAGAATTGCATTCAAAGAATTAATTAGCTAAGATAGTTATCGGCACGTTAGGTATCGACTAACGAAATCCTAAAGGAAGAAGGACAATCATGGTGATTATCACAGCAGGTATGATTGGCGTTGGTAAAACAACATTAACAGATTTAATTGCAAAACATTTGGGGACACAAGCTTTTTTCGAACCAGTTGGAGAAAATCCTGTCTTACCACTTTATTATGCAGATCCAAAGCAATACGGTTTCTTACTTCAAATTTATTTTTTGAATAAGCGTTTCGCCATGATTAAGCAGGCATTGGCAGATGATAACAATGTCTTAGATCGTTCAATTTACGAAGATGCCCTCTTCACTCAAGAAAATCATCGAGAAGGTAATATTTCGGATGCTGAATTAACCGTATATATGCAATTACTCGATAATATGATGTCTGAATTACAGTCAATGCCCAAAAAACGCCCCGATTTGATGGTTTTTTCAAATGCTGATTTTGATACGATTTTATACCGTATCAAGAAACGTGGTCGTGACTACGAACAATTTGACGATAATCAAGAATTACGTGACTACTACTTTAAAATGTGGTCAGCCTATCAAACATGGTACGAAGAATATGATGCTTCACCAAAAATGATGGTTGATTTACAAACATATAACTTGGAAGATCCTGCTAATCAAGCAATTGTTTTACAACAAATTGATGATCGCTTAGCGCAATTAGATGCTGAACAAGCTTAAATAAAAACACCGTCTTGTACTTAAGTACAAAACGGTGTTTTTTAATTTAAACGAACGTTCCAACAAAAGCTGGATTCTGATCGATTGTTTGAACTTGAGCTGTCCCATCGTTATCAGGAACAGTCACCACTTGATTTTCACCAATGTAAATACCAGATTGATATGATGTGCCATGATCACCCCAGAAAACGACATCTCCAGCGTTAGCCACATCCTGAACATCTGAGCCATCTAGATCGGTTGTTTCTAGATAACTTTCTTGTTCAGTTGTATTTGTTGGTAATGATTGACCAGTTGCATGTTCATATGATTGCGCAACAAGTTGACCAGATGTTTCCGCTGTACCAGCTTGTACAACTTTATTAGCTGCCTGTGTCATATCATTTTGCTCATTTAACTGAACGTCTTCAGACTTTGACTGCTCATCTTGTTCATCGGCAATACTTTGCCATGTGTCCAAATCAGCAACACTGGTACTTGCAACTTCAGATGCTGAATCTGCAGTTGAAGTCGTCGTTGATGCCGGGATAATCTCAACTGCTTCACTTTCAGCCGGTGCTGCTTGTGCTGCATCATCTTCTGCTTGCGCTTGTTGAGCAGCCGCTGCTTCTGCTTCTGCCTCTGCTTGTGCTTGCTGCTCAGCCTGAGCAGATTGTTCTTCTAATGCTGCTTGCATGGCTGCTTCTGATTCCGCTTGTGCTGCTGATTCAGCTGTTTGTTGTTCGCTCACAGCAATACTTTCAGCCATTGACTGTGAGGCATTAATCTTTTCTAGACGCTCTTGTTCTTGAAGACTTGCTGATTGTGCTGCCGACGCAGCCTTTGCTTGCGTTTGATTAGTCTGTTCAGTTTTATTTTCTACGGCACGACGGGTCTTCGTTTGATCCGATATTGGTGCTTTCTTAACTTTATCAGGTTTAGGCGTACTTGGTTGCGCTTGCTTAGCAACGGTTTGACCAGTTAATGACTTCAAATTTTCATGAACTGCTTGATGAACTGGGTCAGCATCAATTGCTTGTTGGCTGGTTGCCTTTTCGGCTTGTTCATAATGCGTCATTGCAGCTTGCACAGCAGGGACTTGTGTCACCCCAATGACACCAAAGGCCCCAACCATTCCACTAACAACCAATTTATTAGTTTTATTTCCCATTTCACTATCCCCTCTAATTCACACATTTATTAGTACCATAATACCGTAAATTGGCCTACTTTTGCGGACCATTTTTAGTCAAAATCCAGCATAATTAAGTTTAAACCAACGCATTTTAAGACGAGCATTTAGACAAAAATGTGTCACATGCAGAATAAAGCTTGTGCTAATGCACAAAAAAAGTAATCAAAAATGTGTCACACGCACTTTTGATTACTTCATCTTTAAATAATTAAGTTTAACTTTATTTTTAAGCTTTCGTAACACAAATTTAATATTAGGATTTGAATTCATCCTGCAAAGGGAACGTTTGCGCAGCTCTAACTGCCTTTTGCCAACGACGATACGTGGCATCCATTTCCTCAGCTAAGGCTAAATCAGGCATCTTAATATGATTTTCATCCAACTCAGGCAACGCATCGATACCTGACCAATAGCCAACACCAAGTCCGGCCAAGAAAGCAACCCCGAGTGCTGTTGTCTCTAACTGTTCTGGTCTTTGCACTGGCATCTGAAGTAAATCAGCTTGGAATTGCTGTAAGTAATCATTAACCGCTGCACCACCATCTACAACAAATGAATCCATTTCTAAATTCGTGTCATGCATCATCGCTGTCATCACATCACGTGTTTGGTACGCCAATGATTCGACCGTTGCGCGAACAACATCCGCTTTGGTTGACGAACGTGTCAAGCCAAACATGGCACCACGTGTCTGCTGATCCCAATAAGGTGCGCCCAATCCAGTAAAAGATGGCACCATATAAATGAATTCAGGATGTTGAATCCGCGATTGCTTCGCTAAATCAGACGTTTCACTTGCATTGCTAATTAATTCTAACCCGTCACGTAACCATTGAATCGCGGCGCCAGCAATAAAGACTGAACCTTCTAAAGCATAGGTTACATGTCCATCCAAGCTATAGGCAATTGTTGATAATAAGCCATTCTCTGATTCGGCAACCTTGTCCCCCGTATTCATAACGATGAATGAACCAGTTCCGTAGGTATTTTTAACATCCCCCACCTTAAAGGCTTGATGTCCAAATAAGGCAGCCTGTTGATCCCCTGCAATTCCAGAAATAGGTACCTGTAGTCCAAAGAAAACATAATTAGCCGTATAGCCAAAAACATGGGCCGAATCTTCGACATTTGGTAACATTGCCCGTGGAATATTGAAGAGCGCTAACAAATCGTCATCCCAGTCCAAGGTATGGATATTAAACAACATCGTTCGTGAAGCATTACTATAATCTGTCGCATGGACTGCCCCATCTGTCAGCTTATATAATAGCCAGCTATCAATGGTTCCAAATAGCAAGTCCCCTTGTTCAGCCTTTTGACGTGCTCCAGGAACAGTATCTAGTAACCACATAATCTTAGTCGCGGAAAAATAAGCATCGACCCAAAGTCCCGTTTTCTCATAAATGAGGGCTTCGTGTTCATCCTTTAATTTTTCAGCAATATCATCGGTCTGTTTAGATTGCCAAACAATCGCAGGTGCAATGGGCTCACCCGTAATACGGTCCCATAGAACCGTTGTTTCACGTTGATTCGTAATCCCAATTCCAGCAACTTTATAAGGTTCAATGTTGGCTTTTAAAATTACTTCATTCAAAAGCTGTTTCGTATCGTTCCAAATACCAGCCGCATCATGCTCAACCCAACCTGGTTTACGAAAAATCTGTGGCACTTCTTTTTTAGCATGGGCCACAGCGTGCCCATCTTGATCAAATAAAATCGTACGTGTACTCGTTGTCCCTTGATCAATTGATAAAATATATTGCTCCACCATTATGATTTCCTTTGTTCTACATTTGATAAAAAAAAAGGCTTTCACCTTCTTTTTGACATATCTTTACTTTTCAGAACGTAATGTTCCACCATCCATAAAACGATCAGCACGCATTTCATCAACAATCACTTTAATGGCTGAACGTGGTGCTCCTGTATTCTTTTCGACAGCATCTGTAATATCCGACATCATCGCTTTCAATTGTTCTGATGTACGGCCTTCAACTAATTCAACGTGTACAAATGGCATTCTTCAGTCCTCATTTCTCACTTTTATTTATACTCTAAATTTATCATTTACTGCCCATAAATTCAAGCGGTTACATTCGCATCACAATACAAAAAAAGACTGATCGCACAAGGCAATCAGTCTTTTTTAATCGGCATAAGCCAGGTAAATTAACGACGTGCTTCAGGAATACGAGCAGCCTTACCTTGCAATGCACGCAAGTAGTACAACTTGGCACGACGAACGCGACCATGACGAACTACTTCGATCTTGTCAACACGTGGTGAGTGCAATGGGAATGTACGTTCCACACCAACACCACTTGAAATCTTACGAACAGTATATGTTGCTTGAATTCCAGTTCCGCGGCGCTTTACAACCACACCTTCAAACAATTGGACACGTTCGCGTGATCCTTCAACAATTCGTGCGTAAACACGAACAGTATCACCAGCACGGAATTCAGGAATGTCCGTACGTAGTTGATCGGCAGTAAGCTTTTCTAACAATGCATTTTGACGCATAATCTTATCTCCTCATCAACAATCATGCACCATTCGGCCAGCGGATTATCGGGTTTTATTTTGGTGAAAACACCAATAAGTAATATAGCATACTCATCTTAGACTTTCAAGTCTTAAACAAGATTTAAACTTAATTGTTTTCCTCAGCCTTCACTTCACGTAATAAACGCTGCGCTTCTGGCGTAAATTCATAAGTATCTAATAAATCTGGTCGCCGTTGGTAGGTCCGACGTAAGGCTTCTTTTTGCTTCCATTCGGCGATTTTAGCGTGGTTACCTGAAGTTAGGACTTCTGGTACCTTTAAACCTCTGAATTCAGCTGGGCGTGTGTACTGGGGATATTCCAATAAGCCTGTTGAAAATGAATCATCGACCGCTGACATATCATCGCCCAATGCATCTTCCAACAAACGTACGGTTGCATCAATGACAGTCATTGCGCCCAGTTCACCACCAGTCAACACAAAATCACCAATCGAGACTTCATCCGTCACCAATTCACGAATACGCTCGTCGTAACCTTCATAATGCCCTGCAATAAAAGTTAAGTGCTCTTCTTTGGCAAATTCTTCGGCTTTTGCTTGCGTAAATCGTTCACCAGCTGGGTCCATCAAAATAACACGTCCACGACTACCCGCGTCAGTTTCCACCGCCTCGATGGCGTCAAAGATTGGTTGTGGCATTAAGAGCATACCTTGTCCGCCACCGTAAATTTCATCATCCACTTTATTATGTTTATTTGTCGTATAATCACGAAAATCAACCACATTAAAATCAACCAAACCTTTATCAATGGTCTTACCGATAATTGATTCGCGCATTAGCGCAAACATACCAGGGAACAAACTTAATACATCAATTCGCATCCTAAATTTCCTCTAATTGATTGACGAACACTTGTCCTTGCTCTAAATCAACTTGTTCAATGACTTGTTTAATATTTGGCAACAATAGATCATCGGCACCCTTTTGCTTAACCACCCACACATCATTAGCTGGTAATTCCAAAATTTCTGACACCTTACCTAGCGTTTGTTGGGTTGCTTGATCGATAACCGTTAGACCAATAATCTGATGATAATAATATTCATCATCTGAGGCTAATTCATTTAAATCAGACTCATCAACTAATAAATCACGACCTTTATATTGTTCAATTAAATTAATATCTTGCAAATCTTCAAATGACAACAAAATAAATTGCTTATGGGCACGGGCCGTCTTGATCACGACGGTCGTTGGCGTTTTACCATCAATGACTAATTGTTCGCCCACTTGGAAGCGTTCTTCTGGGAAATCAGTAATTGGCACCACGCGTACTTCACCACGAATGCCGTGTGTATTAACGATTGTTCCCACTTTAAATAAGCTCATGCTAACCTCTTTCTCACATTTCTTTTTGCTATTAGTATAGCATGTTTGTTTTGGCATTCGGCCACAAAAAAAGAGTAACCACAACGGTCACTCTTTTTAATCACAAACAAATTACTTGCTGTACTTTGCTTCGTGATACTTTTGCATGATGCCAGCATCTGACAACAAGTTTTTAACAGTATCTGAAGGTTGAGCACCCTTGTTCAACCAGTCCAAGATAACGTCCTCTTCCAAACGCACTTGGTTCTCTTCAACCAATGGGTTGTAAAGTCCAACTGTTTCAATAAAACGACCATCACGTGGTGCACGTGAGTCAGCAACAACAATACGATAGAATGGGCGCTTCTTTGAACCCATACGCTTCATGCGAATCTTAGTAGCCATGTTCTGTATTCCTCCAGTAATTTTTCTACAGGTAATAATATACCAGCTTCTCAAGACCGTGTAAAGTGTTTTTCCTTTACACAGCCAAAAAAATTTTATTTACGACGCTTTTTCTTATTTTTCTTAACGCGACGAGCCATTTGTTTCATGGCAACATTGGCCATTTTACCTTGCAAGCCGCCACCAACACCGGCACCATTGCCGCCCATGCCTAAGGCCCCCATCATTTGTTCCATACCTTGTGTGTTACCGTTCAACACTTGGCCCATCATCTTCTTCATCTCATTGAATTGCTTAATCATGCGATTCACTTCAACAATTGGACGACCAGAACCTGCAGCTAAACGACGACGTCGTGATGGATTCAATAAATCAGGATTCTCACGTTCAGCCGGTGTCATTGAATACACAATGGCTTTAATGTGTTCCATATCCTTTGGGTCCATTTGCACATTCTTAAGTGCTGGATTATTCGCCATTCCTGGAATCATCTTAATCAAATCTTCCATCGGTCCCATATTTTGGACTTGTTCCATTTGATCTAAGAAATCGTTGAAATCAAAGGTACTTGATTTCATCTTTTCCATTGTTTCTTCAGCTTGCTTTTCGTCGTAATCCTTTTGGGCTTTTTCGATTAGGGTCATCATATCACCCATACCCAAAATACGACTTGCCATACGATCAGGATAGAAGACATCTAAGTCATCCATCTTTTCACCTTGACCGACAAACTTAATTGGCTTACCCGTAACGGCACGAATTGATAGTGCCGCACCACCACGCGTATCACCATCTAACTTCGTTAACGCAACGCCAGTAATACCAAGGCGTTCATTAAATCCTTCAGCTGTCTCAGTCGCATTTTGACCGGTCATGGCATCAACAACCAACATAATTTCATCTGGTTGGGCAATATCCTTAATATCAGCCAATTCTTGCATCAAGGCTTCGTCAATTTGCAAACGTCCAGCCGCATCAATAAAGACGTAATCAGCCTTTGCTTCACGTGCTGCATCTAATCCTTGACGGACAATGTCACGTGGATCAACATCTGTCCCTAATTCAAAAACAGGGACATCGATTTGCTCACCAATGGTTTGCAATTGTTGAATAGCCGCAGGACGATAAACGTCGGCTGCAATCATAAATGGGCGCGCATTTTGTTCACGCTTTAATTTATTAGCTAGTTTTCCGGCTGTCGTCGTTTTACCAGCACCTTGCAACCCAACCATCATAATCACCGTTGGAATCTTAGGTGACTTGTTTAATGGTGTGGCTTCGTCCCCCATCATTTCAACTAATTCATCATTCACAATTGAGACGATTTGTTGTGCAGGGTTCAGACCTTCTAGCACATTTGCACCAGAAGCTTTTTCACGAACATTGCGCACAAATTCTTTAACAACTGTGTAATTAACGTCGGCGTCTAACAACGCCATCCGAATTTCGCGCATGGTGTCGCGCAAATCGGCATCTGTCACTTTTCCTTTACGGCGCAACCCTGAGATTGCACCCTGTAATCTTTCAGTTAAACCTTCAAAAGCCATGTTTTACTCCTCTTCTAGCGTTACAAGATGATCCGCTAAGTCCTGTAGGGCCACATCATGCGGATAGGTCGCCTCAATATAGCTTTGCATATTATCAGCGGCAGCCTGCCGTTTTTGAAAATCAGCATATAAGTGCAATTTACTTTCGTAGGCTTCCAATAATTGCGTGCTTCGTTTTAGATTATCATAAACGGCCTGGCGTGAAACGTCACATTCTTCGGCCACTTCACCTAATGATAAATCATCGGCGTAGTATAATTCCAAATAATCATTTTGTTTTTTCGTCAACAAAGGTTGATAAAAATCAAATAACGCATTTAAGCGCGTTGTTTTTGCTAATTCCATGGATTATTGATCCTCCAACAAACGTCCAAATAATCCCTTAACAAATTCATCAGCATCAAATGGTTGTAAGTCAGTGACCTTTTCACCAATCCCAATCCATTTCACAGGCAAATGCAATTCATTTCGAATTGGTAAAATAATACCACCCTTAGCAGTTCCATCCAATTTAGTTAGCACAATTCCCGTAACATCTGTTGAATCCTTGAACAAACGGGCTTGCTGCAAGGCATTTTGCCCAGTTGTTGCATCCAAGACTAATAAGACTTCTTGCGGTGCGTCAGGAATTTCACGTTGGATAATGCGCTTCATCTTAGCTAATTCTTGCATCAAGTTAACATTATTCTGCAAACGTCCCGCCGTATCAACAAACAAAACATCAGCGCCGGTTTCTTGTGCAGTTTTTACACCGTCATAAACCACTGAAGCAGGGTCCACATTTGGCTTACCAGTTACTACCGGAATATCATTGCGATTTCCCCATTCAACTAATTGTTCAGTCGCACCGGCACGGAAAGTATCAGCCGCAGCAAGTAAGACTTGCTTACCTTCACGCTTGTAGCGTTCAGACATTTTACCAATCGTCGTGGTCTTACCAACACCGTTCACGCCAACAAATAGAATGACCGTTAAGCCGTCTTCATTCAAGTGCATTGATGTATCTTCGTTAATACCTTGACGTTCGTACAAATCAATTAATTTTTCAATAATAACTTTAGAAACATCTTGTTGATTTTTTGCATTCTGAAGTTTCACTTCATCACGCAATTCATCAGTCAATGTCACGGCCGTTTGAGCCCCTACATCTGCACTAATCAACGTTTCTTCCAAGTCATCAAAGAAATCTTCATCAACCGTACGGAAATTAGACATAAAGCTATTCCAACGATCAGACCAAGTCCGGCGTGTTTTCGTTAGACCCTTGTCTAAGTCATTGGCATCAGTTTCTGCTTCTAATTCAGAAAGACTTGTTGATTCTGATGCGCTAACTGACTCTGATTCCGAAAGGCTCGTTGATTCTGATACACTAACTGACTCTGATTCTGAAAGACTCGTTGATTCCGATACGCTAACTGATTCTGATTCTGATGCGACTTCAGAAAGGCTGACTGACTCAGATTCAGACACACTTGCTGATTCTGAATCAGCAACAGAGGCTAACTTTGATTGCGCAATTGATTCAGACACACTTGCTGATGCAATCGTTGCCTTAGACATTGAATTTTCTGCCGCTTGATGAGCAGCGTGGGACTCAGCGTTAGCCTCGTCTACAGCTACATCACTGTTTTCAGTCACGCTCGCATTTGAACGCACCGTCTCAACGGTTTGTGCATCCGATGCCACAAGCTCGACCATCGCTTCACTGCTCGTCTCTTCAGGTACCGTAATGACAATCTCACTCGCTTCAACCTTATTCGGCGCTGGCGTTGGTAGCTTAATATCAATTGCTTGGCCTGGTGTTGGTTGTAAAACTTCTACCTTAACTTCTGGCTTGCGCCTAAAAAAGTCAAATAATCCCATTATGCTTCTCCTCTTTCATTTACTGATTGATTTAAGTTCACAGATACCATTGTTGAAACCCCTGGTTCTTGCATTGTGACGCCATAAAGCACATCACAGGCCGCCATCGTCCCCTGACGATGCGTAATCACAATAAACTGAGTTTGTTCATTTGCATCTTGTAAATAATTTGCAAATCGATCAACATTGGCTTCATCTAATGCTGCTTCAGTCTCATCCAAAACAACAAAAGGCACTGGTCGTACTGCTAAAATTGCAAATAATAAACTAATTGCCGTTAGTGCCTTCTCGCCTCCAGATAAGAGACTCATTTGCTGAAACTTTTTACCCGGTGGCTGTGCTTTGATATCAATTCCCGTCCGTAATAAATCATCGGGCTGATTGAGATACAATTTTGCTTGCCCACCACCAAACATTTTAACAAATATTCGTTCAAAATGTTCATTAACCGCATCAAATGTTGTTTTAAAACGCGTTTTCACTTCTTCGTCCATCTCAGACATGGTTTCCGTTAAATCAGCATGGGCATCTAACAAATCTTGTTTTTGTTTTTTAAGAAAATCATAGCGTTCTTGCACTTGTGCGTATTCTTCAATGGCATCTAAATTAACAGTCCCAATATCATCAAGGCCACGTTTCAAAAGTAACAAACGCTTTTTTAAATCGGCTAAATCAGCTTCGTCAACTTGAGCTTGCGGTTCATATTCCGCATCATACATTTCTGATAACTGGACTTCAGCTTGCTCAATTTGTGTTTGCAGACGACTTTTTTGATTGGTCAGTTGGTTAATCACTTGCATTTGACTTTGTTGTTGGCTTTGCACAGTTGTCATTTGACGTTCCAGTTGTTCTAGTTCAACTTGTGCTGACCCAATCTGTTGCACTAATGCTTGCACCTGCTGTTCAACAGTCTGCTGTTTTGCTTGTTTACTAGCATACTCAGCTTCCAACCGCGCTGTTACATCTTGCTGGTTTGACTGCAAATCCTTTAACTGCTGTGTTAGTTGCTGCTGAGCCTGTTCGTTAGCGCTTGCTTGTTCATTTAAACGTGCCACATTGGCTTGCATATGTGTATATGTCGCTTCAACCGTTTTTTGATGCATTTGCTTATCCAGCAAACGCTCATCTGACTCTGCTAAACTTGTTCGTAATGTTTCAATCTCTAATTGCATGTCGTCTAAGCGCTGAGTCGCATCATCGTAATTTGCCTGTGCTGTTTTTAAATCAACTTGTGCTTGTGTCGCAGTTGCACCCGTTGTGACACCAGCCACCTGCATATCATACGTTAACGCAGTCTGTGCTTGTTCTAACTGTGTCACGGTTTGTTTTGCAACTTGCACATCAGCTTGTTTTTGTTGTTCAACTTCTGATAAATGCATGACCGTATCTTGTTGATTTTTAAAATTTTCAGTTAACGGTTGTAATGCTGCTTGCTTTGCTTGCACTTGTTGCTCTAATGCTGCAACTTCTTGATTTAGCGTACCCAATTGCGCTGACAAGTCTGCTAATTCATTTTTTTGTGTTAATAAGCCTTGCTGTTGGTTACGACTTGCACCACCTGTCATTGAACCACCGGCGTTAATTACTTGGCCATCAAGAGTTACAATGCGTACCCGCTGCTTAAGCCGTGCTGCCATTGGCGTTGCTTGTTCCAAATTCTCCGCAATGACCGTCGTCGCTAGCAGGTGCTGTTTAAGCATCTGAAATTCTGGGGCCAAATCCACCAATTCTGCAGCTGTTCCTAAGTAACCTGGCGTTGCTTGCGCGCTTGCTAATAAATCACTCTGCAAATGACGCGCTTTAATCGTTGCTAATGGCAAGAATGTGACACGTCCAAGATGGTTTTGACTTAAATACTGAATCGCTTGTTTAGCAGTTGCTGGTTCATCAACAACAACTTGTTGCAACGCAGCCCCCAGTGCTGTTTCAATTGCCAATTGATATTTAGCATCAACTTGAATCAATTCGGCCACGACACCTTTAATCCCTGGAAATTTGGTGTGCTGCTTCATCAAATTTTTAACACCTTGATAATAGCCATCATATTGCTCGTTTAACCGCTGTAAGGACTGAACTCGCGCTTGAACTTGCTGTTGCTTTTGTAGCTGATCATACCAAGCTTGTCGTTGTTGTTGATAGGCTTTTTCAAGCTCTTGTCCCACTTGTTGCTGTTGTGTCAAATCTGTTTGGGCTTGTGTTAACTCACTTTGCGCAGATTGATGCACATGTTGCGCCCGCTCTAAATCAGACTGTGCCTGCGTTAACTGTTGCGCTAACTCACTTTGCCGCTGTCGATAACGATTTGCTTGCGCATCTGCCCGTTGATCTTCTTGCTGCGCAAAACGCTGATTATTCTTAGCCGTTGTAAGCTGTTCGAGCGCATCAACCACTTCATTGCGCAATGTCTCCCGATTACCTTCAAGAGCTTTGAGCTGTTGATGGTCTGCTTCACGCGTAAGGGTTGCCGTTTGTTCCGCCAATGCGCGCAACTCAACTTGCGTCTGTGTGACTTCACTTTGGGCATGTTTAATTTGTTGCATTAAATTGGTATAACCTTTGCGACGCTCATCCAAAGTGGCTTGCGTCGTTTCCACCAATTGTGCTTGATTATGCGCGCGCTCTGCTTGTAATTTCAATTCACCCGCTAAATTTTCAACCGATGTTGAAATTTCAAGCAATAAATGTTGCTGTTGTTGTTGCGTTTCACGTTGTTCAGCTAATGATTGTCTAGCAGTTTCCAATTGTTGCTGCTGTTGTTTTAGCTGATCATTTTGCACGTCTGCTTTATTTTGTGCTTGCTGCATTTGGTTCAAAATAGTTGACAGCTGTTGCTGCCACAATGTTAATTCATTTTGTAACCGTTGATAATCTAATTCATCATAAGCGGCTTTTTGTTGTTGATAATCTTTGGCCTTAGCACTTTGCTTGGCTAAAGGTTCTAACCGTTGTTCTAATTCATACAAAATATCCGTCACACGGTCTAAATTGTCTTGAACATTCGTTAATTTCTTGCCAGCCTGCGTCTTATTTTGCTTATATTTATACACGCCAGCAACATCTTCAATAATCGAACGTCGATCCTCAGGCTTCGCACTAAATATGTATTCCACCCGGCCTTGTGAAATGATTGAAAAACTTTCATGACCTAAGCCTGAATCCATAAACAATTCTTGAATATCACGTAAACGTACCTGTTTACCATTCAATAAATATTTAGAATCCCCATTTCGGTATAAAATACGTTTAATTTCAATTTCATCAAAATCTGACTTGAGATAATGGTCCCGATTATCAAAAACGATTCCAACTTCGGCTCGATTTAGCGGTGCCCGTGTTTTGGTCCCACCAAAAATCACATCAGCCATCTTATCCCCACGTAAACCTTTGGCAGACTGTTCGCCCATTACCCAATGGATGGCTTCAATAATATTAGACTTTCCCGAACCATTTGGTCCCACGATACCTGTTATACCAGGCATAAAATCAATTTGAGTGCTGTCAGAAAATGACTTGAACCCATGCATTGATAAAGCTTTGAGTTTCATATTCTAATTCCTAGTTTCGCAGTTTGTTATTTTGTTTGCACCAACTGTTGGTATGCTGTACGTGCGGCATCTTTTTCAGCTGACTTGGTTGACTTCCCTTTTCCAATCGCCAATTTTTCGTCATTAACAGCTACTTCAACGGTAAATATTTGATCGTTATTCGCAAGCGTTTTTTCATCCAATTTGTCATATTTAATAACTACTGGTCCATCTTGTTGCAAGTATTCTTGCAATTTTGATTTATAGTCAACGAATTGATCAAAAAAGCCCTCGTCAATTTTTGCAAATAAAATTTTATCTAAGAAATCCATGACCACGGCTTGACCTTGATCCAAAAATAAGGCGCCAATAAAAGCTTCCCAAATATCTTCAAGCAATGAATCACGTTGACGCGCTCCCGACAATTCTTCCCCACGCCCTAAACGAATGTAGCGATCGAGATGTAACTCACGTGACAAAGCTGCAAAAGAACGTGTCTGGACCATTGAAATTCGCAACTCTGTCAATCGACCTTCATCCCAATCTGGATAACGCTTGAATAGGTAGACCGCTGTTGATTGTTGCATCACAGCGTCCCCTAAAAATTCTAAACGTTGATAATCATCGCCCTTTTCTTCAGGATGTTCATTTAAATAATTGGCTTGCGTTAAGGCTTCCAATAATAAATGTTCATCTTCAAAATGGATGTCATATTTTTCAACTAATGCTTGCTCTAATTCATTCATCATAATTTCTCCTTTTGAATTCTTGCGTAACCTTTATTATAGCATGCTTTTCTAAATTCAAGCAGAAACAAAAAGATGGCAATAGCACCCGCTATTACCATCTTTTTGTTTAGTTTTGATGCGCTAAAATAAAATCAACAATATTATCAATTGTATGTAATTTTTCAGCATTTTCATCAGAAATTTCAGCGTCAAATTCATCTTCCATTTCTAATAGTAATTCAACGAAATCAATTGAATCTGCATCAATATCAACTGTCAAATCAGTTTGTCCATTTAAGGTTGCAGGATCTAATTCAAATCGTTCGGCAACCAAATTAATAATCTTATCTGTTAATTCTTGTCGTTCCATAACCTTATATCCTTATTTCTATGCGTCAACTGACTTTCCAGAAAGTTCATCAGGGTGCGCTGCCACGAACTCAGCCACTTTTCCAGTTAAATCGGCCTTCAAAATGGTTTCAATTTGTTGCAAAGTATTGGCAACTTCACCGGCAGTCGCAGAACCATGGGTTTTAACCACTGGTGCATTGGTTCCAATCACAACTGCGCCACCATACTGTGAGTAATCCAATTTCTCAGCAACACCTGACAAAGCGGGCTTAAGCATTAAACCACCCATCTTACTGCGTGTATTACCATCAACAATGGCATGCTTCATGACTGATAAAATTGTCTTGGCAGTTCCTTCAATGGCTTTTAGGGTTGCATTCCCTGTGAAACCGTCTGAAACCACAACGTCAGCAGGTCCTTGTAGCAAATCACGTGATTCAACATTTCCCACAAAGTTCATGTAACCAGCATCGCTACCGTTTTGCAACAATTGATGCGCTTCTTTATGGACTGGATCACCTTTGTCAGCTTCACCACCGTTATTCAACAGTCCAACGCGTGGATTGTCAAATCCAAGCACTTCTTTCGCATAAAAAGAACCCAAAATACCATATTGATATAAATGTACGGCCTTATTTTCAGCATTAGCACCGACATCCATCATCGTAAATGATGTGTGTGGTCCCTTTAACGCAGGTAATGCCGTCATCAAAGCTGGACGATCAACACCCTTCATACGCCCAACAATGAAAATACCAACAGCTAACAACGCGCCTGTGTTTCCAGCAGAGAACAAAGCATCCGCATCCCCAGCCTTAACAGCTTGTGCTGCCAAGACCAATGAACTCTGTTTCTTTTTTCGCATCGCTTTAACCGGTTCTTCACCCATTTCAATCATTTCATCTGCTTGAATCAATGAAATGCGTTCATCTTTTTCAACTAACTTTTGCATCCGTTCAACTGAACCATAAAGTTGAAATTCAACATCAGGCATTTCATTACGGGCCTTTTCAACACCAGCGATAATCGCTTCAGGTGCATTGTCGCCACCCATTGCGTCGATTGCAATTTTAAACATGTTATCTTTCCTCTACCCTTTTAATTTATCTGAAACCAGCACTGACCATTATAAAATTAATACCACCCATTAGTCAAAGTTTCGGTAGCGTGACATTGTCTCATCTAAGAGCTCGACTAATGTCGCAATTTCCGGATTTTGATCCCATTCTGGCGTATCAACAGTTTCGATGGCTTCTTCCTGCGCAATTGTCATCATCTTCAAATCACGAACGGGATCGCCAACTTTAAATTCAGGAACGCCTGACTGACGCTGACCTAAAATATCTCCCGCCCCACGTAATTCCAAATCTTTTTGCGCTAAGACAAAGCCATCCGTCGTTTCGGTCATGGCTTCCATTCGATCAATCCCATATTGCGTCTTTGGATCGCTGACTAAGAATGTATATGATTGACGTTCACCTCGTCCCACACGACCTCTTAATTGATGTAATTGTGATAAGCCAAAACGATCTGCGTCTAAAATTAACATGACACTGGCATTTGGCACATCCACACCAACTTCGATCACAGTTGTCGAGACTAAAACTTGAAAAGCATTAGCTTTAAAATCAGCCATAATTTGTTCTTTTTCTTGATTGGCCAAACGTCCATGTAGCAAACCAACTTGATAAGTTGGTCCAAATATTTCTGTAAGCTCTTGATGCACCGCCTGTGCATTTTGAATATCTAACGTCTCAGACTCTTCAATCAACGGTGTCACCACATAGGCCTGCGCCCCTTTTGCTAACTCTGTTTTTATAAAGTCTAACACTTTCTCATAGCCACTTTGGCGGACCCATTCCGTCTTAATTTGCTTACGCCCCGCTGGTAATTGATCAATAATTGATACATCCATTTCGCCGTATGCCGTAATGGCTAAAGTTCGCGGAATTGGGGTTGCTGTCATCGTTAAGATATCTGGGTTCATCCCAATTTCACGTAACTTAGCACGTTGTTTAACACCAAAACGATGTTGTTCATCAATCACTGCCAACCCTAAATTATGAAATTGCACATCTGGCTGAATTAACGCGTGCGTACCAACTAAGATGTCGATATCACCTGCGACCAAATCTTCTAAAATCTGACGTCTTGCGGCCGATTTCGTCGAGCCTGTTAAGAGTTCAACTCGAACTTCGTCTGGATTAAAGAAGTTTCCCAGCGTTCGTGCATGCTGTTGCGCTAAGATTTCAGTTGGCGCCATGATTGTCGCCTGCATATTTGCTGTAATTGCGCCATACATTGCTAATGCTGAAACAACTGTTTTTCCGGACCCAACATCGCCTTGCAGTAAACGATTCATGTGTTGTGGTCGCCGCATATCACGTAAAATTTCATTCACAACCCGTTTTTGCGCATCTGTTAATTCAAAAGGCAAGGTTGCGATGAACCGTTTCATATCGTCATTGTCAAACTTAATCGCGCGTCCTTGGTTTTGACGGTCCATTTGCTTAATCAATTGTAGGCGCATTTGGAAAATATAAAATTCTTCAAACGAAGCGGTGCGACGTGCAGCCTGAGCTGTAAAATCATCACTCGGTTGATGCATATTACGAATAACATCTCCATGCCCCATTAATTGATAACGCTCGCGAATCTGTTTTGGGACGATTTGTGCATCTAATAAATCTGCATATTTATGTAACGCTTGAAAAACTAATTCTTTAATTGTTGCTTGCTTAATTTCTTTTGAAGCGGGGTAAATGGCTTGCATTTCTGCTTCATCATCATTCAGCATCAATTTCATACCGGTCAAACGTTGCCTTTTTTTATCATAATTTCCGTAAACAGCCAGTTCGGCATTACTCACAATTTTTTGCGCAATCCACGGCTGATTAAAAAAACTAACCTGGATTGTCTCATGCTCAACCGTTAAACGAAAGGTCACCATAACTTTTTTACGTCCAAAACGACGCATAACCGGTTCAGATGCAGCAACGCCTTTAAAGGTCACTTTTTCGCCATCAGCCGTTTCAGAAGGTTTTTTAACTGCCAAGTCTTCATAACGGGTCGGATAGTACATTAATAAATCTTCAATTGTGTAGATATCCAAATTATTTAAGGCTTGTTCACGCTTTGGACCAACACCGGTTAACACATCAATTGAATCCATTAAACTTTGTACCATGCTTGGCACACCTCCCTTCAAAAAAAGAGCTAGCGTGCGCTAACTCCTAAAATTTTCAATTAAAGCATTGCACTTATTCAACCGACATCAAAATTGGATAAAGTGGTTGTCCACCATCATGAATTTCAAATTCTAATTCATCATCCAACTCAGCACCATATTCAGCAATCGCATCGGCTACATCACTTGAAGCATCTTGACCATAATAAATGGTAACCAATTCAGCATCTTCATCCAACATTTTGGCTAACAAAGCTTTACTTGCTGCTAAAATATCTGCCGCTGGTTCTGCAACAACAATCTCACCATCAAAGATACCAATACCATCACCATCATGAATTTCCAAACCATTGATATTTGTATCACGGACAGACGTCGTTACTGACCCTGACTTAATATCACTAATAGCTGAAGTCATGGCACTTGCGACAGTATCGACTTCACCTTCAGGATTGTAACCCAATAACATTGCTGTCAAACCTTGTTGCTGTGTACGTGTGCGAACAACTTGTGTTGGCATGTCTGTCAAATCAACAGCCTGGTCTGCAGCCATAAAGATATTACTGTCGTTTGGAATGATAATAACACTTTTGGCACCAGTTCCATTTGCCGCCGCAACTAAATCAGCCGTTGAAGGTGCTTGTTCACCGTCTAGTACTGTTGTTACACCTGCACCTTCAAACAAATCATGCATACCGGCACCCGTTGCAATTGTGACAACGGCAACATCTTTAATTTTCTCGCTCTTACGTTGCGCATCGGCTTTAGCTGCTGCTTCAGCTTGTTGATCACGCATGTTATCAACCTTCACCTTGCGCAGTGCACCAAATTCAGTTCCCCAACTAATAACTGCACCGGGGTTTTCAGTGTGTACGTGCACCTTAACAACTTCATCATCATTGATGACCAACAAAGAATCACCCATATCAGCAAGATAATTATAGAATGTATCATAATCAAACTCACGTTCATATGTTGTTCCTTGCGCAATATCAACCATGATTTCAGTACAGTAACTGAACTTAATATCATTTGGATCCAAGTCACCTTGGACACCGGCATTATGCATCGATTGAATCATCGCTTCTAAGCCAGCATTATCAACATTTCCAGAAGTCACTTCTTCACCTGACAAGGCACCATAGAATGCTTGGAAGACAATGACAAGTCCTTGTCCACCTGAGTCGACAACTCCGACTTCTTTCAAAGCAGGTAGTAAATCAGGTGTTGTTGCCAAAGCCTTTTCAGCGGCTTCAAGTGTTGCCTGCATCACTTCAACAACATCGTCCGTTTGTTTAGCAGAACGATTCGCAGCAGCAGCAGCTTCACGGATAACGGTTAAGATTGTTCCCTCTGTTGGTTTCATAACAGCTTTATAGGCTGTTTCTGCACCACCCATTAAGGCATCAGCAAAGTCACGTGCTGTTAATGTTTGCTTGCCTTCAACTGAACTTGCGAATCCACGGAAAATTTGTGATAGAATCACACCTGAATTTCCACGAGCTCCCATTAAAAGTCCTTTTGATGTTGCCTTAGCAAGACTACTCAAACTCGTATCTTCTTCTGCGCGTTCATATTCAGCACCGCTCGCCATTGACAAAGTCATATTTGTCCCAGTATCACCATCAGGAACTGGAAAGACATTTAGTTTATTAATTTTATCGGCATTTTCTTGCAACGCGCTCGCTGCAGAATTTATCATCTTACCAAATTCAATATTGGTAATCTCAGTTACAACTTCCACAATCTCAACTCCTTAGTCTTCAAGCATACGGACACCTTGCACAGTAACATTAACTTCTTGTGCAACGATGCCTAACATAACGTTCAAATCATTTTTAACACGGGCTTGGACACTTTTTGAAATTTCAGAAATTTTCATGCCATAACCGACAATGATATATACATCTACAATGACACCATTTTCAGCTTGACGCACAATCACGCCACGAGAGAAATTATCACCATTTAAGATTTGATTCACACCATCACGTACCGGTGTTTGACTAGCCATACCAACGACACCATAATTATCAGTCGCTGCACCACCAACAATGGTTGCGATCACATCATTTTCAATTTCGATAGAGCCTTGATTAATTTGAATCTTAACTGCCATATTGTTCAACCTCCGCTTAGACCGCTGCTAACTTAATAACAGCAAGATAAAATAGATCTACCACACTATATTCATAATTCCTATTTTAACAGGTTTCGTGCTAAAAGAAAAAAGCTACCAAAACTGGCAGCTTTTTAATTATACACGCTCAATTGTACCGTTCTTCAAACCAGCCTTCAAAGTACGTGCTGATAGGTACACCTTCTTAGGTGCTGAACCGTTAATCTTAACCGTCACTTTTTGCAAGTTTGGCTTCCAGCTACGACGACTTGAGTTAAGGGCGTGTGAACGTTGGTTACCAAAGCGAGTGCGCTTTCCGTTGACTGCATCAACTGCCATAAGTTACCCCTCCAATCTTAAGCTCTCTATATTTAGTGCTTTTATTTACTTGAATAATAATACCAAAACACACAGGGTTGTGCAAGTGTTTTGTGTAAAGTATTTTTACTTTACACAATTCAGGCATCATTTTCATCTGAATCTCGGCTTTGAATCACTGCTACAATCCCTGTTTCAAAACTAAAATGATTAATTGATCCATTAAATTCATTTGATGACCAAGAGACCGGATTACCAGACCAGGCTGCTAATGGATACTTTTCATCAAGTAAGTTCAACTCTGTTACTGGTGTTAATGGCATAAATCCAAGATATTTCATCTCTGGGATTTTGGTAATCGTATGGGTCCCCGGATTAAAAAAAGTCACAACATTATCACGATCAATCAATCTAACCTTTGTTCGTAATGCAGTAAACTTTTCTTCAGCTAAAATCCAAACATTAGAAAACAACTGATCTAGACGACCACCCGTTGCGCCATAAACGTCAATCCGCTCAATATCATAATTTTCATCAAGGGTTGTTAGTAAGAGTTGCAAATCCGTCTGCATTTGGTCTGGTTTTTCGACAATCTTAGGAATAACCTCAAATACTGATTCTTGCTCGGCCAGGGTCATTGAATCAAAATCACCAACGACTAATTCTGGATGATATCCCAGTTGTAATAATCTTAAGGCGCCACGATCAGCGGCTGCCCATCGTCCATCCAGTTTACCTGTCCGTAACGCATGCGGCCAATTATGCGTCGGCCCTCCTACTAAAACTTGGAATATCGCACCCATTAATCAGCTGTAACTTCCTTCAAACGTGCAATTTTGGCTGCTGGGTCAACCTTATCGAACACATATGAACCGGCTACTGCAACAGTTGCACCTGCATCAAAGGCTAACTTAGTTGTTTCATCATTAGCACCACCATCAATTTCGATATCAAAGTCATAGCCTTGTTCACGCTTAATTGCAGCTAATTGTTCAATCTTCTTTAATGTTGATGGCAAGAATTTTTGACCACCGAAACCTGGGTTAACAGTCATAATCAACACTTGGTCAACCATATCCAAAACAGGTTCAATTAATTCAACAGCTGTACCTGGGTTAATCACAACTTCCGCTTTAACACCCTTGTTCTTAATCATTTGCAAGGCACGGTGAATGTGTTGTGTTGCTTCATATTGAACACCAATAATATCAGCACCCGCATCAGCAAATTCTTCAACGAAACGCTCTGGTTGTTCAACCATCAAGTGAACATCCAATGGCACATCTGTAATTTCATTCAAGCCCTTAACCCAACCTGGACCATAAGCAATTGATGGTACAAACATTCCATCCATGATATCAACGTGGAACAAATCTGCTCCAGCTTGTTCTGCTAATTCAACATCACGTTGTAAATTCATGTAATCTGCAGCTAAAACTGATGGTGCAACTTTAATTGACATAATATAACCTCATAGTTTCCTTTTTAATGTTTCTTATCATGTTTATTATAAACCGGACGACGGCCTTCAATCAAATCATAAAACAATTCATAGTTCTCATAGCGCGATGCCATAATCTCGCCTGACTCTACCGCAGGCTTTACAGCGCATCCAGGTTCTTTGAGATGCACACAGCCGCGATACTTACAATTTGGACTGTATCGGTTAAATTCACGGAAGTAATGCGTTAAATCAACCGCATCCATATCAAACACTTCAAATGCCGAGAATCCCGGTGTATCAGCCACAAGTCCATCGAACATCTCAATCAGACCAACTTGACGCGTTGTATGCTTTCCTCGCATTAAAGTCTCTGAAACCTCGCCGGTCTCTAATTCCAACTGTGGCACAAGATGATTTAATAGCGTGCTCTTACCCGCTCCAGTCTGGCCCATAAAGACCGTTAACTGATTTGGTAACAAGGCACGTAATTGATCTAAACTTGCGTCATCAAATGACACATCTGGGAAAATAACATGGTACCCTGCCTGCTCATAACCTTTTGCAATCATTCGTAATTCATCACGCGCATCATCCGAAACCAAATCCGTCTTAGAGAAATAAATGATTGGCTCAATTTGCTTTTCTTCCAATGCCACTAATTGACGATCCAATAAATTACTTGAATATTCTGGAATTTCAACTGATGTTACAACAATTGCTTGGTCTACGTTCGCGACCGGTGGACGAACCAACTCGTTTTTTCGTTCATCGATACTTAAAATATAACCATCATCAGCTTTGGTCGCTGAAAAAGTCACAAAATCCCCTACTAAAGGTTTCACATCTTTTTTTCGAAAATTTCCACGAGCCCGAGCTCGGAATAAATCGCCATCTGCTGTTTTTATGTCATAAAAGCCAGCCAATGACAGGTGAATCTGTCCATGATATTCTGTCATTTTACTTTCTCCTCATAAATTAAAGTTGCCGGGATGGATTAATCATTATCGTCATCGTTCTTATTCGCTTCAGAAGAATGTTCTGGCGCCTTTGATTCTTGCTTAGGCTCTGAACTTGAAGCTTCACTCTCCTGAATAGATGACTCTGAACTTGAGGCTTCACTCTCTTGTTTAGATGACGCCTCTTCTGAACCCTTTGATGGCTCCTGACGACTTGATTGACGTGAAGATTGTGGCGCTGGTGTAGTTGGTACTTGTGTTTGGTCAACACCACTTGAAATCACAAAGTTAACCGTTGTTTTGCTTGGGACAACCTTTTTATCAGGTTCAATATCCTGTTCAATAATATAGCCAGCAGGTACAGTATCACTACTTTGTTGGGTCGTTGTGATGGTGTATCCTTTCGCTTTAAGTTGTTCTGAAACAGAATCAAATGCTTCATTACGATAATCCCCGAAGCGAATTTTGCGAGCTCCAGAAGACACGACTAAATCAACCTTCGAATCACGATTTACCTGCTCACCCACATGTGGTTTGACTGACATAATCTTTCCAGATTTAACGGCATCTGAATTTTTACGGGTCACTTCACCTAGTTTTAAGTGTGCGTCATCTAATTCTTTTTTAGCTTCATCCAGTGTCGATCCGTTGATATCAGGAACCGTTGCCTGCGTTGGCGCTTGACCATACACAACAATACCGGTAATAATCGCAACAACCAGCAACGATAACACGACTAACCAACGCTTTTTACTACGTTTCTTCTTACTTTTATTTTTAGGTGCTTCTGCTGGAAGCTCTTCTTTAGCTTTAGCGCCACGTTGGGCTGTACTATTCGTAGCCGTCATCATTGTGGCAGTCTTTTGATTTGCAGGCTCTTGTAGTGCATTATCCACTGTACTAATAACTTTCGTTGCAGTTTCATTTTCACCCGCACTTGGACTTTCCCAACGTGCTTCATTCATACGATCTGGTGAAAGCACAGTTGCTAAGTCTTCCCGCATCTCATCAGCAGAGAGATAGCGTTCACTTGGATTCTTTGCTGTCGCCTTTAAAATAACATTTTCAAGCGCTTGTGGGATACGTGGGTCACTATCTCTAACCAGCGGCATCGGCTCAGTTGTATGCTTAACAGCGACTGCAACTGAGGTTTCCCCATCATACGGGACTTTACCCGTTAACAATTCATAGAGCATAATCCCCAATGAATACAAGTCGCTTTGCGGTGTTGCAACCTCACCACGAACTTGTTCTGGTGCCATATAGTGAACGGACCCAATCGCTGTATTCGTTTGGGTCATCCCATATGAAGACTGGGCACGTGCAATACCAAAATCAGTAATTTTAGCTGTGCCGTCATCAGTCATTAGAATATTTTGTGGCTTCAAATCACGATGAATAATATCGTGATTATGTGCTTCTTGAATCCCACTCAATACCTGCGTCAAAATATTCACGACTTTAGTCAAAGGAAGTGGGAAATTATCCTTTTCATAATGTTTTAAATCCGGCCCGGAAATATATTCAGTCACCAAATATTGATTGCCATCTTCATCCCCATAATCGTAAACCTGGGTAATATTCGGATGAACAAGCTCAGTTGATGCTCGGATTTCATTTTCAAAACGTTTTTGGACGATTGGATCGTCTCGCATGTCCAGCCGCATAATCTTTAAGGCCACAATTCGATCTAAAATAATATCTTGTACCTTATAGACATTGGCCATACCACCTTCACCGATAGGTGCAACAATACGATACCGACCGCCAATTACTTGATCAGCCTGCATGCTTATCTCTCCTCGTTTTCTTGATAACCTAATAACACCGTAATATTATCAGTTCCACCAGCTTGATTTGCTTGGTCAATTAACTGTGTAATTGTTTCAGTACTTGACAGTTCCTGATTTAAAACATCTGCAATCTGCTTATCATTCAAATGTTTGACTAAACCATCAGTCGTTAGCATCACTTCATCATGCGCTTGTAACGCAAAATCAAACAAATCTGCGTCAACTGCGTCATCCACTCCAAGTTGGCGTGTTAACATGTGCCGTCCAGAATTCGTGGCCGCTTCCTCTGGTTTAATCGAACCGGCTCGGACAAGTTCTTCTGCTAAATTATGATCTTCAGTTACTTGGTAGAATTGACCATTACGATGCATATACGCTCGAGAATCGCCTAAATTTGCAATACAAATTTGATCGGGAAAAATCACAGCTAAAACAATCGTTGTTGCCATCCCTTCCAAAGTCCGGTAGCGATGTGATGTTTGGAGAATTTTCTCATTTTCAGCTTCCAAGTTCGTTTGGATCCAAGACTTTGCTTCGTCCAGCGTTTGAATTTGCGTTTGTTGCCATTGATTCCCAAGGTGTGACACCGCCATATTTGACGCAACGTCACCCGCTTGTTCACCACCAACACCATCAGCCACAATCGCGAGTTGGACACCCATTTCATTTTTAAAGGCACCCACATAGTCCTGATTATTCGACCTTACTCTACCTGTATCAGTTGCGTATGCTACTTTCATAGCTTCCTCCATTTTTACCTAGTTATTCTGTAATTCGTTCAAGGGTTGCGATGAAGAAACCATCTGATCCAAACTGATCAGGCATAATATGCACGAGTTGGTTATCATCAACAACTGGTAAATCAAATTCTATCATGCTCTTCGTAATTCGGAAATTCGAATGTGTGGCCAAGAATTGTGCAATGACGTCATCATTTTCAAGCTTCAAAAACGTACATGTTCCGTAAACTAAACGGCCCCCGACTTTAAGCTTCTGCGCAACAGCATTTAAAATATCCAACTGAATTTTTTGTAATTGTTGACTATCAGCCAATGATTTTTCATAGCGAATTTCTGGCTTACGACGTAGTAACCCTAATCCTGAACAAGGTGCATCAACTAAAATACGATCAAAAGTTTCATCAGCAAAGACTTCGTCCACTTTACGTGCATCCAACACGCGTGCATTCACACGATCTGCCACATGCAAACGGTAAGCATTATCTGCAATTAAACGCACTTTATGTTCATGGATATCCAAAGCCTCAACAACACCATTTTGTGCCGGATCTAAGTACGTTGCAATCTGGGTCGTCTTACCACCTGGTGCGGCGGCTGCATCCAATACTTTCATATCTGGTTCAATTAACAAGCTTGGTGCCATCAACATTGCTGACTCGTCTTGCAAAGTAATTTTACCATCTTTAAAAGCTTGAGAACTAGCAACATGTCCATTTGACACACGTAAGCCAAGTGGATCTACTTGTGAAGGGACGACTGTAAACCCATCGTCTTCTAACTCAGCCATCACTTCAGAAACAGTTGTGACAACTGTATTTACACGTGCAGATTGGGCTGGTGCTGAGTTCAAACTCTCAGCAATTGCGACCGTTCGGGTCATCCCATAATCTTGGATTAATGTATTAATAATCCATTCTGGTAACGATTCTTGAATTGAGAGGCGTTTAACATCGTCGCTAATCGTTGCGATTTCAGGCAACCCGTTGCGGTCCATTGCATGCAATGTTCCCGTAACCATACGGCGAATACCATCATGTCCACGCTTTTTAGCAATATTAATTGTTTCATCAAAAACTGCTCGCTTTGGAACTTTATCCAAATATTGCCACTGGAAAAGTGCCGTCATAAACAACTCACGCACCCACGGATCTAATTTATTTGGATTCTTGACAAATGGTTCTAGCCAATATTCTAAAGTTAAACGATGCTGAATCACACCATAAACGATTGTTGTCATGAAATGAATATCACGTTCACTTAAATCGGCTTGTTTAATCATGGCATTCAATTCAAGATTTGAATAGGCACCTGATTTAACGCGTTCTAATGTTCGAACGGCCATCGCACGTGGGTTTGTTTTTTCCCAATTTGCAATTGGTTGTTGTTTTTTACTCATAGCTAATTATTTGCTCGCCTTCTTCAAATTTTGCATGTCCGTTCAAATAGTCGGTAACTGCCATTTTTGGCTTTCCAGCTGGTTGTAGTTCATCAATTGCTAAGACAGTCTGATTTCCAGCTGCAATCCAAAGTTCCTTTTTTGTCTTTTTGACAACAGCACCCGCAGGTAACGCTGTTGTTTCATTAACAACATGGGTCTTTTGAATTTTTGTTCGCACACCATTTACAGTCGTATGCGCTGTTGGAAATGGATTAAGCCCGCGCACATGATTATGTACTTGTGTTGCAGACTGGTGAAAGTCCAATATTTCTTGTTCTGGCGTGATATTTGGTGAAAAAGTCACTAATGCTTCATCTTGAGGTAAACGTTCGTTTGTCCCAGCTACCAAACTAGGTAACGTCTCCAATAATAAGTCTCGGCCTAAAACACTAAGTGCTTCAAACATATCACCTGTTGTCGCATTCGGTTCAATCGGCAACGTTGATTGCGCAATAATATCACCTGCATCCATTGCCTTAACCATATACATAATGGTCACACCAGTCTGTGCATCACCATTCATCACAGCGTAATGAATGGGCGCCCCACCCCGGTATTTAGGCAGTAATGACGCATGGACATTGATGGCAGCGATTTTAGCTGCATTTAAAAACTTTGTTGGTAGGAATTGTCCATAGGCAGCCGTAATAATTAAATCTGGTTCCATCGCAATCAATGCTGCTAATTCATCTGAACCGCCCAATTTTGCTGGTTGATAAACGGTCAAACCAAGTTCTACCGCTGCAGCTTTTACCGGCGTAGGTGTCATAATATGCTTACGCCCAACCGGTCGGTCAGGTTGCGTCACAACACCAATAATTTCATAAGCGTCGTTTGCTGCTATTGCTTGTAAAATAGGAACTGAAAAATCAGGTGTTCCCATAAAAATAATTTTCTCTGTCATGCGCTTTTCCTCTTTTTTATCATTATGTATGGTGCACCATTACACCGAGTAATGGCTTAAACGAAATTAACCGGGTCGCGATCAATCACTAAAGTGACTTTTTGGCGTTGTAAACGTTGCCCTGCCTGCATTAATTCATCTAAAGCTGCAAACAAACGCTCACCTTGCCGATATTTAATCACGATACGGTAAACATATTTATTGTTTAATCGTGCAACCGACCCCATTGAAGGCCCTAACATCACCGTTTTTTCATCTAAAAACGGCTTCAGCCAATCGGCAATCTCAAAGGCAACCTTGGCGGCTTCATTCTGAGCCTCGTGCAATATTTTTAACTGAATTGTATAAAAATAAGGTGAATATTGCCAGTCTCTTCTCAATTGCATTTCATATTTATAAAATCCTTCATAATCATGCTTTTGCGCAAAGCGGACAGCATAATGTTCTGGATTATAGGTTTGCACAAAAACCTCGCCCGCCTTGTCTGCGCGACCAGCACGACCAGATACCTGCGTTAACAGTTGAAAAGTTCGCTCAGCTGCACGATAGTCTGGCAAGGCCAATGTTGTATCGGCATTTAATACACCAACTAGCGTCACATCAGGAAAGTCTAACCCTTTAGCAATCATCTGTGTCCCTAGCAGAATGTCTGCTTCATGCTGACCAAAAGCTTCCAACATTTTATCCGTTGCCCCTTTTTTTCGGGTTGTATCTAAATCCATTCTTAAGACACGTGCTTGTGGAAAATACTTTTGCAATTCGGTCTCAACTTTTTGCGTCCCGGCACCGAAAGGTCGAATACGTTTTGACCCACACTGTGGACATTGTACAGGCAGTGGTTCGTGATACCCACAATAATGACAAACTAAACTATTTGTCACTTTATGCATGGTTAGTGCTAAATCACAGTTAACACATGTTGGCGTATAGCCACAATCACGACAATTGACATAATTCGCAAAACCACGACGGTTTAGCATTAAGACGCTTTGTTCACCGCGGTCCAGACGTTGTTTAATCGCTGTTAAAATATCTTCTGAAAACAGCTCATCGCCACCCGCTTTAATCGTTTCACGCATGTCGATAATATTCACAGCTGGCAATTGTTGTTCTTGCACACGATGCGGTAAACGCAACAATGTATATTGGCCTTGTTGGGCATGGGCACGACTTTCTAATGCAGGTGTTGCTGAACCCAATAGTAAGGTCGCTTGATGATAGTCCGAACGCCACTGGGCCACTTCACGGGCATGGTAGCGTGGATTATCTTCTTGCTTATATGACGCATCATGTTCTTCATCTAAGATGATTAAGCCCACATTGTTTAGTGGTGCAAAAATAGCTGAACGAGCACCAACCACAATTTTAGCTTCTCCTCGTTCAATTCGGCGCCATTCATCATAACGTTCACCATCTGAAAGCGCACTGTGTAAGACAGCTACAGTTTCACCAAAACGACTCTTAACACGTCGTACCATTTGTGGCGTCAATGTAATTTCAGGCACTAACATTAGCGCTGTTTGATTTTGTGCCAATGCTTGCGCCATTGCTTGCAGATAGACTTCAGTTTTCCCAGAACCCGTCACGCCTTCTAATAAGAAGGTCTGGGCTTGGTGGGCTTGTAAGTTTTCAATTAATGTTTGATAAACTTGATTTTGCTCAGCTGTTAATGTGAGCGGTTGTGTTGCTTCGACTGGAGAGGTTAATTGCGGTAAACGATATTGTTCAATTTCTGAACGTTCAATCCACCCCTGCGCCTCAGCCTTTTTCAGTGTCGCATAATCAACACCAATTTCATCAATGACCTCTTTTTGGGCCGTCCATTGCTGTGGTGCGTGCATCAAATAGGTTAAAAAGCGCGCTTGCTGCTTGGCCGATTTACGCAAATCGTGTCGTAATTTATCATACTCAGTCGCAGTTAATTGTGGTTTAAATGCTGAAACCATTTTGATTTTAGCGCGATTCCCTACGTAATAATTGATGGCAACTTGGTTTTTTCGCTGCATTCGATTTAAATCTTGTAAAACGTCTACATCAACATGCTCTGCATCTAAAGGCACTTCATGTCGGTCCGCAAAGAAATTTGTTAACAATTGCGAATCCAGGATTGCTGTTTCATCCAATAATTGAACCGTCTTAACATATTTAGCTCGCATCACATTCGGTAACATCGCTTGCAAAACACTGATTTTAAATGCAAAATTTTTACGCGCAAGCCAATCAGCTAATGCTAACATCTCCGTATTTAAGACCGGCGCTAAATCTACCACATCATCAATTGCTTTGAGTTCATTTGATCCTGTATATGCGCTTATCGTTTCAATCACGAAACCTTGCACGCGGCGCTTACCATTTCCAAACGGTACAATCACGCGCATCCCTGGTTCAATCACATCTGCCAAATGCTCAGGAATCAAATAAGTATATGGCTGGTTAGTTTGCATAGTTGGTACATCGACAATCACTTGCGCATACATCTTAAAAGACCTCCTTTTGTTTTAGCAGTAACACTTTATTGTAACAAATTTTTAACATTAATCTCAAATTCATTAAAAAAAGATATGTGCAGGCCACGTCTCTGCAAACATATCTTTTCCTGACTAATGTACCATGTGATTACTTTGCATCCATGCTGTCATCTGACGTACAAAATCTAAGTTACTCTCTTTTTGTGACAAATCTGGCGCTTTGGCTAACATAACTGGTTCAGCTTGTTGAGCCTCATCACCTGGTCGCTGTACAATTAGCAAAGCTTTACTTGCTTGTTTTTCCAAAAATAATTTGTCTGAAAATTGAATAAAGCCTTGGAACAGAATTGATTCAGATTGAAAATATTTCAACAAACTCGTAGCTTGTTCTGAATCAAATAAATTAGCTGGCACAAGTAACAATCCAATCCCATTTGGTCGTAATTGCTTAACGGCTTGCTCAATCAATAGATGGTGGACAAAGGTTAACCCTTCTGTTGCCTTTGTTTCATAGGTAGGCATATCTGTTTGTGGATAATAACCAACCGGTAAGTCAGCAATCACAACATCCATTTTATTAGTTGTCTCTGTTAAGGGTAAAACCGCATCTTGATGGATTAACTGCCAATCCAAGTCTAATAGAGCTGCCATTCCGCTGGCAACAGTAATCATGGTGTCGTCATTTTCAACACCAACATATTTAGCTGTATCGCCACGTTGATTCAAAGCCAAATTAACAGTTGCCAATAGATTTCCTGAACCAAGGGTTAAATCTAATAGTTGATGCTGTTCTTTTGATGCTAAAAACTTTTCAACAAAAAAAGTCACCCACATGCCAATTGCATCTGGTGTCACTTGATAATTACCTTGCAATTTATCTTCTTGCATCGTTGCAACAAGTAATAATTGCAAAACTTGACGCTTTTGTTCAAGCGATAATGACGCAAATGCACTTTCTTTTAGCGCTTGACGCACAAAACGTCGATGATCTGCAGACAACTCATCAAAACTTGCATCACTTTGATGATTTAAGCCTTCCATAACCAGAATCAAAGCTTCAATTGCTGGGATGTCCAAGTCTGTCGCAATTAATTCTTGAGCAGATTGGACTTTTTTTATAGCTAATTCAATTGCTTCATACATCCTAAACTTTTCCTCCAATAAATAAGGTAATTCTTAATTATACCTGCTTTCAATCTTAATTAATAGTCCATAACACACGCTTAACGTCCATGAATCCAAAATTGTTGTCCATCTTTAGCTTTAATACGATAGCCATTCTTTTCTTGATGAATATCAAAACCAGCCTCTTGCCAATGCGTTTGTTGGGCTTGCAGCATCTTTTGAATCAACCCCAAAGTCTTGGATTTATTTTGCCAATACGCGCATTCTTCTTGTACTAAGCGTCGTTGGTCAACTAATTGCGTTTGCAGACGCACTCCAGCATGTGATCCAATGATCACAAAACACACAGCCAGTGGCATACAAAAGCCTTTACGCTGCCATCTATAATTGGATATACTGCTGGATTTTATTTTTATCATTAAATTTTATCCTTAATTGAAACGCATAGGCATTTATTTTTTTAAAGTCGACATCATAAACATTAAGCATCAAGACAAAATGCCCACCCATTGAACTGGTTAAAACCAACGCTTGTTGTCGTTGTTGGATAAAATACCGTTTGCCAAGATAATCTGTTAACATCCAACCAAACTCTGTTCTACCATGCACTTGACCACCTTGTAAAACATGCATAAGCGTCTGTTCCATACAGAAACCTTGGCTACGTCGACGAATTTGCTGTTGATACACTTGTAACAGGTTTAAATTTTTTATTTGACTATGTCCACAAGTTACAACAAGTTCTAAAATTACCATTGCACATAAAAATTCTGCCAATAAACTGGCTCGACGCTTAGTTGGTTGCCCATTCATCATACGCCCTAACCCATCTTTTTTTTGCACTTTCACATGTCGCCGTTGCAGTCTGTAACTGACACCACTCATAATGAATTTGTTGCACGAGCGGGCACAGCAATGTTGTTAACAACATCAAACCAAGTAAACTTTCACTCAATAAAAAGCCATGCCTTCTACCGCCAAGCATACGTGCCACCTCCTAATTGAATGACCAATTTTTTGCGTGCTTTAGTTTTAATGTTTTCAAAATAAATTGTTCCCCCATTCGTTGCCCCTGGCCTCATTTGAATCACTTTTGTTTTTTTGACATGCCAATTCACCGGCAATTTAATCCGCACGTGACCAATAAGAATACTTGTTTGCCCACCCAACACATTCATTTTTTTATTGTTTAACATTCTTGACTGGCGGACTGCTAATAAATAGTGATCAAATTCTTGATAAACATCTTGCCAAGTTCGTTGCTTGAAAACCACTGGCGTTATTGCTAAATAGGCCCCTAATAACAGACAAACCACCATAACTTCGACTAAAACGCCACCACTACGCTTTAACATTAGCTGCCTCGCTTAATTTGATTCCCTTGAATCAGAATTTTTTCGCGATTAATTTGTTCGGCTTGCGCTTTTGAAATATACCCATGTTCTAATAAATTAGGGAGCGTCACTTCATATTCAGGATATTGTCCTCGAAACAGATCGACTTGATTTTGTACATTTTGAAAAAAGGCCTGACTCTGTTTTTGTTCAGCAAATTCACGAATCCGATGAATATTAGGTAAAATTAAAATCATTAATAGACTCATAATAAAAATAGTTGTAATAACTTCAATCAATGTAAAGCCAGCTCTCTTTTTTAGTTTTTGTAACTGTTTCATGGGGTCACCTCTCCAAAATCTTGATATGTCGGTAACAAAAAATCACAATAAATCATGACAATTCCGATTGCCAAAAAAATAAACAAAATTGGCTGTAGTAACTGCAAGCAAACGAGCAGTTTTTGCTTTAACGTTTGTGCAAGGTCTTCTGATAAGATAATTAATTCATAACCAATCTTTTCTGAAGTTTGTCCATTTTGAAAAAGTGTCTGGACTTCCTTGGGGAGAATTCCCATAAATTTTAAGGCTTCTGGTAATGGCAAACCTAAGCGAAGTGCCATGATTACAGCATGATTAATGTATTGATATGACTGTTGTTTAAAATTAGATTCATTGACGTTAAAAAATTGAATAATATCCGTTATCTTTAAACCTGCCTGCAATAAGCAGCCCATTTGAAAGCATAATTGCGCCTGTATGCTCAAACGCCATAACGCGCCGACATAGGGTAAACGAATCAACCAATGCATTTTATGCAAGTAGGCACAGACATAAATGCCCCCAATACCTAACCCTAAGGCTAGACCACCCATTCCTGCAATATACCATGCTTGAAGATTGACCTGCGGAATCTGTTGCATGAAGTATAGGGTCATCACTAACAATAGGCATCCGAGAAAAATCGGATAACTCGTTAATTGCCAAAATTTTTTCCAATACTGTATTCGCCGTCGTTCTCTTTGACCGAGCAAATTTAAAAATGCGACTTGTTGCCCATGTAATTCTACTAACAGGAGTTCTTCGATAATTGACGGATGGACAAAAGGGGCAATGCTTTGCCGCAATGACTGGCCGGCTTCCAAAGCAGTTAAAACATGACTTAAATCAGTTCGCCATTGTGGCATGCTCCGACCAATCAAATCCAATGCATGTTTTAGGTCGAAACCGTTCTCCAATAAACGTCCTAGCCGACTAAAAAACTCAGCTTGCCGTCTGCGCGGCCATCTACTTTTTTTCCACATGGATTCACCTTAAAAATTGATAGCTAAATGATAGCTGACTCGCTGTCCGTTCTTGAAAGGCAATGCCTGTAACGCCTAATTCAAAATCATCCGGACGCACTCCCAAATTCACTAGTCTCTGTTTAATTTCAGCCAAACCTAATGCATGCACAGTCGTCAAAATCAGATGACCACTTAATGCCGCTTCCACCACCACCTTTGCAGTTTGTGTGTCGCGAATTTCACCAATAACAATGACTTGCGGATGATGCCGCAATGCTAATTTTAAGAGATTTGGATACGTCATATTAGCTGCAACATTTACTTGCAGCTGTAGTACCGCTGGTTGTTCAATTTCAACTGGATCTTCAATAGATAAAATTGACCGTTTGACTAAAAAGCGATCAATAAGATATGCCATGGTTGTTGATTTCCCAGCCCCCATGGCACCACCAATAATCATCAAGCCCGCCCGATTAACCAATCCGAGGCCAAAATTCTCAAGCGCCGAATTTTGTTGCATGTGCCGCTCTAGTCCATTTAAAGGATAAATAATTCGGATCACTAATGATTCAGCGCCTTTAAAATCACCAACTGTCGATGTTCTTAAGTGTAATATTTGCTTATTGCATGTCACACACCAATGTCCAGCTTGTGGTCGCCGTGATTCAGCCAAATCTAAATGGCTTTGATATTTAACATAACGAATGAGCGCTGCACCAGATTCAAGATCTAACGCGTCCATTAACTCATAACCAAGCGGACTCATAATTGCCAATGTCATATGGGTTTCTGATATTTTAAAGTAGATATCAGTTGCTTGTTTTCTCACCGCCTTTCGCAAAATTCCGTCAAAATAATGTTGCATACCATGCCCTCCTTCATTTAGCTCGTAAGTAAAGACGACTGATATTCAAAAAATTACAAAAAAAAAGAACGACTGGTGATAATCCAGCGTTCTTTGTTTATTTAGCAGGGTTTAATGCAAGGCAATTGAAATAAAGTTCAACAAGAACAAAATCGTAATTACCCATAAAATCGGGCTAATTTGACTAAACTTGCCCTTAACTGATTTGATTAGCACATAGAAAATAAATCCAGCCGCGATTCCATATGAAATTGAATATGAGAAGGCCATGAAAGCAGAAGTGAAGAATGCTGGTATCGCAACTTCCAAATCATCCCAATCAATCGCCTTGAATTCATTCATCATTGAAATTCCAACAATAATCAAAATTGGAGCCGTTGCCGCAGATGGAATCACACCAACCAACGGAGCTGCCACAATCGATAGTAAGAATCCAGCCGCAATCACGACGGAAGTCAAACCAGTGCGTCCACCAGCTTTAATACCGGCAGTTGATTCGATAAATGTCGTTGTATTTGATGTTCCAAAAATACCAGCAAACATGGTTGCAAATGTATCGGCCACTAAGCCACGGTCCATCTTTGATTTAAATCCCTTACCTTCATAAAATTCTTTTTGATCAGCTTTTGAGAAGATGCCTGTTGTCATCCCAGTTCCGATAAAGGTTCCAATCGCATCAAACAAACCAGACAAGCCCATTGAGAAAACGGTTAGAATCACAACTAAAATACTCTTTGGGGTCGTAAACATTGACCACAAACCATCTTTTCCAAGTGCTTGACCAAAGATGTCACCAAAATCATGGAATGTTGCACTAAATGATCCTAATGCGTCAATATGTGTGTTTGTTACGCCCATTGGAATTCCAATCAGGGTGGTCACAATCACTGAAATTAAGAACGCACCCGGAACATTAGAAACAACCAATAACACTAAGACAATAAAGCCAATCAACGCCAACAATACTGGTGCTGATTGAAAAGTACTTACAGCAGGTGTCACACCGCCATTTGCCATCATTGATTCAATTGACTTAACACCTGCACCTGGTGTGTAGGGTTGATTATTAATTGAAATAATATTTGAAGGATCAATAATAAAATCCAAAAATCCAGCATTTTTAAGCCCAATATAGGCGATGAACAAACCAATTCCAGCCGCAATCGCATGCTTCAATTGTTCTGGAATCGCCTTAACAATTAATGAACGGACTTTGGTCAAGGTGATAACAACATCAACTAATCCAACTAAGAAAACCATCCCCAAGGCTTGTTTCCACGTATAACCAAGACCAAAAACAATTGTATAAGTAAACATGGCTTGCATCCCAATTGAGGGTGCCAACGCATAGGGTAAATTAGCGAATAGCCCAATAATTAACGTCCCGGTTACAGCCGTCAAAATAGTGGCTAAGAACACACCTTGGCTTGGCATTCCCGTCAATGACAACACAGCCGGATTTAAAAAGATAATATAGGCCATCGCCACAAAAGTTGTTAACCCAGCAACCACTTCCGTTTTGACTGTCGTATTGTTTTCCGACAACTTAAAAAAACGTTCTAACATAAAAATTTCCTTCTCCCATGTGACCAGCAAGCTACGTATTTCACATCAAACGGTCCCATGGGCAAGAAAAAAACGACATAGAAAAAAACTATGTCGTTACTGAATTTCTTGGCACGGATAAAGTCTGTGGCAAAACACGTTAACGACTCATCAAATATATAATGTATTCATCAAGCCTAAACGTTTTAGACAAAAAGGTCAATAAAAAAATGCGATTTATTCAAATCGCATTTTTCTCATTATTCAGCAGTTGTGTAAACTGCAGAAACATCATCGTTATCTTCTAATTCGTCAACCAAATTAGCCAATGTTTCTTGCTTATCTTCTGGTACGGCAACTGGATTTTGAGCAATCATTGTCACTTCAGCAGTTTCAAAGTCATAACCCTTTTCTTCCAATGCAGCACGGACATCCTTAAAGATCTTTGGATCCGTGTAGATTTCAAATTGATCATCAAAAGTCTTCATGTCATCAGCACCAGCTTCGATGATGTCTTCAAACAATTGGTCTTCATCAATTTCTGTATCTTCATCACGTGTAATTTCCAAGTAACCCTTACGGTCAAATTGGAATGACACTGAACCTGATGTACCAAGCTCTCCACCAAAGTGCTTAAAGCTTGCACGAACAGATGAAGCAGTACGGTTTGTGTTATCAGTCAATGTTTCAACCAATACCGCAACACCAGCTGGTCCATATCCTTCATAAGTTAATTCTTGATAGTTGGCACCATCAGCACCAGAAGCCTTATCAAGCGCACGTTGGATATTTTCTTTAGGCATGTTGGCAGCTTTTGCCTTATCCATTACTAAACGTAAAGAGGCGTTTGAATCTGGATCAGCACCACCTTCTTTAGCAACCGTATATAAGTCACGTGACAACTTTTGGAAAATCTTACCACGCTTGGCATCTTGGGCATTCTTACGCCCTTGAATATTATGCCATTTACTGTGTCCTGACATGTCAAAAACCCCTTTTCATTAATCTATGCATTTAATTTTTGGCAATCATACCAAATTACACATTTGTGCATTAATTTTAACGCTGAAAATCCATTGGTGTCAAGCCTTCCATCCCAATGTTTGGGTCGATTACATGATTATCAATCAAATCAACCGTTAGAATGGTCGTTTGGGGCGTTGATTCCGCCTTTTTTTGAATAATCTGTTCCTGCTTGACGTTTGTTGTTGGTGCGACAGTTTCACTTGTTTGGGCCGTTTTCGTTGCTTGCTTTCGCCCTTGTTTCTGCTGACGCTGTGCTAAACGTGCTTGCAAGGTCGTATGGCGCATAATACCTTCGGTTTGTGCCGCTTGGTTGAATGCACTGGTTTCGCCAAGTAACACCAACGACTCACTTGCACGCGTTAATCCGGTATACAATAAATTACGTTGTAACATCCGTGAAAATGGCCGGACCATGGGCATAATCACCAGTTTATATTCTGATCCTTGTGCCTTATGAATAGTAGTTGCATAGGCTAGTGTTAATTGATTTAGGTCTTGGCGGGTGTAATCAACATCCCCAGTATCAAATTCAACACTTACTAAATCTTTTTTATCAGCATTATCTTTATCCTTCGCTGATAAAATCGTCTTAATATAGCCAATGTCACCATTAAACACATTATTTTCGGGATCATTCGCCGTTTGCATAACTTTATCCCCGACGCGTAAAACATAAGCATGATCACCCATTTTAAGGGCAATTTCGCGTTTTTTTGCACTCGCTGGATTAAATATATTCTGAGCAATTTGATTCAGATTATTAACGCCAGCCGGCGTTTTATACATAGGTGATAGAATTTGCATATCTGCGACTGAAAAGCCACGATCACGCCATGAACTTGCAATCTTATCAATCAATTTAGGGACTTGCGGCGCACTCGCATTAAAGAATGAACGATCAGTTTTTTGTTCCATAAAATCTGCTGGCAAGACACCTTGCTTCACAGATTGTGCTAATTCAATAATCGTTGAGCCTTTCCCCTGACGGTAAATCACTTCCAATTCGCGATAGTTTAATAAACCACTCGCTAAAATATCGTAAAATACGCGTCCTGGCCCAACTGATGGTAATTGATCTTTGTCACCAACTAAAATCAATTGCATCCCCATGGGGACAGCAGACAACAATAGGGCAAACAATTCCGTATCAACCATCGACATCTCATCAATAATCAGAATTTTGCCCTCTAATGCTTCAATATCTAAATCATCGGCTGCTTCACGTCCTGTAATCCCTAACAAACGATGAATCGTTGAGGCTGGTCGCCCCGTTGCTTCAGAAAGGCGTTTCGCTGCACGTCCAGTAGGCGCGGCTAATAAGATGCTGGCATCAATCGCATCCTGCTTTTGACCATCACTTTGTTCCAATAGCTGAAAAGTCTTCACGATACCGTTTAAAATCGTTGTTTTTCCAGTTCCCGGTCCACCCGTTAAAATAAACAAATTACTGGTTAAGGCCGAAATAATCGCGTCCTGTTGATTTTCATCATAACTAAAATCATTTTGCTTTTCGACGGATCCTAATTTCTTGACAACCGCATTGCGTTCAAAATGCGCGGTCTTAAGTTCAGTCAAACGCGTTAACTTATCAGCAATGGCACATTCTGCATCATAGACATTTTTCAGATACAAATGGTCACCTTCGGCAATCACCGCACCATCGTTCGTTAACACTAATAATGCATCTTGAATCAAGTCCATCGGAATCGGCGTTGCTTGATTATCCTCTAACATCTGCTGTGTACGTTGTAAGAGTTGATCCACCAAAATATACGTATCACCTGAGTCAAAAGTTGCCATATTAATCGTTGCCAACACAGCTGCCGCAATTCGTCGATTGTCATCCAACTCAATGCCTTGTTGAGCTGCAATCGCATCAACTTTTTTAAAGGTGACACCATTAATATCCGCAACTAATTGATATGGATTGTCTTTTAAAATCGACATGGTCTTAGCTTGATACTTTTCGTAAATTTCATTAGCCAAAGTAGCACTAAAGCCATACTGATTCAAAGCCATGATCGTTCGCTCGACGCCATCAGCTTCTTGGAGTCGTTTCAACAGTGTTTTTTTGACACGATCAGATAAATCAATTTCAGCTAATGCAGACGCATCATCCAAAATTTTATCAATCGCATCATTTCCAAGCTCTTCAACAATTTTGGTCGCACTTGCTTTACCAACACCTGGAAAACGGTCACCAGACAAGTATTCAATAACGCCTTTCTTGGAAGTGACCGCTTGACGTTGATAGTTTTCAGCGAGAAATTGTTCGCCATAACGCGCATGAGTCGTGATTCGACCTGTAAATTCATAATTTGAGCCAATTTGAATATCACCAAAATTTCCTGTAACGGTAATCACATCATCGTCAAAATCAAAATTAGCTTCATCAATCTGGACGGCCAAAACTTTGTAAAAAGAATCTTGCGCCGCAAATACGATATTCTCTACTGCGCCCAATAAAGTTGGCTTATCTTGTTCTAAATTATTTGCTTGCACTTGCATCGTTTGCTTCACCACCCGTCATCACATTGAGCAAGTCATCAAGTTGTTGCGCTTGCGCCTGATACTTATCAGCGTCAATTCTTTTGGCCTGCTGTAACCAGTGATTATCTGTTACCTGTTCGGACATAGCAAGCATTCCCCGTCCAAAATTAGCCGAAAAGCTATTTTTATCCAGGTCTAAAGCCTGATCAAAGGCCTTTTTAGCGTCTGAAAATTGACCTAATGCGAGCCATATTTGTCCTAATAAAATAAATGCGTCAGTATCAGTTGCATCTTGTTCTGTCCCCGTCAAGGCAAATACTAAAGCTTGATGATACTTTTTTTGTGCATACCAATCTTGGGCTTGCATCATGGTTGCATCATGTTTTAGAGGGGCTAAATCAACTTGCTGAAAATATTTTTGTGCTTGTTCATAGCTACCTGCATTGTAGTAATTTGAACCAATCGCATAATTTAAATAAGCAACAGCTTCAGTATTTTTTGCAAATAAGCCCAAACTTTTTAATCCAAGTTCTTCGGCTTGAATATAGTTTCCAGTAATTGACAACATTGATACTAAATCAGCATAAGCTTGCCAATCTTTTGGATGTTGTTCAATTTTAGCCACTAATGCTTTAATTTTTGCTTGTTCCTGATTCTGTTGCGCTACCATTATTTCCTCTTTTCAACTTACACCATATTCGTTTCATCTGGTGCTTCTTCAAGATAACTCGTATCATTTCGAATCACTTCCTGATAATGAATACCATCATCGGTCGTTAGAATCGATGTACTTGTATTTCCTAATCCACCACGTAAACGGATATCAGCTAATGGAATTCCTAATAAGGCCCCCATTCCTGCTGTCAATGACATGCCATGACTGAAGAACATTAAATTAACGCCTTCGCCACCATATTCTGCAACGGCACGATCCACATCAGCGACAAAGCGTGCTTGAACCGCTTCAAATGATTCTGATCCATCAACCTGTCTTGCATCAAAAAGTTCAGGATGGTGACGATAAGCATCATGCATATCAGGATAGCTTGCTTTAACATCATTAAAGCGCATCCCTTCCCACACCCCCATGCCAAATTCCTTTAGCCCAGCTAATGGCGTTAGTGGAATATCTTGATTCATAGCTTCAATTGTTGCTTCTGCTGTATCATAGGCCCGCTTAATGGGACTGGCAAATGCATGCGTAAATGAAATGTCTTCTAAATATTGTGCCAATAGTTTGATTTGATCATATGATTCTGGCAGTAGCGGTGAATCCCCATTGGCTCCTTGAAAACGACCTTCTTGGTTCCATTCAGTCTTACCGTGTCGGATAAAATATAATGTTGTCATTAGTATTAGTACTCCATTTTCTAGTCTAGTATCTCTTATTATAAGCGTTATTTAATAAAAGCTCAGCCTTTTTATAAAAAAAACGCTTAACTTTTCAGTTAAACGTTTCGTTTTTCGTGCAATTAGTCTGCTAAACCTTCAGTTAGTGCTTCTGGATAGTTTTCACGTACGATTTCGGCTTCATGCGCTGAAAGCATAGGGAAATCAGGATCAGCACCCAAATCTAAGTGATACATACGGTCACGCGGTGAAACTTCACCAGCCGCATGTTCGACTAAGATACGGTAACCATCAAATTCATTTGCATCACCAGCTTCAGCAACTGTTGCCAAGTGTAATTGAGAAACCATCAAAAGAACACGAATATCTTGTCCCAGACTGTCAATCAATGCTTGTTGTGCTTCAGTCAAATAAAGTGTGATTGCAGCTTCAGATGGCTTTCCAATCAACTTATCATCACGTGCCACTTCAAGCGCTTTATTAACCGCGTCACGAACACCCATGAATTGTTGCCAACGGGCTAGCAAATCAGTTACATCGCCCAAATCCTCAACAACTGGCATTTCTGTCAAATAAGCAAAATCACCCGCTTCATTTGGCAAATAATCAAAAATTTCTTCAGCTGTATGTGGCAAGATTGGCAAGATTAACTTATCTAAGTCGACCAAAATCTTATAAAGCACTGTTTGTAATGAACGACGTGCATGTCCATTTGGTGCTTCAACATACAAAATGTCCTTGGCAAAATCAAGGTAAAAGGCTGACAAGTCCACATTAATGAAATTAATCAATAACTTATAAACTGTTTGGAAATCATATGCGTCATAAGCAGCCTTCAAATTAGCGACAAGCTGGTTAAAGTTGGCATAGAAATATTGATCAACCGGTGTTAAGTCAGCGTAAGCAACCGTATTCTCAGCTGGCACAAAGTCTGATGTATTTGAAAGCAAATAACGCATTGTGTTACGAATCTTACGGTAAACATCTGATGTCTTGCTCAAAATATCTTCAGATACACGCACATCACCTGACGTGTCAACAGAGGCAACCCACAAACGGATAATTTCAGCCCCCATCTTCTTTGTAATATCATTTGGTGAAACGGTATTACCAATTGACTTTGACATCTTATCGCCATTACCATCCAAGGTAAATCCTTGTGAAATAACACGACGATATGGTGCTTCATCATGAATTGCCACAGAAGTGATTAATGATGAATTGAACCAACCACGGTATTGGTCAGAACCTTCTAGAACAACATCTTCAGGGAATGACAATTCTGGACGTTGTGCCATAACGGCTGTATGTGATGAACCAGAATCAAACCAAACATCCATGATGTCAGTCTCTTTTGTAAAGTGACCATTTGGTGAATGTTCATTTGTATAGCCAGCTGGTAGCAAGTCTTCAGCTTCCTTTTCAAACCAAATATCACTACCATGATCAGCAACTAAGTCGGCAACATGATCGATGATTGCTTTATCAACAATTTCAGTGCCATCTTCGGCATAGAAAATTGGCAATGGCACACCCCAAACACGTTGACGTGAAATGACCCAATCACCACGATCGCGAATCATATTTGCTAAGCGCTTGTGTCCCCATTCAGGTTGGAATTCAACATTATCCAAGCTGTCCAAAATTTCTTGACGAATTGGTTCAATTGAAGCAAACCATTGCGGTACGGCACGGAAAATTACCGGCTTCTTCGTACGCCAATCAAATGGATAGCTGTGAGTAATTTCTTGAGCCTTGATTAAAGCATTGTTTTCTTCAAGCTTACGAAGTGAAACTTCATTTGCGTCTTCATAAAAGACACCTTCAAAATCAGGACCAGCTTCTTCAGTCATGTAACCACGGTCATCAACATTCATCAAAATTGGCAAATCATACGCTTGACCAATGGCAAAGTCATCTTCACCAAAACCAGGCGCCGTATGCACAAGACCCGTTCCAGCATCAGCTGTAACGTGCTCACCTTCAATGACGAGAATATCGCGATCCATATATGGATGTTGCGCTGTAATCCGGTCTAATTCACTTCCTTGGACCGTTTTAACAATTTCATAGTCTTCGCCCCAACCATATTCTTTGGCTGCAGTGCCCAACAGTGCATCTGCAACAACAAATTTACGATCTGAGCCAGCTGGCAAAACCACATCATACTTAAAGTTTGGATTAACTGCAATGGCTTCAGAAGCTGGAATTGTCCAAGGGGTTGTTGTCCAGACAATAAAGTAAGTATCGTTATCTAAAACATCGTGTCCATCTTTGACTTGCTCAGCAAATGAAACAGAAGTTGATGTCACATCATGATATTCAATTTCAGCCATCGCCAAAGCTGATTCAGATGACCATGACCAAAATACAGGCTTCTTACCACGATAAATTAAGCCACGATCGGCCATTTTACCGAATACACGAACTTGTTCAGCTTCGTACTCAGGTTGCTTGGTGATATAAGGATGATCCCAATCGCCTGAAATTCCCAAACGCTTGAAGTCAGCCATTTGTGTTTTCACTTGCTTATCAGCAAATTCAGCTGCCATTTTACGCCATTTAACAGGTCCAGCTTGCTTACGATCCTTACCGGCCTTCGTTAATTGTTGTTCAATGGGTAGTCCGTGTGTATCCCAACCAGGAACAAATGGTGCATAAAAGCCATTCATTGACTTGTAACGAACGATAATATCCTTTGAAATCTTATTCATCGCATGTCCAATGTGGATATTTCCGTTGGCGTATGGAGGCCCATCATGCAACATAAATGATGGCTTTCCCTCATTTAACTTTTGACGTTGCTCATAGACTTTATTTTCAAACCAAACATTTTCGCGTTCAGCTTCCTTTTGCGGCAAATTTCCACGCATGGGAAACTTTGTTTTACCCAAATTAAGGGTTTCCTTCATCTTCATAGCTGACTCCTTTCAAATAAAAAAGTCCCAGACTGAATAATATTCAGTCCGGGACGTTATTAGTAACGTGGTACCACCCGTTTTTGCAATTAAAAAAATTGCCTCAACAGTTATATTTCAAATTTTTACTTACTGATAAGTATTTTGCGTCACTATTCTAGACTTTCACCAGACTCTAGATCGCTTGATAGAATACAAAAAACCGTTTGATTAAGTAACTTTAATAAGATAATAACCGAAAATTAATCTTTATTCAAGAAATTATCGTTATTTTCTTGTAAATCAGGCATCACAACAACTGTTTCAGTTTGTGCCACTGGTTCTTCAGGGGCAACTGGCGTTTCAGCAACTGGTTGTTGAACTGGTGCTTGGTTTTGTTGTGCCGCAACACGTAAATCAGTAGCATGTTGGAACTCATCCCAACCTTCAGTGTTCATCAAATCAATTTGTGCATTCAATAAACCAGAAATACGTTGCTTGAAGGCTGTCATTTCTTTGGCCATTGCATCATGATGCGTAACTAAATCATCATTCTTACGTTGGCTTTCAGAAAGCAAGTTGTTCGCTTTGGCATTGGCTTCCATCACAATTTTTTGCGCTTCAGTTTCAGCCTGTTGCAATGTTGCTTCAGCTTCAGCTTCTGTTTGCTTCTTCAAACGGTCAGCCGCTTCTTGTGCAATCAAAATTGAAGAGTTAACTGATTGCTTCATCTCTTCAACTTGCGTTGCATTTGAGTCTGCTTCCAATAGCTTTGTACGCAAAGCTTGGTTTTCTTGCATTAAGTTATCATAATCAACTGCAACTTGATCCAAAAATCCAGTAACTTCCGTCTTTTCAAACCACTTATTTGAACGAGTTGTAAATTGTTTTGAATGAATTTCTTGTGGTGTAACTGCCATTGCTAGCACTCCTATCTATTTTACTAATTTTGAAATTGATAATTTATGTTTTGACTTACGAGTTAACCCGTTATCAGCCAATATATGTAAACGACCATATCCACGAACTGAGATTAAGTCACCGCTTGCAACTTCAATATCTGGATGATTTTGTGGCGCCCAGTTCAAACGAACTAAACCATTTTCAACCAAATCTTTAGCAATACTTCGTGAAAGGCTGTAACTCCCAGCTATCACAGTATCCAGTCTAGCAGAACTCACCAATACATCAAGTGTTTCCCACTGAATATTTGGTGAAATTGCCTGACTAGGCGTAATCACATTAAATTGTACGGGGGCTTTGCCCAATCTTTCAATATGCGTTTGAATAAATTCGGCAACAACTGAAGTCGTCGCCACCTGCCAAATTCCCTGATCATCAGTCACAATATCGCCGACCCGATCACGTTCAATCCCATTATGCATCAAACTACCCAATAAAGTCCGATGATGTAACTCAATAAACTTACTTGGATACTTAACAGCTAACAAGACTAAATCAAAATCTTGCATCGTTAATTGACTTGTATCTATATAATCGGGACACACGGCCACGCGTTGCATCTCAGCAGTTTCAAAAATACCATTCTCTGATAGTGTAAGCGCTTGTTCTCGATTCACTAAACTCTCCAAAATGAAGCGTTCTCGCGGATTAAGAAAAGGTGTCACAATCAAACGATATTCAGCTAAACTTTGATTAATCCAATCCTGACATTGTTGCACAAAGTTAAGTTCACTTGGTCTAAAATGTTGTGCAATATCCGAATTCATCAATTACCTCACATCAGTGCATACGTTAAAAATGTTAGCCCGCGCTGCGCAAGATTTAATAAAATCAAAGCCACGATTGCACTAAAGTCAATCATTCCTAGTGGTGGCACAATGCGTTGAATTGGTCCAACCACGATATTAGCTAAGCGAGCGATAAAATGCCCAACTTGACTATCACGTAGTCCTGGGAACCAACTCATTAAGGCCCAAATTACAATTATCCATTGAAATGCAATTAAGACAATGCTCAAAATGTAAATAATCATCGCTAGGATTTGATTCATATATCTGCCTCCAAATTAGTTTCCAAATTGTTGACTGACATTTTGTGAAACAGATCCTGAAATCTCAAAATTATGTGGTGTGGCAACAAAAATTTGATCGCCCACACGCTCAACGTCCCCATCAACTGCAAAAGTTGCCCCTGCAATATAGTCTAAGACACGTAATTGGTTCCGTTCATCAATCGAACTAAAGTTCACAATTACAGCTTCACCTTGCAAAATTTGCGTTGCAATTGTTTGCGCATCCGCATAAGTGCGAGGTTCATATAATGCAATCTTAGCTGCTGAGTTACGTTTACCATCAATCTTTAAGACATTTGAACGTTGCGCTGCAGGTTGTCCTTTACGCTCTTCTTGAACGGGTTGCTCTGCTTGTGCCGCATTAGCCGTTCCGTCTTCGGCAGTTTCTTCATAATAATCATCAACGCCGAAAAAATCTTTAAATTTGTTAAATGCCATTCTGTATCACCTACTTTTCGTCACGTTTATTCCAACTAAAGAATGCTGGACGATCAATTTCTTCCTCACTCGCAGTTGGTTGTTGACTGGCTTGTGGTGCTGTTGTTTCTTGTGAAGGCGGTACTTGTGCCCCTGGTGTTGGTTGTGTCGTTTGACTGGCATTTGCCATATTCCAGTTTGCAAATGGATCAGCTGGTTGTGCAGGTGCTTGTTGTTGTTGTGGCTGAGCCGCATTTGCATTATCAAAAGGGCTTGCTGCATTTGCACCCAAATTGATTTCTGGACGAGGTGTTGGTGCCTTATCAATACCAGTTGCAATCGCTGTTACCAAAAGCTCACCATCCATATCTTCATCAATTGTTGTACCGAAGATAATGTCCACATCAGTGCCAGCAGCTTGCGCAATTGTTTCTGAAGCTTCTTGAGCTTCAAACAATGACATATCTGCACCACCTTTGATTGAAAGCAACACATTTGATGCGCCTTCAATCTTTGCTTCCAACAATGGTGAAGCAATTGCCTTGCGGGTTGCTTCAGCCGCACGGTTTTCACCAGACGCAGCACCAATTCCCATCAAAGCAGTTCCTTGGCCAACCATGGCTGTCTTAACGTCAGCAAAGTCCAAGTTAATAATTCCAGGCTTGGTAATCAAATCTGAAATACCTGAGACACCTTGCAATAACACATCATCAACCATCTTAAAGGCGTCCATAATTGGGGCCTTCTTATCAACAATTTGTAGCAAGTTGTTATTTGAAATAACGATTAATGTGTCAACGTTTTCCTTCAAATTAGCAAGTCCTTCAGCTGCTGACTTACCACGACGAGGTCCTTCAAAAGAGAAAGGTCGTGTAACCACACCAATTGTCAAAGCGCCTGAATCGCGCGCAATTTTTGCAACAACGGGTGCAGCACCAGTTCCAGTTCCACCACCCATTCCGGCAGTAACAAAGACCATATCAGCCCCTGCAAGTGCTTCAGAAATTTCTTGTTCACTTTCCTTAGCGGCAGCTTCACCAACTTCAGGGCGAGCACCAGCCCCAAGTCCACGCGTTGCTTTTGATCCGATTTGAATCTTCACTTCAGCTGCTGAACGCTCCAACGCTTGTGCGTCAGTGTTGGCAACAATAAAATCAACGCCTTCAACGCCTTCGTTTACCATGCGGTTAACGGCATTTCCACCACCGCCACCAACACCGATTACTTTAATTGTTGCACCATATTCTTGATTTGTATCCATTTGGAAATCCATTTTGAGCTCCTTGTTATTGATTATCTAGTCAAAGAATTCACGGAAGAAATCACCAATTGGAGATTTCTTTGCGTTTGCCTGACGGTTCTTGTTTGATTCCTCTGTGTCATCGATGTCATTTTCATCTTCATCGACTTCTACCACCGGTTCAACTGGTGTTGACTTTGCAGCTGGCATAGGCATTGCTTTTTCACTTCGCTGTGCGACGCGTTCGACAGATTGCACTACTGGCATACCCTTACTTTGCTGTAATGGCAATCCATATAATGCTTGTTTTGTTATCAATTGAATGGGTAGTTGTTGCGCTGCATATTGTACAATCGCCCACGCATTCGCAAACCCTGGATGATGTAAACCAATGTCATCTGGCGCAAAACGTTTCGTCGCCAGACCTAATTTATTCGTCACCGCATTTGGGATACCTTCCATTGCTGAAGTCCCACCGACAACCGTAATACCACCTGGCATCTCAAGTGCACTCACCATTGACAGCTTTTCACCAAGTTTATCTAAAATTTGATCAACACGAGCCTCAATAATTTGTGCTAAATAGTTTTCAGAAATTTCTTCAGGTGCTGTTTTTCCAACTTTTTGAATCATCAACTTATCATCATTATTAGCCAAATCAGTCAAAGCAATTCCTGAATCAAGTTTAAGCATTTCTGCGTCATAACCACCGATTGACAAAACAGTACTAATGTCCCGTGAAATATTATCTCCACCGGCTGGGAATGATGAAATAAACTTAAGCTGATTATCTTTGACGACTGTTGCCGTACTTTGTCCGGCTCCCATATCTAATAAAATGCTACCAAACTCTTGTTCAGCTTCAGATAAGACCGTCTTACTAGTAGCCAAAGGTGTCAACACGCAATCACGTAAGTTAAGACCCGCTTTTTCAATCGCCATTTTTAGATTACCCAAAACATTTTTGGGTGCCGTATAAGCGATTCCAGACATGGCTAGCCGCATCCCAACCATATCATTTGGATCTTGAATACCATCAAAGTCATCAACCACAAAATCAACCGGAATTAAATCAACAACTTCCCGGTCTACACTTGTTTGTCCTTTCAAGGCTTCTTGCACAACAGCGTTCACATCACGATAAGAAATATGTTGTGAATCTTCAACTGTAATTTGTCCATTTACATGCGTAATTTGAATGCCTTCAGCTGGCAATGACACAATCACATCCGTCACTGTCTGTCCAGCTTGTTCATTCACTTGTGCTAAAGTTTGTCGAATATCATTTGCAGCTGCATCAATATCCACAACGACGCCTTTTTTAACACCATGTGATACGGAACGTCCCACTCCAACAATATTTGATTGTTGGTTTCGAACATCTGCGGCCAATGCTTTAATAGTATTGGTTCCGATATCCAAACCAACGATTAGTCCATGATTGGCCATATTTCTTCCTCCTTTGACTGATTTTAAAGTCATTTAAATAACATTTTCCTTAAAAGAATACCATACTTTAGCGGTATTCTTCTACTTTTCACAGTAAATTATTTAATTTTTTCATAAATTCTAGCTTAAAATGCTTGCTGATAACCATATGCCCCGACTTGAAGGTCAATTATCGTCTTCTTATCATCTTTTGAATCTTGTGAATTTTTAAATTGTGTCGCAATTGATGGATAATATTGCATTTTATTATCAATATCACTGGCACTAATCACCACTTGATTCCCATCATTCATTGAAAGCAGTAAACGATCATCATTCATATCGGTTGGTGACCAGACGACATCGGAAATTGAACGACGAATCGGACCATTTAATTTACCAATTCGTTTGGCAGTTGCATTCAGAGTCTTACGATCTTTTGGAAAATTATTATAGACGGCGTAACTATCGCTTGGCCGTTGGTCAAAACTTTCGTTGACAACCTGACCATCTTGTAAGAGGGCCTGATAACCTTCTTTGGTTTTGATATAACCAACCTTAGGATTTTCTTTGACTGTCACAATCACAGTCATCGGATTTTTAAGCTTTAACGTAAGCCCTGAAATTTGGGCGTTGTTTTTCTGAGCTGTCTTATCAAAATGATTACGTTCTTCAACAGTTAGAAAAGTTGATTGATACTTGTTAAGTCCTGCAGCTGATAATACCTGCGCTTTAGTTAAATCATCATTCCCTTTTATTTCGTAATTTTGAACTTGGGCCCAAGGTGAGCAGAGCCAGCCCACGAAAACTGCAACGATTGTTAAGGCAATAATCACAAACACGCCCTGTTTTTGTTGCGCCGTTAATGGGGACCTTGGTTCAATCCAATTTGCTTCATCAAGCGTCTCGTCATCATCAATTTCTGGTAATTGTTCATCAAGAACCTCATCAACGACTTGGAGTGGATCATCACTCTCTTGTGACGAGTCATCAAGGACATCATCACCTGCTTGCGATGAATCATGCTCTTCTTCACTTTGCCAACGGGCAATTGACCGTTGTATTAAGTTTCGTATACGCATCCCAACAGGTTGCGCTTGCTTTTCAGGTTGTTCTTTCTCCTTACTTACAGGGACACGATCTGTGGTTGCTGTTTCTGCGTCAATCAGTTGATTCAAATGTTGTTGGATATCTGTCGTTGATTGATTTTTTTCATCATCAGTTGCCATTTATATGTATCCCTCCTTTCAGTCAAATGAACTTATCCTAAGACACGTTCAATCAATTTAATAAATTCATCAGCTGCATCTGGAACCCCTAATGCTTTTGAATTATCAGCCATTGAGCGACGCAAATTATCATCACTCATAATCTGATCAATCGCCGTAAATAAGCTGGCACCAGTCAGTTCTTTTTCCGTCACCATATCAGCAGCGTTGGCATCAACTAAGCTTTGTGCATTTTTAGTTTGATGGTCATTTGTCACATAAGGGCTTGGAATCAAAACCATTGGTTTACCCAACGCCGTTTGTTCAGCAATACTGGTTGCCCCTGCACGTCCAACGACTAAGTCCACCTTAGGCATCAGTTGTGGCATATTACTAATATAAGGCACAACGGCAACATTTTGTGCTGGCGTTATATTTTTTTCTTTAAGTGCGCTTTGAACTTCGTCAAAACGTTTTTGTCCAGTTGCAAAGATAACTTGGTAATCAACCATATTTAATTTCTCAATGGCATCAACCATGGCTGTATTCAACTTCAATGCACCTTGGGATCCACCAAAAATCAAAACAGTTGGCTTTTGCCCATCTAGACCTAAACTGCTCCAATCAAAATCGCCTTTTCCTTGGACAACCTCTTGTGCACGCGGATTCCCAACAATTTCAGCTTGTCCAGCCTTAAAGGCACTAACAGCATCTGGAAAGGCAACCCCGACTTTATCTGCTTTACGTGCTAAGAATTTATTCGTTACCCCAACAACTGAGTTCTGCTCATGAATGACCGTTGGAATATGCAATAATTGCGCTGCATATAAAACAGGTCCTGAGACATAACCACCCGTTCCGACGACAATATCAGGTTTAAATTCTTTTAACATTTTACGGGCCTTACTTGTACCTGTTAAGAACAAATAGACTGTTTTAAAGTTATTCAACGAAATTGAACGATCAAAGCCTTGAATTTCAATGGCTTTAAAATCTAAACCAGCCTTAGGCACAATATCTTTTTCTAAACCACGTTCCCCACCAATATAAAGGACTTGGGTATCAGGCTCTAATTCTTTCAGGCGATTAACTGTCGCTAACGCTGGGTAAATATGTCCACCCGTTCCACCACCAGATACAACAATTCTCATTAGTTTACCTCATTTCTCCGAGTTGCTGCGTAATCTTGTACAGCTTGTATATATAAGTCTCCACGTGTTTCAAAATTAGGATATTGATCCCATGAAGCTGCCGCAGGTGATAATAGAATCAAGTCACCTGGTGCACTTTTTTCAAAGGCAAGTGGTACCGCAGTTGTCACATTTTCTGTTTTTTCAACGGGAATTTCAGCCGCCTGCGCTAATGCTACTAACTTTTCAGCTGTTTCTCCAAAAACAATCATCTGCTTCACATGTGGCTTGACGGCATTTAATAGTCGCATTTCATCATCACCACGATCCAACCCACCGGCCAACAAAATAGTTGGCTGCGTAAACCCACTTAAAGCGCTCTCCGTTGCCTCAATATCAGTAGCTTTTGAATCATTATAAACAAGTCGATCTAAATAGGTGCCAACTTTTTGTAAACGATGCTTAACTCCTGTAAATTCGTGCAAAGCTTGTTGCATGTCAGCGGTTGGAACACCTTGGATATGCCCAACAGCAATCGCAATCAATGCATTCTCAATATTGTGGTCACCAGCGACGCCTAAATCACTTGCCGGCATAATTGCCTCATCTTGGAAATAAAGCCAACCATCCTTTTGATAAGCCCCCGTTTCAGTGTAGGCTTCACGCGAAAATGGCACAATTTGCGCATGACTCTGCTCACTTAATGCTCGCCACTCAGCTCGGTCAAAATTCATAACCAAATAATCAGAAGCGTTTTGGTTACGTGTAATGTTCATTTTAGCGGCAATGTAATTTTCACGAGATCCATGATAATCCAAATGTGACGCATAGATATTTGTCACAACGCTAATTTTAGGTTTTAATTCAGGCACACCCATTAATTGAAAGGATGATAATTCTGTTAACAAAGTATCTGTTGGTCGAACACTTTGCGCAATTTCGCTCACTGGTGTACCAATGTTACCAGCAACCCGCACATCATGTGCTGGTGTACATTGCGTCCGTAAGACAGCGGCAATCATTTCAGTTGCCGTCGTTTTACCATTTGAACCCGTCACTGCAATCCAATCACCCGAAATATATTTTTGAGCAAGCGCTACTTCCACGACAATTGGAATTTGCTTTTTAATTGCTGCTTGTAAGATGGGAATTTGATAAGGAATGCCAGGATTCTTAACAATTCGATCGACACCATCAAGCAAAGTTTCATCTTGTTGTTGTGTAAACACAACGCCTTGTTGTTCAAAATTTTCTATGGTCTCGTCAGAAAAATCAAGTTTGGGATCAGAAACAATCACCTCACTCCCCTCATCTAACAAAAGTTTTGTAGCTGCTGCACCTGATCGGGCAAAACCAATTACCAACGTTCGCATGTTTGCTTCCTTTCCTACATTTCCAAGATAAATTTACCAACTATGTGCTTAAAACTCTAAAAAATTATGTATGTAAGGAGCTCATCCCTTACTAAGCTAAAAACTAAAAGAACATAAAGTAAAGTAATGTTCCAACTAATGTGATGCCCCAAAAGAGTGCATCAACCTGCCATTCATTCCATGGGTGGTCAACGTTTCCAGTCAATCCACCTTTTTCAACACTATGATGAATTGGTGTAATTAAGAAAATTCGCTTCCCAGTTAAACGGTATGAACTCACTTGAATCATGACTGATAGTGTATCAATCACAAAGACAATTCCAATTAATAGCAATGACCACTCTTTATGCAAAACAATTGCATTCATGGCTAATCCTGCACCCAGTGCCAATGAACCTGTATCACCCATGAAAATTGATGCTGGATAATGATTAAAGACCAAAAATCCTAGTAAAGCACCAACCATCAACGCATTAACAAGGACAACCCCCATGTTATTTTGTTGTAGCGCAATAAATAGATAGGCTGAGTAGGCAATAATCGCTGATCCAGTTGCTAAACCGTCAAGTCCATCCGTCAAGTTAACTGCATTTGACCAACCGACTAACCAAACAATCACGAAAACTGCATATAATACCGTACTGTGAATTGCTGGCAATCCAAATGGTAAGGCCAGACTAAAGTTAAAATCACTCATACGTAAAATAATCACACCTAGAATTGCTGCGAAAATTTCAATACTCAATTTAGGCAAAAAGCGGAAACCTTCGTCTCGATTATTGAAGATTTTAATGCTGTCATCAAAACCACCAACTATTGCATACAATAGAATAGCTAATAAAACGACAATCGCTGTAACATTTATCCCATTTAAAAATGGTGCCAATATCACATACCCAAGAATAACAATTGCAATAAAACCAGCCCCACCCATCGTTGGCGTTCCGGCTTTAGCTGCGTGATTTGGATCATGTTCACCACTTCGCATCACAAGTTGTTCTACTTTTTTGGCTCTAAACCAAGCTGTCAATCGTGGAATAACAATTAGGGCTGCTACTAACCCAACAAGCATTCCCACTACCAAATTAAACATTGTCCATACTCCTCTACTACTTCACTTTAGGCTGTTTATAAGTAACCGTCACTTCGTGCACGCCTGTTTGTAACAGCGTGCCACCTTTAACAGATTGCTCAGCCACAAACCCATCACCATTACTATTTATTTTAATTTTAGCTAATTCAGCCCATTTCATCACATCGTTTTTTGACCAACCATGCATGTCTGGTACTTCAAGATTTTTACCTGTATTCAAAAAGACACGTTGACTATTCAAAATTTCAATATCTTTTCCAGGTGTTTGTGCTGTGATTTTATCACCGTCACCCATAATCACAGGTTCTAATGCTGCTTTTTTAACCTGATCGGCTGCATCTTTTGGCTCTTTATTCACAACATTTGGTACTTTGGTAATCTGCGCCTCACTACTTACTGACTTGTTTTCACCCTCAGCCATACTCAAAGCCTGTTGCATCACAGGTTTGAAGACTTTCGACATTTCTGTTGTTATTTCCCCTGTCGCCTTTGTAGGTTTCTTAACAACAATGTACATTATGTAGCGCGGATTTTTTGCCGGTACCATCCCCATCCAAGAATGAATTTCTTGTGAGAAATTAAAAGATGTTGAGTATCCTTCTGAAGTCGAAATTTGGGCAGTTCCAGATTTACCAGTTGTCCGAACATTTGGTAAAGCATAATCTTTTCCAAGCCCTTTTTCATCATAAACAACCGCTTCTAGCTGCTTTCGTGTCGCTTCAGCTGTTTTTTTAGAAATTGGCTTCCCAACCTTCTCAGGTTTAGCTTCATAAACAACCTTTTTGGTATTAGGGTCAATCACTTTACTAACAACATTTGGTTTAATCATTGTCCCATCGCCCGCAATCGCTGTATAAGCCTGCAGCATTTGCAACGGCGTTGTTGAAATGGCTTGACCAAAGGCAGTATTAGCCCGCTCAAATGGATACCTAAATTGCATCATGCCATCATTTTCTTCTGGCAAACCAGATTTGGTTGACTTAAGAAAACCAAAATCATGAATATATTTTTCCCATGTTTTTGAACCAATTTTACGTTCAGTTAAAGCCATGGCAACGTTTGAAGATAGTGCAATTCCTTGATTATAGGTAATCCGACCCCAACCATTACCTTGATTCCAATCAGTAATTTTCTTGCCATCAATTGTCAATGTTCCCGATTGATAGGTGTCATTTGAATTCCAGTTATCCGTATCAATCCCGGCCGCTAATGACACACCCTTCATAACAGAACCCGGTTCAAAGGCACTCGTCAATTCATTTTGCCAATAATTACCAACACCTTTTCCAGTCGAGGCATTAAAATTAGGGCGTTGTGTTGTTGCCACAATCTCCCCAGTTTTAGGATCCATCACAACGGCTAAAGCCGACTCAGGCTTCATCCTGTCATTTAATTTATCCATGCGTGATTCTAATGTTGTCTGCAACTTCGAATCAATCGTTGTATAGACATCATAACCATTTTGTGCTGGATCAGCCTTAGCTCGATTCGTATTTGTTTCATCAACAGCAGTTGTCTTAATCCCGTCTTTTCCGGTCAATTCTTTATTCCAACCAGCTTCAATACCACTAATTCCGGTAATTTCATCCAAACCTGTTTTTTCGTTCTCTTTATGATTTGTAAATCCAATCAAATTAGCAGCCATTGCACCATTTGGATAAAAACGAGCAGGACTATCTATAAAGGTGATTCCTGGAATATTCTGTTCTTTTAATTGCTTATAATCAATCACATTTAAATGTAATCCAGCTGAGCCAAATTGAACTTGTTTGCTACCGGCTTTACGGCCGTCTGCCAAAGCTTTTTTGTAAGTCTTTGGCTTCCCGCCTAATGCCTTAGCTAACTTTTGACTAACTTGATCATCTTGTGATTTTTCCACATACATTTTTTTACCATCAGCATCAACTTGCTGATCGTCTAAAATTGCGACAACGGTATAAGCAGTTGTATTCTCGGCTAAAGGCGTACCATTTGCATCAAAAATCTGCCCACGCTTCGCTTCATCAATACTTTGGCTTTGATAAATTTGTTGCGTCGCTTTATCTAACTGATGACCTTTAACTTCTTTAGTCACTGCAATTTTTGAAAAACGGGCCCCTAATATTATTAATACCATCAGCATTGACAAAATCAAAACTAAACCAGCCAAGCGACTATTTCGATCTAATTTTTGCCATATCGGCTTCCGTTTCTTTGAGGCCATTTTACTTTACATTCCTAACATTATCATTATTCATTGATAGGTCTTCTTTTTTAGCGATTGCAGCTAATTCATCTTTGGTTGTTGCTGCACCAATCTCTTGCTTTAAATCATTATTATCATTTCTAACCGTAGCCAATTCAGCTGTCACTTCGTTCAATTGACGGTCAGCTTTCGTACCTTGGTTACTCATACTAATGATTGCAAACATACCAACTAAAGCTACGCCAATCGTAAGTCCCAACATCAAGCGGTCACCCAAATTCCATTTGGTATGACCAAAGCGGCGACGCTGCACCTTTTTTTCAGGTGCAATTTGAGGCTCTAACGCCGGCTGCTTTGGTACAACTGTTTGTTCGTTGTAAGATGCATTATTCATAATAAATATCCTTTCTCAATTTTTACTTAAGTCGCTCAATAATCCTTAACTTTGCAGAATGGGCGCGATGATTATCAGCCATTTCCGATTCGCCAGGCAAGATTGGCTTACGATTAATTAACTTGAAGTCAGGTTCCATTTCTTTTGGAATAATGGGTAAACCTGACGGAATCTGTGGTAAGGCTGTTTTCTCTTTAAACATCGTTTTTACAAGTCGATCTTCAAGAGATTGAAAAGTAATCACAGCAATTCGACCATTAATACTTAGCATATCCAAAGCTTGTTGCAAAGAATCTTCAACGGCACCCAGTTCATCATTGACGGCAATTCTAATCGCTTGAAAAGTTTTCTTAGCGGGATGACCACCCTTACGACGTGCGGGTGCTGGAATTGCTGATTTGATAACCTCAACTAATTCAAAAGTCGTTTCAATTGGCGCAATCTCGCGTTGACGCTCAATTGCACGTGCAATTTGCTTAGCAAACTTTTCTTCACCATAACGTGAAAAAATACGCATCAAATCTTGAAATGACCATTCATTAACAATGATACGTGCGTTCAACGCTTGTGACTGGTTCATACGCATATCAAGCGGCGCATCATAATTATATGAAAAACCACGTTTGCCATCATCGAATTGGGGGGATGAAACCCCTAAGTCATACACAATCCCATCAATTTCATCGACACCAACTTCAGCTAATGCCGTTTGTAAATTTCTAAAATTGTCTTGGACAAGTTGAATTTTTCCAGCTTCAATTTCTGATTTTAAATGGTCTTCATTATAATTAATTGCCGTCACATCTTGATCAAAACTGTACAATTTTCCTGTTGATAGATGACTTGCCAATAATTTAGAATGTCCGCCACCACCTAAAGTCGCGTCTACATACGTACCAGTTGGGTCAATCTCTAAGCCATCAATCGCTTCATGGAGCAATACTGTAGTGTGTTCAAATTCGGTCATACGATTACTCCTTAATTTATCCATTTACCATGGTCATCCATTAGATGCCTAAGTCTTCTAAGCCGTCCGCAATGTCGTCAAAATTATCCGCAACATTATCTTCATAAGCTTGCCAGTTTTCGCTACTCCAGATTTCAAATGAATCATCACCCAATCCAAAGATAGTTGTTTCCTTTTGTAATTCAGCATATTCACATAAGGCTTTTGTTAATGTAATTCGGCCTTGCTTATCAAATTCAACCTCTTGCGCGCCACCAAGGACAAAACGCTTAAATTGTCGTGCTTTTGCATTTGTTTCAGGTAAAGCTTTTATTTTCTTTGAAAATTCTTCCCAGCCACTTTGCGTGTAGGCACGAACAGAGTGTTCCATCCATCGCGTCACAACAAAAGAGTCACCGAGTTGATTACGGAATTTAGCCGGAATAATTAAACGATTTTTTGTATCAATTGAATGTTGGTAAGTCCCCATGAACATCGTTCAAATTCCTCCTTCCGGCTAAAAACTACACAGTTAACCACTGTTCTTATAATCTAATATGTATAATTTACCACAATCCGCCACCATTCTCCACCATCCCCCACCACGTTTTCACATCAAAAAGGTGGGTATTGGAATTAAAAGCGTTGATACATAAGCTTTTTAAGTTAAAAAACTTTTTAATACCATTTTTTATTTATTTACCCCGATTCCCCACCATCATCATTAAAGCAAAAAAAAAGAGCGACTTAGCGTTTACGCTAAATCACTCATCCTTCTATTTAAATACTCTGAAAACCATTCTCAATCGGAATCTGATTTTCTAGATCTTTATCATTTTGTTGCCCAGTATAAAATGCTAACAACTCAATCACAAGATACATACCAGCTAGTGCATATCCATAAAGCGCAGGGACTAATCCAAAAGCAACGCCAATCGCAAACATGATTGGCCAGATGATAACAATCCCGATAAAAGCACCTCGGCGTCGCACATACAAGCTTAGGCCGATGCTAAACAAACTATTAACAATAAAATAAAAACCAATAATTTTTAATAAGTCAGAAAAATTAAAAAAGTCAATAACGAACGGTATACCAAAGGCGAAAATTGCCAAAACTAACCAAAATGTCCAATCTTTAAGCATTATAATATTTCGCATGTGAAACATCCTCCTACACTAATTCATTTAATTCTAACGCAAAACTCAAGGCACTTAACAAATAAAGCGGCGCAGTTTCCGCTCTTAAGATTCTGGGCCCAAGCCCCACTGGCGTGAACCCGAGTTGCTCCAAATGTGTCAATTCAGTTGCTTTCAGGCCACCTTCAGGTCCAATCAACCCCACAAAATGATCACCTGGTGTTAATTCTGAAAAGACATGTGCCAAAGCCGATTTCTCACCTTGCTTCGCACTTTCCTCCCATGCCACAACTTTTATGGCAGCTTCTGGCAGTGATAGTGCATCTAAACTCTCTGCATAGCTTAGCATTGGAATCTTTAGTCGGTGACTTTGTTCACTTGCACCTTTGGCAATTTTTTGCAAACGTGCAAGTTTCTTATCACTCTTATTCCCCCAATGCGCTACGGACCAAGCCGTTTCAACAAATATCAAATGACTCACACCTAACTCAGTTGCTTTTTGGACAACTAAGTCGGGTTTATCACCTTTGCTTAGCCCAATAATTAACGTGGTCTCAACTGGTAATTCTACCTGTGGTTGATAAGACTCCAGCACTTGCATAATAGCATTTTTATCAGTTACGTTAACAACCTTGGCTACCATAATCGTTTTGCGGTCAGGCAACACAAATTCCGCCATATCATCTTCTTTAGCTCGCAAAACCGTCACAAAATGATGGGCGACATCGTCAGGTAACTCAAAGCGATCACTTTGGGGCCGATTATCTAAAAAGTATCGTTGCATCACACTTCTCCTTCAAGCGGCTTATGTGCAATAACACCATACCATTCACCTAGTTGCATCACTTGATCAACAAACAGCGCTTGGTCTGTTAGCGCTGATTGGATTGCCGCTAATTTATCTTGATAAATACCAGACATCAAAATTTGCGTTCCTGGTTTAATGACTGCTGGCAACTGTGGAATCAATGGTAACAATACCTCAGCTAGCATATTGGCAATCACAACATCAAAATCTGCTTCCTTAACATCATTTAGCAAATCACTGACTTGTACGCGAACATCAGCAGCTACCGGGTTCAAGGCCAAATTACCTTCTGCCGACCTTACGGCAACTTCATCCACATCCGTTCCTAGCACAGATGCCGCTCCTAAATACTTCGCTGCAATACTCAAGACACCAGAACCAGTTCCAACATCTAAGACATGTTCCCCACCCCGTAAAACAAATTCTTCAGCTTCTAACATCAATTTTGTCGTCGGATGCGTACCTGTCCCAAATGCCATCCCTGGATCCAAGACAATCACATGTTCTTCAGGTGTGTCTGGGTGATACGTTTCCCATTTTGGAACAACGGTTAAGTAGCGCGTAATTCGAACCGGATGATAATATTTTTGCCATTCAGTTGCCCAATCCTCGTCTCGCACAGCGACTTGTTCAACCGTTCCAGGTTCAGCGGCCAAGCCAAATGATGCTAATGCCTGCACTCGAACACGAATCGAATCTAAAATTTCTGCAACATGCACATTTTCCGGAAAATATCCTGAAACTTTCGCTCCAGTTTTCACACCTGGCATTTGCGTCCAATCCACAGTGACAGTTTCATCAGCATATTGATAGTTATCTCGATCAGCGGCATCATCAATTTGAACACCTTCTGCTCCTGCTTCAATTAATATATTGCTAACTGCTTCAACCGCTTCATTTTGGGTTGTAACGGTAACTTCTTGCCAGCTCATTGTTCCACCTCATTACATTCGATATATTACTTACTAGAATATCATAAATTTGGTTATTTTCTAACAAAAAAAGCACATACCGTAACGGTATGTGCTTTAAATTTTAATTGATTAGTCAATCGTAACGATTGTCATCAAATTAGTTGTACCAGAAGTTGTCATTGGGATTCCAGCAGTAACAATAATCTTGTCACCCTTTTCGGCCAATCCATTTTCAACAGCTTGCTTCTTAGCCAATTCGATCATTTCGTCAGTTGTGTCAACTGGTTCAACAACAACTGGTTGAACACCCCAGTAAATTGTCAATGAACGTTGTACCATTTCATCAAAAGTCAATGCCAAGATATCAGCATCGGCACGGTACTTTGAAATCATCTTTGCTGTGTAACCAGACTTTGTTGCGGCAACAATCGCCTTAACATCATCCAAGTTGTTAGCAGCATTGGCAACTGAAGCAGCAACTGATTCAGTCACATCATTCGTTACAAAACCATCTTTATGACGGCTGTTTTCACGCAATGCAGTTTCAGCCTTTTCGTCAATACGGGCCATTGTGGCAACCGCTTCAACTGGGTATGCACCGTTAGCTGATTCACCAGAAAGCATTGTTGCGTCAGTTCCGTCAAAGACAGCGTTGGCAACGTCAGAAGCTTCGGCACGTGTTGGACGTGGGTTTTCTTGCATTGAATCAAGCATATCAGTCGCAGTAATAACAGGCTTTCCAGCCTTGTTCATCATGCGAATCAAATCCTTTTGTACCAAAGGAACGTTCTCAGGTGGAATTTCAACACCCATGTCTCCACGAGCAATCATCAAACCATCAGAAACTTCCAAGATTTCAGGGAAGTTATCGATTCCTTCTTGTGATTCAATCTTAGGGAAGATCATTACATCTTCACGGTCTGCTTCGCGAAGCAAAACGCGAATGTCTTCAACGTCTTCAGGCTTACGCACGAATGAAGCAGCGATGTATTGAATACCATTTTGCAAACCAAAACGAATATCCTCGGCATCCTTTTCAGTAATACCAGGCAAGTTGATTGAAACACCAGGTGCGTTAACACCCTTACGTGATCCCAACAAACCGTGGTTTTGTACTTCTGTTACCAATTCTTTAGTTGCATCATCTTTTTCAGTGATCAACATGTCGATTAGACCGTCATCAAACAAAATGTGTCCACCAACATGAACATCATCGTACAAACCAGGATAAGTAACAGCAATCTTTTCCTTAGTTCCTTCAATTGAATCATCCATTGAGATGCGAACAACATCACCAATGTTAAATTCAATCTTACCTGGTTCTTGAACAGTTGTACGAATTTCAGCACCCTTAGTATCCAAAAGAATACCAACAGTCTTACCTGTTTGCTTTTCAGCTTCATGAACGGCGTTCATACGTCCTAAGTGTTCTTCATGGTCTCCATGAGAGAAGTTAAAACGAGCAACGTTTGCGCCAGCTTCTAGCAAGTTCGCAATAGTCTCGACGTCTGTACTGGCAGGTCCAAGCGTTGAAACAATTTTGGTCTTTTTCATTATTGAAAAATCTCCTTTGTGTTTGATAGCAATACTTCTGTATCCAACTGTCATTGTACACTACTTTGACTTTATTTAACACAGAAATTCAGGACTTTTTAGATGTAAACGCTTCCAAAATATAGCTATAAATCAACATCTTGTATACTGCATTTAGTTGGTACATTCAATCACAAGCCCCTGTTAATCGTTCAATAAAAAAAGCATCTAATCTTTTGATTAGATGCTTTCTTATTAGTCCATTGGACGTGAGTCAGTTTTTAAATCAACTTCAGTCAAAGGACGTACTTTTGTATGATATTTAAACTTGTAATAGCAGTACAAAGCCAAGAAAATTGGAATTGCGAGATACGTTGTAATGATTGCTTGCCAATTCCAATTTGAAATTGGACCTTGGAATGATGCCAAATCTTGTCCAGCAACCACAATCACTGACATAATTAATGCCAAAATAGGCCCAACTGGGAACCACTTTGCATGATAACGTAATTCCTTAACTGTATGCCCTTGAGCTTGGAAAGCACGACGGAAACGATATGCACAAACTGCAATCCCAATCCAAGTGATAAATCCTGTTAATCCTGAAGCAGCCACTAAGTATAGATAAACATTTTTACCCACCAAGCTCGTTGCTAAGGTTAATGCACTGACAACTACAGTCACAACCAACGCACGCGTTGGAATTCCTGTCTTAGGATTAATTTGTTGGAAAAACTTAGGTGCCATCCCTTCTTCAGACATTGAATATAACATACGTGATGATGTATAAAGTCCTGAATTTGCAGAAGAAATAACTGATGTTAAAATCACGGCATTCATCACAGCCGCAGCACTAGCTAGGCCTGCACGCTCGAAGACCAACGTAAATGGTGATACGGCAATATTATCTTCACTTGCACTTAACAATGATGGATCCTTGTAATAAATAATGGCTCCAATCACAAAAATAGCACCAATATAGAAAATCAAAATACGCCAGAACACTTGATGAATGGCTGTTGGCACTGATGTTTCAGGTGTTTCTGATTCTCCAGCAGTAATCCCGATAAATTCGGTTCCTTGGAATGAGAATCCAGCAACCATCAGAACAGCTAAAATACCATTAAAGCCATTAACAAAACCATGTGAACCAACAGTTAGATTACCTGTTACATCTGGCTTATAAGTCATAATGCCAAAAATCATTGCAAAACCAACTGCTAAAAAGGCAAGCACGGCAACAACTTTAATCATTGCCATCCAAAATTCTGCTTCACCGTATGTTTTTGTTGATAACAAATTAATGAGCACAATCAACACAAGTGTTCCAAATGACCAAATCCAACTTGGCATGTGCGGGAACCAATATCCCATGACAACACCAACGGTCGCAGCTTCAACAGCCACCGTCACGGCCCAATTCAACCAAAAGTTCCAACCCATCGCAAATCCAAATGCTGGATCAACGAAACGATCAGCATAGGTTGAAAAAGAACCAGACACAGGCATGTATGTCGCCATCTCTCCTAAACTAGTCATCAAGAAGTACACCATTAATCCCATAACCGCATATGCAGTTAAGGCACCAAAAGGTCCGGCCTGGGCCACGGTTGCACCTGATGTAACGAATAACCCGGTTCCAATTGTTCCTCCCAACGCAATCATCGATAAATGACGCGTCTTAAGAGTTCGCTTCAAGCCCGTAGACTCATTTGCTTCGCTTGACATAAAATCCTCCTATTATTTTGAGGTCGCCTAAATGTGTTAAATAAAAAGACCCAGTTTACGACTATCTACGTAAACTAGGTCTGTTAATAACCAAGTATTTGATAGCGCTCCGTAATCATTCATTACGACAGTCCAGCCACTCTTAATGACTACACCAACGGTCCACTTGCCAGTATTCCATTTCGGCAACCGCCCCTTTTACTAACCGCATTACCTGCCGGTTTGGTTAGTGACTCATGTTGGTTGCAACCTCTATATTCCTTTTATGCTGTTTAATAGTTTAAGTTAATTTTGTGTTTGAGTCAAGCGGCGCTAACCGACATGATACCCATATGCAATGGCCAAGGCCAAAATAACCAGTACCAGAATGGTAATCGTCGTATACAAGTGATCATGAATTTTAGCGAAAGCCACAATCGATACAATCACACGCAAGACTGGCGTAAAGATAAGTAATAACAAACCTAACATCATCCAGCCCATTGGTTCAAAATGACCAACGGCAACCAATAATGGGCCAAGGCGCGTTGGAAAATCAGTTGGGTCACTCACTGGATGAACCAGTAACAACAGCATGCCAATTATCATAGCTGCTAAAGCGGCTAGTACACCTGCACGCATAATTTTCCCAATGACCAATTCCATTTGCGCAAGTTGTTCTTCTTCTGGGCTTTTTTGGCCTCCATTTATTTGCTTTTGATCCATTAGTTAAACACCGCCATTCCTTTCATAATCAACTGAATTGCCATAATGAAAACAACTGGAATAAAGATCTTACGAATCATTTGTGCTGGCAAATATTGCATCACATGTGAGCCAATTGTTGAACCAATCACAATTCCTAATGCCATTGGTACTGCGACCAGCGGTTGAATTGTCCCATTAAAGAAGTAAACGGTAGCTGAAGCTGCAGCTGTCACACCCATCATCAGGTTAGAGGTTGCAGATGATGCCTTCAACGGCATTTTCATCACGTCTTCCATGGCCATCACCTTAAAGGCTCCAGAACCAATCCCCAAAAGTCCAGAAGCAATTCCAGCTCCAAACATCACGGCAGCGCCACCTGGAACTTTTTCGACATTGTAATGAATGACTTCTTTAGCTTGCTTATCGTAATATTCACCATTCAAATTCAATTGGGTTGCTAGAGGATCCGTTTTGGTCAAAATTTGATCGCTTTTTGCGCCTCTAAGCTTCTTCCACATATTCCAAGCTTGAAATAGCAATAAAGCCCCAAATAGAAAGTACAACACAGTCGCGTGGAAATAACCAGCTAAAATGGCACCAGACAGTGCACCTAGGGTTGTAAAAATTTCCAAAAACATCGCCACGCGTAAATTCAATACGTCATCTTTCAAAAAGGCAATTGCCGATCCCGAACTCGTTGCAATGACTGCAATAATACTTGCACCCACGGCATATTTAATATCATAGCCCATAAAAATAGTTAGAACAGGGGTCACAATAATGCCACCACCCAGTCCCAGTATTGATCCTAGCCCCCCAGCTACAATACCAGTTAGAATCATAATCAACGTCTGTGTTACCATATGCTCACTTACTCCCTACTAAATTTTTTTAAAATAATTGCATAACAGATTATACGCTTCCATAATTAGTATACACTAGTCATATTCTTAAAAAAGTCAGGAAATTATTATGCTTATTCGTAATCATTATGCTCAAAGAATTATTTTTAGCGTAAGTGTCATTGGTTTTATCACATTATTGATTGCTTTTTTTATGCACAATCCTTTTTTATCAATGCTGGATAATTTAACAGCGCAACTCACCTTTGAGTTTCTCCCCAAAAAGTGGCATCTGCTCCTTAACAGCTTCTTTTTCTTCAGTCACGGTTTTGGTGTGTTACTCGTTATCTTCTTGCTTTGTTTTTTCTTATGGGGTTTTAAATATAAAATCCCAGCCTTTTGGATTTTGGCAACTAGCGTCATTAGTGGTATACTCGTGCACTTGTTAAATTTATTTCTCAGAACAGAAAACTTTGGTCATACCATGCAAATGCCAACATACGGTATTTTTTGGGCGACTTTACTTTATTCTTATATGGTCATTTTTGTGATCCCAGCCATTCAAAAATTCCGAAACCGATTGCTTAGTCAACTCATGCTGTTAATGAGCTGGTTCCTTATATTTATCGCAAATATTTTTCAAGATAACACGCAATTTAGTGGCATGTTGACTGGTATTTTATTCGCCCTCATTTGCTTGGAAACTTTTGAAATTCTATATGTTAAGCAAGCACCTTTTTATGCCAAAATGAATGGATTTAAAAACTCATGGTATTAACTCAAGTCCAACTCACACCCTTTACCAAAAACGATTTTGATGCCTATCAATCGCTCATGACACAGGCCCACATCCAATCAGGTCTGCAAATTAATTCTGATCATTTAGCAGATGATTTTCTTGCTGATTTGAGCCAACCTATTTTTAATCAGGTGGTCTATGAAAAACAATGTATCGGCTTTATTATTTTATACGAAGTTATCAGTAACGATGCATCAACTCACTATCAATTAGCCTTTGGTTTGGATGCCAAATTTCAACACCAAGGATATATGCTGCAAGCTTTAAGCATGCAACTCGCACACATCCAACCAGATACTGTTATCCAAGCTGAGGTGTTGCCTGAAAATCACCCCTCTTTGTCTTTACTCGCTCACTTAAACTTCACGAAATTAGGGCAAGTGCAAGATTTATTCGGTCAACAGCGATTCATTTTTGAATTCACAATCAAATAAAAAACGTGCATAAGTTTACGCCATGATTGTCGTAAAACTTATGCACGTTTTTTAGTCAACGCGGCCAAAATATTTTTTAGATAGTTTAGCTTTAGTACCATCTTGCGCTAGCTCATCTAACGTTTGATTAACTTTATTTCGTAAGGTTTTGTCTTCCTTTCGAAAGCCAACGCCATATTCATCAGGTGGAAATTCAGTTTTAACTGTTTTCAACGGTTGATTCAACTTTTCATGCGCCAAATAATAATTCGCATAATCACCATCAATTAACACGGCATCAACCCGGCCAACTTTAACATCATTGATTGCTTTATCATAAGTGTCATACTGTGCAACGTCTTTTGTTAAATATGTTTGTAGATATTGGGGTTCTTTCCGCAAACTTTCAGCCCCAGCTGACCCAGTTTGGACTGCTAGGGTCTTCCCCTTCATATCGGCTGGTTTGGTAATCGCCGCCTCCGCTTTGGTCAACAGCACAAGTCGATCAGAATGATAAGGTTCTGAAAAAGCAACCTTCTCTTTGCGTTGGTCATTAATCGTATACCCATTCCAGATAACATCAATATGGCCGGTCGCTAATTCCGTCTGATTCATTGACCAATCAATGGTTTGAAAATCCGGTTCTAGGCCCATTTTCTCAAAGGTTGCCTTAGCTAGTTCAATATCATATCCCTCTAAATTACCATGTTTATCGCGAAAAGCCATGGGGACAAATGTATCATCAATTCCCACAACAACTTTGTTTTTTTCCTGTAATTTATCCCATGAATCATGCCGTTGATTCATCCGATAGGCAATACCACCCGCTAGCATACCCAGCACTAACAACACGATAAGATTGCCTATCAGTAACTTCATTTTTTGTTTCTGCATCATTGACCTCCTAACGCTCTACGTCGGTTGCAAAGTCAAAAATACGTCCGTTTAAAGCTGCTGCAAATGGTAAATCGTGCGTTACAATCAACTGGGTGACGCCAGTATTCTGTAGTTCCTTTGTCACATCAATCACACGTTGTGTCGAGGCCTCATCTAAGCCTGACGTTGGTTCATCATATGCCAAAATACCTGGATGCATGGCTAACGCTCTCGCAATCGCAACACGTTGTTTCTGACCGCCTGACAATTGAAATGGGTATTGGTCTTGTTGCACAGTTAGATCCATTTCCATTAATAAACGTTCTGAATCAGCTTCAACTGCTGCTGGCGTGTGTTTAGCAACTAACTTAGGCGCTAATTCAATATTTTCCTTCACCGTATATTGTGGAAACAAATTAAAGTCCTGAAAAATAACGCCGACATCAGCCCCGCTTCGATTACCATCAAGTGCCAACGCTTTCCCATCTAAACTCATGGTCCCAGTATCAGCCTCAAGTAAACCGGCCAAAATTCGTAAAAAAGTCGTCTTTCCAATCCCAGATGGACCAACAATCGTCAAAATTTCTCCATCATCAATCGTTAGATTCAAATCTTTGAAAATAGTACGACCTTCATATGTTTTTGCCAAATTTTTAATTTCTAACATAAGTGTCTCCTATCGGTAATAATTCATACGCTTTTCAAGTCCACGCATGCCGTATGTCAATGTAATCGTCAAAATTAAGTAGAGTAATCCCACTAGTAAATAAGGAACTAAGGTCACATCTCTTGCTGCTGCAATATTCCCAGCTCGCATTAAGTCCCCTAATCCAATGACATAAACTAATGAAGAATCCTTAACTAAATTAATGACTTCATTACCGACTGATGGCATAACGACTTTAACAACTTGTGGAATCACAATATAACGTAAGGTTTGGATTCGATTAAAGCCTAACACCTTGGCACCATCGTATTGTCCTTGTGAAATAGATTGGAAACCGCCACGGAAAATTTCTGCAAAGTATGCCGCATAATTTAAAATGAACGTCACAACGGCTGCCTCAAATCTGGGTAGTGTGACAATATTTGCCAGACTTAATCCGTAATAAACAAACACGATTTGCAGAAGTAATGGTGTTCCACGCATCACTGTGATGTATGCATTTGTCACCGCACGCAAAACCACTAATTTTGATTTCATTGCAACGGCCACCAACATACCTAAAGGCACCGCCCCAAGGAGCGTTAAACTAAAAACACCTAGCGTCATTTTCAAACCATTTAAAAGGCTTGGTAAAATTTCTAACATATATTGCATCTATTTCCTCCAATATAACTAAAAAAATCGCCCTCAAGTAAACACTATCTGTTTACTTGAGGGCGATTAATCGCGGTCCCACCTCATTAATTATCGACTATTACTAATCAATACTCATGTACCAATCTTGGTATCGTCGATACCGGGGACAAGCCGAACATTTCTGTTAACAATCACAAATGTGGTTCACCTCAAACTAACACTGTTTTCCAACTTCAGCACAGCTCTCTTTAGATAGTTAATCGGTTACTCGTTTGCTCAAATTTTTATTATTAATGTGAAATTAACTTTAAATGAAAAACTCTGAATTGTCAACTAATAATTACGTGAACGTGTTCGTAGTGGAATTCCTGAATTAAAATCACGTTGATCCGTATTATAACTTGATATATCCGGCTGTTTTGTCATTTGATACAAATACGTAAATGGTGTATACAAAACAATAAAGAAGATTAAATTCAAAACAATCGTTGGGAACAAATGGAAGACGATAAAACCAAACAAATTCATATTCGCTAAATTAATCAAGCCAAATGCAAAATAGTCATAAATCAAAAAGATACACATTGATAAGAACCAAGTCAACATTGACCAGCTCATACTTGTTTGGAAATAGCGTTGAATCACACCAGCAACCCAAACGACCAAAGGAAAGCCGACTGTCGCAATTCCAATAATACCAACATAGAATGTGTCAAATAACACACCACCTAACACTGCTGTCCCATATAACCAGCGATTACCAATTTGACTATCTGTACCAGATAAAATCGGCATTAAAATTGCTAAAATACTTAAATATGGGCTAGCTGACATGGGCATTTTAAATAGAACGCCAGAAAATTGTTGGGCCAGTCCGCCATCTAAAAATATAGCTAAAATGACTAATATCGCATGTAGCCAAGTCGTTCGAATATATTTCAACATATGAATTCTCTCTCCATTATAAAGTACCTTGTAATTACAAGAATAGCTCGCAACTATAGTTACGTCAATCAAAAATCGGTCAATTTAAAAAACTCCAATTAAATGCCTCTTTTTTAAATGCGTATTTTTTTTAATTTTATCAAAAAAGTATTTTGACAACCTTTAAATTCCTTGCTAATCTGTCATATAACCAAGGAGGAAAGTTGATGAAACACTTAAATTATGAACATCAAAATGACTGGGATTTTGTGAGTGGCCAACAACAATCACCGATCGCATTAACACATAAACAGGCGACGATTGATCCCAATTTAGATAACATCACTTTGTCCTATGAAAATAAAATTGCGTATGTACGAGATACAGGCGCCAGTATTGAATTTGGTTTAACCGGAACCGCCCAGCTAAACCACCGGACCTTCAATGCTGTTCAGGCCCATATTCACACACCTGGTGAACATACCATTGATGGTCAGCAATCAATTGCTGAGCTTCACCTTGTCCACCAATCAGTCTCAGGCCAACTTGCTGTTGTTGCCGTTCCTATTAATCTAGGTTCTGCCAATCCAGCATTATCAATCATTTTAGACCATTTACCAACTACCGAAAGTTTTACGATTCCCTTACCTGAATTAATGGATACGCCCCTAAACTACTTAAATTATATTGGGTCGCTTACAACACCACCACTGACAGAAAATGTTGAATGGTATGTTATTGATAATTCTGCAACGATTAGTACAGAGCAGTTGGATTTCTTACATCAGTTCTACAATGGCAATAATCGCGCCTTGCAACCAAGCAACAATCGTCCAATTCAATATCACTGTTAAAAAATAAGCGTCTTGAACAATGTTCAAGACGCTTATTTTTATACATCCGGAATCGCCACACTAACAACAGGAATATTGTTATAGTCAACGGCCGGCGTAATACTGATTGTTCGTGTAATCCCATGGTCAGAATCCGTTACTTCTGCAACTTTTCCAACGTACAAGCCGGCTGGTGTTACACCACCAAGTCCGCTCGTTGTTACAGGATCACCTTTTTTAACCTTTACATCAGATGTGACTTTACTCATCACAATCTGATTCTTTGTTTGATCAAACTTAGACACAATCCCATCGACTGTTTGATCTGAATCATTCGTCACACGAATGGCAAAACGATCAGCAGTCTGACTATTGTCTGACAATAATTCAACTTTCGCACTCGTTGTATTTACTTCTGAAATACGACCAATCATGCCACCTGCGCCCATGACAGACATATTCTTCTTTAATCCGGCATTTGAACCACGATTAATAATTAATTGTGATTGCCAATTACTTGGTGAACGTGAAATAACAGCTGCGTTTACCAAACGATAATCAGTCAATGTCTTATCAACCTTTAGTTGATCCTTTAAAGCCTTATTTTCATTTTGCTCAGCTTGTAACTGAACTTGAACAGCCGCCAATTCATCAACTTTTTTGTTCAAACGCTCGTTTTCTTCATAAACGTCAAACATTTGCGTCACTGCATTATATGAATCTCCAACTGCTTTAACAGGTGAAGTCACTAATTCAGATACCCAAGTCGAGACGTCAGAAGCAATTCGAAATGGTAACGCTGGTGTTTCTTGGGAGTTACGTGCACGTGAACTAAAGGTAATCAAACCTACAGTTACAATAACAATCACGACTAACACAACTAACCGTCGAGACGTTAGTAATTTTTTCATTGTGCAGAATCCTTTCTTAATTGCTTCAACTCAATCAATGCTTTCCTAATAAAGAACGCCTCACCGAAATTGGCGTGGCGTCAATCATCAGACCTTAATTATTCTTCAACACATCGATTGACTTTAGCGCTTCACCAGTCCCAAGCGCAACTGAGTCCAATGGTTCAGGAGCAATGAAAACTGGAACCTTAGTTGATTCAGCAATAACAGTATCAATGTTCTTCAACATTGCACCACCACCAGTCAATACAATTCCATGATCAATAACATCGGCTGCAATTTCAGGAGACGTCTCTTCAAGTGTTTCCTTGATTGCAACAATAATATCGCTAATGACATCTTTAATGGCAATCGCAATGTCTTCAGCTGGCACTTGAATTGTCTTTGGCAATCCAGTTACCAAATCACGACCACGAGCAGTTGCATCTTCAAGTTCCTTTGCACTTTCAACATCGGCAGAACTAATTTCCATCTTCAAACGCTCAGCAGTTTGTTCACCAATCAAGACTGAATAGTTTTGACGAATATAGTTCATGATTGCTTCATCCATTGTGTCTCCCGCCATACGAATTGAACGAGACGACACAATATCACCAAGTGAAATGGTTGCAATATCAGAAGTTCCACCACCTAGGTCAGCAACCATTGATCCTGTTGGTTCATTAACAGGTAAACCAGCACCAATCGCAGCAGCAAATGGCTCTTCAAGCACATATGCATCACGAGCCCCCGCAACACGGGCTGCGTCAATAACAGCGCGACGTTCAACGGCAGTAACCCCTGAAGGAACACCAATTGTTACATATGGCTTTGAACTACTTCCACGGGTATTACCTAGTGCCTTGTCTAAATAATACTTAATCATTGCAACTGTTGTTTCGTAGTCAGCAATAACCCCATCACGCATTGGGCGAATGGCTTTAATACTTACTGGTGTACGTCCAAGCATTTCTTTAGCTTCTTGTCCAACAGCAACAATTTCGTTAGTTTTAGTATTACGTGCGACAACTGAAGGTTCACGTAATACAATACCTTTCCCTTCAATATAAACTAAGGTATTGGCCGTACCTAAGTCGATTCCTACATTATGAGTTCCAAATGAAAACACGGCTTTTATCCCTTTTCTCTTAGATTTAAATTTACAAGTAAATTGTTTAATACTTCCTTACTTCTAGTACTATTAATTTTATCACAAATCTGACACTCTAGTCCAGATTATCCAGTAAGCTTTGCAAATGAATTTTCTTCCAATGTGAACTAAATCGATAGCTTCGATAACCATTGGCCGCAATGATTAAAAAATCGAAAAATTTAATTGCCATCAATTCACTACAAACCATGAATTGTCGTAACACTTGCAAATCTGCGGCCGACGCATCAAGATGTCCACTTGGATGATTATGTATCATCATAAACCCATAAGCATTAACGGCGGTTAAATGGCGAAATACATCTCGTGGATGAATCCCAACTTGATTAAGTGTGCCTTTTGCAACCAGTACCTCATCAATAATTGATAACTGCGTATCAACGGCAATTATCCAACACGTTTCTTGTGGTGTCGCACCGTATCGAACGACTAAATAGCGTCCAAGTGCTTCCATTGACGTAATCTTTTTCATAGCGCCTCCTTATATCTTTGACAATATAGACGCTAATCTCTTTTAAAATTCGCAATTCTTCCATTTTCTATTTTCAAAAAAACGTCTAAAATAGAAGATAATTTATCTTAATGAAAGTTGGACTTTAATTATGCGTGTTTCATCATTTTCTACTTACAATATCCCCGTTTCCGATTACAATCGTGCTGTTCGTTTTTATCGAGAAGTCTTTGATCTTCCCTCAAACTTTGGCGCCCACGAAGAAACACACCTTTCTTTTCAAGGCCAGCCTCTAGCCTTTATCGATGGGGACCCCATCACATTGAACATTCAAGTCCAAGATACACCCCAAGCCATTGAAAATCATCTGATTAACTATGACGTTGAACAAACTACACCGGTTAGTAAAAATGGTGCAAACACAGTTTTTCATATTCAAGACTTCGAAGGCAATCACATCAAACTATCAACCACAAAATAATTTAAAATGCCCAGCAGACCCATGTGTCTGCTTTTTTTGTATAAAAAAACATATATCTGCTAAATCAGATATATGTTTCTATAGGCATTAAATTTTTGTAAGGAGCACGCCAACTTGAAAAATCAATAGTCCACCAATTAATAATACTGCCATACGCAAGATTGCATAGCCACTTTGACCAGGTGCACTTAAACCATCAGCTAAATCCACAATTGGAGCTGAAAAAGTGGAGAACCCACCAATGATTCCAGCTGCTAAAAATGTATTATCTAGCAAAGGTGCGTGGATACCATAAACAATTCCTGCTACCAGTGCCGCTAATAAATTAATGATTAAAACCATTAAACCACTCGCTGACCCCATTAATTTGGATGCCATTTCTAGTAAAGTAAAACGAGCCATTGAGCCAATAGCAGCACCGATTCCCGCTACGATGATAAGCATCATACTTCATGCACCACCTTTCGGGCCAACCAGCGACCGAGATACACCATCCCCACGCTGCCAAGAATCGATACAGCAATGTACACCATACCAGAAATAGGGGCCAACTTTGTACTTGTTTCAGTAATCAAAGTTGCATAAGTTGTATAAGCACCTAAGATACCAACTGAAATAAAATCTGTTAATAATTGATTCACATGTCGCTTCTCAGTAAACCACACCGTACAAAAGACAGCCAAAAATGTTCCCGTCAGATTAATCAATAATGTTGCAAATGGAAAATTAGGAGCTTGCAATAATAATTCCAAACTTTCGCGCATAGCGCCACCAATAAATCCACCTACAGCAACCGCACTGAAACGTTGCCAATACTTTACCATCACCAAATCGCCTTTCAAAATTCGCTATCCTTCTATCATACGCCGGATTTTTGCGTAAATGCAAGAATTAATAGCGATTGAAAAATGCAAGCATATCCTCCAAAGTTAAGGCTTGCTTAGCTGTTCCATCAACATCCATCGCAATCTTACCTTCTGACATAACAAGCAAACGGTTCCCATATTGAAGTGCATCTGACAAATTATGTGTAATCATCATTGCCGTTAACTGCTGGGCTTTAATTTGCTCATCAGTCAATGCCATCAATTGTGCGCTCGTCTTTGGGTCTAACGCAGCTGTATGTTCATCCAAAAGTAATAGTTCTGGTCGTTTTTCCGTAGCCATCAAAAAGGCTAAAGCCTGACGTTGACCACCAGACAGTTGCCCTGTTGCAACATCAAGACGCTGCGCCAAACCATTCCCCATTTTATCAGCAACCTGAGCCATTTCGGCTCGCTTTTCTGTCGTTAAACCACGTGACTTTAGACGTCGCTTTTGACCGCGGCGCTCTGCCATTAACAAATTTTCGGCAACCGTCATTCGTGGTGCTGTTCCCAACTTAGGATCTTGAAACACACGCGCCAAAATATGTGTGCGTTCAATTTCCTTTAAGTGTGTCACATCTGTATCACCCAAATAAATCTTGCCAGAGGTTAAATTCAAGGTTCCTGCAATCACATTAAAAAGTGTTGATTTACCAGCACCATTTGAACCTAAAACGGTGACAAATTCACCAGCTTGTACTTCTAAGTTAACTGCATCTAAAATGGTCTTTTCTTCACTTGTTCCTTGATTTACGACCACTGTTGCATTTTCTAGTCTTAAACTCGATGTCGTCATTCGTTTATGCCTCCTTCTTTAATTTGATTGAAAGGCGCTTACCAACATTTGGTAGCATCAATGCAAGTCCCAAAATAACAGCGCTGACCAACTTTAAGTCATCGGCATTAAAGCCAACTTCAAGCACAATTACCAAAACGAAACGGTAGATAATTGAACCAATCACAACTGTAATTAAACGTTCTGTCAAAGTCATCTGATCTGAGTAAACCACTTCACCAATAATAATTGATGCTAATGCCACAACAATTGTTCCAATTCCCATGTTTACATCGGCAAAACCATTGTTCTGAGCAACGAGCGCTCCACCTAAACCAATCAAAGCGTTCGAAATCATTAACCCCATAATCGTCATATTATCGGTATTAATGCCTAATGAACGTGACATATTCGCATTATCACCTGTTGCAATAAAAGCTTGCCCTAATTCAGTCTTTAAGAATAAGGCTGTTAATCCAACAATAACGGTAATGAAAATCAATCCCACTAAGACCATTGGAAAATTCTTAGGTAGAAAATCTAACAGTGAACTACTAAACAAGGTTGGCAAATCTAGCAATGATCGATTGGCTTGACCCATAATTCGCAAATTAATTGAATAAATGGCGGTCATCGATAGAATTCCAGCTAACAGAATCGGAACCTTACCTTTTGTATACAAAAGACCTGTTACTAACCCCGCCAGTGACCCAGCTAACATACCGCATAAAGTTGCAATGAAGGGTGTTACCCCATTACTAATCATTGTGACTGCAACCGCAGCTCCTAATGGAAAAGTTCCTTCAACAGTCATATCTGGAAAGTTTAAAATTCTAAAAGTTAAATACAAACCAATGCCAAGTGGGGCCCACAATAGTCCTTGCCCAATTGCTGATACTAATATTTCCATAATGACTACTCCTTATCTACGCGCTTGGCGTCTTTATATGCATCAGGAATCTTAATTCCCAAATCGTCAGCTTGTTTTTGATTAATGATTGGCGTTCCCTTTTCAATCGCTTCAACTGGCAAATCTTCTACCTTTTCACCACGCAAATTCTTGGCAATCATTTTTCCAGTCATGGTTCCAAGTTCACGTTGATTAATTGAACTAGCCGCAACACCACCAGCTTCAACCATGGTGTCTACCGTTGGGAAAACCGGTACTTTGGCATCATTTGTATTTTTAATCAACGTTGGCATTGCCCCGGCAATCGTATTATCAGTTGGCACAAATACAGCATCAACTTGTCCATTCGCCACCATTTGTTGACTCGTTTGATTTAAATCATTTGATGATGTAATCGTATATGCTTTCACTTTAATTCCAGCTGCTTCAGCAAGCTCAATCATTTGCTTTGCTTCAGTTGAGGCTGAGTCATCTGAAGATGTATAAACAACACCTAGTGTTTTAAGTTGTGGCATGAAATCTTGTATCAATTTTAATTGATCTTTCAGCGGCGCCTTACCAGAGATTCCGGTAATATTTTTTTCTGGCTTCGCTTCATTCTTAATCAACTTACTACCCACAGGATCTGTAATACCAGAAAATACAACAGTCTTATCTGAAATTGTATTGGCTAGTGCAACCGCAGCTGGTGTTGCAATCCCAACAGACACATCTGCATCTTCATTTGAAAAGCGAGTGGCCATGGTCTTCAAATTAGATTGATCACCTTGTGCATTTTGATAATCAATTTCAATATTTTTACCTTTTTCAAAGCCCTCTTTAGCTAACTCATCTTCGATACCACGATGAATTTCATCTAACGCTGGGTGCTTCATAAATTGTAAAATCCCAACAACGGGTTTCTCACGTGCAACTTGTTCTTTTTTTACCTCAGTATAGCCTGCTACTCCGAGCATTCCTGTTAAAACTAACAGACTTGCAATAATTTTCTTATTCATCTTCTACTCCTCTATTTCTGCCAATAGCGTAAACAAAAAGCCATAAGTCGATTCCTTAGAACCTTCTTATGGCCGTCTATGGCAAAAGAAAAAGGTCCACCGGATACCGTGTGGACCTCTCATTTTCAGAAGTATGGTTACACACAGGCTCGATACATATCGCTCATCGAAATACGCATTGAACCTGTCGTTAAACATTCAATGCGCTACCTGCGCCACCAACCATTTAATTGTGTCTTAACTGTAACCATTATAACTTCCACCTATCTATTAAAGTAATATGATAATAGCATGTGTAATTTAGATTTGTCAATAACTTATTTTAAAAGTTATAATCCTCATCTGACATCACTTCAACTTCACCTAAACGATAACCGTTCCCAACTTGAGAAAAGAAATCATGATTCGAAGTTGTTGTTGAAATTCCATTCATGACCACAGAGTTTACATCTTCAGCCCCATCAGGGAATAATGGATCTTGTCCCAAATTCATCAAAGCCTTATTCGCATTATAACGTAAGAAAGTCAAAACTGATTCAGTCCAACCAATCTCGTCATATAACTCATGGGTATACTTTTCTTCATTGCTGTACAAATCAAAGACTAAGTCATACATCCACATCTTTAGGTCAGCTTGCTCTGTTTCAGATAATTCATTGAAACCAAGTTGGAACTTATAACCAATATAGGTTCCATGCACAGATTCATCACGCAAAATAAGTTTAATAATTTCTGCGACGTTATTTAACTTATTATGTCCTAAGTAATACAAAGGTGTATAGAACCCAGAATAAAACAAGAATGTTTCTAAAAAGACAGATGCAATTTTTCTTTGTAGTGGTGTTCCATTATGATAAATATCATTAATTTTTTGCGCCTTATACTGTAAGAATTCATCCGTCTCCGCCCACGCAAAGATTTCATTAATTTCGGCTTCAGTATTTAATGTTTCAAAAATCGATGAGTACGACTTCGCATGGACTGATTCCATAAATTCAATATTATTCAATACGGCTTCTTCTTGTTGCGTACGAATATTTTCTTTAAGTGATGTCATACCATCTTGTGACTGAAGTGTGTCCAATAAAGTTAAACCACCAAAAACTTTTCCAACAAGATTGTGTTCAGCCTTAGTCATTTTACGCCAATCATCTAAGTCATTTGATAATGGAATACGTGTATCCAACCAGAATTGCTCAGTTAGTTTCTCCCAGGTTGCCTTATCAATCGCATCTTCAATTTTATTCCAATTAATTGGTTTATATTGTTCGCTCATCTCTATCCTCATTTTTCAAGAAAAAAGGCAGCAAAATCAATCGTTTCTGCTTGCCTTTTTGATTTATTAAATAGAACAACTCTCACATTCATTTACACCAAATTCTTCCATATCATCGGTGTAAGTTCGAATATAGTAAATAGATTTAATACCTTTACTGTAAGCATAATTACGTAAGATATTTAAATCACGTGTTGTCATCTTATCGGTACGTCCTTGCTTCCATTCGTACAATTCTTCTGGAACTGTTGAACGCATAAACAAAGTCATGGCCATCCCTTGATCGACATGTTGCTGAGCAGCTGCATAAACATCAATCACTTTACGCATATCGATATTATAAGCTGATTCATAATAAGGGATTGTATCTGCATCCAGATAAGGAGCTGGATAATAAATCTTTCCAATCTTCTTTTCTTGACGTTCTTCAATCTTATTAATAATCGGATGTAGTGATGCTGTTGCATCGTTTACATAAGAAATTGACCCAGTTGGCGCAATGGCCATACGGTATGCATTATACAAACCATCTTGCATAACTTGCTCTTTTAAGGCCACCCAGTCCGCTTGATTTGGCACATGGTGTTTGGCAAAAATCTGACGAACTTTCTCAGTCTTTGGAGCCATTGGTGCTTCTGTATAAGCATCAAAATATGAACCATCTGCATAGGCTGACTTTTCAAAATCAAAGAAGGTCTCTTGACGTTCACGCGCCAAGTTATTTGAGGCCTTTAATGTATAGTAATTCAACATCATAAAGTACATATTCGTGAAATCCAATGCTTCCTCGTCCCCATAATACATATGGTTTTTTGCAAACATTGCGTGCAAGCCCATTGCACCCAAACCAATCGCGTGTAGTTCTTGATTTCCGTGCTGTACTGATGGCACAATATCCAAATCTGAAGCATCTGACACAGAAGTCAAAGCACGAACCATCGTGTCAATTGACTTTTCAAAGTCATCAGTCTCCATTAGATTCACAATGTTTGTAGACCCAAGGTTACAAGAAACATCAGTTCCTAGTTGTTCATATTGTTGTTCATTATTAATGATTGATGGCTTTTGGACTTGTAGGATTTCAGAACACAAATTAGAAGAAATCACCTTACCTGCAATCGGATTGGCACGGTTCACCGTATCAATATTGATAATGTAAGGATAACCGGACTCTTGTTGCATCTTTGACAATTCATTCTCTAAATCACGTGCATTAATCGTCGTCTTCTTAATTGCTGGATTTGCAACCATATTATCGTATTCGGCTGTGATATCAACATAATTGAATTCTGTCCCATATTCTCTTTCCACATCATATGGTGAAAATAGGTACATCTTTTCATCACGCTTAATCAAGTCATAAAACTTATCTGGTACGGTCACGCCCATTGAAAGGGTCTTAATTCGTACCTTTTCATCTGCGTTTTCTTTCTTCGTTGCTAGAAATGCCATGATGTCGGGGTGGAAAACTGACAAATAAACCACACCAGCACCATTACGCTGACCCATTTGATTTGAATAAGTAAATGAGTCCTCTAACAACTTCATCACTGGGACAACACCTGAGGCTGCATTTTCAATCCCCTTAATTGGTGACCCAGCTTCACGTAAGTTCGAAAGATTAATCCCAACACCACCACCAATTTTAGATAGTTGCAAAGCAGAATTAATCGTACGTCCAATTGAATTCATGTCATCAGTTGCTTGTAAGATGAAACATGATACAAGTTCTCCTCGACGCGCACGAGCTGCGTTCAAGAATGAAGGCGTTGCAGGTTGATAACGTTGATGAATCATTTCATCAGCCAAATTCATCGCTAACTGCTCATCCCCATTCGCATAAAACAAAGCGTTCATCGCAACACGATCAACATAGCCTTCAACATAATAGGCACCATCATTTGTCTTTAAGGCATACTGAGCATAGAACTTATATGCTGCCATAAATGATTTAAATTGAAAATTTTGTTCTTGTAAATAGTCATAGAGTCGCTCAATAAAAGCGAAATCATATTGTTCAACAACTTTAGGATCGATAAAAACATTTTCGATTAAATAGTCAAAATGTTCCTTTTGTGAATCGAACTTTAATGTATTGGGAATGACATTTTCTGCCATAAATGCATCAAGTGCTTCACGATCTTTTCCAAGTTGGATAGTATTATCCTTTGGGATATTTAATTCATTATTTAAATCAAAATAAGTGACCTTATTTTGGTCCAAGTCTAATAGTGACATGTGCACTCCCCACTCTATTATTTATAGTATCAACACAAGCCGCATAGCGGAATCTGATTGCACCGGCTAGCATGTGTTGTATTTGCTGCCTAAATGGCCGCCTTAGCTAAATTTGCCAATAAGTCTGGGCGGAACCCAACAATTGGTTCTTGGTTATCAACGATTGTCACAGGTACTGATTGAAAGCCTGCTTCTTTCAATGAAGCTAATGCCTCTGGTACTTCTTCAACATTTACTTCCGCAAATTCGATTTGGTATTGTGCCAATAGCTTCTTTGTCATCATACATTGCACACAATTATTCTTCGTGTATACCGTAATTTTTTGCATCTCGCTTACCTCTAGATTTATTTAATATTTCGTATTTTCGAATCAACGATTTGAATAACTGTTTTTGAGTATACTTTAAAAACCTAACTCATTGCAAGGCATAAAAACAATGAAAAATAAGGCTTGACAGCCCATATCATGGACACATAGCCAGTCTTTGGCATTATTACAAATAGATTAAAATATAACGCTCTGTTAGGCTGATTTTTTTAAAATCGAGCAAAGCCCTATCTATCAACGTTTACATATAGTAAGCACTATTTTTGCTTGAAAGTTTAAAAAATATAGCTTAACGTTGTTAGAGAATTTAGATTAACTTGGAAAGGAATTCTTATGCCGACGCGAATACTTTTTATTTCTCAATCAGGAAATACCCGTGCTTTTGTCTCAAAATTAATTGATTATGCTGCTAAACAGGCCGGCCCTCAGTTTGAAGGGATTGAAATTAATGACATGAGTCCAGATCAACATGAAACTTCCCCTTATTTTGCCTTTGTCCCAACGTATTTAGATGGTGGTAATGGGATTGATAATGGCGTGAAAGAAATCATGACCAACGCCTTATTTGACCAAATCAGTTTTGGTAATAATGCCCGTCATTTGATTGGTGTTGTTGGCTCAGGTAATAAAAACTTTAATGCGCAATATGTTTTAACAGCCAAACGCTATGCTCAGACGTTTGATAGTCCGCTGATCGCAGACTATGAACTAAGAGGTAATCAAAACGACGTTGAGCGCATCTATTATGCATTATGCAAAACCTTGGATGACATGCAGTAGGTATACTCTGCATTAACTGAATAGATATTCATTCAATGATGTAAAATAAAAAAAGCGGGTCACTGCATGACAGTGACTCGCTTTTTTACGTGTTGATTTAAATCTTACCACCAACCATTAGCTTGACGGAATGAAACGGCATTGTTAACTGAACCATAACGTGAGTTGGCATAGTTAAGCATTCCCTTTGTTTGTTGTTCAACTGAACCAGTTCCCCAACCTTCCTTAGTTTGACCTAATCCACGGTAACCATTTGGTGATACCGCATTTGGGTTTCCTTCTGATTCAGGCATCACAATTGTATTCCACATTGCTGCTGTTCCACCGTTAGCAATGAATTGGTCATAAGTTGAACCTGAAGCACTGGCTGTATTTGTGGCCTTTGGCGCTGCTGCTTGTTGCACTGGTGCTGCAGTTTGTACGGCTTGTTGTTGTACTGGCGCTGCTGCTTGTTGTACAGGGGCTTGTGCTTGTTGTACTGGTGCTGCTTGTTCTACTGGTGCTTGTTGCACTGGCGCTGCAGCTTGTACTTGAACTTCACCTTGCAATTGCAAAACTTCACCAACATAAATCATTTCTGGGTTAGCAAGATTGTTCAACGCAGCCAACTTATCAACTGTTGTATTATGGCTTTGTGCAATCTTAGCTAATGTGTCACCAGACTTAACTGTGTAAGTTGTTGCATCAACCGGTGCACTGGCGATAGCTTCACCATTAACTTGAATGTCTTCACCTTGGTAAATCATACCATCTTGTGACATGTTATTTGCTGATGCTAATGCTGAAACAGTTGTACCATGGGCTGCAGCGATACTTGATAGTGTGTCACCACCCTTAACTGTGTATGAATCTGCAGATGCATCAACTGATGCACCGAATGTGGCCAAACCTGCGACTGCTAATGCTGACATTAAATGTTTATTCATTATAGATTTCTCCTTTAGCGTAAAACGATCTTTTTAATTTTAATTTTTAAAACTCTCTTTGTCGTACCCAAGCTTGTTGCTTGCGGCTCTCTCTCAACGACAAATATTAGTTTAACAAGCCAAAACAAAAGTGAATTACAAAAAGAAATCGAAGCATTGCGCTAAAATGACAAAATCCATGGAATTTCGACACAATCAGTAATATTTTTTATCACAAGCCGTCTAGAACAGTTTTTTGACGCTCTTTGTTTTTAAAACGTTTTTTTGCTAATTAATGCAAATTTCAGCAAATAAATTTTATTTTTTTCGCTTGCAATTTTTTTATTCGCGGGAAAGTACTTAATGTGTCAATTATGTAACAACTGATAAGTTACGAATCAATCGATTAATTTACTAAAAACAGTGTTTTTAGGTTAGTTAAAGGTTTTACGTTCCACATTTTCATTACTTTTACCCAAATCACAAAAAAAAAGTGAGACATATCGTATCGAAATATCCCACTTTTTTTATTTTTCATCAATGATTTCACGTTGGATTAACTCTTCAAGATAAAAATGATAAAGTTCTACCATCTCTGCATTATCTTTCATCTTAAATAAATTAACTGTCACTGTACCAGCTGGATTTAATGTTTTGATCTTCATACCGTCCAATGTGCCATTCACAACAACCTTGAGTTTAACGGCACCTGTAATTGGTTTCATCGGTTCAAGTGACCGTTCCATCACAAAAGTACCATTTTTTTGATTAACAAACCCAGTATCAGTTAATGCATACCGTCTAATTCTTGGACTAATCACGTATGTGCGATCATCACCAGGAATTTTTATTTCCTTTTCAAAAGCCATAATTGTTAGTTTCCTTCATATATATAGTTATTCTTTAAGATTTACTTGTTAAAGAAATCAATCAATACTTGAGCTGATTGTTGCCCCGCTTCAATAATAAATTCATCGAAAGTTGGTCCTGCTTCACCATTAGCATTATCTGATATCGCACGAACAACAGCAAAAGGCTTCTGATAATAAGTAGCGACTTGTGCAATCGCAGCCCCTTCCATTTCTGCAGATAAGGCATCAGGAAAATGTTCTAAGATAGCTTGTTTTTGATCATCATGCGCGATAAATGAGTCGCTCGTAACAATTAACCCGTGTAACAATTGCTTATCACTCTTGGCAAAATTTTCGCTTAATTGCGTTGACAACACCTTATCCGTTGCAAAACGTGCTGGTTGCTGTGGAACTTGTCCATAATCATACCCAAAAGCACGTGCGTCCGCGTCAGCATATGCGAGATCATCTGCAACCACGACATCCCCAATGCGTAAATCATGCCCTAAAGCCCCGGCTGATCCCGAATTAATGACAAAATCAATGTCAAATTCGTTTAATAATAAAGTTGTTGTAATCGCAGCCGCAACTTTTCCAATCCCCGCTTCAACAACCACAACATCATGGGCACCAATCATTCCTTCGTAAAAAGTCTTACCACCATGTTCAGACGTTTTAGTGTCTGACATCGCCTCAAGTAAAGCAATTTTCTCTTCTTCCATTGCATTCACGATTCCGTATCGCATATTTTCCTCCTTAAAAGAACAACATCACTATATAAGTAACAACAACTAATGCCAAAAGAACTAGCATCATCAAATTTAATCGGTGTTCAAGCCGCACAGTCAACCCAAATTGGGTTAATTTACGCGTGTTTGCATCAAACTCATATTTTCCACGACCAGTTAAACGCCATTCTTTTCGCGTTAATGGTGGATTAAATTGGTCGAGCGTGGGTTTAACAGCAGCAATCCGATCTTTTTTCGCTTGCCGCTCTGTCTGCTTACGTTTAAAATATGCTTTTATTTTTTCCCACATAACGCCCTACTTTGTTTGCTGTGTTTGCCAATAGAAGTACGCCATCAATGTCTTAGCATCATTTAATTGGCCTGCTTGAAACAAATCTGTCATTTCTTCAAATGAATACATTTTCAAAGCAATTGCCTCATCATCATCTTGCGGTAATTCTTCATCAACTGGAGACAAGTCTGTTGCTAAATAAAGCTCCATATATTCATCCGAAAATCCAACTGAAGTATAAAATCCAGCGATTTTTTCTAAATGACCTGCTTGCATGCGTGTTTCTTCATTCAACTCGCGTCGAGCCGTGTCTAAATAGTTTTGGTCACGACCATCCACTTTTCCCGCTGGAATTTCTAAAGTCATTTGTTGAATTGGCGCACGCCATTGCGCTTCAAGAATCATCTTATTATCATTAGTCAACGCTAAAATTGCCACCGCACCACTGTGATAAACAATATCACGCTTTGCCTGACGGCCATCTGGTAGTTCAACTGTCTGTTCTGTTACACGAACAATGTGACCATCATACTTTTCATCTTCGGTAATCACTTTCTCTTGATATGCTTCATCCATTGTTGCCGTCCTCCTAGTCTTCAAGTTCTACTAATGCGGCTTGGTCACCTCTAATCCCCGGTGCAATGACATAACTTACCTTTTGACCAGGTTCTAAACTACGTACACGCATATTAATTAATGCCGAAAAATGTACAAATAAATCTGCTTCATCTGGATGTTCGATAAAACCAAACCCTTTATTATCTTCCCAACTTTTTACAGTACCATGTAACTTTTCCATAATTTTAATCGACTCACTTTCTTGACTTTATAAGATTTGCGTTAATCCAATCATGACCACATAGATAATCACTGTTGTTACGCCCACAATTCGCCACCAGTTGATGAAAAATTGTTGTTGTCTAAATGTTTTTAATCCAAACGTTTGATATATAGCTAACGCGATTCCCCATAATAAAAACATAAACACTAATGGACCTACCAATGAAAAATGGCTCATTTGAAAGGTTATACACTGTAGACTCCAAAGCATTGGTAAGACCATGAGGTCAATAACATTTAATTTTGGAGGCCAACTTCGAATTGTTCTTTTGGCTAAAAATATTCCAATGGTCAAGATAATGACGACTAGAATACTGTAGGGCCAATCAATAATCGTTACCATATTGCGTTCCTTTTTCTAAATATTCGTACTTTATATTATACTTGATTTGTCTCTATCTGTGCGCATTCTGTATTTTTTTTGCTATAATTAATTAGATTGTTATTAAATCTAATAGGAGATGACGTAAATGAGTAAGAAAAAAGAAAAAACAACAATGCAAAAAATCACCAAAATATTTGTGATTTTCATGCTAATTATTATGGTTGGTAGTTCTCTATTAGCCATTACTGGTATTTTCTAAAAAAACTAGTTAGGTTAATCCCTAACTAGTTTTTTTATTCTTTAATTTTATCGAAATCCCACATTTGTACCACGCGAATTTGGTTCAACACTTTCTCAATGTCTGCACCAGTTAGCACCACATGCCCACATTGTACGCTATAAGGGACATCTGGATAGATATTGACGCGCCAATTATCATGAATCCCCCATTGGAATTTAAGTTTATTCAAATTACCTGGTACAAGCGGCATAAATGCCCCTTCTTGTTGCGTGACAACTGGCATCACTTTTTGCCCTGTAATCGCCCGTAGATGCTGTTCTTCAACGGAACAATTACAAATATCACCATACATTAAATCAACGCGTTCAATCCCCGCCGTAATATCACGCACATACAAATTTCCGGCATCTGAATAGAAAAAATGCACCGCATAAGCACCAATATAATTGAGTGCTGTACCAATTTTTGTCGTAATATCATTCATTTCTTGACGCACAAGATTGTTCGTTGATCCAACTGTCCAAGCACAATGTAACTGATTGGCCTCTACCTGGGTCTGACGCAAAGGATAAAATACAAATTCACCATCTTGGTCACGAACCGCTGTCAATGAATATTCTTGAATATTTTCTAAAAAGCTTTCAATAATAACCGGCACACCATCAATTAATGGTGCCACTTTTCCTAAATCGTAAGCCCCTTTGACAACCACCGCGCGATTACCCTGATGATGCCGATAGTTTGGCTTAACAATAATTGGATACCCTAATGTCCTTGCGGCTGCAGCAACATCATCTAATGACGTGCCAATTTCATAAGGTAAAATATTAAGCGCTTGTTCTTCAGCAAAAGCCTTACTTAGGGCATGGTCATCCGTAAAACTAATCAAATCTAATCCTTGCGGTAAATGGACCGCTGTTTCTTCTAAAGTTGAAATCACATGATTTGGTACCCATGAAGAGGCATACGTCATTAAATCTGACAAACCAATGAAATTGGTTAGCTCTTCATGACCAATTAACCGATAATCGGCTTTTTTTATAACCGGTGCATCATCATAATCACTATACCCCGCAACTAAAAAGCCCTGACGTTGTGCAGCCTGTGCTAAATAACTACTAACAATGTCATCACCTAATATCCCAATCGTTGTTCCAGGTAACGTTTCTTCACTCATTTTTACTACCTTCTATAATTGTTATTGTTCATCATATTGATCTAATTGATACGTCTCAATTAAACCGATTACTTTTTCAGCATAATCTGGATCAGTTGCGTAGCCCCCATCAACTAAAGCATGTGCCGCATCTTTATAATTATCACTATCAATGACTTCTGAGTAACGCTTCGCATTATCATCCGTACCATTCACCAGTAAGGACGCATGTCCCCACATTGATTCATTCCAGTTATCATACCATCTAAAAGGTTGATCAATGGTCTTCCACTTACCATCTTCAAACTCTTTGGTTGGTAAGTCAACATTTTTGGTAAATCTAGATCCCTTAACACCATACAAATTATTATAATCTGCCGCTAATTTTGACTGTCCCCAATCTGATTCTAGTGCTGCCTGTGCAATACTAATTGAGGCTGGTACATGTTCTTGATTCTGAATGGCAACTGCTGTTGGTGCCACAGCTTCAATAAATGCTTCATGTGAAGCCGTTGTAGGTTTGTTAATGGTAGCTGAACGCCCTACAGAATTTAATTGTACTAATTTAACTGTTATAAAACTACCAATCAATAAAATAATTACTAATCCTAAAATAACTTTCGTATTAAGTTTACTATCTTGTGTATTCTTTTTAATGGGTAACTCCCCCAATCTTTTTTGGAATCAACCTTTATAATACCAGATAAAGCCTTTAACAAGCGTTAAGAAATGCTTGTAAAAATAAAAAAAGTTAGTAGGTTATCTACTAACTTTCATCGATTTAAATCCCATGATCCATAACTAACAAAGAAGCAAAACGTTCTGATTGATTGAGTAAGTCCTCTGGGGTTCCAGCTAGGCTAATCCCTTGGTCTTCAATAAAGATAACTTGATCAACCAATTCAACCCCTGTCAAATGATGTGTAACCCAGACTAACGTTTTATCTTGTAAAGTCTCAAAAATGGTTTGTAAGACGTTCAATTCCGTGATTGGATCCAAACCAACAGTTGGTTCATCTAAAATCACAATGGGTGTGTCTTGCAATAAAATACGCGCTAACGCAAAACGTTGCTTTTCACCACCAGAAAAACGTTTTCCAGCTTCGGTCATCGGTGTATCCAATTTTTCAGGTAATTGTGCCACCAGGTTCTTTAAATTAACCTTTTCCAACACATCCCACAATTCAGTGTCAGTTGCGTGTAGTTTACCCAATTTCAAATTATTTGAAACAGTTGTATCAAATAAATAAGGTTGTTGATCTAACACTGAAACAATTTCTGCGCGATGCTCTTGCAACTGTCCAACATTGACGCCACCAATTGTAATGTTCCCATTAGTTGGAGTTTCATCTCCTAGAATCAACTTCAAAAGTGTTGATTTTCCAGCACCAGATTGACCCAGCACAGCTAAATGCTCACCAGCTGCAATTGTTAAATTAAGGTCTTTAAAAATGGCTTCACTATTTGCATAAGCAAAGTTAACCGCATTTAACTTAATTTCATTTGCAATTGGTGCTTCAACTTGTGATAGTTGTTGGTTTTGTTCACTTTGGCTTTGTTGGTCCATATCATTTAAGCGCTTTATTGAATCTGTATAACGTGGTAATTCACCAAATCCTTGACTAATACTGCTCAAAGCATCTGTAATTGGAAAAAGCACCAAACCAAAAGCCGCAATCCAGTTAACACCTAATTGTGAGTGACCAAAAGTTATCGTTGCAAAAATAATCAAAATTAATGCCACAACGCCAATAATAATTTCTGATGTGAAATTACGCCACCAATCAAAATGGTCATCTTTCGTCTGTAACGTACCTAAACGCTTAAAGTCGTTTTCCTGACGTTGGACTAACTCATCTGTTCGTCCGGCTAAAATCCAATCTTGCAAGCCCATCACTGAATCTGTTAAGTCAGTATAGATGTGGCTTTCAACTTGCTTTTGTTGCGCATCCCTTTGCCCCATGATTGCCAAAGTAATTAATGGCAACACGATCGTATTCAAACCAAGGACTAACAACACAATTAAGGCAGCAATTGGACTAAAAACGCCCAACGCAATTGACCCAACAATGTATAGCAACCAACCAATAATACTTGGGAAAATCACACGTAAATACATATTTTCAATTTTAAACAGGTCATTTGCCATTAAATTGAACATTTCACCTGTTTGAACCCGGGCATAAATGCTTTTAGTTCCTGATTCAACAATCTCATATAGGCGCTTACGGAAAACAGAAACAATCCGTAAAACCCAATTATGCGAAGTCAAACGTTCTGCATATCTAAATGATGGACGGCCAATTCCAAAGGCACGGGTCAACACAATTGGTGCATAGACGAGTAAAATATTTTCAGGCTTCTGTGCTGATCGCGAAATCAAGTAACCTGATGTAAACATCAACGCACCACCACAAAAGAATGTCATAAATCCAAGAAAAATAATTAACGCTAATAAAGCTTTGTACTTCTTGAGATATGGAAAGACCCAATGATCATGTTTTATTGTTTCCCAAAAATCATGCATGACGGTTAACCCCTTTCATTGCTTGTTGTAATTCAACGAAGTAACCATCATTTGCTAATAGTTCTTCTAGTGTTCCTTGTTCAACAATTGCACCATCTTTCATCACGACAATCCAATCCATTTGAGCCAACCAATGCAAACGGTGCGTTGCAAAAATAACCATGTGTTGATTAAAAACAGGCAACATCGTCTCTTTCAATTGCATCTCGGTCTCAATATCTAAATGTGCTGTCGGCTCATCCATTAAGATAATACGTCGGTCTTGATCCAACATAATTCGGGCCAATGCAATTCTTTGTGCTTGTCCCCCAGAAGTCTGGACGGCCCCATCTCCGATAATCGTTGATAGTCCATCTGCTAATTGATTAAACCAAGTCTCCAAACCGACGCGTTGTAGCACTTGTAAGATTTCAGCATCAGTTGCTTGCGGTGTATAAAAAGCTAAATTAGCCCGGACTGTATCGTGGAAAATGTACGGATCTTGTGGCATGACTTGTAAATTATTTTGCCAATCAACTTGCGACAAATGTGGCACACGCTGTCCTTCAATTTGGACATCTCCAGTTCCATCAATAAAACCACCCAGTAGATTCAACAAAGTTGATTTCCCAGAACCTGAAGTTCCGACCAAACCGATACGTTCAAATCCCGTTAATGATAAATTGATATCTTGAAGTGCCAATTGGTCGGAATTTGGATAGGCATAATTCACATTTTCTAACACTAACTGACTGTCTACTTGCCAGCCTGATTGTTGTGCTTGATACAAATGATTATCGGTTAATTCAGTTTGATCCAAAATATCCATGATATCTGAAAAAGCATTTTTACCATCCAAAGTTGCATGATAATCATTCGCAAAGTTACGGATTGGTAAGAAATACTCTGGTGCTAAAATCAAAATTGTCAGACCAGCAACAAGTGATATCGTTCCATCCATCAATGCCATTCCCAAGAATAAAGCGACCACAGCAATTGACAAGGTTGTCAGAAAGTCTAACGCGAAAGTTGATAAAATCCCAACGCTCAAAGTACCCAAAGTTGCTTTACGATAATCTTCAGACACTTCATAAACATTCTTTGCATAACGTTTTGACAGACCTAATTGTTTCAATGTCGTCAAGCCACGTAGTGTATCCACAAAGTGGTTTGACAAACGATTGAAGCGATCGTATTCACGATCGGCCTTGGCTTGAGCTGTATAGCCTAGAATAATCATGAATAAAATAATAACCGGATAAATAAACAACAAGAATAACGCATGTTCCCACTTAATTGTGGCGATATACACCAAAATCACCCAAGGAACGATACTCATATCGATAAACTTAATGAGTACGAGTGTTAGATAGTTATTAACCTGGCTGATTCCTTCAATTGCCAAATTAACTGATTTCCCAGTTCCATTCTGTGAAATAACAGTTGGTCCTAATTTCGCATATTTTTGAATCAACTCTTTTTGTAACTGATCAGTTGTTTGCTTCGCAAATGGTACGAGCACATAATTCTTAGCAACCGTCAAAAATTGACGAATTATAAATGCTGACAAAAAAATACTTAAAGCAAGTGCCACTGCTTTTAATGGCGTCATCTGCCAAAGCTCAGATAAACTGACACTTAGATAACGACCTTGTATGACAATCACAACAGCTTGGATGGCCGTTAATATTGTCAATATGCCTAGCGCTTTTCGGGCGCCTTCAAATTTAAAAATTCTCGGATCTAACATATAAAAATTCTCCTGTAATGAATTATGTATAAAAGGGACCGACAATTTGCCGATCCCCTTTTCAAAGTATAATTATGTTAACTTACACTATTTTTCACCCTTAACTTGAATACGCTTGCGGAAGACCCAGAAACTCCAACCTTGGTAACCAAGAACAATTGGCACCATTGTCAAAGCAATCACTGTCATCCACTTCAAAGTGTATGGTGTTGATGTTGCATTCTTCAACAAAATTGAATTTGCAGGATCAGTTGCAACCATCACACGAGGGTACAAACCAATCAACAATAAGAAGACAACTGATACGATTGCAAGTCCCAATGCAAGGAAGCTCCAACCTTCACGACCCTTGATATTTGTATACCAAGCAGCTAAGGTCAAAGCAACGATTACAACTAACATTCCTAATGTAATCATTGGCTTGTTCGTAAAGAAATCAGTATAGATGTAAAGGGTCACTGCAAAAGCAACTTCTCCTGCAAGCAATACTGGATACAAAACCTTTAATTGTGCAATTGCACGTTGAACAAGTGATCCATTATGAAGCTTCAAACGCATGTAATTCAAACCATGCATGTATGAAAGCAAGGCAACCGCAACCCCAGCTACGATTGAGAAGATGTTAAAGTAATCAAAGAATCCAGCTGAGATATCACCAGTTGCATTCATTGGCATTCCCTTTACAACGTCAGCAAACATCAAACCAAAGAAGAATGGCACGATAAATGAGCTAACCGCTGCAATCGTCGTCCAAAGGCGACGATACTTTGAAGTTTCCATTTGTTCACGGAATTCAAATGAAACACCACGGAAAATCAATCCTAATAGGATGATAAACAAGATAAGGTAGAAACCAGAGAACAATGAGGCATACCAGTAAGGCATCGCAGCAAACATTGCACCACCGGCAGTAATCAACCAAACTTCATTTCCGTCCCAGTGTGGTCCGATTGATTCAATCAATGCATCTTCTTCTTCGTCATTCTTTGCCACACCTTTAAGTGACATACCAATTCCAAAGTCAAATCCTTCTAAGAAGAAGAATCCGGCGAATAGCACTGCAATCAAGACAAACCATAAAATTTGTAATACTGAAGGCATTAGTTCTTACCTCCTTGTCCATCAAACGCATCTGCAGAGAATGGATCAGCAGGTGCTTGTTCTTCATCTACAGTTTCATCAACATATTCAGGTCCTTGAATCATCACACGACGTGTAAGATAAATCATAACACCACCAAGAGCGGTAAATGTTAAGAAGTAAACAACGTTTGAAATGAATAATGACGCAAATGAAACATTTGGTGAGACCGCATCAGCAATCGTCAACACACCATAAACAACCCATGGATAACGACCTAATTCGGTAATTAACCAACCAGCTGTTGTACCAAAGAATGGAATGAAGGTTGATAGTGCGAAAATCCAAAGCACCCAACGATACTTTGTAATATCAAAGGTTGACTTCTCACGCGTAAACCACCAAGCCAAGGCTGCCAAAAGTCCAAGAACTCCGGCTACAGCTGCCATCACACGGAAAGCATAGAATAATGTATTGGTTGGAACATAATAGTTCATGTCTTCGCCAAATTTATCATCATACTTTTCATGCAATTCTTTATTAATGGTCTCAGTTCCTTTGTTATAACCCTTCACATCATGATGGGCCAAAATAGACAAAAGATATGGGACATCCAAAGACCACTCAGTTTCGTGTGTCTCTGGGTTTGTGTAGGCAACAACAGACCAAGGTTGTTGCTCATCCTTACCACCGACGTCCTCTGAAATTCCTTCCATTGCGGCGAACTTCATTGGTTGGTCAAATTGTAGGTTGTAGGCGTGGCTGTCACCTGTAACCAAGATTCCAACTGTTCCAATCAATGCAATCAATGATGCGATATGCACTGACTTCTTAAAGAAGTCCACTTCAGTCTTACGACGAAGCAATGAAAATGCAGATACACCGATAACCACAAATGGTCCGATCAACATTGTTGCAAACAAAACGTGTGGGAATTCCAACCATAGTTGATGGTTAGTCAACAAAGCTGGGAAATCAACTAAGACCGCACGATCAAATTCGTGGTCAATCTTAAATCCAACCGGGTTTTGCATAAATGAGTTGGCTGCCAAAATCCACAAAGCTGAAAAGGCTGATCCCAAAGATACTAACCAGATGAATGCTAAATGAACACCCTTTTTAAAGCGATCCCATCCAAACATCCATAGCCCTAAGAATGTTGATTCACAGAAGAATGCAACTAAGGCTTCAACCGCCAATGCTGGTCCAAAGATATCACCAACATAACGTGAATAACGAGACCAATTCATTCCGAATTGGAACTCTTGAATAATACCAGTAACAACTCCCACGGCAAAGCTCAAAAGGAAAATGCGTCCCCAGAACTTCGTCATACGCTTATACTGTTCGTCGCCTTTGACGACATATAAGGTTTCCATGATTGCTACGATCAAGCCCAAACCAATTGACAATGGCACAAAGAAGAAATGAAAAATTGTTGTCATCGCAAATTGGAAACGACTTAGGTCAAGCATCGATAAACCTGTAATCAAGTTCATAACTTGCCTCCTACTCCAAAAAACTACTTTCCTAAACCTCTTTATTATACCGCATTTTGGAGAAAATTATTAGTGATTATTTGAACTTTCTACAGGTTTAATTACTTTTTTTATCAATACTTATTTCAGAACGATATTGTCGCGTTTGCTCCTCCAATTTTTGATCTTGTGAAAATAGACCAGCCGCATAAGAAAGTAATTGTGCTTCACGCTGTTCTGCTAATAGTCCCAAGGCTTCGGCACAATCCATTCTAATTTTTTGCAGTAATACCAATTCATAATATGCGTTATTTTTCGGTAACAAATTCATCGCAGACTCAACCCCCGTTAAAGCCTTGTGATATTCCTTACGTAATAAATCTAATTCTGCCTGTCTGCGATACACTTTTACAATCACAAGTTTCATCGCTTCCATTTTAATTTCGTTGATTGAGGCAATTAGCTTTTGGCAGCGATCCAAGCAATCACTTGCATTATCATATTCGCCTAACTGCATCCACACGCCACCCATCTCATTAAAAATTTCAATGATTAAACCAACTTGTGTATGCATCGTACCACTCAATGCCATGTGCAAATAATGCATGGCTTTTTGACATTCGTTCTGTCCCGCATAACAAATCGCATTTAACAAATGATACTCAGGCAAGACTAGCTCTTCCATCTCGTGCATAAAAGATGTTGACTCCATGATTTTTCTTGCCTTTACAAAATCCATGTGTTCAACTAATTCTCGCACATATGATAATTGCACATGATTCTCTGTCGTCAGCTCAGCTATTTGTGAAATATCAATATGCAGACGCACACACAAGGCCTTCAAAACTGTCATACTCGTAATATGCCCTCTCTTCTCAACTCGAGATACCATCGATTGATGACAAATACCTTCTGCTAACTGTCCTTGCGAAATCCCCAACTGTTCACGTCTCTGTTTTAGGATACTGCCTTTTACTATCACAATAATTCTCCCCCTCACATGCTTACCTTTCTTAGTCAATAAGCAATAGTTTATGAAACTTTTGCCAAAACAACAAGATAACCCCCTTAACAATTAACATCCTAAATGAAAGTGAATTGTTATATTTAAGCTTATTATTATTTACAACACTGGCAAAACCTATATTTATTAAAATGAATTAGTAATTTTTTTAAATGTTAAAATTTTTTCGAAAATTTTTAGTTAATTCAAATAATTCAGTGTATTTTGACATAATTCACTCCAAAAAAAGTAATTCACGCATTTAAAACACATTTCCTTATTCTCGAAAAAGACATCTGTTAAATGAACTTATTTTATCGTACATTTCAAACTTGTTTGTCTTGTCTCAGCAATAAGTTGGCTATGTACCACTCTATTCATTTATTCATAGCCTAATTCATAATGTCTTTTTTAATGATCATGAATACGTCCATGCAATTTATCATAAGATTCATTTTTAATGACCCACGAAAAAAAGTTAGCCTTATGTATTTCATAAGACTAACTTTTGTTAACTATATATATCACGTCTATTGGTCGTTTACGTCTTTTAAATGGCTCTATGCGCACGCTTCTTATCCCACCTGCGTTCTCTTGAAGCTCTCCAAACAATCATGCACAATAGCGCTTCATTACAGCCTCTAGCATTTTCTACACAATTGCTTTATGTCTAAACGCATCCTTGTTAGTCACATACTGTGTCTAAATTTTATACAAAAAAAAACTCATATCATTATAGATATGAGTGTATTTATAAACTATATTACCTACGGAGACAGAGGGATTCGAACCCTCGCGCCGGTTGCCCGACCTACACCCTTAGCAGGGGCGCCTCTTCAGCCTCTTGAGTATGTCCCCAATTAAAAAGTAAACTTTTTAA
>NZ_JQCD01000030.1:800-1583 GCF_001437425.1 Weissella minor | reverse complement strand
AACCTCCGACCTCACCCTTATCAGGGGTGCGCTCTAACCAGCTGAGCTACAGTCCCAAAAAGCGGATGACGGGAATCGAACCCGCATTCCCAGCTTGGAAGGCTGGAGCACTAGCCATTGTACTACATCCGCATTATATTACTGAAACAAAACTAAATTCTAAAAGCTTTTATTTCTAAAAGCGGATGACGGGAATCGAACCCGCATTCCCAGCTTGGAAGGCTGGAGCACTAGCCATTGTACTACATCCGCAAGACGTAAACACACTCATTATTCAATTCATATGTTTACTAATATGATGGCGCGAGGCGGAATCGAACCGTCGACACTACGAGCTTCAATCGTATGCTCTACCAACTGAGCTATCGCGCCATAAAAAAACGGTCACAACGGGACTCGAACCCGTGATCTCCTGCGTGACAGGCAGGCGTCCTAACCACCTAGACCATGCGACCAAATTGCGGGTGCAGGATTTGAACCTACGACCTTCGGGTTATGGGCCCGACGAGCTACCAGACTGCTCCAACCCGCGATAATTATTAACTGTACTTTTTGAAGTACATAAGGAGAATGTGGGATTCGAACCCACGCGCCGGTTTCCCGACCTGACGGTTTTCAAGACCGTTCCCTTCAGCCAGACTTGGGTAATTCTCCAGTAGATACTTACGTATCAATCGCGGCGGGGGGAATCGAACCCTCGACCTCTCGGGTATGAACCGAACGCTCTAGCCAGCTGAGCTACACCGCGAAAATTATATTAAACATATGACCCCAGGGGTCATA
>NZ_JQCD01000030.1:0-790 GCF_001437425.1 Weissella minor | reverse complement strand
CCTGCGACCCCCTGGTCCCAAACCAGGTGCTCTACCAAGCTGAGCTACGTCCCGAACAAACATTTTAAATATCAAAGATATTTAATGCACCTAGCAGGAGTCGAACCTGCAACCTTCTGATTCGTAGTCAGACACTCTATCCAGTTGCGCTATAGGTGCAAAACCATGCCGGCTACCGGGATCGAACCGGTACGATGTTCCCATCGCAGGATTTTAAGTCCTGTGCGTCTACCTATTCCGCCAAGCCGGCAAAGCGAACTACGGGATTCGAACCCGCGACCCCCACCATGGCAAGGTGATGTTCTACCACTGAACTAAGTTCGCATAAGATGCCGACTAAAGGACTCGAACCTTCGACCCTCGCTTTACAAGAGCGATGCTCTACCAACTGAGCTAAGTCGGCATGATACTCACAAAGTACCTGCTTGGTAAATAGATAGTCATGATTTTTGAAACTTTCGTTTCAATGGACGATACAGGGATCGAACCTGTGACCCCCTGCTTGTAAGGCAGGTGCTCTCCCAGCTGAGCTAATCGTCCATAAATGCATTGCGATGTCCTATCCTCGCAGGAAGAGATCCTCCAACTACTTTCGGCGCTATTGAGCTTAACTTCTGTGTTCGGTATGGGAACAGGTGTGACCTCAATGCCATCATCACAACACGCAACTATTACTAGTCGTACGAGATTTAATTATCTCAAAACTGAACCATATTGTCAAGTTTAAATTCATATATTATAAATGAGCCTTACACCACGTTGTTCAACTTGGTTAAGTCCTCGAACCATT
>NZ_JQCD01000029.1 GCF_001437425.1 Weissella minor | reverse complement strand
CGACAATTTGATCGATTTCGCTTTGGTCGGCTCCCTTATCAATGGCGTCCTTAATCACATCCTTAGTTGCATCATCTAGATTATCTAGACCGTCCACAACTTCCTTCGCTGCATCCTTGGCATCTTGCAATTCCTTAGCCGCTTGGTCGTCCTTCTTGGCGTCTTCGACAATTTGATCGATTACGTCTTGATCGGCGCCCTTATCAATGGCATCCTTGATGGCATCTTTCGTTGCGTCATCTAGATTATCTAGACCGTCCACAACTTCCTTCGCTGCGTCCTTAGCATCTTGCAATTCCTTAGCCGCTTGGTCTTCTTGTTCCTTCGCATTGTCTAAGATGTTTTGCACTTCTTCTTCTGACGTTGCCTTGTCTAACGCATCCTTAATGACATCCTTCGTTGCGTCATCCAAAGTTGGGAACTGATCCACCGCATCCTTGGCTGCATCCTTGGCATCTTGTAAGTCCTTAGCCGCTTGGTTTTCTTGTTCCTTCGCGTTGTCTAAGATGTTTTGCACTTCTTCTTCTGACGTTGCCTTGTCTAATGCATCCTTGATGGCATCCTTAGTTGCATCATCCAAAGTTGGGAAGCCATTCACTTCTTCTTTGGCTGCATCCTTGGCATCTTGCAAGTCCTTTGCCGCTTGGTTTTCTTGTTCCTTCGCATTGTCTAAGATGTTTTGCACTTCTTCTTCTGACGTTGCCTTGTCTAATGCATCCTTGATGGCATCCTTAGTTACATCGTCCAAAGTTGGGAAGCCATTCACTTCTTCTTTAGCTGCATCCTTAGCATCTTGCAAGTCCTTGGCGGCTTGATTTTCTTGTTCCTTCGCGTTGTCTAAGATGTTTTGCACTTCTTCTTCTGACGTTGCCTTGTCTAATGCATCCTTGATGGCATCCTTAGTTGCATCATCCAAAGTTGGGAAGCCATTCACTTCTTCTTTGGCTGCATCCTTAGCATCTTTCAGGTCTTTATTCGCTTGATTCTTTTGACGTGCTTCAACTAAAATCTCATCAATTTCAGCAATATTGTCTGATGCATTAATACGTTCATTGAAGTCATGTTTTTGTGCATCCGTCAAATGATCCAAGTTTTCAATTTCAAATTCGCCTGAATCTTTCTTTTCAGCCAAAATGCGTGCGTCTTCTGCTTGTGCTTCAGAAATTAACGCATCAATATCTCCAACAAAGTCACCTGCATCAATCTGATTTTTAATTGATTGTTTATACTCAGCATCCACGTTCTTCAAGGCATCAACAATTTGATTCCCCTCAGCCTTTTTATCTTGCAGATGTTTAGCATCTAATGCATTCGCATCGGTAACTGCTTGATCAACACCAGCTTGATTAGTTGCTTGATCAACCGCATCTTTGGCTGCTTGCTTCTCAGCTGCATCCAAGTTCTTTAATTGATCAATACCGTCTTTAGCAATTTGTTGTTGCTCTTGCAACACATTTAAAGCACGCGCTTCAGCTAAGATTGCGTCAATCTCTGCAATTGTATCTGAGGCAATAATTCGATTATTGAAATCTTGTTTTTGTGCATCTGTTAAGAATTGCATATCCGTAATTTCAGCTTGACCAGAAACCTTTTTCTCTGCCAATAAACGCGCATCTTCTGCCTGTGCTTCTACAATTAAATCATCAATATCTCCAGTGAAATCCGCTGAATCAATCGCATCAATCATTTGTTGACGATAGTTATTACCAATATTTTTCAATTGGTCAATGGCCTTTAATGCCTCTTCACGCTTAGCATCTAAAATCGCATAATCTTCTTCCTCTGCTTCAACGGGAACGTCCAGTAAATCATCTAGTGTTTCTGCAGTTTCAACACGTTCTTTATAAGCATTCTTCGCATCATCATCAATGTTCAAGAGGTTATCAATTGTTTCTAACGCCAAATCAAGGGCACTGTCACGGGCAGCACGATTTGAATCATCAGCCTTCTTTTTTTGTGCTAAGACTTCATCTTTTGTCTTCGTTCTTTTAATTGCCGAAATAATTGAATCCTTCACACGCTTATCAATGAAGCCTAATCCATTAACATAGTCAATTGTTTCAGCTTTCAAACGCTCAAAGGCTTCCTTTTCAAGACTATCATTTAACGTCTTCGCTTCAGCAACAATCTTTTGGATATCTTCAACAGATGTTGCTTCACGAATACGTTTCGTAAACTCATTTTGTTGCGCCACTGTCATATTATCATATTCAAGAATTTGACGATTAGCATTAATTTTTTCACCAGAAATAAGTGAGTCTTGAGCCTTCATATCAGTGACTTTATCATTAATCGTCTTAGCATCCGTAGCGTCCATGATAATTTGCTTGGCTGCATCTTTATCAGCTTGGCTCAAATTCTCTAACTTATCAATTTCAGCAATTGAAGATTCCTTCAACTTTTCCAATTCATTCGCTTGACGTAGCTTTTCGTTTTCTACCTTCGCATCGGCAACAATTTGCAAAACCGCATCCATATTAGGTGCATTTTTAATTTGTTCTTTTAACTCAGGCTTATTTGACAAATAGTCTAATTCATCAATATCTTTATATGCTTGTTCTTGTGCTTCTTCCAGAGCTTTTTGCACACGGTTAGCTTCATTTTGTAATTGCGCTTCATTCAAAATTTCTAACATATTTTGCAAATTTTCATCTGTCGCATCAGTAATGGCATCTAAGCGTTCAATATAACCATTCTTTTCTTCATCTGAGAGATCTTGCAACTTGTTAATGATTTCAGTTGTACGTTCCTTCAACTGTTCAAAGAATTGTTCTAATTCTTTACGTGTTTCGTCATCTTTTTCATTAGCTTGCTTAACTAAAGCATCGACCTCTTCAATGGTCGTTGCACCCTTAATTTTTTCAATGAAATCAGCCTTGCTTTCATCCGGCAAGTAACCGAGTCGTTCAACTTCAGCTTGACCCGCATTTTTAGCCTCTTGCAACTTCTTTTGATATTCCAATTCATTATTACGAGCAACTGCTTCGTCACTAATACTGTTAACAGCATCCATATCTTCAGCTGCATCAATTTTTGACTTGAAGTCATTGATTTCACCCGCATCAACTAATTCTGTTAACTTATCCAGTTCATCCTTAGCTTTTTGCTTGTGCGCCTCTAATTCTTTTGCTTGACGGTTAGCTTCATTTTGCGCGACAGCATTATCTACAATTTGCGTAATTTCCTTAACACTTTGTGACTTTTCAACTTGATTTTTAAAGTCAGTTTGTTGCTCTGGTGTTAAATCCGTCAATTCAAAATCAATCTTCTTATTGGCATCTTCTTTTGCCTGTGCCGTATCAGTGTCACGTGCATCAGCTAAAATTTGTTCTAACTCTTCAGGACTTGTGGCATTTTGAATTCGATCTTTAAATGGTGCTTGATTTTTTTCACCCTTTATAATGCCTTGAACCTTTTCATAAACTCCAATTTGTGCATTTTCAAGCGCTTGCTTATTATTGTCTAATTCAACATTCTTCCAAATGTTATCCAACATATCTCCTGTAAAGTAGTTATCCTCTAAATAATCAATAATATTCTGCTTTTGTGCATCTGAGGAACCAGGATAAGTTTCTCCATCAACCGTCCATCCTTGCATATTACGAACATTATCGATAATATCTTGCTTCTTTTGGAGGTTAGCCGCGCGTTCTTCCTCAGAAAGCAACGAGCTGTCATATACTTCAACAGTCACAACCCGTGAGTACACATGGTGGCTTTCACGACCAGTAATTGAATTCCAGTATTTTTCATATTGATAGTAATAATCCCCTAAGTCATTTGGAGTAACCGTTAGTGTCTCCGATGTTTCTTTAGGAATAACTTCCCAAACACCAGTACTTTTATTGTATCGACGCCAACGAGATTTATATGAACCAGCAATGTCAGTAATAGACCATGGATAATCAGCTTGAGCGGTTAATGTAATGCTCTTCTTTGATGTATCAGCCATATCAAATCCAACATCTTGTGGCTCCTTTTTCATACCTTCCTGCGTACGTGTAAAAAATCCGCCGCTTTGATATGCGCCAGTTGGCTTGAATGGCGGTTCAGGTGTCGTTGTTGCAGCTTCTTTTGCCTCGGCTTGAGCCGTTTTCTTTGCTTGATTTGTTTTCGCTTCAGGCTGTGTAACAGCATCTGTTGCTTGCACTTCAGTTTTATTGTCATCAGACTTTACATCTGTTGTATCTGCTACTTCAGATTTTTCATCTGCATTGTCAACTTCTGCATCAGTTTGAACTTCTGCATCCTTTGACTTATTCTCAGTTTGTGTTTCTGTGTTCTTAGCATCTTGTTCAGAATCTACTTGTTGATTCTCAGGAGTTGTATCTTCAGAAACCTGTTCACTTTTTTCAACGCTTTTGTCATTTGCTTCTGATGATTCAACGTCTGTAGTCGTTTCAGTAGATGCTTCAGCCACTACGGCCTCTTCAGAATTTTGGGCATCAGAAATAAGCTTTGCCTCTTCAGACACAGAACTCGCCTTAGTTTCAGACGCATCCAAACGTACTTCATTAGAATTACGTGGTGCATCTTCATCGTCTTCAGTACTTAATGTGCTCGTATGTTTTTTTCATCAGCTGATGCTTCCGTGACTGTCGTTAGTGTCACGCCAGTCCCCATTGTCAAACCGATAACACCGGCAAATACCCAGTTCTTACCTGATTTGTACATCTTATAATGCATTTTTGAATTCATGGTATGTATCTCCAATTTTTTAAATGTAGTTGTAACTGTTAAACCTCCACCGCAATTAAAAAAATATTGTCTGGTTTTAATCTAGATAGTCATTATAATATCAGACATTCACCCAAATAAAAAGAAAAGTTTCATTTAAATTACATTAGTTTCAATGCCGTTTCATTAGAAATAACTCATTTTCAATTTATAACATGTATACCAATTAAATCTCAAGTTCGAATTCAATGTATACTCTATGTATAAACATAATTTCATTTTAATCATAAAAGAGTAAATGGCAATTCAACGTGTATCTTGCTAACTGAAATAGCACCAAACTAACTAAATTTTGTTAAAACGTTTTAATATTTCATTCACGTTACATTAAGCTTTATTTTATTTAAAAAGAAAAAATTATTATGCATGTATTTTAAATATATAAAAAAGACCACCGTTCAGTTTACCTGAACGGTGGTCTTTTATGTGGTAGCCACAGAAATTAATCAAACACGTTGATTAAGCTTCTTCGTGCTTACCATACTTCTTAACGATCTCTTCTTGAACGTTCTTAGGAACAGCTTCATAGTGATCGAATTGCATTTGAAAAGTACCACGACCTTGCGTTGATGAACGCAAAGTAGTTGCATATCCAAACATTTCTGACAATGGAACCTTGGCGTGGATAATCATTGAGTTTCCACGTTGTTCTTGTCCTTCAAGCATTCCACGACGAGCTGAAACGTGTCCCATAACATCACCTAAGTTGTCTTCTGGCACAACGATATCAACACGCATGATTGGCTCCAAGATAACAGCTCCAGCAGTCTTAGCAGCTTCACGCAAAGCTAATGAAGCAGCAATCTTAAAGGCAGCTTCAGATGAGTCGACATCGTGGTATGATCCATCATACAACTTAGCCTTCAAATCAACCAATGGGAATCCGGCAATTGGACCGTTGTTCATTGAATCACGCAATCCAGCTTCAACTGAAGGAATGTATTCACGAGGAACGGCTCCACCAACGATAGCGTCTTCGAATTCGAATCCTGCTCCTTCTTCGTTAGGTGAGAATTCAATCCAAACATCACCATATTGTCCCTTACCACCAGATTGGCGCTTGAAGAATCCACGGGCTTGAACGTCCTTAGTGAAGGCTTCACGGTAAGCAACTTGAGGTGCACCAACGTTAGCTTCAACGCTGAATTCACGCTTCAAACGGTCAACGATGATATCCAAGTGAAGTTCTCCCATTCCTGAGATCAAAGTGTCACCTGTTTCTTCGTTTGTTTCGGCACGGAATGAAGGGTCTTCTTCAGCCAACTTTTGCAAAGCTGTAGACATCTTGTCTTGGTCAGCCTTTGTAGCTGGTTCGATAGCCAATTGGATAACTGGGTCAGGGAATTCCATTGATTCAAGGATCAATTGACGATCTGGTGAAGTCAATGAGTCACCAGTTGTTGTTGCCTTCAAACCGATGGCAGCAGCAATGTCACCTGAGAACACTTCAGGAATTTCAGTACGGCTAGTTGCGTGCATTTGTAGCAAACGACCAACACGTTCACGCTTTCCACGACTTGTGTTCATTACGTATGAACCTGATTCCAAACTACCTGTGTAAACACGTAGGAAAGTCAAACGTCCAACGAATGGGTCAGTCATAACCTTAAAGGCCAAAGCGGCGAATGGATCATCGTCATTAGCAATCAAGTCAATTTCTTCACCAGAATCTGGGTCGTTAGCAACATATGGCTTAACTTCCAAAGGTGATGGTAGGTAGTCAACAACACCGTCCAATACCATTTGGACACCCTTATCCTTATAAGCTGATCCAGCAAATACAGGGTAGAATTCCAAGTTCAAAGTTGCACGACGGATAGCAGCCTTCAATTCGTCAGCTGAAATTTCTTCTCCGCCCAAGTACTTTTCCATGATTTCGTCATCAACATCAGCAATGGCTTCAACCAATTCGTTGTACTTTTCTTCAACAAGGTCAACGTAGTCAGCAGGCATGTCGCGAACTTCCCATTCTTCACCAAGTTCAGTTGTTGGGAACCAAGCTTCCTTGGTAATCAAGTCAATCAAACCAGCAAAGTCATCTTCAGCACCGATTGGCCATTGAACAGCCTTAGCGTTTGCATCCAAACGTTCCTTCAATGAGTCAACTGACATACCGAAGTCAGCACCCATCTTGTCCATCTTGTTAACGAAGACGATACGAGGAACATCATATGTTTCAGCCTGACGCCAAACAGTTTCAGTTTGTGGTTCAACACCGGCTGAACCGTCCAAAACAGCTACGGCACCATCAAGCACACGCAATGAACGTTCAACTTCGATTGTGAAGTCCACGTGACCTGGTGTGTCAATGATGTTAATACGGAATGGATCATTCTTATATTGTTCGAAGAAACCATGCCAAACAGCTGTTGTAGCAGCTGATTGGATCGTAATTCCACGTTCTTTTTCTTGATCCATGAAGTCCATTTGTGAAGCACCATCGTGTGTTTCACCAATCTTATGAATCTTACCTGTGTAATACAAAATACGCTCAGTCGTAGTTGTCTTACCAGCATCGATGTGGGCCATGATACCGATATTACGTGTACGGTTAAGAGGGAATTCACGCTTGTTAGCCATGAGTACAAAATCTCCTTAAAATTTAACGACAACGCAATTAACTTGCGAAATCTGTCTGTCTTTCATTATACCGCAAAATACACAAAAATGGCCATAGCCGATATAAGGCTGTAGCCAAATTTTGTAATATTACCAACGGTAATGTGCAAAGGCACGGTTGGCTTCAGCCATCTTGTGCGTGTCTTCACGCTTTTTAACAGATGCTCCAGTGTTGTTAGCAGCATCCATAATTTCCTTAGCAAGACGTTCGTCCATTGTGTGCTCACCACGAGAACGGGCGTATTGCACCAACCAACGAAGACCAAGCGTTACACGACGTTCTGGACGAACTTCGATAGGAACTTGGTAGTTAGATCCACCGATACGACGAGCCTTAACTTCCAAAACAGGCATGATGTTGTTCATAGCCTCTTCGAATACAGTCAAAGGTTCTTCACCAGTTTCTTGCTTAATACGATCAAAAGCATCGTACAAAATTGTTGAAGCTGTTCCACGCTTACCATCAATCATCAAACGGTTGATCAAACGTGATACTAGCTTTGAATTATAAATTGGATCAGGCAAAACTTCAGCCTGTTTAGTATAACTCTTACGTGGCATTATTTATGTCCTCCCCTACTTCTTTGGACGCTTAGTTCCATACTTAGAACGTGACGTCATACGTCCTTCAACTCCGGCAGTGTCTAGCGCACCACGAACGATGTGGTAACGTACCCCAGGCAAGTCCTTAACACGACCTCCACGAATCAAAACAACTGAGTGTTCTTGTAGGTTGTGTCCGATACCTGGAATATATGCAGTAACTTCGATCAAGTTTGATAGACGCACACGTGCATACTTACGCAAAGCTGAATTAGGCTTCTTAGGTGTCATTGTTCCAACACGAGTTGCAACCCCACGCTTTTGTGGAGAAGAAACACGAGTGGCCTTCTTTAATTGTGAATTATAACCGAAGTTCAAAGCTGGTGACTTTGACTTCGTGCTCTGTGACTTACGAGACTTACGAACCAATTGGTTAATAGTAGGCATGTCCTAGAGTCCCCTTTCAATTTAATTCTTTATAGTGTCTAGTCCACATTACCAGGCGTATCGCTTAAATACATCCAGTAACATTTGAAATAGTACTTTTCGTTTAAGAGTTCAGCACGTCACGTCGAACACGTAAACACCCTTGCTCACTAAAAGCACAATGAATAATATACCATTAATCATTTCATCGTGCAAGTCTTTTTTGCAAATTAATTCCCCGTCTATAGCCATTCATTTTGCAAACAATACCGGGCGTGTCAAAAGTGTAATTTTCGTTGTTCTAAACGTCTTTATTCTCCATGGAGGTTTAGTCATGACGCATATGTTGCCACAATTTCTTTTCACAATAATACTTTTTTTCTTATCAATCCAAGATTTTCGCCAATATTTTATTAACAGCTTGCTTTTAATTCCCTTTTGGCTGTATTCATTTGCCATGAACCCAGATACGCCATGGTTCAATCTCGGTTGTTATCTCGGGTTACTATTGCTTAATCAATTAAATAAAGAAAAATGGATTGGTCATGGAGATTTAGATGTTTTAGCTTGCGGCTCATTATTGCTCTCAGCAACGCATTGGATCTATTGGCTAAATGGTGCATGCTTCATTCAACTACTGCTGCAAGCGACGTATTATCGCACTAGGCGTGCCCCATTTGTGCCTGCACTGACACTCAGTTGGCTAGTTTGCACCCTTTGGGTAAAATAAAAAGACTTACAAGCCAGACGGCTTATAAATCTTTTGTATTCATTAAACTAAGTCCAACAATTCAGCCTTCTTAGCTGAAGCTTGGAAGTCAATGTTGTTAGCAGTCAAGTATTCCTTGATTTCTGCAACAGTGTTCTTATCAGTTGGCTTTGCAGCTGAAGCTGACTTGTCAGCCTTAGGTGCAGCAGCGTTGATAGTAACAGTCTTTTCAGTTGTAGCAGGTGTCTTTGAAGCAACATGCTTTCCGTCAGCTTCCAAAGCCTTCTTAGCTTCAACAACCAAAGCAGCGAATGCTTCAGGGTCAGTAATAGCTAAGTCAGCAAGCATCTTACGGTTAACAGTTGTTCCCATCAATGACAAACCGTGCATGAAGTTTGAGTATGACAATCCGTTGATACGTGCAGCAGCGTTAATACGTGCAATCCATAGCTTACGGAAGTTACGCTTTGTTTGCTTACGATCACGGAATGCGTATGTCCAGCTCTTCCAGACACGTTCCTTAGCAACCTTATAATTAATGTGACGTTGACCACGGTAACCCTTGGCCAATTTGATCATTTTCTTACGGCGTGCGCGCGTAACTGTTCCACCTTTAACTCGCATGGATAATTTCCTCCAGTATTTTTTAAATATTAAATAATTTCGTTTGTAACTTTAAAAATGACAGATTAGCGACCCATCATGTGAACGTAGTTCTTCAAAGTTGTGTGGTTCATCATTGAAGTTCCACGCAATTGACGACGTTGCTTCTTTGTCTTACCGTGGAAACGGTGTGATGTAAAGGCGTTTGCACCCTTTAAACCACCATTTGCAGTCTTCTTAAAACGCTTTGCTGAAGCGCGGTGTGTCTTATACTTAGGCATCGTAAAATTCCTCCAAACTGATTTTAATTACTTAGTTTCTTTGGGAGCAAGCACCATAGACATGCTGCGCCCTTCCATCTTTGCTCTTGCTTCGACTTTTGCAACATCTTGCAATTCGTCAGCAAGTCGGTTCATTACTTCACGTCCAATTTCCTTGTGCGTGATAGCACGCCCACGGAAACGAATTGAAACTTTAACTTTATTTCCCTTTTCTAAGAACCGGATTGCGGCCTTTTTCTTGGTATTAAAGTCGTTGTCATCAATTGTTGGACTTAAGCGAATCTCTTTCACACTAACAGTCTTTTGATTCTTACGTTGTTCACGTTGCTTCTTTTGAGCATCAAACTTGAACTTACCGTAATCCATGATCTTGGCAACAGGTGGCTTTGCAGTTGCCTGTACTAGTACCAAGTCCAATTCGGCATCATCTGCCATCTTTTGGGCATCACTAGTAGGGATAACTCCTTGGTCACCGTCATCCGTAATCAAACGAACTTCGTGTGCGCGAATGCGATCATTAATCAAATCTTTTTGTTGTTGTGGTTGACGTGCGTTTGCTATGGTCCTTTACCTCCGTTAAAACTTGGCTTGAAATAACTACATAGTAAAAGCGGCTTATCGTATTTGCACACGATAACCCGCCATCAACATCAAAACTAAAATAGTTATAAATGATTTACCTGACAAGATTAGCTCATCAAGGTGAACAGCGGGTTGCTGTTACTTTATTTCTTAACAATGATTCATTATAGTGAATTAATTGTCTTGAGTCAAGGCTTTATTTAGAACCGCATTAATAAACTTACGAGAATCATCCCCCGTAAAGTCGTGTGCTAGTTGTAATGCCTCGTTAATTGCGACATTCTTAGGTGTATCAGTTGACTTAGCTTCATATAAAGCTAAGCGCAATAATGTCAAATCAACCTTACTCAAACGATCAATTGTCCAGCCAGCAGCTAAATATTGTGATAGCTCAAGGTCTAATTCATTTTTATGATCATTTACTGCTGATACCAAATCTAAAACGTCTTGTGGAAGCGTATCTGAAATTTCTATTTCAGGATCGCCGGCCAATACTTGTCTTACGACCGCTTCTATATTGGCATCTAAATTCATCTCAAGACTATACAAAGTCTGAAATGCGACTTGTCGTGCTTGATGTCGATTCAATGTCGTCATGCTACTGAGCATCCTCCACGGTTTCTTCTTCACCAAATAAATTATTTGGATCAATCGTTGTTGCTGTCTTTGGAGAAATCATACCCTCAACATGCACATTAACAGTATTAACAGTCAATTCTGTCATTGCGGCAATTTGCATCATGATACGTTCTTGCACTTGTACAGCTAACTTAGGCACACTTACACCATAATTCACATAAATGTACACATCAATCGTCAAGCCTGTTTCAGTTTGTACAATTTCAACACCTTTACCGCGTACCATAAAACCAAAGGCTTCTTGTGCACGATCTGAAATTGAACCACGCAAGCTAGCAACCCCTTCAACTTCTTGGGCTGCTAGCGCCGCAATAATATCAATCACACGTACATTAACACGTGTTGTTCCGGCTGATCCCGTCGGTTGGTCTAATACAATGGTTTCTTCTGCTGCCATGAATTGTCCCTCCTTTAACATAAAAGTGCCGGCCGGCGGCCGGTCGGCACTAAATTAATGACTTAATAAGTATTAAGCACGTGATGAGTATGATCCACCGTTGTCAGTGTTAATAATCAACTTGTCATCAACGTTAATGAAATCAGGTACTGTAATTACAAGACCTGTTTCCATTGTAGCTGGCTTACCACCACCATTGGCAGTTGCACCCTTAATTCCTGGTTGTGTTTCAGTAACTGTTAATTCAACAGTCTTTGGTACTTCAACATCCAAAATTTCACCATCGTATGTTGTCACACGAACAGTCATATTCTCAAGCAAGAACTTCAAAGCATCTTGAATCTTGTCGCCAGGAATTGAAATTTGGTCATATGTTTCAGTATCCATGAAGACATATGAGTCACCTTCAGCATACAAATATTGCATGTCAGCTGAAACGATGTTTGCAGTTTCGAACTTATCTCCAGGACGGAAAGTCACTTCGTTAACTGCTCCGCTACGCAAGTTCTTCAACTTTGAGCGCACAAAGGCTGCACCCTTACCAGGCTTAACGTGTTGGAATTCCAACACACGCCAGATTGATTGGTTGTACAAAATTGTCAAACCAGTCTTCAAGTCATTCATACCAATAGTTGCCATGATTGAGTTCTCCTAAAATTTTATCTTTCGATTAATATTACCATAACTTACGCTTAGTTGAAACACTCGCGTTTGTTTTTTTATTTGGGGCATAAAAGCCCACTCCAATGGAATGGGCTTTTTTCATTATCTTAATGCAAGCGCTGATTACAAACGTGCACGTAATTCAGCAGTCTTTTCTTCATATCCAGGCTTACCTAACAAGGCAAACATGTTTGACTTGTATGCTTCAACACCTGGTTGGTTAAATGGGTTAATCCCATTCAAGTAACCTGAAATACCAACAGCCAATTCGAAGAAGTAAATCATGTAACCAAGTGCAAATTCATTTTGCTTATCAAGTTCAACAACCATGTTTGGCACACCACCATCAACGTGAGCCAACAAAGTTCCATCTGAAGCAGTCTTATTAACAAATGACATTGTTTGACCTTCAAGGTATCCTAAGCCATCATCTGCTTCTGAAACAGGAATTTGAACATCTGAAGCAGGCTCGTCCACACGAATAAGCGTCTCAAACAAGTTACGACGACCATCTTGAATGAATTGACCAAATGAATGCAAATCAGTTGAGAAGTTTCCTGATGCGGGGAAGATTCCCTTGCCATCTTTACCTTCTGACTCACCTTGCAATTGCTTCCACCATTCACCAAATTGTGCCAATGTTGGTTCGTAGTTTACCAACAATTCTGTTGTGTAACCCTTACGGTACAAAATGTTACGGTAAGCAGCATAAGCATAGGCGTCATTCTTTTTAACATCTGTGTCAGTATAATCTGCACGTGCTTGCGCAGCTCCAGCCATCAATTGATCAATATCATGACCAGCAGCAGCAATTGGCAACAAACCAACAGCTGTCAAAACTGAGAAACGGCCCCCAACACTATCAGGCACAACAAATTCTTCATAACCTTCAGTATCAGCAGTTTGCTTCAAAGCACCCTTGTGTGCATCAGTTGTGGCGTAGATACGTTCACGGGCACCTTCTTCACCATACTTCTTTTCTAGCATTTCCTTGAAGACACGGAATGCAATAGCTGGTTCTGTTGTTGTACCAGACTTTGAAATGACGTTAACTGAGAAATCACGATCACCAATCAACTTAATCAATGAGTTAACGTATTGTGGTGAAATTGAGTTACCCGCAAAAACAACTTGTGGCATTTCACGATCAGCTGCAGCATAGGCGTTTTCAAAATAATCACTCAAAAAGTCATTAACCGCACGCGCACCTAGATATGATCCACCAATTCCGATTACAACGAGTACTTGTGAATCACTTTGAATCTTCTTAGCAGCCGTCTTAATGCGATCAAATTCTTCCTTATCATAGTCAACTGGCAAATCTAGCCATCCAAGATAATCAGATCCAGCCCCAGTACCTTCACGCAATAATGAATCTGCGGTATTTACCATTGGTTGAATTAAGTCCAATTCCTCATCATTTACGAATGAAGATAACTTAGATGTGTCAAATTTCAATGTTGTCATAATAGCTTTGCACTCCTTTATTGAATAAACTTTAATTGGTATATACCGATTATAGCATATTCAACCGTCAATGAAAACGGTTTCTATAATTTTTTTTATAAAAAAATAAAAAACCTGCGCCAAAATTGGCGCAGGTTTTATCGATTAATTATGCAAAATTACCTAAGTTTGAAATAATAACGGCCCCGATAACAACTAAGACAGTCCCTAAGATGATGTACTTCATCTGGCGAGAAGTCTTCTTCTCATGCAAGATGTAGATTCCACCAAATGTTCCAACGATAATTCCAAGTTGTGACAATGTTGCGGCAGTTGCTTGACCAATTTCTGGATTTGCAGCTGAAATGAACATTGCAATATTACCAACACCCCAAATCAAACCAGTTAGGATATTACGGAATGTTGCTGGTTGCCACATCGTCTTACCTTCATGCATGATGAACATAACGATGATTAAAGCACCCACAACTTGACCAATTGATTGTGGTCCCACAATCGCTGTCATATAGTGCAATCCTGAACCATCAGGTGCACTGTGAAGTGCATCTGAAATGAAGCCAATCTTGTTCAACAAGTTCGGGAACACAAAGTACATCATAAATCCTAATGATGAAAGTGTTAGGGCAATATAACCACCCTTGGCATCATGTTCTGGATTTGGCGCAATTTGTGAATCTGGGTCTGGCAATGAAGTCAAGACCGCACCAGTAACAACAGCGACGATGGCTAGCAAACCAAAGATCCACATCTTACCAGTTGTCCATTCTCCCAAAACGGAAGCGGCCATCAAGGCGTTCAACGCAATTTGACTGGCCGTTGAAAGTGGGTTACCAACTGACACACCCAATTTCTTAAAGGCTACGAATTGCCCAGCCGTTCCAACAGCCCAGAATAGACCTGAAACTGCTCCAACAATCCAAATACGTGGATTCAACGCATAATCTGCTCCAGCGGCTGGCATCACGTAGAAGAACAAAGTTGAAAGCCCGAAAATCAAAGCTCCCAAAGTCATTCCTAATGTTCCTTGTGCGGCCGTTCCACCCATCTTAGTGGTTACAATACCAACAGACCCCCAAGCCAAAGCCGGGATCAATGCAATTAACATTGCCATAATCTTATCTCCTTGAAAAACATTTAATTGTTTACTTTATCAAAAAGCAATTCTACCAGATGAAAACAACTTGTGCAAGCGTTTTCAGAAATAAAGTTACAAAAACTAATAAATTGTCAACGCAATTTAATTTATATCAAAATGCATTAGTGTTTGCACAGGCTTATTCTCAATTAAAACCGCACCATTTCGGATTGAATATAACATCTCAGCCCGCTCATTTAAGGCATTAAACCAGTTATCCGCGTTAAAAATCAAGAAATTAGCTGGCTTACCAACTTCAATCCCATATGCATCTTGAACTTGCAAAACGCGCGCACCATTATGTGTGATGAAACGATATGATTGCATAATGTCACTATAGCCCATAATTTGTGTGGCATGTAGCCCCAAATGTAGCACATCAACCATATTACCATTTCCCATGGGATACCATGGATCCTTAATATCATCCTCACCAAAGGCAACATTTAAACCAGCGGCATCCAATTCTTTAACACGAGTTAAGCCACGACGTTTAGGATAAGTATCAAAACGACCACCCAAATACATATTAATCAGTGGATTTGATACAAAATTTAAATCAGCCATCTGCAATAAACGCATTAATTTATACATATAAGCATCATTATAAGCACCCATGACCGTGGTGTGTGAAGCCGTCACACGCTCTTTCAATCCAGTTTCATATGCAACTGTCGCTAATGTTTCCAATCCTCGAGCTGCCGGGTCATCAATTTCGTCACAGTGTGCGTCAATCATTAAACCATACTTCTGTGCTAAATCACCGACAAAGCGAATTGATTCAGACCCATATTCACGCGTAAATTCAAAGTGCGGAATCGCGCCTAACGCATCAACTCCTAATTTAGCAGCTTCTTCCATCAGCTCTTTCCCATTTGGGAATGACAAGATACCCTCTTGGGGAAAGGCAACCAGTTGGAGCGTCATCCAAGGCGCCACTTCTTCGCGCACATCAATCAGTGCTTTTAAGGCCGTTAAATCAGGATCCGTCACATCAACGTGTGACCGTACAAATTGCAATCCGTGCGCTGCCTGCAACTTTAAGGCTGCAATCGCGCGGTCATGAACATCTTCATAGCTAAGCTTTTGCTTACGTTCAGACCAAATACGAATGCCATCAAATAACGTGCCACTTTCATTCCATTCTGGGTCACCAGCCGTCATCGTTGAATCTAAATGCACATGTGGATCGACAAAAGGCGGAATCGCCACCTTGCCGTTTGCATCAATCACCGTTTCTGTTTCAGGTACGTCAATATGGTCCGCAATCGCTTTAATCAAACCATCTTCAACCAGAATATCTTGCAACTGCTCAGCATTCTCAATCCGTACTTGTTGTATTAACATTATTTCCCTCACTTTATTAATTTAAAGCCAATATACTGATTGCCTCGATACGTCCGCTTACCTAACTGCCCTTTTGCAGTAAAAGGTTTCTTTTGTTTGGTCGTCGTTTCAAAGGTAATGGTTTTACCAGCTAACAGGTCACTAATTTCTTGGTCAGTAAAAGTATGATTACCCCATGTTTTTGCAAAATGAATCTCCTCACCTTTATAAACACCAGTGACTTGCTCCGCTTTAGGCTTCGCCTTTACTTTACGTTTTTTGGGAGGCGGACCTAACCTTGCCGATAATTGTTGCACATTCTCCGTCATTTGCGGCATATCATGCTCAATCACTTGCGTAACGGAATGTAATAGCTGGGACATTGGCATTTGAAATGCGGCCACTTCGTCCATCATGGCAAACAAACGTTTGGTAATTTTAGGGGATGCAATCCACGTATTTTCAACCATAATGGCGGATATTTCACCCGTCTGTGTTGGCGTCAACTTACCTTTACTTTCATTTAACATGCTTTTAGACCCTTGACTCATTTCTGACAAGGTCGAGACCCGCGTCGCCCCAGTTCCCACATTTTGCTTTTCCAAATAGGCCATAATCCATTTTGTTGTCGGTGTTTGCGGTTTTGGATTTGTCCCTTCAGCTAAATTCGGTTTAGCTGTCGGACCTAAAGCCCCCGCCTTTTCCACCGTTGCATCATCTGAATCAGGATTAAAAACTGCTTTGAAATTCAACTTAATCGGTACATTAAAAGCTGTTTTAAAAGCTGGGTAATCCTGCAATTCTGCGGTCACATGGTCATAGATGTAATCTTCCGCTAACATGGCTAAATAATTCTTTGCAAGCACGGTATAAATTTGACGAGCCCCTTGCCCATATTTATCTAACTGGCCTAAATCGCTTGGCACTTTAGTTCCAGGTCGGTTTGCACCGTGGCTACCTTGGTTTTTAACATGCGTTGAACGGGCTTGACGATGCGTTAATAAGCGCGTATCAACCCCAACCAATTGCGCAATTTGGTCAACCATTGGTAATAATTCATTAAATTGCTCAAATGTCACATTGCGATCTTCCGTTCGCGGATAAGAGACATATTGCGCTTCATATAGCTTTTGATAAGTACTTAACACTTGTTTTGGCGACAAACCTGACGGTGCCAATAAAGCTGCTAATCCAGCTAAGTCCAACAATTTAGGGGGTGCCTGTCGCTTCGTTGCATGCTGCTCATTCGTCACTGGACTTTCATGATAATGGGTTAAGTCTTGCACGCCAGCTTGCTTATCCTTAAAACGCCACGCAATCTCCGTTGCTTTTTTATCAACAGCGCGGGCAAAAATATGCCCAGCTGGGTCTTTAAACTTCACCTCAAAATAAGGCACTGGCACATAGGCCTTAATTTTTTGCCATTGTTCATAAATTTTCCAGATAATCACTGATTTCAAACGGCCTTCACGTGCAACAACCGAGTAGCCGGCACCTTTAGCCAGAGTGGTCGCAATTCGGGTGAGTTGCATCGATGCAAAATCCCACCGACTTCGACTTTCACCTTTTAAATAAGGCCCAAATTCCCACTTATCTGGAATCACCAGCAGTTGGCGCATGGCCTGCTGGATAGCAGGTGGCGTTTCATCCATAAAATTAGCGCGTAACACCTGCCCTTGCCAACGCATCGCATCAATTGCCTCAAACGCTAACAGGTCACCTTCACCTGAAGGATCATTATCGGTTGCAATGACAATGCCATCATAGCCTGTCTGTAATTCAGCTTTAATTTGATCCAATAATTGCTTGTTGGTCGCACCTTTGGTTCGCGTTTTAATATACGTTCGCTGCCAACTCAAATCTTTCAAATTCCAAGGCATATCAACTAATTTCCAGGATTTATACTGCTTAACCAACGGTTCCGCCACCATCGCCTCGGGTTCCTTAAATGTCATCAGGTGACCTCGTAAATTCATAATGCGAAAATCAAAGTCAGCAAAGTGACCGGCTGTTCCACCTAACGCTTTCGCAAAATTTTTAGCCGCCGAAGGCTTTTCCGTTAATATGAGGTATTTCACCATCTAATCGTCTCCGTTGACTTAAATAAATTTTTGATAAATGGGTAATAACGTGCGAATTGTATCTAACAATAACGCATCTAATGCATCAGTCCCAAAGCGGTCATCCCCACGTTCAATCGTGATTCCAACCGAAAATTCAGTATGCTTTTTTTGACCATAAGCACTAATTGTATCATTCAAATTAGTGGTATCAAGCGGAACAACTGTTTTTTCCATATGATTAGGACTTATCACAAAATCACTTGGTAGCGCCTCAAAATCAGCTCGATGGGCTTGGAGTTGCTCGGTCCATGTCGCCTGTGTTGCCGCATCTTTTTTCAAATTTTCTAAAAAGCTGAGATACAAATACAGATGGTCATCCCAGAATCCCAGTTCAAAATGTGGCATCATTTTATAGCCACGCTTGTTCGGCGCAAAAGCCACCCATGTATTTTCAGGCGGATACACGGTGCGCCGTAAATGTTTGGCAACATGCGCATACCAGACTTGCCCATTTTCATTTAAGACCGGCAAAGCAGCTGTCGCAAACTTTTCAAATTTCGGGTCTAAGTCGGTGCGAATTAACGTCATTCGCCCTTCTAAAGTCTCATCATTAAAGACATTAAAATCTTGATCTTCAAATATCATTATGCGTCTCCTGACATCATTTCTCCAACTTGAACAAACTTAATTGAACGCTTTTGTGCCATATCAATCATTGCTAAATTCAAATCGGCCTTAGTGGCATTAATTTGTTCAATTCCCATATCTGATAGTGGGCCATTGACTTGCAAGTGAATCCCAGTACTCGTAATCTCGAGCACATTGACTTGATATTCCATGTGACTCGCCATGAAACGCTGATCAGCTTTTAGAAAATTCAAAATATCAACTTTGAATTGGGTCAACTGAGCCTCAGTCGTTCCCACATTCAAATAATAATTTAACGTAATACGTGGTACATCAACCCGACTTTTATTCGTGATGGGTTCATTCGCCAATGTTGAATTTGGCACAACTTGCAGCGCACCAGCTGGGGTCCGTAATTTAGTTGAACGGAAGGTAATATCTTCAACTGTCCCTTCAATTGAGGGTGATTCGATGGCATCGCCAATTGAAAATGACTTTTCAGCAATAATCACCGCACCACCTAAGAAATTTCGAATCTGATCTTGAGCCGCCATCGAAATTGCTAGCCCAGTTAATCCTGCTCCAGCCAATAGACCGTTGACGTTAATATTCCAAATGTCTAAAACAGCAAAACCAATCACCGTAATTAACAACACTTGCAACAAAGTCGTCGTAAATGAACGCATGATAGCGTTCGTTTTTAAAATGTTTGTTTGCCCAATGGTGCTAGCCCGCTTCATCAAAGTCGGCGTCACATAATACAAGGCAATGCCGATACTAACAACAATCCAAGTTTGAAACAATTGACCCGTTAACCCTAATACTGATTTAGGTGCATTCAAATAATCAAGGACTTCAGTCACTCCCATAGCATAAATCACGACCGTTAGTGGCTTTTGCGCGCATTCAATGATTAGATGCGTCGTATCACCAAACCGCTCGACTCGGGATAGACGACCAATTAACCATTTGACCCCATAATGTCCGATAAGCCAAATCAAAACTAAGCACACCAGTGTGATGGCGCCAATTTTCCAATCAAAGGTTTGTTCAAACCAGCGAATTAAACTTCTCGTTTCCATACAAATCCCTCATTTATCATCTGTCTTTTTCTATTGTCCATTATAGAGAAAGCATGGTTGGCAAAGCAAATGTTGCCAAAATTTTTTTAACGTGCTAGACTACCCTGTATTGAAATAAAAAATTAATCCGCACCACCGGGTGCATCAGCAAAATGTCAAACTTATACCATTAGGTCATGGAAGGTATACGTTCCGGCATTTTTTATTTTGGAGGAAAACATCATGGCATGGATGAATTTAATTATCGCAGGACTACTCGAAGTTTTGTGGGCAAGTACAATGAAAATGAGCGATGGCTTTACCAAGTGGCCATTCGCAATTGCAACCGTTGTGGGGATGGCACTAAGTGTTGTGTTCTTAGCACTAGCAACTAAGAGCTTACCTTTAAGTACCGCTTATCCCGTTTGGACTGGAATTGGTGCCGTTGGATCAATTATTGCTGGTGTGATTATCTTTGGTGATCACATCGCGCCGATTACTTGGATTTTTGTCGTGATGTTGCTAATTAGCTTGATTGGGATTAACATCACACAAGGACACTAATTAAATCGAGATTCTAGGAGGCCTGTTATGGATGAAGCAGATATTTTTAAAGCGATTCAAGCTGACGAACAAAATCGTAGCTACACTGATCAAGGAATTAAGCCCTTGTATTCAGTCCATCCTGAAGCAAAACTCTTAATTGTCGGTCAAGCACCTGGCATTCGTGCACAAACATCTGGTTTATTTTGGGACGACCCCAGTGGTGAACGCTTGAGAAATTGGCTGGGTATCGACCGTGAAACATTCTATAACAATCCCAAATTAGCCATTTTACCTTTAGACTTTTACTTTCCAGGTAAAGGCAAAGGTGGCGATTTAGCCCCCCGCACTGGCTTCGCCGATAAATGGCATCCAAAGTTACTGGCAACAATGCCTGAATTAACCACAACTTTGTTAGTGGGTAATTATGCTCAAAAATATTATCTTAAGCAGACGCGTTATAGAACATTGACGGAAACCGTCAAGCATTATCAGGATTATTTACCGGACTTCTTTCCATTAGTCCACCCGTCTCCGCGCAATCAAATCTGGTTAAAGAAAAACTCTTGGTTTGAACAAGCTGTTGTGCCCGATTTACAACAACTTACCAGAGATTTAATAAATTAAAAGCGTTACCTCATTTTAAAATGAGGTAACGCTTTTTTCTATATTAATGTTGCGATGGCCTGTTCAATTTTTTGGACAGAAGCTACCGGCGCAAAACGATGAACAAGTTCACCGTCTTGATTAATTAAAAACTTTGTATAATTCCATTTAATAGCACCATGACCACTAGCCGCTTTTAAATACTGAAAAAGTGGATGCGCATGTTTACCATTCACATCAACGCGTTGCGTCATCGGAAAATTAACCCCATAGCGTAATGCACAATAATTTGCGGTTTCGGCATCCGTTGCCAACTCCCCTTTAAATTGATTAGACGGAATTCCAATAATCTCAAAACCTTTTTGATTATATTTTTCATACAGCTCTTCTAGATCATTCAGCTGACCCGCTAAACCACATTTACTAGCTGTGTTCACCACGAGTATGATTTTCCCTTTAAAATCAGAAAATTTTAACGGCATTCCATCTATATCTTTTAATTCAAAATCATAAATACTTGCCAAAACAATTCCCCCTCATACCATCTAATGTATGCTACCTTTAAACGCACATGCTTCAATATGATCATTCACCATACCAATCGCCTGCATAAATGCATATGTGGTTGTTGGCCCAACAAATTTAAAGCCATAACGTTTTAAATCTCGACTAATTGTCTCCGCTAGGTCTGTCTTAGCTGGAACTTCTGCTTCAGTCTGCCAGTGATTGATTTGTGAGACACCTTCCGTGTAGCGCCAAATAAATTGGCTAAAACTTCCAAATTCAGCTTGTATTGCTAAAATTTGTTGCGCATTGTTAATGACTGCTTCGATTTTTTTGCGGTGTCGAATAATTGATGAATCCTGTACTAAACGTTCAATATGGTCCTGATCAAATTGTGAAACTTGATTATAATCCCAGTTTGAAAAAGCCACCTTAAAATTCTGGCGCTTTTTCATAATTGTTTTCCATGAAAGGCCTGACTGCATAAGCTCTAAAGTCAATGCCTCGAACAGTTTTTCATCGTTATTACGAATCGGAACACCCCATTCATGATCATGATATTCTTGATTAACTTCGTCTTCACCCCAGCTGCATCGTATCATCATTTCTCTCACTTTATACGCATATTTGTTTCCCTTTCAGAATACCCTCAATCAATGATTAGCGCAAACAAAAAAGACTACCTTTCGGTAATCTTTTGAATCAGAATTTTTGTTTAATGGAAAACCATTCCACCGTCGACAATTAATGTTTGTCCCGTCATATAATTTGAATCTGGACCAGCCAAGAAAGCAACCCCGGCAGCCACATCTTCCGCTGTTGATAGACGGCCTAAAGCAATCCCTTCTGAGAATTGCGCCATGCCCCAGTCATCATCTTTTCCAGCATTTTGAGCAACTTCATGTGCAATATCATACATCATTGGTGTCTTCACAATTCCAGGTGCAAATGCATTAACAGTAATCCCAAATTCAGCCAATTCCTTGGCCGTCGTTTGCGTGATGCCACGAATGGCAAATTTAGTTGAGCCATAAACTGTTAAGTTAGGATTACCTTGTACACCAGCTTGTGATGTTGCATTAATAATTTTTCCACCATGTCCCAAATCACGGAAAGCTTCAGTCGCAGCTTGGATTCCCCAAACCGTTCCATTCACGTTGATATCTTGGGCCCAACGTAAAGTCTCTTCATCAACTTCCAAAATTGGTGTCGTTGGTGCAACTCCGGCATTATTAATCATAACCGTTAAGTCACCAAATTCATCAATTGTTTCTTTCACACCTGCAAATACTTCTTCGCGGTTTGCAACATCTGCTTGGACTGGAAGTGCAAATCCAGGATGAACGGCATTAATTTCATCCGCAACACGTTCAACCTTGCTTAACGTACGACCAACAATCGCTACCTTAGTACCATCATCAGCTAAACGCTTAGCAATTGCTTCACCAATCCCTTGCCCTGCTCCTGTAATAAATGCGACTTCTGTCATTATTCTGCGCTCCTTTTATTGTGTGATATTTCTTTTACAAAACTAAGTATAGCACCGTTTGTGAAAAATGACACAAAAGTATGTGATACAGATTAAATCAATTTGTCACATTTTTATTTTTTAATGCTTGCTATTATATCCAAGTATCCTTTATACTAATGCTATTGATTTATTATTGCTCTGTAGTTCAGTTGGTAGAACGCCGCACTGTTAATGCGAGGGTCGCTGGTTCGAGTCCAGCTAGAGCAGTTATAAAGCGTCTTTAAAGGTATTTAGGCGCTTTTATGGCATTAAGATGAATTAATGCTTGCTTTTTAACCTTTTCTTCATTTATAATACCTTTATTGATAAATTTTTGCTCTGTAGTTCAGTTGGTAGAACGCCGCACTGTTAATGCGAGGGTCGCTGGTTCGAGTCCAGCTAGAGCAGTCCTATAAGTGTCAAAGCATATGCTTTGACACTTTTCTTTTTGCTTTCATCACAAAAAAAGACCCTGATTCAAAAATCAGGATCATGTTTATTTAATCAATTTTTGCTGTTTCAAAAACATCGAAAATGTAATTCCATAGCGGACGAACAACAAAGAAAAATAACGGGAAGAGAATCGCTAACTTAATTCCCCAGCCTTCAAGAAAGTTAGTTAGCAACGGAAATTCGCCAATATTCTTTAAAATCGTTGATACCATTGTAATGATACCCGAATTAATCAACATCACCATTGCCGGAAAAAGAATCATTCGGCGTACATTTTGGCGAATACTCATTAAATATTTCGTCTCAATATTCTTTACTAATGGAATTGTGAAGAGCTCTTTTAAAATAAAAGCGCCTGGAATCACAATGACCAATAATTGTAAAATAATCAAAACATCATGCATTGAAAAACCATATACCAATATTGTATTTATCGTGACCATTGTCGTCACCATCGTCAAAAATATTAAATGACCTTTCAAAACATGCCTCATCTTCCTGCTAAACCATTATTTTTACGTGTACGTCCTATACATTAGCAATCCTTTTAATATTATAGGATTTTACAAAACTATTCAAGTAATTTATGCATAAATTCTCGCCAATTCACATTTTCGTATTTTCGACGCCACTTTAAGAGTTTGGATGTTGTCGTTAACGATACCGATAACAACACATTCACCAAAGTCAAAACTAAGAATGGTTTGGGAATATTTGAACCCGCAAATTCAACCAATAAGGTTGATAACGTCGTAAATACTGTAATCATCCCTAATATACCAATCACAATTTCATAATCATTTTGTAGGTTTAACAAGCGATGAGCCGCGTATAAAATGCTAACGGTCGTTACAATAAACCCAGCGTACATCACTGCAAATGTTTTAATGAATTGACCGGGGTCAACTTGCGCATAATCTAGCAAGTCATCATGCGCCACATTTGAGACGACAAAATCAAATATTTCAATATACAAATAAATAACCACCAACCACACCAACGCTGGATACAGTCGGCGCCAAAACTTCCAAAACACCGTTCTAAACTTTTGCATCACATTCTCCCATTTAACCATCTTCTAATTTTGATTTAACGCCAATATTTTAACATAGCTATTTAGTATTTGTCAGAAACGCCATCCCCTATAATAAAAAGGATTCCTGCTACTATTCAGTAACAGGAATCCTTTTTATATGCATACTTATTCTGAAACTAGTGGTTTCTTTAGTGGATCTGAGTAGTTGATTACCACTGCAACAACTAATACAAAGAGCATGATATAAAAGACTGTATGTTGCGCCCGTAGCATGATTGCATTGGCTATCTGCCGAGAGGTTTCACTAATTTGTGCAGAATTATTAACGAATTGATTCATAACCTGTTCCGAAACTGCTTCCCTATGTGCTTTAATCCCTGAACTCAACGTTATATTAAAGCTCAATCCATAAACTCCCGTCATAATTGTCTGCCCTAGTGTGCGACCCAAAGTGAGCATAGAAGATGCAAGGCCCAATTCGTCCTGATTGATTACTTGCTGAGCAATTAATGTATTTGAAGTAATCACCATGCCTAATACGAGCCCACTAATTCCAGAAATGATATAAAATAACATCAAATCGGTGTGTAATGTTGCGCTTATAATGAACATATAACTAATAATCATGACACTAATGAAAAAAATATTGATATATTTAGGCGCATATCTCTTCACAAAATATCCGACAAAAAATGATGCAATCAACCACATGATTGGACTTGGCGAAACCACCAAGCCTGCTAAATCAGCTGGTAATTTATAAATTGACTGTAGCCACATTGGAAAATAAATTTGAAAGGAGAATTGCGCGCCACTCAATATGAATGCAGTGAAAATTTGAATCGTAAAAGTTCTATTTCGAAAAATACCAAAATCAATCAACGGTTGTTTACTATGTCGCTCTGCATAAACAAAGCTAATTCCTGACACCGCAAGAATGAAAAATAGTCCACTAATCCAGCGCCATGAAACAGGCGTCTTTTGTAAAAATTGAAAAATCATTAATAAACTCAACAGCGACAGACTTAACGTTAAAATGCCTTGATAATCCAGTACAAGTTTATTTGCCTTTGTCTCTACAGGATTCTCATATAAACTGACAATGATCAATAACACAATTAGCCCGATTGGTACATTAATAAAGAAAATCCAGTGCCAATTAAACTTTTGTACAATTAAACCACCGACCACTGGTCCAGCTAAAGCAGATATCCCCCATGCAGTATTATTGAAAGCCAGTGCTGTTGCTCTTTTATCAAAGGTAAATAAATCAGCAATAATTGTGTTGGTGATTGGCAATACTGCACCTGCACCAATTCCTTGTACCAAGCGCGCTAGAATTAAAAACATCATATTTGATGCTAAACCACTTAGTAAAGATCCAACTGTAAACAATAAAATCCCCGTCACAAATATGGGTTTGCGTCCCAACTGATCTGATAATTTCCCATAGATGGGCGTCGTAAGTGCAGTTGCCAGTAAATAAATTGTAAAAATCCAACTCTGCATAGATAACCCATGCAAAGCACTCACAATCGTTGGCATCGCTGTGGTGATAATCGTTGTTTCAATTGATGTCATCAGAGTTGCTAAAAAAACAGCTACCATAATCAAAGATTTATGTTTCATATCTAACACTCCTTATTTTCCAACAAAACCAGTACCTGCATGCGACACAATTGATGGCTGCTTGCACTGGATACAGACAAAAACTATAATAAACTTATTAATAGTAAATAAAATATATTTAATTTCATCGTATCGCATTCAATAAATATTAAAAGTACGGAATTTTTGTATAGTACCTAGGAGTTGAAAAGGATGATAGAAAATAAAAAAGCATTATCTGAGACAAATGTCATCACAGCATTATCAACATTAAAGGGTAAATGGATTATCCCTATTCTCATTCAAATTTGTGCTGGTAATATCCATTTTGGAACATTATTACGTTCTGTTCCAAATATTAATCCACGTTCCTTAGCGCATAGCTTAAAATTCCTAGAAAATGAAGGCGTTTTACAAAAAGAAGATTGTCATACAATCCCACCAAAGTTTGCCTATCACCTCACACCAAAAGGCAATGCCCTTAAGCCAATTTTACACGCCTTGGACGACTGGACTAATGACTATCACTAACCATCCCCTATAATAAAAAGGATTCCTGCTACTATTCAGTAACAGGAATCCTTTTTCACTTTAAGTCATTAGCTTTGCCATTCAACTAAATTATGCTTATTAATGTGCACCGCCAAACCGTAATCATTTTGATTTAAAAGATACTCAATCGCTTGACGATCTTGTTTACTATCAAAAGCTTTATCAGCAAGTTTAATTTGGTGCATAAACTGTCCTTTTTGTTCCAATACAAGCTTCATAATCTTTGAAGCTTTATCGACTTGCACTTGCGTTGTTTTATAACTCATTGGCTTATCCCCCATTAAATATCCAACAACCTGGTTACTTATAGTGTACGCCTATTCTGATTGAAGCTAAAGGCTTTGTCATAAAAAAACACGGTCGTTATTTGCTAACGGCCGTGTTTTTCTAGCTTCATTATGTTTTTAGATTAAGCTTCAACACCAAATTCTTCAAACAATTCTGGCAAAGTCTTCAATGATTGTGCGTCATAGCTGTCAAAGAAGTCGCGAACTGAATCAATGTGCTCCATAACACCAACAGCGTTGTAGTTAGGGGCAACCTTTTCAACCCACTTACCATCTTCAACATCAATCAACAAATCTTCAACTGGCAAACTACGCTTGTCAGTAATCTTAGCATCAATCAAGAATGGCTTTCCAGCTTCAGTTACTTCAACAGCCTTATCAAAGGCAGCTTCCAATTCGTCAGTTGAACGAACAGTTACAGCTTCAACACCCATTGACTTAGCGCTCATTGCAAAGTCTTGACCTTCAATAAAGATACCTGAGTAGTCGTTCATATCAGTATCAGCTTGTGAATTCTTAATGAAGTTTAAGGCTTCATTTGAAGTAATCACGTTAATAATTGGCAATTGATACTTAGTTTCTGTGATTAAGTCTTGCATAACCATTGAGTAGGCACCGTCACCAGAAATATTAAATACTTGACGATCTGGGTAGTTGAACTTAGCAGCCAAAGCCCCTGGTACACCAACACCCATTGAAGCGAACAAGGCTGAAATCACCCACTTGTTCTTCTTAGTTAACTTCAAATGACGGAAACTGTTAATAATGTTGTCACCAACATCGATTGAGAAGATTGCATCATCCTTAGCAATACGGTTGATGTGCTTGTAAACAGGTTCGAATTCCAAAGGTGACACGTCACGATTAGTCAACATGTCTAAGTACTCACTCCAGTTTTGCATATCAGCAACAGCAGCCTTGAACCATGGTGACTCTGGTGCAGCTTCGCTACGGTCTAAGGCCTTCTCAACAAAGCTAGTTGCATCTGACCAGATTCCCAAATCTAGGTAGTGGTGACGTCCGAATTGCACACGATCAGCATCGATTTGGATAAACTTGAAGTCATGGCTACGATATACCAAGTTAGCAAATGGGAAATCAGCACCGATGGCAATCACTAAGTCAGCTGTGGCAAACATTTCATCGGCAGCCTTTGAAGCCGCACGGTTTGCCATACCAAGATTTCCTTCATATTCATCAGGAACCAAGCCCTTTGCTAATCCAGTCATAACCAAAGGAATTTGAAGCTTCTTTGATAATTCAACTAATTGGTCGCCACCATCCTTGATTCCACGTCCAACGTGAATCAAAGGACGCTTTGCTTCCTTAACCATCTCCAAGAACTTATCAACTTCTTCGTTTGTTGGATCTGGAAGTGGGGCTTCCTTAGTTTCGTCAATCATAGCTGAAGCATATTCAACATCAGGAATCTCACCGAATCCCATGTCATTAGGAATCACAACAACTGCAACTCCTTGGTGCTTATAAGCTTCACGAACAGCCTTGTCAACAACCCATGGAAGACTTTCTGGCGTCATAACTGTACGGTTATAAACAGCAACGTCTTCAAACATTGGTTGCTCAGAGAACTCTTGGAAGTAATTCATATTCATGTTTGGTGATGGTACTTGACCAACCAAAGCAACAACTGGGGCGTGATCTTCACGAGCATCATACAAACCAGTTAATAGGTTAGTTGCACCAGGTCCAGCTGAACCAAATGTTACGGCAACCTTTCCAGTTAACTTAGCTTCTGCCGCTGCTGCCAAAGCACCAACTTGCTCATGACGAACTTGAACATATTGAATACGTTCTTTTTCTTGTTCTAATGCAGACATTGTTGAACTAAATGAACCACCAGGATAACCATAAATTTGCTTAACCCCCCATGACTCTAGGACACGAAGCATGGCAACACTAGCAGGTACTGTATTTACATCTGACATCATCTTTACCTCAATTCTATATTTAAGCAATCATTTACTTGTCTATGTCTAAAAGTATACGCTTTCATGAAAGCGTTTTCAAGCAATTCAAATATTTTTCTAAAAATATTTTTTAGCTATCTGATTCTCACATTTTTCACAATACAATTTAATATTCCCGGATTACATTTAAATAACTCAAAAATACAACGAATTTTGTTCATATTTCGCCCTAAACCGCCGTTTCGAACAATCTTTTTCAAGCTTTATTAACTTTCCCTTGTGCACACTTTGGTCGATTTTGTTCCGTATTTCACATTCCAAAAATTCAAAACACATACTTATTTCATGCATTAAAAAAGGTGTTACATATTCCTTTCACAAATAAAAAGGACCTATTGGATAACCAATAAGTCCTGATACATTTATTTTTAATAGCCAAAATTAACGCTTCTTAATAAAATAATCGTTGCCATCCCCACCAAAAAAGCCAGATTTTGAATCAATAAACTTTTCGGCTTCTTTCTTAGAAACATTATCTAAAACCACTTTGTCAGATTTTAAAAAGCCACCTTTTTGCATCACCTGGTATTTACTATCAAAAAGTCCCATTCTAATCGTCTCCTTTTTCAGTTATTGATTATTTTAAGCTTATCAAGATTCCCTTTAATAGAACATAGATTACGCTAAAATTTTCGCGGTCAATGCTCGTACATCAACATCAGAAATGAGCGTCTTTTCCACATCACTATTATCAAAGTGCGTCATTGGTTGTCCTGAAAATTGCGTTGCCACAAAAATTGCCATATCGTTAAAGTCATCAGATTCCATTTTCAAAATACAATAAGGCAAAGCATGAATTGGTAATAAATAAAAGTTCACAAAACATTCATTTTGGACCTTCTTAATCATATCTTGAATTTCAGGCTTCCAATAACTTAAGACATAGTCTAATTGCGCAACTGTTCGGACTGAAATGGCTTGTAATCTTTTCACACAAATTTGAAACGTATCATATGAATAATTCAAATTTTTCATCGTTTGTTTCATAAATAGCTTGGTACATAAACGGTCAAATTTTGGAATTGATTTATTCGCATAATTTATTTTGAAAAAATTATCAGCCGTCACTTGGTACGTTGACACTGTATATGCTTTTAAAGATTCGGCAGTTAGCGGCTCTCCCTGGACCAATGCTGCCATCCCTTCTAAATAGTCTTCATACTTTGATATAGTCACGTCGTCACTATTATCCATTATTTGATCAGTATGATTATTTTCAATCATGGCTCCCACTCCTAGATAATTGTTATATACATTTTCATTATATAATACTGAGTCCTTGTGAAAAAATCAACATTAAATTATATTTTTATTAATATTTAGAAAAAATTTTTCATGCAGATATAAAAAAGCCTCATTCTAAAACGAATGAGGGCTGACTTTCTTCACTTACAATACATCATAGATTAATTGTTTCAATCCAACCGTTTCTTCAAATAATACTTGGTTGTGCCCACAAAGGGCGTGTCTTCAATTGATCCAAATACTGTAAAACCGAGTTTTTGGTAAAACGCTAACGCTTGGTAATCTTGGGTGTTGACTGTCAGATAGCGACTCTCCCGCTCCCGTGCAAAAGCCTCAATCTTAGCCACTAATTTTTGACCAATTGCATGGCCACGCCATTCAGTTTTAACGGCTAACAATGATAAATGCACGGTATTCCCAAATCGCTTCGCAAACACGCCACCGATATAATCCTGGTCATCATAAGCACCGATTGAAACCATTTCTTCATCTAATATTTCATCTGTTATATGCATACTTTGATGCTCTGTTAACAGGTCAATCAAAGCAGCGCGGTTGTCTGAATCATCATTTTCTTTAATCTCAATCATATAGCCATGCTCCTCTCCTGCAATTAATATCTTCATCATAACATTGTCAAAAAAACTTGCACGTCTCACTAAGACATACAAGTTTTTTGAATTGCTATTTAAAATTAAATAACGTTGGGAAGAAGCCACTCATAATAAAAAAGGCACTTATAAAGATAACTAGATAAAATAAAACCTTTTGGAAATTGGTTTTCGGATCAATATAAAAGCTTCTCTTTGCGACGAAGACAATCCCTGCCCCAACTAATAAACTACATCCGATATATAATAAAATAACCACGGGTGTTCTCCTTAATTCAACAGTTAAACATCATCAAAATTAATTAGTGGTTCTCGGCTATATTAGCTTGAAAGCCACGAATGAGATCAGGAATTCCAAATATGATTGTTAGAATTGCCAAGACGAAAATGACAATGACCATGATTTTTTGATTCTTAGAAATGACATTGAATGATTTTTTAAATACAAAAAATTGCACAATTCCAAAGACAGTTAACAAAAAGCTCACTAAATCTTCCATTTTTTAATATCCTCTTTTACATAAATACTAAATGCATATCGTAAAAATATACATATCTTGTTTAACTTTGTTACTGAGTATAGCACCAATATTTAAAGACATATAGTGACAAATATTTCAAAAAAAGCGAATTTCACCGAGAAATCCCGCGTCTTTAAAAAAACAAAAACCAGTATAAAACCTGTTATAACAAGGTTTATACTGGTTTTATTTTGGACTTGATTTTGACCAAAATCCTACAGATGGAGCCGAGGGGAGTTGAACCCCTGTCCTACTATCTCGCCACTAATACATCTACGCTCATAGTATTACCATTTGAAATTCACAGGCTGCACGCCGTAACACAAGGCGATCAGACTGCTAGCTTGATTATCCTCTTCCAGCCACCCCCAAGCGGAGAGCAACTGGCGCAGATTACTAATTTATTAAACCATCAAATAATCGGCAATCACAATTAAAGATGATCACGTGTGCTGGTTTTTAGGCAGCGACAGCGTAGTTATTTGAATTTTTTGCAGTTAATTCATCTGAGTGGATTATAGGGACACAACCCCTAAGCGCCATACTAGCTCGAACAATACCAGTCGATTCCGTAACGACCCCGAACTATTCTTACTATTATACCAGACCCATGCCTGAAGATAAAACTTTCAGCGTCCGTTTGGTTTATCCTGAATTTTTTATTTGTATTTTCAATAAAGTTCGTTTATAATCATTAACTGTTGGGTTAAATAAAACAAAACAATACAAAACACGAACATTAATGAGGTGCTTACATTATGCCAGAGTCAAATCTTTTCGATTACGAAGACATTCAATTAATTCCTAAGAAGTGTATCCTTAAAAGTCGCCATGAAGCTGATACATCAATCACCTTCGGTCCACATACTTTTAAATTGCCCGTGATGCCAGCTAACATGCAAACGGTCATTAACGAACAATTGGCCATTGAACTAGGTCAAGCCGACTATTTCTATGTGATGCACCGTTTTGAACCTGAAACACGCGCGCAATTCATTAAAGATGCCCATGCGGCTAATACCTTTGCTTCAATTTCAGTGGGTGTTAAGGATGCTGAATACGACTTTATTGACCAACTAGTTGCCGATAACTTAGTACCAGAATATGTCACAATCGACATTGCGCACGGTTACAGCGATACGGTCATTGACATGATTAAGTACCTTAAGTCTAAGTTGCCAGATACTTTTGTGATTGCCGGAAATGTTGCAACACCAGATGCTGTGACTGCACTTGAAGAAGCTGGTGCCGATGCAACCAAAGTTGGTGTTGGCCCTGGAATGGCTTGTATCACAAAGTTAAAGACTGGATTTGGTACTGGTGGTTGGCAATTAGCTGCCATTCAACAATGTGCCGAAGTTGCCACGAAACTAATCGTTGCTGACGGTGGCATTCGTTACAATGGTGACATTGCAAAATCAATCGCATTTGGTGCTGACATGGTGATGATTGGTTCATTATTTGCCGGTCATGAAGAAGGCCCTGGTGACGTCATCGAAATGGATGGCGCCAAGTATAAAACTTACTTCGGTTCAGCCTCACAATTCCAAAAGGGTGAATACCGTAACGTTGAAGGTAAGAAGTTGCTCGTGCCACTCCGTGGTAGCATCTATTCAACTTTGCGTGAAATGCAAGAAGATCTACAATCTGCCATCTCTTATGCCGGTGGCCGTGATTTGCATGATTTAACAAAGGTCGACTCAGTGATTGTTCGTAATACCATTACAAATGGTGATAATCGTTAAAAACAAAAAGGGCGTGAAATGTGTTTACACACATCTCACACCTTTTTTTATTTGATATACCGGCCAATCATATCTAGTCTGCGCCGTAAAGTCTTGCGATTCACCGCTAATTGGCGACTACGCGCTTGCAAAGTTAGATCTGGATAATCTAACACATGTTGATAAATTGGTTGTAAGGAAAGTGGTAATTGCTGTTTTAATGCATACCACATCCCCATATAAACATCTTCACAAAATCCAGCATCAACCTCTTGCTTTAACTGACATCGTGATTGCTGTAACCATTCCTTACGTTGCATATCTTTTAACCGCCACAAAAGAAAACGAAATAACTGTGTGTTATGTGTCGGTGCCAAATCTGGTTCGTTCGCCGATCTTTCCCATAAGATTAACATTAATTCTTGAAAGTAATCATCATACTGGGGATGACTTCGGGTCAAACCGTTTACTTTTAAAACACCCCCAACTAATGGTTTAAAAGCAACTAATTCCGTCATTAAATTCTACCGCCCTCATATTTCAATTTTGTCAGACCTCTACCGATGCATCTGACTCATTTTGGTCATAAAAAAAGACCTCCAGCGCGAATGGAGGTCCTTTTTTATCTTGCAGATGTCTCAAATAATTTTTTTATAATTAACTCTACAACATTTTGAATAACTCTATTATATCTTAATTTAGTGAGAAAAAACACACCAATTCAAATTTGCACATCGATGTCAAAAAAAGTTACACTTCAAATTTAACAGGCTCTGATGCCTGTGTACTAATATACTCAGCTGAAACTTGTGTAACATCGGGCCATAGCATGACGCCCTTACTGTCGGTAATCCATTGACACTTTGCTAACATCCGCAATGCCTCTTTGACTTTCTCAGGGGCTGGATGTGCTGTGACATTCTTTAATTTCCACGTCACTATCTTCTTAGCATTGTCTGGACCAATCGTAAAGTGAATATTTAAATATTGCATACACATCTCCTTATTTAACTAAATATTGCTTCGTGGTCACAATTTGATGGACATATCGCTCTTGTCCAAGCTGTTCAAAAATCCGTCCCAAATTATGTAATTCATCAGAACTTGTATTCGGACGTGCAAATACTCGCCGTACGACTGGTTCCACTAACTCAGTATTGGTAGCATCCAAACTATTGTTTGATCCAATATATTGAACACGCATGACTGCAGCAGGTTGCTTTAATTTCATTGATTTCATCCATCCTTTTAATATTGTTGTACGCGTACAACATACTAACGAAATCAACTTGCCTTTTGGGACAAAAAAAAACACATCCAATTTGAATGTGTTTTTTAATACATTTATTTAGCGTACTCCACTGAGCGTGATTCACGAATAACTGTAACTTTAATATGTCCTGGGTAATCCAGTTCTTTTTCAATTTCTTGAGCAATGTCGTGTGACAAAACTGTTGCTTCCAAATCAGAGATAACAGCTGGTTCAACAACAACACGTACTTCACGTCCAGCTTGGATGGCAAATGATTTTTCAACACCACTAAAGCCATTAGCAATTGCTTCCAATTGCTTCAAACGTTGTACATAATTTTCAAGAGATTCAGAACGGGCTCCTGGACGTGCAGCAGAAATAGAATCTGCCGCCGCTACAAGTTCCGCAATTACACTTTCTGGTTCGACATCACCGTGGTGTGATGCAATCGCATTCACAACTTCATCACGTTCATGATACTTAGAAGCAATCTCTACTCCTAATTCAACGTGTGAACCATCCACATCGTGATCCACTGCCTTACCAATATCGTGGAGTAACCCTGCGCGCTTAGCAAGCGTAACATCTTCACCTAACTCAGCCGCCAACAGACCAGTTAGTTTTGCAACCTCGATTGAATGGACAAGAACATTTTGACCGTAACTTGTACGATAATTTAGACGACCAACTGTTTTGACTAAGTCTGGATGCATATTGTGAATACCAAGATCAAAGACTGCTTGTTCTCCGACTTCACGAATATGTTCATCCATTTCCTTACGTGACTTCTCAACCATCTCTTCAATTCGAGCTGGATGAATACGTCCGTCCGCAATTAACTTCTCCAAAGCATTTTTGGCGATTTCACGACGAATTGGATCATATCCACTCAAAACGACCGCTTCTGGTGTATCATCGATAATCACATCGATTCCAGTCACTGTTTCAAGTGCACGAATATTACGGCCTTCACGACCAATAATACGACCCTTCATATCATCGTTTGGTAAGCTCACCACTGACACCGTAGATTCAGCAACCATGTCGGCTGCTGAACGCTGAATCGCATCAACGACCAAACTCTTGGCACGCTTATCCGCTTCAGCTGATGCTTGGGCATCGCTTTCCTTAATCATCACAGCACGCTCTGAAATCAAACCTTCTTTTGTCTCTGCCAAAATTTGTGATTTAGCATCGTCACGTGAAAGTTGTGCAACTTCCACCAATTTGTCTTCGCGTGCATCAAGTAATGCATCCGCCCGTTGCATCTTATCATTGACGCTCTGACGTTGCTGGTCTAGTTTCTTTTCCTTCTCTGCGATAACTTCTTCACGCTTTTGTAAAGAAGCATCCTTTCGATCCAATACAGACTCACGACTTACCACACGATCTTCTTGAGCTTTAACTTCGCCACGGCGTTGTTGTAGTTCATTTTCGATACGATCTTGGTAACGTTGGCTTTCATCACGTGCTTCAACAATGGCAGATTTCTTAGCTTGTTCTGCCTTAATTTCAGCTTGATGCGTAATGTCTGTTGCATTTTTATGAGCTTCTGTGAGATGCTGATTGATTTTACTCTCAGCATACTTATAACCACATCCGCCCCCAATTACGATTGCGACAAGCGACACAAGAATTATTAAAATAATACTCATCTCATATCTCCCGTCTATTTCACAGGAAGTCCTGATCATAGTTTAATCTGTGCATGTGCACTAGTATTATTTTAGTCTCTCAAGCGCTTTCTGTCAATTAAACTGACAGGTATTAACCATGTAAAAAAGACTGATTTCACAAGTGAAATCAGTCCTCATTTTTAATTTATTTTAACCAATATTTCAAAACGGTTGTAATTAACGCACGCACAAAAATGGTAAATATTGGTACAAACAGAATCATAGAATTCGTCATGTTAATAAAAATTTCTAGACCTGCAGCCAACACAATCAAAATAATCAAAACCGTTTGCCAAAGCACTAAACTGCCATGATCAATTTGATTTAATTTTTTGGCTGTTTGCCAGATATCTTTAATTTCACTTAATTTCGTGATTGTGATATCGACTTCTGCTGGTTGGTCAAGAAAACTAACCACCAACTCTGGCTTTACATCAGTTGGTACCGGCTGATTTGTGACCAAAACGGCTGGTGCTTCTAAAGCCCATTGCTTTTGCCAACGAACCTTCTCATTAACCGCTAAGCCACCTTTACTTTCTTCAAGGCTTTGCATCATTTCTTGAACGCGAATCAATGATCCCTTTGTATCACTACTTGCAATTTTCGTACTAATTTTTTCACCAACAAAGAATTTATCTGTATCCGTCAAAGAACGAATCAACGGTGCCCCAAAAGCGACAACCCCAATTGCCCGCTTATCCTGGATTAACAAACTCACTGAATTTCCTAATTCAACGATTTCATTCAACCATTGACGCTTAAATTCATATTGGTTTCGTGTCGCATATGTTGCTGACACAAGTTCGTAATCAGCACCCTGGACTGAGCCCTTAACACCAACTAATGGTAAATATGAAGCATCAGTTGCTTGTGTTGGGTATACACCCTGACTTTGACTATAAGTTAACATGGCTTGGGCATAGGGACCACCAATTTCTTGCTCCAATCCAGCCATAATGGCTAGAACATCTTGGTCACTATACTCATCATTAATACTATAAACATTATATACGGTCAATTGTGGGCTGGTTAGCACACCTGTCTTCTCCATCAATGCCTGTTTGATTTCCTTTACATGATCAAGCACTTCAGGATGATGTATCTTGACATCTGATTCTTTCAAACGGTCAATTGCTTCAAACCGGCGCTGTGCTGCCACAATCAATGGCCATCGTGGATCAATGATTAAGAGTGATGCTGTTGCAACGACTAATCCAATTTGCCAATCCCAGGTAATACCAAAGAACAAAAGTCCATAGGCGGCCAAAATAACACTCAACCATGATAAACGACGTGCTGACTTATACATTGCGGGTGAAGCCGGAGCTTGTCTTTCCGCTTTTTGACTCCAGTTAAGGGTTAAAAATAATAAGCCAATGCCTAACATTGTGATTGGTAATGTTAATGTCCGTAATGCATTCGCATGGATCGGCACAAAGTAAACCCAAATGGTCAGCAAATATAGGGACGTCTGTCCGAGAATTGGCACCCATAGACTTGAATAACCTTGTTTTCTCTGATGCATAAATGCTTGCCACGCCATCAATAAATCAGCGAGCAACACAATGCCCCCGGCACCAAGCAATAAATAAATTAAGATGTCTGGTTGATTAAGCGAGACAGCGACATCCCACCCCCATAAAACGGGCATGAGTAAGGCTGAACCCAATGCTACTAGAAATGCCAAAATTGCAAACCACGTATAATGTATTTGTCGCATGGACGTCTACCTCAAATTTCTGAATAATTAAAAAAACCGCACCCTACCAAAAGCAGGACACGGTTATCAATTAAGGAGAATGTGGGATTCGAACCCACGCGCCGGTTTCCCGACCTGACGGTTTTCAAGACCGTTCCCTTCAGCCAGACTTGGGTAATTCTCCATAAATTGCGGGTGCAGGATTTGAACCTACGACCTTCGGGTTATGGGCCCGACGAGCTACCAGACTGCTCCAACCCGCGATAATAAAAAGGAGGGTGTGGGATTTGAACCACACGCGCCGGTTTCCCGACCTACAATCTCAAAAGAAATCGTTCCCTTAAACCAGACTTGGGTAACCCTCCATCAACAATAATATATATTACACTTTAGCTAAGTGACTGTCAACACTTATTTTAAATAAAATATTACCTTATCGCGCCTGTCCTTAGTACATTCTACCATCATTTTAAGGAAATAACTAAAAAACCACTCTTCATTATGCACAAAGAGTGGTTTTCATTATTTAATTTTTAAAGTCATGGCATTTATCGCAACAACAATCGTTGAAATTGACATCAAAATAGCTCCCACCATTGGATCAAGCTTAATGCCCCAAGGAATTAAAATTCCCGCAGCTAGTGGCAAAGCTAACACATTATAGCCAGCTCCCCACCATAGATTTTCAATCATCTTTTTGCGTGTATTTCGTGCTAATTTAATCAAATTCAAAATGTCAGTTGGCTTTGAATTAACCAAAATCACATCAGCTGCACTAATGGCAACATCCGTCCCAGCTCCAATTGCAACACCGATTGTGGCCTGTGCTAATGCTGGAGAATCATTCACACCATCCCCAACCATCATCACACCCGCATTTTGTTGATATTGCTTCACAAAGTCAATTTTATCATCCGGTTTCAATTCAGCATGAACATGTTCAATGCCCAGCATCTCAGCCACTTTTTTGGCTGCATGCTGATTATCACCGGTTAACATAACTGGTGTATAGTCCATGCTTTTTAATTCATGAATAAAGGCATCAGTTCCAGCCTTGATTGCATCACCTTGTGCAATTAAGGCAACCACTTGTTGTTCAATTAACACAAAGCTCACACTATAACCTTGTTCTGCTTGGGCTTGATAAGCAGTCGCATCAAAAGCCAAGTCGTGATCAACTAAATGTTGTTTATTCACAATGGCAACTTGTTGCTGATTAATGATTCCTGTGACACCTGTACCCGGAATATTTTCAAATTGCGTGACTTTTGGTAGTTCACTTGTTCCAGCCGCTGCGACAATCCCAGTGGCCAAGGGATGCGTACTACCTTGTTCTAGCGCTGCTGCTAAAGTCAACACATCTTGTTGTTGGTAGTGTTGATTAAACATCACCACCTGTTGCACTTTAAATTGCCCTTCGGTTAACGTCCCCGTTTTGTCCATTAAGACATATTTCACATCATTAATTGATTCCAATGCATTTCGATTTTGAATTAACAAACCATTTTGAGCAGCTAATCCCGTCATACGTGAAGCAACTAACGGAATTGCTAAACCAAGTGCATGTGGACAAGCAATAATTAAGACCGTTACAACAATTGGCAAGGCATACGTGAATCCACGCGTCATTGTCCAAACAACTAGTGCAATAATCGCAATCGCTGTTGCAGCATAGAATAACCAACCGGCAACTTTATCCGCCAAATTTTCAGCATCTGATTTATGATTTTGTGCATTGGCAACCAATGCCTGAACTTGGGCCAAGAAACCGCCTTGTTCAGTCTGTGTGACTTGCATGGTAAAACTACTGTTTCCATTTTGCGAACCACCCACGACAGTATCATGCTGTTTTTTCGCCACACCAGCGGACTCCCCCGTCAATAGCGACTCATCCAAAACCGGTGTACCGGAAACAACAATCCCATCTGCTGGGACGCTTTCATTTTCCTTAACTAAAAGCAAATCTCCATTATTCAAAGCATCAATCGCAACATCTGTGATGCTACCATCATGCGCTTGACGATGGGCTGACTTAGGCACTAACTGTGCCAAGGCATCGACCGCTGAGCCAGCTTGCATCACCGTATTCATTTCGACAATATGCCCAATCAGCATAATGACAATTAACGACGCCAATTCCCAGAAGAAGTCCATAATATGCGCGCTTGGATTTAAGGCATTCATAACCGTTGCATAAACGCTATAAAAATAGGCCACCGTAATTCCGAGCGTAATTAATGTCATCATCGCCGGCTTTTTAGCTGCCAATTCACCCCGGGCGCCACTAAAGAATGGTTGCCCGCCATAGAAAAATAGCACCGTTCCCAAAAGCAAGACCAACCAATTTTGTCCCGGTATACCGGTAACTGTGAAGGGCAAGTTCATCCCCATCATTGGTGACAGAATCACAATCGGAATCGTTAGAATAATCGATACCCATAGTTTCTGCTTCATATTGCCCATATGCATCATATGCCCACCGTGCATCATCATATCACCATGATCCATACCGGCCATATCATGACCCATATGCTCGTGGTTCATACCATCCATGTCATGTTGCATACCTTCATGTTCATGCCCCATATGCTCGTGGTTCATGCCACTCATGTCATGTTGCATCTCTTCGTGCTCGTGTTGATTCTTCATATTCATTTTTATACCTCTTTCTAACTCGTTCAATTTACAAAAAAGTTAGAATCGTCACGGAGGTTTATCGGAGGGTTCTGGTAATGTTTCTACTGAGTCTGATGACAAATCTTCGCGAGAACTGCCATCGATGTTCATCATTTCTACTGTAACCGCTGCCTGCGTTTGCATCGGCTCAACTGCTTGTTCGCAACAACCACAACATTGTGCCATTTTAGTCCCTCCTTTCGTACCTGCTTTCTTTCTTACATATTAACACATTTTTTCTTTAATAAAAAAAGAGTCATTCCTCAAAGGGAACAACTCTTGCTTAGATGCGGTCGGCGGGAATCGAACCCGCACGGTATTACCTACCACAGGATCCTTAATCCTGCGCGTCTACCAATTCCGCCACGACCGCAACTTCATGGTAAAACTACCATGAAATATCATAGCAAAACTGCGTCCATAACGCAAGTCTCGACCATGTTACTTATCTTGCTTTAATGGATGTGGTGTTAAAATTTCTACAACAACAGGCTTCTTTTCAGCAGGCGCTGGCGTAACATCAGGATAATCGACAACAATATCGTCATTATCACTTGAACTCTTCAAACCTGAATCAACCATATTAGCAAATTGCTTACCCCAGTCACTAGCACTATGTGTCACAGTTTGCGCTGTATCGACAACAGTGTCTTTAACGTTGTTAGCAGTACTCTTAGTCTTTGCCTTGATTTCATCCTTGGCTTCTGGCTTACCTAAGTATTCGCCACCTTCTTGCAACATGCTTCCAGCCCAGTTAACAATATCACCAGTCCCAGCAACAATCTTTCCTAAACCTTCTAATAATGACATCTGATTTCCACCTCTCTAACAGTTATTTTAATTTCATTATACATGAATTAATTAAAAGAACCTTATTGATTGTCCAAATTTGGTTCAACCATCGTGAGTTCAATGCGTTGACGTTGTTTATCCACCTTAACGACCCACACATCAACAATATCACCAACCGCGACCACTTGATGCGGATCCGAAATCCGCTTCTTGGCTAGACGTGAAATATGCACAAGTCCATCTTCGTGCACACCAATATCAACAAAAGCTCCAAAATCAACCACATTTCGAACAGTTCCTTGAAGCTTCATACCGATTTGCAAATCGTTAAGACTCAACACATCAGAACGCAAAATTGCGCCTGGCTCCGCATCACGCAAATCACGTCCAGGATTTCCTAATGATTCGATTACGTCTTGCAAGGTTGGTAAACCAACCGTTAATTCGTCCGCTAAGGCTTTAACGTTGACTTGAGATAGCTTCGCTTTAGCATCACTTCCAGGCTGAACCTGTTCCATTTTCAAAACAGATTTCGCAATCGCATAAGATTCTGGGTGAATATCGGTATTATCTAAGACGTTTTTTGCCCCTGGAATTCGTAAGAAACCAGCCGCTTGTTCAAATGCTTTGGCGCCAAGTTTTGGCACTTTTTTAAGCTCTGTTCGTGAGGCAAATTGACCATTTTCATCACGATAAGCCACAATATTATGCGCAATCGTGTTATTTAGTCCCGCAATATGGGTTAACAATTGTGGGGATGCCGTATTTAAGTTCACACCAACTTGATTAACCGCAGTTTCCAAAACAGCATCAACTTCGTTTGACATTTCTTTTTCTGGCAAATCATGTTGATATTGCCCGACACCAACTGCTTGTGGATCAATTTTAATTAATTCTGCCATTGGATCTTGCAAACGACGCGCAATTGAAATTGCTGAACGTTGCTCAACTTGTAATTCTGGGAACTCTGCTCGCGCTAAATCACTTGCCGAATAAACTGAAGCTCCGGCCTCGTTTACAACCACGTACTTTAATGCTGGTAAATCATTCTTAATAATGTCAGCAATAAATTGTTGTGATTCACGACTAGCGGTTCCATTTCCAATCGCAACAATCGAGACATCATAGCGTTTTACCAAATCAATAATTGTTTCACGTGCTGCTTTTGGATCATACTTTGGGGCTTTGTGTGGATATATCACACTTTTTGCCAAAAACTTACCATTTTCATCAACAACGGCAAGCTTAGAACCTGTACGAATACCTGGATCAAATCCCAACACAACATTACCCTTTAATGGCGCCGCCATTAGCAAGTGATATAAGTTTTGTCCAAATACTTTAATAGCTTCATTTGATGCACGTTCAAACAAATTCTTTTTAAATTCACGTTCAATGGCCGGACCAATAAAACGCTTATATGCATCGGATGCAGCATCAGTTAGGATGTCAGCAGCAAATCCCGTATGTTGTCCAACCAAACGGAACTTCAAGAAACGTTCAACCGCATCAACATCGACGGTAATACTTGAAGACAAAACACCTTCTTTTTCACCACGATGCATCGCCAACATTTGATGGTTCGCGACCTTTTTAATTGGCATATCGTATTCATAGTATAATTCGTATACTTTCTGCGGATCTTTATCCTTGGCACCACGCTTTAATTTAGACGTTAAATGCCCGTTCTTTTCGGTGTAAGTTCGGACCCAATCTTTAAGTCCTGCATTTTCACCAATAACCTCCGCAAAAATTTCGTGAACACCACTTAATACGGCTTGTTCATCAGCCAATCCTGTGTCAGGAGCGACAAAATCGCCAATACGGTCCTTTAATTCGGCCCCTGGGAATTGCTGAACAAGTTTTGCCAATGGCATCAGTCCCGCTTCTTTCGCGATAGTCGCCTTTGTGCGACGTTTTTGCTTATAAGGCAAATAAATATCTTCAACCGCCTGCATCGCAGTCGCATCGGCTAAAGCATGTTCTAATGCCGGCGTCCATGCATTTTGTTCACGAATGGCTTTTTCAACCGTTTGTTTACGTGCATCTAATTCCTGAAGACGCTTAGCCACGGTTTGTACATCTCGAATTTGCACTTCATCCAAATTTCCAGTAGCTTCCTTACGATAACGCGCAATGAAAGGCACCGTATTTCCTTCGTCCAACAAACCTTGGACAGCCGTTACCTTTTTTAAAGGCAAGGCCAATTCTTTTGCAACTCTTGTATTTATATCTTCTGGCATTTTTACTGAACCTTACATTGCTGACATCATCACGCGACGCAATTGCGTTCCAAATTTAACAATTAAATCGTTTTGCTTCGCTTCTGAATCACGGAATTGTTCCATATCAACGGCATGCTTTTCAACTTGCAAAGCATCTGCCATTTCCTGCGTTGCATCAGCATAGTCCTTGTATGATTGTACCAATGACTTATGCATACCTAATACACGAGCAGGTGCCTTAATGGCCGCCAAGTTAGCTGAAGCATCTTGATAAACATCAACTGCGTCATCAAAAGCAGTGGCAATTTCTTGGAAATCTTCCTTAGACATGTCAGCAAGCTTATCATCACTCAACGCTGCATCTAAACGGTCAAAAAATGGTGAAGTCTTTTCACCAGTATCTTCAGTCAATTGGGCAATTTCTGCAACTTTCATTGCGTATTGTTGTGGTGTTACAAATGTCTTTTTCATAATTATTTCCTCTATTTTTTTATTGTCTATCTATTATACCGTACTCACTCGTATTATGATGTCAGAAATAAAGACAAAACATCAACTGATTTTTACAAAAAAACCTCACCTAATTTGGTGAGGCGTAATCATTTACGTTTAATTTAGTTATCTGTATCAAGTAATGCGTACTTGCCATCATGACGCTTATAAACAGCGGCAGGCAAATCATTTTCAGCATTCATAAAGATATAAAAATCATGTCCCAACAATTCCATTTGAAGCACAGCCTCTTCTGGATCCATTGGCTTTAACTCAACTGTCTTCTTACGGACAATTTCTAATTCATCATCGCTATCAGCTGTATCTGCAGGAATATCACTTTCGACTTCATGCAAGTCAGCAATTCCTTGCTTACGCAACTTACGGTTAATCTTTGTCTTGTACTTCTTAATTTGACGTTCTAGCTTGTCAGCAACAAAGTCAATTGCTGCATACAAGTCTTCTTCAGCGTCTTCGGCACGTAAAACTAAATCTGGTAGTTGCACTGTTACTTCAGCCTTAAAGCTACGATCACTCTTTTGGCTGCTTAACTTCACACGTACCACATAAGTTTGGTCATCCTCTAAATACTTTTCAAGGCGTGAAAGACGCTTCTTAACGTAAGCATCGATTGCTTCTGTAATTTCAAAATTTAAACCACGAATTTGATAATCTAACATAATATGTCTCCTATCTAACCTCGGGAGGTTTGACAATGAATTTACTACATACCGAATGATATTTAGTACAACTATTTTATCATGATTCATTTGTTTAATTCAAATTTCTAAAGCTTGCTTTAAGCCCTTGCCAAAGTTATTGAACACACATTTGTATATCCTGCTGTATACAAACTATTGTATGCATGATGTAAAGTTGCGCCAGTCGTATATACATCATCCACAATACAAATTTTGACATTATTTTGAACATTTAAGTCTAAATTAACCGTGAATGGATTCTCTACATTTAAACGTTTCGCACGTGTTTTCAGACTTTGTGCTTTATTAGCTTCTGCTTTTTTAAGTAATCGCGTATACCCAACTAGTAAACCTTCAACTTGATTAAATCCACGTTCATTGAATGTGCACTCGTGCACCGGTATTGGCACAATCACATCAGGCTTCAATTGCCTAATATGTAACATCATTTCTTTTTTAAAAATTTCAGCAAAGTGATAACCGCCCATAAACTTGTAGCATTGGAAAAATTTGCGCATCATGTCATTATATTCGTACAAGGCTACATGATTAACCGCTACGCTACTAGTATTTTGCCATCTCAAACATTCATCACAAATTGACTCATCCTGCATTTTCCGACCACATGCCATACATTGAAAACCGGTAATTCGCTGAAATTTATTTTGGCATGTCACACATATTAAACGATTCCTTAGGACCATTCTCAAATCCAATTGAAGCCAGTTTTCCATTAAATCACTACATAATAGACATGCATCACTTTGCGTTAAGTTGATCAATTGCTTCTATCACTTTCATTAATTGCTTCGTCCGTTCAAAACAGTAAACAAAAATATTTCCATGTGGGTAGCGTGCATCACGACCGCTACGTCCAGCTATTTGAATTAAGGATTCGTCAGTATATATTCCTTCATCACCATCTAAAATGATAATTTGGACATTCGAAATGGTTATTCCACGTTCTAAAATAATTGTCGTACAAATAATATCAATCTTATTTTGCTTTAGTTCATCAACAATCCCTTCTCTTTTGTCCGTTTGTGACGATATACACCGTATTCGACAATGTGGTAAGCACTTTTCAACCTGTTGTGCAATCGCGTCTAAGTCTGCAATTCTTGGTACGAAAATTAACCAAGGGCCACTATGTTTCTGTAATTGACGTATCATGTGCTGCGGAAGCTGTTGACGCCAATCATTTTGAATCAAGATTAACTGCAAATTTGGGATCTCAAATCCGTGATATCGCAAAAGTAATTGTTGTAATTGTACTTGTTTCATTTTGATTAACCATTTTAAATCTTTGCTTAGTGTAGCTGTCATATAGATAATGCGACTCTTGTCACTTCGTGCTTGTGCCAATGCATACCATAATGATCGATTTTCTTTAAATGGGAAAGCATCAGCCTCATCCACAATGATTAAATCAAATGCTCGATAGAATTTATACATTTGATGTGTGGTTGCAAAGAGCAACTGTGTCCATAGCTTATTGTCTTTTACTTCGCCATGAAGCATCGCGTATTCGATGTGAAAGTAGGTCATAATGCGTGGCGCTAATTCTCGAATGACTTCTATCCGTGGTGATACATATGCCACTCTATAATCTAAATCCAGATATTTTTTTAAGATGGGATAAATCATTTCCGTCTTCCCCGCGCCTGTTACAGCGTGAAGTAATTGGTCTTTTCCAATTTGCAATCCATCTATTATTTTCGCGACTAATCTGCTTTGCACTTCAGTTAATTGACCGTACCAAGTATAATAGCCGCTTGGCCTCTCAAATCGATCATGAATACCTCTATTAAGTGTTCCCAAAGTATCTTGTTCTGTTAAACGTCCTACTATCGCACAATTCCAACAATAGCTTATGCCACTTGGTAATTGCCAACGTTCATCAATTTGACTTACACATCGCTGACAAATATTTTCTTCAATCGCTAACCCGATGTTTTGATAAGGTGCCTCTAATTTTCTGTTTTGTTTAACTTGAATTAGTCTACCGATTTCAGATGTTCTCATATAATCCCCAATAATAAAGAGCATCATTTCCAATTTTTTTGCAAAAAAAAAGCTACCATTTCTGGTAACTTTTCGTTTGCATTGCGACGTCCTATCCTCGCAGGAAGAGATCCTCCAACTACTT
>NZ_JQCD01000028.1 GCF_001437425.1 Weissella minor | reverse complement strand
TACTATTCGAGGATATTCGGATCGTGATTATTATTGGATGCACGGGAAAATGCCAAGTCCGTATATTTATATCAAGGAAAAAGGTTTTATTTCCCAAGATTCAAAGGGTTATATTAGGCTTCAGGGACAATTGACAGCCCCTGAAATAGCAAATGCAGCTCGCAAGATGTGGTATCACACAGACACAAAAAAGGAAAGTAATTCAG
>NZ_JQCD01000027.1 GCF_001437425.1 Weissella minor | reverse complement strand
CAGAAGCAACCAAACAATAATCAAGCGTTAGAAGATGCCAAGCAATCAGCGAAGGACGTAATCGATAAGTTGCCAAACTTGAGCGATGCTGAAAAGAATGACTTCAAGCAACGTGTTGATTCAGCGACATCAACGGATGCGATTAATCAAATTGTGAAGGACGCGACTGATTTGAATAACCAGAAGCAACCAAACAATAATCAAGC
>NZ_JQCD01000005.1 GCF_001437425.1 Weissella minor | reverse complement strand
GGAGAGCACCTGCCTTACAAGCAGGGGGTCACAGGTTCGATCCCTGTATCGTCCATCGTTGAAAGGTTACTCTACTAATTTATTAGTGGGGTAACCTTTTTTATATCCCAAAAATACACAAAACATAGGTTAAATTTGGTATACTAGAGAGTATTGAGTATTAAATTGCTTATATTTTCAAGAAAGGAATTGATACATGACAGATGATTATGCAGTAAAATATGAACTCTTACATGTTGAAAAACATACTGGGGCTCGTTTAGGGAAAATAACAACACCCCATGGAGAAGTCATGACACCAATGTTCATGCCCGTGGGAACACAAGCAAGTGTTAAAAATGTTTCTCCCCGTGAATTACATGAAATCAATTCACAATTTATTCTATCAAACACGTATCATTTGTGGTTACGACCAGGCGATGATTTAATCGCTGAAGCTGGTGGACTACATAAATTTATGGATTGGGACGGCCCAATTTTAACTGATTCAGGTGGTTTCCAAGTGTGGTCATTATCAGATCATAATAGCATTAGTGAAGAAGGAGTGACCTTTAGAAATCATTTAAATGGTGAAAAAATGTTTCTATCACCGGAAGTTGCAATGCGAATCCAAAATAACTTGGGTTCTGACGTGATGATGCAACTAGATGAGGCGATTCCATACTTTGAAAGCTATGATTATGTAAAAAATTCTGTTGAGCGTACGTCACGCTGGGCTGAACGTGCAATTGCAGCACATAAGCGTCCAGAAGATCAAGCATTATTTGGAATCGTACAGGGAGCAGGATTCAAACAATTGCGAAAGCAGTCAGCTGAAGACCTTGTCTCATTGGACTTACCAGGTTATGCGGTTGGTGGTTTGTCAGTTGGTGAATCAAAGGAAGAAATGAATCGTGTCTTAGATTTTACAGTGCCTTGGTTGCCTGAAAATAAGCCACGTTATCTAATGGGTGTTGCAGCACCAGATTCATTAGTTGATGGTGTTATGCGTGGAATTGATATGTTTGATTGTGTGCTACCAACGCGAATTGGTCGTAATGGAACATTAATGACTAAATACGGACGAATAGTTATCACAAATTCAAAATATAAAAATGACTTTTCACCGATTGATCCTGATTTAGATGATTACGGTTCAACGCATTTTACAAAAGCTTATTTGCACCATCTCTTTAAGTCAAATGAATTACTTGGTCAAAATATTGCCAGTGTCCACAACTTGAGATATTTGCTAAAGCTAATGGAAGACATGCGTGAAGCTATTGCTGAAGATCGCTTGTTGGAGTTCAGAGCCGAATTAATGGAAAACTATGGCTATAATAAAGAAAACGCAAGGTTGTTCTAAGACAACCTTTAGAGAAAACTCGAGGTAATAAATTTATGAATCCTTCTATTTTAATGATTGTTGTGCTATTTGCATTGATGTACTTTATGATGATTCGTCCACAAAAGAAGGCGCAAGAAAAGCAAAAGTCAATGCTATCAAATATTAAGCCAGGAACTGAAGTGGTAACAATTGGTGGTCTACACGCTAAAGTGAGCTCAGTTAGTGCTGACCGTAAGACTGTTTCATTGGATGCCGATGGTTCATTTTTAACATATGAAATGAGCGCAATTCGTACAGTTGTTCCTGATGAAACTCAAGAAGCACCTGTTGCGACAGATGCTGCTCAAACAGATGAAGTTAGCGAAACTTCATCAGTAGTTGAAGAAACTGAAGCAAAAACTGAAACTGAACAATTAGCAGAATCAGTTAAGGCCGATGATGCAGTTGTTTCAGAAAAGTCTGAAGATAATAAGTAAGCGTCACATGAAAGATTCAAAGCCTGGTCTTTGAATCTTTTTTTAATGGATTGTCGGATGTGGGAGGTATTGATAATGGGATCACTATTAGAATTTCCATTTAAACTTCAAACGAATCGTAAAATTTTACATATTGATATGGATGCATTTTATGCCCAAATTGAAATTCGAGATCATCCTGAATTAAAGGCTAAGCAAGTTATCCTAGCACGTGACCCACGTAAGTCTGGTGGCAAAGGCGTTGTCGCAACTGCGAATTATAATGCGCGTAAATTAGGTGTACATTCCGCGATGAGTTCAATGGAAGCTTTAGAAAAAGCGCCTGATGCTATTTTTTTAGATCCAGATTTTGATAAATATAGGCATGTTTCACAGCAAGTTCATGAAATTTTTCATGAGTATACCGATAAAATTGAACCTATAGCTTTTGATGAAGCGTATCTGGATTTAACGGATCGGCCCGAACCATTGATTACATTAGCCCATCAAATGCAGCAGGAGATTTATGATAAATTACAGTTAACATCTTCAGTCGGCATTTCATTTAATAAATTTTTGGCGAAATTGGCTTCAGAGCATAATAAACCAGCTGGGTTAACGGTGATTCGTGTCGAAGATATTCGGGCGTTTTTAGATAATCAACCAATTGAAAACATTCGTGGTGTTGGTGTCAAAACTGCTGAGAAAATGCATGAGTTACATATTGAAACCGGGCGCGACTTATATGAGCAGTCACAAGATATGTTGATGGATGAATTTAATAAGCAAGGTTTTGAGCTATATCAAAGAATTAGAGGCATTGATGATCGACCTGTTGAATATGAACGCCAACGTAAGTCAATTGGTAAAGAACACACATTCAACCCACCGATTCGTTCTGAAGATGATATTTTAGCTGAATTTAAAATTATTGCGCATGAATTAGTTAAAGCCTTACAGACACAAAAAATGCATGGAAAAACATTAGTTTTGAAAGTGCGGGATGATGAATTTAATACGACAACGCATCGGATGACACAAAACGATTTTATTCAAAATGATGAAGGAGTCATCAATAATATCGCAATAGATATTTTAGAAGAAATTGGTGGTTACACCAAACCACTCCGCTTAATCGGATTGACTGTAACCGGTCTTTCACCAGTATCATTTGAAAACCTTGCCTTGAGTTTATACGAGTCGTAAGTCGCGGTATGTTATACTAAAAGGAACGAAATTTCAAAGGAAAAAATATGACAGCACAAACACAAATATTTGCACAAATTAAAGCAGCTGATACAATTATTATTCATCGCCATCAACGTCCAGATCCTGATGCCGTTGGATCACAAATGGGGCTCGCTGAAATCATTCGAAACACATATCCTACTAAAAAAGTTTATGTGGTTGGAAAAGAAGTTCCAAGCCTAAGTTGGATGGGCGCAATGGATACAATTGACGATTCAGTTTATGATGATGCCTTAGTCATTGTAACGGATACCGCCAACGAACCGCGCGTTGACGATCGTCGGTATGAGTATGGAAAGACATTAGTTAAAATTGATCATCATCCGAATGACGAACCTTATGGTGATTATTCATGGGTTGATACAACGGTGTCTTCTTCATCAGAACTTATTTTCAGTTTTTACAATGAGTTCAAAGAAGAGCTGACATTGTCAAATGCGGGAGCATCTTATTTGTATTCAGGAATCGTTGGAGATACTGGACGTTTCTTATATGCAACGGGTGCTAGCACAATGTGGACTGTGGCAGAGCTTATGAAATTTAATTTTGATTGGACTAAAATCAATCAAAAGATGGATACAATTTCTCCCGAAGCTGCAAAAGTTTCAGGTTACGTCTATGAACATATGACATTAACTGATGCTGGATTAAATTATATTATTTTGACAAATGAAATTTTAGACTCGTTTGAGTTAGGTGATTATGGAACCGCATTTATTGTACCGTTGATGGGTAAAGTTGATGCTGCACAAGCATGGGCTGTATTCGAACAACAAGATGAGGGATTTTATCGTGTGCGTCTTCGTTCACGCGAAATTCCGATTAATGGCATTGCTAAACGTCATGGCGGTGGCGGTCATCCATTGGCATCTGGGGCATTGGCACAAACTGATGCTGAAGCAAACGATATTGTATATGAGCTAAATCAATTATTAAAGGAGAACACAAATGGCTAAATTTACTGATTATCATTTGCGCGACGAAATATATCGTGCTTTAGATGATATTCACTTTAATGAACCAACACCAGTTCAAGCCCGCTTAATTCCAGTGGTCATGCAGGGCCGTTCGGTTGTCGGACAATCACAAACGGGGTCTGGTAAAACACATACATTCTTGTTGCCAATTTTTCAACATTTAGATCTTGAAAAAGAACAAGTTCAAGCGGTAATTACCACACCGTCTCGAGAATTGGCCCAACAAATTTATCAAGCAGCCAAGCAAATTGCTGATCATTTTGCCGAAGGGGAACAACCACGTATTGGACTATATGTAGGTGGTACGGATAAGAATCGCCAAGTACAACAACTAAAGAGTAGTCAACCACAAATCGTGATTGGAACGCCTGGACGTATTAAAGATTTGTATGAGACTGGTAGTCTAAATATTCATACTGCACGTACCTTGGTTGTCGATGAAGCTGATATGACTTTGGATATGGGATTCTTGAACGAAGTAGATGCAATTGCGGGTGCGATGCCTGAAGATTTGCAAATGCTTGTTTTCTCAGCAACGATTCCTCAGAAATTGGAACCGTTCTTGAAAAAGTATTTGAATAATCCTGTTATCGAAGAAATTCCGGCCGAAACCGTTATTTCACCAACAATTCAAAATGTGTTGATGGATACGAAGGGAAAAGCCAAGGACGAGTTAATTTTTAACTTGTTAACAATGGGAAATCCATATATGGCTTTGGTTTTCACTAATACGAAAGAACGTGCACGTGAGTTAGCTCGCCAATTGAAAGAACGTGGCCTTAAGGTTGCTGAAATTCATGGTGGTATTCAACCCCGTGAGCGTCGCCGTACGATGCAAAAAATCCAACATTTGGATTATCAATACGTTGTTGCGACAGACTTAGCGGCCCGTGGAATTGATATTCCAGGTGTATCATTGGTTATTAATGATGGTATTCCAAATGATTTGGAATTCTTCGTGCATCGTGTTGGACGTACTGGTCGAAATGGGGCATCAGGACTCGCCATCACTTTGTACACACCTGATGAAGATGCCAAGGTAACAGAAGTTGAAAATTTGGGTGTTAAATTCGAACCGATGACATTGTCAAAGGGAGAGCTTAAGCCAGTGGCTGACCGTCGTCGCCGTACGCAACGAACAAAGTCAACCAAGAAACTTGATCCAACGATGATTGGTATGGTTAAAAAGAAGAAGAAAAATGTAAAGCCCGGTTATAAGCACCGCATTAAGAGTGAAATCGAAAAAGATGCACGTTACAAGAAGCGTGTCGAAGATCGACAACAACAACGCTCAAAGCGTAAAGCTAATAAAACCAAATAATTTAAAAGACGATTACTTTTGTAATCGTCTTTTTTTGGAAAAAAAGTTGCAAAAACTTACTCGTTTCGGTAGAGTGGATAGCAGTGAAATTAATGTAAGGCAGTGACTTTACAATTGGAGGAGAAATGAGTAGAACTAAGTTTACAAAGCAACAAAAGTGGGTCGTCGGGTCAATGTCATCAGGATTCATGTTGGAAAACATGGATGTGATGTTTGTCTCTTTTGCGTTAAGTTCAATGATTGCAGACTTACATTTATCCGGTGGACAAGCCGGATTTATCTCATCAGTTACGAATTTAGGGATGTTGGCCGGTGGTGTTATTTTTGGTATTTTAGCTGATCGAATTGGTCGTATAAAGACATTTAATTATACGGTGTTACTCTTCGCATTTGGGACAGCTGCCATGGCCTTAGCCAACGATATCTATCTAATCTATCTATTACGTTTTATTACGGGGTTAGGTGCTGGTGGTGAATATGGGATAGCGATGGCCTTAATCGCTGAAAACTTCCCGAAGAAACAAGTTGGTCGAATTGCATCCGTTGGCGCAATTGGGGGCCAGTTAGGGGCAATGCTTGCTGCCGTCTTAGCAGCGATTGTGTTGCCAGGTAATCATTGGCATGCCTTGTTCTTGTTTGGATTACTACCTGTGGTTTTGACGATTTTCGTACGGCGTCATGTGGCAGAATCACCACGTTTTAAACAACAACAAACGAAGCCAAAGGTATCCCTCAAAGCAATGTTTAATGTTGGTCGAACTGGTTATACAACAATCGCTTTGATGATTATGGCAATTGTTCAAATTGCTGGGTATTTTGGGATGATGAATTGGTTACCAACGATGATGCAACAGAAGTTAAATCTAACCGTTGCAGGATCTTCAGTTTGGATGATTGCGACAATTACAGGTATGTCAGTTGGAATGTTTGTATTCGGTAGCATTTTGGATAAAGTGGGTCCACGGATGGCCTTCGGTAGTTTCTTAATTGGATCAGCAGTGATGGTTTATGGATTGACCTTGGCCAATTCAATGGGAACCCTTTTGTTAGCTGGGGCATTGGTTGGATTTTTCTCAAATGGGATGTTTGGGGGGTATGGTGCGATTATTTCTAATCTGTACCCACCAGAAATTCGTGCAACTGCTAATAACGTTATTATTAATGTTGGGCGTGCGGTTGGTGGTTTTTCACCGGTCGTTATTGGTATGTTGATGGAGAACCGTTCAATGACTTTTATTATGGTTGGACTTTCAGCGATGTATATGATTAGTTTACTTGTTATGTTTACAGTTCCTGGTTTGAAAGCGTACAGTACAGAGTCAGTTTAATTATAGATTGGCATTTAAACTCTAATTATGCTATAATGCAATTCGAGGGTTATCGTTTTCTAATTAGAAAAAAGAGACATCACGGTTGGTGGAAGTGATGCTAAATTAAACGTCTGCTACCTGAAGGATAGTTGTTTGTGCAAATAAACCGTAAATCGGCGTTAACGATAATTTAAGTGGTAATGACAACAGAGAGTCATTGCAAACGAAGTGGTACCGCGTTTTAGCGTCTTCGGTTTGCGATGTTTCTCTGTTTTTTTTAATGAATATTAAATGGAAGAAGGCACATAAGATGAAAGAATTATCATCAGCTGAAACAAGAGATATGTTTTTACGCTTTTTTGAATCAAAAGGGCATGCAATTGAACCGTCACAATCATTAATTCCAAAGGATGATCCCAGTTTGCTTTGGATTAATTCCGGTGTTGCGACATTAAAAAAGTATTTTGACGGTAGTGTAACGCCAGAAAATCGACGTATTACCAATGCACAAAAAGCAATTCGTACGAATGACATTGAGAATGTTGGGCATACGGCACGTCACCATACATTATTTGAAATGATGGGGAATTTCTCAATTGGTGATTACTTTAAAGATGAAGTTATTCCATGGGCCTGGGAACTATTAACTAGCCCTGATTGGTATGCTTTGGACCCTGAAAAGTTATATGTCACGGTTTATCCAGATGACACCCAAACAAAGCAACTTTGGTTAGATGTTGTTGGTTTGCCAAAGGACCACGTTTACGATGAACCAGATAATTTTTGGGATATTGGTGAAGGACCATCAGGACCAGATACTGAAATTTTCTTTGATCGTGGACCAAAATACAATAGTGAAGATGCAGATGAAAATTACCCAGGTGGTGAGAATGATCGTTATCTTGAAATTTGGAACATTGTTTTCTCACAATTCAATCACTTACCTGGTTTAACTAACAATAAAGATTACCCTGAATTACCACATAAAAACATTGATACGGGGATGGGATTAGAACGTTTGGTTTCAGTTTTCCAACATGCGGATACTAACTTTGAAACTGATTTGTTCTTACCAATTATCCACCGCATTGAAGCCATGAGTGATGGTAAGAAGTATGGCGACGATCCAGAGACTGACGTTTCATTTAAGGTGATTGCTGACCACGCACGTGCTGTGACTTTTGCAATTGGGGACGGCGCATTACCTTCAAATGAAGGACGTGGTTACATCATTCGACGTTTGCTTCGTCGAGCAGTTGTGCATGGCCGTCGTTTAGGAATTAATCATGTTTTCTTAAAGGATTTGGTGCCAATTGTTGGTGAGATTATGGCGTCTTATTATCCAGAAGTATTGGAAAATGCTGATTACATTGCTTCAATTGTTGAGACAGAAGAGAATCGTTTTAACAAAACCCTAACCGATGGGTTACAGCTGCTTGAAGATGTGATGGCCGATGTTAAACAAGCAGATGGTGTTATCACCGGTGATGTTGCCTTCAAACTTTATGATACTTATGGTTTCCCGCTTGAAATTACAATCGAAGAAGCTGAAGATAAAGGTTTGAAGGTCGATGAAGCAGGTTTTGAAACGGCGATGAAGGCACAACAAGATCGTGCTCGTGCCGCTCGTGGTAAGCAGACTTCAATGGGAATTCAAGACAGTACTTTGACTGATTTAACAGTTGACTCAAAGTACGTTGGTTGGACTGACCTAACGGTTGCAAATGCAAACCTTTCAGCAATTATTGTAGATGATGCATTAGTGGAGTCTGCGGATGCTGGACAAGCAACTTTGGTCTTTGACCAAACACCTTTCTATGCAGAAATGGGTGGTCAAGTCGCTGATCATGGAACAATTGTTAATCAAGCTGGCGATGTTGTTGCGAATGTGCTGGATGTTCAAAAGGGACCAAATGGGCAACATTTGCACACGGTTGAAGTGCTTAAACCACTTCAAAAAGATGCCAAGTATGATTTGATTGTGGACACTGCATATCACACAGCTGTATCAAAAAATCATACTGCGACCCATATGCTGGACCAAGCCATTCGTAATATTTTAGGTAATCGTTCAACACAAGCCGGTTCATTAGTAACCGCTAATGACTTACGTTATGACTTTAGCTATAATGAAGCTGTACCTGTTGAAAAGTTACAAGAAATTGAAGATTTAATTAACGCTAAAATTATTGAAAATCTACCGGTTTCTTGGATTGAAACTGATAAGGCGACTGCTGAAAAGATGGGAGCCGTAGCGGAATTTTCTGAAAAGTATGGTGAAAAAGTCCGTGTTGTTTCAATTGGCGATTTCAATGCTGAATTTGATGGTGGTACACATGCAGATTCTACCGTAGAATTAGGTATGTTTAAAATTGTTGGTGAACAAGGAATTGGTGCTGGTGTCCGTCGTATTGAAGCGGTAACCGGCGAAGGTGCCATGGCTTTGTTCAAGCAACATGATGCTTTGCTAAATCAGGCTGCAAAGCAGGTTAAGGCACCACAACTGAGTCAATTAAATGATAAAATTGATGCCTTGCAAGCAAACTTAAAGGATGCTGAGCGTCAAGCAAATGCCTTAGAACAAAAACTAGCTAGCCAAAGTGCCGCATCAGCATTCTCTGATGTGAAAACAGCGGGTAACTATTCATTAGTAACAACTGAATTAGAAGTTGAATCTATGGATGGATTGCGTACCGCGGCTGATACTTGGAAGCAATCAATGCCATCTGATGTATTAGTTTTGGCTGCTAACCTAGGCGAAAAAGTTAATTTGTTGGTAGCAGTTAGTCCTGAAGCAATTAAAGCTGGTATTAAGGCCGGTGATTTGATTAAGACAATTGCACCTGCTGTTGGTGGTGGCGGAGGTGGTCGTCCAGACATGGCTCAAGCTGGTGGTAAGAACCCTGCTGGGATTCAAGATGCTTTTGAACAAGCTCAAACATGGTTGAAAGATCAATCATAAGCGATACATCGTATAGACGATGAAGGGAGTTTATAATGAGTACAGAACACACAACTTTATTTAATTTGAATTTTAACGAAGATCATGATGTGCGTAAGATGTTAGAAACAGTTTATGCGGCACTTGAAGAAAAAGGTTATAACCCAATTAATCAAATTGTTGGCTATTTAATTTCAAATGACCCTGCCTACATTCCACGTGTAAACGATGCACGTAACTTGATCCGTAAATTTGAACGTGATGAGATTATTGAAGCATTAGTAAAATATTACTTGGGGAAATAAATGGGTAGACTTTTAGGATTAGACGTTGGATCAAAAACAGTCGGGATTGCGGTTTCTGATATCTTAGGTTGGACGGCGCAAGGCGTTGAAATTATCCCAATTGACGAGGATAATGAAGAATTTGGCATTGAACGTATGAAAGAATTAGTTGCAGAATATCAACCAACTGGTTTTGTTTTAGGCTTGCCTAAAAATATGAACAATACCTCAGGTCCTCGTGTTGACGCGGCAGAAGCATATGGTGAATTATTGAAAGAGACATTTAATTTACCAGTAGATTTTCAAGATGAACGCTTGACAACGGTTGAAGCAGAACGTATGTTAATTGAGGAAGCTGATACGTCAAGACGTAAGCGTAAAAAAGTGATTGATAAATTGGCAGCTGCTTTAATTTTACAAAATTATTTAGACCGAAAAGGTCCATTAGTACAGTAAAGGAGGTTATCTGATTATGGATGACGAACAAGATGTAATTGCACTAATTAATGAACAAGGTGATGAAGAGTTATTTGAGGTATTATTCACTTTCCATAGTGATGAATATGCTAAAGACTATATCATCGTTTATCCAGCTGGTGCTGACTTTGAACAAGAAGTTGATATGTACCCATTCATTTTCCATCCTGAGCAAAATGAAAACAGTACTGAAGGTACCGTTGATCAAATTGAAGATGATGCTGAATTAGCAATGGTTGAATCAAAATTGAATCAATTTATTGATGATTTGGAAGAAGAAGAATAACTAAAAAAGTAGTTGTCGCTGTGGCAGCTACTTTTTTCGCTTTAGAAAGGATCAACCGATGGATAATCAAGAAGTCTACATGTTAATTGATGATGATGGAAATGAAAAAGCTTTCGTTGAATTGTTTTCATTTGATTCTGATGATTTTGGTAAGTCATATATTGTATTAGTACCCGCGGAATCTGAAGCTGGGGAGGATGTACCAGTCTTACCATACAGTTTTGACAAAGATGATGAAGAAGGTGTATTGACACCGATTGACACTGATGAAGAATTCGATATGGTCGAAGAAGTCATGAATACAATCTTAAATGATGAACAACTTTAAAAAGAAGTGCCAATTTGGCACTTTTTTTTTGTAAATTATCAGTAATAGCTGCTCTTTATTGGTAGATAAAGGAGACTTAAACCAATGCAAACGATATGGCAGCAACTTATTGACTATACAAAGAAATATCTTGATTATAAGTTGCTTGTGATGGGTGGGTTAATGATATTGATCGTGTTTCAATTTTGTCATTCTAAAACATCGCAAGCATTCGAGGACAAGGGAGTACCATTAAATTCAGAAGCTGTTAGCCAACCTGCAACAGCGGTTAAGCAGTCGCAATTAACTCAGTCATCTAATCAGATTCATGTTGATGTGAAAGGAGCGATTAAACGTCCTGGTGTTTATACATTCAAAACAGGCGTGCTTGTACATGCTGCAATTCAAAAGGCAGGAGGCCTCACAAGTAAAGCCGATACGCAGCAGGTAAATTTGGCTCAAAAGTTAAATGACGGACAGATGATTTATATTCCAGCACAAGGAGAAACATTGCCAAAGAAAAATTCGTCGATGAGTACGACTGACAAACAAGCAGATAGCGCTGCAAAATATTGTTTAAATGACGTGACATTAGAAGAATTACAAACTTTACCTGGAATTGGACCAAAGCGAGCTGCTGATATCATTGACTATCGTGAGAAAAATGATGGATTCCGAAATGTCGATGATTTGAAAAATGTCGCCGGTTTTGGCGAAAAGACAATTTTAAAGTTGAAAGATTATTTTGAATGAAGATTGGCTTGCTTTTTTATGTTGGTTTATTGAGTATTAGTATGAATTTGGCAATTTATGAAGGCCAAAATTGGGCCTGGTGTGTGACGATTTACTTTTTAGTATTGTTAGTCAAGTTTTATCGACAGTATTTGACCGTGATTGTGATTATGAGTGTCAGTCTCTTTGGATATTGGATGATTTATCAGCATTGTATCAGGGCACCTTTAGATCAAGGTGTAAGTGTGCAACATAAGTTAAATGTACATTTGGATGCATGTAATTTAAGTGGTAAAACTTTAAATGGCGTTGGAAGGACAGAAAGCGGAAATTATAAAGTACAATTTTTTGTAGAACAATTGAATGAAGAACAGAGAAAATTGATAGAAACACATGACAGTTTAATTGAGATGAAAGGGAGCTTTAAGAAAAAATTGTTTGAGGCACCCAGTAACCGGTATGATTTGAATTTTAAAGATGCCATGTATGCCAAAGGCATTGTGTGTTCGTATCAAGCTTCAGCAGTCACGTCAATTATAAGGGTTAGACACGATTTTTTAGACATTGGTAACCTCATAAGAACAGCTCATTTAAAATGTGTGCGATGGTTTGAAAAGTTGCCCGCTGGGTTACGTGATTATGGTGAAAGCTTATTGTTGGGTTACATACGACCGAACTTTTATGAAGATAATATGGGATTACAAGAAATTGGCTTGATTCATTTGTTTAGTATTTCCGGTTTTCAAGTACAGTTACTTTGTCGAATAACGACAGTGATATCTCGGCCTCTACATTTGTTAAAAGAAACTAGGTTACTTGTTTTACAAGGAATTTTAGTCCTATTTTGGGCTTTTGCGAGTGAGGCAAGGAGTTTAATTCGATCTATTTTGACACCAGTTTGTCAAAATTCACTTATATTGTCGGGATATACGTTGAATCGTTATGATTTATGGGGCGTGACAACCGTTCTTTGTTTGGTATGCGATCCGGGATTATTGGGTCAATTAGGGGGACAATTAACATTCGCATTAAGCTTTGCATTATTGTGGATGATGAGCTTTAAATGGTGGCAAATCAGTATCGGATTAAACTTCACGATTTTGCCATTTTTGCTTTGGTATGGCTACACGTGGCATCCAATTAGTTTATTGGCCAATTTACTGATCCTGCCCATTTTTTCTTACATGGTGGTACCGATTGTTATCTTGGGGATTATGGCTAAAATTATAAATATATCAGTTATCTATATTTTTTCGAATGTTTTAATTGAAGCTCTGCAAAATTTTTTGGCATGGTTAGGACAGTTACCAGGAAATGTGACATTTGGGCAACCACCAGCTTTGGGATTAGCATTTTTAATGCTATTAACCATGGGTGTACTGTTATTTCAAACAAAGAAGTTATTAACTTTACTAATCACCACTTATGCTTGTAACTTTCTGTGGATTCAGTTGAATCAGTGTAGTCAAATTGTTTTCTTTGATGTCGGTCAAGGGGATGCAACCTATGTTAAATTACCAAATGGGCAAGATATGGTCATCGATGTTGGTGGTAAATTGGCCTTTGATAAAACGGTTGCCCAGAGAGAGCAAATTGCGCGAAAAAGTATTCGTCCAGTTGTTAGATATTTACAGGCCACAGGGGTTAGAAAGATTGATTATTTGGTGTTAACGCATAAAGATATTGATCACATTGGAAATTTGGAAGCATTTCTAGCACAATATGCGGTTAAGAAGATTATTGTCCCGAATGGAATGGAGAAAATACCGAGATTGAAAAAGTTATCTGCTGTGAATCAGATTAACACGGTACAAGCGAATCAAAAATTAACGACAGGGGCTCAGATACTGGCACCCGATCATGACGGTGAGGGAACTAATGCAGATTCAGTAGCACTGTATTTGCAGTTACGACAATTATCAGTTGTGGCAACTGGTGACTTGGATCAAGCTGGTGAAGCGCGAATTATTAAACAGTTTCATTTGAACCCTGTCTCTATTTTGAAGCTAGGTCACCATGGTTCAAAAACAAGTTCCAGTGCAACATTTTTGAAAGTATTACGTCCAAAAGAGAGTATTGCCTCAGCTGGACGTGATAATCGTTTTGGGCATCCACATTTGGAAGTTGTTGAAAGGATAAATAAAGTTGGGAGTGAACTCCATCAAACTGCTGAGCAGGGGATGATTCGTTATCGGATTATCAATGGACGGACTATTCGTGATTTTGGTCGAAATTAGCTGTGGGGTGACTTGTTTTTTTATAGTTGGCATGGGATTATTAGGAGTAGAAATTAAGTTTAGGTGGGCAAAAATTTGGCAATTAGTTTAAATGAGTTAATAAAAAATGTAGATGCAAAACAATTAGACCCTATTTATCTCATTCAAGGTACTGATCAATATTTATTAGATTTGGTCCGTCAACATTTTATTGACCTAATTGAACCAGAAGATCGCACATTGAATTTAGCACAATTCGACATGCGTGAAGTACCGTTAAGTGTTGCAATCGATGATGCGCGTTCAGTGCCTTTTTTTGGGGATAAACGTGTGGTATTTATTGAACAAGCAATGTTTTTAACGGGTGAAACCACTAAAGGTAAAATCGAACATCATGTTGAAGATTTAATAACTTATATTCAACACCCAGAACCCCAAACTGTACTCGTTATCATGGCACCGTTTGAAAAATTAGATGGTCGAAAGAAAGTCACAAAATTGCTAAAGGAACGTGCAACATATCTTTCTTTTGGTGATTTTTCAGAACGTGATTTGCAACAAATGATTCAAAATGATGTGGCACAGGCTGATTACAAGATTGAACCACAAGCAGTACAATCGTTAATTCGTCTGACTGATATGTCAGTCACGAATGCGATGAATGAATTACAGAAATTAAAATTGTATACGTTACAAACGAAAGTTATCCGTGATCAAGATGTCAATGAACTTGTGATTCGGACCCTAAGCCAGAATGTTTTTGATTTAATTGATAATTTGTTGCATCAAAACCTCAGACAAGCTGTAGAACTCTATCATGATTTATTATTGTCAGGTGAGGAACCTTTGCGGTTACTAGGGGCAATGCTGGGACAATTTAGATTGTTGTTACAAGTTAAAGTTTCTAAAAAGAGTGAGCAAGGAACTGCGACCGCCTTAAAAGTGCATCCTTATCGTGTAAAGTTGGCAAAAAAAACAAGTCGACGTTATTCATATAAGGCATTAGCCAGTGCATATTTAGGCTTAGTTCAGATGGAAAAAGAGTTAAAGACAACGAGTAAAAGTCCGGAAATGTTATTTGAATTATTCATTTTGCGGTATCAATATGAAATAAATAGCTAAAAAGGCTTGCATTTACGGAAAGAATTAGCTATTATTATCAAGTGCATTATGCACACGACCTCATACGATGTTTGGCGGTTCACCGTCGTCTTACGTTGTATCTGGCGACTATAAAAAAGAAAGGTGGATATCCATTATGGCTATTTCTGCAGAACGCAAGAATGAAATCATTAAGGAATTCGCACGTCACGAAGGTGATACTGGTTCAGTTGAAGTTCAAGTTGCAGTTTTAACTGCTGACATTAATGAATTAAACGAACACATGTCAGAACACAAGCACGATTATCACTCACAACGTGGGTTGATGAAGAAGATCGGTCACCGTCGTAACTTGTTGCGTTACCTACGTAATAACGACGTTCAACGTTATCGTGAATTGATCCAAAAGCTTGGATTGCGTCGTTAATTTTAAAGTTAACTGCGTACATTTTGACATATATCATCGGAGGAGAAAGCGATGCCAATTATTGAGTCATCAATCCAACGTGCCCGCTTAAACAAAGTACAACGCGAGCGTAACGTTCAACAACTTAGTGCATACCGCACTGATGTTAAGAAGTTCCGTAAGGGTGCTGAAGCTGGAGCCGACAATTTGAACGAATTGTTTGTAAATGCTTCATCAGCTATTGATCGCGCTGCTTCAAAGGGCTTGATTTCTAAGAACAAGGCTTCACGTGACAAGTCACGTCTTGCAGCTTTGTTGAACAAGTAATCAATAAGCGTTATTAAATGAAAACAGTTCATTCAGCTGAATGAACTGTTTTTTTGTCTATAAATTTGTCCATAAATAAAAGCCATAGTTATAAGACTATGGCTTTTATTTATGAAAAAATGATTATTAAACATCTGAATTTGGTGATTTGACAACCTTAGTTTTAAACTGGCTGGCGGGTAGAGCGATATTACGTAAATGCAACAAAAGCATGATAAGCCAGAAGAAAACTAAACCACAGGCAGTCACTTCAAATCCTGTTAATGAGAGATAGTGAACTTTTTGAAAGAGAATATCAGACAAAATTAGAAGACCACCAACTGAATAGGATGTGACGATAAATTCATGACTAGCTTGTGGTAGGAACCATTTAATCCCGACAATCATAATTAGAATCCAAGTGACAAGTAATTGCGCAATTTGATCATGAACTTCGTGCGTCCAACCTGGATTATTTGGGAAAAGCCCAACACCTGCTAAGGTAATTGACAATAATGAGAATAGAATTCGTAAACAGAATAAACGTCGATTCTTTTTGAAACTAGCATTTAAGGCTGAAAAAAGATAATCGACTAAAGTTAACATGATTAAACCGGAAAAAATCAAAGTGAAATTGAAATAAATTGCATTTTTGGCCTGTTCCGTTCCTAAATAACTAAAGTTATGTTGCCACCAGTCTGGGCTACCATTAGTCAGCATTGAGAATAGAATCCCACCAAATAGCATGGCAATTAATGTATAAGTAATGCTCGAGAAACTGACATCACGTGCAGCAGCAGCGAGTGTATAAGAACTTAAACCGGTAATTAAACCGACAAGAATTGAAGTTGTATATAAGTCTAAGCGTAATCCAATAAAAGCGTTTGAAAAGAATTTAAAGAAAAAGGCTAGGGTGGCTAATAAGATTAAAGACATAGCCAATGTAAGGGTAATAATGTGGCGCCATTTTAACTCACCTAATTTTTGATGACGGACTTTTATGAGGTTAATCAAATATGAAATACCACCAAATATAAGACTGAGGTAAATGGTCGCTTGTGAAATTGAATTATCACCTTGGAGCGGAACAGTAGATAATTGAAGTAGCTCGAAGGAAATGAATGCTAAAATACCAGCGACTAAAGAAGTAAGTAAAAAAGTACGAATAGATACTTTTTCATTGTGATTACCTGCGGACTCATCCTGTAAAGTGAACTGGCCATTAGAAAAGACAGCATTTAACTCACTATTTGGCTTAATATTGATCTGTTCAAGGACATCGTCAGGGATTTCTATATAGTATTTATCTTGTTGTGACATAATAGGCAACAAACTCCAATCCTAGTTATCAGCGTGTGACAACTGAAAAATATAACCGGATTCATTATACAAGATATTGATATAAAACATAAGGAATAAATCAATTTATTTTTGTAGTTCTCTACATTAATGAGTTGGTGGTGTGTCGTATTTATGATATATTAGTACATAAGAACATCAGAGTGGGAATGTATTTTTCCCGGAAAGAATAAAGGATAATTATGAGCACGAATATTAGTATTATGCCGTTTGGAGGCGTCCGTGAGAACGGAAAAAATATGTATGCCGTAACGGTAGGCAAAGACATCTATGTTTTGGATGCAGGTTTGAAGTATCCAGAAAGTGATTTGCTTGGCGTTGATGTGGTGATTCCAGATTTTTCATATCTAATTGAGCACAGTGATGATATCGTCGGTGTTTTTTTAACGCACGGGCATGCTGATGCCATTGGCGCATTACCTTATTTATTAAGTGAAGTTCAAGTGCCAGTTTTTGGATCAGAATTGACAATTGAGTTGGCAAAACTTTCAATCGAAGCTGAGCCGTTGTCAGCCGGATTTGATGATTACCATGTGGTTCGTGGTAATACGGAAGTCGTTATGAATGATGTGACAGTTTCATTTTTTGAAACAACACATACAATTCCCGAATCTCTAGGAATCGTTTTGGAAACACCCAATGGACAAATTGTGTACACAGGTGATTTTAAGTTCGATACGACGGCCCTACCTTATTATCGGACTGACTTGGCTCGATTGGCATCAATTGGGAGTAAAAATGTTTTGGCAGTGCTTGGGGATGCTGCAGGGGCAGCCAATACTGGCGATTCGGCACATGAGTCACAAATTGGCGACTACATTCTAGAAACGTTCCGTGCTAATAAGCAAGAACGGATTATTGTGGCTGCCGTTGCCTCAAACATACAGCGTATTCAACAGGTCATTGACGCAGCATATAAGGTTGGACGAAAGATTGTCTTATCGGGCCATGATTTAGAAAAAGTTGTTCGGACAGCTTTACGTCTAAAGAAATTACACTTGCCAGTGCATGAGAATGAAATGTTTGTCTCTTTGAAGAATTTAGACAAATTGGCACCTGAAGAAACGGTTATTTTAGAAACTGGTCGTATGGGTGAGCCGGTGCGTCACTTACAACGCATGGCGCAAGGTGATGACCGTAATATTAAAATCGGTGAAGGTGACTTGGTATTTATTGCGACAACACCAGCAACTGGAATGGAAGGGTATGTTGCACGTACGCGTGACTTATTGTTCCGTTCTGGTGCAAAAGTGCAACAAATTTCAACTGACATCAAGTCGTCGGGACATGCATCTCGTAATGATTTCCAATTATTACTAAATCTATTAAAGCCACAATATGTTCTACCAGTTCAAGGAGAATACCGTGTGCTTAATTCAGCTAAGTCTGCTGCACTTGAAGTGGGATATGATGAGGAACATGTTTTCATTCTTGAAAATGGAGATCGTTTGAATTTGAATGAGGACGGGATGACTCTATCTGGATCAATTCAAGTGAATGATACGATGATTGATGGTTCAGGGGTTGGTGATATTGGTTCAATTGTCTTAAACGATCGACGTATTTTATCTGAAGATGGTGTCTTTATTGCGGTGGTTACAATTGATCGTAAGAAAAAGAAGGTTGTTGCTAAGCCAAAACTAGATTCTCGTGGATTTGTCTATGTGAAGACTTCAAAAGACTTGATGCAAGAGGCAAGTGATTTAGTTGAACAAACGGTTGCTGAAGGCATTAAAAATACCAAAGAATTTGATTGGTCAAATTTGAAAAATTCAGTTCGTGATGCGTTAGGTAAGTTCCTTTATGAACAAACCCGTCGTAAGCCAGTTATTTTGCCGGTCATTATGGAAGCTAATCAAAATGGTCGCCGTCGTAAGCGTGGTGCAAGCAATAACAAAAATAACAAGGCTAAAGAAAATAACAAAGCCCAGAACCAGAACGGTAAAAAGGCAAACAATACGAATAAGCAAAATGAAAATAAGCATACAGCTAAAAACAAACCAAACCGTTCAAAGAACAATCAAGCTGTAAAGAAAAACCAAAACCAAAACCAAAACCAAAACAAATAATGTGTAAGCTTAACTCACTATTGGATTAAATCTGATGGTGGGTTTTTGCTAGAGAAAGGGCGATGACGATGGCGAGTGACTATCAGCAATTACAAGAAGATGCACAAAAAAATATTGCAACTGGCAATATTGAAGCAGCAATTGAGCAATTAGAGCAGGCGTATACACTGGAACAAAGTTTTGAAGTAAACCAGCAGTTGGTTCAATATTACTATGAGCATGAGCAGTTACAAGCAGCTACTGACCTAATTAAAGAGTTTGTTGCTGACTATGTACAAGGGACAGAAAGTCAGCAATCTTTGTATGTAGACGTTTGTGTGCGAGCAAACTATTTTATTGATGCACGCCAATTTGTGGCACAATTGCCTGTTAATAATCAGCTGTCATATGTGGAAACGATTATTGAGGCTGAGAATCGTTACCGTGACGATCAACATACAGCATTAGTAACGAATCAAAAAGCTTTCTTTCATTTGAGCGAAGTCCCAATGGGGCAGCAATCACGCGCCATTTCAAAGGCCAAACAATTACCGTTACAGGAATTCGTTTTTTCGGCTCGCGGCATCTTAGTTGATCCATTTGCCCATCAATTAACGCGTGTGAGTGTACTAGATGAATTGATGAAGTTAGCAGTCGCAGAACCTGTAGACATGCTGACCTTGATTGAGACGAAAATAAACATTAAACCGAGTGACATTAAAGCCTTAGAGCAACAACCAATCGTGATTGAAGTGATGGGCCGTTTAGCAGAATCACCATTAGCTAATGATCCAAGCCAATACCTCGTCTTGGAACAACAATTCCGTTTGTGTTTGATGTTATTAATGCCAAATTTTGACGAAGCAATTGGGGATGTTCAAACTTGGATGGAACAAACTTTGTTAATGTTTGGTTTTGAGTTTCAAACAGATAAAACAGAAACTGAGACACAAAAAATTTGGCGTGAAGGTCTCTCAAATGCGTTGTTAAAATTATAATTTTGTAATAAATCATTATTTTATAAAGTTTTCTAACAAAACATATTTACAAACGAGCGTAGGTTTTATATAATAATTTCAGTTTCCCGCGGGTATCTATGATTTTTTAGATTGTAGTTTTATTCCGCTGTGGAATGTAGTATACTTAAAAGCAAGCAATATTAGTTAGTCGCTTAGACTAGCTTGCAAAATTAGGAGGATAAGCTTTTGGCTAAAGAAGAATACAGTCGTACTAAGCCGCACGTTAATATTGGAACTATTGGTCACGTTGACCACGGTAAGACAACATTAACTGCTGCAATCTCAAAGGTTTTGGCAGACAAGGGATTGGCAAAGCAAGAAGACTTTGCTGCTATTGACGCCGCACCTGAAGAACGTGAACGTGGTATCACGATCAACACTGCTCACATTGAATATGAGACAGAAGCTCGTCACTATGCCCACATCGACGCCCCTGGTCACGCGGACTACGTTAAGAACATGATCACTGGTGCTGCCCAAATGGACGGTGCTATCTTGGTTGTTGCCGCAACTGATGGTCCTATGCCACAAACTCGTGAGCACATCTTGTTGGCTCGTCAAGTTGGTGTTGACTACATCGTTGTGTTCTTGAACAAGACTGACTTGGTTGACGATGAAGAATTGGTTGACTTGGTTGAAATGGAAGTTCGTGAATTGTTGTCAGAATATGATTTCCCTGGTGATGATATTCCTGTTCTTCATGGATCAGCTTTGAAGGCATTGGAAGGTGATGCTGAACAAGTTAAGGTTATCGAAGAATTGATGGACACTGTTGATTCATACATCCCAACACCAGTTCGTGATACTGACAAGCCATTCTTGATGCCTGTCGAAGACGTATTCACAATCACTGGTCGTGGAACTGTTGCTTCAGGTCGTGTTGACCGTGGAACTATCAACTTGAACGATGAAGCTGAAATCGTTGGTTTGAAGGACGAAGCTCGTAAGACAGTTGTTACTGGAATCGAAATGTTCCACAAGTCAATGGACATTGCTGAAGCTGGTGATAACATCGGTGCTTTGCTACGTGGTGTTGACCGTGCAGAAATCGAACGTGGACAAGTTTTGGCTAAGCCTGGTTCAATTCAAACTCACAAGAAGTTCTTGGGTGAAGTTTATGTCTTGACTAAGGAAGAAGGTGGACGTCATACTCCATTCTTCACTAACTACCGTCCACAATTCTACTTCCACACAACAGACGTTACTGGTGTCGTAGAATTGCCTGAAGGTGTTGAAATGGTTATGCCTGGAGACAACGTTACATTTGACGTTGAATTGATTGCTCCAGTTGCCCTTGAAAAGGGATTGAAGTTTACTGTGCGTGAAGGTGGACGTACTGTTGGTGCCGGAACTGTTTCAGAAATCTTGGACTAATAGTGTTTAACCTTTAATGCCAGTTTACTGACCATTAAAGTAAAAAGAGTGATACTACTTTTAGTAGTATCACTCTTTTTTTCATGTATAATGATAGTCAAGAAATAATGTGAGGTAAAAATATGCAAATCTATTTGGCGGCACCATTTTTTAGTGATGAACAAATTGCACGTGTTGAGAAGATTGAAACAGCTTTGGCAAAGAATCCAACGGTTGATGATTTCTATTCACCACGGTTAAATCAAAAGACGGACGCACCTGAATTCTCAGAGGCTTGGGCTAAGGAAGTCTTTAAACGTGATGTGACACAAGTTAAAGCTGCTGATGTGCTTGTAACAGTTGCAGATTATCGAGATAACGATGCTGATTCTGGTACTGCTTTTGAACAAGGTATGGCGTATGCGTTAGGTACACCAGTTGTTATGTTTGAAGAAACAGATTACCAAACGAACTTGATGTTAACGGAATCATTGACGACATTTGTAAACGAAGCTGAAGCATTGGCAACATTGGATTTTAATGAATTACCACAATCAAGTTTTTCAGGGAAGCGTTTGTAAGCAATAGCGGTGTGAGCTTTGTGGAAAAACGTTGAATTTAAGCGTGTTTCTGTTATAATTGTTAGGTATGTAATGATAATTTAAAGTCATGATAGTTAAATATGACAATTGGAGGAACGAAAATGGCAAATGCAGTTTTCACTAAAGGTGATGGTAACAAGGGTACATTGAGCTTTGATGTACCAGTTGATGTATATGAAAAGGGAATTGACCTTGCCTTTCAAGATGTAAAGAAGGATGTTTCAGCACCTGGTTTCCGTAAGGGCCACATGCCAAAGCAAATCTTTATGCAAATGTATGGTGAAGAATCATTGTACAACGAAGGTTTGAACAAGGTTTTGCCAGAAGTATTTGATGCTGCTGTTGCAGAAACAGGTATTCAAATGGTTGGACAACCACAAATTGCTTTGGATTCAATGGAAAAGGGACAACCTTGGAAGATTTCAGCAGAAGTTGAATTGGCACCTGAAATTGAATTGGGTGACTACAAGGGTCTTGAAGTACCAGCTGCAGATGTAACTGTGTCAGACGAAGATGTTGATGCACAATTGAAGCAACAACAAGAAGATCAAGCTGAATTGGTTTTGGTTGAAGAACCAGCCAAGGATGGTGATACTGTTGTGATTGATTTTGATGGATCAGTTGATGGTGTGCACTTTGATGGTGGACAAGCTGATAACTACAGCCTAGAGCTTGGTTCAGGATCATTCATTCCTGGATTCGAAGAACAACTTGTTGGTGCAAAGGCTGACGATAAGGTTGATGTTAACGTTAAGTTCCCAGAAGAATATCAAGCTGAAGACTTAGCTGGTAAGGATGCTTTGTTTGAAGTAACTGTTCATGAAGTTAAGTCAAAGGAAGTTCCTGAACTTGATGATGAATTTGCCAAGGATGTTGACGAAAACGTTGATTCATTGGATGAATTGAAGGCTAAGATCAAGGAAAACTTGACTGAACAAAAGGCTGAAGCTGCACGCGATGCTAAGGAAGATGCTGCTATCAACAAGGCTGTTGATAACGCTTCTGTAATTGGTGGAGATGTTCCAGCATCAATGATTAATGAAGATGTTGAACGTCAAATGAACCAATTCTTTGCTTCAATGCAACAACAAGGAATCACACCTGATTTGTACTTCCAAATCACAAACTCATCTGCTGATGATTTGCGTAAGCAATATGCTGAAGGTGCAGAACGTCGTGTAAAGACAAACCTTGTTTTGGAAGCAATCGTTAAGGCTGAAGACATCAAGCCAAGTGCTGATGAAATTGCTGCTGAAGTTAAGTCTTTGGCTGACCAATACGGTATGGAAGAAGATGCAGTTCGCAACGCATTGTCAGAAGACATGCTTGCCCATGATATCGCAATCAAGTCAGTTGTTGACGAAATTGTTGATTCAGCTGTTGAAAAGTAATTTAAGCTTAAAAAAGCGAACATCAGATGATGTTCGCTTTTCTTATGGGAATAGATACGGAATAACTTAATTTTTTTGGAAAAATCTGTTATAATATTATTTACGATTAAAATTAAAGACTAAAAATAGGAGGTGGAAGTGTTGTTTAATTCTACCGATGATACAAATGGGGTTGCTTACTGTTCTTTTTGTGGTAAGTCATCCAACGAAGTGAAAAAATTAATTGCTGGACCAGGCGTTTATATCTGTAATGAATGTGTGGATTTAGCTGAAGATGTTCTTAAAGAAGATTTGCAAATTGATGCACAAAATCAGCAATTGACACTAAAAGCACCTGCTAAGATTGTGGAAGATTTAAATCAATACGTTATCGGTCAAGATGATTCAAAGAAGACCTTAGCAGTTGCCGTTTACAATCATTATAAGCGTGTAAATGCGATGCTTTCAAATGAAATTGAAGGTACAGATAACGAAGTTGAATTGCAAAAGTCAAATATTGCAATGATTGGACCAACTGGATCTGGAAAGACATATATTGCGCAGAGTTTGGCACGTATCTTAAATGTGCCATTTGCAATTGCTGATGCAACCACTTTGACTGAAGCTGGTTATGTTGGAGAAGATGTTGAAAACATCTTATTGAAGCTTTTGCAATCAGCGGATTACGATGTAGAACGTGCAGAAAAGGGTATTATTTATATCGATGAAATCGATAAGATTGCCAAGAAATCTGAAAATGTGTCAATCACACGTGATGTCTCTGGTGAAGGTGTGCAGCAAGCCTTGCTTAAAATGCTAGAAGGAACAATTGCCAATGTACCACCACAAGGTGGACGTAAGCACCCTAACCAAGAATTTATTCAAATTGATACAACTAACATTTTGTTTATTGTTGGGGGAGCATTCGCAGGCATTGACCAAATTGTGAAAGAACGTGTTGGGGCGAAAGTCGTTGGTTTTGGGACAGATTCAAAAATTGCAAAATTTAACGAAGCTGAAGGCTCAATTATGCAACAAGTCTTACCAGAAGATTTAATGAGTTTTGGATTGATTCCAGAATTTATTGGTCGTCTGCCAATTTTGACAGCTTTAGATGAATTAAGCGAGGATGACTTAGTTCGCATTTTGACAGAGCCTAAAAATGCATTAGTAAAACAGTATCAAGAATTATTGCGTTTGGAAGATGTTGAATTGACGTTTACACCTGAAGCACTTAGCGCAATGGCTCATTTGGCCATTGAGCGTGAAACGGGGGCTCGTGGTTTACGTTCAATCATTGAAGAAACAATGCGAGACATCATGTATGATGTACCTTCACATGATGATATTAAAGAGGTGATTATTGATGCAGATACAGTTAATGATCACGTCGCACCACAGATCATAAAGAAGTAGGTGAAAGAATGGAAGTGCATAATGTTGATTTAACAATTTCAGCCGTTCGACCAGCGCAATATCCGCAAGATGGTTTGCCAGAAATTGCTTTAGTTGGTCGTTCAAATGTGGGAAAATCATCTTTGACGAATACGTTGATTAATCGTAAGGCTTTTGCACGAACATCTTCACAACCAGGAAAGACACAGACGTTGAATTTTTATCGTGTCGAAGACCAAGTTTATTTTGTTGACGTGCCTGGTTATGGTTATGCTAAAGTTTCACGTACAGAACGTGAAAAATGGGGTGAAATGATTGAAACCTATTTATCACAACGGGATGCATTAAAGGGAGTTATTGCTCTAGTAGATGCACGACATGCACCTTCTGAAGATGACATAAACATGTATAACTGGCTTCTTTACTTTGAAATTCCTGTGTTAGTCGTTGCTACAAAAGCAGATAAGATTGCACGTGGAAAATGGAATAAAGCTGAGGCTGTAATCAAACGTGAACTAGATTTTGATCCAACCCTGTCAGATTTCCAGATGTTTTCATCGGAAACAAAAGCAGGTAAAGATGAAGTTTGGTCATGGATTGAAAATCACATGCAGTAAATGTATGAAATTGATGAAGCACCCAAGGCGCCTAAGAAAGTCTTAGGTGCTTTTATTTTAAAAAGAGAGTGAAAAATCATGGCAAATAAAAAACGATTTAAAGGAAATATTGGTAATCAAGAAGTTGTGATTACCAGTACAAAAGATGATGCGCAGATGGAGGCAGTTTTTGAAATTGCAAATCAACAACTTGCCCATCTAACAGAAGCTAATCCAAGCTTATCGGTTGAAAATCAATTAGTTTTACTAGCGGTGAATGCAATTTCTGATCAATTAGATATGCAAGCGAAGCTAGATACAGGGAATAAATAATGAATTTCTTGACAATCATTGTAATCGTGGCTTTAATATTGGCGTTTTATCGCGGGCAAACGTATGGACTTGCACGCAGTTTTATTCGCCTTGGTGGACGATTCTTGGTATTTATTATTGCGTTAACATATAGCCATCCTGTTGGTAGTTGGCTATATGAGAATTTAATCTCCAATATGAATATTAGTTGGTTATCAAATCCAAATACTTCCGAGATGATTGGCAACCGTGTGCAATTTTTGTCTTCAGGAATTGCTTTTGGATTAATTACTATGATTGGTTTTATGGTTGTTCGACGTATTGAGCGGATGGTGCGCTTTATTAATCGCATCCCGTTTTTGGGTACATTAAATCGAATCGGTGGTGGCTTAGTCTATTTAGTTTTGATCTACCTTGAATTGTTTTTCTTGTTTACTTTTACAAAAGAATTACCGATTGTGTGGTATCAAAATCAAATTGCCAATTCAAACTTAATTCAATGGATGATTAACGAAACCCCATATCTGTCATCCGAGTTGTATAACTTATGGATTTCACAAACGAATGGAGGTGGTATCAATGAATAAAAAGATTTTAGATACCCTTGAATATGGTGCCGTTAAGGCCCAATTAAAACCTTATTTAGCGACCGAGGTGGGAGCCAAAGAGCTAGATAAGTTGATGCCGACTGCGGATGCTTCATTGATGAAGCGCTGGTTGGCAGAAACCGCTGACGCTGCGAAAGTTTTGCGCTGGGAAGGTGGTCTGACCATTCCAAAGCTAGCAGATGTTTCCGAACATATGAAGCGTGTAAACATTGATGCTGCGTTGAGTGGAACTGAATTGGCTCAAGTTGGACGTGTACTCTTTACAACTGGTCAAATTCGCTTGTTTTTTGAGAATTTAGTGACAGATCGAGAAGACCCAATGCTGGCATTGCGCCCTTACTATGAACAGTTGGTAACGATGCCGGATGTCACTAAGAAAATCAATGTGTCAATTGATGGTGATGGTCGTGTTACTGATGAAGCATCTCCTGAATTACATCGCACACGTCAAAGTATTTCATCGACTGAAAATGCAATTAGGCAAAAAATGCAGGATTATACCCGTGGTAAGTCAGCACAATATTTATCTGATGCCATTGTAACGATGCGAAATGATCGATACGTGATTCCAGTTAAAGCTGAATATCGAAGTAAATTTGGTGGTGTTGTGCATGACCAATCACAAACTGGACAAACTCTTTATGTTGAACCGGCTGACGTTGTGGATATGAATAATCGTTTACGTGAATTGATTATTCGTGAGCGACACCAAGAAGCGCAGATTTTAGAAGATTTGTCTGCAATGCTCAAACCTGTCGCAAGTGATGTTCAAAATAATGCGGATGTATTAGGCCATCTTGATTTTGTTAATGCGAAGGCTCGGTATGCGGTTGCCCTTCGAGCTACTGAGCCAGAGGTTAGCGATAATAAGCATGTTCGCTTATTGCAGGCCCGCCATCCATTACTTGATCAAACGAAAGCAGTTGCCAATGACATTATTATTGGTGAAGATTATCAGGCGATTATCATTACGGGACCTAACACTGGTGGTAAGACAATTACCCTAAAGACATTAGGTTTACTACAATTGATGGCGCAATCAGGGATGTTTTTGCCAACAAATGAGCACACGACCGTTGGTATTTTCAAAGAAATATTTGCTGATATTGGGGATGAGCAGTCGATTGAACAGTCACTCTCAACATTTAGTTCGCATATGGTAAATATTGTTGATATTTTGGATGACATTGATCAAGATTCATTGGTGCTATTTGATGAATTGGGTGCTGGAACAGATCCTCAAGAAGGAGCAGCTCTTGCGATGGCTATTTTGGATGCCGTTGGTGAAACAGGTGCATTCTCTGTAGCAACCACACATTATCCAGAATTAAAGGTTTACGGTTTTAATCGAACAGACACAATTAATGCTTCGATGGAATTTGATATTGACACGCTAAAGCCAACATATCGTTTCTTGCTGGGAATTCCTGGACGTTCAAATGCGTTAGAAATTTCTAAGCGTCTTGGATTGCGTACTGATATTGTTGATAATGCAGAAGGCATGGCAAATGAAGATTCGCAAGAATTAAATGATATGATTGCTGATTTGGTTGAACGTCGTAATGCCGTTCTAGATCAACAAGTCCAATTATCAAATCAAATTCTTGAGAACCGTAAGTTGAAGAATGAATATGATCAAAAGTTGGATAAATTAGAAACTGAGCAAGCAAGGACAATCGAACAGGCTAAGAACGAGGCCAATCATATTGTGGCGGACTCTAAAAAGAAAGCTGATCGCATCATTGCTGATTTGCGAAAAATGCAACGAGATGGTGTTCAAGTTAAAGAAAATAAGTTAATGGATGCTAAAGGTGAGCTGAATGCGATGGAGCAAAAGCCTTCTGCTGCCAATAATCGCATTCTAAAGAAGGCGAAGCAAGCTAAGCATGAAACAATTGAACCTGGCGATACTGTATTGGTTAATGAATATGGACAACAGGGAAATGTGTTACGCAAGTTGAAAAATAATCAATATGAAGTTCAAATGGGTATTTTGAAAATGGTATTGTCTGCTGATGAAGTAACTTTGCAGGATGCACCAGCAAATGTAACAAATACACAAAATAAGCAAAAAGTGACTAAAAAGCGTAAAGAAAATGTTTCAACGAATCAGGCACAAAATCGCATGCACGCTTCGGCTAAACTTGATTTGCGTGGTAAGCGTTATGATGCTGCAATGGGTGAGTTAGATCGCTTTATTGACCAAGCCATGCTAAATAATTTGCCTTCAGTTGAAATTATTCATGGAAAAGGAACCGGTGCAATTCGTAAAGGGGTTCAAGAATACTTACGTTCACATCGTGGTGTAAAGTCATTTAATTACACTGGTCCGGATCAAGGCGCAACTTACGCAGAGTTCAATTAACATGTTATCAAAAATGTGGTATACTTATTTTTAGTAAATAGAATAACGAGGTGATAAAATGGCAGTTGTAGATATTACTGATACAGATTTTGGTGCTAAAACTGATGAAGGCGTTGCTTTGATTGACTTCTGGGCAACTTGGTGTGGTCCATGTAAGATGCAATCACCAATTATTGAACAAGTAGCCGAATCTCGTTCAGATGTTGATTTTTATAAGATGGACGTTGATGAGAATCCGGCAACCGCACAATCAATCGGAATTTTAGCAATCCCAACATTGTTAGTGAAGAAGAATGGTGAAGTTGTTGATCGTATTACAGGTTATACACCAGCTGATGAATTAAATAAAATTTTAGATCAATATACTGATTAATTAAAAAAGCAGGTTCTGAACATGAACCTGCTTTTTTATATTTTTTCAAGCGTGAAAACGCTATTTAAACCACAACGATTGGTGCTATAATAATAATAATAAATTAATAAGTTCAGTATTGGAGGTATGAACATGCAAGCAGAGGATAAAGTTAAAATTTTGTCTGATTTAGTCAGCTTTGATAGTCGTAACGGGGGGGAACGCCCTGTGGCTGAATACTTGAAAAAAGTATTTGATGAACATGGAATTACTTCGACGGTATTGCCTTTGTCAGTAAACGGGGATGACCGTGCTAATTTGGTTGCGGAAATTGGTTCAGGAAAGCCAGTCATTGGTTTTACTGGTCACATGGATATTGTTGATTATAATGCAGCTGATTGGGATACAGATCCACTAAAGTTAACTGAAAAAGATGGAAACTTGTATGGCCGTGGTGCGTCAGATATGAAGAGCGGTCTGGCAGCAATGGTCTTAGCAATGCTTGAACTTAAAGAACATGAGAGTGAATTGAACGGAACAATTCGCCTATTGGCAACAGCTGGTGAAGAAGTTGGTATGAATGGTTCTGAAGAGCTTGAAGCACAAGGTTACATGGAAGATGTTTCTGCTTTAGTTGTTGGTGAACCCACTGGTTACCGCGCAGCTTATGCAAGCAAAGGGGAACTTAATGTTACTCTTAAGTCACAAGGAAAAGCAGCACATAGTTCAATGCCACAATTTGGTATCAATGCTGTACAACAATTGATTGATGTTTGGAATAAGATTTATGCTAGTCTTGAAGACTCACTACCATTGAGTATTGATGAAGACTTGGGGCAAACGTTATTTAACTTGGATGTTATTCAAGGTGGAACGCAACCTAATGTCATTCCAGAAAATGCCGAGGCCGAAATCAATATTCGTACAACGCCTGAATTTGCCAACGATAAGTTGGAAGCCGTTATTGCTAAAGATATTGAGTTGTTTAATGAGAGTGCGCAAGGCGAAATCACTTCTGAAGTCACGATGGATATTGTACCCGTTAAAGGTGATAAGGATTCTGTTTTGATTCAATCAATTAAGACTTTAGCTGAAGAACACGGTGTTACTGATTTGCCAATTGTTGCTATGCCTGGTGGTTGTGATGCTTCACGCTTACTTTTGCATAAAGAAATTGGATTCCCAGTGGCAGTGTTTGGACCTGGCGTTCCTAAGATGGCCCATCAAGCAAATGAATATTGTACTGAACAAGTTTATTTTGACTTTATCGATATCTATCCAAAGTTAATGGTTAAGATGTTAGATGCGATGAAATAGGCTAATCATGCTCAAGAGAGACAGTTTTTACTGTCTCTCTTTTTTTATTGAAATGTTTTTTTCAAAAAAATCATTTTTATTGTTGACTTTCGTATGAGGAGTCTGTATTATTAATCAAGTTGAGTCGTTGGTAACAACCGCTTGGCAACAAATATGTAGATCATTGAAAACTGAATATCGTTTCGATATAAACAAATGTGTAGGGTCACCA
>NZ_JQCD01000026.1 GCF_001437425.1 Weissella minor | reverse complement strand
CTTGATGTTGATGCTTTCGCAGAATTTGAGGCATCTGTTTGACTACGTTCAATTGAGTCAGAAAGACTCTTTGACGCATTCGTTGAATCAAGCGTTGATTGTTCTGCGCTTTCCGCCGGCGTTGTTGCTGACTTTGATCCTTGACGTGAGGCTTCAGCTGATTCTGAAGCCGCTGACTCTGATGCATTCAAACTGTTCTCAAGGGAAATTGAATCCGCCTCTGACAAAGCGACTGAATCACTGACTGAATTCTGTAGAGATTCATTAAGCACAGAATCACTCACACTGTGTGCCGTTGA
>NZ_JQCD01000025.1 GCF_001437425.1 Weissella minor | reverse complement strand
ACTCCTAAAAATAATAAACACAAGTTAGCATGTGCAAATAAAGAAACCTTCAGGACCCCAAAACCTGAAGGTTTTTTTGTGGGAAAAAGGGTTGGGGAAAGATTTAAGGTTGAGTTTGGGTCTATTTAATGTTGTTTTATTCTTAGGTGGGCATAATACAAGACATAGAGTTACCCAAGGCTCTATCGTAACAATAAAAGAAA
>NZ_JQCD01000024.1:430361-596920 GCF_001437425.1 Weissella minor | reverse complement strand
TTTATAATAATGAAGATAAAGTTTAAAATATGATTCAGTTTTGAGAGACGTAAGTCATCTCATAAGTATTACGTATAATCGATATGATTATGCCGACTTAGCTCAGTTGGTAGAGCATCGCTCTTGTAAAGCGAGGGTCGAAGGTTCGAGTCCTTTAGTCGGCACTTATATAAAAAACGTTCTTAGCATTGCTAAGAGCGTTTTTTATTTGTCTAAATATTGGTATAATAGTAAGTAAAGGAATTAATTGAGGAGCCGAATTATGAATGCATTTGTGTTTGATGTCGATGGAACTTTGTTAAATACTGAAAAAATGTATATGTTGTCATTGCAGCATACATTAAAAGAAAATGGGTTTGATTTAACCTATGACGATGTGTATCGCAGTTTTGGACTACCTTCATACGAAGCCCTTCAATTTTTAGAAATTCCAAATCCAGAAAAAATTCAAAAAGAATGGCAAAGCCATTATCATGATTTTTGGGATGAAGTTGATGTATTTCCTGGTATCCAAGAAGTATTAGCAAAGTTAGCTGAATCACATTCTGTTGGTTTAGTAACATCAAATACGGCTGAAGAATATGCGGATCATGCGAATGCTTTTGGTATTGATCAGTATTTTGATGCGTTCGTTTTTGCCGGTCAAACACCACGTATGAAACCATTTGCGGATCCAATTGAAAAGGCAATGACTGACTTGGAAGTTGAACCAAATGAAACCATTTATATTGGAGATTCTGTCCATGATATGCAAGCAGCGCATCATGCAAATGCCAAATTTGGATTAGCTGGATGGGGAACCAAAGAACGTGAATTATTTGAGCATGCTGATTATATTTTTGAAGTACCAGCAGATATTATGAAACTAGCTTAGTGAGGGAAGAAGATAAATAATGGATCCATTTTTAAAAACAATTGTGCTAGTGGTCGGTTTCTCAATTGTGACAGCTGCACTGTATTTTTTTGCCGAACGACAATTCAAACGTAATCGACGTTTTGCAAGTATGATGTATGGTGTGCTAGCTATGATTAGCGGCTTTTTTGCGGTCGTCAATTTTATCGATATTTTCGTAAAGTTATTTTAGATTAAATTTTTTTGGGGGTACGTAATGGATAATCGAGCAATTGGATATATGGATTCTGGTGTGGGTGGGCTGACTGCAGTTAAGCAGGCCTTATATCAATTACCAAATGAACAAGTGAAATACGTGGGAGATACGCTGCGCATGCCATATGGACCTAGGCGTACTGAAGAAGTAGCCATGTTCACATTACAAATCGGACGTTATTTAAATGATCTGGATGATGGGATTAAATTATTAGTGATTGCTTGTAATACAGCAACAGCGGCAGCGCTACCCTTGTTACAAGAACATTTACCAATTCCAGTTGTTGGTGTTATTCAGCCTGGAGTTGATGCGGCCTTGGATGAAACTGAAAATAATGAAGTCGGTGTGATTGCCACGCAAGGAACAGTTGATTCAAATGCTTACTACAATGGCTTGATGGCGGCAAATCCCGGAATGGATGTCTTACAAGTACCAACACCAAAACTGGTGACATTGGTTGAATCCAATGAACAGAGTGAATCAGAAAAATTAGCTATTGTTCAAGAACAGTTGCATGATTTAATGAATAAAGAGATTGATACATTGATTTTGGGATGCACGCATTTTCCATTACTAAGTTCTGAAATTCAAAAAGTTGTCGGTGAGGATGTCACATTGATTAACGCCGGAGCTGAAGCAATCAAAATTGTCGAACAAATCTTAGATGATAATGATGCACGACATGGTATTTATCCGATGGCTAATCATGAAGATGATCAATATTTTACGACCGGGGATACAGATACCTTCGAGCAAATTGCAACAAGCTGGTTAGAAATACCGGTAAATGTGAAACATTTAATTCCGGATGAATCAGGGATTACATTAATGATGGGAGAGTAAACTAGTTATGCCACAATTAATTTTTGCATCAAAAAATCCGGGTAAGGTAAAAGAGTTTAAACGTTTCTTAGCACCAAAAGGCATTGAAGTGCTTTCGCTACTTGATCTAGACAATTGCCCAGAGATTATTGAAAATGGTCAGACTTTTGAAGAAAATAGTTTGATTAAGGCCCAGACGATTATGGATGCTTATCAATTACCAGTGGTTGCAGAAGATGCAGGTTTGGTTGTAGACGCATTGGATGGAGCACCAGGTATTTATTCAGCGCGGTATGCGGGTGATCACGATGATGCCGCGAATAATGCCAAACTATTGAATGAATTAAAGGATATCCCTGATACACAACGCAGTGCAAAATTCGTTGCCGTGATTGTCGCTTTAAAACCAAATGGTGAGAAAATCGTGGCAGAAGGTGCTGTTGATGGGCAAATCTTAACCCAAGCGCGTGGGACTGACGGATTCGGTTACGATCCATTATTCTATTACGCGCCTTTTGATAAGACTTTAGCTGAATTAACTGTTGATGAAAAAAATGATATTTCACACCGCGGAAAAGCATTGGAAAGCTTTTTAGAACAGTTTAGTGCATGGTGGGAGGCATAAAAATGGATTATTTAATTGTTTCAGATACACACGGTGATCGCGAAATTCTTGAAAAATTAGCAAATGATTATCGTGGTAAGGTTAAAGCAATGTTTTATATTGGCAATTCTGAGTTGAGCCATACTGATTCAGTTTTTGATGATTTTTTGCCGGTCGTTGGAAATATGGATATGGATCCAATGTTCCCAGATGATCGCGATTATCAAGACACCAATATTAATATCTATATTGCGCATGGACACTTATACCACACGGAAATGTCTTTAGGACGATTAGTCGAAGCCGCTCAAGCAAAACAAGTGGATGTTGTGTTAACTGGACATACCCATCAACTAGGGGTTCAAATGATTGATGACATCTTGTTTATTAATCCTGGTTCAATTTCATTGCCACGTGGACAATATGCTTTCTTAGAAGGAACCTATGCAATTTTATCTGTTCTTGAAGATAAATTAAGCGTTCAATTCTATACACGTGATGAAAAGCCCGTTGAAACATTAAAGTTTGATTTTGCACGTTAATTGAATTTAGAGGTGTCTGTCTATATGAATCAGACACCTTATTTTTATGAACTTTGCAAGGAGATAGCTTATGGTACAGTCAGTATTATTTAGTAAATATGAAAATTTGAATCGAGATCAATTACGACCTTTGCTTTTAATTGGTGATGAAGATGAAATGCAATTGAATAAGTACATTGATAAAGGTGATGTTTTTATTGCAAGTGATGCTGGTAAATGTGTGGGTGTTGCCTTATTGATAGAAAATCAAGCAGCATGTATTGAATTAAAAAATATGGATATTTTGCCAGAGTACCAAGGGCATGGCGTTGGATCAGCGTTTATTGATTATTTATTTGCATGCTATTCAGATGATTACAAACAGATGCTTGTCGGGACGGGGGATGCTGACTTTCAAAATATGGCATTTTATATGAAAGCCGGTTTTAGATTTTCTGGTATTCGTAAAGCTTATTTTGAAAGCTACGAAAAACCAATCAATGTCAAGGGCATTGACTTACAAGATATGGTACTTTTGACGCGTGAACTCGTATAGGCAGGAATCTGATTAGTGGGCAATACAAGCCGGTATATTTTTGGTACAATGTAAAAAGGAAAATTTTGCGTGGGAGATGACTTATTTATGAATGACAAAGAATGGGCCGTGCGTCTACAGCCTTATCAACAAACTGTCGATGAGTTGAAGGTAAAGCTACGTGGTATGCGCCCAGAATTTAATTTAGCTGGGATTCAAACACCGGTTGAATTTGTGACCGGTCGCGTAAAAGCTGTTGATGCAATTAATGAGAAAATGACACGACGCCATATCGAATTGGATCGTTTAGAAAAAGACATGGAAGATTTGGCAGGTGTCCGCATCATGACGCAATTCACTGATGATATTTATAAAGTTGTCGATTTATTGCGCCAAAGAAAAGATATGACGATTCTAGAGGAACGTGATTATGTCACAAATGGTAAGCCGTCTGGATATCGCTCATATCATATTGTAATTGAATATCCTTTGCAATTAATTACTGGTGAACATAAGGTGTTGGCGGAAATTCAAATTCGAACAATGCAGATGAATGTTTGGGCCACAATTGAACATGCAATTAATTACAAGTATAACGGTGAATATACCGAAGATATGGAGCAACAATTAAAACTTGCTGCTGATTTATCAAACCAAATTGATGAAATATTTGAACATTTACATCAAGAAACGAATGACTAACAGGCAAAAGTGAGGCGAATCATGAAAATTGCTATCTACCGAAATGATAATGAACATTCAATCAATATTGCGGAAGCATTAACTTCAAAAATTCTGGCAGTGCCGGATGCAAATATTGAATTTGATCAAGAGAATCCAGACATTGTTATTTCGGTGGGCGGCGATGGTACATTACTGTCAGCTTTTCATGAGTATGATGCGCAATTAGATTCAGTTCGTTTTATTGGTGTACATACGGGGCATCTCGGATTCTATGCCGATTGGCAAGATTTTGAACTGGATGAATTGGTTGATAGTTTGACGCACGATTCAAAGGAATATGTTGAATATCCCATTTTGCAAGCAGATTTGTATTTCTCGGGAAGTGTTAAGCAAACGATTTATGCCTTGAACGAAGTGGTTATCAAACGCTCATTTGGGACACTTTCTGCTGAAGTTTTAATTAATGACAATTATTTTGAGCGTTTCAAAGGAGATGGATTATCAATTGCAACCCCAAGTGGGTCGACTGCCTATAATAAAGCAATCGGCGGAGCGGTTGTGAGCCCAAATCTTGATGCGATGCAATTGACTGAAATTGGTTCAATTAATAATCGCGTTTTTCGAACGCTCGGTTCACCAGTTATCTTAAGTGATCATGATGTTGTCACAATTAAATCACCTGATGCGATGGATTCATCTGTGCAAATTGCTTTTGATACCTTACATTTTGTGACTAAAAATTTGGAAAAGATTGATTTTAAAATAGCACCAACCAAAATTCGATTTGCTAAATATCGTCATATGAATTTTTGGCATCGTATTCAAACTAGTTTTATTGGACCGGAGGAAAAATAGTGGCATCATTTAGCTGGGTTAATCAAGATGATACCCCTTTAAAAATTAAGACATTTTTAGCACAACAAGGTGTGTCACACCGCATGTTTTCAATTATTAAACGTGGGGGTGGCGCAGTTGAAATCAATGGTCAGCAAGTACGCACCGTTGATGAAATTCAACCGGGGGAAAAGGTCATCATTACCTTACCACCTGAACAATCAAATGATATTGTTGAAATCTCTCATTTACCATTAGATGTCTTATATGAAGATGAAAATTGGTTAATTGTTAATAAACCCGCAGGGATTACATCAGTTCCGGGAAAAGCCGATCGCTCAACAACGATGGTTAATCGCGTCAAAGGTTATTTACAAGCTTCAGGTTCAACTGATTTGGTCCCACATGTTGTGACCCGTTTAGATCGGTTTACGTCAGGGGTGGCGCTTTTGGCGAAACATCGTTTTGCGCATGGACTCTTGGATAAGCAGTTGCAAACGCACGCGGTCGACAAGCGTTATTTTGCGGTTGTAGATGGTATTTTACCTGACGATCATGGCATCATTGAAGGCCCAATTGGTCGGATGGATGGTGATTTTATTCGACGTGAAGTACGTGAAGACGGTCGCGAGTCAACAACTGAATATTGGGTTGAGCACCGTTTTGAAAATATGACTTTAGTGCGTGTACGTTTACACACGGGCCGAACACATCAAATTCGCGTGCATTTTAGTCATATTGGTTTCCCTTTGGTGGGAGATGAAATCTATGGTGGTCCGATGGATCGGGGTATTTCACGCCAAGCATTGCATGCGTATGCATTAACTTTTTATGATCCTTTCGCCCAAATGGACCGTAAGACCACCTGTGCGTTGCCAGAAGATATGGTTGACTTACTAGATGGGTATCAAGTCACACTTTAAAATGGGAAAGGAGTTTATTTATGGCGGCAGAAAATAATAATGCAGAAGAAATCACGGAAGACATGCGTGAAGAAATTAGTGAACACGCTAAAAAATTAGTTAGTGAGCTTGAACAAGGGCATGAACAAGCATTTAAAGCTGATTTTGATGAGTTGCATGGTTATGACCAAGGACAATTTTATTTAAACTTACCATCACAATTACGCCAACAAGTGATTGACTGGCTTGATCCGAGTGATTTAGCGGATGTCTTTGACGAAATTCCCTTAGATGATGACCTAGATCCCAGTGAATTATTGAAGGAAATGTCACCAAAATATGCAGCTGAAATGTTAGATAAAATGTATTCTGACAATTCAGTTGATTTCTTGGAAGAATTAAATGCCCATGATTTGGGGATGTATTTGTCATTAATGCCTGAGAATGATTCTCAAGATATTCGTGAACTGTTGAATTATGATGATGAGACGGCTGGTTCATTGATGAGTCACGAGTTCATTGCGATTAATGAAAATGATACAATTCCTGAGGCCATGCAGGCTGTTAAAATTGCGGCTGAAGATGCTGAACAAATTACATACATATACGTGTTAAATGATAATAATAAATTAGTTGGTGTTGTTTCTTTGCGTACCTTGATGTTGGCAAACGATGAATTACATTTACGAGATGTGATGGACACGAATATTATTTCAGTAACACCCGATGAAGACCAAGAGCAAGTTGCGCACGTGATGGCGGACTATAATTTCACTTCACTGCCAGTCGTTTTGGATGATACATTACTGGGTATTATTATGGTTGATGACATTGTTGATGTTATTGATGAAGAGGCAACTGAAGACTACTCACGCTTGGCTGGTGTTGACGTTGATAGTAATGATGATAATCCCTTGAAAGCAGCTGCAAAGCGTTTACCATGGTTAGTTGGTCTAATCTTTTTGGGAATGGGAACGGCATCAGTTATTGATAGTTTTAACGGATTAGTGGCGACGGCTCCAATTTTGGCAGTGTTTATTTCATTAATTACGGGAACGGCTGGAAATGCGGGAACGCAATCTTTGGCGGTTGCTGTGCGTCGTTTGGCATTTAAAGAATCTGAAAACATTTGGAAAATGCTAGGGTCTGAAATTTTAATTGGTGTTGCGATTGGTGTGGTTGCCGGCTTTACGATTTTCGGCGTTGTATCTATTTGGAAGCACGACGTCTTATTAGGGGTTGCGGTTGGATTAGCGATGGGAATTGCGATTTTGGTGGCTAATGTTGCTGGTGCGTTCATTCCAATGATTATGGATTCGATTGGTGTTGACCCCGCAGTTGCATCAGGACCATTTATTTCGACATTATCCGACTTAACGTCTGTTCTAATTTATTTCAATATTGCTGGTTTGTTCATCAAACTCTTTGGTGGCATCTAGTTTTGGAGGCAAGGGCTTAATTTTAAGCCCTTTTTATTTGAGGAAATGATATGAAAAAACAAAAAATGACATCAACACAAGTCATTATTCTAGGGATATTAAGTGCTTTTGGACCACTTGCTCTAGATCTTTACTTACCTGGATTACCGGTTTTACAAAAAGAATTGCATACGACGGCTGCAATGACGCAGTTATCAATTACAGCGACGATGTTTGGTTTGGCAATTGGACAAGTTTTGATTGGGCCACTATCAGACCGTATCGGACGAAAGAAGCCCCTTTTAATTGGAATTATTGCGTTTACATTAGCTTCTTTTGGGATTGCCGTTAGTGATAATATTCAATGGTTGATTTTTTTACGCTTGATTCAAGGTCTTGGTGGTGCAACGGGAATAGTTCTTTCGTTGGCAATTATTACTGATTCATTTGAAGGCATTCAACTGACAAAAAATGTGGCAATCAATCAAACTATTAATGGGATTTTCCCAATCTTAGCACCAGTCTTGGGGGGAATCCTGATTGCGATTGCTGATTGGCGCAGCACTTTTTGGTTATTGGCCGGACTTGGCGCAATTTTAGTTGTTGCTATTTTCTTTAAATTACCAGAAACAAAACAAAAAGTTGAACATGTGACGATGAAAGACACATTCACCAGTTTTAAACATGTGTTTACAAATCGCTTCTTTATGACAATGACATTGGTTCAAGCATTAATGATGGGGGCATTATTTGCCTATATTGCAGGCTCATCATTTGTGTTACAAGATATGTTTGGTGTATCAGTTCCCGAGTTTTCAGCAATTTATGCTTTTAATGGTTTTGGGATCTTGTTGGGCGCTAGTATTTCTGGAAAGATGGCTGAAAAGCATGTGCCACAAGCAATTTTGAAACGCTTCATGGCTGTATCAGTGCTAGGAGGCTTGTTATTACTGACAACACTCTTCTTACCTAAATCATTACTGTTGGTGTCATTTGCATTCTTTTTGATTGTGGCACCAATTGGTGGTATTAGTAGTATGACGACTGCAATTGCCATGGCGCATGAGCATCGCGATAGTGGAACGGCTTCAGGAATTCTGGGGCTAACGCGTTATGCGATGGGTGGAATTATGTCCCCAATCGTTGGTTTAGGTGGAACCACGACAATGGTCCCATTGGTGCTGACGATTTTAGCGGTTCAATTTATGGGAAGCGCAATTTTTATGCTTACACAAAAACGACTTGCAGGTTGATTTCTTGCATGTTTATGATACAAATGCTATAATGAATTTGTTGATTAAATAGACTCTTAGTTGAGTGGCCCGGCATGTATGTCGTGGCCGCTCATTTTTTTGAATTTATTTAAAGAGAGTGTTTAAACTGAAGGGAGGTTTTTAAAAATGCCAGAAGTTGTTGATAAGGTACAGGCTGTGTTAGCAGATGCCTTAGCAGAACAAGGTTTTGACTTGTGGGACGTCAAATATGAAAAGCAAGATTCTGATATGGTTTTACGTGTATTGGTGGATCGCCTAGATGGTGACATTAATATGGATGATCTTGTGATGTTGACAGAATTCATTAGTAATCATGTGGACGCGATTCAACCTGATCCGTTCCCAGAAGCATACCTCTTGGATGTATCATCACCTGGGGCCGAACGCGAATTAAAGCGAGATCGTGATTATAATTGGGCGTTAAATAAAACAATTGCCGTTGCGCTTAAAACACCGATTGATCATGCAAATGAATTATCTGGATCATTGATTGATAAAACAGCTACAGAATTAACTTTAGAAGTTGTTGGTAAAAAAGGAAAACGTACGCAAGTTACAGTTCCAATGGATCAAATTAAACAGACTCATTTGTCAATTGACCAAGATCGCATTTTAACAAGTGATGCCGATTTTGAATGGGCCTTAGAAAAGTTCGTTCGTGTTTCAACTTATCGAAAAATTGATGGACAAAAAGAATTTGTCGGTGAACTCGTTGGTTACACGCCAGAAGCATTAACCATTGAAGATGAAGACGAACAACAGGTAACGATTCAAAGAGATATTATTGCAAAAGCAAGCCATACAAATACGTTCTAATTAATTGGAGAAGTTAACATGAGTAAGGAATTAGTTGCAGCTCTTAATGCGCTTGAAGAAGAGAAGAACATTAAGGCTGAAGTTTTAGTTGAAGCGATTGAAGAAGCTTTAAAGAAGGCTTATGAAAAGAATTATGATGACGCAGATAATGTAGAAGTCATTTTTGATCAAAAAAAGGGTAACATCAAAGTTTACTCAGTCAAGACAGTTGTTGAAGAAGTTGAAGATGCTAACAAAGAAGTGGCATTGGATGACGCTTTAGCAAAGAATAAGGCTTACGAATTGGGTGATGAAATTAAGTTTGAAGTGACACCATCTGATTTTGGACGTTTGGCAGCACAAACTGCTAAGCAAATCATTATGCAAAAAGTTCGCGAAGCCGAACGTGGTAATGTTTATAATAATTTCATCACTTATAAGGATGAAATTGTAACGGGTGAAGCTGAACGTCAAGATTCACGTTTCTTATATGTTATTTTGCCTGGTGGGCAAGAAGCAGCCATGAAGCCAGAAGACCAAATGCCAAACGAATCATACCAAATGGGTGATCACATGAAGGTATTAGTTTCTGAAGTTCAAAATGAAGTGAAGGGACCACAAGTCTTTGTTTCACGAACACATCCTGATTTGGTTAAGCGTTTATTTGAATCAGAAGTGCCTGAAGTTTATGATGGAACTGTGGAAATTAAATCAATTTCGCGTGAAGCGGGTGACCGTTCAAAGATTGCGGTTTATTCACATAATGAAAACCTAGATGCAGTTGGAACAATGGTTGGACAACGTGGTGCACGTGTTCAAACAATTGTGAATGAGCTATCTGGTGAGAACATGGATATTGTTGAATGGACTGAAGATCCGGTTGAATTTATCAAGAATGCGCTTAACCCAGCAGAAGTGGTTGATGTTATTTTTGATCCGCTTAACGAACGCGGTGTAACCGTCCTAGTACCTGATTATCAATTGTCATTGGCCATTGGTAAGCGTGGACAAAATGCGCGTCTTGCTGCTCGTTTGACGAATTTCAAGATTGATATTAAGCCTGAAAGTGAACGTGATGCTGTGATTGCAGAAATGGAAAATCCAGATCGTGTGGCACCTGAAGCGGCTGATAAGCGTAGTACTGAAGATTAATTTATTTAAAACTGCATAAGGAGGAACGTGCCATGAAGCAACGTAAAATTCCAATGCGCAAAGACATTGTGACCGGTGAAATGGTTCCCAAACAAGAGCTTGTGCGAGTTGTTAAATCTCCTGAAGGAGAAGTTGGGTTAGATACAAGTGGTCGTGCCAATGGTCGCGGCGCTTATATCAAACTTGACGTTGAAACAGCCAACCAAGCGAAGACAAAACGCACTTTTGACCGGGCTTTTAGTACAAAGTTACCGGATTCATTTTATGATGAATTGATTGCATATGTTGATCATCAAGTTGCACGACGGGAATTGTTTGGCGATGAATAACGATCAAAAAATATTAAATTTACTAGGACTAGCACGACGTGCTGGTAAACTAGAAGCCGGCGAAGATATTGCTTTAAAGGCAATCCGCAATGGAAAAGCATCATTGGTATTTTTCGCGAGTGATGGTGGTTCTAGTAGTTTAAAGAAATTTACAGATAAGACAACGAGTTATGACGTCCCATTTTGTACAAAATTTACGAAGGCTGAACTTGCAGATGCAACGGGAATGCCGCGAACTGTGATTGCAGTTGCAAATCGAGGTTTTGCTAAAAAAATGCGACAATACTTAGAACAATAGGAGGATGACATATGACCAAGCGAATTTATGAATTGGCAAAGGAATTAAATGTTTCATCAAAGGACTTAGTGTCAGCAGCAACCGACGCTGGATATGACGTTAAGAACCATATGTCTACAATTGATGACAAACAAGAACAACATTTGAAGCAACAGGTTCAACCAAAGGGACAAGCTTCAAAATCAGCTGCACCAAAGGCTAAGCAAGATGCAAAGCCAGCAGCCAAGTCATCAAATGCTGGAAACAAGCAAAATGCGGACCAAAAGCAAAGCCAGCCAGCAAATAAGACACAAAAAGCTGCAGGTGACAAAAAGCCCGCAAACAATAATCAACAAAATCGTAATAACAACAATAATCAACGTTCACAAAACAATAACCAAGGTCGTAACCAAAACCGTAATGGTGGTTGGAACAATAACAACCGTGGTGGTAAAAAGGGTAAGCGGGGACAAAACCGCAATAACCAACGTAACAATGAGCCACGTCCAGCAGCACCACAACGTAAGGACCAGCCATTACCAGAAGTTTTGAACTATTCAGTAGGGATGAACGTACAAGATATCGCGAAGTTGATTCACCGTGATGCAACAGAAATTATTAAGAAGTTGTTCATGCTTGGTGTGATGGTTAATCAAAATCAAAGTCTAGATGGCGATACAATTGAATTGTTGGCCACTGACTATGGAATTGATGCTAAGGAAAAGGTTGAAGTTGACCATTCTGACATTGATAAGATTTTTGAAGATGAAGCCAACAATGCTGAAAATCTTCAACCACGTGCACCCGTTGTGACAATCATGGGACACGTTGACCACGGTAAGACAACCCTTTTGGATTACCTACGTAATACACATATTACTGATGGTGAAGCTGGTGGAATTACGCAACATATCGGTGCTTACCAAGTTAAGACTGATGGACGTGAAATTACGTTCTTGGACACACCAGGTCACGCGGCCTTTACTGAAATGCGTGCTCGTGGTGCCAACATCACTGATATTACCATCTTGGTTGTTGCAGCTGATGATGGTGTTATGCCACAAACAATTGAAGCGATTCATCACGCCAAGGCAGCAGGAACACCAATTATTGTTGCCGTTAACAAGATTGATAAGCCAGGCGCAAACCCTGACAATGTTATCAATCAATTAATGCAATACGAATTGATTCCTGAAGAATATGGTGGAGATACAATCTTTGTTAATATTTCAGCCAAGTTTGGTGACAATATTGATGAATTGTTGGACATGGTTGTATTGACAGCTGATGTGATGGACTTGCAAGCAAATCCTGACCAACGTGCTGCTGGATCAGTTGTTGAAGCACGTTTGGATAAAGGTCGTGGACCAGTCGCAACTGTATTGGTGCAACAAGGAACGATGCATGTGGGAGACCCAATTGTTGTTGGGAACACCTATGGACGTGTCCGTACGATGACTAATGATCGCGGTCGTCGTATTAAGGAAGCCTTGCCTTCAACACCAGTTGAAATTACTGGTTTGAATGATGTACCATCTGCTGGTAACCGTTTTGTGGTCTTTGAAGACGAAAAGTCTGCTCGTGCAGCTGGTGAAGAACGTTCAAAGCGTGCTTTGCTTGAAGATCGTAACCGTAATAATGTGGTATCTGTTTCTGACTTGTTCAGCAAGATGGCTGAAGAAAACATGAAGTCGGTGCCTGTTATTATCAAGGCGGACGTACAAGGTTCAGTTGAAGCATTAGCTGGATCATTACAAAAGATTGATGTTGACGGTGTTAAAGTTGATATCATTCACACAGCCGTTGGTGCCATCAACGAATCTGACGTAACTTTGGCTGAAGCTTCTGGCGCAATTATTATTGGATTTAACGTCCGTCCTACGCCTCAAGCGAAGTCACAAGCTGATAGTGCTGATGTTGATATTCGTTTGCACAGTGTTATCTATAACGTTATTGATGAAATCGAAGCTGCGATGAAGGGACAACTTGATCCTGAATATAAGGAAGAAATTGTCGGAACTGCCGATGTTCGTGAATTATTCAAGGTATCTAAGGTTGGAACCATTGTTGGTGGTATGGTGACATCTGGTAAGATTACAAGTGATTCATCAGTACGTTTGATTCGTGATGGTATTGTGATCTTTGATGGTAAGTTAAACACACTACGTCGTTATAAGGATGATGTTAAGGAAGTTAAGAACGGTTATGACTTCGGTTTGACAATTGAAAACTACAATGATGAAAAGATTGGTGATGTTATTGAAGCCTACGAAATGGTTGAAATTAAGCGTTAATCAATTACAAAAATAGGAGGTCGATAATGGCACAACAAAATTTCCGAGTTGGTCGCTTAGAACAAGAGATTCAACGTGAAGTGAATGATATTTTGTTAAAGCGTGTACGTGATCCTCGTGTTCAAGGTGTAACAGTGACCGGTGTTGAAGTGACTGGTGATTTACAACAAGCAACAGTGTACTATAGTTTGTTGTCAGATCTTGCGTCTGATAACAAAAAGGCCGCTGACGGTTTGAGCGCAGCCACTGGTTTAATTCGTAAAGAGTTAGGGAGTCGCTTAACAATTTATAAGACACCTGAGCTGACATTCAAAAAAGATGATTCAATTCAATATGGAAATCATATTGATGACTTGATTCGTCAATTGGAACAATCAGATAAGTAATTAAAATGGTTCGGTTTAATGGCATAAGCTATGAGCTGAACCTTTTTTGTATGCTTTTCTAATTTTTGATACAATTAAACTTAGTATGAATTTACAAATAACGTAGAATAGAATCGGAGACAGTAATGCAACTACGCCCTTTAGAAAAAAGAGATTTAAGTTATATTTATCGACAAGAAAATGCACGTGGGGTGATGGCGCTCTGGTTTGAAGAACCTTACACATCATTTGATGAATTAGAATTGCTCTATGACAAGCACGTTTTGGATCAATCTGAACGTCGTTTTGTGATTGATGTTGAGGATGAGTTTGCTGGTGTTGTTGAATTGGTTTATATTGATAATTTACATCGTAATACAGAAATTCAAATTATTGTTGAAGAAAAGTTCCAAGGAAATGGGTTAGCACAAGAGGCGATGCGAGCAGGTTTGGAATATGCCTTTAATGTAATCAACATGCATAAAGTGTATTTGTATGTTGATGTGGATAATGAAGCTGCCGTGCATATCTACAAGAAGATTGGTTTTGAAATGGAAGGTACATTGAAAGAACAATTTTATGCCAATGGACGCTACCATGACAGTCATGTAATGGGCATGGTTTGGAGCGATTTTAAGCAGATTGAAGCTGGTTATACGGTATAAGCCAGAGAAGGAAGTTAATCATGGAAGGAATTCTCCCAGTATATAAAGAAGCAGGCATGACATCACATGATGTTGTATTTAAATTGCGTAAAATTTTGAGAACTAAGAAAATCGGTCATGCTGGAACGTTGGATCCTAGTGTTGATGGGGTTTTACCGATTGCAATTGGTAAAGCAACCAAGAGTATTGAATTTTTACAAGACGCTGGAAAAGTATACACCGGTATGGTAACGCTTGGCTTTTCGACGACAACTGAAGATTTAGATAGCGAAATTGTCGCAGAGACATTTTTGACGCAACCAATCGAAGCGCATGTGATTGATCAGGCGATGCAGACTTTAGAAGGAGATATCATTCAAATTCCACCCATGTATTCTGCGGTCAAAGTGAATGGACGCCGATTATATGATTATGCACGGGCCGGTGAAACAGTTGAACGTCCAAAACGTGATGCGACCATTTATGAATTTAAACGAACAAGTGATTTAAATTTTGATCCAGTCACGCAGACACAATCGTTTGCGTTCAAGGCTGTGGTGTCAAAAGGAACGTACATCCGGACATTGGCTGTTGATTTAGGTCAAAAGCTGGAGCTCGCTTCTGTTATGAGCCAGTTAACCCGACAAGCAGCGGGAGGATATACCTTAGCTGATAGCCATTCATTAACTGATGTGAAAACTCAAATGGAAACAGTTGGTAATATTGATGATTGGCTTTGGTCAATTGATAGTGCCGTCGCTCAATTTAAACAAGTTGAGATTGATGACGTGGTATGGGATCGTGTGAAGCATGGCATTGGTTTACCAAATGATCAATATCCACGAACTGATGACAAAATTGCCGTCGTATACGGTGGGGAAGTGAAGTCAATTTTTGAGTGGTCGGAACGAAAAGATCAGTATCGACCATATCGTACGTTCAAAACAGAGTAAGGACAGTGAAGAATTATGGAAGTTTATTATTTACATCATCCATTTGATGCTGCAACAATTAATCCGAGTCAAAAAGTACTTGCAATGGGTTTTTTTGATGGATTGCATGCTGGTCATCGACAAGTCATTAAAGAAGCACAAAAAGTTGCACAAGCTCGGGGCTTGAAACTAGCAGTATTAACCTATGATCAACATGCTTCTGTTGTGTTTGAAACGCATGCGAACCCGCTTCAGTATTTAACGACATTGTCACGTAAGCTCGATTTATTATCAGACTTGGGTGTCGATGAAACTTATGTGGTTAATTTCACAGCCAGCTATGCTGAGCAATCACCACAAGCATTTGTCGATAATTACATTGTTGGCTTAAATGCCAAGGTTGCGGTCGCTGGATTTGATCATACTTATGGGGCTAAGGATGCCAATGCTGATATGGCGCATTTAGCAGAATATGCCAATGGCCGTTTTGATGTCCTTGAAATTCCAAAAATCGAAATTTTAGGCCATGAAAGTGCATCACGTTACAGTCGTCAATTAGTTGATGCTGGTCGTATGGATGAACTGGCGGAATTCTTGACCATTCCCTATCAAACAAGTGGTGTGGTTGTCCATGGTGAGGCCCGGGGACGTCAAATGGGTTATCCAACCGCAAACATTCAAACACCACGAGACGAGCGTTTACCAGCAATTGGTGTGTATGCTGTGGAAATGCAAATTGGTGATGATTGGTATCAAGGGATGGCATCAATTGGTTATAATGTGACTTTTGGGGATGCTAGACCTAAGACAGTTGAAATTTACTTGTTTGATTTTGCCCAAAATATTTATGGTGAAGCTGTGAATGTTCGTTGGCATCATTATCTTCGAGGTGAAGAAAAATTTTCCGGAATGGAAACGTTAAAAATACAATTGGCTGAAGACGAACGTGTTATTCGCCAGTATTTTGTAGATTAAAAAAGGTGGTAGAACATGGCATTTGACGGATTATTTACGCATGCAATGGCACGAGAATTAAATGATACATTAGCAGGCGGACGGATTATGAAAATCCATCAACCGTATGCCAATGAAATCTTTTTGGTTGTACGTAACAACCGACACAATTACCCCGTCTTACTTAGTGCACATCCAATGTTTGCACGCGCACAAATTTCTGATATTAAGTATAAGAATCCGCAAACAGCGCCTAATTTCGCAATGATGCTACGTAAGCATTTAGAAGGTGCGCAGTTAATTCGGATTGAGCAAGTTGAAAATGATCGTATTTTACGTTTTATTGTGTCAGGGCGCAATGAATTAGGGGATGAAGAGCATACAGTTTTGATTTTAGAGATGATGGGCCGCCATTCAAATCTCTTCTTGGTGGATGAAAGCAGTCAAAAAATTATTGATTTGATTAAACATGTGCCAGCTGACCAAAATCGTGTGCGTACATTGATGCCAGGAGCACGCTATGTACAACCGCCTAAGCAAGATGTCTTAAATCCATATGCAACCTTAGATGGCTTGGCTAATTTTATCTTAGATTATCCAGATCAGGCTGAATTAGCTAAAGCCATTCAAGGTCATTTTCAAGGGTTTGCCCGTGATTCAGCTCGTGAATTAGCAGCAGTTGTTCAAAATGAAGGTGATGCCATGGCGCATGCGCAAGCTTGGCTAGCCCATTTTGATACGCCGGATCCACAATTGATTGAAACTGAAAAAAGTTTACAATTTGTACCATTTTCATGGGAAACAGTGACGGGCACTGCTAAGCATTTTGAAAGCTTAAGTACCATGCTAGATGCTTATTATGAAGGTAAATCTGAGCGTGACCGCGTGCAACAACAAGCCGGAATTGTATTACGTGTGATTCATAATGAACTAAAGAAAAATAAGACCAAAATTAAGAAGCAGCAGGCTGAATTAGCTGCGGCCGATCAAGCTGATGAATTTAAAGTAAAAGGTGAATTACTGACAACTTATATGCATCAAATTGAACGTGGGATGACTGAAATTGAATTGCCCAATTATTATGAAAATAATGAACCCATGCAAATTCAATTGTCCAATCAACTAAATCCTTCTCAAAATGCCCAGCGTTATTTCACACGTTATAACAAGTTGAAGGCATCAGTTAAATACTTAAATGAACAGATTGCCTTGGCTCAGGCGGAAGTAGACTATTTTGAGAATTTACAAGCACAAGTTGATATTGCTAGTCCAAAAGACATTGAAGAAATTAGACAAGAATTGATTCAAGAAGGCTATTTGCGGGTACAAAAGAAAAAGAAGCAAAAGCCACAAGTGAGTCAACCAGAAAAATTTTATGCGAGCGATGGCACTTTAATTGAAGTTGGTAAAAATAATTTGCAAAATGAACGACTTTCGATGAAGACAGCTCAGCGTTCTGATATCTGGTTACATACAAAAGATATTCCGGGCTCACACGTCATTATTCATGATGCTGAACCAAGTACGCAGATCCTTGAAGAAGGGGCACAATTAGCTGCCTATTTCTCTAAAGCCCGTGATTCAGCGAATGTACCTGTTGATTACTTACCGGTTCGACGTTTACGTAAGCCAAATGGTGCAAAGCCAGGTTTCGTTATTTTTGAAGGTCAAACGACGATGACGGTAACACCATCTGCTTTGGTTGTTCAAAAGTTACGTCAAAAACCAGAAATTTAATTAAGATAAAGGGGTCGTTTTAATGACTCCTTTTTATTTTGATTTAATTCTTAAAAAATGATTAGGAATGGGGTTAACTAAACGCGTTCAATTCTATCTATGCTATTGTAGAAAATGAAATGACTAAATTTGATGCATAAACTATGCTCAGATGATAAACATACATGTAAATAAATTGATAATAACAAAGGATTGAAACGAAGGTAGGAACTCGATATGAAACAAATCTTGGACGCATTGCAAGTTGCTGAAAAGCAATATCGAACTAATTTAATTCAAATGGCTAAAGGACAGGGCGTAACAGTTGCCGAATGGACTTTATTGGGTTATGTGAATGACGGGTATGATACTCAGGATAAATTGTCAAAAGGGATGGCACTTGATAACTCAACGCTCTCACGTCAGTTAAAATCATTGGTGAAAAAAGAACTAGTTGAAAGTGAAGTGATTAGCCATGATAATCGTCAGTTACGTTATCGTTTGACGCAAAAAGGGCTTGATACAATGACGGCATTGGTTGATGCGCAGGCTGAGTTTAATAAACAAGTCTTTTCAGTTTGGTCAGATGAAGAGAAACGCATGATGGAAATTCTACTTAATCGTTTAGATAAGTCAATCAATAAAATTGCATAAAAAAACCGATGACGATTAGATGTCATCGGTTTTTTTATGGTGTTCATTAGGCGCGTTTTTGGAAATGCCAAATGATTAAACTAAGTCCAAAACCAATCAAAGCCGGGAGAATCCAGCCAAAACCAGCCGAAGCAAATGGAATCAAATGATGATAACCTGAGACTAAATTAGCGATAGCGGGGCTAGATGCAAATGGGGCACTAGCCAAACCATCCATTAGGGCCATTGGTGCAACGAAAAGCATCGTCAAACGATAAACGATGGGGGCACCATTGAAGAAGCGTTGAATCAAAGCTAAGAAAATAAGCGTCAAAACAAATGGATAGATGAACATTAATAGTGGTGATGACCACTTAATAATATTTGTGAGTCCCAAATTAGCAGTTAAGAATGATCCAGCTGATGAAATAATCAACCAACCATTATAACTAATTTTATTAAAAATGAGATGCATGTCATGCGCAAATGAAGATAGCAAACCAACTGCAGTCGTGAACACGGCTAAGATAACCAAAATACCGGTCAAAATTGAACCAGAAGTCCCAAAGTAATGTTGGATAATTTGCATTAATGCGATACCACCATTATCGGCTAACTTTAATTGTGTTAATGAGGCAACCCCTAGCACAATCAATGCTGTATAGATTAACGCTTCAAGCATAATACTTAACAATCCGGCTTTGGCAATCGTACTTGAAATGGCTTGGTCGCGGTAACCAAGGCCACGAACGGCATAAACCACAGAAACGGCAAGGGCCAACAAAGCAACTCCATCAAGTGTGTTATAACCATCTAAGAAACCAGTCATGAAAGGGGTGCTTTGATAAGCGCTTGCAACTGGTTGGTTTAAATCACCCATTGGGTTCAAAAGTCCAATGATGATTACGCCAATGATTAAAATTAAAAATAGGGGTGTTAGATATCGACCAACCCAATCGGTAATTCGCGAATTAGTGACACTAACTAAAATGGCGAGTGCAAAAAAGATGAATGAAAAGATAATCATACCAATACCTTGCCAACTTTCAGGCAAGAAGGGTGCAACCCCCATTGTAAAGCCAGTAGCTGCTGTACGTGGTGTTGCAACCAATGGACCTAAGGTTAAGTGAATAAGAACCAATAGGGCCATACCAAACCACGGTGCAACCGGTTTAGCTAAATCATAGGCACTTTCAGATTTTGTGACGGAAATGGCGAGCATGGCCAGATAAGGCACTAAAGTTCCAGTTACTAAGAAACCCAGGGTGGCTAAGATCCAGTTACTACCAGCAGATTGACCCAATTGAATGGGGAAGATTAAATTACCGGCACCAAAGAACATGCCGAAGATAACGGAAGCAATCAATAAAATATCACGGGTGCGAGGTGTGTGTTTTTCTTGCATAATAAATTCTCCTATTTTTTCTTGACGATAAATAAAAACACGCGTAGCCAGAAATAGCTACGCGTGTTGGAAATGTATCCACATCGTCATAGCTGCCTACTTGTGTAAATAAGTAAGCAGCACAAAGGGTGTCAGCTTACTCGTTAATCACGACGACGCTGACGACTACTTGTTCAATTGTTTGCATTGAATGACGCATAATGAATATCTCCTTCGTTTATGATATTTAAATTATAGGATTCTCATAATCACTTGTCAAACGTTATTTTTAAAAATTTACTTTGAGTAAAAAATAAGCCGATTGCTGATAATCACTGATTCTTTGGAACGAATATGCTAAAATTGAAATGTTTTTATTTTATGCATTTATTTTTAGTAAATAATTTTTTATAACAAACAGACAGGGGAAAGTGTGGAATGACAGTAGCAATTGTAACTGACTCAACAGCCTACTTATCTCCGGAAGAGGTAGCAGAGTATAACATTCAAGTTGTGCCAATTCCGGTGATTATTGATGGTAAAGAATACCACGAAGGGGTCGATATTGAGCGTGAAGAATTTTACGATATGTTGGCACATACGGAAAATTTCCCAACGACATCACAACCTGCCGTTGGTGACTGGATTAAGTTGTTTGAACAACTGAAGCAAGAAGGCTATGATGAAGCATTTGTCATTGACTTGTCTTCAACTATTTCAAGTGCGGTAAAAACTGTTGAAAGTTTACGAGACAGTGTCGAGGGGTTTACCGTGCATGCCTATGATTCAAAATTAACTGTGCGCCCCATGGGGTTATTGGCTTTGAAGGCCGGTGAGATGGCCCAAAATGGGGCAAGTGTCGCCGAAATCACGGAAACTTTAGATCAGTTACGTGAGACAATCGATGAGTACTTCGTCGTAGACGACTTACAAAATTTGGCTCGTGGTGGTCGCCTGTCAAATGCTTCAGCATTTTTAGGATCAATGTTGAAAATTAAGCCAATTTTGACTTTTGATGATAAAACGAATTACATTGTGCCATTTGAAAAAGTGCGCTCAATGAAAAAATCATTAGCACGGGCAGAGAATTTATTCCAAGAAGGCATTGCTGAGGTTGACTATCCAGTGCGGGCGATGGTGATTTATTCTAATAACTTAGAAGAGGGTCAAAAATGGTTAGCTGATTTACAAGTTAAATTCCCTGAAGTAGAATTTGATATGGGGTATTTTGGACCAGTAATTGGAACCCATTTAGGTCCTGGCGCGCTCGCCCTTGGTTGGATGCGTCATCCAGACTCACTTTAAAGCTGGCTTTAATTTGCCAGTATTAAACTGAATGTGTCATAATATGAATAATGAATTGAAAGTTGAGAGGATAAAAAATGGCTCAAGTAAAGATCGTTACGGATTCTACCGCTTTAATTAGTAAGGAAGAAGCTGAACAATATGGCATTACCGTTGTACCATTGACGGTGATGATTGATGGAACAGTTTACCAAGATGGTGTTACCATCGGACGTGATGAATTTGTTGGGATGATGGCTGAATCAAGTGCATTGCCAAGCACATCACAACCTTCATTAGGAGCCTTTACTGAGGTCTATGAAGATTTAGCTAAAGATGGTTCTTCAATCATTTCAATCCACTTAACTAAAGGTTTGTCTGGAACAGTTAATGCTGCCGAACAAGCCGCAATGATGGTGAATGCTGATGTAACTGTTCTTGATTCAGACTTTATTGACCGCTCTGAAGCTTTTCAAGTGATTGCAGCTGCTAAGTTAGCGGCTGAGGGTGCCAGTAAGGAAGATATTCTGGCCAAGATTAAAGAAGTGCATGATAAGACACAGCTTTATTTGACAGTTTCAGAATTAGATAACCTTGTTAAAGGTGGTCGTCTATCAAAGACAGCTGGATTTGTGGCTGGTTTGATGAATATTCAAGTCGGTGCGCATGTCGTTGCCGGTGATATTCAAGTTGAAGTTAAGGGCCGTGGTGCAAAAGCCATTAAGAAGTATGTGAACGGCTTTATTGATAAGATGAAGGACGAACCAACTGGTATTAAGGCTGTGCACCTTGCGCATGTTGGTATTCCAGAAAAGGCACAAGCTTGGGCTGATGAAATTCAAGCTGATTTCCCAGATGCTGATGTTAAAGTTTTTGAAACATCACCAACTGTGGCAACTCATGCGGGTCCAGGAGCCATTGGCTTCAGTTATGAAATAAATTAATGTGATTGTGAACAGTTAATCTTCTAGGATTAACTGTTCTTTTTTTACGATGCCAGAAACCAAAGCCATATATAAAAAGCTCGGCTTTACTGATGTTGATGTGACTGAGCAGGGGGATGTCGAAAAGATGGTGATGGGGAATATGCAACTTGATTAGGCTATTATGTATTTAACAACGGCGCGGCAAAAGAATTATGGGGTAAAACCGTAAGCATTCTGCGGAAGCCAGCGTTTTATGCTAAAATAGAAAAAGTCAATTTTTAAGAAAAGAGGTTGTGTGATGCGACGTTCATTTTATAGTTGGTTAATGACGCAACGCAATCCTGTTGCTGCCAACGAAGTGCAAACATTTGCGAATGGGGCATTTTATGACCAACAATTCCCAAAACAAAGTGATGACTTTGATGAAATTTCAAGACATTTAGAAGAAAATGCAAGTTATTTGCATTCTGTAACTATTTTTGATGAAGCTTGGGCTGAGTATCTCGCTTCAGAAAACTAAAAAGGAGGTCGTAACATGGCACAAATAATACAATGGTATCCAGGTCATATGGCTAAGGCTTTCCGTTTAATGCGGGAAAATATGAAGTATGTGGATATCGTGTTTGAATTAGTTGACGCACGAATTCCCGCATCATCGCGTAATCCAGAATTGGATGAAGTGTTGGGGCAAAAGCCGCGTCTATTGGTCTTAACTAAAACCGATTTGGCTGACCCAGCTCGAACAAAAGAATGGGTTAATCATTTTGAAAGCCAAGGCTTAGCAGTTGTTGCACTAGACACACGTGGACATAAAACCCCACAAATTATGACGAAGGCAGCCCGTGAAGTGTTAGCTGATAAGTGGGCTAATTTGGCGGATAAAGGGGTTAAAGATAAGGCGATTCGGGCATTGGTTGCCGGAATTCCAAACGTTGGAAAGTCAACTTTATTGAATCATTTGGTTATGAAAAATGTTGCCATTACCGGTGACCGACCTGGTGTGACGAAAAAGTTGCAATGGCTTAAGACGCCAACCAATCTTGAATTATTGGACACCCCTGGGGTACTATGGCCTAAATTTGAAGATAAGCGGGTTGGTGAACATCTTGCTATGACCGGTGCAATCAAAGATCAATTAATTAATAATGACGATGTTGCACTTGGCATGCTTAAATTCATGCGTGATTATAATCCGAAAGCAATTATCGAACGTTATCATTTGCCAGAAGATAGTTTTGATACAATGAGTGACGTTGATATTTTATTGTTGATTACGCAGAAACTTGGGTTTAAAGATGATTATGACCGTGCCGCCGAACGTATGTTGATTGATTTACGTCGTGGTAAGTTAGGACGCTATACGCTAGAAATGCCAAGTGATCGTATTGGAGAAATCGTGGATGAAGCCTAAACGCGCAACCATTTCTGAGATTAAAACGGCATTAGCTGAAAATCCAGCGAGCGTCTCACAATGGCAAGATGATGAGCGGGTTGGTGTTCAGAAATTACTTCAACAATTTGAGCGGAATCAAGCCAAATTAGCGGACCAACGGGACGCGTTTGACCAAAGGTTATCTTTTGAAAAAGCTGCTTGGTTAGACAATAAGCAGTTGGCCGGTGTTGATGAAGTCGGGCGGGGGCCTTTGGCCGGACCAGTTGTCGCAGGCGCCGTTGTGATTGATGACCATTTTGATTTAGTAGCAGTTCATGATTCAAAACAGTTATCAGCCAAAAAACGCATGCAATTAGATGCACAAATTAAGTCGGAAGTCGTGGACTATGCTTTTGGTGTGGTTGATGCCCAGATGATTGATGAAGTGAATATCTATGAGGCCAGTCGCATTGCCATGAAGCAAGCCATTGAGCAGTTACAAGTTCCAGTTGATGGGCTCTTGATTGATGCGATGACGGTTGATATGGATTTACCCCAAGAAAAATTAATTAAAGGGGATGACCGCAGTATTAGTATCGGTGCTGCGTCAATTCTAGCGAAAAATTATCGTGATGAGTTGATGGTTCAGTATGATCAGCAATATCCCGGATATGATTTTGCTAAAAATGCTGGTTATGGGACGAAGGCGCATTTAGCTGGATTAGAGGCGCTAGGACCTTGTCCAATTCATCGGATGACTTTTGCGCCCGTAAAAAATTATCATAAATAATGCAAAAACACGTTTTGTTGGCGTCTCTATTGAATCAGGAGGCGGTTATGCAACGTGTTTTTTTATTGTGGTTAATGTTAATTCCAGGATTAAATTGTAAACAAAGGTATCAAATTTGGCGATGGGCACTGGAGCAACAAGCATTTCAGTGTAATCTGGCATTTTTAAAGCTGTGTGCGTTTTCGGACAAAAAGCAAATGCGCATCGTCAATTGGTTTCAATCCGGGCAATGGATGCCAGAGTTACAGCAAATTAGTGCCTTGTCAGTGGTGATGATTATTGATTCAGACTATCCAGAAAACTTAAAACAAATTAGTGATCCCCCGTTAGTGCTTTTTTATCAAGGCAATCGAAACTTGTTAAAAACACCAATGCTAGGTGTGGTGGGGAGTCGAGAAATTTTACCGCAAACCAAGTCCTTATTACGCGCCTGGTTACCTGAGTGGGCAGCAGCATATACGATTGTCTCTGGAAATGCTAAAGGTGTTGACTGTTTGGTCCATCGAATTGTATTAGGATGTGCTGGTAAAACGGTTGCAGTCATTGGAACCGGTTTGAATCATAGTTATCCGGCTGAAAATTGCGCATTACAAGCCCATATTGGAACGCATGGCTTGATACTATCAGAATATTTGCCGTGGATGGGACCAAAAGCCTGGCATTTTCCAGAAAGAAATCGAATCATTGTGGGATTAACCAAGGATATTGTGATTTGTCAGGCTAAATGTAAGTCCGGTACGATGGTCACGGCAGCGATTGCCAATGACGAAAATCGAAATGTCTGGGTGATGCCAGGCGATGTTTTAAATCCAGCTTTTGCCGGAAATTATGCGCTGATTTATGAGGGGGCATTCGTTTTAACGGCACCTACAGATTTAATGCAAGGGACATAAAATTGCAGGAATTAAATTGTGTCTAAGATATAAATCCAGTATACTCAAATAAGAAATTCTAGAAGTGAAGTGGTGGGATGTATGTTAAAAAAGAAAGCAAAGTTGATTTCAAATTTTTCTGATTGGGTTATTATGGCCTTTATGTTGGTCCTTGGATTAGTGATTGCTGGTTATTTCTGTTTAGAAATTGTGGCTTTAGTAGAAGAACTCTTCCAGCATAGTTCCGGGCTAGAGTTTACGGATGTATCAGAGAGTATTTTGTCACTATTCTTATGTATTGAGTTTTTGGTGATTATTAAAGATTATTTCTCAAATAATGCTGAAATTAATTTTGAGGACTACTTGTATGTTGCGGTAACCGCAATTATTCGTGCAATTTTGGTCTACCATGATGATGCTCTTAAGATTTTGACATTGAGTGGTGCTATCTTAATTTTGATTATCGCAATTATTTTGTATAAGCGTTATCAAAATAGCCAGTTATCTGAGCCAGAAGAAGATAAATAAACTCTATGGAAATTGATCATTTATTAACAGTAACGACGCAGCGTGAATTGTTGGACTGGTTAGATCAAAACGCGACAACACAAACAGCCTGTTGGGTGATTGTGAGTGTCAAACCTGAGCCAGGGAAGCTGTTGTATCTTGACGCAGTTGAGGCAGCTTTATGTTACGGTTGGATTGATGGGATTAAAAAGAAAATTAGTCCTAACCAAACCGCGCAACGGTTATCACCACGGGCAAAACGTAGTTCGTGGACAGAACTAAACAAGGCCCGTGTGCGCCGCCTAGAACGATTAGGTTTAATGACGGATCAAGGTCGGGCTGTTTTACCAGATATGGATGTGACCCATTTCAAAATTGATGCCATTATTTTAGAGGCAATTCGGGCAAATGAGACACGAAAGCGTTATTTTGATGAATTACCAGATTTGTATAAGCGGATTAAAATTGATAATATCCAATCTGTGCAAGCAGATGTATATCAAAAACGATTGAATAAGTTTTTAAAGTCTTTAGATGCGCAGGAACAATATGGTCAATGGCATGATAATGGACGTCTATTATAGTAGCTGATTGAGGAGTTTAACATGTTACAAGTTTTGGAATTTGGCGTAACTGTTGTGGTTTTAATTGCCGTCATCATTTGGGGTGGGCATCAATTTTGGTCACAAACCAATCGATTTACGACTAAACAATTACTAGTCACTTTAATATTTGCAGCAATTGATATTGCCATCTTATTTTATTTGCTAGGTAAATGGTATTAGAAAAAAGCACTATCTTTGATGATAGTGCTTTTTAATTTATCTAAATCTAAAAATGTTTTTTTACATTTTTAAATAACTCCCGTATAATGAAGATGTTATGAAAACGCTTTCTTATAATTAGGAGGACCTTATGGCCACGATTGGAAATTTAGCAAATGCCAGTATCACAGAAAAGAATCAGCTTTTGAACAGTGTTAAGACAACTGTTGAGACAGCCTTCTACGGTAACAACGTGCAAGAAGTGCTTGATTTGCAAGATGCTTATGATCGCGCTAATCAGGCTCCAGGAACCATTGTCACAGATATGGGTGTGAAACATACGCAAGACTTGGGATTGCCTGATGATGCAAAAGTGTTGGTTTACAATAATGGAAAGATTGTTGGCCGAACGGCAGCTGCACGGGTGATTGCTGAGTATCCCGAAACAGATACTAAGCAGTATGAAGGGATTATCCGTGAAGCTATTTTTGATGGCCGAGCTGAAAAATTTCTAAAAACTGAAGTTTATGTGGGATTAGATGCTGATTTTATGATGAAGAGTCATCTGATGATACCTGAAGAATATGCCAATAGTTTGTATTCATATATGTTAAATTTTCAAGTTAAAGATGCCATTCATGATGCCATGTATCAAGCATCAAATAAATTTGATGAAAATGATATCTATATTTACGCTGACCCAAATTGGCAACATCCAGATTTTCCCAATGGATTGGCCTTTTTTGATCAAGCGCATAACGTTGCGATTATTTTAGGTTTGAGTTATTTTGGTGAGCTGAAAAAGGGGACATTGACATTAGCTTGGGCCACAGCGCATCGAAATAGATTTGTTTCTGCTCATGGCGGTATGAAACAATATCAATTAGCTGATAAGACGTATACGATGGCGGCGTTCGGGTTATCAGGATCAGGTAAATCAACCATTACTTTTGCGCCATCTAAAAGAGATGAGCAGATTGAAATCTTACATGATGATGCCTTTGTGATTAATAAAACTGATGCCTCAGCTACGGCGTTAGAACCGTCGTATTTTGATAAAACACAAGATTATGACTTAACCAAAAGCTCTGTGGACTATTTCTTAACCTGTCAAAATGTTGGTGTAACCTTAAATGAGTCAGGCGAAAAAGTCCCAGTATTGCGTGATATTCGTAATAGTAATGGGCGTGCCGTTAAATCACGATTTATGACTAAAAATCGGACCGATCATCTAGCTTCAGCATTAGATGCGGTTTACTGGATTATGAAGGACGATTCATTACCACCCGTGCTTAAAATTACGGACCCTGTCATTGCTGCGGCTTTTGGCGTAACGTTAGCAACAAAACGTTCAAGTGCTGAGAATATTGTCAATGGTGTTGATAAGAATAAATTAGTGATTGAGCCATTTGCTAATCCATTTAGAGTTTATCCATTGGGGGAGGATTATCAAGATTTTCGTACCCTTTTTGAAGAACTGGGGACAGCATGTTATGTCATTAATACAGGGTATTTTGGCAACAAGAAAGTAACGCCAGATGTAACACTTGATAGTATTGATGACATTATTCATCATGAAGCTAAATTTATTCCTTATGGTGGATTAGATGAATTGCTTTATTTAGAAATTCCGGGCTATGAGGTCGACTTTTCAGATACACACTATCGTGAGAAAGTGGTTGAACGTTTGCAGACTCGTTTAAACTTTATGGAGGCGCAAACGGAATATAATATATTGCCTGGTGAAGCCAAAGCAACAATGGCCCAACTCATTGATAAATTAGCATAATAAAAAGTCACGTCTTTTTAGGCGTGACTTTTTTATAGGCTTTTTCTTAAAAATATCAATGTCATATTGGATTGAAGCTGGATTTTCTTGTTTGGAATCCGCTCAAAGCCACACTTTTCGTATAAATGAACGAGTTTGGCTTCTTGTAAAATGGTATCGACTTCCAATTGTGTGATAGTTGGAAAAAAATCAGGCAAGGCGTTTAAAGTTGCTTGCGCAAAATGATGCCCCTCGTACTGTGGAAGTATCAGTAAAGGCGATATGCGTGTGATTTGCGCTGATTCGGTTTGAATGAGACCAATCAAGCCAACACGTTTTTGATTAATGTTAATAAAATAGTAATGATGCGTGTCAGTGTTAATTTTAGTTAAAATACTTTGTGGGGTTTCTTTAAAAGGATTGGTTGCATCGTCATGATATTTTTCATAAAGTCCTGCAAACGCACTATGATACATCCCTGTCATCGTCACGGTGTCATTGGCGGTAATTGGTTCTAGTTGAATACCCATATAAGTCCTCCCTTTTAACTGCTATAATAAGTATAAAGCAAGAGGAGATGATTTAATGTTTAAAAAAAGGCAAATTGTGCTAGATTTATTAGATCAATTGCTGAGCTTTGATTTAAATCCGGAGATACAATCTCAGGTCGTAATGACAAGAGATAAGGTTGCCAGAGGTAAAAATAGTCATTTTGAACTATTGGGACACTTATTACGGACGATTGATCGACTTCGTTTGAAAGGCATTTATCAGCCTTCAACAGCTGAAATTAAAATTATTGATGAATTGAGACGAAAACAACAGTACAAAGTGGCCTGGTTTGGTTATTAAGACAATTGCTACTAGGATTAAGGAGATTAACTATGAACCTAGCGGAACAATGCCAACATATGCTCACGGGAGCCATGTATGATGATTTGACACCAGAATTAGTGACAGCACGTGAACAAACAGTTTTGTTAACGAATAAATATAATGCAACATTTGGTCAAACTGAGGTAAAGCGAACTGAAGTGTTGGGCGAACTATTGCACTCGATTGGTGAGGGGGTCTTTTTTGAACCAACTTTCCGCTGTGAATTTGGATTTAATATCACAATTGGTAATAATTTCTATGCTAATTTTGACTGTGTCATGCTTGATGGTGGAGGTATTGAAATTGGAGACAATGTACTTTTTGGTCCAAAAGTGGGCATTTATACGTCAAATCATGCCCTAGATGCGCAAGAGCGTGTCAAAGGTGGTTGTTATGCTAAAAAGGTGACAATTGGTAATAATGTTTGGGTTGGTGCAGGCGTGCATATCAATCAAGGCGTGACGATTGGTGATAATACGGTCATTGGTTCTGGAAGCGTGATTACCAAGGATATTCCGGCTAATGTAATTGCAGCTGGAGTTCCTTGTCGGGTCATCCGTGAAATTACAGATGCTGATATGACCGGTTTTAAAAGTGAATTAAGCTAAAGTGATTTTTTTCAGTTACAGTTTGTAGAGGGGGTTCGCATGAAGTATCAGAAAACGATTTTAAGTGCAGTTGTAATAGGTGTTGTTTTAACTGGTGTTATTTTTGGTGTTAACCAGCTACACGAGCAAAAATTAAAGGAGCGCACTGCAATCGCAAGCTCAGTGCAACAAACGCAAATTGATCAATTAAGTTCGAAAGATCAAGAACGCCTCATTAAGTGTTGGGTGCGTGAAAATGCTGAAAAAGGATATGATAAGGTGGGCCATCAGCTACCACCGGCGAGTGTTGCTTTAAATAAAATGTCAGTGAACAAGACGGATAAACAGACTTGGCAAGTCACCTCTGATTTGTTCGAGGGTAAGGATAAAACCTATGTGGTCACGCGTTCAGGGCAGCAGTGGGAAATGAAACAGGCTCAGGATAAAAAGGATCCGACGACCATTTCAGATCAAGATTTATATAGTCGCTATAAAGATCAAATTAAATAACGTTTGGTTGGGATAAAGGGAGATTGAAGATGTTAAATCTGATTCAGATAGCAACCGATACACTAATTGTGACACCAACTGGCTTGACTAAGATTGCGGCTTTAAAGCAGGAAATTAAAGTGCCCCTTAACCATGTACGGTCAATCAGCATGGGAGATCCGGATATTTTAAATGAAGCAAAAGGCTTGAGAGCGCCAGGAACTCGCATTCCAGGTTATTGGGCAGGGGATTTTGTGAAAAATAATCAGGTGACTTTTTTTAATGCCAAGCAAGCCACACCGTTGATTGTGATTGAGTTAGAACATGAGCGATATCAGCGTTTAGTATTGTCAGTAGATGACGCTGAGAATGTGATAGCAGAATTTGAGACGGTTGTTAACGCATAACAGCTGACCTAAACTAAAATAACCTAATGGAAGTGAAAAATGAAATTTATTGATTATAATACTGAAAATGCAGCATATTGGGATCAAGTCTATGTGGATGCTTTCCCAGAGACAGAACGCTTTGCGATGAATTTTTTGTTAAATCAGCAAGCAACGCATAGCAATATTCATCTCTCAATTATTGAACGTGATGATGAATATGTCGGCATCTGTTTACATGTGGGCATTGATACTGGTAAAGCATTTATTTTATATTTGGCCATTGATGCTAAAATGCGTGGAAAAAATGTTGGTAGTGAAGTCTTGCAACATTTGAAAAAAATGTATCCAAACGGTTATATTTTGGAAAGCGAGCAAACTGGTCTTGACGCAGCTAATGAAGAACAGCGTGTTAAACGGGTTCAATTCTATGAACGGAATGGGTTAATGGACTCACGTTATTTATCACATAATCAATCTGGTTCATTTCATGTGATGCGTTCCAATGACCAAGTCACGATGGAGGATTATCTAACGGGTATTAGTGACTTAGGTATTGAATCCGCAGTCGATAATCGTTTGTTAATTTAGCGTCGATTGACATTTGAGCTGATGAAGCTCTTTTTTTTAAGAAAGCGTAGAGGTGACTCATGACTAAAATTGCTGTTCTTTCGGATGTTCACGGAAATCTAACGGCCTTAGAAGCGGTCGTTGCAGATATTCAACAGCAGCCTATCGATGAAAGTTGGTTCCTGGGTGATTTGGTACTGCCTGGTTATGGTGGAAATCACTTGTTCGAACTTTTAAAACAAATTAATACCACTGTGTATCTACGTGGCAACTGGGATGAAATTTTTCTAGATGTGTTGGATAATCCCCAAGCGGTTGACTTGAATGATCCGGAAGATGTATATTTCGGAATCCTTGCCAAATATTTATTTGAAGAACTGGATGAGCAATATTTAACACAAATGCGCGAAGCGCCAATTGCCACGACAGTGCAAATTAATGGCCTTCAGATTGGATTGTCGCATAATACGTCAATGCAGAATTATGGTCGCAACTTGGTATCAGATGCGGATACGACTAATTTAGATCAGCTATTCAATGACCAGGCGCTGGATGTGGCAATTTATGGACATATTCATCATCAGCTGATGCGTTACAGTCATGCGGATCAATTAATTTTCAATCCTGGATCTGTGGGTTCTCCTTATTATAATTATGCTGCATTTCAACATGATCGACGTGCGCAATATATGATATTAGATATTGATGATGCAGGTATTGGCGATATGCAATTTAAAAAAATTGACTATGATTTACAAAAAGAGGCAGAAAGCGGTCAGTTTGTCGCAGCACCCTATGCTGATTTATATCAACGATTAATTTTAGACGATGTTAATCCGAGAGCTGATGTGAAAGCCCTGGCAAATTATAATCAAGGCCATCATTATCGACATGAATTGCAACAATTCATACAAACTCAGCATGAAAATTAACATATAACGCTTAAAAAGCGTATACTATAGGCAATCAAAAGAATGGTTCCGCTGGAGGGTCGCTTTATGAAGACATGGATTAATAATATTTTTTATGGATTGGGTGGATTAATTGTTATCTTGAGTTTGATTAATATGTTGCGGTCGCAACAATTTGATTTAACGCATTTGCAGACAGCAACCATGTTTTCGGGATTGTTATTTACGATTGCGGCCAATGATAGTCGGTTTAAGTTTTCGGAAAGTCAAATGAAGATTGTTGCAATGATCGGCATTATTTTACTAATCGTTGCCATTATTCTGGCTTTTTTGAACTTTTAAAGTGAGGTGTGCTAAATGTCAGGTAATAAAAAAGAACGTGAAGCGAGTGAAGTAAAATCCATTCTCTCTAATCTATACAATGACCTTTCTAAAGCTGAATATGAACAGCGTTATCACGCGTTAAATCAAACTTTACTTGTAGATTATCAACGTATTGAAAAAGGATCCAATGTTGGCCACGTTGCGAATGATTTAGTGAAGCAACTAAATCATGAAGTTTTGACGAATTTACGTTTAAATGTTCAAAATCCGACTAGTCTGAAAACCGCATTGGAAACATTGAACAAGTACGTACCGCGTGATGAACGTGTGTTTAGTAATTATGCACAATCATTTCCAATTCGGTGGTAGTTGGTAAATAGATTTATAAAATAAATGATGGAAAAGTGCAATCTAACTTGCGCTTTTTTTGTATACATAGAAAGTAGACCATTTTATTTTCTGATTAGGCGCGTTAAAGGGTAACGGCGAACTGATTTGCAGAAAATGACTTATCTATGCTAATCTGATGAAATAATGTGAGTCATTTAACGCTAGGATGATTAGCCAAATTGTGTTGCAGATACTTGTTTATTTTATAATTTAGATTTAAAACATGCTTAGAATCAGAGTTATATGTAGGAAAAAATTCATTTTTGGTGTATAGTCTTAGCTGAATGAACACAATAAACTTGAGAAGAAAGCGAGCACGCACATGGTAGAAGCAACCAAAACCAAGAAAACAACCAAGCGTGCAACTACAAAAAAGACAACTAAACGTAAGAAGAACTTAGTCATTGTGGAGTCTCCATCAAAGGCCAAAACAATTGAAAAATATTTAGGTAGTAATTATAAAGTAGTTGCAAGTATAGGGCATATTCGTGACTTACCTAAGTCACAAATGGGTGTAGATATTGAAAATGATTACACGCCTAAATATATTAATATTCGTGGTAAAGGCGATATTATTAAAGGTCTTAAAAAAGAGGCCAAAGCAGCTAAGCATGTTTATCTCGCATCCGACCCGGACCGTGAAGGGGAAGCGATTGCGTGGCACTTGTCGAATATCTTAGATTTAGATATTGATGCTGGCGAAAATCGTGTGGTTTTTAATGAAATTACCAAAGATGCAGTTAAAGATGCCTTTAAGAGTCCACGTCAAATTGATATGAATCTAGTGGATGCGCAGCAAGCGCGACGTGTTTTAGATCGATTAGTCGGGTATTCAATTTCACCTATTTTGTGGAAGAAAGTAAAACCAGGACTTTCAGCTGGACGTGTGCAAACAATCGCACTTGGTCTAGTGATTGATCGTGAACACGAGATTCAACGTTTCCAACCAGAAGAATATTGGACATTAGAGACGCAATTTAAAAAGAATCGTTCTAAGTTTAAAGCAGACTTCTGGGGCTTGGCAGGCAAGAAAATGGATTTGCCTGACAATGATGCAGTCAAAGACATTGTGCAACGTTTGGATCAAGCTGGTGATTTTGAGGTTACAAAGGTTGAAGCTAAAGAGCGTCGCCGAAACCCACAGCCACCGTTTACCACATCGACAATGCAACAAGCAGCCAATAATCAGTTGAACTTCCGAGCTCGAAAGACAATGATGGCGGCGCAACAGCTTTATGAAGGAATCAATTTGGGTGGTAAGGAAGGGACCGTTGGATTAATTACGTATATGCGTACTGACTCAACGCGTATTTCAAGTACCGCTAAAAATGATACAGCGCATTTTATTCATGAAGAATATGGTGCGGAATATGCTGCGTCAAAGCCAGTTCAAGGTAAGCAACAAGAAGGGGCGCAAGATGCCCACGAAGCCGTACGACCAACATCAGTTTTCCGAACACCTGCTTCTGTGAAAGATAAATTAACGAATGACCAATTTAAGCTATACCAATTGATTTGGTCACGTTTTGTCGCGTCACAAATGACGCCAGAAGTCTTAGATACAATGGCGGTTACGATTGAACAAAATGATGTGCAATTCCGTGCCAATGGATCTAAAACGAAATTCCAAGGTTTTACCAAAGCTTACCCATCAGCGCGTGAAAAGGATAATAAATTACCCGAATTAGCTGAAGGTGATGTCGTTACCATGGAACAATTGTCACCAGATCAACACTTTACACAGCCACCAGCACGTTATACTGAAGCGGCATTAGTGAAGGCGCTAGAAGAAAACGGAGTTGGACGTCCGTCAACATATGCGGCAACGATTGAGACAATTCAAAAACGCGCTTATGTGAAGCGAGATGCAAAAAAGTTTGTCCCAACTGAAATTGGTGAACTTGTACAAGGGACGATGGATGAGTATTTCCCAGACATTACAGATGTAAAGTTTACCGCCCAGGTCGAAAATGAGCTGGATGAGGTTGAAGAAGGTGATAAGTATTGGGTTAAGGTTGTGGATGACTTTTATAAGCCATTTTCAACTGAACTTGAAAAAGCTGAAACCGAAATGGAAAAGATTGTGCTTAAAGACGAGTTGGCCGGTGAAAACTGTCCAGTTTGTGGGGCACCAATCCTAATTAAATTAGGACGTTACGGTAAGTTTAAAGCTTGTTCACGTTTCCCAGACTGTCGGTATACAGAAACCATTGTTGAGCAAATTGGTTTGCCATGTCCAAAGTGTAAAAATGGTCAAGTGGTCGAACGTAAAACGCGTCGTGGCCGTACATTTTATGGTTGTTCACGTTATCCAGATTGTGATTTCGTAACGTGGGATAAGCCAACTAAGGATACGTTGCCTGATGGTACGACACCAAAAAAGGATGAAGAACAAGCCGATAAGCAGGAAAAGCAAGAAAAACAAGCTGATGAAGCATAATGAGGTGTAAGCATGATTGATTATGTCGAGCGTTTTTTAGATTACCTAAGAGTGGAACGACAATATTCTGAGGATACACAAAAGGCTTACAAATCAGACTTACATGAATTTATTAAATTTTTAGGCGCAACGAATCCAGACGCGAAAACGGTTGATTTAACCGAGGTCACTAGTCTGGACGTTCGCGTCTTTTTGTCTTATTTGTATGAACGCGGTGATAGTTCGCGTACCATTGCACGAAAAGTGAGTTCGTTACGTTCATTCTATGAGTTTTTAGAACGTAATGAAGCTATCGAACAAAATCCATTTGCCGGTGTCCAGTTAAAGAAGGCAGGCCAACATTTACCACGCTACTTTTATGAAAAAGAAATCGCGCAATTATTTGAAACGGCCCAGCAGGATCATTCTGCTTTGGGGCAACGAAATCAATTAATTTTGGAGTTACTTTATGGGACGGGGATGCGTGTGTCAGAATTGGCGTCACTTGAATTAGGCATGATTGATCAACGCGCCAAAGTGATTACAGTGACCGGTAAAGGAAATAAGACACGGATTGTCCCATATGGACAATATGCGCAAAAAGCACTCGAACAATATTTGCAAGATGGGCGACGACAATTAATGAAAGCAGATAGTTTACCAAACCATCTATTATTTAATCATCAAGGGAAACCGCTGGCAGCTGGTGGCATTGAATATGCGTTAAAGCAGCTAGGAAAGGCCGCTGGATTGACTCAAAAGGTGACGGCCCATATGTTTAGGCATACTTTTGCGACTGATATGCTTAATAATGGTGCTGATTTACGATCTGTGCAGCAGTTGTTAGGGCATAGTAGCTTAAGTACGACCCAAATTTATACGCATGTCACAACGCAGAGCTTACAACAAAATTATCGTAAATTTTTCCCAAGGGCGAATGAATAATAAATTCGAGACCGGTTTCAATAATTGGACTAGACAATTTGGTAATTACTGATAAAATTGAGTTGGAGAGATGAAAACAAGTCTTATTGGAGGATGCTGATGACAGTCACATTAGATAATGGTCGGTTAGTGGTAACGATTTCAGAGCACGGTGCCGAATTAACAAGTGTACAAAATAAAGAAACGGGTTTTGAATACATTTGGGAAGGTGATCCCACAATTTGGGGGCGTCATGCACCAAATCTATTTCCAATTGTTGGTCGTTTAAAGGGTGATCGATACAAGTATCGGGATAAAACCTATTTCATGACACAACATGGTTTTGCCCGTGATGATGATTTTAAAATTGTTGAAAAGACGGATACAACTGTTCGTTTGCGTTTGGTAGATACAGAAGAAACACGATCAATCTACCCATTCCATTTTCAATTTGATGTTGTCTTTCGTTTAACAGAACAAGATACTTTGGGTGTTGTTTACGCAGTGACTAACACAGATACGCATGATATTTTCTGTTCATTTGGTGGACATCCTGCTTTTAATGTACCATTGGAATCATTTGGTGATTATTATATTAATGTTGATCCGCGTCGTAAGTACCCAACGGCAAAGTTGGTTGGCCCTTATCTAGACAATAACCTAGAAGGTGTTTTTGATGCTAATCAACCTTTACGTTTAGATCGTGATGATTATCGTGAGGACGCTAAGATTTTACGGACTGAGGGTAATCCAATTACATTTGTTCTTTCTAAGAAAGCCCAATCACATGGGGTAACCATGCATGTACAAGATGCAAAGTTTGTCGGAATTTGGACACCATATGCTAAGGATGCACCATTTGTTTGTATCGAACCATGGTGGGGAATTGCTGATACGGTTGATGCTGATGGGAATATCAAGCATAAGTATGCGATTAACCATGTTGCGCCAGCACAAACTTACACCGGTTCATATACATTAACTTTCTTCTAAAATAGTAAAAAATAAATTCATTGTTCGTTATGATACGGGCAATGAATTTTTTAATTGGCCGTGATAAATTGGCAAATAAAAAAGCTAGTGACCTGAGCCACTAGCATGCGTAATTTTATTTTGTTTTGTCTTTACCTTTCAACCAGTAAACAAGGCCAAAAGGAATCAAATTTTCATTGCGATTGATAATACGTTTGATGTTTGTTCGGTGACGATAAATGACGAAAATTGTTAACGCAAGCGCCACGACAAACAAATACCAATCGTGGGTTACGAATGATGCAATGGTAACGGTAATAAAACCAACCATAGAACCGACTGAAACCATACTGGTTAGGAAAAGGGCGATACCAAAGGCGCTGAATGCGAGACCAGCCATTTGAAGATTATACACAAGTAAAACGCCAACTGATGTCGCGACCGCTTTACCACCCTTAAACCCAATCCAGACGGAATAGGTATGGCCTAGGATGGCACCAATTCCGACGGCAAAATACAACCAAGGCATATTGGTTGGTATGGGCCCCCAAAGCATGGCCATACTAGCGCCAAATACGCCCTTTAGAACATCCAAACAAAGGACAGAAATTCCAGCTGTCCACCCTAAGTTACGTAAGGTGTTGGTCGTTCCAATACTTCCAGATCCTAACTGTAGTAGATCTTTATGGAAGAAAACTTTCCCAACCACATACCCAAATGGAACTGATCCAATGAGATAGGCTAGGGCAAAGCTAATTAAAAAATGCATTATTGTCATGCTAAACCTCTTTAATAATAAGAATAAAATAATTGCGCATAAAGTTTATTTTAGCATGCTTGAGCAAAAACGAATAACAAATTTAGTTTTAGAATTTATTAATTTACTTGCCATGACTCAATAATTTAGGCTAATATGAAAAGCGAATGTGTCAAGAGGCACGTTAAATGTAGTAAAAGATACGATGAAATAAATCGAAGAAAGCAGGGACATCCATGGCAAATAAAAACACATATTCGGATGATTCCATCACAGTTCTAGAAGGGCTCGAAGCAGTTCGTAAGCGTCCAGGAATGTATATTGGATCAACAGATGGTAAAGGTTTACATCATCTTGTTTATGAAATTTTTGACAATGCGGTCGATGAAGCGTTGGCTGGATTTGGTGATGAAATTAATGTCACGATTCATGCTGATAATGCCATTACAGTGGTTGACCATGGTCGTGGTATGCCCGTTGGGATGCACGCATCAGGAAAACCAACGCCTGAAGTAATATTGACAGTGTTACACGCTGGTGGGAAATTTGGTCAGGGTGGTTATAAGACATCTGGTGGCTTACACGGGGTTGGGTCATCAGTTGTGAACGCCTTATCTTCACAATTAGTTGTGACAATTGTGCGAGATGGCCGTAAATATCAGGAAACTTTCGTTGATGGTGGTCATCCCAAAGGGACTTTAAATGATTTGGGTAAGACCAAAGAAAAAAGTGGTACCACAGTAACCTTTAAACCAGACCCATCAATTTTTTCAACGACTATCTATAATTTTGATACTTTAGCTGAACGTTTACGTGAATCTGCATTTTTGTTACCAGATGTGAAGGTAACCTTAACGGATGAACGTCCTGGTCAAGAACGGGCAGAAGTGTATCATTATCCTGAAGGAATTCAGGCTTTTGTTAAGTATTTGAATGAAGATAAAGACGTCTTAGGGGATGTCATGTATTTTGATGGGACTGAACAAGGGATTGAAGTTGAAGTCGCAGCCCAATATAATGACGGTTATTCTGAAACAATGATGTCTTTTGTTAATAATGTGCGCACACCAGGTGGTGGAACACATGAGGCTGGATTACGTTCAGCTTGGACCAAGGCTTTTAATGAATATGCGCGTAAGGTGAATTTATTAAAGGAAAAAGATAAAAATCTTGAAGGTTCAGATGTACGTGAAGGGTTATCAGCAGTTGTATCATTGCGGATTCCTGAAGAACTGCTCCAATTTGAAGGGCAAACTAAGGATAAGCTAGGGACACCAGAAGCACGCTCAATTGTTGATAATGTCGTTGCTGAACAACTTGGTTTTTATTTGATGGAAAATGGTGAATTTTCACAAAGCTTAATTCGTAAGTCATTGCGCGCGCGTGAGGCACGTGAGGCTGCACGTAAAGCCCGTGAAGAATCACGAAATGGTAAGAAGCGTGGCAAGAAAGAACAATTACTTTCTGGAAAGTTAACACCAGCCCAATCAAAGAATGCCCAAAAGAACGAATTGTTCTTAGTTGAGGGTGATTCAGCCGGTGGCTCAGCTAAACAAGGTCGTGACCGTAAGTTCCAAGCAATTTTGCCATTACGTGGTAAGGTCTTGAATACGGAAAAGGCTAAATTAGCTGACATCATGAAGAATGAAGAAATTTCAACAATTATTTATACGATTGGTGCCGGTGTAGGTGCTGATTTTAATATTGATGATATTAACTACGATAAAATTATTATTATGACCGATGCGGACGATGATGGCGCGCACATTCAAATTTTGTTGCTAACATTCTTTTATAAGTACATGCGACCTTTGATTGAAGCCGGTAAAGTCTATATTGCTTTGCCACCGCTTTACATGTTGCGTAAAAGCAATGGTAAAAAAGCGAGCGAAATCGAATATGCGTGGACTGATTCTGAATTAGAGACATTACAAGCACAAATGGGGCGTGGGTATACCCTACAACGCTTTAAGGGGCTTGGTGAAATGAATGCAGAACAATTGTGGGCAACTACAATGGATCCAGCAACACGTACGCTTATCCGGGTCAAAATTGATGATGCAATGGTGGCTGAAAAACGTGTCACCACATTAATGGGCGATAAAGTTGAGCCGCGTCGTAAGTGGATTGAGTCAAATGTTGCCTTCACATTGAGTGATGATAGTGAGACATTACTGGATGAAGCCAACGAAGAACAGAGCCAAAACGTTGACCAAATGGGGTCAGATTTTGTGCCACCCGTGATTGAAACATGGCAAGATCAGGAGGTAGAAGACGATGCCTGAAGACGGAAATATTCAAGAAATTAGTCTTGAAACAGTTATGGGCGATCGTTTTGGTCGCTATTCCAAGTCAATTATTCAAGAACGTGCGTTACCTGACATTCGCGATGGGTTAAAGCCGGTGCAACGTCGTATTTTATTTGCGATGTTTAAAGATGGTAATACTTATGATAAGGCGTTTCGTAAGTCAGCTAAGTCTGTTGGTAACGTCATGGGTAATTTCCATCCCCACGGTGACTCTTCAATTTATGAAGCGTTGGTACGTATGTCACAGGACTGGAAGTTACGCGCACCTTTGATTGAAATGCACGGTAACAATGGATCAATTGATAATGATCCGCCGGCTGCCATGCGTTATACCGAAGCACGTTTGTCTAAATTAGCCGGTGAAATGCTACGCGATTTGGATAAAGAGACCGTGGAAATGGTCTTGAACTTTGATGATACTGAATATGAGCCGACAGTTTTACCAGCTCATTTCCCTAATTTACTGGTAAATGGCTCAACTGGAATTTCAGCGGGATATGCGACGGAAATTCCACCACATAATTTGGGTGAAGTGATTGATGCTTTGGTGTATCTTTTAGCGCATCCAAAGGCAAAATTAGATGAATTGATGCAATTTGTGCAAGGTCCTGATTTTCCAACAGGTGGGATTATTCAAGGTATTGATGGCATTCGCTCTGCTTATGAAAGTGGTCGTGGCCGCATTATTGTGCGCTCACGGACAACAATTAAAGCATTGAAAGCTGGAAAGTCACAGATTGACATTTCCGAAATCCCTTATGAAGTCAACAAAGCTGCATTAGTTAAGAAAATTGACGAAATTCGTTTGAATAAGGATGTTGCTGGAATTACTGAAGTGCGTGATGAATCTGACCGAGATGGCCTTTCAATTGTCATTGAGTTGGGTAAGGATGCCAATGCACAAGGAATTTTGGATTATCTCTTTAAGAAAACTGATTTGCAGATTACGTATAATTTCAATATGGTGGCGATTCACAATCAACGACCTGAACGCGTTGGGTTGAAGCAGGCGCTATCAGCATTTTTGGAACATCAAGTTGAAATTATTACGAAACGAACAGAGTACGACTTAGCAAAAGCGCAAAGTCGTCAACATATTGTTTCGGGCTTAATTAAAGCGATGTCAATTTTGGATCAAGTGATTGCAACCATTCGTGCTTCAGAAAATCGTAAGGGTGCCAAAGAAAATTTGATGGCTGAATACGATTTCTCTGAACCACAAGCCGAAGCAATTGTGACGATGCAACTATATCGTTTAACGAATACCGATGTAACGCAATTGGAGCATGAGTTTGCAGAATTGAATGCTAAAATTGAAGCCTTTAATTTAATTTTGGCTGAACCGAAAGAATTACGAAAAGTGCTTCGAAATGAATTGAAGAGCTTACGTAAGGAATATGCGACTGATCGTCTCAGCTCAATTGAAGATCAGGTTCAAGAATTGAAGATTGATCAAAATGTCACCGTTGCTGATGAAGATGTGATGATGCTTGTTTCAAAGAGTGGCTATGTTAAGCGTTCATCAATTCGTTCATACAATGCATCAGGAGATGATAATGGTTTGCGTGATGACGATGAAGTTATCTTTGTGAACCGTGTGAATACTTTACAACATCTCTTTATGCTGACTGATCGTGGGAATGTCGTTTATCGACCAATTCATGAAATTGCAGATGTGCGATGGAAAGAAGCGGGAGAACATCTATCACAGACGATTACAGGGTTAGCTTCTGAGGAATTAATTATTGCAGTAAAGGTTGTTGACTCAGTTGATGCCTTAGCCGGGGAGTGGGTCAGTGTGACTTCTGATGGTTTGATTAAGCGCACGAAATTTAGTGACTTGGCACCACGAACGACTTATCGTAAGAAACCAACACCGTTTATCAAACTGAAGCGTTCGGATGCGTATGTTGTAAACACTGTTTGGTTTGACGACAAGCAGCAAGCAAACTATGATGTGATTCTGGCGTCATATCAAGCAAATGGTTTACGTTATGCTTTGGATGAAGTCCCAACATCTGGAGCTCGGACTGCTGGTGTTAAAGCCATGGCATTAGGTGATGATGACGCAATTACAGGAATGGCACTAAGTGATAATGCAAATGACCAAGCTTTGGCATTTGTCTCAAATCGTGGTGCTTTCAAGTGGATGCCTGTTGATGAAATCCCTAAAACGAGTCGGGCCCGTAAAGGTGTTGCAATTATGCGAGAATTGAAGCGAGAACCACATCGCATTGTATCAATGGTTGGTATTCATCAGCATCAACCAGAGCCATTAACGATTTTGACTGATACGGATAAACTTTTTGATATTAATCCAATGGATTATCCAAAGAGTCAGCGTTATAGTAATGGTAGTTTTGTGATTGATACCGAAACGAGTGGAACACCTGTTATGATGCATGTTTTGCAACAAAATCTAGTGACAACTTAAATCAAAGTAATGAGTGAAATGGGAACATTTCACTTTTTTTTTATGATTTTACTTGATTATGAAATCGGTTTCATATACAATAAGAGTTGTTAAAGAAAGCGTTTCCAAAAAATGCAATTAAAAAGAATTCAAGAAAGTACGAGGAAAGAAAGTTATGTCATTACTAGGTGCAATTGAAGCAGGTGGAACTAAGTTTGTTGTTGCGGTAGCAGATACAGAAAATCCAGAAGAAGTTATCCAACGTGAAAGTTTTCCAACTGAAGATGGTGAAAAGACATTAAAGAATGTTATCGCCTTCTTCGACCAATTTGAAGATATTGATGCCATTGGAATTGCTGCTTTCGGACCAATTGATGTGAAGCCTGATAGTGCAACATATGGCTACGTATTGGATACACCAAAGCGTGGTTGGTCAGGATTTGATTTCTTAGGAACAATGAAAGCATGGCGTGATATTCCATACTTCTGGACGACTGATGTTAATGGTGCGGGTTGGGCTGAATATGTTTCAGGTGCTGCTAAAGATGTTGAAAATGTTGTTTATTTGACCGTTGGAACTGGTGTTGGGGCCGGAATCATTCAAAATGGTGAACTATTAGCTGGACGTTCACACCCTGAAGCTGGTCACATTATGATGCAACGCCACCCAGATGATCATTATGAAGGACTTTGCCCATTCCACGGCAATAACTGTCTTGAAGGATTGACTGCGGGACCTGCTGTTGAAGGTCGTTGGGGTGTTTCAGGTAAGGACTTGCCCGATGATCACGAAGCTTGGAAGATGGAAGCATTCTATCTTGCGCAAGCTGCTGTGACGTATACAGCAATTTTGCGCCCAGACATGATTATCTTTGGTGGTGGTATTCCACACCGTGAAATCTTATTCCCATTAATCCGTGAATCATTTGCGGAACAAATGAATAACTATTTGGATGTACCAGATTTGGATACTTACATCCAACCTGTTAAGAACGGTGATAATGCTGGAATCCTTGGTTGCTTCTACTTAGCCAAGACACTTGTAAAGTAAAATAAAAATACCCCATTATTTGTAAGCGCGTCTCGTGCGAAATTGCGAATAATGGGGTATACTATTTAATGAAAAAAGATTTTAGTTGAACTGGAGAAATACACATGGCAAAGAAATTAGTTTTTGGACACAAGAATCCGGACACCGACACAGTTGCTTCAGCAATGGCAGCCTCATACTTGGTTAACCATGCTTACGGGGAAGACTCACAAGCAATGGCACAAGGTGAACCTAATGCTGAAACAAAGTTTGCATTGGCACATTTTGGTTTAGAAGCATTGCCAGTGGCAACTGCTGCTGATACTGATGAAGTGTACTTGGTTGACCATAACGAAGCCGCACAATCAATTGATAACTTGGCTGATGTGACGGTTACTGGGGTATACGATCACCACAAGATTGATTTTAAGTCAAATGCACCACTATGGTTTATTAACAAGCCTTTGGGATCAGTTGCGACAATTTTGTACTATGAATTCCAACAAGCTGATGTTGAAATTCCTGCTGCATTAGCTGGTATGATGGCTTCAGCTATTATTTCAGACACATTGTTGCTAAAGAGCCCAACCACAACACCACAAGACCAACCAGCACTAGAAGCTTTGGCTAAAATTGCGGGCATTGACGATGTAAATGCGTATGGTTTGGAATTGTTGAAGGCTGGAACTGATTTATCATCACGTTCAGCCAAGGATTTGATTGATGGTGATGCAAAGTCATTTGAAATGGGTGGCAACACTGTTCGTATCGGTCAAGTAAATACGGTTGATGTTGATGATGTGTTTGCACGTCGTGATGAAATTGAAGCAGCAATCAATGAAGAAATTGCTGCTGATGGTTATGATACATTTATTCTTGTTGTGACAAATATTTTGGACTCAGATTCAGATATTTTGGTCTTAGGTCAAAACCAAGATAAGGTTGAAAAAGCCTTTAATATTGAATTGACTGATGGTCGTGGTTCATTACCAGGTGTGGTTTCACGTAAGAAACAAGTGGTACCACCATTAACTGAAGCATTTTAAACATTAAACAAGAAAAAGGCTGTGGAATCTAAATTCCACAGCCTTTTTTAATTTATTGATTGAATAAGAAGACACTCACTTTAGCGACTGAATCATCGGGACCAACAAAATAGATGACATCACCTTGTTCTAGGCTAACGTATGGACCAGGCGAGATGACTAATTTACCATCATGTTCAATACCCACTAATGTTGTACCGGTTTGATGCCAAAAGTTTAAGTCACTCAAGCTTAAACCGTATTTATCAGAAGGTGCATCCAATACAAGCTCAAATGGTTTGAGCGGGTTTAATTGTTGGAAACGCTGTGATGTTTGTAAGAAAGTTTTTAAAGAATCGGCCATTGTATCGAGTTCTTTTTTTTGGTCCTCAATATTATTGAGCAAGTCGTTTTCTAAACTGACTAAATCAAAACCAGCTTGTTCAGTTGCGATGAAATCCATTGCTTTTTGTTTGGAAATGATGATGGCCCCGGTACCATGCTGTGCTTGGGCAATGTCCATATCTGCAAGGACGTTAATTGCGCGACGTGCTGTTTCAGCTGAGACGCCATAAGTCGTTGCAATTTTTGATCGCGCGTGGATTTTCTCACCTACTTGAATTTGATTATGTGCAATTTTATCTGCTAAATCGAGTGCGATTTGGCGATAACGGGGTTGCCTTGATGTGCTCATGTTTCTTTCTCCATTAAATAAATCAAATAAATCGATACCAATAAATTGATTATAAGGTTAATAAAAATAAATGTAAACGTTGAAAATGCTGATATGCCAGCTATTTGACTTGGTGCCAACTTTATGTTTAAATATAGGTTGTCACTAAGCCTGTATCACTTTAAAGTGAACTAGGAGGAGGAAAATATGGCTAAGGTAAAGTTAGAGCACCTTACCAAAATTTTCGGTAAGCACGTCAAGCAAGCATTAGAAATGATTGATGATCGTGCACCAAAAACTGATATTTTGGATAAGACAGGTGCCACAGTTGGTGTTTATGATGCCAATTTGGAAGTTAATGAAGGTGAAATTTTCGTTATTATGGGACTATCAGGTTCTGGAAAATCAACCTTGATCCGTTTGCTTAACCGTTTGATCGAACCAACTTCAGGTTCAATTTATTTAGACGGTGAAGATATTTCTAAAATGGATAAAAAGCAATTGCGTGATGTTCGTCGTAAGAAGATGAGCATGGTATTCCAAAACTTTGGTCTTTTCCCACAACGAACAGTTATGGAAAATACTGAGTATGGTTTGGAAGTTCAAGGAATGCCTAAGGCTGAGCGTCGTGAAAAAGCTGAAATTGCTTTGAAGAATGCAAACCTTTGGTCATTTAGAGATCAATACCCAAGCCAATTATCAGGTGGAATGCAACAACGTGTGGGGCTTGCTCGTGCGTTGGCCAATAATCCTGAAATTCTATTGATGGACGAAGCGTTCTCAGCGCTTGACCCATTGATTCGTCGTGATATGCAAGATGAATTGATTGAATTGCAAGCTAAGCAAGGTCAAACAATCATCTTTATTTCCCACGACTTGAATGAAGCACTTCGTATTGGTGATCGTATTGCCATTATGAAGGATGGGGCGATTGTACAAATTGGAACAGGTGAGGATATTTTGACGAATCCTGCTGACGATTATGTACGTGCCTTTACTGAAGATATTGACCGTTCGAAGGTCTTGACAGCTGAAAACATCATGGTGCCACCACTAACAACAAATGTTGATAATGATGGACCAAATGTTGCTTTGAAGAAGATGCGTACCGAAGAAGTTAGTGGTTTAGTTGCGGTTGACCGTGAACGCCACTTTAAAGGCTTCTTGAGTGGTGAAAATGCTCTGAAGTCACGTCAAGAAAATGTACCATTGAGCAGTGTCTTGACAGAAATGTCAACGGTTCATAAGGATACATTGCTTTCTGATATTGTGACAATGATTTATGATTCACCAGCACCATTAGCTGTTGTCGATGATGACAACCGTTTGGTTGGGGTGCTAATCCGTGGTCGTGTGCTAGAAGCTTTAGCTGATAATACTGACATGGAGGGTGAAGAATAATGATTACATTTGAAAAGATGCCTTTGGCTGAATGGGTCCAATCAATTGTTGATTGGATGACTTCAAACTGGGCTAGCATGTTTAGTGCCATTCAATCATCTGGACAAAAAGGGATGGATGCACTAACACATTTGTTAACATCTGTACCACCAGTATTGCTAATCGTTGTATTAACTATCTATGCAATTTTGGTTAGCGGTAAGAAGTGGGGCTTCCCAGTGATTACTTTCCTTGGATTACTCCTATTGTGGAACCAAGGTTTGTGGAATGACTTAATGCAAACGACGACATTGGTCTTAGTTTCAAGTATTGTTTCAATTATTATTGGAATTCCACTTGGAATTTGGATGTCAAAGTCTGACCGTGTATCTAAGATCGTGCAACCAATTCTTGACTTTATGCAAACGATGCCAGGATTCGTTTACTTGATTCCGGCCGTTGCATTCTTTGGAATTGGGGTTGTTCCTGGTGTATTCGCCTCATTGATTTTCTCATTGCCACCAACAGTTCGTTTTACTAACTTGGGAATTCGACAAGTACCAACTGAACTTGAAGAAGCTGCTGATTCATACGGATCAACACCTTGGCAAAAGTTAATTAAGGTTGAATTGCCCGTCGCTAAGCCAAGTATTTTGGCTGGTGTGAACCAAACAATCATGTTGGCATTGTCAATGGTTGTTATTGCATCAATGGTTGGGGCACCTGGTCTTGGACAAGGTGTGCTATCTGCTTTGCAACACGCCGATGTTGGTAATGGATTCGTTAACGGTCTTGGTTTGGTTATTTTGGCCATCATCATTGATCGCTTTACTGAATACCTTAACGTTGACCCAATTGAAAAGGTTAACAACCAAACAACTGGTAAGTACAAGAACTGGAAGAAGTGGGTTGGTTGGCTAGCAACGCTTGCTTTGATCGGTGGAACGGGTTATGCGGCTGTTCAAGCACATGAAAAGGAACAAGCAAGCATTAACTTAGTTTATGTTGAATGGGACTCAGAAGTTGCATCAAGTAACGTGTTGGCTGAATCAATGCGTGAACACGGATACAACGTTAAATTGACACCATTGGACAATGCGGTTATGTGGCAATCAATCGCGCAAGGACAAGCTGATGCGTCAGTTTCTGCGTGGTTACCAAACACACATAAGGCACAATACGATAAGTACCGTAAGCAAATCGATTTCTTAGGACCTAACTTGAAGGGTGCACATCTTGGTCTTGTTGTTCCTAAGTACATGGATGATGTAAACAGTATTGAAGATTTGAATGGTCAAGCTGATAAGACAATTACTGGAATTGAGCCAGGTGCTGGTGTAACTTCTGCCGCTGAAAAGACGGTTAAGGATTACGGTAATTTGAACGGTTGGAAGGTGCAAACTTCTTCAACTGGTGCGATGACAACAACTTTGGAGCAAGCTTACAAGGCTAAGAAAGACATCATTATTACTGGATGGTCACCACATTGGATGTTCCAAAAGTACGATTTGAAGTACTTGAAGGATCCTAAGGGAACAATGGGTGAATCAGAAAACATTACAACCATGGCTCGTAAGGGACTTAAGGATGATAAGCCTGATGCATATAAGGTTTTGAAGAACTTTAACTGGTCTTCTGATGACATGGAACAAGTAATGCTTTACATCCAAGATGGTCAATCACCTGAAGATGCTGCTAAGAAGTGGATTAAGGACAACCCTAAGAAGGTTGATGCTTGGTTCGAATAGTTTTATCATGAAAGGACAGAATTTACTTTCTGTTCTTTTTTTGTTGACTTTTTATGGGGATTTAATTAAAATTAAACTCATAATATAAAACAAAGTGATCGAAAAAGTAAATTTAATTGAGGGTAACAGAGACATATCATTTGCTGCGAGATATGCGAATTAATTAAATTGAACATGGTTCGTGATTGGCATTACTGAGTAGCAAGACTATAAAGTAATGACGGATTCGTCAACGTTATCTGACTAGATGTAACATGCGGGGCATCATTTCGCCGCAATTGATACATAGTAAGGTTAAATCAAGTGATTGGTTTAACAATTTTAGAATGGTAAAACGGATATATGTCGCTTCTATAATCTTAAAAGGATTATAGGGGCGCTTTTTTATTACACAGGAGGAAGTAATGATGGGTAAAGGATTAAAGTGGGGTCTAGGACTTGGCGTGGCAGCATTGATTATTGGTGGTGGTTCATATGCGTATAGTCAGCATAAGAGTCAACAAGAAACTAAAACAGTGACGGTCGGCATTGTTGGTGATTCAGATCGTCGTCTATGGGAATATGTTAAAGAGGACGCCAAAAAGGAGTACGGGATTGATGTGAAGTTAAAGACCTTCACAGATTACGTACAACCTAATCGAGCCCTAGCAGATGGGGATATTGATTTAAATGCTTTTCAAACGGTGAATTATTTTGACACACAAAAAACGAAATATAAGACTGAACTAACAGATATTGGAAAGACTTATGTCACACCAATTCGTTTGTATTCAGATAAGCTTAAGAGTCTCGATAAAATTCCTGATGGGGCAACGATTACAATTCCAAATGATCCTTCAAATGCACAACGTGCGTTAGATTTGTTAGAAGAGGCCGATTTGTTAAAGTATGACCATAGTGCTAAACTACCTAGTGCCAGTGATATTACTGACAACCCTAAGAAAATCAAGATTAAAGAAGTTGCTTCAGACCAATCTGTCAGTACTTTGAAGAGTGCAGATGCAGCGGTTATTAACACGAATTATGCACTAGACGCGAAGTTAGATGTTGATGAAGCCTTATACGTAGAATCAGTTGATGATGCACATAAGGGCTACTTTAATTTGATTGCAGCACGTAAGGGAACCGAAGATAAGCAAGCTTACAAAGATATTGTAAAGGCTTATCAAACTGAAAAAACTGTGAAGCACATGAAAGATTTGTACGGCACAGCGCAACAACCAGCATGGGGCAAGTATGCTGAAAAGTAATTCGTAACAGAATAATGGAGGAAATCAACATGGCAGAAGATACAGCAATTTTTGCAGGTGGATGTTTTTGGTGTATGGTGCGACCATTTGACACTTTACCAGGAATTAAACAAGTTATCTCAGGTTATACCGGTGGACACAAGGACAATCCAACCTATGAGGAAGTGTGTGCCCACACGACTGGCCATACGGAAGCCGTGGAGATTACATTTGATCCGGAAGTGATTAGCTATCGTGATTTAGTGGATATTTATTGGCAAGTCACAGACCCAACTGATGCTGGTGGTCAATTCCAAGACCGCGGTGATTCATATCGCCCGGTTATCTTTGTTAATTCACAAGAACAACGGGAAGTAGCAGAGGAATCAAAAACTAAATTACAAGCCTCTGATCGCTTTGCTGGTAAGAAAATTGTCACAAGCATTGAAGATGCAAAGACATTTTGGCCCGCAGAAGATTATCATCAGGATTTTTACAAAAAGAATCCATTGCGTGACGCCATTCAAGAAGCACCACGTAAACAATTCCTAAAAGAGCACTGGTCTGATGCAGAATAATGGTGTTATCACAACGTTTGTCGATGAGATGAACGTTGTTTTTTTTGTCGTTTTCGGTTCTAAATCAGACTGATAAGAATTTTGGCAAGATTGATAAGATTTCTAAAAACGCATTTGATGCAATTTGTTTTTATTTTCACAAAATAGGCTACAAATTCAGCTCAAAATCATATAAAATAATAGGTATCATAATATTATATTTTTAATGGGAGTGTGTTATGTCAGGAGAGATGGTAATTGTTATATTCTTTGTCACGAGTATTGTGGCTTATGTTGCCGCGCGTTTTTTTGCATTGGGGATTATTAAAACCTTTGAAGAAAATGCCAACCAAATGGAAGCCAGTGTCTTGGTCAAAGTAAGTATGATGGGGATTTGTAATGTCATGGGTGGTATCTTATTGATGCTTGGCTTGGTGTCGATCTTTTTAGATTTTAATCCGCAGTCTTCTAAAGATGCTAGTATTTTGATTTGGGTTGTGGCATTGGGAATTATTGTGATCAGTGCGAACTATTATCGTATTTTGAATAGTATTGAAACGAAGATTGGTCACTTAGAAAGTACTTTCCATACATATTTGGACACGGTCTTCTTCTACTGGGATATGGTGTGGCCATTTGTTTCTTTGATGAGTGCATTGATTACAAGTATGGCATCAACGTTTGGGATGGAAATGAATGGGCAAGCAACCATTGTGTTAATTAACATTGCGTCAATTGTTATTCCGAAGGTCACGAAGATTTTTCTACGTCGACACAGCGAAAAAGCTTAGTTTGAGCATTAATAAAAACCATCCCCGGTTATATACGGGGATGGTTTTTTTAGCAATGGCCTTTGGTATCAGATAATAAAGCCTTGGCTTCAGTTAAATCAATCGGGTCGCCATGGATATTTTTTTGATAGATTTCAGTCCATGTGTCGGGCGCTTGTCGTGTAAAACGAGCCATGGGTACGCCATGGTATGTCAGATTGATAAAGCGTAAATCTACAATTTCATCAGCTAGTAGTGTGGACAGTTCAGAACTTGATAAAACTTGTGTCTGAACTTGTCCGCCTGACAGGCGCAATAATTCAAAGGCCTGTTCGTTTTGCTTAATGCTGATGCTTTGTGCATGTGCATTAAACTCAATTGTCGTGATGGTCGGCCAATTTTGTAAGTGATCGATGATTGTTGTAACAGCGGTAGAGTCAGTGATGGTAGTTGTCATTTTATAACTCCTCTAAGGTTAATTCCGTATATTGCTTATATGCACCATTATAACGCTGAATGAAAGGATGATGAAATAATGCTTGAGATAATCATATTATTATTAGCAATTGTAGTTGTATGGTGGTTAATAAAATTTGGATTCAAGGTTTTGTTCCGGGTTGTGATTCCAATTGGGATTATTATTTTCATTGTTGATTTACTCTATAATACATTTGGGCCATATTAGCCTAATTTGTTCACCTAAGCTAGCTTAAAAGTTGTACAATGACTATAAACGCTAGGCTAAAGGAGTCGGAGTAGTGCATTTTGATGTTTATACAGTATACACCGTGATTATTTTCGCGAATCTTTTGATTCTTGTGTTATGTGGCTTGGGCATATATCGGGGACTACGAGATCATGATCGCTACAGTGCCATCTGCTACGGACTGTTAGTAATAGGGGTTTTGATCGCGGTGAAATTAACGTTACAAGCGGCAGGCTACTTAGGGAGCTAATATGACAGAAAAGACGAGTTTTTCAGATTTTGAAAAAGCAGCGATGAAGGAACGTGCAGCAGAGTTACGTCGTGAACAAGAAAATAAACGTAGTAAGAAAAATCCGGAAGCGGATGTCTTAGAAGCGATTGCGGAGATGAGCGATACTAGTGCGCAAATTGCTTCGCATCTTCATGAAATTATGCATGAGCTTGCACCCAATTTAACACCAAAAACGTGGTATGGGATGCCAGCATATGCAGATGAAAAAAAGCAAGTTGTGGTTTATTTTAAATATGCCGAGAAGTTTGATATGCGTTATGGTTTGCTTTGTTTTAATGACCAGGCCCAATTAGATGCAGGTGAGATGTGGCCAGTCGACTTTGCGATTCCACAATGGAGTGAAGTTGTGGAGGCCCAAGTTAGAAAAGTGGTGGCACAAGCGCTCAGTTTATAAATGAATAATCGTTTAATTATAAACGTTGATTTGTCGGCGTTTTATTAATTTCAAAAACTGACATATACCGAAATGGTGTCATTGTCAAACGCGAAAATAAGACATGAAAAAAAGCAAGGAAGTTGAACAGGGGTGTTCAGCGGTCCTTGCTTTTTTTGTTAGAGTTAAAAAATTTATGATGAGAAAACCATAATGTTAAAACGTTTTAATTGCAGTAAGATAATACCTGTTGTTTTTTGTGACAGTTACTTTATAGGGGGAATGATTGATGGATAAATCAACGACAGATTCAGCAGCGCATTGGTTAAGTTGGGGGCATATTAAGCAAAACATTCATGATGTATTTACATTAAATTACTATCGTGAAGGTTTTTCAGGTTGGACGCGACAGTCATACATTTGGTTGGCGATTGGACTTACAGTCATCATTGGAACTGGGTTCATGCACGGCTTTTCAACAATGACATTGATTTCAGTTTTAGGGGGCGCAATTGGTTTCACATGTACGCTTGCCATTACGAATGCAAAACGTTTAAATGGGGTGCTTGGCTTCGTTTCTGCTTTTTTGATTGCTTATGTCGCGTGGCATGCAAATAATAATGCGGATATCTTTATGCAAATGGGATATGTTTTGGCTTTAGATGTGCCGGTAATTTTATTTGGAAATGCGTGGAATGAACGTGAAATTCATCGTATGGATCATCAAGGTTGGCTCATTTTGATTGGGACTTTCTTGGTAATGTTTACATTTTTGTTCTGGATCGATACACATGTTTTTATTTCACCACGTCCGGTGATTGATGCCTTTTCTGCTGCCGTTGGCTTTACCGGAGCAGCTTTGATGTTGGGGAAATATTCATCACAATATGTGCTATGGTCAATTCAAGGGATTACATCAGTGCTGCTATGGTTTATGACAGCGCAGCAAGGTGACGCCAACTGGGTTTTGTTTGCGACATATGTGTTGTATCTGGGGAATGATGTTTTGGGATTATTCTTTAGTCCATGGCGGATGTTTAATAAAAAATAAAGTTAGCAAGTGCTATAATAAAGTCAAGCAATCGAGGATTGTGGTATTGTTAGTAGTTTTATAGAATCTGAGGAGGTAACGACAATGAATCTAACTGGAACGAAATCATGGGCTAAAAAGGTGCTCAAGGAGAATGGGTATAATCAAATTATGATTAATAAACGCCCGGTTCGACTAGCAAATGCTAAAGCCCAAGCACTCTATAGTGAGATTATTCGACTTAATTTACAATCAGCGCATTAAATATTTAGATGAACAGGCTAGTGTAGCCTGTTTTTTTGTGTTAGTATGCCTAATTAAATAACAAATTAGGATGGAAACTGATGACATATAAATATTTAATATTCGATTTAGATGATACGCTCTTCGATTTTAAAGGTGGCGAGATGGCTGGCTTAGAAAACGTCTTTATGAATCATGGCTTTTCATCTGATTTAACGCAAAAAGCAATGGCAATTTATGTTGAGATAAATCGTGGATTATGGGCTGCTTTTGAAAAAGGTGAAATTGAGAAGTCTGAGATTCATGAGACACGCTTTGATCGTGTTTTGGCGCAACTTGGTCTTAGTGGTGATGGATTGTCTTTTGAAAAAGACTATCGTCAAGAGTTGAATCATAATTATCGGCTGTTAAAAGGCGCTGAAAGCCTCTTAAAGGATTTACAAACGGCTGGTTACCATTTAATTGCTGGGACTAATGGCGAAGCTCAGACGCAACATTTACGGCTTGAACATACAGGATTGCGACCTTATTTTGAACAGGTCTATATTTCTGATGAAATTGGTGTTGCTAAACCAAACAAGGTGTTCTTTGACATTATTTTTGGTGAGAACCCAGCAATGAGTCAAACGAACACGTTAATGATCGGTGACGGAGTTGCTTCGGATATGTTAGGTGGCCAAAATGCGGGACTTGATACGATGTGGGTCAATTTTAAGGATTTACCAACGCCATCATCGATTCAACCAACATACACAGTCGCTAGCTATGCTGCTTTACGCGAAGTCCTTATATAATGAACGCATGCTGATACTAATGGATTGACATTATCCAGCAAATGACTGCATAAAAAAAGCCCCTTAACATGGGATTAGGCTCACATGAGTTTAACGATGTTAAGGGGCTTTTTGTTTAATTTTAAACCATAATAAAGATTGGCAAAATCAATGGGCGACGCTTAGTCTTGCCATACAAGAAGCGTTGCAAGTGTGAAACAACAGCATTACGAATACTATGTTCGGTTGCGTTAGGTTCACGCATTGCCATCAAGATGGTATGGAAGATTTCCTTACGACCTTCATTGATTAAGTCTTCAGATTCACGCATGTAAATAAATCCACGTGATAAGATATCTGGTCCGGCTGTAATTTCTTTGTTGGCTAGATCGATGGTAGCCACAACCACAACCAAACCGTCTTCAGATAGTAACTTACGATCACGGAGCACGGCCGCACCAATATCACCAATTCCGTTACCGTCAACATACGTATCTTCAGCAGGGAAGTGATCAGCAACGCGCGCTGAGTCTTCGGTTAAGGCTAAGACATCCCCATTGTCCAAGATGAAAGTATTGTCTTCAGGCACACCGATATCGTGGGCGAGGCCTTCATGGACTTTAAGCATACGGTATTCACCGTGGACTGGCATAAAGTACTTAGGCTTAATTAATGACAACATCAATTTCTGTTCTTCTTGACCACCATGTCCAGATGCGTGAATGTTGTTCACTTTACCATGAATAACACGGGCACCGGCTTCTTCCAATTCATTAATCACACGGTCAACGGAAGCCGTATTTCCAGGGATTGGTGAACTAGAGAAGATAACTGTATCATTTGGTTGGATCTTGATTTGCTTGTGTGTACCGTTGGCAATGCGGGCTAGGGCAGCCATAGGTTCACCTTGTGAACCAGTACATAGAATCAAAACTTTTTCAGGTGGTAATTTATTAACTTCATGCGCATCAATCAGCATATCTTCCGGAATGTCCAAGTAGCCAAGGGCCAAGCCATTGTTGACGGCACTTTCCATTGAACGTCCAAAGACTGCAATCTTACGTCCGTGTTCTAAGGCAGCTTCCGTTGCCATTTGAACACGAGACATGTTTGAGGCGAATGTCGCGAAAATAATACGACCATCGATTTCGTCAAATAATTTATGAATGGTTTTACCAACCCAGCGTTCTGACTTGGTAAATTCAGCACGTTCAGCATTAGTTGAATCAGACATCAATAAGAGCACGCCTTCAGAACCAATCCGGGCCATCTTTTGAAGATTAGGTGGCTGCTTTGTTGTTGGCGTAAAGTCAAATTTGAAGTCACCTGTTTCAACAATTGTCCCAACGGGTGTGTGAACAGCGACACCAAATGTATCTGGAATTGAGTGGGTTGTTCTAAAGAATTCAACACTAAGATTGTCATAGGTTAGGACAGAATCTTCATCAATTTCATGTAATTCAGTGGTCTTGAGTAGGTTGTGTTCTTCAAGCTTATTCTTGATTAAGGCCATCGCTAATGGACCGGCATATACAGGAACATTTAAAGCTTGTAAGAAGAAGTGAATTGCTCCGATGTGGTCTTCGTGACCGTGTGTAATGACTAAGGCTTTAATCTTATCCCGATTTTCTTTGATGTATGTGTAATCAGGAATGACATAATCGATTCCTAATAATTCATCTTCAGGAAATTTAACACCGGCATCAATAATAATGATTTCATCACCATACTGAATTCCATAGGTGTTCTTTCCGATTTCACCTAAACCACCCAAAGCATAAACCGCTGCTTCATTTGGGTTAATGTTTAGCTCCATATTGCTCATAGATTAAAACTCCGTTAACTTGAAGTCAGGACTTTGTTGCTCGTAAGCAAGCGCTTGTTCTGAAAGTTGTTCAATTTGTTCAACATTGTAATCTGTGTGTGCTTCAACTTGCTTACGTGCTGTAGGCAAGTCAGGAACATCTAGGTAAAGTGAGTGAGTGTCCTCACGCTTTGGATTACGTTGCTTTAATTCTTGATAATATACTTTGAAAATCATGTAAAACTCCTTTTAATACTTAAATTTTTCCGAATAGTCTTATAAGATATAATAGCAGAAATGGGATAGAAATACTAGCCACGACAACATTTAAGCGTTTTTGAGTTTGGACGGATGATTTAAAATTAAGAAAAATTAACCTAGTTGTGGCATACTGTTTATATAGCGTTCAAATCAGAAGACCAAGTAGTTAGGTGGTTACACATGAAGATATTCATTTTAATCGCAACGCTGATTGTCATATTAGTGTTGCTCACAATTTTTAGACGAACGGGTCGTCGGCTGACGGAACGACAGATTATTAGTTCACAGCAAGCGGTTAATGCTGCAATGAACGCCGCGCTGCATGAGCTGGATGCGAGTTTAGGCGTTAAAACGTCTGACAAACAGTTTCGTTCAACTTTGGTTGCAAATATCTGGGGTCACGAAGTGATGGCGTTTGAATTTTCAATTCCAATTGAACGTGCTGTTAATCGTGACATTTTACGCAAACAATTGAATGACGATTTAATTGCATACACGCGAGCCAATGGCATGAAATCATTTGATGCAGACGAACCAGCGATGCTTATTACTGATTTATGGTTTGATAATAAGCAACCCTTAGTCCATATTGATGTGGCACATATATGTAATGCTGAAACACTATCATATTTACATGATTTAAGATGTCTCAATCAGCTGGATTAATGCTATACTATTTTTCATAGAAAAAAACAAGATGGAGGACGTGTGAGTTTATGTATCGTATGGACCAAGTAGTACGGGATGGAGATCCTGTACTTCGTAAGCAAGCAGAAAAAGTAACTTTTCCACTATCAGAAGAAGACCAACAGGTTACTAAAGATATGATGGAATACTTGGTAATTAGCCAAGATGAAACAGAAAATGAAAAATATGGATTGCGTCCAGGTGTTGGATTAGCCGCACCACAAGTGGGTGTATCAAAGCAATATTCATCAATTTTGATTCCAAATGAAGATGTTGATGGACAAGAAGATGCTGAGAATCCCTTTTTCTTTAAGGGGACAATTTATAATCCTGTGATTACACGTCAATCAGTTAAGCAACAAGCATTAGCTGGTGGTGAAGGTTGTCTGTCAGTTGATGAAGATCAGCCTGGATTCGTGGAACGTGCTTACCGCATTACGGTAAAGTATCAAGACGAACAAGGGGAACCACAAGAAATAAAGCTCCAAGGTTATCCAGCGGATGTCTTCCAGCATGAAATTGATCATTTACACGGTGTGCTTTATTATGACCACATTAATAAAGAAAATCCGTGGGAAGAGCATGATCGCACAAAGTATATTTAAGAAGGACAAAAACATATGGCAGACAAAAATTTTAACTATCCCTTTTTAGAAGGTTGGTCAACTCAAGATATCATCACAGTTAGTGCGTTATATGATGCTGTGGCAAATGCATATGAAGTTGGCATTGATCGCGCTGAATTATTAGCTGCCTACCAAGCGTTCAAAGAAATTGTGCCAAGTAAGGCTGAAGAAAAGCAGTTAGACCGAGAATTTGGTAAAGATAGTGGGTATTCAATTTATGCCGTTATCAAAGCTGCTCGTGAGCAACAAACGACTCGTATTCGAATGAAAGACTAGAGGACTCGGTGTCATGGCGTTATCAGTAGCAGAACTTGATCAACAAGTCCTTGGTTGGTTACAAGAAGCACGTCTGTCGATTCTTGACCAATTGAAGCAACCAATGCAAGTCAATCAAAAAACGAGTCATCGCGACCTTGTGACAAATGTCGATAAACGCATCGAACAGTTTTACATCCAAAAGATTCATGATTTTATGCCAAATGCATCCGTCATCAGCGAAGAAGGCTATGGGGATGAGGTCACCACGTTGGATGGAGATGTCTGGTTTGTCGACCCAATTGATGGAACTTTGAACTTTGTCGAGCAACATCATGAATTTGCAACCATGTTAGCGCTCTATCATGATGGAAAACCAGTTTTGGCTTGGATTATGGATGTGATGAATAATGAAGTTGTTCATGGCGGACCAACGATCGGTGTATTTGTCAATAAGCAGCACGTCGATGGGTTTGAAGATAAAGCATTAAGTGACGGCCTGATTGTGATGTCAGGGGCGCGATTATTAGGAAATCAAATTGGTTTACCAGAAATTGCCAAAGAAGCGCTAGGCTTTCGTGTTTATGGGTCAGCAGGCATTTCGTACTGCCATGTGATGAAAGGGCAAGCATTGGGCTATATCAGTGTGATGAAACCTTGGGATTTTGCTCCTGGAATTGCGTTAGCGCTTACATTAGGGCTTGCTGTGACAGACGTTGACGGTCATGCAGTCGATATGTTATCATCAGGGACAGTAGTTGTTTCGACACCCAGTTCTCATGAAGATATCATGAGAATTGAGAATCAGTTAAAAAGCGTCTAAATGGACGTTGAATATTCATTTATGAATATTTCCTAATTTTGCGGCTGTGTTGTGGAGCAAGCTAATTTTTGGAAGAGAAGATTTAAGGAGAATAGAATTTTGGCAAAACGTGAAAACTTACGTAATATTGCAATCATTGCCCACGTTGACCATGGTAAGACAACTTTGGTGAACGAGCTTTTGAAGCAATCAGATACACTTGATGCACGTACTGAGTTAGGTGACCGTGCAATGGACACCAACGATATTGAAAAAGAGCGTGGAATTACGATCTTGTCAAAGAATACCGCTGTTGAAATTGGCGACAAGAAGATTAACATTTTGGACACGCCAGGACACGCGGACTTCGGTGGTGAAGTTGAACGTATCATGGGTATGGTTGACGGTGTGCTTTTGGTTGTTGATGCCTTTGAAGGAACAATGCCACAAACACGTTTCGTGTTGAAGAAGGCGTTTGAACAAAAGTTGACACCAATCGTTGTTGTTAACAAGGTTGACCGTCCAGGTGCACGTCCTGAAGAAGTTGTTGACGAAGTTTTGGACTTGTTTATTGAATTGGGTGCAAACGAAGACCAATTGGACTTCCCAGTTGTTTACGCTTCAGCAATGAACGGAACATCATCAACTGATCCTGATCTTTCTACACAAGAACACACGATGCAACCAGTCTTTGATAACATCTTTGAGTACATCCCTGCACCCGAAGATACATCAGACCAACCACTTCAATTCCAAGTGGCTTTGCTTGACTATAACGACTTCTTGGGTCGTATTGGTATCGGACGTGTCTTCAATGGAAAGATTTCATTGGGAGACAGCGTTACTGTTATGAAGCTTGATGGTTCAAAGAGTAACTTCCGTGTTACAAAGTTGTTTGGATTCAATGGTTTGGACCGTATTGAAATCGAATCTGCACAATCAGGTGATTTGATTGCGGTTTCAGGTATGGAAGAAATCTCTGTTGGTGAAACAGTTGTAGAACCTGATCATCCAGATGCTTTGCCAATCCTACGTATTGACGAACCAACTTTGCAAATGACTTTCCGTACAAACAACTCACCATTCGCTGGTCGTGAAGGTAAGTTTGTGACGGCTCGTCAAGTTGAAGACCGTTTGCGTCGTGAATTGCATACTGACGTTTCATTGCGTGTCCAAGATACAGACGAAGCTGGTGCTTGGTTAGTATCAGGTCGTGGTGAATTGCATTTGTCAATTTTGATTGAAACAATGCGTCGTGAAGGATTTGAATTGCAAGTATCACGTCCTGAAGTTATCTTCAAGAACATTGATGGTGTTGATTCAGAACCATACGAAAGCGTCCAAATCGATACACCTGACGAATACTCAGGTTCAGTTATCGAATCATTGTCAAACCGTAAGGGTGACATGATTAACATGGAACCAACTGGTACTGGAACAACACGTTTGGAATTCTCAGTTCCTTCACGTGGTTTGATTGGTTACGCAACAGAATTCATGTCATTGACGCGTGGATATGGAATTTACAACCACACATTCTCTGAATACCAACCAATGATTAAGAACTGGAATCCTGGTCGCCGTAACGGTACTTTGGTTTCAATTAACCAAGGTCAAACAACTGCCTATGCTATCATGGGTGTTGAAGATCGTGGAACAATGTTCGTACATCCTGGTGATGAAGTATACGAAGGAATGGTTGTTGGACAAAATTCTCGTGACAACGACATTTCTGTTAACGTTACAAAGGCTAAAAACCAAACTAACGTGCGTTCTTCAAACAAGGACCAAACTGCTTCAATCAAGACACCTCGTGATATGACGCTTGAAGAATCATTAGAATTCTTGGCTGAAGACGAACTTGCCGAAGTTACACCAGAACATGTTCGTGTTCGTAAGCAAATTTTGAACACAAGTGAACGTGAAAAGGCTGCTAAGAAGCGCAAGATGTCACAACAAGGTTAATTTAAATCTACAATTAAGCATTTGCCAATATAATTGGTAGATGCTTTTTTTATCGAATTTAGACCGAGTTCTTATCGGTGTCTGTTCGGAAGTGTGATAAAATAAGAAATACGACTATAAGAAAAGGAGTGATGCTTTTATGCAAGCGAATGGTTCGAAGCGTCAACCTGAAAGAGAAAATGGCATCGGCGCTTTTTTTAAAGCACTGAGCTTGAAGTTTAAATATATGGACCCATGGATTCTTGGTTCAATTATGATTTTGATGATTTTTGGTACAGCGATGGTCTTTACATCTAGTACCAATATGGCCACTGGATCCGCAACATCTTTTTTCATAAAACAACTATTCTTTGTTGGCTTATCAACAAGTATTATGCTCTTTTTGTTTATGATAGGAATTCCGTGGCAAAAGAAGAGTTATGCTGTTTTAGTTCAATACGCATTGATTGGGTTAGTGCTATTACTGGGGATAACGCGATTATTTGGTCCCGTTACAAGTGGAGCCCATGGATGGCTTTATTTTGCTGGATTTGGATTCCAACCCGTTGAGTATTTTAAAATTGCGATGATTTTGTGGCTAGCCATGAAGTTTTCAAATGTTGTTAGAAAAAAAGCAGCTCCTGGGCGACAATTAATGCCAATGTTATTGAATTGGCGTATTACAACATTACCCGTTGCTGGTATGTTAATTACATTATCAATGCCTGACGCGGGTGGATTTGGTATCTTACTTGCGATTGCTGGTGTGATGTTGATGACGGCAGGATTGCCCGTGGTCTGGATGAGTTTAATTGTCTTTTTAATCTTAGTGATTTTATTGAGTATGCCGGCCTTGATTCCGTATCTGGAACATCTTGGATTTATGCCTTATCAACTGCAACGATTTGAAGCCTTTGTGGACCCATGGAGCGCTGGAGATGCAGGCCACCAATTAATTAATTCATACTATGCGATTAGTAATGGTGGATTATTTGGACGTGGTTTGGGTAACAGTATTCAAAAATTAGGCTTTTTACCAGAGCCAAATACCGACTTTATCATGGCGGTTGTTGGAGAAGAGCTAGGGGCCATTACAATTGTGCTGGTTCTAATCTTTATTGGCATTATTGTTTGGCGCATTATGATGTATGGAACACGAACACGTAATATGGAATTCCGATTGATTTTATACGGAACAGCTATGTTTATTATGGTGCAAGTGTTGATTAATCTTGGTGGTGTAACAGGTGTTTTACCAATCACAGGTGTGACTTTCCCATGGATATCATATGGGGGATCATCATTACTATCATTAGGAATTATGATGGGCATTGTTTTAAATATTATTGGCCGATTACGTATGCAGACGGATCAGGCGTAATGAGGTGAGTGAAGATGGAATTTGAAGCAAAAAAAAGAAGGGCATTGATTGTTTATTTGAAAAATGCGCGCCAAGCACGACAACTACGTCGTTTTGGAATTGTTAATTATGTGTCAAATAAAATGAAGTATGCTTCAGTCTATGTTGATGATGCAGATGTAGAGACAAAGAAACAATTGATTGAAAAGTTGGGATTCGTCGATCGGGTTGATGTATCACACTGGCCAGAAGTTGATACGACGGTTGGGGGTCAACAGAACGAAGAAATTGATTTTTCATTAGATACGGATGATGTCTTTGAAGACGAAGCACAAGAAGAGGAATTGTAATGCGAATTGTAAGCGGTAAATTTGGTGGACGTCCACTAAAGGCTGTGCCCGGTGATGCAACGCGTCCAACAACTGACAAAGTTAAAGAAGCGATTTTTAATATGATTGGTCCTTATTTTGATGGTGGACGTTCATTGGACTTATATGCTGGATCAGGTGGCTTATCGATTGAAGGTGTGTCACGTGGCATTGATGAAGCTGTTTTAGTTGATCGTCAATTTGCTGCGATTAAAACAATTAAATCTAACGTTGAAGTGACTAAGGAACCTGAACGGTTTCAAGTGATTAAAAAACCAGCGCAGAGTGTCATTGATCAGTTAAAAGGGACACAACCTTTTGATGTCTTTTATTTTGATCCACCATATGCAAAACAAACAATTGAAGCAGACTTGGGAAAACTTGTGGCAAATGACTTAGTTGCTAAAAATGCAATTGTTATGGCAGAAACAGATCAACATGCAGATTTGCCTGATCAAATTGGCGCGTTTACGATGGTGAAACAACGTGATTATGGGATTACAGTCATCACAATTTATGAATATGAAGGTTAGCAGATGAAACGAGCATTGATGCCTGGTAGTTTTGATCCTATCACCAACGGACATATTGATATTATTCAACGAGCTTCACAATTATTTGATGAAGTTTTAGTTGGTGTAGCTGAAAATACAGGAAAAAATGGTTTATTTACTTTGGATGAACGAAAAGAGATGGCAACAAGTGCATTAGTAGATTTAACAAATGTACAAGTCGTGACGATTTCGGGTTTGACAGCTGCATTTGCTAAAGAACATGCCATCGATGTGCTAGTCCGTGGGTTACGGAATACCCAAGATTTCACATATGAACAACCAATTGCGGTGATGAATAATCACTTAACTGATGTTGAGACAATGTTTTTATTGGCACGGCCTGAAAATGCAATGATTTCCAGCTCGTTATTAAAGGAAGTGGTGCGAGCAAAAGGTGATATCAGTGCATTCGTTCCGAAAATCGTGAATCAACGTCTAAAAAATAAATTTGAGGTACAGTGATGTGGAGGAAAATACGAGCGTTTTTTAAACGCAATCGCGTTATTATTTTATCAATGATGGCGGTATTGTTTATCATTGGTATTTTTGTTCCTTTACCCCTTTACGCTGAAAAACCAGGTAGTGCGGAAGACTTAGCAAACTATATTAAAGTTGATGATAAAAAGCCAAAACTCAATGGTGAATTTATGTTAACCTCGGTTGGCATTGCACCACTGAATACAGTTAGTTTAGTGTTTGCAGCATTTGATCCAACCGTAGATATCCAAACCAAAAGTCAAGCCTTGGGCGGTAGCGATTCGATGGCGGATAACGCGCGCATTAATCAAATTTACATGAAAACATCGATTAATGAAGCGAAAGCAAATGCCTATAAAGCTGCTAAAATACCGTATAATCGTAACTTCAACGGTATTTATGTGATGGCAATTCAACCTGATTCGAATTTTAAAAATAAATTACAAGTCGGAGATACGATTGAATCAGTTAATCATAAAAAATATGATAGTGCCAAGGCCTTTCAAACTAAAATTCGTAGTCAAAAAATTGGTACGGATTTAACGGTCGGTTATAAGCGTGATGGTAAAGTTAAAGAAACAACAGCTAAGACGGTCGCACTGGCTGGTGCGAAGGATATGGCTGGAATTGGTATTATTTTAACTGATGATGTCGATGTGAAATCAGATCGACAGGTTTCGGCTGATTTAGGTGAGATTGGTGGGCCATCGGGTGGCTTGATGTTTTCGCTAGAAATGTATGATGCACTAACTTCTAAAGATTTGGCACGTGGTCGTAAAATTGCCGGGACTGGAACCATTGACAAAGACGGACATGTCGGCGAAATTGGTGGGATTGATAAGAAGGTCATTGCTGCGCACCGTGCAGGTGTGGATATTTTCTTAGCGCCATATGTGAAGCCAACTGATGAAAATTTGAAGTATGAAGAAAATGGTAAAACAAATTATCAAGTTGCTAAGGAAACCGCCAAGAAGTATGCACCAGATATGAAAGTAATTCCAGTTGAAACATTCGATCAAGCGGTTGAAAAATTACAGAATTAAATTTGACGACTCATTTATTATTTGTTATGATTTATCGAGTTAGTTCGTACAGATAGTGTGCCATCAAGGCATACCGATAAAAGAGGCGAAGTACCATTTTTGGTATTTCGTCTTTTATTGTGTCAAAAAAAGGAGTGTGAAGACGATGAAAACGAAAGAATGGCATGTTTTAGCAGCTGTTATCGCAGCTGGATTGATGAGTTTTAGTGGTGTGTTAATTGAAACCTCGATGAATGTGACATTTCCACATTTGATGGAAGAATTTAATACGGATGCTAATGGTATTCAATGGGTGACAACAGGGTACTTGTTGGCAATTGCCGTTATTGTACCTGTAAGTGCGTATTTGTTAAAAAGTTATTCGGTTAGAAAGCTATTCGTTACAGCAAACGTACTGTTCTTGATTGGTTTGTTATTGGATTCTTGGGCGCCAACTTTGTCAATTTTATTGGTTGGACGTGTCTTTCAGGGAGTAGGAACTGGGATTGCTTTGCCTTTGATGTTCCATATTATTTTAACGAAATCACCAATGTCACAACGTGGTGTCATGATGGGGATTGGAACAATGACAACTTCAATTGCGCCCGCAATTGGACCCACATATGGTGGAATTTTGTTAAGTAGCTTGGGGTGGCGTAGTATTTTTTGGTTCCTAGTGCCATTATTGTTAATTGCCTTAGTCCTTGGTTTATGGAGTATTCCAGCTGAAAATGTGACACGGACGGAGCGCTTTAATTGGGGAGCTTTTGTCACCTTGATGATTGGATTAAGCTCACTGCTAATTTCTGTTGAGAAGATGTCATGGCAATATTTGCTAATTAGTATCGTCTTCTTAGGTGGTTTCTATTGGTTTAATCAGAAATTGCAATTGTTGAACTTGTCAGTTTTCAAAAATGCAAAGTTTGATGCTTTGACTTATAGCTTTCTGGTTTATCAAGCAACATTATTAGGAATTTCTTTTGTGCTACCAAATTATCTACAACTAGGTTTGCACGTCACGTCAACTCAGGCGGGGCTATTCATGTTCCCTGGTGCCGTGATTGGTGCTATTTTGGCACCTTTATCAGGTCGTATCCTAGATCAAATTGGACCACGTAAGCCAATTTTGTTTGGAATTGCAACATCAGCAACTGCGCTCGTTATTATGAGTGTCTTTTTCCCAATTTTGAGCTTTTGGACATTGCTATTAGCACATATGCTACTCATGGTTGGGACCGGGTTGTCTTATAGTAATTTGATGACCGTTACGCTGGGTTCATTACCTGAATCACAAAGTGCAGATGGAAACAGTATTTTGAATACTTTGCAGCAATTTGTGGGGGCTAGTGCAACCGCAATCGTTGCACAAATTTTTGCAAGTAATGTTGATTTGCATGCACATGGTGTTGTGCTGGGTTCACAGTACGGTGTTGCATTAATTGCCATCTTAATGGTTATCTCTGTCATCGTATTTTTGGGGGTCAAAAAGTATCTGCCTAAGCATGCCTAAAATGTTGCAATCTCTTTAAGAACGGGTATAATAGTATGGAGTGAAACTATGCCCTTAGAGTGATTGGAGGTGACGTTGATGCCAACACGAATTCCAGAGGAAGTTGTAACCGAGATTCGGGAACGTGTAAATATTGTTGATGTCATATCACCTTACGTACCATTAAAAAAGCAAGGTCGAAATTTGTTTGGTGTGTGTCCATTCCATGAGGAGCGGACGCCATCTTTTTCTGTAAATGAAGACAAACAAATTTTTCATTGCTTTTCATGTGGACGTGGAGGCAATGTTTATAGCTTTATTATGGACATTGAACAAGTTTCATTTCCACAGGCCGTTGCTAAAGTAGCACCAATCGCTGGTGTTGATTTGGATGATAAATATCTTTCAAATGAAACAACGCAACCTGTTGATGAAAAGACACAAGCACTATTTGATTTGTACCAAGATGCCACCAAAGTGTACCATCATATTCTTGTTAATACGCAAACTGGTGAACATGCGTTAAATTATTTGCATGACCGTGGTTTAGATGATGCAACAATTGATGCCTACATGCTAGGGTATGCACCGGGTGATGATTTTCTGTTAAATTATTTCCAAAATAAGCAGGTTGATTATCAACTCTTGCGTACATCAGAGCTGTTTGTGGTTTGGGATGATGGTAGTTTACATGATCGATTTTCAAACCGATTATTATTCACAATTCGTGATGAACGTGGTCGTCCGATTGCGTATTCAGGTCGGCGCTTAGAAGCTGATGATACACAACCAAAGTACATTAATAGTCCTGAAAGTGACTTGTTTGATAAATCAAACGAACTGTTTAATTTAGACTTAGCGCGTGAACCGATTAAAAAAGGGAAGCAAGTTATTCTTTTTGAAGGTTTTATGGATGTCATTGCTGCTTTCCAGGCAGATGTTAAAAATGGTGTTGCTTCGATGGGAACCTCTTTAACAATTGATCAGGTACATTTACTTAATCGCTATGCTGACCATATTACAGTCGCGTACGATTCGGATGCGGCCGGTCAAAATGCAACGAAACGTGCATTAGATCTGATTCAGCAGAATAGTCAAATGTCGGTTGCGGTCGCCCATATTCCAGATAATCAAGATCCTGATGAATATTTGCGTAGTCACGATGCAGCAGCATTGGCGGATGTTTTATTGAAGCATACGGAAAATCCAATTGCGTTTAATTTACGATTTTTAAAACGAGGCTTAGACTTTTCAAATCAAAATGATGTATTTGACTATATTAATCAAGCCTTGATGTTGATTTCATCAATTGATGAAGCTGTTGTTCGTGAAAACTATTTGCGACAACTGGCCGATGATTTTAATATTAGTTTAGAAGCATTATCTGATCAGATTAGACCAATGCTAATGCAACGACAAGCAAATCGTCCGACACAAGGGAATGAACAAGCTGTACCGTATGATGCTGATGTACCACCAATGCCACCGGTTGAACAAGTGGCGCCAATTGGAGATACCGCACAGACATATGAGTCAGGCATGTCTCGAGTGACCAGGGCAGAACAAGTATTACTTGCCTGGATGCTACGGGATAATGATGTGTGGTTAGAAGTGACCCAACAGCCTGATTTTACATTTTCGGATGTCAGCTATGAGACGCTTTATATGTTAGCAACCGGTTATCGAGAACAGCATCAGTTAACGACGATTAGTAATTTGAATGAGTTTATGGACTATGTTCAAAAGCCTGAACTGATTCGTATCTTATCGACCATGGATGAAATTCCAGAAGCGCTATTTGAAGATCGGAATCAAGTTCAAGCCTATGTACAGGTTATTATGCAAGATGAACCGTTGCAAACTCAGATTACTAATTTAAAACGTGATTTGGCTGAAGCAAAACAAATGCAAAATACCTCGGCAATCGCCCAATTAAGTGTAGAATTAATAAACGCCTTAAAAGAGCAACAAGCAATGAGAAATTAAGGAGGCCGACGATGGCAGAAAACAAGAAGACAACTGAAAATGAAATGTCACAAGAAGACCTAACTAAAGCGATCAAGAAGGTCATTAAAGACCACAAGGCTGATAAGCAAATTCAAGAAGATCATTTGCAAGCTGAATTGATTAAGCCATTGGCATTGAATTCAGAACAAATTGATGAAGCTTATGACGAAATTGAATCTGCTGGAATCTCAATTGTCGATGAAAAGGGTGAGCCAACCGAGCGTGCATTGAAGAATCGTAAGACGGCCTTATCTGAAAAAGAATTGAAGCAGGCTGCTGATGCACCAACTGGGATGAAAATTAACGATCCAGTTCGTATGTATTTGAAGGAAATTGGTCGTGTCCCATTGTTGACTGGTGATCAAGAAGTTGAGTTGGCTGAACGTATTGAACAAGGTGATGAAGAAGCCAAGCAAGAATTGGCTGAAGCTAACTTGCGTTTGGTTGTTTCAATTGCGAAGCGTTACGTTGGTCGTGGTATGCAATTCTTGGATTTGATTCAAGAAGGTAATATGGGATTGATGAAGGCGGTTGAGAAGTTTGATTACCGTAAGGGATTTAAGTTCTCAACTTACGCTACATGGTGGATTCGTCAGGCGATTACACGTGCGATTGCTGACCAAGCTCGTACAATTCGTATCCCCGTGCACATGGTTGAAACAATCAACAAGTTGATTCGTATTCAACGTAACTTGTTGCAAGATCTGGGTCGTGAACCAACACCGGAAGAAATTGGTGCCGAGATGGACATCAATACGGACAAGGTTCGTGATATTTTGAAAATTGCACAAGAACCAGTTTCATTGGAAACACCAATTGGTGAAGAGGATGACTCACACCTAGGTGATTTTATTGAAGATAATGAAGCGATTTCTCCAGCCGATTCAGCGGCTTATGAAATGTTGAAGGTTCAATTGGAATCAGTATTGGATACTTTAACAGATCGTGAAGAACAAGTATTGCGTTTGCGTTTCGGATTAGATGATGGACGTACGCGCACATTAGAAGAAGTTGGTAAAGAATTTGGCGTTACACGTGAACGTATTCGTCAAATCGAAGCCAAGGCGCTTCGTAAGTTGCGCCACCCATCACGTTCAAAGCAATTGCGTGATTTCTTGGATTAAAATTCATGTTGAAAAGATGACTGAAAAGTCGGAGGATAATGTCTATTGTTCTCCGGCTTTTTATTTTTGGAAAGAAGAAGGGAGTTAAGGATTATGGATGCAGCGCAAGAACAAAAGCGTCAAGAGAGATTAGCAAAATTTAGTTTACCGCTATTAACATCAAACTTTGCATCAGTTTTTGGTGAAGGTGTTTATCGGTTTGGATTGAATTGGTTCTTAGTTTCAACGTATGGAAACGCTGAACTTTTGGGGTGGTTAACTGGGTTTGGTTTTATCGTTTATTTATTGAATGATATGTATGTTGGTGCGGTATTGGACCGCTTCAATCGAAAATGGGTATTAGTCCTGTCGGATTTGTTTGGTGCAATTGGGATGATTGCTTTATCATTGATGATTAATCCGGATAGTCCACAGACCTGGATATTATTTGCGATTACGGCTGTAATGTATATTGACATTTCATATGCGTATCCATCTGGTCGTGCAATTCTACCAGACGTTATTAAAAAATCTTCATTAGCCCGATTTAATGCTTATGTCAGTGCTGCATTTTCAGCAGGACAAGCATTAGGACCGCTAATTGGTGGAATTTTGCTTCGAATGGACTGGATTAATTTACGCAGCTTTATGTTCTTATACGGAATGTTGTTGTTAGTAACGGCTGGAATAAATTTGATTATTAAGACACATCCACAGCCAATTGTTGAGACGTCTGAATCTTTCGTTGAAAGTCTGAAAAATGGATTTAAATATGTATACCGCATGCCAAAGTTATTTGAATCAATGTTGGTAACAGTTTGGGCTAATTTCTGTTTTGAAGCCTTTATTATCTCAATGCCATTTTTGGTTCAAAAAACCTACAATGGGTCAGCCCAAGAGTATTCATTGGCGTTAACTGCAGCGGCGGTATCTGGGATTGCGGCCGGCTTTATATTGGCAAGGTATACAAAGTTTAATAACTTAGATACTCTTTATACTGATTTCTTTGTCCTCGGTTTGGCCTTTGTATTGGCAGCATTTATTAACATTATGTGGGCATTAATTCTTGTAATTATTTTGAATGGTTTCGTACGATCAGCCTTTGTTATTAAAGTGAATACGGTTCGACAAGAAGAAAGTTCATCGGAATATCTAGGGCGTGTATTTGGATTATCATTCTTTGCAACAGACTTATTTGTTCCGATTGTCAGCATTACCTTTGGATACGGTGTTTCAAAAATGGGCGTTTGGAGCCTATTGGTGATTGGAATGATGATGATTGTTGGGATGATTTTGATTAAGTTATATATGCGTCGTCGTTACCAAGCCGCACAAATATAAAAGAAAACAAAAGATAACTGTAAACCGTGCAGTTATCTTTTTTTTCATGTTAAAATAAGTGAAAACCATTTTGTATAAATGTATACTTGAGGTATAAAAATGACAAAGATTCTTGTGGTAGATGATGAACCTGCGTTAGTAACTTTACTAACCTATAATTTAAAAAAATCAGGTTACGAAGTATTTTCGCAAAACGATGGACAAAACATTATTGAAACCATCAAAACGCAACAGATTGATTTAGTATTATTAGATGTGATGCTACCAGATGAGAATGGTGTTGATATCACCCGTGATATTCGGTCGGCTAAAATTGATGTGCCCATTATCATGGTGACGGCACTGGATGATGAAGTTGATAAAATCGTCGGGTTAGAAATGGGAGCAGATGACTATATTACAAAGCCATTTAGTCCTAGAGAGGTCATCGCTCGTATTAAAGCTGTTTTGCGTCGATTTGAACATGGTAAGAAAGTAGATTCACGATCAGATAACATTCAAATGTATGGCCCACTAGCGATTGATTACGATAAGATGTCCGTTCAACTGAATGGTGATAATGTTAAATTAACACCAAAAGAGTATGAGTTGCTGACATATATGGCACAACGTGAGGGTCGCGTCTTAGATCGTGAAACGATTTTACATGGTGTGTGGGGTTATGATTATGGTGGCCCAGATACACGTATGGTTGATATGCATCTCTCACATTTACGAGAAAAGGTAGAATTAGATCCAAAGCATCCAGCGCTGTTAAAAACAGTCCGTGGAATGGGGTACCGTTTTGAGAAACCTACAGCTGAGGACAAGTGATGTTAAAGCCAAAATTGATTTCATTTTTTAAGTCCTTTGCATTCTTTTCGGTGCTCTTTTTTATTGTGACGAGTATCGCCGCAATTCTGGGTAATCGCATTACATCAAAAGCACTTGATTATCCCAATTTGTGGGAGCTATTACTCGTTATTTCAATTGGCTTAGCCTTTGTCGTTGCAATTGTTCTGATGTGGAATACAAGCCGACAACGTGAGCAAATTAACTTGTTCATTGCCAAAATGGAAGCGATGCGCCATGATACTGAATATGGCGGGAAGGTACTCCTCCGCCCTGAAGATCCGCTCGCACCACTTGCAAATGCAGTCAATAATGTGCAAAGTTTAAACCGCAGTCGCACAAAAATATTGCAGCAACAGGCTAGCACCCTAAATGCATTGTTGGAAAATATGCCACTAGGTGTTTTACGCATTCAACCAGATCATAAAATTGTGCAAACGAATGCGCAGGCCATTCATATGCTGCACTTACCAGATGATGTCGAAGGGCGTCCGTTTGAAAATGTTTTTAAAAACCATCAATTATTATCAATTGTGAATCGTGCGTTGGAACAACAACAGAGTATTCGCGAACAAATTATGGTTGATCAACTTGATGTTGATATTTTTGTCACGTATTATCAGTTAAGAGAGCGCCATGATGAGTTATTGGTGTTGTTGTATGATATGACGGAAGTTAAACGTTTGCAAAATATGCAAGCTGATTTTGCTGCGAATGCTTCACATGAGTTAAGAACACCATTAGCTTCGATTATTGGGTTCTCAGATACATTACTCGATGGGGCTCAAGATGATCCAGAAGTGCGATCAGAATTTATTGAAATTATTCATGATGAAGCTGAGCATTTATTGGCATTAACGAATGATATTTTAACCTTAGCCAAGTCACCACGTAGTGATAAACTAATTGAAGAAGTACACGTTGCCCCCATTGTTGATAAGGTATTTTCAATGCAAGAAAAAGGGCGACAAAAGCTGGACTTAACTCTGAAAAATGAGGTAACAGCCAAAACGATTTTTAATCAATGTGAAGAGGACGTACAAACAATTCTGACCAACTTAATTGTCAATGCCGTTAAATATAATCGACAGGCTGGTAGTGTGAGTGTTTCTGCGCATGCCGATCAACGACAATGTTTTATCACGGTTTCCGATACGGGAATGGGGATACCAAGTGATCAGCAAGAACGAATTTTTGAACGTTTTTATCGCATTGATAAATCACACAATAAAAAAATCCCTGGAACGGGGTTAGGTCTTGCAATTGTGCATGACTTGGTTGAATCACTTAGTGGTTCAATTTATGTTGATAGTCAAGTTGGGGTTGGCACAAAAATTACTGTAGTTATCCCAAATCAAATTGAAAAATAAAGAAAGTTGAAATGAGATGGAAGAAATGAAGCGACCTGTTGTTATTGGTGTAACCGGTGGTTCCGGTTCAGGAAAGACGACCGTAAGCAATGAAATATTTGAGCGTTTAGCTGGTGAATCAATGGTGATGTTGCCACAAGATGCTTATTATAATGATCAAACAGATATGCCGATGGATGAACGTAAACAGGTGAACTATGATCATCCAGATGCATTTGACACAGACTTATTGGTTGAACAGTTAAAACAATTGATTGATGGCCATGCCATTGAACAGCCAACGTATAACTATGCGGATTATAACCGTGCCCCTGAAACAGTCACGATTGAACCTGCAAATGTCATCATCGTTGAAGGTGTATTATTATTTGTTGAAGAAGCTTTGCGTGATTTACTTGATATTAAGATTTATGTTGATACTGATGATGATATTCGTTTCATCCGACGCATGCAACGTGATGTTGAAGAGCGCGGTCGCACGATTGATTCAGTCGTTAATCAATATATGGAAACAGTTAAACCCATGTATCATCAATTTATTGAGCCAACTAAGCGCTATGCTGATATTATTTTGCCAGAGGGTGGTCAAAATGAAGTTGGGATTAACATGATTGAAGCCCAATTACGTGTGATTTTAGACGCTGAGAAAAAGAATAAGTTATAAAGGAGATTATCTATGTTAATTGCAAGTTATAATGCTGCTGGTATGGGGGATGTACTCGTTTTGCTAACAGCACCCAAATCAGAAAAGACAACGAGTGAACAAAAAGGACATGTGGTCCGCCTATTAAATGAAAAACAAGAGACCATTGGCTTTAACATTTTAAACGCGAGTGATCATTTAGCGACGGCTGAGATGGATGGTCAAGTTCATTTAGATGAAGCACAAGTTGCAACTTTGAATGCTGTTTTAAAACAAAATGGTTTTGAGCCAGAGTTAGTTGCCGATGTGGCACCTAAATTTGTGGTTGGCTATGTTGAATCAGCTGAACCACACCCAGATTCAGATCATTTGCAAGTGACGACGACACAAATCGATGGTGGTGAGACGCTACAAATTGTCTCAGGTTCACCTAATATGCAAGCGGGCATTAAGGTCGTCGTTGCTAAAGTGGGCGCAATGATGCCATCTGGTCTAATTATTTGGCCAGGTGCATTACGTGGTGTCGCCTCAAACGGGATGATCGTTTCTGGACGCGAATTGGGATTGCCAAATGCACCACAACAACCGGGTGCCCTTATTTTGCCAGATGACTATGCTGAAGTTGGGACACCATTTGATGCCAAGTCACCTGAAGCCCAAGCTTTATTTCAATAATGAAGCGAGGATGTAATAATGGTGATTAATCGACGTCCGATTGTTCATTTTGAAACTTTACGCCGAGTTCGTTATGATCAACAAGTGCGAGAAATTATGGCAGCAAAAACCGATTATATTTTGTTTGCCACTGAAGCAGATCTCGTTGAAACAGAAAATGAAGTAACGCGTGATGCACCTAATGAGATTTCTGATGCTGAGCGACAAACTAAACCGACGGAGTCAATCGACCTTCCAACGGCTGTTGTTCAAGCAGAAATTTTGGAACCAAAAAAGCCGATTGCTAAGACACAACCAGTTATTCCTGAGGTAACACCTAAAGCAAAAGCTAGTGTTACCTCAACTCCGGTGACGCCTGAGGCTAACAAGGCTGCGGTGAAAAAAGAAAATAAACCACAAGCTCAAGCAGCGTCACATCCGGAAAATATGACTGGCTTGGGATTGAGCTTGGATTCGATTTTTGGTGAGGAAACACAGGCAGCCAAAAATACACAGTCTAATTATTTTAAAGACTCTAAATAAAAGAGATTCAACCCTAGGTGTTGACTCTTTTTTTTGCTATTATGGTCTATAGAGATTCAATAAGAAGTTTGGAGATAACATACATCATGGATAAAGAGACAATCTATTATTTTATTGGTATTAAAGGATCAGGGATGAGCTCTTTAGCGCGCATCTTAGATGACCAGGGCTATCAAGTTTCTGGTTCAGACATTGATGAATATACATTTACACAAAAGCCATTGGAAGACGCAGGCATTGAAATTAAGGCCTTTGCACCGGAAAATATTAAGAGCGGTATGACTGTCATTCGTGGAAATGCTTTTGAAGATGATCAAATTGAAGTGGCACAAGCACTAAAGATGCAAGCAGCTGGTGAAGTTAAGGTTGTCACTTACCCAGAAGTGGTTGAAGAATTGATTGAACAATCAACATCAATTGGTGTTGCCGGAGCGCATGGAAAGACATCAACAACCGGTCTTTTGGCACACGTGCTTTCAGGGATTGCACCAACATCATACTTGATTGGAGATGGTAGTGGTAAAGGGGTTCCTGACCCACGTTTCTTTGTCTTTGAAGCTGATGAGTATCGTCGTCATTTTAAGGACTATCATCCTGATTATGCCATTATGACCAACATTGACTTTGATCATCCCGATTACTACACAGGTATCGATGATGTCCGTTCAGCCTTTGAAGAATTTGGTGCCCATGTTAAGAAGGGAATCTTCGCTTGGGGTGATGATGAACAATTACGTAAAATGCAAGTTGATGTACCTGTTTATTATTATGGAACTAATCCTGAAACTGATGATTTTTATGCAACAAATATTAAGCGTTCTACTAAGGGTTCTGCTTTTGACGCCTATTATCACGATGAATTCTTGGGAACCTACGAAGTACCTTTGTACGGACAACATGGTGTGTTAAACTCACTTGCTGTTGTTGCCGTAGCGCACTTTGAAGATATGGATCAAGACCTTGTGAAAGAAGAATTATTGTCTTTTTTAGGGGTTAAACGTCGCTTTACTGAAAAGCAAGTTGGGCCGGTTACAATTATTGATGATTATGCACATCATCCATCAGAAATTAAGGCGACAATTGATGCAGCGCGTCAAAAGTATCCTGATCGTGAAATTGTTGCTGTCTTCCAACCACATACATTTAGCCGAACAATTGCTTATAAGGAAGACTTTGCTAAAACACTTGATTTAGCTGACCACGTTTATTTGACTGACATTTTTGCTTCTGCGCGTGAAGAAAAAGGGAATATTAGTTCTGCTGAGTTAGGGGCTGAAATTAGTAAATTCCGTGATATTGTCTCACCAGATAACGTTGCACCTTTGCTTGATCATGAAGATGGTGTGTTTGTATTTATGGGAGCTGGTGACTTGCAAAACACAGAATTTGCTTTTGAAAAGTTACTTGCAAATACGCAAACAAACTTACAATAAGTTAGGGTAGTTTTAAACTTTAATCGTTATACTTGTTAAATATGAATATTATAAATTAAATAAATTTTAGGAGGAATCATATGAATAATTATGATCAATCTAGTCTCTCAAATACAGAGGCTAGTGGGTTGAATCGCTTCTTTATGAAGGTTTACCAATACATGGCAATTGCATTACTTGTTTCATTTGTGACTGCATACATTGGGGTTCGTTTCTTTGCCCAACAAATTTCTGCAATTTTTAATACACCAATGATGTCACTTGTGATGTTTGCTGTGATGATTGGATTTGTGTATCTGTTCTCAAAGCGTGTGTATAGTAATCCTGGTGCTGCTTTTGGAATGCTAATGGGTTATGCTGTGTTGAATGGGGCAACATTTGCCGTAATTGGACTGTCATTCGATGTCGCAACAATTGGAATGGCATTAGCTGGAGCGGCTGCTTTATTCGTTGGAATGGCATTCTATGGCTTCACAACTAAGCGTTCACTTGCTTCAATGCGTGGTGTGTTGATGGGAGCTTTGATTGGGTTGATTTTGGTCGGCCTACTTCAAATTTTCTTCTTCAATAACATCGTGTACATGGTAACAGCCATGGTTGGTGTGGTGGTCTTCGCATTGATGACGGCGTATGACATGAACACACTAAAGCAAATGTACTTAGAATTTAATCAAAGTGGTGCTGGTGCAACAGCTGAACAAGGTTTGGCGGTATCTGGTGCGTTGAGCTTATACCTTGATTTCGTTAACTTGTTCTTGTACTTGCTACAACTATTTACAGCATTTGGAAATAACGATTAATGATTTAAAAAAGACGTCTGTTGAGAAACGGGCGTCTTTTTCTGTTATGATAGGGAGTAGATAATTTAGGCTGATATGGCCGAAAGAGAGATGAATATGGCTAAACCAACATTATTATTAATTGATGGAAATTCTTTGGCATTTAGGGCGTTTTACGCCATGATTAACCAAGTGGAGCGTTTCGTTAATCATGAAGGCTTGCATACAAACGCGTTAGTTGCTTTCAATAATTTTTTGGATGGAATTGTCGAACCATTTGACCCGGATTATGCGCTCGTTGCTTGGGATGCTGGGAAGACAACTTTTAGAACTGATAAGTATGATGATTATAAGGGGAACCGTGATAAGACACCATCTGAGTTAAGTGAGCAATTCCCATACTTGCGTGAAATGGTGACCTTGCATGGTATTTATAGCTATGAATTACCAAATTACGAAGCCGATGATATTATCGGAACAACGGCTAAAGATGCCCAAGCCAAGGGTTTTGATGTCACGATTGTGACTGGTGATCGTGATATGTTGCAGTTGGTAGATGAGCATATTGAAGTCTGGATTACTAAAAAAGGTGTTTCAGAACTTGAACATAATGACTTGGCCATGGTTGATGAAAAATATGATGGCCTAACGCCGGCACAAATTGTTGATGTTAAGGGTCTACAGGGTGATACATCGGATAATTATCCAGGTGTTGCTGGAATCGGGCCTAAGACGGCAATTAAGTTGATCAAAGCCTATCATTCTATTCCGGAACTCTACGAGCATATTGATGAGCTTAAGGCGAATAAACAAAAAGAAAAGTTGGTCAATGGGGAAGCCGATGCTAAGATGTCGCGTGATTTAGCTCGTATTCGGACGGATGCACCGGTGGAATTTGAACTAGACGACTTGAAGTATACCGGACCGGATTATGAGAACATTATTCCGTTCTATCAACAGTTAGATTTCAAACAACAATTGGCTAAGTTAGCGAATCAAGGGCATGTGCTTGGGGCATCCATATCCGGGGATGCATCTGAAGAAACGGCTGCGCCTTCAACAACTCCAGTACCATTGATTCGTTTATCAGAAGACCCAACCGACCTAATTCCTGATTATACTGACGAGATTAGTTTTTACGTTGAATTAGACGATGCCGACTATCATACTGCGGCACCGGTTGGCTTTATCTTTGGTAATGAAGCGCAAGGTTATGTTGTCGGGCGTGATATTGATGTGCTATTGATTGATCCAGTGAAAACAATGCTAGAAAATGCGGATGTGAAAAAGCGTGTTTTCAATGCGAAAGCATTGTATGTTTTGTTTTTACGTTATGAGGTTGAGTTGCAAGGACTTGAGTATGATATCTTATTAATGTCATATTTGGTCGATACGAATGATAATAGTAATGACTTAGGCGCATTAGCGCAACAAAATGATTATTATGATGTTCAAACCGATGAAGCGGTGTATGGTAAGGGTGTAAAGTTTGAAATTCCAGAAGATGATCAGATTTTCTTTGAACATTTGGGACAAAAAGCCCGAGCCTTAGAAATATTACCAGCACGTTTATTGCAAAAATTAGATGATCGTGAACAGACTGATTTATACAAGAATATGGAATTGCCACTTTCAATTGTATTAGCAGAAATGGAAGCAACCGGAATTAAGGTGGATAGTCAACGCTTATTAATGATGGGCAATGATTTGGCTGAGCGCTTAAGTGATTTAGAGCAGAAGATTTATCAAGAAGCGGGGCATGAATTCAATATTCAATCGCCAAAGCAGCTTGGGGTCGTTTTGTTTGAAGAGATGGGTTATAAGCCAATCAAGAAAACGAAGACAGGATATTCAACCAGTGTTGAAGTTTTGGAGCAAATGCAAGATGTTCCAATCGTGAAGATGATTTTGGAATATCGTCAAATCGCAAAGATTAAATCAACCTATGTTGAAGGCTTGCTGCGCGTTGTACATGGCTCAGATTCAAAAGTGCACACGCATTATATTCAAACCTTAACGCAAACAGGTCGTTTATCTTCTACTGATCCAAATTTGCAAAACATTCCAGTTCGTTTGGAAGAAGGGCGTTTGATTCGCCAAGCGTTTGTTCCAAGCTCATCAGATTGTGTCCTTGTCAGCTCTGACTATTCACAAATTGAATTGCGCGTCTTAGCACATATCTCTGGTGATAAAAATATGCAAGCTGCATTTAATGCAGATGAAGATATTCACGCAGCAACGGCTCGTCGCATTTTTAATTTGCCAGAAGGTGAAGACATTGATCCAAATATGCGTCGTAAAGCGAAAGCCGTGAATTTTGGAATTGTTTATGGCATTTCTGATTTCGGTTTGGCTAAAAATATTGGTGTTAGTCGTAAGGAAGCCAAAGAAATTATTGATACGTACTTTGCGGAGTACCCAGGTATTAAACAATGGTCAGAAAACATTATTGATTTTGCACGCGAAAATGGATATGTTGAAACAATGGCCCATCGTCGTCGTTATTTGCCAGATATGCATGCTAAAAACTTTAATGTGCGTAGTTTTGCTGAACGAACGGCTATGAACACACCAATTCAAGGTTCTGCAGCGGATATTATTAAAATCGCGATGTTGAATGTTCAAAAGGCATTAGAAACTGAAGGGCTCAAAACACGTATGTTATTGCAAGTGCATGACGAACTGATTTTTGAAGTACCTAAGGCGGAACTAGAGATTATTCATGAATTAGTACCTAAAGTGATGGATTCGGCCATGGCATTAGATGTGCCTTTGAAAGTTTCAAGTCATGAAGGTGCTACTTGGTACGATGCCAAATAAATAAAAAAACGTTTATGAGCAGATGACTCATAAACGTTTTTTTATTGTAATGGTGTTTGGCTGTCTGACACTTCTTCATTTGATAAATCAATAATCATTTTATCGATTCGTTCACGTTCACGGATAAGAAGGGTTTTATTGTTTTCCATTGAATCACTGATATTAGATAATTCAATTATTTTATTATCGACAACTGATTCACGCATCTTACTTGTTTCAAGTAATTCATTGTATTTTTGTTTTAATTGCAAATACAGATAGCATAAAATGCTTAGCATGATGATTAAAACGAATATTATAATATAAAGCATGTATGCCTCTCCATTAATTTTTTAGTCAAACTACATTATACACTAGATGATATTAAAAATTAAACCCTTAATAAGTGTTTCAATTATATTTAGAGCCGTGTATGATGGTCGTATGTGAAGCCTTAGCATTTTATGTGAAAGAGGAATTTGTAATGACAAAGAAAATTTTGATTGTAGGTGCAAGTGGTCGCGTTGGTCGTGAATTAATGGATATTTTAGCGCAAGATGCGCATTATGAGGTGTTTGGAACATCAAGTCATGTGAGTGATAATCAGCATTTTATCCAATTAGATTTGCATGCCGATTTTGAAACGATTCGTGCAGCATTGGTTGGTTTTGATATTGTTTATTTCACGGCTGGTTCACGTGGAAAAGATTTATTACAAGTTGATTTGAATGGTAATGTGAAAGTGGCAATGGCTGCCGAACAAGTGGGTGTTGAACGCTTTGTACAATTATCATCAGGAAGTGCTTTAGATCAAACGAAATGGCAAGAAGCACATTTTGCAAGTTTACAAGACTACAATGTTGCACGTTACTTTGCGGATCAATGGGTCTTACAAAGTACATTGCCATATACCATTCTTCAAGCAGGTTCTTTGCTTGAAGCGGAACCAACTGGTAAGGTCGTTTTGACACCAGTTAATCAAACTGGAAAATTACTTGTTTCAGAAAAAACAGCGGCTAAAGGGAATACAATTCCTGATGTGGCACAGGTGCTAGCTGAATTAATTAATTATCCACGAACAGCAGGGACCATCATTCAAATGAAAAATGGGGATGCTGCAATTGACACTGCGCTTGCAGAAATTTAATAAAAACGGCTCATTTATCATATAAATGAGTCGTTTTTTTACCAAGGCACACTGCCATTTGTATTGGTGAAACTTGCGGTGGCAACATGATCGGCAGTAGCAAGTTCAATTGTGCGTGCGACGCCGGCTTTTGGTGATTGAGCCCCACGCGCCGCGGACTGTTGCGCGGGTGTACCACCAAAATTAGTTGCGACAATGCCGGGGTCAACGGCGTTAACACTAATATTTACGTGCGATTGTTCGAGTTCCTTGGCCAACTGAATGGTAAACATATTAGCTGCTGATTTGCTGGCTTGATAACCGGTGGCACTTGCACCGAATACTTCAGAGTTTGGATCAAGCGCAGCCACATGTGATCCCATCATGCTTGAAATGTTGATGATGCGTCCTTCTGGGGCTTTTTTAAGTAAGGGGAGGCTTGCTTGCGTCATCTCGACTAGTCCAAAAAAGTTAACTTCAAAATCTTGTCGCATTTTTTCTGTGCTTAACTGACTAGGGGCGATATGGTCGTCAACCGCAATGCCGGCGTTATTAATTAATGTATCTAAATGGCCGTATTCGTCAGTAATATATTGGATTGCTACGTCAATGGACGTGCGGTTCGTCACATCTAACTGGACAAAATCAATTTGTAAATTCGATTGAGCCAATTGCTTAACGGCTGCTTGACCTTTTTCAATGGAACGTGATCCAATAATTACCGTTTGTCCAAGTTCACTTAATTCAGTGGCAATTTCTAAGCCCATGCCTTGATTGCCGCCAGTTACTAAAATTGTCTTTGTCATGATATAAACCCTCCGTTTCTACCTGTATCCTAGCACTGTAAGTAGCTGTAAAACTAGTTCATTTTGGAACAAATCCAGTTGATTTGTTCTAAAGTACGCCATTGCGTTGGGAAAAAGGTTTCTGGAATAGGCAATGGTGCACCGCCTGTTGGTAACCACCAATCTGCCAATTGTTTGCTGGAAAAGGGAACTTCTTTTAGAGCGTTCTTTGCTAAAGTCTGTTCAAAGGTTTGATTTAAATAGACTGCGATGACCGGTAAATGTTGTATGTGATCAAATACAGCTTGATAATGTTTGTAGTCTAAAATGCCTTCTAGGATAACATCAAGATTATGGTCGCAGGCCCAATCAATGTTAGCGTTAATCAGAGAAGGGGTTAGATGACCCGGTGTTTCATGCGTTGATAAGAATTCGCGCTTTAAGCTATCTTGATGTAGCATTAAGGTCTGTTGGTCTAGGTGGACGTTCAAGGCGTTGGCGAGATGGGTTTTTCCGCTACCGGAATTTCCTCGAATGATGATGATTTTAGACATAAATTTTCCTTTCAGATTATTGGAAGAAGGTGTTGCTTTATTTATTATCTCTGCTATAATATAGGATTAAGCAGTATTCAGTTGGTTGAGAAAGAAAGTAACATTTTTCAACTTCTATGTGATTAATCTCTATCATATAGGAAATACGATTCGTTACAAAGGGGGATTTTTATATGAATGCATTATCAAAATGGTTTAGATTAAGAGCTTTAAAGAATGAACACATCCGTGTGCAAATGAAATTAAATGAGATCTATTCAAGTCGAACACGTAGCACCGATTTTTTGGAGCGACAAAAGAATTTACGTCGTCGTTTACGAACAATCGAAGCACGTATTCAAGAGTTAGAACAATAATTGTCATTGGTAATGGGCCAATGGCTTTTTTTGTAAAAGTGGGCAAATTGGTATTCTGTCCAAAATAGGTTTATAATTAATTTCTAATGACACGCAAAACTTATTTTAATTTTATGCGGCAAGCAACACATTGCATGACTGTCGAAATAAGCCGTCATGGTGAAAGTAGGTTTGAAAATGCTCGGAAAAGTAGGAGATTATAATTTCAACAAGACGACACATGATAATTTGAAGGTACATGTTGATGTGACGGGGAACCCTTCAGTGGCGAAAGACGTTGATGAGGTGAACTATCATGTTTCACAAAGTGATCGTTTACATCAAGGGTACGAAGAACGTTACCGTCGCTTTTCAAAATTAATGCAAGATAATGTACCACTAACAGAAATTGCGACTATTCTTGAACTTTCTGAAATTACTTTGCATAGTCAGCGTTACATGCAACGTTATAAGAAGCATGGCGAATAATTAGGAGTTTTATGATGACACCAGTAGAAGCCTATTGGCAGAATTTTTGTGAGCAAAATCAACTGGTAGATGCACATCTTTATGCGGCTTTTGGTTTTGGTATGTCAAAAGACATGCAAAATGAATTGGCACAATTAGTTGTTGATGGTACAAAACGTGGAACAGCTAGTGCGTTGGCACTGTATGAAGATGACGAAGCTAAGCCGCAAGTGGGTGATTATTCAATCATTTTGGATGGAGATAGTCAGCCAGTTGCCGTTATCCAGACCACGCAAGTTGAAATATTACCATTTAATGCAATTACGGAGGCCCATGCTAAACGTGAAGGAGAAGGCGACTTATCTTTAGCATATTGGCAACAAGCACATATTGCCTTTTTTGAACCGTTGTTCAAAGAGGTTAAGCAACGTGATTTTAAGTCAGATGATTTGATATTGTTTGAAACATTTGAGAGAAAATAAGTTCAGAGGTGATACGAGTGGGAAAAGTAGCAGACGCATTGATTATTATTGATATGCAAAAAGGGGTTTGTCAAAACAATGGTGAAGATATTAATCGTTTATCAGAAATGACGGAAGTGATTAATCAGCGTGTGACCCTCTATCACCAAATTGGATTGCCAGTCATCTGGATTCAACATCAAGATGACCAAATTCAACCGGATTCAGAAGCATATGAATTGTTGGATAACTTAAATGTTGCGATTGGTACTGATAAAATTATGAGTAAAACGCATCCTGATTCATTTTATCATACGGAATTAAGTGACTTATTAGGTCGCTTGTCTGCAAATGCGATTGAGATTATGGGGGCACAGGTTGAATATTGTGTCGATAGTACCATTAAAGCAGCATTTGACCGTGGCTATAAAATATTGATGCAACATGGTGCATCAACGACTTATGATAATGCGTACATGAGTGCCAGTGCAACTCGAAATTTTTATGAAAATATTTGGGATCAACGGTTTGTTGAATGGCTTGATTAAGAACAGATACAAGAGGCTTGTTTTGCTTGAAAGGCAGAGCAAGCTTTTTATTTGCAATCATTTCTAATAAAATGCACATTTTTCTTTCATTTTATTGTATACTGAGGCTTATAACTGGGCAGTATGATGAGAACTTGATTCGAATCAAAATGTTTTAAAACAAAGGAGCATCAGGATGGGTGGCACAATTGAGGTTAATAATCTTGAAAAGCATTTTGTCGTGACTGAGCGTGCACCGGGACTTAAATCCGCCCTGGCAACTGTATTTAAGCGACATAAAAAACAGATTGCTGCTGTTAACAAGATTAATTTTACAGTTCCAGCTGGTACGATCGTTGGTTTTATTGGTCAAAATGGTGCTGGGAAAACGACGACAATTAAAATGTTAACGGGCACATTATATCCCTCATCAGGAAGTATCAATGTGGCAGGTTTCAATCCAAGTGAACGCACACAAGCATTTAGGCGTGATATTTCAGTTGTTATGGGCAATAAAGCACAAATTATGTTGGATTTAACACCAAATGACTATCTCCAATTAATTCAAGTCATGTACGATGTTGATCCAATCACCTTTGAACAAAATGTTAATGAAATGACGGAATTGTTGCATGTTAACCATCGCTTAAATGTACAAGCACGCAAGTTGTCTTTAGGTGAACGGATGAAGGTTGAATTTGTGGCAGCGGTTGCCACAAACCCACAAGTGCTTTTCTTAGATGAACCAACAATTGGTTTAGATGTTCAGTCAAAAAGAGATATCCGACAATTTATTCGATGTTTGAATCGCGATAAACAGACGACAATTTTTCTAACGAGTCATGACATGGAAGATATTTCAGCAGTATGTGATCAAATGATTCTCCTAAATCATGGTGAAGTTATTTGGGATGGACAGCTGTCACAATTAATGCAGGAATTTGATGATTATCGTTATCTGAGTTTTGAAAAAGGAACGGCTTATCAAGCAGACCAGTTAGGTTTTCCGATAATGGAAGAAACATTTGATCGCGTGACCATAAAAGTTCCGGCCGCAGAAGTTAATGTGATGACAAATCGATTAATTGTTAATGGGCTAGGTACAGCAGTGACTGTTCAAGATTTGCAGTTAGACGATATTATTTTAGAAGTTTTTAATATGGAGGCACAGGGATGAAAAAGTATCTTGCGGTCGCTCAAACTTCGATGAAATCCGTCTTAGCCTCTAAGAGTAGTATCTTTGTTTTATTGGCACAAGCGCTTATTCCAACCGTCGTCATGGCTTATCTATGGACCAGTATTTTACCAGGGCACTCAGCAATTCAAGGGATGACCGCAGAGACAATGATCAAATACTATATTGGTGTTAATGTTGTGAACTTTTTTGTTTGGTATGCGATTGACTGGGAACTTAATGACGATATTCACTCAGGTGAATTATCTAATATTGTGCGACGACCAGTTAATATGATGGGTTATTATTTCTCGCGGATGTTGGGCGATCGTATCGCAAATTTAATGGTCTTAGCGCCAATCATCTTGATAATACTGGTTATGCATATAAAACATATTTTTTCCCTTGATGTCATCTGGTTCGGGCAAGTCTTCATGACGATTTTATTAGCGATGTTATTATGGTTTGCATTTGGTTACGTGATTGGTTGTTTAGCGTATTGGTTTGAAAATTTATTTTTTGTGTTAATCGTTAAAGAAATTGTCGTTTCGTTTCTAGCTGGTTATTACTTACCATTGAATTTATTTCCAGAAATCCTAAAAAACTTATCTAATCTGTTGCCTTTTCAATACTTCAGTTATTTTCCAATTCAGACATTATTGAAGCAAACATTGCCAATCAATTGGAGCATTGGCATCTTAATTGGACTTATGTGGCTGATTGCATTATATGGCATCGGTTACTGGTTAAATCGATTAGGTGCGCGCCATTATTCAGATGTTATGGGGTAGACTAGATGCGATCACAGATTTCTACAATTCAAAAGCTTTTACAAATGAGTTTGATGCGTTCAGCGTCATTCAGTGCTGATTTCATTTTTGGCATCCTGTCAGCAGTGCTCTGGTTAGGCATACCAATTGTCTTTTTTAAAATGATTTATTTAAATGTCGATACAATTGCTGGATGGTCGTGGTATCAAACATTATTATTAGTTGGCATTTACACAATGGTTGATGGATTAATGATGACGTTTTTAGTCCAAAATTTACCAACATTAGAACACGATATTCGAGAAGGGCAGTTAGATTCAATTCTTTTAAAACCAATTGATACCCAACTTTATTATTTTTTCTATGCAGTCGATTTTACACAGCTTGTTAATTTTATTTTTGGATTGACTGTGACGATTTATGCGTTGATTCATCTATCAATTAACTGGTTTTATTTACCGATAGCATTATTATGCATGCTAGCCGGTTGTATCCTGTATTATGCGATTTGGTTTTTATGGACGATTACGGTATTTTGGTTACCAACCAATTTCGGGCGTTCTGATTTGTTTTTAAGTGTGATTCAAATGGGACGTTATCCAAATACCATTTATCGTGGGTTTGGAAAGTTAATATTCTTGGTCATTTTACCAGTGGGGATGATTGCGACGCCAACTGCACTCGCATTACTAGGGCGTTTGACATGGTTCGGATTCTTGGGTGTTATTGTGTTAGCGCTTGTGAGTCTGGTTTTAAGTCGATTAATGTGGTTATGCGGATTAAGACGCTATGATGGCGCAGGACGGTAATTAAAACCATTTAAAAAGCACGTATGTCTTTTAACATACGTGCTTTTAATTTGCTTTTATCCTAAAACGCAATTAGTTGGTACGTGCCATAAACGGTTGTGGTTGATTATCGGATAATGGTTGCAATTCTTTTTGCATCCAAATCGTGTCTAACCATTGTCCATGTTTAAAGCCACTTGCTTTGAAATGACCAACTTCTGCGTAACCACAATGGGCATGAAAGATAAGACTCGCTTCATTTGATCCAGTGATGCATGCGAAGACATTGTAGATATTCTGGTTAATTAATTGTTGTTCAAGGGCTTGGTATAATTGAGTCCCTACATGTTGACCTTGTGCAGCTGGCTTCAAATAAATCGTGACTTCTGAGCTCCACTGATAGGCGTTACGATTACTATAGGCATGGGCGTAGCAATAACCGAGTAATTCTCCAGCGCTTTCAGCAATTAAATAAGGATAGTCGTGCTGAATTTGCTCATATTGCGTCGTAAACGTGCTTAATGTTGGCGCTGCTTCATCAAAAGAGGCCGTTGATGCTTCAACATAAGGGGTATAAATCCTTAAAAGTTCCGGTAAATCAGTTTTTGTTGCAGGACGAATTGTTACCATAAAAACCTCGAATTAATTAGCCAAGGCACCCATTGGATCCCAAGGGGCAAGTACAGTTGGTTCTTCATCAAAGGCAGCTTGTTGTTCAGCTGATAGTAAGTCTTTACGAACAACAACTTGGTAAGTATATTCATCCATCCAAGCATCACTCATGACAAAGAAACCATCAGTTCCAACTTTTTCACCCCAACTATTCTCAACCTTCCACTTAGTTGGAACATCGTTGATTAGGTCAACACCAGTCAATACCATGGCATGGGTCATAAGACTTTCACCATAGTCTAGGCGTTCTCCCTTGGTCATGTTAAAGTCAACGCCAAATAAATCATCAACAGCAAGTGCATCCGTTGCCATAATCCCTTTATCGCGAAGAGAAGATTGACCAACATCACTACCAAACCAAACTGATTCACCACTTTGCAATTGCTTTAGGGCCAGTTCTTTCAAATCGGCGATATCCAAATTCAAATATTTAACTTGTTTACCACCAGCAACATTACCTAACATATCAACTGTATAACTGTGCATAAATGGCTTGTCATCAGTTGGGGCATTGATTACGCTGACATAATTGTCCAAATCAATGCCAATATATTTGTCGTAAAAAGTGTGGGGCGTCAGATCCAGTTCTTGGATGAAGTTGTTTTCTTCATCACGATATTCGAAGTTAAATGTCTCTGGTGGGAGACCAAGTGCTGTTGCCAAAAGGTCGTAAACTTCTTGCAAAAGCTCAGTTCGCTTGCTTTTAATAGTCTCATCAGATGCATTTTCAGCGACTAATTGACGTAAGATAATGGCATGCTTACGCAATAATTTATTCAAATAAACATTTAATTCTGTTGAATTTTCACTACTTGCAGTTTCAGGCATCGCTGCTTTAGGCACGACACCATACTTTTGAAAGATTGAAACAATCATATCCCATTGACCACCATCTTGTTGTGGTGTTTGCAAAAGGAATGACACTTCACGACTTGTACGTTCTTGTTGGGCTGTTGCAAGAATATTTTCATAGAAATAATTTGCTTTTTCATATTTATCCCAGAAAAATGTATAGTTTTGAGATAGCTCAAAATTAGCTAAATTCAAATCGCTACTCATCTTGTGGCGCATTGTATTTAATGCGGCAAACATCCAGCAACGACCAGATTGCTTTTGATTTGCAACTTTTCCAGTGTTCAAATCAATTGAAAATTGGGGTGTATTCGTGACAAAAGTTTCTTGGTTTTGTGCGGAATTTTGAATCCCGTTTTTCCAGACGCTCCGTTGATTTGCCTGGTGAATCGGATCCTGCAAAAATGCTGCGCGATAAGCTTGCGTTTGTTCATTACTAATTGTTGACATAAACAGCCTCCTCTTTTAATTGACGCTAATTTTACGCTTATTTTAGATAAAAAACAAATGTAAAATGAGCAAATCTATCATATTTCATGTTTGAAATCTCATAAAAGTGTTGACTTTAATATGGGTATCATTTACTATTAGCTGTGTTGACAAAGAAGAGATGAAGTATATCGTGAAAGATTTTCAGAGAGCTAATGGTTGGTGTGAATTAGTAATTGGAAGCGGTAGAAAATGGTCTTGGAGTCATAGTATCGGTGAGCTTATTCATTAAGTTAGCTGATGCCGGAAGTGCCCGTTATCGCACAGCGTATATCCGAACGTTGTTGACTAGTCCAACGGAAGTGGCGTACGTCTGAGCTTATTTCAGTAATGAAATGAGAAATACTAGGTGGTAACACGAGCAAATCGTCCTAGAGAATCCAAAAAGGGTTTTCTAGGGCGTTTTTATTTTGGCCAAAATAAAAATGTGATGTATTACCAGGAGTGATGGACATGTGAGGACAATGAAAATGGGAAAATTATTGAAGCAAATTGCAATTACAACAACAGTGTTCGGGGTAGCAACAATTGCAACGACGACTGTATCGCATGCCGCAGATAAAAATAAGGACGATTTGAAAACAGTTAAAGTTGGGATTAACTCACCTTCAAAGACGGATGAAGGCGTATGGAAGCGTGTTAAAGAAAACGGTAAAAAAGAAGGTATCGATATTAAATTAGTGACCTTCACTGATTTTAATCAACCCAATCAAGCTTTAAATGATGGAAATCTTGATGCCAATGCTTTTCAACATTATGCATTTTTAAACGATTGGAACGATAAACACAAGGCTGATATAACGGCTGTCGGGCAAACGGTTTCTGGAACCGGCCGTTTGTATTCAGATAAACATAAGCGATTAGAAGATATTCCAGAAGGTGGGACGATTGCAGTTGCGAATGATCCAACCAATGAGGCACGTGCGTTATTCTTGCTACAGGATGCAGGCTTAATTAAATTGAAAAAGGGCGAAGATAATCCAACTGCCCGGGATGTGGTATCAAGTAAGAAGAATCTGAAAATTAAGGAATTGGCTGCAGATCAAACCCTTGCCAGTTTGAAATCAGTGGATGCGGCCGTTATTTCAGCGACATTCGTAGAAGCAGCGGGGCGTGATCCGCAATCCGCAATTTATGTTTGGAATGTGGACAATAAGCATACCCATCAATACATTAATGTTATTGCAGCCAACAAAAAAGATAAGAATAAATGGTATACCAAGGCACTTGTGAAGTCTTATCAATCAAAGAATGTGGCTGATTATATTAATAAGACTAGTAATGGGACTCAAGTACCAGCATGGAAGGGCGCACCGCAGCCAGATTTAAAAACGGCTGAACAAAAAACAGACGATAAAGACTAATTATAATAAAATGATGAGAAAATACTTTTAATTCTCATCTAAATGTTTTATAATGATGTCTATAAGCAACGCCGTAATGACCTTTCCAAAAAAGTAACATGAATATACAACCATATATGATTACATTATTGGTGTTGCGAAAAAACCGCATTGGCTTAGAAGTCAGTGCGGTTTTTAAATTAAATCCGTAAAAAATGGAGGTTCAACTATGGGATTAAAACCAAATCGTTTAAAAAAGGGTGATACTGTTGCGCTTGTTACTTTATCTGCAGGCTCATTGTATGAGGCCGATAACGTTGTTGAACTAGGGCGGAAACGATTAGCCAATTTTGGGCTTAAGTTAAAAGTCATGCCGCATGCACAAGAACACCATCAATTTATATTTGACCATCCTGAAATTAGGGCAGCGGACTTAAAAGCTGCTTTTTTGGATAATGAGGTCCAAGCAATTCTTTGTACCATTGGTGGTAGCGATACATATCGCTTAGCGCCATTCTTACTTGATGATCCAGAGTTTGTAACGGCCGTCCAGCAACATCCAAAAGTATTTATGGGCTTTTCTGATACAACCCTCAATCATCTAGTTTTTCATAAATTAGGGTTGAATACCTTTTATGGTCCCAGTTTTTTGAATGACTTTGCTGATATTGGTCCTGAAATGCTGCCATTTTCAATTGAAAACTTTGAACACTTTTTTAAGGCTGAACCCTATGAATTGAAATCTAGTCCAATTTGGTATGATGAAAGACAAGATTTTTCTGAAGCTAGTTGGAATGTAAGTCGGATGCCGCATCGTGAAAAAAAGGGATATGAAAGTTTATACGGCCAAGGAATTTATAGTGGTCAATTGTTGGGTGGCTGTATTGAGAGCTTATTTGATCTGTTAACCGGTAATTCGTATGCTGATGAACCGGCTATTAATGAGCAATATCAGTTATGGCCAAATGATTGGGCAAACAAAGTGATTTTTTTAGAGCCGAGTCAAGAGAATCCAAATCCACATACCTTATCTATTTATTTACATCGTTTAGCACAAACGGGGATGTTTGATCAGGCAACAGCTTTAATAATCGGAAAGACGCAAAACGATGCTTATTACAATGAATATAAAAAAATTTATAAGCAACTTGCAAAACGGCACAATTTACCAGTGCTCTATAATGTTAATTTTGGACATGGTTTTCCACGTCTATCAATTCCCTATGGTATCGATGTAAAAGTGGACATGGATCAGGCAAAAATTTGGTTACAAGAAAGTCCTTGGCAATAAAAAAGTCGACACATTCCTGTGTCGGCTTTTTAGCTTTGGGTGAATAGGAGGTTGGCTTTTTCGTTGTTAAAATCAATATCATTGATAATCCCATGATCATGCAAGCGGGTAAGTCGATCTAATTCATCTTGAACGAATTTGGCGTTAGCTGTTTGATTAACTTTATTGGCAATAATCCGATCATTTTCAATATTTGTGATAGCATGATTCAATTCAGTGATGAATTGCACACCATCTTCCTTTTTAATGGCATTAAGAATGGTGGTGGTCGACCCATTACAAAATTCGATTTTGGTAAAAGCGAGGCCGGTGGAATAGTTTAAATTTTTAAGATCTGCGATTTCGACATCATCACAATGCGGATTTCCGAGTAAGCCGTGTGATAAAAAGAAAATATGTTTATTAGTTAAAATGACCGTGATATCATCATTGTCGATTTGACCTTGAACAGAGGCTGCGATATGTTCACTTTCATCAATGTTTTTTGTTAAACAATCTAAGTCTTTTGTATTATTAAGCAGATTAAATGCCGCTGTAGGTTGCAATTGTTCTTTTAAGCTTAGCACTTGATTTGATTCGTGCATGACGCCCCCCTCGGTATATCGAATTCCCCATTTTTGAAAACGCTTTAATTTAACTTTAGTATACGTCAATTAGCTGTGCTTGTTAAGACGGGAATATAACAAATATATATCATTATTACATAACGACAATTGGGCTTAGCGGCGGCACATTTAGATTTTAAAACGATTTAAAGTGAAATATTCGTGTGTTTTTTTGTAAAAAGGGTCATTTTAATCGTTTTATTTAATATATTTAAACGAAATTAGTTTAAACCGAAATTTGTCTCAACTGTATTCTAGTTGTTACATGAAAACAAGACGCAATACGGATGTAATGTAAATGAAAATATTATATTGATATAAATGTATTTTGTATAAATGATGATTTGTCAATGAACACCGAAATTATTGTTACGGCAAATTTTGAACTAATGTTACAATTAAGATAGCGATAAGGAAAAATTGTTCGCATTCGCAAAGGAGAGAACCATGACGCAGATTTTGATCGTTGGTTCTGGCGCACGAGAACATGCATTTGTCAGAGCTTTCCTAAAAAATAAACAGATTTCAAGAATATTCGTTGCCCCAGGAAATGTTGGTATGTTAGAAGCCACCAAAACAGTACAATTGGTTGATTTCAAGACAATTGATGAACTTGTAAGTTTTGCACAAGCAGAGACAATTGATTTGACTTTAATGGGGGACGCGAGCTTAGTTGAAGCTGGAATTGTTGATGAATTTGAAAAAGTTGGTTTGCGTGCTTATGGGCCGACCAATGAAGCTAGTAGGTTCAACCAAACAAAGGCCCACATGATTGATTTAGTTAATGCCTTGAAAATACCAACGGCACCTTATGTTAAAACGGAAACGTTACTTGAAGCCAAGGCGGTCTTAGAAACACTCCAATATCCGATTGTTATGAAATTAGATCGAGCGAAAGGCACGAAGGAAGTTGGTATTTACGACAATCGAACGGATGCATTAATTTCTGTGAATCAATATTATATGGCTGACCGTCATGCAACGGTGGTGATGGAAGATATTATGCATGGTCCAGAGTTCTCAATCTGTTCATTTGTTGGTATCGATCAAGTTTTACATGCACCAGTTGTACAAAGTAATAAACGTTTGTATGATAATTCAGTTGGTCCATTAACACCTGGTATGGGGGCAAATAGTCCCATCCGATGGTTAAACCCAGCAATTATTGATCAAACGATAGCCCATTTAATTGACCCACTATTAGAAGGCTTAGTTGAACAAGGGACACCATTTAAGGGGGTGTTGCAAACGGATGTTATTTTAACGGATGATGGACCTAAGTTGATTGAATACCATACTAATTTTGAGCAGACGGAAGCGCAGGTTATTCTGCCACAGTTAAAATCTGATTTATTTGAAGTTATCACGCAATTGTTAGATGGAACACCAACTGCCATGAATTGGCAGAAAGACAACATCTTTCTAGGTGCGACGTTGGTTGCGCCTGGTTATCCTGGGCAATCACAAAAGGGTGTTCCTATTCCTGAATTACCAGCAGAAGTTGAAATTGATTTTGAAGATGTCGAGGAGCGCTCAGGGCAATTCATTAGTGCCACATCAGGGCGTGTATTAACAGCGGTTATACAGCGACCAACAATGACGGCAGCTCAAATTGACTTAAGTGTGATGTTAGATGAAACACAAACCGAATTGCTATATCGGCATGATATTGGAAAGCAAGCACTAGACGCAGAACAAGCGGGGAAAGAAAAATGATGTTAAGCGATATTGAAATTGCACAAAATGCTGAAACTTGGCCCATTGAGAAAATTGCTGAAAAGATTGGATTGTCTAAAGCGGAATGGCAACCCTATGGCTGGGATAAGGCCAAGGTGGTCTTAGATGATCGTCATGAAAATGATGAATTAGGTAAGCTGATTTTAGTGACCTCGATTAATCCAACACCTGCTGGCGAAGGAAAATCAACGGTTACAGTTGGTTTAGCAGATGCACTTGCTCAAATTGATCCGAAGACAATGATAGCATTGCGTGAACCTTCTTTGGGACCTGTGATGGGATTAAAGGGTGGTGCTACGGGTGGCGGTTATTCACAAGTGATTCCGATGGCGGATATTAACTTACATTTCACCGGTGATTTCCATGCATTAACGAGCGCGCATAATACTTTGGCGGCTTTGATTGATAATAGTATTTATCAAGGAAATCCTTTGAATTTAGATCCACGCCGTATTTTGTGGAAACGCGCACTGGATGTAAATGATCGTGCCTTACGTCATACAACCATTGGTTTAGGTGGTGCCACGAGTGGTGTTCCTAGAGAAGATGGCTTTGATATTACCGTTGCATCTGAATTGATGGCCATTTTAACTTTGTCATCAGATTTAATGGATATGAAGCAACGTATTGAAAAAATTGTCATTGGTTATACGTATGATCGTGAACCCGTTACCGTTAAAGATTTAGGTGTTGCCGGGGCACTAACCACATTACTAAAAGATGCGATTCACCCTAATTTAGTGCAAACACTGGCGCATACACCGACTTTGATTCACGGTGGACCATTTGCTAATATTGCACAAGGCACAAATTCGGTTCAAGCTACTAAAACGGCATTACGCTTAGCAAATTATACAGTGACAGAGGCTGGTTTTGGGGCTGATTTAGGTGGTGAAAAGTTCTTAGACTTTAAGGTACCATTGTTGGGCAAGACACCTGATACAATTGTCATTGTTGCAACTGTACGGGCATTAAAGATGCATGGGGGCGTTGCAAAGGATGCACTTAAACAACCTGATGTTGATGCGCTTGAACAAGGTTTGTCTAATTTAGGGCAACATTTAACTAGTATGAAACGTTATGGTGTACCGGTGGTCGTGGCAATCAATCAATTCGTTACGGATACTGAAGCAGAATTAGAGGCGATTGAACGTTATGCTGCCAAATTTGATGTACCTGCGTATGTGGCTGATGTTTGGGGCCAAGGGGGCGCGGGGGCAACAGAACTAGCTCAAGGTGTTGTCCGCGCAACAGAGGAACCTGCAAACTTCACAGCGCTATATGCGCCATTAGATGACCCCAAGACAAAGCTGAATAAGATTGCTCAGACCATTTATGGGGCTGATGGTGTAGAACTTTCAGATAAAGCGGAGAAACAATTGAAGCGTTTTGCAAAATATGGTTGGGATAAGTTACCAATTATTATGGCAAAGACGCAGTACTCGTTATCAGATGATCCAAAGAAGTTGGGGGCACCAAAAGGCTTCACCATTCATGTTCGTGAATTTGTGCCAAAGTTAGGAGCTGGTTTCTTGGTTGCGTTAACAGGAAGTATTTTAACGATGCCTGGATTACCTAAACATCCAGCAGCGAATGATATTGATATTGATGAGACAGGTAAGATTACAGGCCTATTCTAAATAAAAAAAGATCAACCGAAAGTTCATCCGGTTGATCTTTTTTTATGCGCTAACTATGCGCCAAATTTTTCTAGGAGGTCTTGATAACGCCCAAGGACGAAATCATATGAAGCATTGTACTTTTCAGTTTCTTCATCGGTAAGTTCTAATTGACTGTGCCCAAGGACACCATCACGACCGACAACACTTGGGAATGATAACGCTACTTCATTGTCATCACGGAATGTTGAAACAGGTAGTAGTTCATGACTATCGTTTAGGATTGTTTCAGTTAAACGGAGGGCAGAGGCGGCAATGGCGTAACTGGTATAACCTTTTCCATTGAAAACACGGAAACCATTATCGCGAGAAGTCTCAGCAATTTTGTTTAAATCAATACCTTTTTCTTCAGCAACGTCAACAATGGGTTGGTCTAGAATAGTGACACTTGACCATGCCGTGAATTGTGAATTTCCATGTTCTCCAAGATTATAGCCTTGGACTGAACGTGGATCAATATCGAATAGATGGCTGACAGCAGTCTTCATGCGGGCTGTATCAAGCAGGGTTCCAGTTCCAATCACCTTTTCCCGAGCATAGCCAGTAAAATGTTGATAAAGACTAACAATGACATCATTTGGATTCGTAATGACAACCAAAACACCATTAAACTTAGTCGCTTTTAGCTTTTCTGACACACTCTTAATTTGCTCAGCATTGTATTCAGCTTCAATGAATCGGGCATTTCCACCAGGAGCTGTCTTTTGCAATCCGATATTCCCAAGTGCTGAAACAATGACATCCGCATCATCTAATGCGTCCCAGTCATTTGAAATAATGTTTGCGTGGTGGGCAAGATTTGGTTGTGCTTCAATTAAATCGAGTACTTCCGCATCAAGGCGAGCGGGATCTGAATCAAGTAAGACGTAATCGTCTGCTAGGCCTTGAAAGATAGCACCTTCAGCGACAGCGCCTCCAACGTGACCCATTCCAATAATTCCAAGTTTTGTAGTCATAGATGATGCTCCTTTATCATGTGTGTAGCTGTTTCTAGTTGCTTTGTTAGAGTAATATTAAAACTTATCTCATTTAAAGTCAACAGCTTAGAATAATATTTTAATGAAACCAGTTAGCAACTCAATCCATATGCTAGAAATAGACAGACGACTGTGAGTCAGATATGAAATAAATATCGATTTTATACAAGCAGCTTAGATTAATTTCACAAGCGTTGTGTAAGCGCATTCACATGTATAGACTAGTGTGTTAGAATATCTGTTATCAACTATTATTTCACAATTTATTTCGATGAATGGAGTACGGACATGCAATCTATTTTAGTTTTGTTTTTAGGAATTGCTTTATTGCTATTTCTAATTATCAAAGTGAAGATGAATACTTTCATCTCACTTATTTTTACTTCAGTTGTAGTAGGACTTGGCTTGGGGATGAACCTAGCCGAGATACCTATTTCAATTGAAAAAGGTATTGGTGGATCACTTGGGGAATTGGCGATTGTCTTTGGATTCGGGGCAATTTTAGGGCGTTTAGTATCTGATTCAGGTGGTGCTTATCGAATTGCCCATACACTGATTGATATTTTTGGACGCAAGTATGTGCAAATTGCGGTGATGGTTGCATCATTTATTTTAGGAATTGCGTTATTCTTTGAAGTTGGAATGGTTATTTTAATTCCGATTGTCTTTGCAATTGCATTAGAAGTTGGTGTGCCTTTACTTTACTTGGGAATTCCAATGGCGGCAGCGCTATCCGTTACACATGGATTTTTGCCACCACATCCAGCACCAACAGCAATTACAGGTGCACTTGGCGCTAACCCAGGGCACGTATTGATGTATGGTTTGATTATTGCTTTGATTGCGGCAGTTATTGCCGGGCCAGTCTTTACTAAGGTTGCACAATGCTATGCCCCAGAAGCCTTTCAGATGAAGAAAAAGCTTAGTGCCTTTGGTGAAATTAAAGAATTCAAAATTGCTGAAACGCCTTCATTTGGGCTAGCCATTTTGACAAGTTTATTCCCAGTTATCTTAATGGGTGTGACGACCATTTATACGGTTGTTATGCATGATGGTGTTGCGCCAGCAAAACCAGTTGGGTTAGATTCATTTATGGCCATGATTGGAAACCCAGTTGGTGCGATGATTATTTCTTTGGCATTCGCCTTGTGGTCAATGGGCTTGCACCAACGTAAGAATGCGAAGCAAATTGGTGCCACAGTTGAAGAAGCCGTGAAATCAATTGCCATGTTGCTATTGATTATTGGTGGTGGTGCTGCCTTTAAGCAGATTTTGATTGATGGTGGAATTTCTGAAGAGATTGCGAAGATCTTTATGGGTTCATCATTATCACCATTATTACTTGCTTGGATTATTACCGTAATTCTTCGTGTAGCCCTTGGTTCAGCGACAGTTGCCGCTTTGACGGCTGCAGGATTGGTTCAGCCTTTGATGGTGGGGGCTGGTGTTAACCCAGCCTTAATGGTATTAGTTATTGGTGCCGGTTCATTAGCAGCATCGCATGTGAACGATGCGGGGTTCTGGATGTTCAAAGAGTACTTTGACTTGTCCGTTAAGCAGACGCTGCAAATTTGGACAGTGCTTGAAACTCTGATTGCCGTAATTGGATTGATTGTCGTATTGATTCTAAGTATGTTTGTTTAAAATAAAAAAGAGCTAACTACGTGAGTTAGCTCTTTTTATTATGCGTGTTTGTTTACGAATTCAGTCAAACGTGCCACGGCTTCTTGAAGTGTTTCCAAGCTTGAGGCATAGCTGATACGGAAATGACCTTCACCACCAGGACCAAATGCTTGTCCAGTTACGGTTGCGACATGGGCTTCTTCCGCAAGGTCAATCGCAAATTGACCGTCATCATTGCCATATGATGGCAAGATACGAGGGAACAAGTAGAAGGCACCTTCTGGGTTTTCTAATTCAAAGCCAAGTTCGTGCAAAGATTTAACTAAGTAGTCACGACGTTCTTTATACGCAACTTTCATCTCTTCTGTGGCGGCCTTACCTTCAGGTGTTCCAAGAGCGACCGTTGCAGCTGCAGCCATTGGATTTGGCGTTGTCGTGACAGCGACTTGATGTACTAGGGCTGGTCCTTTGATAAGTGGCTTAGGTCCAGCAATAAAGCCTAAGCGATAACCGGTCATCGCGTGTGATTTTGACACACCATTTAGGATTAATGTTTGTTCAGGGAGGTATTCAGCAATTGAATGGTGTGGTTCATCATAAACTAATTCTGAGTAGATTTCATCCGCAATCACAACGATATTCGTATCTGCTAAGACTTCAGCCAAAGCTTTTAATTCATCTGCTGAATAAGTACGACCAGTTGGATTTCCTGGATAATTTAGGACTAGGACTTTAGCAGCATCACCATACTCATCTAGTACTGCGCGAAGCGCATCAGCAGTCAGGATAAATCCGTCTTTTTCTGTGTCGATTAAGACTGGATCAGCGCCAATAATGAGTGTGTCAGATTCATAGAGCGGGAATGTTGGCGTTGGAATCAATACCTTATCACCAGGGTTAACAAATGCAGCAATTGTGTCGTAAATGGCTTCAGTTGCACCGACTGTCACAATGATTTCTTCTTCTGCGGAATAGTTTAAGTCATAACGATCTAAAAGAAAATCAGAAATGGCATGGCGGAGAGGGATTGTTCCTAGTGCTGGCGCATAGTGTGAATCATCGGCTGTGACGCTATCAATCACGGCTTGTTTACTTACCTCAGGAACATTAAAGTCAGGTTCCCCGATGGTTAATTTAATAATGTCATCGATTTGGCTGAAACGGTCATCATAGGCGCGAATAATATTAGGGACGACACGTGTTAAATTTTGATTAATTGGAAATTCTTTGGTCATAGCAGGCTCCTTTAATGCTTAAGTCTCATAGTTTATGAATTCAATACTAATCTTTTTCTCATTTTCAGTCAATAAAAAAACCACATCCTAGAAATTACCTAGATGTGGTTACAATTATGTGAATAAAAGGCTAGCAATGAGTAATGCTAATCCAATCGCCGGAATAACTGTGAATTGGCCTTCAACTTTCAGGTACCGTAGTAAAAACCAAATGATTACGAGGGCACATCCAGCAATAGCTAAGATGTTTGAAATTGTCATCTGAAAGCTCCTTATTGATTTTTAAATATCCTACCATGTTTTAAGGGCGGTGAATACAGGATAATGATTAATTTAATAGTTGTGCTTATTCAAGAAAATCGATATAATTTTAACTATTAAATAATGCGAAAAGGGTGATGAAATGATGGGATTGAACTTAGAAAAATCAGGATTTGTTAAAGATGTACGTGAATATTTGAAAGAAGATATTGAATTGAAAAAGAAGATGGAAAAGCATCTTGAAAACATTTCAAAGCAACTTGAAGATAAGTAATTTTAATGAAGAAAGCAGCTTAAAGAGCTGCTTTTTTTCTGTGATAAAAATGAGATGATAGGGAGTCATGATATGGCGAAAACTAATTTATGTCAAAGCTGTGGGATGCCAATTGATAAAAATACATTGGGTGGTAAGAACGCTGACGGAACAATTTCCACTAAATATTGTGAAAATTGTTATCAAGATGGTGCATTTGTCCAAGATTTGTCTTTTGATGAGATGTACACATATAATTATGAAAAATTTTTAGCTTCAGATATGAATAAAATTGAGAAATTTTTTGTGAAATATATGTACACGAAAAAGTTTATGCGTGGACTTGATCGCTGGAAACATTAAAAAAGTAGGTAGCTTTGTAGATTAAGCTATCTGCTTTTTTTTAATTGTTAAAGGCATAAAATTTAGCTGTTTGAATGAATTTTTTCGTTAAATACTGCGTAAAGTTGTATAATGAAAGCGTATACAAATGAAGAATGTCATAAAGGAGCATATAGATATGTCAAATCGATTAGATGGAAAAGTCGCAATTGTTACTGGTGGAACAATGGGTATTGGTTATGCTGTAGCTCAAAAGTTCCTTGAAGAAGGCGCTAAAGTTGTCATTACAGGTCGCAAGGCTGAAGTTGGAGAGGCTGCCGCTCAAGAATTGGGAACAGCTGATGAAGTTGTTTTCCTACAGCAGGACGTTTCAGAAGAAACACGTTGGACGGAGATCTTTGATGAAACTGAGAAGTTGTTCGGACCTGTTACGACACTCGTTAATAATGCTGGGATTGGATTGCCAGGAGATATCGAACATGCCACAACTGAAGATTGGCATAAGACAATTGGGGTTAATTTGGATAGTGTCTTCTTTGGAACACGTTTAGCGGTGCAACGCATGAAGCATTCAGAAAAAGGGGCATCTGTTATTAATATGTCTTCAATTGAAGGATTTGTGGGTGATCCCAATTTGGTTGCATACAATGCAAGTAAAGGGGGCGTACGTCTCCTCTCAAAGTCAGCAGCGTTGTACACAAGTAATAATGACTACAATGTACGTATTAACACCGTACACCCAGGTTACATTAAGACCCCAATGGTTGAAGGAACACCTGCTGAAGCCATGATGTCTGAACGTACGAAGACACCAATGGGTCATTTAGGTGAGCCAAACGACATTGCATACATGTGTGTCTACTTAGCATCTGATGAATCTAAGTTTGCAACGGGTTCTGAATTCGTTGTCGATGGTGGTTATACGGCACAGTAATAAAAAAGGCTCCTAAATTTAGGAGTCTTTTTTATTTTGAAAAAATGACAATAAGTAAAGACGTCATTCATTGTCATGGTAAGTAAATGTCGTCGAAAATTCTAATTTCTTTTGTTTATTTAGTTTTAATTTATGTATAATAATTTCAAAATTAAGAAAAAAGAGGTAAACATGATGAGAGTAGATACGGATAAATATCCTGAAGGAGCCGAGGCGGTTGATCCTAAACGTGTTAAGCACCTAAAATTACTTAGTAAGTTGGCGATGTTAACATGTATTTCAATGTATGTTTCATACATCCCACAAATTATGAGTAACTTCAATGGAGAACCCGTTTCTGTTATCCAACCACTTGTTGCAACAATTAATGCTTGTCTTTGGACTTCATATGGTTGGTTAAAGACCTACAAGGATTGGCCCATTATCATTTCAAATGTGCCTGGGGTTATTTTTGGATTGGTAACCGTTATTACTGTCTATATTCATTAATTTATTGAAGGATCTTGATTATGGTGATTATTAATTCAAGCATTACAATTGTTGTATAAACATAAAAGGTGCTTGAGCTCAAAATATGAAATTTGAGATTGATTTAATTTAAGCTGACAATAATGATTCATTGAAACCAACTCGTTTAATTGCTGTCATAGGCAAAATTAAACGAGTTGATTCTCAAGGAGTCATTTTTTTATAGGTGCAACATCCAAAATAATCGTTGAATTGCCATAAGCTTATTGGAGATGGCTTTCTACAATGGTGCCATAGTTTTAAGGATAAAATCTTTATTTATGTATGCCACCAATGGGTGGCAATTATTTTAATTAGAAAAGTCGCCTTTTTGTATAACTTTACCATTTCTAAATACAGCATTTATACCGGTAACTTTTGAGTTTTCAATCGTATAATCAAACCCAGTAAAATTCATTATGACATGATTATTCGAGTTACCCCAAATGGCGGTGTAAGAGGCAGGTGTATCCAAATTTTTAAGAGAAGTAATGTCGTGTTGCGAAGGGTGAAATGTTTTTTCAGGTTCTCCTAAAATAGAAACAACTTCTGTGTATGTGGAACTGTCATTATTTTTACTTAATACTGGATCAATTTTTACTTTTTCTACTTTTGTAGGCGTGATACCGTGTTGTCGTGTTATTACAAGGGTCCCACTAATAAGGACAATTCCAATCAAATTAATAAGTAAAAACCAAAACCCTGAACGTTTCCAAGTTTTTTGAATAAGCTGGAATCGGTCAATGTCAGTTGCATTATTTTGAAATCCACCTTTTTTCCACGCCCATTCACTGCCTCTAAAGCCACAAACAAATACCCAGATAATATTAAAAATTGGAATCAGTGCGAGTAATGGTAAATAAGATTTATTAGCAATGCCCCAAATGATATTAAAACTAAAAGCACCCCAATTCCATCCTTTTATTTCTTCAGGTACTGACGTCTTTTCACCATGCATACATTTACCTCATATCGAATTTAAATTAATACATACTTGCGACGATTATCATAAGAATGAATAAAAACAGGAAATAAAGAATAAGAGATATTACCAAGAAAATGAACTGAGCGATACCAGCACGATTCCAAGTTTTTTGGACGGCTATAAATGTCTCAACATCTTTATAGTCTCCTTTTTTCCATGCCCATTCATTTCCTTTGGCGCCACAAACAAATATCCAAATAATATTAAAAATTGGAATAAAACATAGGAGGGGAAGATAACTATTGTTTCCAATTCCCCAGAATATATGATACATGAATGCACCCCAATTCCATCCTTTTACTTGGTGTGGAACTGACTGCTCAGTATAAACATCATTAGTAGCATTATCATCTACTGGATATACAGTTATCCCATTCTGTGTATCGTTTTGAATGATATCTTTATTGTTGTCCATAACACAATACTCCTACAGCTTTTAATGTGAATCAGTTTATTGCACCTAATTTCTGTGGCCACGCAGTGGTGGCTTTTTGTGAATTTGATAAATTTTAAATCGGTTTTATTTTATCAAAATCAACTACAGAAAAGAGGTGACAATATATCCGTTTTAGAAACGCCAGATAAAATAAGCGTATATAAAGCGATGTGACATGCTAAGTTTATTTAAAAAAATGTTGAATACTGTTCAAATTTAAATATTATGGACGAGGATTAATGAAAATCTGGCAAAAAAATGTGGGAGTTTGTGACAAAAGTATAAAAAGTGTAAATGTGAGAGGCGTAACAATTGTAGCGAATTTAACTTTTTGGAAAAAAGAAGTATATTAGTTAACGTTGAATATGAATACTTAGTGACTGCTAAAAGTAGTACAATATAAATATACTTAGGGAAGTGGTTGGAAGCTCAATGATTACGGAAGAGTTTCAGATGAAAGACTACATGCTGGCCAGTTTTCGTGTAATTTTATTACTTAACAAGTGAGGGATTATGACAAGAGATGAAAAGTTGAAGTTAGTTAATCAGGTAGTAAGTGTGTTGTTCGTTACCGCATTTGTTCTGTTAATTATCAAATTCGTTACTGGGTAAAGTGGTGTTAGAAAATTAACAGACACAAGCAATTTTAGATGGGCTGAACTTAAAAAATTGAATAACGACAAAAAATAAACTAGAAAGGGAAATGAAGTTCATTAATGGTATAAGAATTGCGGTTAAAGTTGATAAAAGCGCACAATAGTACCCATATGAATATCATGTAACGTGGTAATAACACAGCTTAGTTTTAAATTCTGTGCATCTTCATTTTTAACGAACCTAATATGTCTAAAGAAAAAATGGTGAAAACTGTAGATTACACAAAAAATGGCACCCATATTATTAAAACAATTGAGTTGAGAGAAAGTTTTTATAATGGATTAGTTAAATTTAATATAATTGATCCAAATAATTGGCACGAAAAATAAGTTAAAGTGAACTATAAAGTAAGGATATTCATTAAAAAGGGAAAAGGCTGACATATAACAAGAAAACTTGTTTGGAAAGTAAATTGCTACAATGGGATTCTTTTTGTTGTATTTTAAAATAGGAGTAAACATGGAAAAATTTAGCCGAACAGAAAAGTTATTAACGATAACGCTTATCCTTCAAATAATTGCGTTAGTTGTGCCATTCATTAAAAAAGTAAAAATACTTGCCTTGGAAAAATCATCTGCGATCAATATTTATTAGCAGGTAATTGATGTATATAAAAGGCTCGGGGTAAGAGATATGAACTTTGATATTGGACAATTTGCTAGTAAAGAAACTGAACTAAAAGTTGAAATGGGAGTAATGTGGGATGTGCGGATAGACAGCCAAATTACAACCAATCAAATAGCTGATATTATGGGGATGTCTAGCGGTGAAGTCAGTAGGTTAGAGTCCGCTCGGATGACACTTACGCCTGAATTGGTGCAAAGCTATACAGAGGCTGTTAAATCACTGGTAACAACACCAACGCAAGAAGAGATTAAAGCATTTTCAGAAGAAATGGCCTCTGAATTCAATTTACAACAAGTTGCGCTATTTGGAAGTTTTGCAAAAAATAAGCAAACATATAGCAGTGATATTGATTTTATGATTTATGGTCATAACAGTTCGAAAGTACCTTATCATGATATTGCAAACATTATGCAGCTTGGAAACAAGCGATTGAAGCGTAGTATTCATATTACTGACTATTTCTTGATACAGCAGAATTTAGATGATCCAAGAACATTTCGCTTTCATGCGCGGTATCAATTGGAAAGAAAAAATATGATATAAAATAAATGTTGAAAGGAGAAACAATCAAGGAAAAAGAATACATAATTAGATAAGGGGAGAAGTACTCTTTCACTGATGTATCTAAGTTTTTCCATGATCATAACTAATATGTCTAAAAAAAATATAAAAATTAAGTGGTATCTTGTTACAAGTATTGGAATGATTTTATTAGGAGTTGTTCTACATTTTATTAATGAAAATATGTAAGTTAGCTATGATTGACTTGAATGTGGAAAACATAATGTCATCAAAGGAAGCCACCAAATTATGGGGGAAAGCCGATGACTATGTACGACAGATGTTAAAGAAATATCCACAAAAGTTCCCGGAAGGTTCTGTGTGTAAGTTTGGTAGGCAGCTGGTAGTAACGACTGAAGGCATGGAAGCAGTGACTGGGGTAAAGAACGATGAGTTAAAATAATTTCACATATTGCATGTTACTATAACTCAGTTGGTAGAGCAGTAGGGTCGTAGGTTCAAATCCTATTGGGAGCATTAATTGTTTCCCTCTTAGAAAAAATTCCCCATATTCCACTGTGTGAATTTGGACATTTAAATATGTATTAGGTAGAATGTAGTAATAAAGAAAGGGGGAAGCTGATATGAAGACTTATCTAGCTAAGCTATTAATTGTTAACAGTAAAGTAGATTTAGCAAAACAACAAGATTACATACTAAAATTTGAGAATGTAATGACTGTTCCTTACGATTCTACTGCATACTATAAAGCGATACAAGTGAATGGTAAATTCCGGAATTTGTTTGAATCTACAAATGCTCACCCCTTTATTTTAGATACATGCGACTTTAAGCAAGTCATTGAATTAGCTCTAAAACATGGTGATATAAGAAAAATCACCATTGAGACCACAAATGGTGATGAAGTGTATGAAGATGTTATAAATGAAGAGTTGAAATATATTATAGATGGAACCGAGAATCTTCCGTTATTGAATTTTAAAGACGAACAAAACATCGAAAATATATACCTCATAACGAAGACCTATAGTTTCAGTTTAACTAGACTTGGAATTTTAAAATGTATTTACACTAATGAAAATAATTTAATTGATGTCTTAAAAATTATGAATAGCGTGATAACTGATGCCTAATTATATTAAAGAGGAATTTGACAAGTTTATAAAAGGGTTTATAAGTTTAATTTTTACTTCTTTTTATACTGTTTATCTTCAAGCCTTTGTTAAAGAATTTATATATGACTCGTTTGATAAAAACACGGGGAAATTTTTTTATGGTCTTGGTAACTCGTGTATTATGTTTTTACTAGGAATGTGTCCTTTTATAATTTGGAAAGTCCTAGTCTGGTTTTGGAGAACATTTGTAAAAAGAATTCAAGTCAATATGAATTATAAAATTATAGAGAATCCCAATAATTATGAATTAGATAATAGTGATACATCAAAAAACGACATTATATTTTTAAGTAATGAAGCTTTTGATGAAGGCTTTTTTCTGGAAGGAACGATGCACATAATAGGTCTTCAAAAATGGAAAATGAAATTATTGACATATTGTAAAGCATCATTAATTGTTAAGAGTGAACCATCAATGACGTTTAATTTGACGGATACAGCGTACATGAAGAATCTTACAAATATGTATCAAGTTACCCAAGAAAGAGATAAGATTGAAATTTCGCCATTTGACGCGTTGAAGGATTCTTCAAGAGATAAAAAAATTACCACAAGTATTTTTTGTGTGATGGGATTGCAAAGCAACCCGTATGAACTGGTTTTAAAAATAGAGCCTAAGTGGAGTTTACTGCCTTCTTTTTTGCTTAGAGGGTTGGTGCGTGTTGATGGTATCTTTGTTTTAGAAGGGGAGACTAGATGAAAAATAATGCGGCAATATCATATTTTGGATTAAGTACAGAGATAGACTCTTTTGAGAAAATTAAGGATAAAATTTTAATAAATAAAAAAATTGAATATGTACCTGCAGATCAGCGTTCACTCAAAAGAATTAATCTTAGCCCAGAAGATCCCAGGTTGAGAATGGAATCTGAATGGCAAGAAGATACTGTAATGTTCAAGCAGATTATTAATACAGTTGATGAGGGAGAATTACAAGTGGAGGTACTTCTGGCAACTGCAGTTGTACCTAAGCCATCAAGGAATGTTTGGAAAAATAAGCGGACAGATCTTTTAAGCCATGATAAAAATGTTAAGAAAGAATATATACAAGTAGTTTTTTTTAAAATGGAAAATAGATTTTACTACACCGTATGGACTCAAAATTACAAGACTCTGGAGAGAATAAATGAAAATTTAATAGGGGATAATTTCGTTCAGACACATCCTATTAAAGATTTACGTTTGTTCAGCTGGATTTATTGGAAATATTCAGATTCAAAAAAATTAGATAGTTATTTTGAAATTCCGTTCATGACTGCATTTGTAGGTAACATCGGTAATATTGAAGATGACAGTAAAATAACTGGTAGAAGTGAAGATATCGGTCAGATGGCTGCGATTGACTTGCATGTTGCGACAGATGAAAAAATTAAAACAGTGGGATTAAAAATTTTAGAAAAGGACAACACGGGTACCTTATATGAAATTCAGTTTAAATTTGATAATGATCTTACGACCGTCATAGACTCGTCTAAAACAGTAATTCCAAGCAATATTACATATATGGACATGCAAGATGATTATAACTTAGACGAAAGAACAAAAGAGTATATTAAAAAACAGATTTTTGTATATGCATATATAATTCCAAAGTTGCAAAGATTGTTTGCAAATGATGAAGCAAATTTTGAAGATCATTATATGGATTTTAGAATTCAAAGAGCTAAAGTAGTGTACCGAAAAATGCTCCAAAGCGGAATTTCAAGTGAAGACCTTGATTGATTTTAAAAGAGTAATCATTAAGTTGGTTGCTTTTTTTTTGTACACAAAATTAGGAGGTGAACAGATGTGACAATGCAACGCAGACTAGAAGTTCAGATTATTGGAACAATTGATAACAAGCAGAAAAAGCATAAGCAGACAAAGGGAATACATAAGAAAAAACAGAAGCCACACAAGTCTAAGTTGAAGACTCAAGTGGCTACTTATTAGAGGAGGTGAGTGTATGTAATGAATATTAAAGAAGAAGCTAAGCAAGACTACTTAGCAGGAATGAAGATTAAGGACATTGCAAATAAGACTGGTAAGTCAGAATCTACTATTCGTTCTTGGAAGTCTCGCTATAAGTGGGACGATGAATCTATTACTGATAATACGCCACCAGAAAGCGTTGCAACAAAAGTGCAACGCAACATAAAAACGTTGCAACGTCATATGTGACACAAAAAGCGATTGAAGATTTAGCTGAGAGTGAATTAAAAGATAATCAAAAAGCCTTTGCAATAGAGTATGTGCGACTGGCTAATGCAACCCAAGCTTACATAAATGTCTATGATGTTAGCTATTCAGTTGCTAAAGTAAATGGTTCAAGCATGCTAACAAATGCTAACGTTCAATCTGCCATTTCAGAGTTGAGTAAAGCCAAGTTTAAAGAACTATCAGTCGGTATGTTTGACTTTATGGAAGACTTAGCTACGGAAGCAAGAGCTGACATTGGAGACTTTGTGGAGTTTGGTCAGTACGATGAGTTGGCGACAGATTCAGATGGTGATGCATATCTAGATACAAATGATGAACCTATTAAATATCATAAGTCTTGGATGCAATTTAAAGACAAAGACAAGATAGACACAAGCCTAATTAAGAACATTAGCATTGGGAAAGATGGCCCACATATTGAGTTACATGATCGAGATAAAGCCCGTAAACAATTGATTGAATATACGCAGTCGATGGGTGATAACACGTCAACTAGGGCTGTTATCGTTGATGATATTAGTGAATTAGGAGATTTGAATGATGAATGATAAACCGTTTGTTCTATCTAAGAATATCAATCCACATTTTTATAAGGTTTGGAACACGAAGAAATCAAACATCATTCTTAAAGGTGGCCGTGGTTCGTTTAATTCATCTGTTGTTGCATTTAAGCTATGTATGATGATGTATCAGGAGATTATTCAAGGACATACGGCGAATGTAGTCTGTGTACGTGAAAACAAGACTAATTTGCGTACGTTAGTGTATAAACAGATTAACTGGGCTTTAACACAGATGAACTTAGTAGATGAATTTGATAGCTATGTGAGTCCTATGAGAATTACACATAAGCAAACTGGGTCATCTTTTCTGTTTTATGGTGCTGATGACCCCGATAAGCTTAAGTCTGATAAGACGACTGATGTTATTGGACTGTGGTATGAAGAAGCGGCTAACATGAAGTCTTCTGAAGTATTCGACCAATCAAACCCAATATTTATACGTAACAAGTCAGAGTGTGTTGATGATGTAAAAATCTTCTGTTCATACAATCCGCCTAAGAATCCATATGATTGGATTAATGAGTGGGTGGATAGTAAGAAAAAGGATTCTGAATACCTAGTGGACCACTCAACATACTTAGATGATGAAATGGGCTTTACTGTTGCACAGCAACAACGCCTAAGAGCCTTAAAGCTAATGACTATGACTACTATAGGTATTTATATTTAGGTGAGGTTGTTGGCCTAGGCACCAATGTCTATAACATGGATTTGTTTAAATCAATCCAAAGAGTAGACGAGTTGCCAGATGATGACCGAATTGTGATGCTACGGTTCTCTGCTGACATTGGTCACTCCGTTTCAGCAACTACTGTCGGGTGCTTTGGCATCACGTATAAGCTACGTCGTTCAAGACATGCAGAAATTACCCTTGGCCAACTGATAAGTTAGTAATGGATATACAGGAGCTACTTTATAAGTATGCTGGTACAGGTAAGTTGCGTGAATCCACAAAAAGGTTAGCTAACGTTGAATCTATTTTGAATGTGCCTGTCCATGGCGTTATAATAGAAGAAGGGACAGGAATTGAAAAGCCAGCAACAGGCATGAAGATACATTACTCTACAAAAAAGAAAGAGCGGACACGTTGAGGTTTACAGATAATGAGTAAAATAATTAAGTTTGATGATTTAATACCAATATGGGCTGATATGTTAGATCATAGGCGTAAATCACCTCGACTAAAACTTAAAGCTTTTGACGATAATCGAGAAATTATTGGAGTAATGGTAAATTATACTAATCCGGCTGATAATGATCCGGAAATTGCAAGTATAGATATTGATGCCGATGATGGTAGAGAGTGGATGATCTATCAAACCGAGGTTAATCCAGATGAACTTGAATTATTAGATTAAACAGACGCCAGGCGAAAGAAAGGCGTTTTTAGATTCCTTAAAGAAAAAAGACTGGAAACACCTGACGTAGGGTGCTTCCAGTCTTTTTTAATTGTTTTTTAGGTGAGTTTAGCAATAAGTTTACCACGAGATTTTGCACTTAAGGTAAATGGTATATTCTTATTTAAATTCCTCGGCCATACTATTTTCCATGTTCAAAATTTGAGTATAAATTCTTAAAGTCATTTCAATACTTGAATATCTAAGATGTTTCTGGACAGTTTTTATTGGTGCTGGGCTACCTTGCTCACATAATTTCTTCAAATAAAACAGAAGCGAGATTGTCCTTTTAACGTTTTCACTTTTTAAATATGTATGCCACCTAGTAAGGTGACGTGTTTCTATGAATTATGTTGGATTGTAAAAATATGAGTCTACTGTTCTTCTAGTTGAATCATTTGCACATCTGAGTTCAACACTTCACCATTCTTAAGATTAACAGTGGTAGATGCTACTTCACCATCGTCGGGCTCTGTAGAAAGAATCTCATTAACACTACCGTCAGTTATCAAATTTCCTGATCCTGATACAGCACTGATTTTATATCGCCCAGGTTTGATATCTGTTCCAACTTTATATTGACCACTGATATATTGGTCATTACTTGTATTATTTAGAGGCTTATCTGTTTCAAAGTTTACAGTATCTAAGCCAGAAATATTAATTTGGTCGCCATCATTTAGATATGCACGATATTTTGTTGTTTCGTGATCCTCTTCGCCAGAACCTAAAATAATATTTATTGAAGGATTTTCATAATTCTTTGGGTCAGAATCAACGTTTCCTGAACCAGATGGGGCAGTTAAAACATAGATACCTGGTTTAATATCCTTGCCGACCTCCCAATTACCTGAAGAAAGGGTAGTATCTTCTCCAGTTGGCATAGGTTTACTTGAACTAGAATCATCGCTCTTAGACTTATCAGTTGCCGATGAATCAGAATCATCATCTGTATTGACTGCAGAACTTAATTCAGATGTCGCTTTATCTAGCGCATTTGAATAGTGATATTGCGTGAACAGTACAATTGCCATACCTGCAGTAGCAATTACTGTTCCAATAATAGAAATTGTTTTTACATTCTTTCTATTAACGATTAATGAAATTATTCCCAAAATAAGACCAATTAACCCAAAAAAGAATGCTGCATTATTGATGATAGGTACCCAAGAAATTACCAATCCAATAACCCCAAAAACTAAAGCAATTATTGGGAGGACGATATGTTCAGATCCTCTGTCTACTTTTTCAGTGCGTGCGCCTTTTGCCATTTTCCTAACTCCTACAGCTTTTAACGTAGTTCGGTTTTGCACGTATGTATTCCACTAACTAATTTTATATAAATATTCTAGAAATGGCAATTATCTGCTTAAATTTTCAACTAAGTTTAAAATAAATATTCATGGAACAGTAGACTTGACTCAAACACACATGTAGTTTTTGCTGTCTGAAGAATACACACGTTACTTGAAAAGAATTAACAGTAGTTACTGATAAGATGAGTGAATTCAGAACACTCGACAAACTTACCAACATAGATTAAAAACATGTAGTATAATTATGAAGAAATAAATCATAAAGGACGTAACAAAAATACATAGTTGGATGGTTAGCCTAAAAGTTAGCCTATTAACAATAAAACGTTGATATATCAAAGAAAGGAGAACCTAATGCCCGAACTACCCGAAGTCGAAACTGTTAGACGTGGGTTAACACGTCTTGTGAAAGGTCATGTCATAGAATCAACGGAGGTTCGTTGGCCAAAGACCGTCAGTAATTTAACACCTGAGGAATTCGACGCTGAATTAGCAGGGCGCAAGATTGAACGTATTGATCGGCGTGGAAAGTATCTCCTTTTCCGCTTTTCAGGTGAGCTAACGATGGTATCGCATTTACGCATGGAAGGGTCGTATTATACCGTGCCACGCGGGACTGAGCCAGGGAAGCACGATCTTGTCACTTTTCACCTTGACGATGCCGTGGATTTGTTTTACCGCGATACACGTAAGTTTGGCCGGATGACGGTTGTTCCCAACACGCAACTGGACCAGGTTCCAGGCCTTTCAACCCTTGGCCCAGAACCAACGGAAGATGCTTTGGACTTTGCGTATATGAAGCGCATTTTTAATAAATCAAACGCGCGTATCAAGCCGTTTTTACTAGATCAAAGCCATATTGCCGGTATCGGAAATATTTATGCCGATGAAACGTTATGGCAGAGCAAGATTCATCCTAAGACGCACGTTAATGCCCTGACTGATGATGAAATTCATACCTTAAGGAATAAAATCATTGCGGAAATGACACGTTCAATTGAACATCACGGCACAACCGTACATAGTTTTACAAATGTGTTTGGTGAGGCTGGCGAATTTCAGAATGAATTAGAGGTTTATGGACGTGCCGGAGAACCATGTTTACGTTGTGGGACAGCACTCGAGAAAATTAAAGTAGCACAACGCGGAACAACATTTTGTCCACATTGCCAAGTAGAAAGGGATTAAGTCATGTATAAGTTAGGATTAACAGGTGGGATTGCAACTGGAAAATCAACGGTTTCAAAGTATTTACAAGAAGAAAAGGGTTTACCTGTGATTGATGCCGATTTAATTGCTTATCAAATCACGGCGGATGGACAGCCAGCTTTAAAAGAGATTGTCAGGGCGTTTGGACCGGGGATGGTCAGTTTTGATGGTCAATTAAATCGTAAAAAATTAGGTGCGCTTGTTTTCAATGACAACGATGCTCGTGAGAAGTTAAATCAAATCACACATCCACGCGTATATGCTGAATTTGAACGTCAATTAGCTGAACTTGAGAGTCAAGGAGTGCCCTTGGTGGTATTAGATATTCCATTGCTATTTGAAAGTAACCAAGGGATGGCATATGACGGTGTTGCTTTAGTCACAATTGACGAAAAGACCCAATTGAAACGATTAATGAACCGGAATCAGTTGGATGAGCCTGAAGCTTGGCATAGAATCCATGCACAAATGCCATTGGCTAAAAAACAAGCAATGGCTGACTTTTTAATTGATAATTCATCTACCTTGGAGCATACATATGCGCAAGTAGATGAATTATTGGAGGCCATTAAATCTTAGTCCATATAAAAGGAGGTCGACTATGAGTGAATTTGCTTTAGCACAACGCTATCATGTTGTGTCACAAACGGAATTAACATTACCCAATATTCGATCTTTAACGCAGGTTTATTTACCTATTATTGGTCATGAAGCTTTCACACTGTATATGACACTTGCATGTTATCCGCATGATAAGAATCGTGCATTTACGCATACAGAGCTACTAGATCAAGCCGGGTTAACCCATCATTCATTTTTAGATGCGCGTGCGCGTTTAGAAGGAATGGGACTCTTACGAACTTATCGACAAGATTTAACGACAGGTACACAGTGGGTTTATGAAGTGCTAGAGCCAATGTCAACACGTGCCTTTTTGGCTGATGATACACTGGCGAGTTTGTTAGCACATTATCTAGGTGAAGATACTTTACAAAAGCTTGTGGCTGACACAATTCCGGTTACGCCTAAGATTGAAGGAAAAAATGTGACAGCTTCTTTCTTTGATTTAGTTGGCATGGAGCGATTTAAGCGAATCAAAGCGCCAGTTGAAAAAACTGTATCGCAACCTATTGAAAAACAAAATACATCCGAGAAAAAGCATCTGGATATTGACCTGATGGCCAATATGTTACGTTCGTTCAATGTTTCAACACGAACATTAAAGGAAAACGAAGCAGCTTTAGTGATTGAAAAAGAGCTATATGGTTTAGATGATGTTGCATTAGTCCGACTTATTCAACAGAACTTAACCAAAGATAATACGATTGATATGGCGGGTATTCGCAGAAGCTTAAGTAAGCAAACGCTTGAAACACAACGTCAAGATGCTAGTCAAGTAACGCCTACAACGAATGGCGAGGTTAGCGAACAACCAAGTCAGTCAAAGCCTAAAAACGCAACGGAACAATTCTTACAGCAAGTTAAAACGCTTGCTCCAGTTACGTATTTGAAGGCTTTACGCCAAGAAAAAGGGGGCTTTGTAACTGATTCTGAATTGAAAACATTACAAGATATTGCTCAATTAAATCGTCTCCCTAATGAAGTCATTAATGTTTTATTGTATGAATTGACAGTTGGGCAAAAAAGAACGTCCATTAGTCGTAATCTCATGCAAACAATTGTGAACGATTGGACGCAAGCGGGGATTAAAACAGCCGAAGGAGCTTTAAAGTATCTTCAGGCGCGTCAAAAAAATCAGTCACAACAAACGGGTAATAACAATCGACGATATAATAATAATCGTTCACTTAAAAATGAGACCCGTCCTGATTGGGAAAAGCAACGGGAACAAGCTGCTGCAAGCTCGACTGAACAAGCTGAAGCAAAGCGTAAGTTAGATGCATTTCTATCAGCGCAAAAAACAAAGCAGGAGGACTAACAACGATGCCAGATTTTGAAAATCAACCACTTGATGTTGGTCAAGCATTGAAAAAAAGCATGCGAGAAAACAATATGAATACGCGTTACGCTGATATTCAAAAAACGGTGTTATCTGATCAAGAAATTAACCAGTTCTTTAATGCCCACCAAAATGAATTGACAAATGATATCGTCCTTCGGGATTTTGCAACTTTATATGAATTCTATACACAAAAGCGTAAGCCAGAAAATGAATCGGTGCATACCGGGTATGAACCTGTTTTAGACTTTATTGATGGAAAAATAACCGTGTTATATCAACCAAGCCAATCGACAATCCGGGCGCAGCAACAACGTGAACAACAAGAGTTGGTGCATGCAGTTCAAATGCCAAAGTTAATTAGTCGGGCGACGTTGAGCGATTTTGCCAATCCATCTTCTGATCAAAGCCATGTGATTGGTAAAGTGATTGATTTTATCTCAAATTATCAAGCAAATCCGCAAGAATATCATCGTGGTTTATATATTCATGGACCATATGGTGTTGGTAAAACACATCTCATGGGAGCTATGGCCAATTCATTTGCTGATATCGGGCAACCAGTGACATTAGTTCACTTTCCAAGTTTTGCAATTGAACTGCGAAACGGTATCAGTAATCCGACAATTGACAATCAAAAACGATTAGAAGTGGTTCAAAAAGCCTCAATTTTGGTTTTAGATGATATTGGTGCGGAATCATTAACCTCATGGCTACGAGATGATATTTTAAGCGCGATTTTGGAATATCGTATGCAAAATGAATTATCAACTTTCTTTACATCTAATTTTTCAATGAATCAGCTTGAAAAGGAACACTTGACCCATACAAAAGATGGAAATGAACCTCTTAAAGCAGAACGGTTAATGCAAAGAATTCGTTTCCTTTCTGAAGAAGTAGCCATGTTTGGTGAAAATAAACGGGTGCACTAATGCAAATGATATTAAATTATTTCAAAAAAACATGGCGTTCTTGGCTAGCCTTAATTGCGCTAGTGGCAGTAACGGCATGTTTTTTTGCGACAAATGCGCAATTGTATCATGATCCAATTGCTAAAATTACATCAGTTCAAACGGATACGACTGGACAACAATCTGACCCTTACGGTAATCGCGTTGAGACATACAAACAAACAATAGAGACAAAATTATTGAATACGAATGATCGAGGTAAGACGATCCGATTAACCAATGATTATGATGAGTCAGGTGCTTTAAACGTTAAATTAAAGCAGGGACAACAAGTGTTCTTAACCCACGATTCAAATATGAATTGGTCCGTAAAAAATGTCCGTCACGATTTATTATGGGTACCATTTATGGTATTGGTATTAGGGGTGATGACGATTTTAATGGGTCGTCATGGCCGAATCATGCTACTCACTTTAGGACTGAATGTGGCCTTATTTATTTGTTTTATCTTCCTTAACATCGCAATCCCGCATAGTAATTTATTCGTGGTCTTTATTCCTTTTGCCATTTTAACGACTTTGTTTACCTTAGGTTTATTGATGGGGTTTAAATCAAGACAGACATGGACAATTGTAATGACGGTCTTACTGACAAGTGCGGTGACACTCTTGATTAGTAAAATTGTGTTTATGTTGTTACATAATCAAGGTGTCTACTATGAACATATGGAATTTGTCACCGACAATCCAAGTACCTTGTTTATGGCGATGACCTTGGTCGGTGTATTAGGCGCCGTGATGGATGAAGCAACTGATATGACGGCAACATTATTTTCGATGCAACGCGAACGTCCAAATATTTCAAGTAAAGAATTAATTAAAGCAGGACGAAATATTGGTGGTGAAATTTTTGGCGCACTTAACAATGTCTTGTTTCTTATTTTCATTGCTGAACAATTGCCAATGGCAGTTTTGTATTTGAGAAATGGTAATTCCTGGTCATTTACGTATATGACGAATTTATCGATTGGTATGCTACAAACGTTAATTAGTGCGATTGGGATTGTTTTGACAGTACCCATTGGCTTGATGTGTTTTAAGCTTATGACGTTCCGCTCTCTACAAAATAAAGGAGGCCAGCTATGACAGTTACCATCGCATTAGCACTGATTTTATTTGTCTTAATGGTCTTAATTGGTGGTGGAAAAGGGCTGGGCGCTTTTGTTAGTCTATGGATTAACTTTTTTGTCTTAGCTTGTATCATTACTTTAATCAGCTTTTCTTTTAATCCTTTTTGGGTCTTAATGATTGGTGGTGGCATTATATTGACCATTACCATCATTAGCACGGGGTCTAATGAAAATACAACAAGCTTAGCTTTGACGGTCAGTTTTATCGTGATGATTTTATTATTACTCGTAATCGTCCCAACAGAGTATCTGTCACTATCAGCAGGCTTCTCTGTTGAAAATAGTGAAGCACTTGAGGGCTTGTCATTAGGGATCAATGTGCCGTTTGCCACGCTTGGCATTTGTGCAGCCTTATTAGCAACGCTGGGGGCGATTGCTGAAGCTGCAGTTGCCATCGCGGCTGGGTTAAATGAATTAAAACAAGATCAACCGGATGCCAATTTGTCTCAGATTATTCACGCAGGTCAAGGCTTAGGTCGTGAAATTGTTGGGACAGCTGTTAACACTGTTTTGTTTGGTTACTTAGCAGATTTTTTGAGTTTATCCTTACTATTTACACGTCTGAACTACAGTTTTGCTGAGATATTTAATACGAAATTATTCACATCAGCAGTGTTGTCATTGATGTATTCAATACTCGGTGTGGTTTTAGTTTTGCCATTTACTTTACTTATCTTTCATCAGCAAAACCGAAATTCCGGGAAATAAGCACAGGTTAAATGCCTAAATAACAGGGAAATCGTAGGAAAAATGAGAGAAATGTGTTACTATTTAAGATATTACAGGAATATATCAAAAAACGTTTAAAGTGATTTAAATAATAAAGAAGAAAGTTAGGTATGTGAAATGAGCAATATCCTTATCGTTGAAGACGAAGAAAATTTGGCCCGTTTTGTTGAACTTGAGTTACAACATGAAGGCTACGACACCCATGTCGCTGACAATGGTCGCGACGGATTAGATGAAGCCATGAATAAGGATTACGATTTAATTCTGCTTGATTTAATGTTACCTGAATTGAGTGGACTAGAAGTTGCTCGTCGTTTACGTGAAACTAAAAATACGCCAATCATTATGATGACTGCACGTGATTCTGTGATTGACCGTGTATCTGGTCTTGATTATGGGGCGGATGATTACGTTGTAAAGCCATTTGCAATTGAAGAATTATTGGCTCGCGTACGCTCATTATTGCGTCGAATTAATATTGAAACAGAAGAACACAGTTCACATCAAAGTGTTGTGCGTTATCGTGACTTAACAGTTGAAAAAGAAAACCGCATCGCTCGTCGTGGCAATGAAATTATCAACTTAACAAAACGTGAATATGAATTGCTTCTTATCTTGATGGAAAACATCAATGTTGTGCAATCACGTGAAGAATTGTTGAAGAAGGTTTGGGGCTACGATGCTGATATTGAAACAAACGTTGTTGATGTCTACATTCGTTACCTACGTAATAAGATTGACCAACCTGATTCACGAGCTTCATATATCCAAACGGTACGTGGAACTGGTTACGTTATGCGTCAGTAGTCCCATATAGGAGGCCGTAAATGGATAAAGCATCCGCTAATAAAAAAAATGCTGGTCCAAAACCAGTATCATTGAAATGGAAGTGGACCATTGGCTCGCTAGTTGGTGTCTTTTTAATCTTTTCTATTTTTGCATGGTTCTTAGTGCAAGCTTTTTCTAATCGTATGTTAAATGCAGAACGGGATAATGTGACGCAATCAATGTTTACGGTCGCCAAGCGATTGGAACATGAGTCTGATCGCCAATTGAATTCAACAGACATTAATAGTGTACTAGCGCCAAATGAATTTGATTTTGGTTCCGTCCTTAATGATCCTATTATTAATGAATTGGGCCGTGCTGACTTTGAATTACTTCTGTATGATAACGATGGTGTGCAAATTTATCCTGATAAGCGAGCTAACATACCTTTTAAGAAGGTTAATGAACCCACGACACTTGTTGAGGGGTCAGTACGTAATATTGAGATGATTGGGCGCCAGCCATTGGTCAACCAGAATGGTGATAAGATTGGTTATTTAGCAATTGAGAATAGATTAACGTCTTACCATAAGACCTTTACGCAGATATATTCAATTATTGCGGTATCATTAATGCTTGGCTTGATGTTACTAGGTCTATGGGTCTACTGGCTAACAGGGTATCTCTTGCAACCAATTGAAGATATGACCAAAGTAGCTGATCGAATTAAAGAAGATCCAAGCTTGCCTGAACGAGTCGAATTACGGACTAAGCGACCCGATGAATTGTCAGAATTGGCAGATGTCTTAAATGGCATGTTAGACAAGATGCAGCGTTTCATTACGCAACAACAGCGCTTCGTTGAAGATGTCTCTCATGAATTAAGAACACCTGTGGCCATTGTTAAAGGGCATATGGAGTTACTTAATCGTTGGGGAAAAGAGGATCCTAAAATTCTCGACGAATCAATTCAGGCTTCTTTGAAAGAAATGCAACGAATGGAAGGACTTGTCCAGGAGATGCTTGATTTAACACGAGCTGATCAAGTTGAATTAACTTTTAAAGACGGGCATACGGATGCAAAAGAAGTGATAAACAGTGTGTATAATAATTACAAACTGATTTATCCTGATTTTACTTTTGTCCTAGATGATACGTTGAAATCTGAAACTTGGTTAAATATGAACCGTGATCATTTTGAACAAATTTTGATTGTCTTAACAGATAATGGGATTAAATATAGTCAAGACCGTAAAGAAATCCATTTTGCAGCTTCACGTTCGGGTGAAAGCCTTGAAATTGCTGTTCAGGACTTTGGAGAAGGTATTAGTTCTGAAGATGCACAGCATGTTTTTGATCGTTTCTATCGTGTAGATAAGGCTCGTTCACGAAAACAAGGTGGAAATGGACTTGGTTTGAGTATCGCTGAAAAATTAGTTGAAGGTTATGGTGGTCAAATCACATTGGAGTCTGCCTTAGGACAAGGCTCTGTGTTTAGAATTACACTACCAATTCAACCAGAAAAAAAAGAGCATTAGCTTAGAAACGTTAATACATATCCACATGGATCCGTATTAACGTTTTTATATTTAAAAATAGGGAGTGATAATCGTGATAATAAAACACGCAATTTTACACATTTTGGATAAGGATGCCGGTAATTTAATCGCTTCTCAAAACGAAATGGATATTTCGAATATTCAAGTTCATGAATATTTAGAAGGGATCCTTGTTAAATTTGAAAATGGCGACTATAAACCTGGTCAATTGCAAGATTCAGATTATATTGCCCAGATGATTAGTGATGATAATCCGGCTAGTTTTGTTGAAAAGACAACGACATTGGCTGATAAGTTATTCAGTATTATTGCGCCAAGTGAACAAATACCGGCCGGCGACATGGTTTGTGTCGAATATTCAGCTGGAACCGATGATTTTTTTGCATTGCTGAAGTTAAATTTAGTACCCCATCATACGCACACGATTGATTATGAAGGCGATGATTTAGTTAATAAATTAGTCTTGAACAAAGCTATTTTACCTGATCCCACGCAAACGGCGCAGGAAGGTATTTTGATTAACTTAATGACAGGGGCTTTTCAACTAGTTGAAAAACAATATTTGATTGATGGACATCGTGTTAATTATTTTTCACAACAATTTTTGGAGATTAATCCAGAAACTTCAGCCAAAGATAATTTGAAGAGTATTAAGAATACAGTCAAACATGTTGCTGAAAAATTTGATGTTCCCGAACATGAGGCTTTGTCATCAGCTCAGAGTGCCATTTTTAAAAATCTACAGGATAATGAAGGATCAATCAATATTTCTGATATTGGTGATGCAGTCTTTGAAGGGAATATGACTGCCAAGACAGCTTATCAAGAAGTTGCAAAAGAACAAAATTTGGAAGACTCAATTGAGATTCCAAATGCTGCCAAGTATGAAAAAAAGTATCAGACGCAACGTTTTAAGCTTGATTCAGGGATTGAAATTACAATCCCAATGGATGTATATCAAGATAAGAACAAAGTGGAGTTCGTTAACAATCCAGATGGCACACAAACCTTACTACTAAAGGATATTGGTGCCATTATGAATAAATTTAATTCATAACAAGAGCATGAGATTATGGCAAACGCTTAAAGGGTTCATGAGGGTCTTGACCTTTTAATTGTTTCAATCAAATGAAGCGTGTAAACTGAAATTTGTATATTTATTAACTTTTTTGATTGGAGTCGTAACAAATGAATAAAAAGAAGATTGGTCTATCAGCGTTAGTGCTGATGATTTTCTCAACCATCTTTGGATTTGCTAATGGACCTGTTGCATATATGCAAACAGGATATGCAGCAATTATCTGGTATGTATTAGGCGCATTGTGCTTCTTTTTACCAACCTCAATGATGTATGCAGAATTTGGTTCTTCATATAAGGATTCTCGTGGGGGAATTTATACTTGGATGGAAGGTGCACTGGGCAAAAAAACAGCCTTCATCGCTACTTTTGTCGGATTAGCAGCTTGGGTTGTCTGGATGATTTCAGTTTCCCAAAAGGTATGGATTCCATTTTCAACAGTGTTTGCCGGACACGATGTGACGCAATCTTGGTCAATTTTTGGGCTATCAAGTACAAAAACGGTTGGAATTTTAGCCAGTGTTTTTGTTATCGTCGTGGCTTTCTTTGTAACCAAAGGTGTGCAATCAATTTCAAAGATTTCATCAATCGGTGGAATTTTCGTAATGGCATTGAATGTTATTTTACTAATTGCTTCAATTGTCGTCTTGGTTGCAAACCACGGGCAATTTGCTGAACCAGTTGTTGCAAAATCATTCATCGTTCCTCAAAATCCTGCCTTCCAATCACCAATGCAATTGATTTCATTTGCTTTATATGCCGTTTTTGCATATGCCGGAATGGAACAACTTGGGGGCATGATGGAAGACATTGATGATGCCGAGCGAACTTATCCTAAAGCTGTTTTTACGGCGACATTAGTCATTACGATTGGTTATGCATTATCAATTCTACTTTGGGGTGCGACTTCAAATTGGGCTGAACTAGCTAATATGAAGGATGCTAACCTTGGGAATGTTACCTATATCTTGATGAACAATCTGGGTGTGGAGTTTGGTTCAGCGCTTGGCTTATCACATGCAACTGCTCTAACAATTGGGGCATGGTTTGCACGTTTTGCAGGATTATCAATGTTTATGGCCTATGTTGGTTCATTCTTTGTATTGACTTATTCACCATTAAAGTCATTCATTCTAGGATCACCAAAAGAAGTTTGGCCTAAGAAAATTGTTAAGTTGAATACGGCTGGGGTCCCAACATTAGCAGTATGGTTACAAGCAGGCTTAGTTGTGCTATTCATTTTGGGTATCTCATTTGGTGGAAGTAACGCGAGTGAGTTATACCAAATCTTGACGAATATGGGTAATGTTTCATCAACACTACCATATGTCTTCTTAGTCGCTGCATTCCCAATTTTTAAAAAATTGACAGATGTTAAACATCCTTTTGTCTTCTTTAAATCAATGAAAATGACATGGTTTGTTGTTATTTTGGTTGAAGCATTAATTGTAACATCAATGATTATGACGGTTGTCCCATTACTTATGAGTGGGGACATTTCTAACGCTTTTTGGACAATTGTCGGTCCAATTTTCTTTGCATTCTTAGCATGGCTATTGTATGAAAATGCTGAACGTAAATACGGGAAGCTTTAATAATTAAAAGTATGTGACTGCATAGGCACATACTTTTTTTATAAATAAATTTCGCATTATTTTATAATGAAAGGCAATATGCTATAATAGTTAGGTTAAATTAAAAAATAGGTGAGGATAAAAATTCCAAATGAAAATTAAACACTTAACCCCAATTCTTGTGATTATCCTAATCGGACTTATGGTAACTGGAAACATTAATTTCCTAGAAGGTCCTTTGACTGATTTCATGAAATGGGCCCAACATTCAATTGGTGGCGTTAATGCTGTCGGTTGGTCAATTGTCATGTTGACTTTTTTTGTTCGCTTGGTTTTGATGCCATTCATGGTTAAGCAACAACATTCAGCGACTGTGCAACAAGAAAAAATGCGTCTATTGCAACCACAATTGACAAAAGTGCAAGAAGCACAAAAGAATGCAACGACTCAAGACGAACAAATGAAAGCCTCACAGGCAATGATGGCAATTTACCGCGAAAACAATGTCTCAATGTTTGGCGGAATGAACTTTTCAATCATTTTGATTCAATGGCCAATCTTCGCTGGATTGTACCAAGCGATTCAACATTCAGATGAATTAGCACATGCTAGTTTTTATGGGATTTCATTAGCTGATAAGAGCCCATTACTAGCTATCTTCACAGCTTTGGTATACTTCCTTCAATCATATCTTTCAATGATCGGTATTCCAGAAGAACAAAAGAAGACAATGCGTTCAATGATGTATATCATGCCATTGATGATGCTCTTCATGACATGGTTTACCAACGGTGGAATTGCGCTTTACTTTAGTGCTGGTGCAATTGTTATGATTATTCAACAAATCATTATTACAATGTGGCGTCCACGTATTCGTAACGGTGTGGTTAACTCATTTGAAGTTAAGGATGTTGTTGATGAAGCTTTGGCTGGTACTTTAGTTTCTTCTGCACCAGAACCACAAGGTGCTTTTGCTAAAGCTATGCAAAATGCCCAAGCTGCTGCCCAAGAACAGCAAGAAGAACAAGGACAATCAGAGGCGGAAATGCGTGAAGCTAATCGCGCTCGCAATGCAGAAAAAAAGAGTCATAAAGATTCTAAATAGTGATTAATAGGGCCGCGGGAAAACTGAGATATCAGCTTTCCCATGGCTCTTTTATTTGTACTTACACAATGTAAGAGTGTATAATATAGATAACGATAAAAGGGGGACGATTCAAATGGAATTTTATGAACCAACTGCACACACGGATGAAGAAATTCGTTCAGCAATCGCTGACAATTCAAAGACAATTTTATTTTTACAAACATCATGGTGTGGTGATTGTAAAGTCATTAAACCTTTTGTAGGTAGTTTTCGAGATCTAGCTGAGGCGCAAGGTGCCGTATGGGTTGATGCTGATCGTGATGAAAATCTTGAAGTTGCAAATGAAAATAATCTCCGTGGTATTCCGGTATTCGTATTATTTGAAAATGGTGAACAAGTTGCACATATTGGAAACGGACAACGTTTAAATCCTAATGATGTAACTGCTTGGTTTAAAGAAAATCTTTAATGAGCGTATAAAAAAGAAGGATGACATTTATGTCATCCTTCTTTTTTTAGTGATTTGCTTCGGTCATTTGTTCAGCAATCAATGACATTTCATCGATCGATTCACGCATACCAGTGGCAATCCAACGAATTGCCAAGGCTAACATACCAGAAGCGGTAAAATCAGCGACATAATCAATCGATTGTAGTCCTGACACATGATTGGCATCTTCGCTTTCAAATTCTTGTGTAAAAAGTTCTACATATAATGTTTGAAGAATGTCGCGAAGGGGTGGGTAAAATTGCTCACGTAGGCCAGCATTGAGAAGTACGGCGATAATCATACCATTGGCTTTAATAAAACCTAAAAATGAATGTGCAATGGCTTGACTTGTTAAAGGCATTCCTTCTGTTTCAACTCTGAACTCATGGGTAAGTTGGTTGACAATTGCATCAATGACAGCTTCCTTTGTACCAAAATGGCGATAGAAAGCCATCCGTGACACGCCTGCCTCGCGGGTTATTTCGGTCACCGCCAGTTGGTCATAGGATTGACTTTGTAACAAAGTAAGCGTCGCATCGATTATTTGTTCGTCAGTCTGCTGACGAATACTCTCAGTTACAGCATTTCTCATACTTATTATCTTATCTTATGCACTTACAAAAAGGGGGGAGTGTATGAAAACAACAATAATATTTACTATTCATTTACCTTTGCGTCTAAAAATTAAGGTTTTTTTATATGATTATAAATAAAAAAGCTAGCTAATCGCTAACTCTTCAATAATTATGAACGTTGATCATAATAGTTTTTTAATTCTGAATTCAGTACATAGGGAACTTGTGATAGCTCTGTCGCATTACGCGCACCTACAAGTGCATATAAATCAACCAATTGACGTTGCCATAGTTTAATTTCGTTAATCAAACCATCCTCACCAGTTGTTAATAGTGTATGTAAAAAGTGACCAGCAATGCCAACAGTCTGTGCACCTAAAATCTGTGCTTTCAGAATATCTAGTGGGGTTTGAATCCCACCAGTTGCAAAGATAGTTGGTTTCTTATCTGTGATTTTGGCTTCTAAAAGGGACTCTGCTGTTGTTTGTCCCCAATCATATAAATACTGATATTGGTAGGGATTTTCGCGATCACGACGATCTTCGATTTCCGCAAAATTAGTCCCTGACCGACCGCCAATATTGACATATTGTACGCCCATTTGTGCCAATTCGCTTAGAGTTTGTGCATCAAAGCCAAAGCCGACTTCTTTAACGATAACAGGGACATTTACTTTTGACACAATATTTTTAATATTCTCTATCCAATAAAATGACTCATCACCTTCAGGCATAACCGTTTCTTGAACGGTATTGACGTGCACTTCTAGGGCATTAGCTTGCAGCATGTCAACAGCTTGTTGTGCATGGTCAGCATTGTGACCAGCACCGATATTAGCAATTAAGAAACCATCAGGATATTCTGTACGGACGGCACTAAAGCTTTGAATTTGTTCAGGTTCTTTAATCGCGATGCTTTGTGAACCAACGGCCATAGCAATGCCTGTCGCAGCTGCAGCACGTGCAAGTTGTTGATTAATTGCACCAGTTTTTTCACTGCCACCAGTCATCGCTTCAATGTAGAAAGGATATTGCCATGCAAATTCAGGATTTTGAACTGATAAATCTACATCTATACGAGCAATTTCAGGAAGGGGACGATGAATCACCCGCATCTGCTCTAGCGAAGAAACTGGATTGTTTTTTCGGAAATTTAATTCAGCTAGAGAAAGATGTTCATTTTTACGTTGTGCATGAATTGATTCCATTATAAGGCATCCTCCATTTCATCAGTGGCAATATGTAGATTTAAGGGCTTTATACCGAATGATTCCCATTTTTGAGTTAGATTGGCAGCTGACTCGGCATTCGTCACAATGGCAATGCCATTATCACCATTACCAGCACCTGAAATTTTTGAAGCAATGCCACGATGATAAGCTGCCGCTACAAGTTCATGCAATTTAGGTGTGAGATAATTAATGCGCATTGCCTCAGAAAATGCAATTAATGCTTTTTGATTTAACCGAAGATTCGTTTTGAAACCAATATAATCCGTATTTTGAATATTTTTTTCCAATATTTTAATGAGCGGTGTCGTCTTTTTTCCCAGTCGATCTTTATAGATTCTTGCGACACGTGCATTCACTAATAAAAGTTGCTGTGTGTCAGCTGGTTGCCCCGTCCAACCAACTAATAATTGCCATTCCTCAGGAAAAGCGATGGTGTGGATGTCAAGCTTTGGCCAATCCAGTGACAAGAGATTTAATAAATTACCAGCATGATAGGAATCTAATTGGCTCTGTAGCCAAACATTATCAAAACGTTGGTAGTAGATAACATTGTTAAAACTAGCAGCAGCCACATCACCCATTGAACCATTTTTAAAGTTAGGTAGGAGGGTCAATGCGATGGCTCCTAATTTGAATCTGTTTAGCTTAGACAGTTCAAGGTCAAAATGCTTGGCAACCGCTTTGATTAAAGCGACAACTAAAGCTGCTGAAGAGCCTAAACCAATTTTTTTACCATCAATGTCCAAATCGCTCGTGAATTCAATCGACAAGCCACCCAAGGTGAGACCTTGCTCTGTTAACCAGGTCTGTAAAACTTGTAAGGTACTTAAGGCCAAGTGCCATTCTGGAACAATGTCATCAGTTGGCGTCAATTGATCTAAGGCAACGCGGCAGGTTGCTAACTTATCACTTTTTAATATAATTTCGCGCTCATCTAGGTCTGAAAGGGTCACAAACATATAACGGTCTACTGCAAAAATAATACTTGCATGACCAGGTAAAGTAACAGAGTATTCACCTGCTAAGTAAAGTTTCCCGGGTGCTTTTGCTTTGGTAATCATATTTCATCTCCTGCTACGACAACTAGGCCAGGCCCTGGTGTTGCAGCAACAGTTTCAACATCAGGCAATACACTTTGTAAAGCTAATACAATTTCATGATAATCTGAAATATGTGAAATCAATTTAACATTAGGACCAGCGTCCATTGTTGCATAGACTTCAATCCCCTTTGATCGTAACTGTGCCGCTAGTTGGATGACTGCCCAAGAATTATCTGTTAAATAGGTAAAAGGGGGTGTTGCAGTCATATTGGTTGCATGCATTTGTAAAGCATTTTGTTCTGCAAGCGAACCAATCTTTTGAAAATCATGATTTTCAATCGCCGTTTTCATATCAACTGTAGCAGCATTGGTTGCGTCTACCCAATTTTGGTAGAAAGGTGAGGTCTGCAGGGCATGTTGCATACCCCCGCGTGAATCTACTTTTTTAGGTTGGTCATTAATAATAACCGTCAACAATTGAATATCCCAATCAACTACTTCTTGTAATGGATGGGCGACTGATGTCGTATCATCTGTGCCACGTTCCCATTCAACAAATCCGCCATAAATTGATCTTGAAGCGGAACCAGAACCACGACGTGCCAATCGACTTAAATCAGCTAAAGACAAATCCAAACCGGCTGCTTTACTTGCTGCGCCAGCTAAAGCAGAGAAGGCTGAGGCAGATGAAGCTAATCCAGCCGCCGTTGGGACGTGATTCGTTGATTGGACATGGGCTTTAGTCGAAATACCTGCTAATTGGCGCACAATGTCCAAAAAGTCCGTAATTTTTTTGTACCCTTTACCAGTTAAAGGCGCATCATTCAAAAAAACGGCATCTTCATTTAAATGCTGATCAAAGACAACCGTTGTATCTGTATAAAATTCGTCTAGGGTCAATGAAATGGAACTTGTTGTTGGAATAATGAGTTGTTCATTAGCCTTACCCCAATATTTAAGCAGAGCAATATTGGTATGCGCACGTGCTGTATATGCTTGCATAATGCCACTTCCTATTTCTGTGAAACGTAATGCTGTGACCAAATTTCTTGAGCACCAGCTTGTTCTAATGCATGAATAACCTGTGTTGCTTCTTCTTTAGTATCTGTTAAAGCAATCATTGCACCACCAACACCACCACCAGTTAATTTGGCACCAGCTGCACCAGCTGCCAATGCAGCTTTTACGAGACGGTCCAAACTGGGATGAGAAACCCCAAGTGTTTGTAGGTGATGGTGTGCGTCAGTCATTGCTTGCCCAATTGTCTTGGTATCATTTTCAACCAGGCCTTTGCGCATGATTTGTGCGATTGACCCTAATGCTTCTAAATGGCCCTGTGTGTCTTCAGGGGCCGTTTCCATTTGCTCACGAACAACTGAAACGGCCAAACCAGTTTGACCTCGAATGCCTGTATCAGCAATGATTAAATAACCGTCTAAGTTCATTTCTAGGGTTTCAATCGTTTGCTTTTTGATAAACCAAACGGGGACATCACTTGAACATGTCGCTGCGTCCAAACCAGAAGGAGATCCATGCGTAACCGCTTCTTCAATGTTTACCCATTGCTGTAATTCCTTTTGTGAAAGGTCCTTTTCAAAGAAATTAAAGAATGCACGTGTAATTGCAATTGAAGATGCCGCTGAGGAACCCATACCACGTTCTTGCGGAATTTTTGATGAAATCTTTAGGGTAAAGGGGAGGTCAGTCGCATCAAAACGCTTTAACAAGCGTGTGATAAGTTGACGTACGCCTTCATAAACTTCACCCATTGAATCCATTGGTCCTTGATAATTTGGTGTGAGAATCATTTGACCTGAATGGCGTGTTGTAACAGTAGCTGTCATTGATAAATCAGGTAATGGTACCGCAATTGCTGGTTGTCCATACACGACTGAATGATCACCAATCAAAATAACTTTAGCGTGACTCTTTCCAGTACTCCGACTTTGCATAATTTGTAAACCCACCGTTCTTACTAATTTTTATATTTAATATCTTCATTATTTATATGAATTTATAATTGCCCATACTTGTTGATTTTAACAAAATTCCATTTAATATGCTATATCGCATTAACGTTATGTTTACGAACATCTGCTTTAGCAATAGATATATAGGGTAATATATCGAAACAAGGTTAAAACATGCTATAATGAGCTAAGAAATTAGACAAGGTTGTGATCGAAAGATGCAAAAAAAAGACATTTATGCGGTTGTTGATTTAGAAACCACACAAACATCGCAAGAGGAAGGCCATATCATTCAAATCGCGATTGCCTTCGTACAAAATAAAACAATTATTAATCAATTCTCAACATTGATTAATCCTGGAATTAAAATTCCTAGGCATATTACACAATTAACGGGTATAACAAATGGCATGGTTAAGAATGCGCCGTATTTTGAAGAGGTCGCGCAAACAATTCATGCCATGTTACAAGGGACTGTATTTGTTGCGCACAATGTTAATTTTGACCTACCATTCTTAAATACTGAATTCACACGATTGGGCATTACACCGCTTGATTCTGTAGCTTTGGATACGGTGCCACTTAGTCAAATTCTTTGGCCAACAGCACCAGGCTATCGCTTAATTGATATTGCTAAATTCTTGGGGATTCTACATGAACACCCACACCAAGCAGATAGTGATGCCGCAACGACGGCCGAACTGTTAATTAGCATCTTAAATCGGGCCCAAGCACTACCCATGGTTACATTGCAGTTACTAACCAATCTACCCTTAGTTTTGCCTCGTGAAAGTAAACAAGTTTTCGCTGATGCACTGAAGTTGAACCAAGATAATCCACAGGCCTTAGCGGATTACCTAGAGGTCATCGATGGTTTAGCCATTCGACGTTTTTCAGCACCAGCGCCATTAGTTCAAGATAAGCAAGCAATTTATCCCGCCAAAGCTAACCAGAAGAAAGCGTTGTTTGGTAGTCGTTTAACTTATCGAGAACAACAAGCGAAATTAATGAATTTTGTTGAGCATCATTATAATCAAGATGACTTAGTTATCAACGTTGCTGGTTCAAATGCATTGGTCATGGAAGCACCTACAGGGATGGGAAAGACCCTTGGTTATGCTCTGCCTTATGCATATTTGGCAAATCAACATGAGAAACAAGTTGTGATTTCAGTACCAACGCTTAATTTGCAGCAGCAGGTTGTTGATACAATCAATGACCAATTAAATTCAATTTTACCTTTTGAGACACGTGCAGTCAGTCTTAAAGGGCGTACGCACTACCTAAATTTGCAAAGTTTTCGTCGTGCTTTAAAAGTTGATGAAGGGTCTGCTGCTCTGCAATTTATTAAGGCCCAAATACTAGTTTGGTTAACTGAAACATTAACTGGGGATTTTGATGAATTAAATTTATTGAATCCACAAGCGGCATTTATGGATAAGTTGTCACAGACAGCTAATAATCCAATCGGATCTGCTTTTTATGGCCACGAATTTAATGAACGTCAGCATGTTTTAGCACATGAAGCACAATTTTTAGTTGTTAATCATGCTTATTTAGCGAGCTATGCGCACCGCTTAGGCCCTCAAGACAATCAACCTTACTTAGTCATCGATGAGCCGCAACATTTGCCTGATGCTGTTATCCATCAAAGTCGTCGCAAGTTAGATTTTAAACGCTGGTTAAATGATGTTAATCAAGCTGAATTTATATTTAGTCGTCCTGATGAAGCGAATGTTCAAGATATTTTGACTCGGATACCTGGTGGGCGTAAATTGAAAAATCGTTTCATTGAAAGTTTCCATCAATTAGCTGCCGAAATTCCACAATTAGAGACGAAATTATTCCGACGCTTTTTGTTAAATCAAAAAGAGGTCTTGGGAAATGGGCAACATGACTATGCCCTTGAATTACCCGAATTAGCACAATTCTGGGTAGAACAAGAAGGCCGTGTTGCTAAGATTCATCAAGGAATTTTAGATTTACAAGCTTGTTTGAGTGATTTCTTGGATGAATTTAGTCAATTAAAGAATGTCTTTTCAATTGAGGAACGTCAGGCTTTAGCGGACTATCGTCGTTCGCTAAATCTAATCAGTGAATCCGAGAAGAAATTGACTCTATTTCAGCAAGACTTGGTTGAATTTCCAAATACGAGTGTCTTCTGGTTAACACAGTCGTTAGATCAAGAAGGTCAGCAACATTTGCAGTTAAGTGGGGGCCTATTACATACGATTGATTACTTTAATAGTCGTGTTTATCCACACTTTATGCCAGTGACGCTTATCGGTGCAACGCTCTTCACTTCTAATAAATCGAGCTATCTCTACGATCGTTTAAATATTGACCGTGATTCTGCAGAGGTGCATACATTTGATGATGTTTTTGATTATGCTAACCAAAGTGAATTTATCTTGGTAAAAGATGCGGTTGATCCAAATGACACGGGTTACGTCTCGTACTTAGCCCAACAAATTGATGATATCTTGAGTCACGTACAAGAAAATACGTTGATTCTGTTTAATTCACTTGAAACCATTCAGCAGGTTTATCAACAATTGCAACGGTCGAATGTGGGTTACAAAAATAATCTGACTATTTTAGCGCAAGGTATTACTGGGACAAAAGGTCGCATCTTAAAACGTATGCAAAATGAGCAACGTATCGTTGTATTAGGCGCAAACAGTTTTTGGGAAGGGATTGACTTACCCAATGATAAATTGAGATTAGTCATTATTACGCGCTTGCCATTTGAGCAACCAAATTCAATTCCACAAAAAGCAGAGGAAGCTTTCTTGAAGGCGCAAGGTAAGCAACCATTTTATCAAAGTACTTTACCTAAAGCCGTTCTACGCTTACGTCAAGGGGTCGGTCGCTTAATCAGAACACCTGAAGACTATGGGGCAATTGTCATGTTAGACGTACGTATGCTTGAAAAATCTTATGGTAAGACCTTACAACATATGTTGCCTAAGACAATGCCGCAAAAAACACTGGATAGTAAATCTGTTGGCTCAGAATTAGTGAAGTTTTTGAAAAAACAACAATCCCATGAAACTTAAGTTCTAGCAATTTGCTTTTTCTAAGTGAAAAGCTTTTAAGTCAGTGCTATTTTTGATAAAGTATTATTAGTTGAGTCATACAAATGATGTACGATGCAGAGGAGGGCATATTATGGAGATGCGTTTGGCACCTCAAGCTAGGCGTCGGCAACAGCGACGTCGACGATATACAATTATTGGCGTTATTATCGTAATTGTTATATTGATACTTAGTTATTTTTCAGTTGTCAATCGACCCATGTCACAAGCACGCTCTCAATTAACAACTGCTGCGAAGAAAGCAGATAAGATACGATACGTAGATAGTTTTCATCAGATTTCTCGACAAGATACTTATTATTCGATAACTGGTCGTGATAAAGATAAGAAATCAGTGGGTGTTATTAATAAGAAGGGCTCATCAAAGTTAACAACTGTTAAATTAGATGATGGGTTAACTGCTGATGATGTTAAGAATACGGTTGAAAAAAATTATGACGTTAAACGTATTACTGGTCTTGGCTTAGCTGAATATCAAAATATTCCAGTATGGGATGTCACATTTATTGATAAACAAGATACGTTAAATTTCATCAGCTATCGCGTAAATGACGGTAAAGTATTACGTTCAGTACAAAATTTCTAATTAAATTACACAATAGGAGTCAGATTAATGGATACAATTCGCATTGAAGATGCACCACATTTTGTCGGAAAAGAAGTTCGTTTAGGAGCATGGCTACGTAATAAGCGTGGATCAAACAAAATGCAATTTTTACAACTTCGTGACGGAACTGCATTTTTCCAAGGTGTTGTCGCAAAAGAAGAAGTTGGCGAAGATATTTTTGCGAAAATTAAAGCACTTACACAAGAAACAAGCATGTATTTAATCGGAACAATTCGTCAAGATGACCGTTCACCATTTGGTTACGAAATGGATGTTAAAGATGTTACAGTTGTTGGTGCTTCTGAAGGATACCCAATTACACCTAAAGAGCATGGAACTGACTTTTTGATGGACCACCGTCATCTTTATCTTCGTCATATCCAACCATTTGCAACTTTGCGCATTCGTAATACATTGATTGCGGCTACCTACGAATTTTTCAATAAGGAAGGCTTCATTAAGCTTGATTCACCTTTGCTAACTAGTTCAGCGCCAGAAGGAACAACTGAATTGTTCCATACTGAGTACTTTGATACAGATGCTTATTTGTCACAAACTGGACAATTATATGCTGAAGCTGGCGCTATGGCCTTTGGACGTGTCTTTACATTTGGACCTACATTCCGTGCTGAAAAATCAAAGACGCGTCGTCATTTGACTGAATTCTGGATGATTGAACCTGAGATGGCTTGGATGAAGCAAGATGAATCACTTGAAGTACAAGAACGTTACATTGCTTATTTGATTCAAGCTGTCTTGGATCGCAATGATTACGAGCTTGATTTACTTGGACGTGACAAAGACTTACTAAAGAGTTATACGCAATTACCTTATCCACGTGTTTCATATGATGATGCGATTGATTTGTTAAAGGAAAATGATTTTGATGTTGAGTGGGGGGTTGATTTTGGTTCTCCTGAGGAAACATTCTTGGCAAACCATTTCAACAAGCCTGTATTTATCACGAATTTCCCTAAAGAAATTAAAGCATTCTACATGAAGCGCGATGAAGAACGTGATGACATTGTTATTTCAGCTGATTTGTTGGCTCCAGAAGGTTATGGAGAAATCATCGGTGGTTCAGAACGTGACACTGATTATGATTATCTTGAACAACGTATTAAGGAAATGGGACTTCCCGTCGAAGACTATCAATGGTACTTAGATCTACGTCAATATGGTGCCGTACCACATTCTGGATTCGGCCTAGGTCTTGAACGTATGGTGACATGGGTAACTGGTGAAGAACATATTCGTGAAGCAATTCCGTTCCCACGTACAATGAACCGCTTGAAGCCTTAATTTTTACAAAAAAGCAGATGCTCATTATGACATCTGCTTTTTTAAACACAATTATTTAAATACAAAGGATATTAGATTGATGGATCAAGTTAAATCTCAATTTTTTACGCAGGGTGATGTCTCTATCAGTAGTTATCTTTTAGCACATTATCGTGATTTAGGAATGACAAACGATGAGTTCTTATTGTATGTTCAGCTAAAAAATCAATTGGAACATGCACAAAATATCAATTTATCCACAATTTCCCATAGTACTGGTTGGTCTACAGGTCAATTGAATCAAATTATTGACCAATTAAGAACCAAAAACTTCATTAATTTAATTTCTTTACGCGATGAATCCGGAAAAGTGACGACAAGTATCGATTTTTCACCACTATATGTCAAAATTATAGAGACTGAGGGTATCTATTCTCATTCAACGGCGGGACAACGTGTTGAAAGCCAAGGAGAGGTGTTTGTTGATACAGCCAGTCAAAATGATCAGCCAACACGTACCGATATTTTCAATTTAATTGAACAAGAGTTTGGGCGTCCTTTAAGTAGTATTGAGTTACAAACGGTTAAAGATTGGTTTGATATTGATCATTTCAGGCCAGACTTTATTAAAGCAGCTTTGCAAGAAGCTGTGATGAATAATGCTTTGAGCTTGCGATATATTGAAACTATTTTAGTCGCATGGCAAAAGAAAAACTATCATTCTTTAAATGATATTCAAACTGAGCGTAAAAGCCGACAACAATATAAAGCAGCTAATCCGGAAACTTTACCAAAGGTTGCCACTGATGTTGATTTATATAATCTTGATTTAGGGAATCTATAAAAAAGAGCTAACCGTCAATGAGACGATTAGCTCTTTTTAAATGGATTTAATTACCGATTTCCGGTATTACCTTGTGTTTGTGAATTATTATTTTGAGCACCGTTACCAGTAGCAGGAGTTTGTGTTGCATTAGCATTTGGTGTTTGTGCATTAGCATTTGGTGTCTGCGCATTAGCATTTGGTGTCTGTGCATTAGCACTATTGTTTGATTGGGAACCAGTCGTGTTATTTGCCTGAGCACCATTTGTATTATTTTGAGTACCAGCTTGCCCAACGGCGTTACGAGTCTCAGGATTTAGAATAGAAGATGCTGACGAACTACGGTTTGATGAAGAAGAACTAAGTGTATCATCTTCATAAGTAGCCCGTTGAACGCTTGAGCTTCTTCTTAATTTATCAAGGCCAGGGTCATCAAATGATGCGCCACGCACTTCATATTCAGTTTGTCCATATTGACTAACTTGCTTAACACTAGAAGGGGTGGTCCAGTCAGAACCATCACTATCAATAACACCAGAAGTCATAATGTACTCCATGACTTGTCCATATGCTTTCAATGCAAGCATTTGTTCGTCACCTTCAGACAAGTAATGACCTGGCGTATTAGGTTCATCGTACCCAGTCCAAGTTGAGATAACAGCTGACTTAGTATAACCAGTAAACCAAGTATCTGATGCCGCACCATCTGGTACTTCGATATCATCCGCATAACCAGTGGTTCCTGTCTTACCAGCTTGCTTATAGGCTGGTGTGTCGATCATGTTAGCATATGAATCAGTCACGACAGACTTCATCATATCAGTAAGCATATAGGCGGTTGAATCTTTCATAGCACGTTTACCTTCAGGCTTATAGTCTTTAACATCACCATTTTGCTCAGAGATACTTGAGATATAATTTGGCTTGTAATAAGTTCCACCATTTTCAAACGCAGCGTAGGCTGCCGCTTCTTGCTCAGTTGAAACTTCAATTCCAATCGCATTACTTGGTACTAACTTATCCGCTTTAATGTCAATACCTAACTTACCTAAGAAATCAGATGAGTTCTTGGCACCAACAGCATCATAAGTTCGAACCGCAGGAATATTACGAGATTGTGCAAGCGCATCACGCATTGTCATCGCACCCTTATATTTACGATCAAAATCATAAACACGCGTATTGGTACCAGGGTAGGTATATGGTGTATCTTCTAAAGCACGATATGTGGGCCAATTTAAATGTTCAACTGCTGGTCCAAAATCAACAAGTGGCTTGGCAGTTGATCCAGATGATCGAGTCGTTTGTTTTGCACGATTTAACCCAAAGGTAGAGTCATTCTTACGACCACCAATTTGAGCCATAACTTTTCCATTACTTGGATTTGCAACCGTCATTGCAACTTGCATGTCATCACTTGGCCATGCCAAAATGTCATCACTATTAGCAACATCATATGCCTTCTTTTGAATATCCAAATTCAAATTGGTGTGTACCTGAAGACCATCACGGGTAGGGTCATAACCAAGCTTTTGTAATTCATCTAAAGTTGAAGAAATGTAAGCATCTGAAATTTTAGCATTCTTAGCTGTACGTTCTGTATCTGGATGATCAACTTGAAGCCCCTTCGTAATGGGTACATCCTTATATTCTGCTAACTGCTTTTCGTTAATCACACCATTTTCTTGCATGGCTGTTAGGACAGTATCTCGACGTTGCTTAGCACCTTTAGGGTTTGTATAGGGATCATACCCAGAAGGGGATTGAGGTAATCCCGCTAGCATGGCAACTTGTGGCATTGACAAGTCTTTCATTGACTTACCAAAGTAGTATTCAGAAGCGGTCTTCATACCATAAACACCGTTACCCATATAAACTTTATTCATATAAAGCGTCAAAATTTGATCTTTTGAATACTTTTTTTCCAAATTCATGGCTAGGTGTGCTTCTTGCGCCTTTCGTTCGACGGTTTGGTCGGCGGAAGAGGTTGAGAATACGGTTAACTTAACAAGTTGTTGGGTCAGAGTTGATCCACCTTGCAAACCAAGTGAAGAACCTGTGAAATTGGCGAACAAAGCTCCCAAAATACGACGAGGGTCAACACCGCGATGTTGATAGAAACGTTTGTCTTCAATAGAAACAACAGCTTTTTTAATGGAATCAGGTAATTCTGAAGTTTTCGCAACTTCTCGAGTTTGATTTCCTGTTGTATAGAAGACTTTTCCATCAGAATCTAATAATTGCGTTTGAGACGTACCTTTCAAAGCGCTATCTGTAAGTTCAGGTGCACTTGAAGCATAGTAGGCGTATAAACCACCACCAGCAGCTACACCAATGACACCAATGACACCGACTGTAATTAAACCATTACGTAAATAATGTTTCTTTTTAGGGGTGTTACGCTTTGCGCGGCCACTGTTATTCGAATTCGAATTTTGCCGACTTGTACGTGATGTTTCATCACTCATGTTAATACTCCTTAAATTTACGTTGCGACAGCAACTGATCGATTGCATCTAAATAGGGAAGAGCGGGATTTAAACTAGGTAATATCTGCTCACCCTGTTCAACAATGACATCATATGGAATTGACTTACGCTGTTCTTGTTGATCCCAGTATTCAAAGAGTAACTGGGCCCAAATAACAAAGGTTTCAGAGCGTTTAGAAAATCTAATCACCATAAAACCAAGGCCACCTTGCTCAATTACCTTCTTTAGGTGAACGACTTGATGATTATGAACATTTTTAAGCGGAAAAGAATTTTTATTGGCTGTTTCTTTCGCGTCAAAATCGATGTAGTTACCCTGATAAATACCATTGTAATCAGTTGTTGAAGCTTCTCTAAAATATGCTTCGGTAATCTTTGCTGCTGATCTTGCAGGATAATCCACATGCACAATCTGAATAGGTGTGGGTTTTTTATGAATTACAGCACGATCAGTAGCAAGATAATAAGCATTTGCGTGATTTAACTCTTCTTCTAAAGTCATACCACGCTTTGCTTGATTAGTGGGCTTATGCTGTCTGTGTGTCATTTGCCCAGTCGTAAATTGCTTACCGTTTGGATATTTAATTGCCACACAAAACACCTCAGTTCCACTTGTATCTATATAATTATAGCAAAAAATTTTTTTATTTCACAATTTTGCATGCTTTTTCTTCAAAAATAGTTATAATTTAAACTAATTATCATTTATGAAAGGTTACTGTAACAATCATGAATCGAATTTGGATTACGGGATTTTCACAATTTGAACTAGGTATCTTTAATGCCAAAGATCCACGCGTAACGATTATTAAATATACGATAACTAAATTCTTAACACATGCACTTACCGATACGGATGAACCTTATTGGTTGTTGACCGGTGGACAATCTGGAATTGAGCAATGGGCCGTAGAAGCTGCGTTAGACTTGCAAGAACAGTATCCACAATTAAAAATTGCCATGATGAAGCCTTATGAACATTATGGTTCTAAATGGAAACCTGAACGGCAAACTGCATTACATGCTTTAGAAAGTCGGGTTGATTTTGTTGCTGCAACATCTAATCAAGACTATCAAAATCCTGGGCAACTGCAAAGCTATCAAAATTTTATGCTGACACACACAGATGAAGCCATGCTTTTTTATGATGATATGGCAGACCAGTCAAATGTTCGGTATACTTATAAAGCGATTCAAGCGTTTCAAAATAGGCAAGATGATTATCACTTACTAATGATAGATTTTGATCGTTTACAGGATTATGCAGAAGAATATGCTGAAGATTTAGCAAATTGAATTTAGCACAAATATACTATTTGCTTTGTATTTAATCATCAAAACTGCTATTATTAATAATACTTATAAGAAAAAGAAGGAGTTCCTCACATGCAAAATGTTCAACACACTCGTGAAGATATTTTAAACAAAGAATTTAAAAGTACTCGTATCGGCTCAGGCTACGATAAAACTGACGTAGATGCTTACCTTGATGAAATTATGGCTGACTATCAAACATTCAAAAATAATATTGATGAATTAGAGAGTCAAAATGAAAAATTAAAGTCTCAAATTTCTGAATTAACAAAGCAAGTTTCTGCTGCTCAAGCTGTTTCTGCAAGTAATCCAACACATCCAGCGCCTGCTACATCTGGTGCTAACACAAATATGGATATTTTGAAGCGTTTGTCAAATCTTGAACGTCGTGTCTTTGGAACGGTTTCAGATGAAGCAACATCAGCAACTAAGGTGGCCCCAAAGCCAACTGAAGCACCAGCCGCTGCACCAACAACTGAAGTTGGTCAAGAAACAATTGTTGCGAACTTTTCACAACAAGGGGTTACTGAAAGTCAAAATTAAGTGTATAATGTTTAACATTGATGTGTTGGTGGGTAATTGCGTATGACTTATGTCGTATGAGGAAAGTCCATGCTCGCACTGACTGCGATGTCAGTAGTGTTCGTGCTAGCTGAAAAAATAAGGCTAGGCAGCTTTTTAAGTTGACGGCCAACGAAATACCTAAGGTTTTCTATGGTTTAGTAGTTGCCAAGGTGCCACAGTGACGAATCAATTTAGAAATGAATTGAATGGAACGCGGTAAACCCCACGAGCGGGCAACCCAAACTTTGGTAGGGGCGCTTGACCTAACTAATTGAAGTGATGGTCGGGGGGATATAGTAATATCCGAGATAGATGATTACCACCAACAATAGATTGCCATTCTATTTGTTGGAACAAAACATGGCTTATAGCCAACACATCTGGCAAAGCCGGCGTCCTAGTGGCGTCGGCTTTTCTTTTTTCTAAAATACTAAAATGAATTAAAAATGGAGTTTACAGCATGCAAACATTTAAATTAATGGCGACAATGGGCGCCGGGCTCGAAGCGATTGTCGCAAAAGAGCTTAAGGATATGGGTTACGCAACACAGACTGCGAATGGTCGAGTATTCTTTTCTGGGACAATGGAAGATATCTATCGTACAAATTTATGGTTGCGCACAGCCGACCGAATTAAAATCGTTGTAACAGAGTTTTCTGCACATACTTTTGACGATCTTTTCGAAAGCGTTAAAGCTTATCCTTGGGAAGAATTATTGCCTTATGATGCTGTTTTCCCAGTAAATGGACGTTCAAAAAATTCAACCTTACATTCAGTCCCAACTGTGCAAGCCATTACAAAGAAGGCAATCGTCGAGCGCTTATCAAACCATTATCATGCCCATGGTCATCTGCCTGAGACTGGAAACCGTTTTGTTTTAGAAACTGCTATTGATAAAAATCAAGCAATGGTTACCTTGGACACAACTGGCGATTCACTCTTTAAACGTGGTTATCGTACTGAAAAAGGGGGCGCACCCTTGAAAGAAACAATGGCAGCGGCTTTAGTTAAGCTTGCACATTGGTTCACTGATAATCCATTTGTCGATCCAACATGTGGTTCAGGAACGATTGCAATTGAAGCTGCAATGCTTGGACGTAACATTGCCCCCGGTCTTAGTCGTGAATTTGATATTTCAGAGTGGGATTGGTTTGATACCAATATTGCACAAAAACTAAAGACACAAGCACGTCAAATGATTGATTTTGATGTTGAACTTGATATTGAAGGATTCGACATCGATGGCAGCATGATTGATATTGCGAAGGCCAACGCTGATGCAGCAGGTGTCGGAGATGATATTACATTTAAACAATTGGCCGCAAAAGATTGGTCGACTGACAAAATCAATGGTGTCATTGTTGCTAATCCGCCTTATGGCGAACGTTTAGGTGATGAAGAGGCTGCTCGCCAACTTTACGCGCAAATGGGGCATATCTATAATCAAATGCCAACCTGGTCAAAATATATCCTAACTTCAGATGAGGGCTTTGAAGAGGCTTTTGGTGCAAAAGCAACTAAGAAACGCAAGCTGTATAACGGTGCATTAAAAGTTGATCTTTATCAATACTGGGGTAAAAAAATCCGTTAATTTTTAACAAAAGTAAGCATGAAACATTGAACACAAGCGCATTGAAGGGGGTAACCAATGAATCCTTTATTAGAAGGTATGAATGATAAACAATCTGAAGCTGTTTTAACGACCGAGGGACCGTTACTTATCATGGCCGGAGCTGGCTCTGGTAAAACACGCGTTCTAACGCACCGGGTTGCACATCTAATTGAAGATTTAAATATCTTACCATGGCGGATTTTAGCCATTACATTTACCAATAAAGCCGCACGCGAAATGCGTGAACGAATCGGGCAACTGGTTTCACCTGAAGATGCGCAAGCCGTATGGGTATCAACTTTCCACGCATTAGCTGTCCGAATCTTACGTCGTGATATTGACCGTTTAGGTTATAAAAAAGACTTTACAATCATTGATACATCTGCCCAGCGCAGTCTTATTAAGCGAACGCTGAAAGATTTAAATGTCGATATTGAAAAATATGATCCACGTTCGGTATTATCTGCGATTTCAAATGCCAAAAACGCAATGGAAAAGCCTGCTGACTATGCCGAAAATGCTAATGGTCCTTTTGAAGAAATCGTGGCTAAAGCCTATAAAAGTTACCAACATCAACTTGAATTGACACAATCTGTTGATTTTGACGATTTAATTATGCTCACTATCGAATTACTCGAAAAAGAGCCCGAAGTGCTTAATTTTTATCAGAATAAATTTCAATACGTGCACGTCGATGAATACCAAGACACAAATGATGCGCAGTATCGTTTAATTCATCTCTTATCTGACTTGCATCGTAATTTGGCAGTCGTAGGAGATTCTGATCAGTCAATTTATGGCTGGCGTGGTGCGAATATGCAAATTATGCTTAATTTCACTAAAGATTATGCAGATGCAAAAACCGTCATGCTGGAGCAAAATTATCGTTCTACTCAGAATATTTTAGATGCTGCTAATGCTGTCATTACCAATAATCAGGAGCGTATTGCTAAAAAGCTTTGGACTGACAATGGTAAAGGAGATAAAATCACCTATTATCGTGCGCAATCTGACCGAGATGAGGCCTATTTCGTCTTATCGCAAATCCAAAAGTTGAAGCGCGAAGACCAATATGATTATAAGGATCAAGCTATTCTTTATCGTACAAATGCACAATCTCGTGGAATGGAAGAAGCGCTCGTAAAAGCTAATATTCCGTATACCATTATTGGTGGTTCGAAGTTCTACGACCGTAAAGAAATTCGTGATGTATTAGCTTACTTTACACTCATTACAAATCCCGCTGAAAATGAAAGCTTCTTGCGTGTTGTTAACGAACCCAAGCGAGGCATTGGTCAAACAAGTATCGATAAATTACGTGCATTTGCGCAACAAAATGATTGGACGCTTTTAGATGCGGCCAAAAATGCGACATTGATTCCTTCTTTGACGTCACGTGCGGCGAACCAATTAACAGCATTTGCAACAATGATTGAAAATCTACAGAAACAAATGACATTTGATCTATCAATCACAGATTTAACAAAGCAAATTCTTGACCAATCTGGTTATGAAAAGTTTTTGCAAGAGCATCCAACACCTGAAAATCAAGGTCGTTTAGAAAATATTTCTGAATTTTTGTCAGTGACAGCTGAATTTGATGAACATTATGAGCCAACTGACGAAACAATTTCAAAATATGCTGATTTTCTATCTGAACTAGCGCTTGTTTCAGATTTAGACAATTTGGATGAAGCCACAACAAACCAAGTAACGTTAATGACGTTACATGCTGCCAAAGGTTTGGAGTTTCCGGTTGTGTACATGGTCGGGATGGAAGAATCATTATTCCCATTAGCTGGGGCTTTGAACGATGATGACCAAATGGAAGAAGAGCGTCGCTTAGCTTATGTTGGTATCACACGAGCACGTGAAAAGCTTTATTTAACGAATGCCTATTCACGTATGCTCTACGGCCGGACATCAACGAATCCACCATCACGTTTTATTGATGAAATTAATCCTGATTTAATTGAAATGCCTGAAAATCAGCGTGTTTCAAGTACACAAAATCAGGAGAGTCAGTATCCTTTTGCGCGTCGTTCAACAGCGGCAACTGGGACAACCTTTACCGGGCGATCATCTGCATCAAATAACCGTTCGATGGCACGCGCAACCGCACAAACTTTCAATAATCATACTTCTGATCAACCTAGTACAGAATGGCATGATGGGGATCAAGTGCAACATAAGAAGTGGGGTGTTGGCCGTGTGGTTAAAACATCCGGGCAAGGTAATGATCAAGAATTGGACATTGTGTTTCCAAATCAAGGTGTTAAACGCTTACTAGCTGCATTTGCACCAATTGAAAAGATTGAAGACTAGATTGGAGTCAATTTATTATGGCGAATAATTCTGTTACAGATATTCAAAATCAAATTAATACTTTAGAGCAACAATTAAAACAGTGGGCACAAGAGTATTATGAAAACGATGCGCCAAGTGTAGAGGATGCAAAATATGATCAGTCTTATGCTGAATTACAAAAGTTAGCAACTGAATTTCCTGAATTAATGTCATCAGATTCAATTACGAAACAAGTGGGTGGTGCCCAACTAAAAAGTGATTTAGCTAAGGTGGCGCATCCAATACCGATGCTATCATTAGGTGATGTCTTTTCAATCGACGAGTTAAAAACATGGGCTGACAATGCACAGAAACAAAATGAATACTCATTAACTTATAATGCTGAGTTAAAAATTGATGGATTAGCAATTAGTTTAATTTATGAAAACGGTCAACTTATTCAAGCATCAACGCGTGGCGATGGGACAATTGGTGAGGACGTAACAGCCAATATTTTACAAATTGAAGATATACCGACACAATTGTCGGAACCACTATCAATTGAGGTACGTGGTGAGGTTTACATGAATAAGGCCAGTTTCGTTGCGTTGAACGAACAACGCGAACATGATGGCTTGGCAACGTTTGCTAACCCACGTAATGCTGCTGCAGGGTCTTTACGACAACTTGATCCACAAATCACTAAGGCTCGGAAATTATCAGCATTTTTATATTATGCAGTTAATCCAATCGCTACATTAGCGGTAGCTACACAAGCTGACTTGTTAAAGAAGCTAAAAGCGCTGGGACTTCCAACGAATGAAACAAACGAAGTCATTACGAGCATGGATGAAGCGCAAGCATATATTTTGCAGGCTGATCATACGCGTGATGAGTTACCATATGGCATTGATGGAATTGTCTTTAAAATAAATGAACTTGCCTTACAAGAAGAATACGGTAATACCATTAAAGTTCCACGCTGGGCAATTGCCTATAAATTTGCACCAGAAGAATCAGAGACAGTTATCCAAAATATCACTTGGACAGTTGGTCGGACTGGTGCTGTGACGCCAACTGCAATTATGAATCCAGTCCAACTAGCTGGAACGACTGTTGCACGCGCATCACTACATAATCCAGATTATTTGATTGCGAAAGATATCCGAATTGGCGATACAGTCTTACTACACAAAGCTGGTGATATTATTCCAGAAATTAGTGAAGTTATCTTTGACAAACGCCCAGATGACAGTTTGGCATACGAGATTCCAACTGAATGTCCTGTCTGTGATGAAACATTAGTTCATATTGATGGTGAAGTTGTTTTACGCTGTATTAATCCACTCTGTCCTGCGCAAATTCAAGAATCGATTACACATTTTGCATCGCGTCAAGCAATGAATATTGATGGGCTTGGACCTAAAATTGTGACCCAATTATTAGAGAAAAAACTGGTTCAAGAAGTTTCTGACTTATATCGTCTCAATTTTGAAGATTTGGTAGCCTTGGAGAAATTTGGTGAAACTTCAGCTAACAACCTACTAAACGCAATTGCGGCTTCTAAGACTAATTCTGTTGAACGCTTACTCTTTGGCCTAGGCATCCGAAACGTCGGTGCAAAAGTTGCCAAAACGATTGCAGCTAAATTTGAAACGCTCACGAATATTGCGCAAGCTTCTGCTGAAGATATTGCAGCGGTTCCGGGAATTGGACTCGTCATTGGACATAGCATTGCCCAGTATTTTGCAACTGATCGAGCGCAAGAATTATTGCATGATTTTGAACAATTAGATGTCAATTTAGCTTATTTGAATGGGGCTCCCGTTAATCATGACACTGTTTTAAGCGGTAAAAAGGTTGTGATTACCGGTAAAATGACCGAGATGACCCGGCCACAAATCACGGAGTGGGTTGAACAACAAGGAGCCACTGTAACTAATAGTGTCTCAAAGAAAACTGACTTACTAATCGCCGGTGCAGATGCAGGTTCAAAACTAACAAAAGCACAAGATTTAGACATAGATATTTGGTCTGAAGAGCAATTACGTGATAATATGGTGAAGTAATACATTTTATAAATGACATAAATTACCCGCGTAGCTGCATGGGGTTAATAAAGGAGATATTATGCAGTCTTATAGCAAATGGATCAAATGGGGACTTGGCGCATTAGCCGTGCTCGCTTTGGTTGGCATCTTAGTCTTTTTTGGAAACTTCTTTTCAAAAAATAATGTTAATGAAAAAACAGATCAAGAAAACGTCACAACCAAACGTAATTCGGGTTCTGGCGTGCAGGTAACTGGTAAAAATAATAAAACAAATTATAAAACCGTTATTAAAGATGGTCATTATTTGACAAGTAAAGCACGAGGTATCACTGCCACTAAAAATAACAATCAATTCAATTTGATTAGTTTTCAAGATGGTTTACTTGATTTTTCAAAAGACCGATTTAGCCCTTCTCAATATATATTCCAAGAAGGTCAATATGTTAATTCGGATACGATGTCAGATTGGCTTGGTCGTAAGTCTGATAAAAATCCAGATGGCTTAAATCCCAAAGATAACGGGAAGACAAACGATCAACGAAATCCAATTTACTTACAAACGATTGAAGAGCAAAACTTCATGAAGCAAGATGACGGTAAATTGAAGTTAGAGGGGATTGTACTTGGCCTCGGTATGAACACTGAGGATATTTATCAAAAAGAAGAGTATGGTGCTAACTATACCCAAAAAATTAGTAAGGCTGATCGTGTTGCCGAAGGTCAAAAAATGGCTGAAGAACTCGTAAAGCGCTATCGTAAAATTAAAGGGGTTAGTGATGATACCCCAATTGTCGTTGCGATGTATGCCCAAGCTCCCGATGACCAGTTGTCTGGTGGTGACTTCTATAGTTGGAATAAATCAACTTCTGGAGATAAATTAGAAGGTTGGAAGAGTCTTAATTATCAAACCGTAACATTACCAATGCAAGGTATTGATGAGACGTCTGATAAGAAGACACCTGCATCTGAGTTAAATCAAAGCTTTACAAGCTTTACGGATGACGTGCAAAACTTCTTCCCAAATCTGTCTTCTGTAACTGGAAAAGCAAATTACAAAGATAATGAAATTCAAGAATTGAATGTTAAAATTTCAACGCAATTCTATTCAGCCACAGAAATCACGAATTTTGCAAATTATGTTGCTCAAGTAGCACCTAAATATTTGCCAAAGGGTGTGCCTGTGAAAATTAATATTAGTGCTTCAGATAATATGCAAGCATATATTACTAAAGATGCAGATAGCGACGACTATACAACAACGATTTTGAATTAATACTTAACAGACTTGATGATATCCAATCATCAGGTCTGTTTTTTTGATTGCGCTTGCATTGTTTTGGATATGAGGTTAAGATAAGGAAAATTACTATTCGGAGGCACACGAACATGGGAATGCATCAATACTTATCAGGACTCAATGAACTAGAAATGATTAGCCGAGCCCCTGGTTATTTTAAATATCAACCACACTCTGTTGCAGCACATTCATGGAAAGTAACGCAAGCAGCACAATTTTTGGGCGACGTTGAAGAACAAACTGGGAACGCAGTTGATTGGCGCATGTTGTACGAAAAAGCGCTAAATCACGACATGTCAGAGCGCTTTATTGGTGATATCCGAACACCTGTTAAGTATGCATCATCTGAATTACGTGAAATGCTAGCAAATGTCGAAACGAGCTTATCTGATAACTTTGTCGAGACAGAAATCCCAAAGGAACTTCAAGAAGCGTATAAGCGTCGCTTACATGAAGGAAAGGATAGCACATTAGAAGGACGCATCTTATCTGTTGCTGATAAAATTGATCTTTTGTATGAAGCTTATGGTGAATTACAAAAGGGGAATCCCGAACATGTTTTCTTAGAAATTTATAAAGAGAGTCTTGAAACAATTTTTGCATTTAGAGACATGGCGAGTGTTGCCTATTTCATTCGTGAAGTTTTACCTGAGCTTTTAAATGAACAATTCCCTGGTTCTGAAACCTTGCAACGCATTTACATTAATATTTTTAATGCTGAATAATCTAAAAAAGAAGGATAACCACACTGCTTATCTTTCTTTTTTTGTTAAGTTAAATCAAATTTTTTAGTTTAAACTGAACGATTTAGCGCTATAATAGATTATAGCTAACACATAAGAGTAGGAGATACATATGTCAACAAATACATCTGATCAAACATTTGACTTAGTTTCAAAATACAGCCCCACTGGCGATCAACCCACTGCCATTAATCAACTGGTTAGTGCGATTGATACCGGTACTAAGGAACAAATTTTACTTGGTGCCACTGGAACTGGTAAGACATATACGATTTCTAATGTTATTGCCCAATCAAACAAACCCGTGTTGGTGTTATCACACAATAAAACGCTAGCTGGCCAATTATATGGTGAATTTAAAGAATTCTTCCCAAACAATGCCGTCGAGTACTTTGTCTCATATTATGATTATTACCAGCCAGAAGCATATGTGCCATCTTCAGACACCTATATTGAAAAAGATTCGTCAATTAACGATGAAATTGATAAACTACGAAATTCAGCTACCGCATCTTTACTTTCACGTAAAGATACCATTGTCGTTGCTTCCGTTTCGTCAATTTTTGGTTTAGGTAGTCCAGAACAGTATCGTGACCATGTGATTAATTTACGAGTAGGTGAAGAAATTGAACGCAACGAATTGATGCGCCGCTTAGTTGATATTCAATTCGAGCGTAATGATATTGATTTTCAACGTGGTCGTTTTCGCGTGCGTGGAGATGTATTAGAAATATTCCCTGCATCTTCTGATGCAAAGGCATTACGTATTGAATTCTTTGGTGATGAAATCGATCGTATTCGTGAAATCGATGCCTTAACGGGGGAAGTTACGGCTGAAGATGATTTCATTTCAATTTATCCGGCAACCCACTTTATGACTAACGACAGTATTCGTGAAAGAGCTGTCAAAACGATTAAGGCAGAGCTTGATGAACAATTGAAAAAATTCGAAGACGAAGGAAAATTACTTGAAGCACAGCGCCTTAAGCAACGTACCGAATATGATATCGAAATGATTCAAGAAATGGGATTTACAACAGGGATTGAAAACTATTCACGCCATATGGATGGGCGACAACCTGGCGAACCACCATTCACACTCCTTGATTTTTTCCCTGAAGATTACTTAATTGTTGTCGACGAATCACACGTCACCATGCCACAAATAAGAGGTATGTACAAAGGGGATCGAGCGCGTAAGGAAACTTTGATTGATTATGGATTCCGTTTGCCTAGTGCATTGGATAATCGTCCACTTAAAATTGACGAATTTGAACAACATGTCAATCAAATTATTTATATGTCTGCAACACCTGGTGATTATGAAACTGAGCGCGTTGATGAGAAGAACGTTGCACAGCAAATTATTCGACCAACTGGTTTGTTAGATCCAGAAATCGAAGTGCGTCCGGTTGAAGGGCAAATTGATGATTTAATTGGTGAAATTAATGAGCGCGTTGCACAAAATGAACGTGTCTTTATTACAACTTTGACGAAAAAGATGGCCGAAGATTTAACCGATTATCTTGAAGATGTTGGCATTAAAGTTAAATATCTCCATTCTGATATCAAAACACTGGAGCGAACCGAAATTATTCGTGATTTACGTTTAGGAAAGTTCGACGTATTAGTTGGTATTAACTTGCTGCGTGAAGGGATTGACGTACCGGAAGTATCGTTAGTGGCAATTTTGGATGCTGATAAGGAAGGATTCTTGCGTAATCCACGTTCATTAATTCAAACCATCGGACGTGCAGCTCGAAATGAAAATGGTCATGTGCTCATGTATGCTGATAGCGTTACCGTTTCAATGCAGCAGGCAATGGATGAAACAGCTCGTCGTCGTACCATACAAATTGCCTACAACGAAGAGCACAATATTACCCCACACACAATTAAGAAAGAAGTCCGTGGCTTAATTGCAGTGACCCATGCGCCCGAAAAAGGGAAGCCTGAGTCAGAAAGTTTCACACAAACTGCATTTAAGGATATGCCACGTGCTGATCAAGAAGCAACAATTGCTAATTTGGAAGAACAAATGCGAGGCGCTGCTAAGCGTCTGGACTTCGAAGAAGCAGCTAATCTTCGTGACTCAGTTATGGAACTTAAACTCCAAATTGGTAAATAAATAAAAAAAGCCAACCGCGTCGACTACTTGACTGCGTTGGCTTTTTTATTACGTTTTTTCTTTTTACCAAAGGTTAACATATCATTGAGGGTTGCAAGTTCCGTTTCAATCCGTGCTTGCGCTTCATTGATGCGATCCAAATGCGCCTTATTTTTAAAGTTCATTTTGTCGACATCTTTTTGAATATCTTTAACCGTTGTTTGAACTTCTGGTACGACTGATTCTACATTGCTTAGCGCACTTTTAAGTTCATTTGAGGTAACATTAACATTTTTAACTCGCAATACCACTGTTTGAACATTCAATTGAACTGCTTTTGTGGCATCTCCAAACATTTGCTTCATATCTTGAAATACTTTCACAGTTTAACTCCTTAGAATTGGTCTCGAATTTGTTGGGCACGCTTTTTATATTCAGCTTCTGAAATATCGTGTGCTTCAGTAGGAGCAGGCAAATTCAAACCATCGTCTTGATAACGTGGGATAAAGTGAATATGTGAGTGGAAGACAGATTGACCTGCTTGTTCACCGTTATTAACTAAAATATTCATACCAATAATCTTATCATCACTAGCCTTGATTGCTCGTGCAATAAATGGAATCTTGGTCAAAACCTTACCAGCTAATGCATCATCATAAGCATAAATATCAGCCACATGTTGCTTAGGTACAAGTAAGGTATGTCCTGGTGTTGCTTGGCTTAAATCTAAAAAGGCCAATACATCATCGTCTTCATATACCTTATATGAAGGAATCTCACCTGAAATAATCTTATCAAAAATATCTTCTGCCATAACACGCCTCCTTGAAAATGTTTTTATCTATAGTCCATTATAGCTTATGCGAAAAGAATTTGCTTGGGTTCCTGAGGTAAAAAATAGTGTAAAATAGATATATTAAATAAAAAATGAAAGTAAGAGCATTAAACATGACCTTAACTGTTAAAGATTTATCTGGTGGATATGGCCAACTCACGGTCATTCAAAATATATCATTCACCATCCAACCTGGTGAACTTACGGCATTCATTGGATTAAATGGATCTGGAAAATCAACAACGATTAATCATTTAATTGGACTCCTTGCACCCAAAACAGGTTCAATCGTTCTCAATGATGTTTCAATGGTGATGGATCCAATTGCTTATAAAAAACAAATTGCCTATGTCCCTGAGCAACCAGTTCTTTATGAAGAATTAAATCTAGAGGAACATATTCAATTTATGATTAATATTTATCAGCTTGACTCAGCAGAAACCTGGGAAGAGGCACATCGACTCCTAAAAATATTCCGATTAGACGATAAATTAAATTGGTTTCCAACTCATTTTTCAAAAGGGATGCGGCAGAAGGTCATGATTGTTATGGCCTTTATTACCAATGCTGACTTATTTATCATTGACGAACCTTTCTTAGGTTTAGATGTCATCGCAGTGAATGATTTATTGGCTTTAATTGATGAAAAGAAAGCCGCTGGTGCAAGTTTTCTAATCACAACGCATGTCATGAGTACTTTGCGTGCCCATGCTGATAAGTTTATCTACCTTGAAGATGGTCAAATTGCCGCTTCTGGTTCTATGGAAGAGATAAAAGATCAAGTTCCAGCGTTACTTATTGGTGAGGCAGACGTATGATATCAACTCTATTCAAAAATCGTTGGTTACAACAGTGGCGAGAATTTTCTCGTTATTTAAAATATGTCTTCAATGACCACGCAATCATTGCTTTCTTTTTCTTATTTGGTGCACTATTATTTGCCTATCAACAATTATTACAAACGATACCTAGTGTTTGGTGGACGCAGGGTGGGTTATTATTAATTCTGTTTTTAACATTATTATTGTTTAAAACACCAGCTTCATTTGTTAAATCAGCTGATGCGGTTTTCTTTTTAGGGGATGAAGCGCCGTTGCAACGCCTTTGGCAACAAGCAACTATATACAGTATGTTGATAAACGGAACCATTCAAGGACTACTCATTATCATCTTTTGGCCTTTGTTGATGAAGTTATTTGACTTTAACTTTTTCATCTTACTGCTAATTACGCTTTTCATGATTATTGCAAAGATGATGTTAACCTATGTTCAAGCCCGCCAAACGGCAGCTTTCAATACTGATCAGCTAACACTAATTAACTGGACTGCTGTTTCTGAACTAGAGAATCAGCGCTTAGCCACAATTTATGCATTTTTCAATCTATTTATTGACGTACCTGGGTTACAAAGTACGATTAAACCCCATCCATATTTAGAACGTTTACGATCTTTGTGGCCAAACTACCGTAAGGACACACTGCTACCAATATACCTCACAACTTTTATCCGTAAGAGCGAATATCTGAATCTGTGGGTGCGTATGCTTATTTTTGGTTTGTTACTGATTCCATTTACAAACGGATATTTACTTTATGGGCTGTTGGCTTTACTCCAATATTTATTTATTGCCCAAATTCTACCGTTAGCTGGCAGTTACCGTCGTCTTGTTTTTGATACCGTAATCCCAATCACGCTATCAAACCGCCAAAAAGCATTTCACAGTTTCTTATTACCATTAAGCCTGATGATGCTTATAATTTGGTTCATTTTGATTGTAATTACCCATAATTTTGATATTAACCAAGGAATTGGCATGCTTAGCCTTGTCATATTTACCTTTCTTTTGGTATTCTTATACTCTGATCGCATTATTGCGAACATGTTTAAAAGGAGAATAAAACATGCGTCTACGAAATAAAAAATGGGCTCAACCTTGGTTAGAGGAACATGCCGATTTAGTTATCAATCAACAAAAAGCGACTGATTTAAAAGGAGACTGGCATTCAGTTTTCCCTGTAAATCAGCCCATTCAAATTGAAATTGGCACTGGAAAAGGGCAATTCATTATTGGTATGGCTCAAAAGTATCCAGAAATCAATTTCATTGGAATGGAAATTCAAGAAGCTGCGGTCGCAGTGGCTGGTCGTAAAGCAGATGAATTTCCTGAAGAATTGCCTAACCTAAAATTCATTTATGGTGATGGGGCAGGTGTCGATACGTATTTTGAGCAGGGAGAAGTCAGCAAGATTTTCCTAAATTTCTCAGATCCTTGGCCTAAGACACGTCATGAATCACGTCGTTTAACGTACAAATCATTTTTAGAAGGTTACAAGGCTATTTTGCCTGAAGGTGGGGAACTAGAGTTCAAAACCGATAATCGCGGCTTATTTGAATATTCATTGTATTCATTTAATCAATTTGGCATTAGCTTTGTACCTGATGGTATATCATTGAATTTGCATGATGACGAAGAAAAAATGATCGACAATGTCGAAACCGAGTACGAGCACAAATTCTCAGAACAAGGCTTCCCAATTTACAAGTTTGTTGGTAAATTTAACTAAAAAAAATCCGAGACAGTAAGTGTCTCGGATTTTTTAATGCTTTAAATTGGTAAATCAATTGCTTGCTCACATAATGTTGTAAAATGAACTTCTTCATCCTCAATCTTAAGGGTCGTTTCCGTTCCAACATTTGCAAGGGTTTCAATTACTTGAGCTAAGAAGCCTGCCTCTAAGTAAAAATTAGGCTCATCGCGTTCTGTTAGGCGGGCAAGAACAACCGGTCCGGAAAGAATCCATTCAATTTCAGATCCTTTGTGCGCAAGTGCCTTCAAGTTTCCAAATCCAGCACGATTAAAGTAAACTTCAATCGTTGTAATGCTCGTTAAAGACTCGCGCGTCGCTAACCCTTTACCAGCCCAATACAAGATATTAGCTTCATCTTCTTGCAATAAATCTGGTAATAAGCGGTCCCGTAAAACTGCTAGCGAAAATGTATTAATTTCTGGTGATTGAACTGAGTCGTCCATAGGTCACTCCTTACTTTTCAATGTGAATATATTTAAGTATAAAGCATTTCAGTTAATTTGCCAACATATTACATTCATGTTAGAATACAGCGATTGAAAGGATAAAGATATGAATCATTCTCAAACAGCACTTACTAATTCAACTTATGGTTTAATCAATGCAGACTGTGTAGCTGAACTAAGTCAAAATGATCACATTTCTGATTGGAGTTCAGCCACATCCTTGTCACTTGCAACAATCGCGAGCTTAACACGAGGCTATAGCTTAAATCATTTAATGGATCAATTTACAGCTTGGTATGCTCGCGGTGATTACACCGCTAATCGCAGTGCCCAGATGGTTGACCGTACAACAATTCGCTCAATTGAACATTACATGATTAATCATGATCCATTTTCATCAGGTAGTCATGCAACTGATGACATTGATAATGGGGCGCTTTTACGCATTATGCCGGTTGTCTTATATTTGAATTCACAGTATGGCAGTGATTTTATTTCAAATGGTGCCGCTATGTTGTCATTGCATCAAGTGACGGGTCTCACGCATAATCAACCAACTGCGCTGATTACGAATAGTATCTACGCTTTTTTTGTGAATCAACTTTTGATTGACCAACAACCAGTTGACGCCTTTGAAACAGCAATTGATGCGGCTTATGATTATTATTCTAAACATCAAATATTCCAAGAGGCTTTATCAGCCTTTGAACAACTAAATACACCCGACTTTAAAAATACAGCTATGAATCAATTAACCGCCTCAAATGATGCTGTAGAAACATTAACCGCCTGCATCTGGATTGTTCTCAATGCGTCATCATATTCTGAAGCGCTTGAAATGGCAAAGGATATTACAGGTGATGCAACAACGCTCATGCCACTTGTTGGAACAACAGCTGGTTTGCTTTTTGAAAGCAATTTAGATGGAATGGATCACATTCAAAAATATGGTCGCTCAATGGTTAAGCGTATTATCACAGCTGGCAATCGTTCTTACCATTTTGAACAACTATCATTTAATTAATTTACTTATAAAAACTGTTGCGGCCGTCTTGAAGACCAAAGCAACAGCTTTTATTATGTATAAATAAACACGCTAAAATTATTAACAGGAGTGGGGCACCATATGGGACAAGATCGACAACAGTTACTACTAGCAAAAACATGCCTCTTAGCTAGCCAAATTCTAATGGAAAATGGTTCTGAACTTTCAAGAATTGACAGTACCGTAAAATATATTTCAAATACATATTCCGAAGGAAATGATGATATTGATGCCTACGTGACAAGTACACTCATTATCATTACCGCCAACGACCCAATGGATACGGACATGCAACCACTTGTTTTGGTTGAAAAAACAAGCGTTAAGTCAATTAATTTAACTAAAATTGATGAAATCAATCGACTTTCGCGCGCATTTGTTGCACATGAATTAACCTTGCCAGAGCTTTATCGCGCATTACAGCAATTACGAAAACAAAATCTATTAAGTGTTCCAAAGGCGACAGCTGGTAGTTTCTTGTTAAGTAGTACCTTAACGTATTTAGGTACTCAAAATCTGCTGAATAGCTTTTTAGCCGGACTATTTGGCATGATGGGCATGTATCTCGTGCTACGTATCTATAAATATTTACATCGCCCATTTATTGGTGAGCTAGTCGTTTCTGCCATCATTACCATTTGCGTTCGTCTCTTAATGCTAATGATTCCTTTGTCTGATTATAATGCCATTATCATTGGGGCATTATTCCCGCTCTTACCAGGGGTCCAATTAACGACATCCATTAACGATATCTTTGATGGAAATCTCATTAGTGGACCACAGCGTTTATTAAGTGCGATGATTTTAACGTTAACGATGGTTTTAGGCAGTCTCCTTGTCTATACAATTTGGAGGTAATCGCATGAGTTTCTTGCATTTCATTTTAAATCTCATTCTAATTTTTTGTGCATCTGTGGGCTTCGCCATGGCGGTGCAAGCACCTAATCGTTCACTATTAATTACCGGAACAATTGGTGCAGTGAGCTACATTCCAAATATTATTGCGGCGACGCTTGCAGACGATCTCTACTATGGTATTGTGTTTGGCGTCGCATCCGTCACGACCCTGTGTTTTTTTGCAGCACGTATGTACCATATTCCAGCATTCATTTTACTGGTGCCTGGATTAGTTCCATATTTTCCGGGTCAAAAAATGTATCAGATGATTATGAGTCTCTTTCAGCAAGATGTGGATCAATTTATTGAAAATACATCTGGCTTTGTTGAAACCTCACTTTGCATTTATGGAAGTATGTTGATTGTCAATCTTGCCTTACCGTTCATTGTCAGTTTTTTCAAAAAAATTAAACAAAAGCAAGCTAAGAATATAGCAGATTAAAAGTAGGTGTGGTTTACACCTGCTTTTTTTTCATCTAAAATATTAAGTGTGATAATACGCCATAGAAAGGGTTAGTTATGAACGATATAAAGATGGTTGCAACCGATTTAGACGGGACTTTTTTTGATAATCAACGAAAGATTAACCAAGAAAAGTTTGATAAGTTATTAACTTATTTTGAAGCACATGACATGCACTTTGTGATTGCAACGGGTAATGATCAACCGCTCGTTGATATGATTTTCGAGCCATTCATTGGTCGCTTTGATTACAATGTTAACAATGGTGCCCAAGTCAAGACCAAAACAGGCAAGTCTTTACGGAGCTCAGCCTTTACGCGGACAGATTTACCTGAAATTCAAGCACTGATTGAACAGGATGACACCATGCATTTTAGACATGGCATTATTTTTAATGGGATTCAAGATTCCTACATGCTTGCACACTATAAAGGAATCGGTGACTTATACCAAGATATTCGTTGGTATTTTCCAAATCTTAAGTTTATTGATCAAATTTCTGATATTCCTGCCAATGAGGAAATTGTGAAAGTTATTTTTAGTGCTGCTGAATCGGAAGCTAAAAATTTCATCAAGCATACAAATGAAGCATTTTCTGAGAAATATCATGCAACAACTTCTGGCTATGGTGCGATTGACGTTATACCTGCAAATACCAATAAAGCGACTGGTTTAGCCTATCTTTTAGATTACTATGACTTAAATGCGGACCAAGTGATGGCCTTTGGTGACGGTTTTAATGATTTAGAAATGTTAAATTTCGTGGGTGAGCCGCGCTCAATGCCAAATGGGGATGCGTATCTCATCAATCATTTCAAAAATGCCATTGCTTCAAATGACCAAGATGGCGTCTTAGATACAATTATTACTGAACTAGCGTTACCACTTACTTAAAAAGATATGGGAGTCTAATTATGCAAGTTAATTTACTTTTTTCTATTGATGACAACTTTACATCACAGCTCATGACCACAGTTTACTCAATCTGGGCGAATTCAGATTCAGAAAATGAATATAACATCTATATTGTCCAAGAAGAACGATTGGCTTCAACTGAAGCATTAGAATTATTCTTTGATAAATTTGGTATGACTTATCATCCAATCGTGATTGATAAGAATGACTTTTCAAAAGCGCCAGTTTCTAAGCGTTATCCAAAGTCAATTTATTTCCGTTTGTTAGCACATGAATATCTACCAACAGATTTAGATAAAATTCTTTATTTAGATGCGGATATCTTATGTATTAATGACATTACGCCATTTTATGAAACGGATATTTCAGACTACCTTTATGCGGCTTCAATGCATGCTGATGCATTAAATCTAACTAGTACGGTCAACAAGATTCGTCTAGATACTGACACTGAAAATTATTATAATTCCGGTGTTTTACTCATGAATTTGGCCAATATTCGCCAGAAGGTGACCTCTGAGGATATTTTTAATTTCATTGAACAATATAAAAATTTGCTTATCTTACCAGACCAAGATGTTTTAAATAAATTATATGGTGAAGATATTTTGCCTGTTCCTGATAGTTACTATAACTACGATGTTCGTAAAGATATGACTTATCAATTGACAAGTAGTGGGGAAAATGATGCCAATTGGGTGGCACGTAACACTGTATTCTTGCATTATTGTGGTAAAAATAAGCCATGGTCGGATAAGAATGCCAATGATAAGTACAATTTCTTGTACAAGCACTATATGCGTTTAACATTTAAGGACAATTCATAATTGCATGCCGCAACCATCTTAGGTATAATTATTCAGTTAATTATAAAATAGTGAGTAGGTAAAATAATGAATAATGATAGTAGTGCTTCAAATCCACAAGAATTGAAGCGTAGTATGAACCTGGTTTCCGCCATTTCTACGGTTATGGGAACCGTTATCGGAGCAGGTGTCTTCTTTAAGGTCTCTAATGTTTCCGAAGTGACTGGATCGACAAGCATGTCGATGCTTGTTTGGTTGTTAGGTGGCTTAATTAGCTTATGTGCCGGTCTAACTGGGGCTGAATTAGCGGCTGCATTACCGCAAACTGGTGGCATGTTGGTTTATATTGAACGTGCCTATGGGAAACTACCTAGCTTTCTACTTGGCTGGGCCCAAGTGATTGTATACTTTCCTGCTAGTATTGCCGCCAAGGGAATCATCTTTGGAACACAAGTGGTTAATTTATTCCACGTTGATGCTAAAATGATTGTCCCATTTGGAATTGCAGCCTTAGTTTCGGTCGAATTGATTAATTTCTTAGGGGCTAAGGTTGCGGGAGCTTTCCAATCAATTACATTGTTCTTTAAATTAATTCCATTGGCATTAATTGTTATCTTTGGTTTGCTACAGCCAGGTGGTGTTACGGTTAGCTTGTTCCCCGTCACTGCTGGTTCTGGTACCGGTGGTTTTATTACTGCATTGGGGGCAGGGTTACTAGCCACAATGTATGCATATGACGGCTGGATTCACGTTGGTAACATTGCTGGAGAACTTAAGAATCCATCACGTGATTTACCACGTGCAATTACAGGTGGAATTATTGGGATTATGGTCATTTACTTGGCTGTTAATTTCGTCTTCTTGCATACATTACCACTTAATGCTTTAGCAGGTAATGAAAGTGCTGCTATGGACGTTGCTGGTAAAATTTTTGGTGGTATGGGTGGTAAGCTAATTACAATTGGTATCTTAGTTTCAATCTATGGCACGCTTAACGGTTATACTTTAACTGGAATGCGTTTACCATATGTAATGGCTGAGAACAAAGAATTACCATTCTCAAAATATTTAACCCGCTTGAACAAAAACCAAATTCCATATGTTGCAGGTCTTTTCCAACTTGCTTTGGCAATTGCACTTATGTTTATCGGTGGTTTTGATACATTAACAGATATGTTAGTATTTGTGATTTGGTTATTCTATACATTGGTCTTCGTTGCAGTGATTGTGTTACGTCGTCGAGAACCAGATTTACCACGTCCATACAAAGTGCCTTTGTATCCGATTGTGCCACTTATCGCGATTCTTAGTGGTGTATTCATCATTGTTTCAACAATAATCACACAATTCACATTGGCAATTATTGGGATTGGCTTAACCATCTTAGGTTTGCCTGTTTACTATTACATGCAGCATCTTAATAAGAAATAAACATAAAAAGCAACTTTCGTTCAGTTCAATTGAGAGTTGCTTTTTATTTATTTCGTTTTAAAAAATTCTCATTTAATTCAAATGCAACAATTCACAATTTGTGATAAACTAAATAGTCAAGAAGAATGCATAGAAAACATATTGTTTTTTGTGACAAATGGAGATAACAATGAATAAATTAATGATTGTTGTACCCGCATACAACGAAGAAGAAGCACTACCAAAAACATTAACGGTCCTAGATGGAATTTTGACTGACTTGATTGATAAACAGAAAATCGATTCCAAAAGTCGAATTGTTATTGTTAATGATGGTTCAGCCGATAAGACATGGGAAATCATCGAAAATACTGCAAAAAGCAATCCACACATTACAGGTGTGAACTTCAGTCGTAATTTTGGTCATCAAAATGCTTTAGTTGCTGGTTTGACAGCTGCAAGAGATTATGGAGATATCTTTATCACCATTGATGCCGACTTACAAGATGATGTTAATGCCATTTATGAAATGGTCGACGAAAATGCCAAAGGCTTTGATGTCGTTTATGGCGCACGTAATTCACGTGAAACTGACTCAGCTTTTAAACGTGGGACAGCCGACATGTTCTATGGCTTAATGGGCAAGTTGGGCGTTGAAATGGTGCCTAATGCTGCGGACTACCGTCTCATGTCTCAACGTGCTGTAGATCATTTATTAAGTTTTAAAGAACACAACTTATTTTTGCGTGGCGTTGTTCCTAGAGTTGGCTTCCCAAGTACTGTTGTTTATTACGCACGTAAGGAACGAGAAGAGGGAACTTCTAAATATCCCTTAACTAAAATGATTACTTTCGCTTGGGACGGAATCACATCATTTTCAGTTGCACCAATGCGTTTTATTTTAGTTGCCGGTATTCTTAGTTTACTGGTATCCGTTGGTATGGTCATTTATGCTTTGTACCAGCAAATCTCGGGGCAAACAGTTGAAGGCTGGACGTCACTCATGGTTTCGCTTTGGCTTATCGGCGGTTTCCAAATGATTGGACTGGCCATTATTGGTGAATATATTGGAAAAATCTTTAATGAAGTAAAGAGCCGTCCACGCTTTATCATTCAAGATAATTTACTATCAGATCAAGATTTTGATGATAAACAGGTAAATACACAGCCAATCTCACATTCAGAGGCCCACAAGCATGATGAACTTAATTAAAAAATATCAAGATATTCTCTTATATTTAGTTTTCGGTGTCTTAACAACGCTGGTAAATTTGGTAACTTTTTATGTGCTGATTACATTTACAGGTCTAAATGTACAAATCGCAAATGTGATTGCTTGGATTGCGTCTGTTTTATTTGCTTACGTAACCAATCGAACATGGGTTTTCCATTCAACGGCGCATACGCCCAAGGAAATTGGAAAAGAAGCCTTTACTTTTACTAGTGCTCGTTTTACAACACTACTAGTTGATATGGCCATTGTTTGGTTCGGAGTCCAATTATTGCAACAAGATCCATTTATTTGGAAACTTATCGATAATGTTATTGTCGTTATTTTAAACTATATTCTAAGTAAGGTTATGGTCTTTAAAGATAAATAACCGTTAAACAGTAGGCGACTACTGTTTTTTTTGTACCCTAATTATTGTAAACTTTAATATATCACACTCTAAGGGGCTTATTATTTTGAAAATTAAATTAAACAGCATGCGCTTCCACAGTTTTATCGGCTTCTTTGAAGCAGAACGGTCCGTTGGTCAAGATATTACCGTAACAATTACCCTCGATGTTCCAAGTAAACCATTTGAAGTTTATTTAAAAGATGATTTGTCAGAAACCATTAACTATGGTGTCGTATTTGATATTGTTGCCAATTTGGCTGAAGGAAAACATGAGGTGAAATTACTTGAAACACTTGCAGCACAAATGATTCAAGCCATTCATACAGAATTTCCAAATCAAATTGACTGCGTGACTGTTCAAATCAAAAAGTATAATTTACCGATTGATGGCATCTTAGACAATGCAGAAATCGAATTGGCAGGGTAACCATGAAAAATACAAGTTATATCGGACTGGGCAGTAATATGGGCAAGTCTTTGGATACGATAAAACAGGTAATTAAGGATTTAAATGCTTCTGACCAAATTTCAGTGAAGCAAGTCTCAAACTTTTATATCACCGATCCTGTGGGGAATATAGACCAAGACCAATTTACAAATGCGGTCATCAAAATTACTACAACTTTATCCGCTGAACAATTATTAACAACATTACATGGCTTGGAACACAAATATCATCGTGTTCGTACGATTCATTGGGGACCAAGAACACTAGATTTAGATATCGAATTATTCAACAATGATTCGATACAATCAGCCAGTTTGGACGTTCCACATCGTGAAATGTTTAATCGCTTGTTTGTTTTAGTCCCACTACTTGATGTTTTGGATGTTAACCATCCACAATATCAAAAGGTTATCACCCGGACCCACGATTTACGGGGTACCCAATACATTGAACCTTTAAACTAAGGAGAATTTCATGGATCAAGCACTTATCGAAGAAAGCATTCGCAATATTTTTAAAGCAATTGGTGAAGATGCTAATCGCCCAGGTATTCAAGAAACGCCAACACGTGTTGCCCGTATGTATGAAGAAATTTTTTCTACTCTAGAAACACCTGATTTTATTAACTACAAATTATTTGATACAGATGATTCCATTAATGGTGAAATGATTACTGTCGCTGATATCCCATTTTATTCGATGTGTGAACACCATTTATTACCTTTCTTTGGAACTGTTTCAGTGGGGTATATCCCAAAAAACAATAAAGTCATTGGTTTAAGTAAAATTCCACGCTTGGTAGACTACGCAACAAAAAAACCTACTTTACAAGAAGAAGTAACAAGTACCATTGGTAACACATTGATGGATATCCTCGATCCTGCTGGTGTCGCTGTTTTTGTTAAAGCGCGCCATATGTGCGTCGAAATGCGTGGCGTCAAAAAATCAAACAGTATGACTAAATCAAGCTTCTACCGTGGTGGCTTTACAAATATAGATACACAACAGGAATTCTTTAATACACTGAATAACTGATTAGTTATTGGGAATGATTAGATAAATAGGGGTGATGGAAATTGTCAGAGACTTACGAACAAATTATCGAGCAAATTCCAAAAACGATGTTGTATGAGGACACAATTGATCGCATTGCATTATTAACTCAAATCTTAAGTGAACTTGGTTCGCCACAATCAGCCAGTCAAAACATTCATATTTGTGGAACAAATGGTAAAGGATCAACGGGTACGATTATCAATCATATGTTACGCACTCATCATCAGAAAGTGGGGCATTTTAGTAGTCCTGCTATGTACGATGATTTAGATCAAATTACAATTGATGGGGTTGCAATTACAGAAGAAGAATTTGTCCTTGCTTATACCCAATTAAAAAAAGCATTAAGTTCACTGGCCCTAACTCAAGCAGATATTTCCATTTTTGAAACCTATTTTATCATTTGCGTCATTCATTTTAGTATAAATGACGTTGATTGGGCCATTTATGAATGTGGACTTGGCGGCGGTTTAGATGCCACAAATGCCCTCGGCCAAAGTGACTATACAATTTTCACCAAAATTGCAATGGATCATATGGGCATCTTGGGCGACACCCTTGAAGCGATTGCCACCACTAAAGCTGAAATCATTGATGATACCTCAACTGTTATTAATTACCCTAGTCAAAACCCAATCGTTTCTAAAATCATTAAACAGGCTGCCCTAAAACACAACTCAAAGATTTATAACGATTCACCATTTCAGGTATCGCTAGTGTCAGCTAATTTAACTGAAAACATCGTTGATTTGCGCCTTTCAAATGTAAATCATACTGAACGTCTAAGCGTTCAATTAGCTGGAAAATTTCAAATCGACAATCTGCAAAATGCACTTAACTGGGCCTATATCTATAATCAAGATCATTCAAGCGATTCCATTACAGATTATGAACTCATTAATGCTTTGCATGCAGTTCCGTTACCTGGTCGAATGGAACTTTTGCAACGGAATCCAACAATTATTATTGATGGTGCCCATAATGTTGATAGCATAAAGGCGCTGACTGATACTTTAGGTCGCACTCAGCATTATCATATGATTATTGGATTTTTAAAAGATAAAGATTATACCGATTGTATGCCATTTTTAAAAAGATTAGATGCCGATTTCATCTTAACGGAACCCTACAATTCCGAACGATTTTTGAGCAAAGAAACCTTGGAACAAACGTTTAAACAGGCCGGTATCACAGCTGTGACAACCAGTAAAGACCTATCAACCGCGTTACATCAGTTAAAAGATGCCACTAGTCCAATTATTATTACCGGCTCTTTTTATCTCATTAACCATGTTAGAACAGCCATTGAAGAAGGAGCTTTACAATGAACATTCAAGATTTGACTCACACTGATGCTTTGAATGCAGCCGACACATTACTTCAAAAACAAGCCCAACTTGATCAAAAATTAATTATCTCTTTTTCAAATTTGAGTCCAACCGAGACAAACCAATTACTGCCATTATTCGAACATTATTTTGTGACATTTGCCCAAGATGAACAGGCTTTGACTGGTTTATTTACATATCAAGCTTTATCTGATCTCATTCAAAACACATCATTATTTGATGACGCAGCACAACATGCACTGGAAACAATTCTAAATCAGCATAAAATTGTTTGGCAATTGCCAAATCGGCAAATCGATTTAACCACATCAGGCCTAGTCTATGCTATTTTAAATACAACACCTGATTCATTTTACGATGGTGGAAAATATTTTCAAAAAGCTGATGCGATCACTCAAATTGAAGCACTAGTTGCTAATGGTGCTGATGTTATTGAAGTGGGGGGACAATCAACCCGTCCTGGTTACACTGAAATTTCAAGTGAAGAGGAGCTTGAACGCATTTTGCCTTACATCGACTTATTAAAATCACGCTTTCCAGATACACTCATTGCGGTCGATTCCTATAAACCGATGGTCATTGAGGCAAGTATCAACGCTGGTGTGCATATCATTAATGATATAAATGGTTTTGTGGACGATCCACGAAAAATTGAATTAATGAAAAATTCAAAAGTCGGGCTAGTTAGTATGCTTAACCGACGACTAATGGACGAACCGATTACTTATACTAAAGTCATCGAAACATTCGATGATCAACTACAGACATTTAAAAATGCCAATATTGACTTAAAACGTGTATCGCTTGACCCAGGTATTGGATTTTCAACTGTCGGTAATTTAAATAATGATTTGGCACTCATGCACGGTATTAAAAAACTTAATCAGTATCAACTTCCAATCATGACGGCCGTATCTAATAAAAGTTATTTACAAAAACTATTAGGCTTAGCTAAAGATGATCGACTTACCATGACTTTAATCACAGAAGCCTTACTCTATTCAGCAGGAAATCGTATTTTACGAGTTCACAACGTTGCTGAAACCGTTCAAATGCGGACATTGATTGATACAATTCATAAAAGTTATCTTGTCTAAGCTTTTAAGCGTTACCAACAATTACTGTGCGTAACGCTTTTTTTAATACATTAACAATTAAAAAGGAGAAAAATTATGCAAAAAATAGTCGTTATGGGAGGAACCGGGTTCATTGGAACGGGGATTTTAAAGCAATTACAACGTGCTGGTTCCCAGGTATATGAGCTTGTTAGTATTTCAAAATCTGGTGGTCATGTGCATGACCATTTGCCCAATGTCCGTTACCTTGCTGCTGATTTAATGCAAGAAGGTGATTGGCAGCGTGAAGTACAATCAGCTGATTGGCTGATAAATTGTATTGGCATTCTATTTCCAAATCCAATCAAAAAAACATCGTACGAGCAAAATAGTTTATTGCCTGGTTTACGAATTATCGATTCTATTAAATTATCAAATACGAAACTCATCTTTTTAAATATGAATTCAGCTCCTTTCTTCTTGAATAAATATGCCAAAACTAAAAATGTCATTGCCGAATATGCAGATCGTCAACTTAAGTCACGTGCCATTAATATTTATCCTGGTCTTGTTTATGACAAGGCTCGTAATAATACGTATTATATGGGAAAGGGCCTCAATGTCTTTGTGAATAAAATTCATTGGGATTGGTCTAATAAATTGCGTCCGATTCCACGCTATCAGCTAGCTGAAGAAATAGAAAAGATAATTAACGGGGAAGAAAGTGAATTGATGCACAAAATTTAATCTTTTCGATATCTTTTCAATATCTTTAAATATTGGTTTATCATTTGTTTTTAGAGACAAAATGCATCCTTTTATGGTATGATTTTAAAATCACTTAAAAGGAGCCCCCAAATGCACAGATTTAAAAGCTTACTATTTCTGGTGACTATGGTGACATTTAGCATTTTCTCAATAAATGTTGCCCATGCCGATAGCACCGATATTACAAAATACATTACCGAATCTTGGATTAACACTTCTGCCGGTCGTGAAATTAAAGATGGTGACACTTTAACCGATTCGTCCAGCTATGAGGTCTCTTACATCTTTGAAATTCCCGATAGTGTCCATTTAACACCTGGTGAAGAGTACACGTTTGAAGTCGCTCCTGAATTTAAATATCAAACGGGTAACTCACCAATCATTATTGATTCCATTGAAACTGGTAAACGCATCGGAACCGTTGAAATTAAAGATGGCAAAGGTACAGTCGTCTTTGATCGACTTGGCAATGATGTCACCCTGTCTGATGTTGCCTTTGGAATTGGCTTTTGGACCGGAATCGATACGTCTAAATTAGATTATGATAAAGGGAATGATATCCTACTTCCAAATGAAAATGATTCCAAGAACACATTACATGTTAATTGGAAGAAAAGTAATCGTAATTCGACGGGTCAAAGTATGTTGAGCAAGCAAATTTCTTACAATAAAGACGATCCAACAGATCTCACTTGGCAAATTGTTGTTAACAATGCTGAAGAAACTTATGATGAGGCCATTATTCGCGATACATTTGGCAAGGGGTAAGAATATGTTCCTGGGTCAATGACCATCAATTATCGAAATGCCCGTCCTGATCGTAAGAGTGTTAAACGTTCAACGGATGATCCAACTATTAAAGACAATGGTGATGGGACACAAAGTTTCCTAATTAACTTAGGCCCATTGCACGGTGTTGACGAAACGCCAGATAAAACAGCCCCAACTTCGGCCGTGATTACCTACAAAACCAAAATCACTGACGAAGGGGACGCTGAACAATACAGAAACACCGTTCAATCATTCGATGAAGACGAATTAGTTGATACACGCACATCAACAGCAACTTGGCGTGGTTCAATTGGTATTGGAACAGGTGATATGTCTGAAAATAGTTCAAGCAAATCATCTGAATCTAGTTCTTCCGAAAGCTCAAGTAGCTCATCCGAAGAGTCTTCTGAATCTAGTTCTTCTGAAAGTTCAAGTAGCTCATCTGAAAATTCTTCTGAAGTAAGTTCTTCTGAATCTAGTTCTTCCGAAAGCTCAAGCAGTTCGTCTGAATCTTCTTCTGAAGTAAGTTCTTCTGAAAGTTCAAGTAGCTCTTCTGAATCTTCTTCTGAAGTAAGCTCTTCTGAAAGCTCAAGCAGTTCGTCTGAATCTTCTTCTGAAGTAAGCTCTTCAGAGAGTTCAAGCAGTTCGTCTGAATCTTCTTCTGAAGTAAGCTCTTCTGAAAGCTCAAGCAGTTCGTCTGAATCTTCTTCTGAAGTAAGCTCTTCAGAGAGTTCAAGCAGTTCGTCTGAATCTAGTTCTTCAAACAGTTCAAGCAGTTCGTCTGAATCTTCTTCTGAAGTAAGCTCTTCGGAGAGTTCAAGCAGTTCGTCTGAATCTAGTTCTTCAAACAGTTCAAGCAGTTCGTCTGAATCTTCTTCTTCAGAGAGTTCAAGCAGTTCATCTGAATCTAGCTCTTCAGAGAGCTCAAGTAGTTCATCTGAATCTAGCTCTTCAGAGAGTTCAAGCAGTTCGTCTGAATCTTCTTCTGAAGTAAGTTCTTCAGAGAGC
>NZ_JQCD01000024.1:346119-430212 GCF_001437425.1 Weissella minor | reverse complement strand
TCTTCAGAAAGCTCAAGCAGCTCATCTGAATCTTCTTCTGAAGTAAGCTCTTCAGAAAGCTCAAGCAGCTCATCTGAATCTTCTTCTGAATCTAGTTCTTCAGAGAGTTCAAGCAGCTCATCTGAATCTTCTTCTGAAGTAAGTTCTTCAGAGAGTTCAAGCAGCTCATCTGAATCTTCTTCTGAAGTAAGTTCTTCAGAAAGCTCAAGTAGTTCATCTGAATCTTCTTCTGAAGTAAGTTCTTCAGAGAGTTCAAGCAGCTCATCTGAATCTTCTTCTGAAGTAAGTTCTTCAGAGAGTTCAAGCAGCTCATCTGAATCTTCTTCTGAAGTAAGTTCTTCAGAAAGCTCAAGCAGCTCATCTGAATCTTCTTCTAAAAACTCATCAAACACAGATGCAAAACAAGAATCAGCCTTTGATTTTGTTCCTGCAGAACAATCAACATCAAAGACTCTGAATAACTCAAGTTCAGAATCTTCAAATGCTGCATCAACATTGCTCGGTTCAAATAATGATGCCGATACATCAAGTCTACTTGGTACAAACCAAAATAATAAGAGCACAGGCAATCATCAAAACTTCTTACCTAATACGTCATTCAAACAAACGGTTGGGCTAGGGGTGATTGGCGCACTCTTACTTGGAACAGTAGTTGTTATCTTTAATAAAACGCGTCGTTAAACGATCAAAATAAAAAAGCGAGATGAATAATCATCTCGCTTTTTTTATTTTCCATCATACTTGTCTGAAATTGTAAAGTTACGTGAGATTTTAACATCTGGCTTTTGTGTAACATCAGCATTATAATACTTCATTGCAATTTTCTTCATCGAACCATCATCCTTAAGTTCTTTCAAACTTTTATTGATGTCTTCTTGAAGATCTTTATTATCTTTATTTATCATGATTCCTTCTCCAGAACCATCTTCATTGGTTGTGAAGTACATATTGTCAATAATTTTTAAAGCATGATCGGGATCGTTTTCAATTGCAAGCTTCTGCAAGTAATAGTCATTCATAATATAATCAGTTTTACCTTTTTTAACATCATTTAGGTAAACATCATTTGAGACATTATCGTAATTAACTAAATCAGCACCCAATTGCTGAGACAAACGTTGATAATTCGTTCCAGCTTCACCAGCTGCCTTCTTGCCTTTAATATCTGACCAATCTTTAATACCTGAATCATCACTCTTTCGCACAACTAAACTATTAAATGAATGTTTAATCGGTGTTGACATCAAATACTGTGATTTACGTTGCGGTGAAATCGCAAAGTCATTCGCAGCAATATCAGCCTTACCAGTTTTAACAGCTGTTAATTGTCCATCAACATTTAACTCTTTAAATTCAACTTTCTTATCCATTTTTTTAGCAACAGCACGTACGACTTCAACATCGTATCCAGTTAATTTATTTGAATCAGGATCGTGGTATGAAGTGGGGTATAGTGTTCCGGAAGTCGCAACGATTAACTTATCTGGTTCAACTGTATTATGTGATTGATTATAGTATAAATAGCCACCAGCACCGGCACCAATAACCGCAACTGTTCCTAATGCAACCCAAAGACCTGTTTTTGCCATGTCCAAACTCCTTAATAATTAAAAAACGACAATCATTTACTTCACAAGTATACCATTTTATGTAACCGCTTTCAAATGCTTTCAAACAGGCATCTTACGCTTTCTGATAAAAATCAAAATCACGTTCGATGAGTTTCTGTCCAAAACTCAAGACACAGCACACAATCCAATAGATAAAGGCAACAACAATGTAAATTGTCATATAGTCCTGATTTGCACCAGCAACAATTTTTGCTTGCATAAACATTTCAGACACTGTCACCATCGCAACTAATGAAGTTCCTTTAAACATATCGAGCATCACATTTCCAAGTGAGGGCAATACAATGCGAAAGACCTGTGGCAATACAATGTTTTTCATCATCGTGAAATATGACATGCCCAGTGCTTCAGCAGCTTCAATTTGGCTATGATCAATCCCTAAAAGCGCTGAACGATAATATTCAGCGACAAAGGCAGCAGAAACGATACTCAAAGACAATATTGCGGCTGGAAATGCATCTAAATTTAAACCAAAATAAGTAATGAATAAGACGACTAGGGTTGGGACCCCACGAAAAAAAGAGATATAAAAGCGCGCAAACCAAGAAATAATCTTTATATTGCTCGTACGTAAAATCATAATAAAAATCCCTAAGATATTCGCAATTGTAAAACAGATAATTAATAAGAAAAGTGACATCGGAAGGCCTGACAGAATTGAGGGAATTGATCGAAAAGCTAATTCCGCGTCAAAAAAATTAGGAATTGTTAACATATTGATTATTTTAGACATTTGATAGCTCATTTCATTTTATTTACATATTAAATTATAAAGTCTTGTAAGCGCTTTTACAACAGACTATAATGAGAGTAGACGTCTACGCAAATGTTATATCGCTAAAGGAGTTTTCTATGGTTTCTATTTCTGAAAATATACTCAAACTGCCCGCTTATGAATTAGCTCAATTAATTCGAGACCATGAAATCACTTCAGTTGATCTAATTAATTTAGCTTTAGACAAAGTCGAACAAGACAATTCAAAGTTAAATGCTGTTATTACAACTCGCAGATTGGCTGCATTAAATGAAGCGAACGCACTAGTTGATACTGGACAACCTTTTTTTGGCGTACCATTGCTAATTAAAGGACTCGGGCAGTCTCTTTCAGGAGCATCAAGTACGAATGGTAATAAACTTTTTAGAGATAACATTGCTTCAGAAACCGATAACTTTGTAAAGGCACTACAAGCTGCTGGTTTTATCATTATTGGACAAACAAATTTTCCGGAATTCGGTTTTAAAAATATTACCGATGCTCAAATTTATGGCCCTGCTCATAATCCATGGAATCTTGATTATCAACCAGGCGGTTCTTCGGGCGGATCGACTGCGGCTTTAGCTGATCATATGGTGCCACTAGCAAGCGCAAGTGATGGGGGTGGATCAATTCGCATTCCAGCATCATGGTCTGGCGTCATTGGACTTAAACCAACACGTGGCCGTGTACCAAACGGTCCAAGTGATTGGCGTTCATGGCAAGGGGCAGCAATAAATTTTGCCGTGACAACCAATGTAAAAGACACCGCTATTTTGCTTGATGCTATGCAAATTGTTCAGCCTGCGGCTGTTTTCCAAGTACCCCTTAATACTGATGGCTTTAACAATGAACTTGCAAAGCCCTTACAGCCGTTAACAGTGGGTTATACAACGAAATCGCCGATTGGAACGCCGGTAAATCCAGAAGCAGTCAATGCAGTTAAAAATGCCGTTAATTTCCTGGAATCACAAGGTATTGCAACGCAAGAAATTGATTTACCAACTGATGGGACCTATTTAATGGAAACATACTATGCCATGAACGCTGCTGAAACCGCAAGTATGTTTGATGAAATTGAACGTGCAACCGGGCATACAGTGGTACAAGACGATATGGAAGACCTTGCGTGGGCCTTATATCAGACCGGTAAAAATATCAGTGCTATTCAATACACTCAGGCATTGAGTGCTTGGGATCATGCCGCGTACCAAATGGACCAACTTCATCAAAGTTATCGTGCAATCTTAACGCCAACAACGGCAGATACTGCACCGCGGATTGATGAACCATTAGTTAGCCCTGAAGATATGGAACGTATGCGCCATATCACAGACTACACACCAGATGAACAACAACAGATCATTTGGGATCAATGGTTACCATCTCTAATTCGATCTCCATTTACCCAACAGGCAAACTTAACTGGTAATCCTGCGATTAGCTTGCCAACACATATCACTAATACCGGACTTCCTTTAGGGATACAGTTTGAAGCAGGGAAGGGTGAAGAAGGACTCTTGCTACAAATAGCGCAATTATTTGAAAAAGAAGGCCAATTTAAAATGAGAGGGTAATGCCTACTTTTAAAAAAGCCTCTGACCAATGTTGCATACTCATGATGTGCTATAATGAAGAAAGTTTTTCTATTATATTGGTCTAATTTAAAAAGTGTCCCTAAAAAGACACTTATGACAAAGAAGATCACTTCAATGTCACTTGCTTCAATCAAAAAAATTGAAGCCATCTTCTCAAGAAAGAGAGAAATAAATGTTCCTAATTATTCTACTTGTCCCACTGTTGATTCTTGCAGTTTTTAGCTTCGTTATTATCCCACCTAATTCGGAAGGCCAATTGGTTCGTTTTGGTCGTCCGTTAGATAAAACCCTCGCATCTGGATTTCATCTAAAAGCACCTTGGGATCGCGCTTTAAAAGTATCACTAGCGCAGCGAACAACCAAGTTAAACAATCTTGCGCCAATTACCAAAGACAATGCGATGTTGGAAGTGGATGCGTCGTTGACATACCATGTTTCAGATGCACGTAAATTCTTATATGCCAATGATAATCCAATGGAAACATTAGATACGATTGTGAATGCTTATCTTCGTGGAGAAATTGGACGTCGTGATATGGCTGAATGTACCTCTGACGTAACCGAAATCAATAAAGCACTACTCTCTTATTTGCAGCAGGGGGAAGTTGATGGCGAATCAATTACCGCCCAATTTGGGATTAAAGTCGATTTTGCCAATATTGATCGCATTAATCCCAACGAAAAAATTCAAGAATCAATGGATAAAAAAATCGCGGCCGACAATGAAACAAGTGCTGCGATCATTACTGCCGAGGGACAAAAGAAAGTTAAGTTAACAAATGCCAATGCTGAAAAGGAAATGCAGGCGATTGTTAACGAAAAAGAATTAGCACAAGCGATTAATGCCGCTAAAATGATGGAAACCGATGCCAATGCCCGTGCTAAGGCAATTTCCGTTGAAAATGAAGCGATTCAAAATGTGGCCCCTGAGTACCTTCAAAATAAACAAATTGAAAGCTATAACCACTTGGCTGATGGTGAAAATAATACAGTAATTGTTCCTAGTGACAAATTGGGATCAGATATTGCTACCTATACAGCCTTAAATACCATTTCACAAAATAACTAAATCTCGTAAAAAACGTTGCTGTCACAGATGATAGTAACGTTTTTTATTTAAGCATTATCAATCACGTTAATGTTCAAAGTATGCTATAATGGCAACTTACCAAAGGGGACTCCCTAACAACTCTTTATGGTATGCAAATTTAAAATAAAGGTAGGCCTTGTTTATGGAACAAAAAAATGAAATGCAACGAAGTTTAGGATTCTTTCCTGCACTAACCACCGTTATGGGAACCGTAATTGGAGCTGGTGTCTTCTTTAAAGCTGGACCCGTTGCATCCTTAACCGGGCAGCCTGGGTTGCATATTCTTGTTTGGATTTTAGGTGGTGTGATTACCATCTGTGGTGGGCTAACAGCTGCCGAATTAACCGCAGCAATCCCTGAAACAGGGGGGATGATTCGTTATATTCAGCGTGGATTTGGTAAACGTTGGGCTTTCCTCTTAGGATGGGCGCAGTCAATTATTTACTTTCCTGCCAACATCGCTGCACTAAGTGTTGTGTTTGGAACGCAATTTTTAAACTTATTTGGCATCACAATCAATCCTTATAATGTCGTCATTGTGGCTATTATCGCCGCCATTTCTGTAACTTGTTTAAATTTCATTAGTTCTAAAGTTAGTGGTGGTTTACAATCTGTGACAACCATTATCAAATTAATTCCTATCGCTTTAATTATTATCGTTGGTCTGATGCGTCCTGGCGGCGTTGAATTCCAATTACTACCGATTACGACAAATGAAAATATGTCACTTGCATCTGCAATTGGTGCAGGTCTATTAGCAACCATGTTTGCCTATGATGGATGGATTTATGCCGGAAATATTGCAGGTGAGATGAAAAATCCGGCTAAAGACTTACCACGGGCCATCATAATTGGGATTATCGCAATTATGAGCGTATATGTTTTGGTTAATCTGGCCTATATTCGAACATTAGGTATGCCACGATTAATGCAAACGGATCCGAATTTACCAGCCCTTGTTGCTGATAAAATTTTTGGTGGGCTTGGTGGTAAACTCATTACCATTGGTATTTTAGTCTCCGTTTATGGTTCAATGAACGGTTATACCATGACCGGTATGCGTGTGTCCTATGCACTAGCAGAAGACAAGGCATTTCCATTTTGGCAGCAATTTAAAAAACTATCAGCCGGTGGTATCCCAGTTAACTCGGGAATTATGCAAGTTTCAATCGCAGCACTAATGCTTTGTGTCACAATATTTTCAAGTGATGCATTTGATTTTCTAACAAATATGTTAATTTTTGTCATCTGGATTTTCTACACAATGGTCTTTATTACTGTCTTTATATTAAGAAAACGTGAACCTGATTTGCCACGTCCATATAAAGTTCCTTTGTTCCCGATTATTCCAATTATTGCTATTGCAGGTGGATTATTTATTTTAATTATGACTTTGCTCAGTTCTGATTATATGAATAATCAACTTCCTGCATTAGTTGGGGTTGGCTTTACACTACTAGGACTCCCAATCTATAGCTATTTGATGAAAAAGTACCATGCAAAATAAATAAAAAAAGCAACACTAAGTATAAAACTTAATGTTGCTTTTTTATATGTATGCATGCTTTTTTGTAAATCTGAATCCGGAAAAGATTAGTCGGAGAAAGAAATGGTTTTGCTAAAAAATGTTGCATTGTTAATCGTTCATTAAGTCAGATGCTTATAATTCTTTTCATGCATTATTAACAATATTTATCAAAAAAAATAATTTTTTTATTTTTCCTCTTGACTTAGTGATATATTTATCATAAATTATAGATGTCAAATATGACAGAGGCGTAACAATATAATTTATATTTTCTAAGGAGGACATTATTATGTCAGTTAACGACCAAGTTGAAGGAACTATGGACGAAGTAAGTGGTAAGGCTAAGGAAGTTGCCGGTCAAGTAACAGGGGACAAGCAAACCGAAGCTGAAGGTAAGGCCGAAGGTCTTATGGGTAAAGCCAAGCAAATGTTTGGTGATGCAAAAGACGGAGCTGCTGATATGTTTGATGGTGCCAAAGATGGTGCTTCAGACTTAGTAGACGACGTTAAAGACAAGTTGAATAACAACTAAACAATATCTATATTTTTTTGGGAGGGATTTAGTTATGATGAGTTTTATTTGGACATTAATTATTGGTGCGATTATTGGTGCAATCGGTGGTGCAATTACAAGTACTTCAATGGGTTGGATTGCTAACATTGCTGCTGGACTAGTTGGTTCATGGCTTGGTGAGAAATTGCTAGGATCATGGGGACCACACATGGCAGACATGGCCATCTTCCCATCAATCATCGGTGCCGTAGTAGTTGTTGTTGTTGTATCTTGGTTAATGACTAAGATGAGCAACTAGTAACTCGGACTGAGTAGGAGAAGATTATGACAAAGACAAAAAAAGCTGGTCTATTTCTTGTCAATTTAATACTAATTGCATTTTTTAGCTCAGTTGCTGCGTTATATTATCAAGTTTGGCCTTGGAAGATAACGTACATTAACGATGAACTTAAGCAAATCAATCATTTTATTGCCACAAATAATTTGTGGCATCATATCATGTTTTGGACAGCCTTAGTACTACTCGTATTGTCTATTCTAATGATCTTCACGTATCTCTTTGTACCTTCTAAGTTATCAAGTTATTCATTCAAGAATGGCAAAGATACCTTAACACTTATGCCTAAAGCAATTGAACGTTTCGTAAAGACAAGCGTTGATAACGCTGAATTTATGGACAATCCAAAGGTCTCTGTCGATGTTAAAAAGCGTAAGATTAACGTTAAGGTTCGCGGTAAGTTACGTTCAAGCGCTGATGTTACAACAAAGGAACAGGCGTGGTCTGAACAACTTAAGCACGATTTAGATAGTATGTTAGGACTAAAACAAAAGACAAAGGTAAATGTAAAATTGGTTGACTTAAAGGAAGAAGCCGGCAAGCAACCTGAAAAGCATCATGCCAAAAAGTCTCGCGTTGAATAGGAGATAATCAATATGGATATGCGTGAATTTATTTCAGATAATAAAATCATTCTAATGGGCGCATTAATTGGATTATTGCTTGCCTTAATCTTCTTAACGTTTGGTTTTTGGAAGACCCTATTAGTACTGATTTTAGTTTCGTTAGGTGCGATGGTAGGTTACTTTGTGCAAGAAAGTGATATACTTAAGTAAGTAATACAATATAATTAATTTTTATCAAAAAGGAGAATCAAATATGGCTACTAACAATGGTAAGACTACTAAGGACACACAAAACACAACTTCTACAGCAGTTAACGCAAGTTCATCTGCTGTTACTGGAGAATTAACTTTTGATGATAAGGTAATCCAAAAGATTATTGGTATTTCATTAGCTAAAATCGACGGACTTTTGTCAGTTGATGGTGGATTCTTCTCAAACTTGGCCGGTAAGGTCTATGACAACAAGGATGTAACAACAGGTATCAACACTGAAGTTGGTAAGACACAAGTTGCTGTTGATATGGAAATTGTTGTTGAATATGGTAAAGACATTAACGATATTTACGACGAAATGAAGAAGTTGATCAAGGAACAAGTTAAGACAATGACTGGTCTTGATTTAGTTGAATTGAACGTAAAGGTTGTTGATATTCAAGATCGCGAAGAATTCAAAGCAAACCAAGAAACTTTGACTGACAAGGTTGTTAGCGGAACAAAGCAAGCAACTGATGCTGTTTCAGATGCTGCAAGTTCAGCTACAGAATCAGTAAAGGACGCTGCTGGTAAGGCTGGCGACAAGACAAAGGAAGTTGCTGATAAGGCTGGCGATAAGACAAAGGAAGCTGCTGATAAGGCTGAAGATGCTGTTTCAGAAGCAACTGAATCTCGCGTAGACTAATACAATTTATATAATTGAAGCTAGTGCAAATTAATTGCACTAGCTTTTTTTGTACACTTAATTTAGTCTAGTAATTAATTTTCAAAACATGTATACTAAAAATGAAAACGTTTTCTTAAAAGGAGATACATATGATAAAAGCAACCGTATTTGATATGGACGGATTATTACTTGATACTGAAATTGTTTCATTAAAAATGTACCAGGAATTATTGAAGCAACATGGTATTACAACATTCACTTCTGACATCTACGCTGAAAATTATAGTGGTCATAACGCCATCGATAACATGACTAATTTGATTGATACATATCAATTACCCATTACAGTTGAAGAGGGTATGGCAATAACCGACGTGATTGAATCGGAGTTACTAACTGCAGGTGTTGATGTAAAACCCGGTGCGAGTGATTTGTTAGCCTATCTAAAAGCACACAATTATCACATTGGATTGGCAACTTCTAGTACACGTGACCGAGCAATTATGGTATTGGAACAAAATAATATCTTACAATATTTTGAAGAGATGACTTTTAATGCGGAAGTCGCCCATGGTAAGCCAGCACCTGACATTTTCACTAAGGCAATGGAAAAATTATCCGTTAGCCCAGAAGAAACGGTTATCTTTGAAGATAGTGAAGCAGGCATTATGGCTGGTGTCGCATCAGGTGCACAAGTTATTTGTATCCCAGATATGCATACACCAAATGGCGAATTATTAGCCAAGACAGCCGCAACGTACCCAGATTTAGGACAAGCAATCAGTTTTTTTGAATAGAAATTCGAAGCTAGTTTTACAGAACTAGCTTTTTTAATTGTATATATATAGTCATTATCTGCTTCATCAGTCGAACTCATCCTAAATATCATGTATAATTGCATGATTAACGCAATTAGTCGGAGGATTCCAAATGAAAGTGACCCACATTTTCTCAGATATGGATGCAACTTTGCTCGCAAGCGATGGTACAATACCACAAGCAAATATTAATACCATTAAAAATCTAACTATTCCATTTTCCTTAGTTTCTGCACGCGCACCCATGGAAATGGACTTCGCCATTGATCAATTAGAACTTGATAGTCTTCAAGTCGGGTTTAATGGTGGCATTATTTATCGTGGAAATCGCCATAACCGCGAAATTTTATATACACAAAGTATTGATACAAACGCTGCTACTAAAATCATTTTTGATATACATAATCAATTTCCGGAAGTCTCTCTAAGTTTTTATGATGAAAAAGCTTGGTATGCTGAAAAAAATGATCGTGGAACAGCATTCGAAACAGCTGTCACTAATCTTGAACCCACAATCATTAATTTTAAAGAGTTCTTAGATGACAGTATTCAAGTCTTTAAAATCATGTTAATTGTCTTCGACGAAGCTGAGATGCAAGCACTTGTGTCTTACTTTGATGAATATGCACCATACTCTGTAGTCGTGCAACGTTCTGGTAAATACCACTTAGAAATTACTCACATTGACGCGATTAAATCTAATGGTATGAACTATATATTATCAAAAGAGGATTTGACCGCTGAACATACCATTGCATTTGGTGATGGGCATAATGACATTCCTATGTTTAAATTGGTTGGGCACCCTGTCGTCATGAATAATGCCCTTGATGAAGTTAAAGACTATGGGGAATTCATTACTGAATCTAATGATGATGCCGGAATCGCTGCTTTTATTAACCGACTTGACGCTTAATGTCGTGACACAACACACACTGTCTTTATACAATTAATAGGAGGAATTATTTGAAAACACGTACATTTTCCTTTGCCTTTAAAAAAACACTACCAATTATGCTGGGATTTTCTTTTTTGGGCATTACTTATGGCCTGTATATGCACCAACTCGGCTTTAATTTCTTATATCCAACATTGATGGCCATGACTATTTTTGGTGGGTCCGTAGAATTTATTATCGCCAATTTGTTAACCAAGGCATTTAACCCGTGGTCTGTCTTTTTTCTTGCACTCATTGTTAATTCCCGTCATATTTTCTATAGCATTTCTATGCTGGAACGCTATCGTGGGGCAGGTTGGCGTAAACCATTACTCATTTTTGGTCTATGTGATGAAACATTCTCCATCAACTATGCGACTGAGCTTCCAGATGATATCGATAAAGATAACTTCTATCTATATGTCACAATGCTTAACTATTTTTATTGGGTCTTCGGTGCCTTTTTAGGCGGCGTGTTTGGATCATTAATCAATGTCCAATTAAATGGGTTAGATTTCGTCATGACGGCTCTGTTTATCGTTATTTTCGTTGACCAAGTTCTGCGTGAGAAAGATCATTTTAGTTCACGTACAGGCTTTTTAATTGCGCTAGCTTGTCTATTTATCTTTGGTGATACGATTTTCTTACCAATCAGCATGTTCATCATGATTATCATTTTCTACGTGCAATATCGACGAACAGGAGGCACTGCTTCATGACATTGCCACAGCAAATCATCACCGTTGCTATGGCAGTCTTAGCAACAATGCTTACCCGTTTTTTACCATTCTTGCTTTTTCCAAGCCAAAATAAAACGCCCAGATTTGTCATTCAACTAGGCGAGCTGTTGCCACCGGCAATCTTGGGTATGTTGGTTATCTACAGCTATCGTGAACAACTGTTGCATCCAACCAGTATGTCAGTTATCGCGCTTATTGCCGGATTAGTTACCGTTGGTTTACATGTTTGGAAACGTAATATGGTTTTATCAATTCTTGGTGGGACAGCAGTCTATATGTTTTTTATAAATATTCTTTAATCCATCACTCAATAGGGGTCTGATTCATAAATCAGATGCCTATTTTTTTAGTTTTGGACGTTTTATATCTGAAAATCAATGTAACTGATAACCTATAAATGTAACCCGCTATACACTGGTGTGGCGGTTTTCTTATGCCTAAAATTACGATATACTTAAAACGTTAAATACTAATTTGGAGACGAATATAAATGAATACATTTAAAGCGATTATCTTTGATATGGATGGGCTAATGTTAGATACAGAAGGTATGTATGGTGCCACATCTGAAAAAGCCGCAGCCTTAGTTGGATTGCCTTATAGTGATGCATTCGAACGTCAATTCACAGGGGCTGGTTTTGATTTACGTCAACGTAAATATCACGAAGCGTATGACAAAGAACTTGGCGCCGATGTTGTTGACGCATTCTTAGACAAATGTGATGAATTGGTTCAAGCCGAATTTAATTCGGGTAATATCGACAAAAAAGAAGGTTTAGATAATTTATTAGCGTATGCACAAAATCATGATATCCAGTGTATTGTGGCATCTAGTAATAATCGGGATGCTGTTGAAAACTTGTTGGATGCCAACCAATTAACAGATAAGTTCGTAGATATTGTAACTTCTGCTGATGTTGACATTGCAAAACCCAATCCTGCAATTTTCAACCTTGCGCAACAAAAGCTTGGCTTCCAAAAAGAGGAGGTCTTGATTCTTGAAGATTCAAAAAATGGCATTTTAGCCGCCAAAAACGCTGGCATTCCAGTAATCATGATTCCAGATGTGATTCAACCAACAGCTGAATTAAAAGACATTGCCCATGCGGTTTTGCCTTCATTAAACCAAGTCATTGATTATATTTAAATAAAAGCAATTTCAACTAAACGATACAATTCAGGGCGTATTTTTTGTGATCTTACATTCGTACAATGCATGCTCACGCAAAACTAAATCACGGTATACCCTAACAAACATGTAATTAAGCGAAAAGAGGGCGCACACTATGTCAATTACGATGGAAGACTTACGGCATAATACAGAAGAAATTGTCACCGATGTCTTAAACCAAGCGCAGCTAAAAGCGGGTGATATTTTTGTCATTGGTTTTTCAAGTTCTGAAGTCGCTGGGGGTGTTATTGGACAAAATTCTTCCGCTGAAATTGGCGAAATCGTGATGGGGACAATTTATAAACTTTTACATGATCGTGATATCTATATGGCCGTACAAGGGTGTGAACATATTAATCGCGCGCTATTAGTCGAATCTGAATTAGCAGAGAGAAAGGACTTAGAGCTCGTCAATGTCATCCCCGCATTACATGCTGGCGGTTCTGGTCAGTTAGCCGCGTATGCCTTAATGCATACGCCAGTCGAAGTTGAACACATCACGGCTAAAGCAGGGATAGATATTGGTGATACAGCGATTGGCATGCATATAAAGCATGTTCAGATTCCAATTCGACCACAACAAAATGAACTAGGCGGAGCCCATGTAACCGCTTTGACAAGTCGTCCCAAAAAGATTGGTGGCGCACGTGCTGTACATTTCTAATTACTTAAAAAGTGCAACCTAATTGAACTAGGTTGCACTTTTTTATTTTTTTGATTGAATTTCTATATTTTTAAGATATAATAATTTTGGGATTAAGACTTGTTCATTTACATCTAAAGCCTTATTGTAACCCTGTTAAATTTAGTTTTATAAAGTGAGTAATAATGATATGACAAAACACAAAGATACCAAAGTTGCCCTGTTAATGGGGTCAAGCTTATTTATGGAGATGCTAGACAGCACCATTGTAACCACAGCTTTACCCCAAATTACAGCGAGCCTCAAGCTTGAATCATCCAGCGCATCCCTAATTATTAGTTTATATATGTTATCGGTTGCCATCTTCATTCCCTTAAGTGGTTGGCTTGCACAACGGTATGGTAATCGTACCATTTGGCTTACGGCAGTTAGTTTATTTATCATTAGCTCATTAGGCTGTGCTTTATCTTTTAATTTAACCTCCATGCTGATTATGCGTGTTCTACAAGGAATCTCTGGCGCATTAATGGTGCCGACAGCACGCTTGATTGTTTTAGAAAATACACACCCAAAAGACTTGCTTAAAATGATGAGTTATGTCATTTGGCCAGCATTGATTGCGCCAGCTATTGCACCATTTGTAGGTGGCGTCCTAACAACTTATTTATCTTGGCACTGGATTTTCATGATTAATATACCAATTGGCCTAATTTTACTCTTAATTGGTCATCACATGTTATCTGTCAATGAGCGTCACCAACATGTCAAAAAATTTGATTGGCTTGGCTTTTTAGGCCTTAGTATTAGCACAGGCACATTACTGATTGCCTTAGATTCAATTGCCGGCCATCAAAAGCTATCCATTTTATCACTGCTACTACTCGGTATATGTAGTGTTAGTCTGTATATGAGCATCAAACATCTGATGACTGTTCAAAATCCGCTATTTAGTCTATCGGCATTACGCTTTAGTTCCTTTCGCTTAAGCCAAATTGGGGGTAGTCTACTCTGGTTATCTGTTGGTGCGATTCCATATCTCAGTACCATTTTCTTTCAAAACGCCTTTCACTGGTCACCCATGAAAACAGGTACTTATGTCTTGTTAATTTTCGTTGGAAATATTGGTATCAAACCAATTGCTAATACCATGGTGCTTCAAATCGGATATAAAAAGACGCTCATTATTTCATTACTCACGGTCATCATAACCACAGGGGCAATCAGCCAGGTAACACCCGAAACCAGCAGTATTGTTTTAGGTATCTTATTAGTACTTTCTGGCGTTGGTCGATCATTATCACTAACTGCGTATAATGGCATGAGTTTAGTTGAAGTGCCTTATGCTGAACGCAATAGTGCGAATACTTTTGCTTCCGTAACACAAAACTTGGCTCAGGGAATCGGTATATCACTCGTAACCATTACCTTTTCTATATTGAGTATTTATATGGAGAGTATCGATGCTTACCGCGCAACATTTATAGCCCTGGCAATCCTTAGTGTGCTACCACTCATAGAAGTATTAACTAAACCAAATGATATTGGCATGGTTAATAATTAATCACTTTCAAAAAACAGCTCATATCCAAGAGCTGTTTTTTTGTCCCGTTAATTGTGAAAGAATATTTCAAATGACTCAATTTTAAACTGAAAATTAGTTGACAAGTGCATTTTATGGTAACGCTTTCTTGTGAAAATAATTCTATTTTGCCTTTATTACACAAATAGATTATGCTGGTCGTAAATAGTGAAGGTCATTATTTATAGTCAAATAAAAGGGGGATTTTATTATGGCATATGCATCAACGAATCCGTTTAACAACGAGGTCCTAAAGCGTTACGACAATACAAGTGATGAAGAGATTGAAACAGCTATCGCACAGGGGCATCATTTGTATCAAACCTGGCGTAACGACGACGTTTCATCCCGGTCACGGAAATTAAACGATTTAGCTGACTATTTCACTGAACATATCGATGACTTGGCGCGCGTAATGACTTTAGAAATGGGGAAATTAATCGGCGAAGCCAAGGAAGAAATTGCACTTTCAGCACATATTGCCCATTATTATGCAAATAATGCTGATGATATGTTAAAGCCCAAGCCAATTACGACTGCAATCGGTAGCGCGGAAGTTATCTATCGACCAACCGGTGTCATCATGTCTGTTGAACCTTGGAATTTCCCGTTCTATCAAATTATTCGTGTCTTTGCGCCAAATTATATGGCTGGAAATCCTGTTATTTTAAAGCACGCTTCAATTACACCTGGTTCCGGCTTAGCCTTTGAACAGGCTGTACATGCAGTTGGTATGCCAACTGGAAGTTTTAAAAATATTTTCGCAACGCATGAGCAATTAGAACATATTTTAGCTGACAAACGAATTACTGGGCTTGCTTTTACTGGATCAGAAAAAGTCGGTGCGGTTATTGGTGGAGAAGCTGCAAGTAATCTCAAGAAGAGTACCCTTGAATTAGGCGGTAACGATCCGCTCATTGTGCTTGATGATGCTGATTTGAGTGAACTAAATAAAATCATTGGGGATAGTCGTCTCGCTAATGCTGGTCAAGTGTGTGTGTCGTCTAAGCGTTTAATTGTCACAGAGGCGAATTATGCAACTGTCTTGGATATGTATAAGACTGCTTTTGCAAAGATTCAAAAAGTTGGGGATCCATTAGATCCAAAGACACAGCTCGCACCATTAAGCTCGGTTAAGGCTAAGCGCCATCTCGTTAAACAAGTTAACGCGGCCCTTGAAAATGGCGCAACTTTAGCATTTGGTACCCTTGATACCGATGAAAACACCGCTCATTTCATGCCAATTATCTTAACGAACGTCACTGAAGATAATCCTGCCTTTAAGGAAGAGTTCTTTGGTCCTGTTGGTATGGTTTTTGAAGTTGCTGATGAACATGCAGCAATTGACTTAGCAAACAATTCAAATTATGGATTAAGTGGCATTGTGTTTGCTGGTGATGCCGACCACGGTGCAGAAGTCGCAGCACAATTAGAAACAGGTTCTGTTTATGTCAATTACTTCAATGATACTTTGCCTGAACTACCATTTGGTGGTGTTAAAAATTCAGGTTATGGCCGTGAACTAGGGGATGAAGGCATTAAAGAATTTATGAATCATGAATTAATCGTTAAGCGAACGAAGCCAATTGCTTAGTTATATTTGAACAAAAAGAGACCTCAAGTTTAATGCTTGGGGTCTTTTTATTCGCATTTATTTGTTGTGCCGCTGGGTCTAAAAATAATACAGGATGAATAGATTGAATTTCAAAATTTCTGTGTTTGATTCCTCCAACGTTAGCAGTAAGTCAGTCATCAGACAATGAAATCTCTCAAAAACACATAGTTGACTTTGTCAACTATGTTATTTAGAATATAGTTTAATCAAGGAGGGGCCCATTCCATGAATCAAGATAATGATATAACACTCATTCGCCAATTCAATCGACAATACACACAATATTTAGGTGTTTTTGATAAAGAGATTTTCAATACAGATTTAACCTGGTCAGAGGCCCGCATTTTATTAGAGATGCAATTAAATGACCTTGAGACCGTGACAAGTATTGCGCATTTTTTGAAGGTCGATAAAGCCTATATTAGTCGCATCATTAAAAAATTTAAAAAACAAGATTTAATTGAATTAGTCCAAGATAAAACTGACGGACGTAAACAATTAATTACCTTTACGCCGGCAGGTTTAATGCTCCTAGAGACCATAGATACAGCATCCAATGCCCAAATCAATAACCTATTTACAGACATGTCTCAAGCCGATATGTCCATTATTTTACAAGCCATGCAACTTATGACGACTGCATTAGATACAAAAGAGGAAGACAACCATGTGGCAAATTAAAGCATTTAACGAATTAACAACCAATGAATTATTTGAAATCATGCGGCTTCGAATTGCTGTTTTTGTGGTGGAACAAAAACGCATCTATCAAGAAGCTGACGATATTGATCAACAAGCCATTCATATTTTTAAAACCGAAAATGGACGAGTTGTGGCCTATGCGCGCGTCTTTAAAGAAGCCGAACAGGTTGTTTTTGGTCGTGTTGCTGTTGCTCAAGGTTCACGCGGGAATGGACTAGCAAACGAATTAATGCTTCAAATATCAGAAACCTTAACGGCACGCTTTAAGGACCAATCAGTCCATATTATTGCACAAACCGATGTTCAAGGCTTCTATGAAAAATGGGGATATATCGCCGTTGGAGAACCTTATATTCATAACCAAACACCGCATATTGATATGATATTAGATAACGTATAACGAAGTTTCTTGTTGCAAATTACAACAAACATCGCTTAAAAACGCTATAATAAGCATTAAGTAGATTATTATAGAAATAGAGGAAGCCTTGTATGCACTATGTTTTTGATGTTGATGGTACGTTAAGTTTTGATGGTAAAAAAATCGCAAGACCAATTGTAAATGCGCTTAAATCTTTAGAACTATCAGGGCATACTGTTAGCTTCGCTTCGGCACGACCCATTCGTGATTTAATACCTATCGTTCCTGATTTTTCAGATGGCCATTTATTAATTGGCGGAAATGGATCAATAGTTAAAACGATTGACGATGAAATTAAACTTGCTAACCCCATTGACTCAAAGTCTTTTGATAGTATTAAACATGTTATTAATAAATATCAGCTTAATTATATAGTGGATGATTCTTGGAATTATTCTGCAAAAATTAATACAACAAATAAAATTTATAAACAGTTAGACCCTGATAATCTGGCTAAAAATGTCAATTTAGAGACCATCTATGAGCCAATTAAAATCATTCTAGTTAACATTCCTCAATCTATTTTTAATGATTTATTAGAAAAACTACAATCTGCTAGTAACCTTGCTATTGTGGCACATTCCGGTGAAAATAGTATTGACATCACAGCAGCAGAAATAAATAAATTCAACACATTACAGCAATACTATCAAAATGAATATTATGCTTTCGGTAATGACAGTAACGACTTTGAACTATTATCCCATGCTAAAATCAGTGTCTGGGTAGGGGAAAATAATGAGCGTTTAAAGCAACTTGACCTAACTCCTAGTATCATTGTTAGTCGCTCAATTAATGATGTTTCAACTATCATTGAGCATCTCAATGTATGACAATAATCAATATAATTGTTTAAATTTTAGAAAGAACAGGTGGATTCAGCATGAACATCGAACAGCATAAAGCATGGGTCATTGAATTTTATCGTAACCGTGGTTGGTTACAACTATCATCTGATCGTCGGTTAAATTTTTTGACGGAAGAGGTTGGCGAGTTATCTCAAGCAATTCGCCAATTTGAGTATGGTCGTGACCATCCTGGTGATAAAGTTGTTTCTAAACAAACTGAGAAAGACCATATTGTTGAAGAATTAGCTGATGTTATGGATGAAGTTTTAATTTTTTGTGATAAATATGATATCAGTGTTCAAGACCTATTGGATTACAGTGAAGCTAAGTTGGCAAAGCGCTTTAAAACTGAATAGGTACAAACTATGCCTGAACATCAATTTAATCCAAATATGTCTATAACCAGCTTTAGATCACTTTATTGGTATAAAACGGAATTGATCAATATTTGTAAAACTTATCAATTACCTACATACGGAACAAAGAATGAATTGACGACTTATATTGTACGGTTCTTGCAGGGCGAATCCGTCGACTGCATCAAACCAGTTCGACAGCGCCGTATTTCGGGTATTCAAAATCCAGAAAACATTACGCCGTCAACGCCCATCTTACAATCCGGTTTGAGCCTGAACACTATTACCAGACAGTTTTTTTGTACGTATTATCAAGTTGAAAAATTTTCATTCACTAAAGCCATGGGCATAAAAATGCGCCAAATTGAATCAACACACGACACTGATGCAACTGTTCAAGATTTAATTAATACGTACGATCATCCAGTTAAAAACCTAACAGATAATGCCGAGGAAACAACCTATGAGTGGAATCACTTTGTACATGATTTTAATCAAGATGCTCGTTCAAAACAGTTTGATAAGCCTTTGAAAGTAGCGGCCGTACTATGGCACCATGTTCGTGATTCAACGCATTCAAAAATATATCAAAGTCAACTTTTAGATGACTATCATGATGAATTGATGCCTTTTTTAAAAAACTCCCAGATTTGACTTTTTTCTAGAACTTGTTTATTCTAAGCATCAATTGGGGAAGTTGCAGGCGATACCCTTTACAAGAATTGCCGTTGAAGCGAAAGGCTTGCTATGCGTATAAATATCTTGCAACACACACCGAATGAGAATGCCGGGTCCATTTTAAGTTGGGCTGATATGCACCAGCATGAGGTATATGTTTATCATCCATATCAATTTAATGGTGTGCTTCCAACCGTATCAGAGACAGATTTACTTATCATTTTAGGTGGTCCGATGAGTCCCAATGATGAGTTGCCTTGGATTGCGCAAGAGCGAACGCTCATTTATGACATGTTACAACAAGATAAACCCATATTTGGTGCCTGTTTTGGTGCACAACAGATTGCCAAAACCTTAGGTGCATCCGTGCATAAAGCACCTTATAAAGAAGTTGGGTGGGCAAATGTGCATTTAATGACAACGACCATTCCAAACGTCCCAGAAATGATTAATGTTTTACATTGGCATGAAGAAATGTTTGATATGCCTGAGAATGCGCAACTCTTATTTAGTAGTGATTTGGTGGTAAATCAGGGATTTCTTGTAAAACAAAATGTCATCGGTTTGCAATTTCATTTTGAACCTCAGCAAAATGATGTTCGCGAAATAGTTATCAACGATGGCGGTTATGCTTTAGAGTGTAATGCTTTAAGCCAAACCCCTGAAACAATTCTACAAATGCAACCGGTTGATTTTGATGTTAACCAGCAAGTCATGTATACATTGTTAGACTATATTACAAGCAAATAAGCCGATTAAAGACCAATCAAATTGATTGGTCTTTTTTGTTAAATAAAGCTTGTTTTTTCACCCAAATTAGGTTTAAACTAATTATACAACATTTTAGTTAATTTAAATTTGAGGTGATATCATGAAACCAACAGAACATGAACCACATCGAAAAATTATGATGATCGATTCTAAAAGCTTTTATGCAAGTTGTGAATGCGTTGCATTAGGGCTTAATCCATTAACAGCCATGTTAGTGGTTATTAGCCAGGCTGAAAATACAAATGGTGGTTTAGTTTTAGCATCTTCACCTCGTGCTAAACAAGAATTAGGGATTACTAATGTCATGCGTAAACGGGATATCCCTGAAGACAGCCGGTTAATTATGGTTGAACCACGAATGAATCATTATATTGCGATGAATAAGAAAGTCAATGATATCTTTAAAGAGTTCGTTGCTGAAGAAGACCATCAATTATACTCCATTGATGAATCACTATTGGATATCACACCATCTTGGTCTTACCTAAAAAGTGTTTACGGTAACGATTTAACAATGCCTAAATTAGCACGAATCATTCAATTAGAGGTCAAACACAAATTAGGCATTTACCTCACGGTGGGGATTGGTGATAATCCGGTCATGGCGAAACTAGCATTAGATCTCGAAGCTAAACATAATCATAGTTTGATTAGCCAATGGGACTATGACAGTATCCCACAAAAGTTGTGGCCGATTACAAATCTATCAGATGTCTGGTCAATTGGTCAGCGCACAGCTAAAAGCTTAAATAAACTAGGGATTTATTCAATGCATGATCTGGCATTTTATAATCCCTATAAATTACAGGAAAAATTAGGCATTCGTGGAACTGAATTATACGCCTTAGCTTGGGGCGTTGACCGAAGTATCATTGCTAATAAATATCAACCCAAAGCAACTAATCTTTCGAATAGCCAAGTTTTACCGCGTGATTATGCACGAACACAAGAAATTAAAAACGTTATTCGTGAAATTGGTGAACAAGTCGCTTCACGTTTAAGACATAAAAATCAAACCTGTGGGGTTGTATCATTATCAATTGGTTCAGCTTTATGTGAACAAATGCCGGGATTTTCCGCCCAAATGAAAATCGATTCAACCAATCAATCTCATAAAATTGTACAGGCCCTTGAAATAATATTTGACCAACATTATGACCAGCAAATTATTCGTCATATCGGTGTTTCTGTTGGAAAATTAAGCACAGACTTTGGCTCACAGTTAGATTTATTTGTCCCAGTTGAACAAGATATGAAACAACAACAGGTTGATACGACTATTGATCAAATCCGTCATAAATTTGGTTTAACAGCAATCGTTAAATCAAGTTCAAAAATAGATGGTGGAACCATGATTGAACGGGCAGGGTTAGTTGGTGGACATAATGGAGGTAATGCTTATGGATGATGAAGACCCATTTAAACTTGCTGAGCGCTTCTTCAAGAATGATTATAATGACCGCGGAATGGTTAAATGGCAAGGCTTTTATCTGTCAGATCATACTGAAGATGTTGCCAAACATGAACAATCAGCTGCAAATTTGCGAAATCAAAAAGAAATGCCACCATTAGATATGGCGACAATTTCAGAAATATTATTTCATGCGTATACTGAATCAAAACCCATCCTTTACCAATTAAAGGGGAAGTCAGAACTAGGTGTTTATGCACCAATTGAGCGGGGACTTGTTAACGGTTATTTAGATAATGAAATCGCCATTGGCAACGCACGAATTTTAATCGATGACTTACAATGGTGTGAATTAACATAATTTGTCGCCAAAATGCACTAATCATACAAATAAATACATTTGTGATAAATAATACTTTCAAAGTTTTTATTAGAGATTATCACGCTGTTACCATCTCTTTTAGTAAAGATTTTTCAATAACATTACCTAGCTATCAAGCTTTTGAAAATCATATAAACGTTTTTGTACGTTTTTATTTTTGTGAATATTTTAACTTTTTGGATTTTATTTTAAAAATTTTAAAAGTTTTATTATTCGTTTAAGCTATTGCGACTAACATTCCTCAACACTAATAAGAAGTTAGTAAAAAATAATAAAGGCTAGGCATAAAAAAATGGATAACAAGCGCATTGCAGTTTACGGAGCTGGATCTTTAGGGACCGTCATTGGTGCCTTTTTATCTCAAGCAGGTTTAGACGTAACCTTAGTTGACGTCTGGCAAGAAAATGTTGATACATTGAATACACAAGGTGCACACGTTGTCGGAACAACTGACATTACGATACCGGTTAAAGCATCAACACCTGATGACCTTGAAGGTAAATTTGACATTATTTTCTTATTAACCAAGCAAATTTTCAATGATTCAGTATTAGCAAAAATTAAAACCATTTTAGCTGATGACGGAACGCTCGTTTCTCTCCAAAATGGTGTACCTGAAAAATTTATCGCCACACAATTACCTGAAAAAAATATCGTTGCTGGGGCAGTTGAATTTGGAGCGACAGCCCAAGGCGCTGGAAAGTCTGAATTAACAACTGTTTATGATCGATTCAAAGAATTTGCCTTTAAGATTGGGGAACTTGATGGACGTGATACAGAACGAATCGAAGACATTAAAGCCGTCATGGATAATGTTGGAGAAACCGTTATCTCAGATAATTTGATTGGAACAAAATGGTCAAAACTCCTAATCAATGCTTCATTTAGCGGTCTTTCAGCTGCCACAAATTCAACATTCGGTGATGTTGCCAACAATGATATTGGAATTCAAGCCATTCTAAGTATTATGAACGAAGGTTTGGAAGCTGGTGCTGCTGATGGCATTACATTTGATAACATTGGAGATAAAAACTTCGACTACTTGAAGAAACCAGCTGCTGGATTTACTGATGACCAAATTGCTTTGGTACGTAGTATCATGACACCTAGTTTTGGTTTAAAAGCCAGCATGTTGCAAGACTTAGAAAAGGGTCGTAAAACTGAAGTGCATGACATTAACGGAGTCATTGTTAAAACAGGGGATGAGCACAATATTGATACCCCATTTAATGATTTTGTTGTTGCAACAGTTGAAAAGGCAGAACAGACAGGTACATTACCTGTATTTGACGACAGTGTTGCACAGCTAGCGGACATGTTGAAACAAGGAAAGAGGCAGTCATGAATAAATCAGATTTATTGGAACAAGTTACCACGCCAATTGATTCGCCTGCTTTTGCTGCCGCTAAAGTTAGATTTCATAATCGTGACTTTATGAACATCACTTATCGGACTGATCATGCGGCACTGATGAATATTTTGCCAGAACCACTAGAACCAATTGATGACCTTGTAAAATTTGAATTCATTAATATGCCTGATTCAGATGGGCTAGGCGCTTATGCTGAAATTGGCCAAGTGATTCCTGTTACTTTTAACGGTAAGGAGGGGGAATTCTACCTTTCTATGTATGTTAATAGTCCTGAAGCCATTGCATCCGGACGCGAAGTTGCAGCTTTTCCAAAGAAATTAGCTGATACGTCAATCTATCTTGATAATGATGTTTTAGTTGGTAAGCTAAGCTATAGCCAGTTGCCTGTGGCTGTTGCAACAATGGGTTACAACTACTATCCACTTGATTTTGAAGCCGCCAAGGCCGAGATTACGAAGCCTAGCTATCGCTTAAATATTATGCGTAATTACGACTATTCTCCTCGCATATTGGAACTAACCGAATCAACGATTACTGATGTTCAAATCAAGGGGGCTTGGGATTCACCCGCAAAATTACAGTTGTTTGAACATGTCATGGCACCGGTTGCTGACTTGCCAGTCCGTGAAATCGTTAAGGCACAACACATCATTGCTGATTTAACATTGCCACAACCACATAAAGTTTATGATTATCTAGCAGAAGATTAGTACATTTCAGCCTTTTTTAAATACATCAGACTAATATGATGGAAAATAGATGTCAGATGGAGGTTGGTAACATGCGTAAAGGATTTCATATATTTACTAGCTCGGTAGTTATATTATTTATTGTACGTATCATTATCAATATTTTTTTCAAAGATGCCTTTGCAGATGGAAACTTTCTCATTTTGGTTATTGTGCCACTTTTAATTATTATGAGTTCGATGTACCTTATCAGTTATCTACTTAAAATTTAAATCAATTAAAAAACTCATGGAACGCTTAACATAAGCGCCATGAGTTTTTTATTATTCAGACAATGTAATATCGTTAATGGTTGTTGCTAAACCTTTTATCGTTAACTCATCAAGTAAATTAGATAGCTCTTGTGCCGATATAGTCGGATTTTTTAGCCATTGTCGAACCACACCAAAGGCAGCAGAAGCGGCATAGTGTCCTATAAATTCAGATTTTCCTGTGGCTTGTGTCTGCAGCTTATAGATTGTTTGGAAACCCAATTCCGTCAATTGGTAGATTTTTTGATACAAAGCATTTTCAAATGTTAAATCTCCATTGGGGCCGAGCATGACGTTAATAAAATCAGCATGGTCCATAAATATATGCAAAAGGTTAACACGATAAGTATTAAAACCAGCTGTATCAATTTTGATTTCTGGATCATTCTTAACGTACTGTTCAAATAATGCATCCACTGACTGGAAAATATCAGTCTCTGCCTGTTGAATGAGATCAAATTTATCTTCAAAATGTCGGTAAAAAGTTGCCCGATGAACCTGGGCTTGGTTAACAATATCAATCACACTAATCTGACCAATATCCTTTTGTTTGAGTAGCTCAATGAATGCATCCAGCAGTTCTGTACGTGTTTGTTGCGTCTTTTTAGTGTACATTTGTTGACTCCTCTCGAAAATGCGACATAATGTCGAATACTGTATATCGTTTTTTAATTAAGCCCATTGTACAATAAGAACGGTTAATAAAGCGACACAATGTCGAAAAAGGAGTAGATTCATGTTTAAAAATAAATTTTATATTTTGTCACTAATCGTCGGATTAGTTCTAGCACTTATTTTAGTTGTTGCACAATTTCCAACAGCACGGCCTGTTGCCAAAAACGTTCCGGTCGCAATTGTCAATGAAGATAACGGGGCAATGGGGAAACAGGTTACAGATAAATTAACAAGCCTAGATTCGTTTGGTGAGGGGAAATCAGCAACAACCCTTAACTGGACAACGGTTTCTTCTAAAGCAGATCTTAAAAAAGCCATGGACCAAGAAAAATATTATGGGGCCATTGTCATCCCCAAAGACTTTTCAAAACATATGGGAGAAATGACAAAAACGGGTAAGAGCACTTCAGTTGATATTGTTATTAATCAAGCCATGAACGCAACCTTAGCAAATAATATCCAAGTGCTCTTGTCTGGTATGATTACCAACATGAGTACCAATATGGGACAAGAAATGCTAAATCAGTTCAAAGCCAATAATGTACCACTACAAGGGGTAAATATTGACGCCATCACGAATCCAGTCACAAGCAATGTTGAAATCATTCATAGCGTCAAAGACAAGAATTCAGCAAGTAGCGCTTATTTCCAACCATTATGGATGGCTAGTTTATTTGCAACATTCCTAATCTATACGGCTGGCAAGAGCGTTAATATCAAACAAAAACGTGAACTATGGCAACTACGCCTAGGACAAGTTGGCTTTATTGCAATCATCGCACCAATTATTGGGATGACCACAACTTGGCTCGTCACACAAATTCTAAATTACACCTACGATGATTTCTGGAAAATGGCATTCTTCAGCATGATTGGCGCAGCATCATTTATGTTAATCATGTTTGCCCTTGAAATGTGGCTTGGCTTTGCAGCACTGCCAGTTATCGCATTACTCATGCTATTCTCAGCTCCATTGATGCAATTAGCACCTGAAATGATTCCAGCAGTGTATCACGACTGGTTATTCCCATGGCTACCAATCAAATTCCTGCTTGATGGAGCCAAAAGCATCGTCTACTACGGCGCCGAACTGTTCAATCCAAATACTTGGAACTTAATCCTTGTTGGTAGTGTTGGCTTGGTATTGACATTCACATCAATCATTAAAGACTGGTTCATAATCAAACGCCAACTCAATAAAGCTTGAGCTCTAAGAATAGACCTTTCAAACCGCATGTTTGGAAGGTCTATTTTTATACCAGACGTAATTAGCTCTATTTATAATAGAGATATGTCACTAAATGTTTTATCATTAAGCAAAAGCCACAATGTCTACAGGAGGACGCATCTATGCAGATACGAGAAATAACCGTTGCTGATAATGCACAAATCAAACAAATTATTCAACATTCTTTAAAACAGGAACAATTAGACATTCCTGGGACAGCATATTTTGATCCACAATTAAATGACTTATATCATTACTATCAAGGGATTGAAAATGCGGCATATTGGGTAATTGCGGATGAAACGACTATCTTAGGGGGGATTGGCATTGCCCCGCTTAATCCAAGCGATGAACAGCACAGATGAACAGCACATATGTGAACTTCAAAAATTATATTTATCTGATGATGCAAAAGGCCATGGCTTATCAAAGCAATTAATGACGATTGCACTTGACTATGCAGCGCAAAGGTATGATCAATGCTATCTCGAAACAATGGCAAAATTAAAACCAGCTTGTGCGCTCTATGAGAAATTCGGCTTCACACCATTAAAACAGCCACTGAACGGGTCCGAACATAGTGCAATGGATCGTTGGTATCTCAAAGTTTTAAAATAAAATCCTCGTGTTTGAAACAACACAGGTGGGTGTATACTTAAAGCATTAGCAGATTCATGTTTACTCAAGAGGAGATTTAATCATGTCAAAAATTATTGTCGCTACAGCTGAGACCATTGCCAACTACCAAGTGACTGAAACATTTGGAGAAGTATTTGGGCAGACAACACGCTCACGTAATATTATTTCAAACTTTGGGCAAAACTTGAAATCTGTCGTTGGTGGTGAAATCAAAGGGTATACACAGTTACAAGAAGAATCACGTCAAGAAGCACTAGATCGCTTACGCGAAGCCGCGGAAAAGATTGGCGCTAACGCGGTCATTTGTTGCCGTTTTGACAGCAATTCAAATACAATTGGGGATTCAGTTACTGCCTATGGTACTGCTGTAACGATTGAACCACGCAATTAAACAATCAAAAAAAAGCCATTGGTGTAACCCAATGGCTTTTTTATAGGGCAAATAACGCTTAAATATGCTCGGAATAAGATGAATGTTAAAAATAAGTTTGACATCTCTCATTTATAGAGTTAAGATTCATTTAACAAAAACACGAAAGGAGTCTACTGACCATGCATAATTCATATCAAAATGTTGTATTAACCACTACCAGCTTTGTTACTACCACTAAGGTATAAGCTGGCATTTTTGAGGTGTCCGCTTATTCCAACTTGGCTAAGCGGACGTAGAGGATAACAGTAGATTCCGAACACGTTTAGTCTTATCTGGCTAAACGTGTTTTTTATTGCCTTACATAAAGCACCCGCAGCTAGTCTGAAATAAAAGTATCATCACAACTGTTTTAAATTTGAAAGGAAGTTACAACTATGGAGAGGAAACTAAAACCCAGACAAGTACAGATGATTGCATTAGGCGGCACAATTGGTGTTGGTCTATTTATGGGTGCAACCTCAACCATTAAGTGGACTGGTCCGTCAGTGCTTTTGGCATATATAATTGCTGGTGCATTTCTATATATGATTATGCGCGCTCTTGGCGAAATGCTTTATGTTGACCCACAAACAGGCTCATTTGCTAAATATGCCCAAGAATACATTCATCCAGTTTGGGGTTATTTAACATCTTGGAGTAATATTTTTCAATATATCGTCGTTGGAGTCAGTGAAATGATTGCTGTCGGTGGGTACTTACAATATTGGTGGCCATCTATTCCAAGTTGGTTACCAGGCTTAATAGCGATTACATTCTTAGGCATTGCAAACCTCATATCGGTTAAAATGTTTGGTGAATTAGAATTCTGGTTTGCCTTAATTAAGGTCTTAACAATCATCATTTTTATTATCCTAGGTCTGGGTGTCATCTTATTTGGCTTCGGAAACGGGGGACACCCGGTAGGATTTTCCAACCTATGGGAACACGGATTTTTCACAGGTGGTGTCAAAGGCTTCTTCTTTGCTTTAGCGCTTGTTTTAACGTCATATCAAGGAATTGAATTAATCGGTGTGACAGCCGGGGAGGCACAAGACCCACAAAACACATTAGTAAAAGCGATTAAATCAACGGTTTATCGTATTTTAATCTTCTACGTTGGTGCAATTTTTGTTATCTTATGCATTTACCCCTGGGATCAATTAAACTCAGTTGGATCGCCATTTGTTCAAACATTTGCCAAAATTGGTATTACGGCAGCAGCTTCAATCATCAATTTTGTTGTGCTAACAGCAGCATTGTCAGGGACGAATTCGGGTATCTATAGCGCTAGTCGTATGACTTATAACTTAGCAGAAGCCCACGAACTACCATCTTTCTATACAAAAGTAAATCGAAACGGGGTCCCAGCATATGCTGTTTTCGCAATCTCTTTTGGTATCTTTATCGGATTAGTGTTAAACGCACTTGCGCCACTTGTTTTTAAAAATGCCGGAAATGCATTCGTGATTGTGTATAGTTCTAGTACGCTTCCAGGTATGGTCCCATGGTTTGTTATTCTAATCAGTGAAACCAAATTCAGAAAGCGCCATCCGGAATTATTGGATAACCATCCTTTCAAGATGCCTTGGGCCCCATACTCAAATTACGTCACGTTAGCATTCCTAATCATAACGCTGGGATTTATGTTCTTTAATCCTGAAACGAATGTGTCGTTAATGGTCGGGTTAGTTTTCTTAATCATCATGGCAATTTTCTATTTCATTAAATTTGGAAAAAAGAGTCCACAATCATAAATAAAATAGAAGAAAAAGACCAGTTTTCAACTTAACTGGTCTTTTTGACTTTTAAAAACAATTAATTCTTGACAAATACAGTAACTGCCCATATATTGATATGATAATTCAAAAATAGAGAGGGGGGATCTTTTTGCTTACACTGGTAATTTTATAATCAACACTATTCAATAGTTCTCTTTAGTGTGCCTAAAATTACCTGTAGTCAATTAGATCCGCTTTTAACCAAGAAAATTCATTTAACATATCCAGGCAGGGGTGGCCTGTATTTTATTTTGGCGACACCTGTAATGTTAAATCAAAATTGAACAGCTTTTTAGCATGCTAAACCTTTTCGTTTTTAACAGGAGATTTACACATGCATAAACATGTAAATTCTACACATAGACATGTAGAAAAAAATATTAACTTATTACTTATTAGTCAGTTTCTTACTGGTATCACAAGCATGACGGTTCAGTATGCCATTATTTGGTATTTGACTGAGCAAACCCGATCGGCCACAACATTAAGTTTCGCGACGATGATTGGCATGTTGCCTATGATTATCTTAAGCCCCTTTGCCGGAAGCTTTGTCGATCGCTATAACAAGAAAATACTTTTGATTGTGCCAGACATTGTTGCAGCCGGCGTAGCGGGCTTATTATCACTTTATTTGAACCAATCGCATGCAACTGCTACCTATCTAATTTTTATTGTGCTATTTATTAGAGCCGTTGCGCAGACATTCCAAATGCCAACCTTACAATCAATTATTCCTGCCATCACGCCGGAAGATAAGCTAACCCAAATCAATGGACGCTTTTCAGTTATTCAATCAGCAAATCGTATCTTAGCACCTGCACTAGGGGCCTTCTTATTCGGATTTGTATCGATTGAAACGCTATTACTTCTAGATATACTTGGGGCCTTAATTGGTGTCTTTCTCTTGTACTTTATCAATATTCCTTCATACGTTAATAAGGATGACAAATTACGAGTCCGCCAAACATTTGCCGATATGTATACCGGTTTTCGATTATTACACAGCAAAACTGGCTTATGGATTATAATCATAATCAGCGCAGTTTCAACTTTGTTCATCATGCCAGTCGCCAGCCTATATCCTTTGATGACCCTCGAATTCTTCAACCTAAAGATTGCCGATGCTGGAATTGTTGAAGCTCTGTACTCAGTTGGCATGTTAGTAGGTGGGCTGATTATTAGTCTATTTGGAAGATGGCAGAATCGAATGATACCATTTTTATCTGCATACCTTATTTTAGGCACAACCTTTACCTTAAGCGGATTATTATCGCCAAGTTTCACCAGCTTTATTTATTTTGCAATTCTAGCTGCTATCTCAGGACTTAGCACACCATTTTTTGACACCTTACTACTTTCAATGATTCAACAAAGCTATCCATCTGAAGATCTTGAAAAAGTTTTGGGATCAATGTTGTCTATCCTTAGTTTACCTGGTCCAATTGGCTTAATGTTGATTGGTCCATTAGGGGATACGCTTGGTGTCAATAAAATATTCTTAATTGCGGGTATCGCTGTCTTGCTTTGTGCACCAGCCACTTGGGTTTTTAAATCAGCCAGAAATTACGATCTTAATTTAAATCGTAACAACTAAATCAACACATTAAACAGGCTACCAACTATTGGTGGCCTGTTTTTTAGTCATATCAATCCAGATTTTTAATGCTTACTTTTTGTATAAAACACTTATTCATCTTTTGTTACGCCAAATCACTGTCTTGACACCCAATCTACGTTAATTAATTTTAAAAAATATAAAAATCAATGATTTTAATATACTATCTATAAAATCACCTCGTTACAAAGTAAGCGTTTTTGACCCAATTGTATATAATCTATGTTCATTCGGTATTGATTTGTTATAATTAACTTGTTTCTTAAAACATTTTTAAAAACTAAAGGAGTTAGGATATGAACAAGAAATCATTATTATTTGCAAGTGCCGCATTAGCTACTTTGGCCATCGCCCAACAAGATAATCAAGTACAAGCAGATAGCGTTGCACCAAATGCAAACGCGGACACAGCTGTGACAAAGGATGCATCTTCAGAAGCTTCATCTACAGTTAAATTAGATCAAGTCAAAGAGACTGAGAAAACTGAAGCAAACCAAGCCAAAGAGACTGAAAAGGCTGAAACAACTACTTCTGAAGTTAAGCCGGCAGCTGTAGAAGATGCAGATGCAGAATCTAAGGCTCGAATGGAGCAATCTAATCGTCTAATGTACGAAGATGACCAAAAATTCTTAAAAACCAGTCAAGATTTCTTTAATGATAACCTTAGCAGTTTCAATGAAACACTTGCTCTGCCTGAATCTGAATGGGCTCATGGAAACACTGTTAAAGTTTTAGAAAGCTCTATTAAAACGCTCACATCTCGTATTAATACTATTAGCGACTCAGCTGATTCCGCTGAGCGCAATGGCTGGTGGGGCGCTGAAGAATTCAGAAGTTTAATCCCTGAATACGAAGCATTACGAGCGCAATACCAAGCTGTGTTAGATGGTACAACAACTGAAGAGCCTAAGACTGAGGAGCCTAAGGTCGAAGAACCTAAGACTGAGGAACCTAAGGCCGAAGAGCCTAAGGTTGAAGAACCTAAGACTGAAAAGCCTAAGACTGAAGCACCTAAGACTGAGAAGCCTAAGACTGAAGCACCTAAGACTGAGAAGCCTAAGACTGAAGCACCTAAGACTGAGAAGCCTAAGGTTATTGAGAAGAAAAATGGTCAAAAGGTTGACCATCAAGCAATCATTGATAAGCATACAAACTATTTGAACAACTTAATTGAACAAGCTGCTCAACTTGATGAATTCAGTGATGAATACTTTGAAGCACTAAGTGATGCAGACTTTGATGCACTATTGGATCAATTCTATAATAACCCAGTTGCTATGTATGAGGAACTATTGGCTTACACCGATAAGAATGGTACCAATGAAGAGATTGAAGACTTACTCGACATGTACGAAGCTTACCTTGACGGTTTCTTAGAGGGATATCTAGAGGATGACGAAGCCGAAAGCATCACGCCTAGTGATAAAGCGGCCTTCACAAAGACGGTTAAGTCACAAGCAACTAACGTTATTGCAAATCCCGTTGTAAAGACAGATAACGTCGCTAGTGCTGATCAATTACCAAAGACAGACAGTAACCAACAAGGTTGGTTAGCCGTTGTTGGTGCTGGACTACTTTCAGCACTTGGTTTAGGTTTTGCATTCAAGAAGCGCGCATAATCATCTAAATTAATTTATCCATGCTAAAGAACATGTTACTGCTAATTAGTAACATGTTTTTTTGTCTATTAAGCTGATGACACTAATTTCGAACATCATTAATAGTGCCAATAATTTTTGCACACATTGCTAAGTCCGCTTCCGAGTAGGGGGCCAGGGCTTGTTGCAATTTATACGCCTGCATCTGATGAAACTCCTTGTGTGCTTTAGCGATAACAGAACCAGCCGCAGTGAGGGCAATATACGTATTTTTTTTATTATCTGGCACTTGGTGTTTATCAATGAATTCATATTTAGATAGTTTATTGAGAATTTTCGAAACCGCACTCTGGGTGAAATGCGTGTGTAAAACAATTTCTGAAATGCGCAAATCAGGGTAGTTATCAATAATCTCAATAATGTCTAAATCAGCGATACTTAATTTATCTATATTTGGTATTTCCGCATATCTAGCCGTAATCCCTTGTCGTATGTTCTCTTCACCCGTGTGCTGCCTGAAGGTGTTTAATGCATCGAATAGGTTGTTTTGTACTGTATTCATAATTAATATTCCTCGGAATGTATATTGACATGCTTTTCTTTAGTTGTATACTCGATATTATATTCCATGGAATCAATTTAAACAAGCAATCCATTTTTCCAAGTACACAAGGAGTTATATTTTGAAAACAACAATCATATTCGACCATCCCTACGGTCAAGCAGCAGGGTTTAATGAAGAACATAATCGTGCATTTACAGCAGCTATTTTAGTACATTTAAAAGAAAAGCTAATTGCGCGTGGCGATACTGTTGACATCATAGATTTACATGCGGATCAATTCGATCCAATTATGCATAAGAATGATTTAATTAATTGGCGCACACAACCTTTTGTTGACGAGCAATCCCAAAACTACCTAGAGAGAATCCAAGCATCTGACGAATTAATCATGCTCTTCCCAATATGGTGGGAAGTAATGCCCGCGATGACGAAAGGATTTTTAGATAAAGTCCTGGCAAAAGGGCAAGTTAAGATTGATACACCAAGTGGACAACGTCAATTATTACCCACTCAACTTAAGGTCCGCATCTTAACAACTATTGGAACCCCAAATCCGATTTATAAACTGAAATATAGAAATCCTGTTGGCAACATGTTGAAAAAAGGCGTTTTCAACAAAATGGGCATCAAAGACTGTAAGGTCATGAATTTCAATGCTGAAGATATTAGTGAGACGAAACGTCTCAATATTCTCAAAAACATTGATAAATATGTCTAGTTTGAGCATTTTACAATGAGAGTTAAATGAGAAAACGCTTTATTTTTTCATTTAATATGATAAAATGGTCGTAACAATTTGAAAGGACGGATTTTTATATGACGAAGTTACGCTAAGCTCTTTGCCAAAGCACTATTGACAAAGAGTCCAAAGATTTTTCTTTGTGACTTACACAAAGGAGACAACATGGAAGAATTAGCTATTAAATTAAAAGACGTTGAGATTGAATTTGACGGAAAGACTGTTTTAGATATTCCTGAACTACAAATCTACCAGAATGACCGAATTGGTATTATAGGCGATAATGGCGCTGGAAAAACTACCTTATTACGTTTATTAACAGGCCAATTAACCCCTGCACAAGGGAACGGTCAAATCACACGCTTTTGTGATATCAATGTCTTCGACCAATTGCCACATCATGATGATTTAACGAATCATAAAAGCGGTGGTGAAGTCTCAAAGCAGCGTTTAACACAAATCCTGTATGGAGACTACATGCCAGCACTAGCTTTTGACGAGCCAACAAATCACTTAGATCGTGATGGCATTAATTGGTTAATTTCAGAACTGAAATACTATTATGGTTTACTCATCATCATTAGCCATGATCAATTTTTCCTTGATAAAACCATTAATAAGGTCATTGAGGTTAAAGATGGCACAATCACTTTGTATTCCGGCAATGTGTCAGATGTTCTGCAAATAAAAGCACAAGAAAAAGAACATATTGAAAAAGCCAATGCTGAAATTCAAAAAGAAAAACAGCGTCTAGAATCCTCCTTAAAAAAGCAACAAACGAGTTTGGCACAGGCTAGGAGAAAGACTAAAAACAACAAAAATATCAAAGACACCAAACCAGATCGTCTATCAAGTTCCAAACAAAAAGATACCGTCGAAAAATCAGCCAATAAAGTTATGAAATCAATTGAGAAGCGTCTAGATAGCGTGGGCGACTTAAAGAAGATCGAGTCACAAACACGCATTACCTTTCCAAAGACAAAGACGACTAATTTGCATGCTGCTTATCCCATATTAGGCGATAAATTTTCCCTAATCGTTGATGATCACGTCCTGTTTGAACCATGTAATTTTTCATTTAAAAACAATCAAAAAATTGCAATTATTGGAAAAAATGGGGTTGGTAAGACCCAATTTTTTAAGGCCATTGAAGCGCGGGGTGAAGGATTAGTTATTTCTCCCAAAGTCAATTTTTCAAACTATTCACAATTGAAGTATGTTGATTTACCTGATCAATCAATCGAAGACTATTTACTAAGCGATACCGAATATACGGCTAATTTTGTACGTTCTGTCTTGGCACAACTTGGTTTTGCCTATAAAGACTTTACGAAATCACTCCAAGTCTTAAGTGGTGGCGAAAGAGTTCGTATATTATTGGCACGTACATTTCTACAACCTTCAAACGTGATTATTTTGGATGAAGCCACGAACTTTATGGACTTCAATACCTTACAAGCATTGAAACATTTAATTATCGGATATCCCGGTATGGTTTTATTCACTTCACACGATCAACAATTCGTTAATGACGTGGCCGATGAAGTATTTGAAATTAAAGATAAACACCTCAATCAACTATGAACACATCTAAAGTCGTCCAATTGATTATCAAACTTAGAGAAAAAGTGAAAAATATGTATGAACTTACCAAAAGCATGAATCAGCCAACCAATCCACTTAGTCTTAAGTTGATAATGGGGATTCAGTCATGATTACAAAATACGAAAATTTTAAATATCTATTTTTAGGTCGCCTCATTAGTAACTGTGGTGACTCTATCTATATGCTTGTACTGTCATGGTATGTATTTGAGGTCACGCACAATACCATGTATGTCGGGTTTCTAAACTTCTTACTATTTGTACCTAATTTCTTTTCATTTTTATTCGGACCAATTATTGATAAACACAATAAACGCAAAATCTTACTGTTGTTAGAATTACTACAACTCATGTCCGTGGCCGTTATTATGATTGGGATGAGCTTACAAGGGCAGTTAGGGAATGCTGCGCTGATAGTCATATTCATCGGCGCGTTCTTTGCGGCTACAGCCGGGAGTAACACTTACACCGTACAGGATGCTTTTATTCCAAGTGTTGTTGATAAACATGATTTACCAAAAGCTGAAATTTATATGTCAGTCGCCTACAATGGCGCCGATTATGTATTCACTGCCATAACTGGCTTTCTAGTCACCCTGATGTCATATATCAATTTGTTGTTTATTGACTTAATAACATTTTGTCTCTCAATTGTTTCATTTTATAAAATTAAGGACCCTGCAAATGACAACACCCATGTAAAAAATACAGATGAAAAAATTGCTGTCGAGCAAGAAAAGAAAAAGTTATTTGATGGATTTAAAGCGATTTATAAAAATAAACTTATCTTGCTTCTCTGTTGTGGCAGTTCGCTGGCCAATTTTATGTTTGGTGGGTTAAATGTCTACGTCTTAGTCATTGCTAAAAGTATTGGTGGCGCATCGTTCTACGGTCTTCTAACCGCATTCTATTCAGCTGGTGTCATGCTTGGATCAACATTTATCGCATCTCTGTTTCTAAAAATGTTTACAACTGGAAAAACACTATGCTTAGCTTACTTGTTATTTGGTTTATCTCTCATGCCAGTGGTTTTTATCAGTAGTAAGTACTTAATGCTTGGAATCTGGCTGTTCTCATTTATCTTCCTAGGGGTGAGCCAAGTCATTCAAAAACCAATTCTTCAGAATGAAACACCTAATAAAAATATGGGGCAGGTACTGAGTGCCTATTCGACAATCTCAGTCTCAACACTCTCGCTTGGTTCATTATTCTGGGGATACATCGCTAAATTTGTTAATTGGCACATGTTTATCTTGTTATTTGCCACAGTCTTTATTATCATTGCTTGTACTTATAGCTTAAATCACACATTAAAGCGCTATACATTGTAGTTAGATGGCGATAAAAATTTAAAAACCGATACCATAACACGCATGGTATCGGTTTTTTCGGCTAATTAGTACTAAAATTGACATATATAGCCAGGGAATAGTATATTTAAAATACGTATTGAAAATACCGTTTTCAATATCTAATTCAGGAGTTTAAACAGATAAAAGCTAGAGGGTTATAATGACTATAAAAATGATTACAACGATACTACCAAAAAAGTTTGGTGGCCGTACAACATCTTTGCTTGAACGGGCACGGCTCTTAAATTCAGCAAATGTTGATATCCAAATTATTACATCCGATTATAATCCAAACTATTCGAGCCTATACCAGAAATTTTATGACGACGGCCGTGTATTAAAGAACACGAGTTTCTTGAATTTGTATGACTATTTTGCCGAAAAATTAGCTGGTAACGCCACTGTTAGCTGGAAAACATATCTTCAAAATATGCTTCCTGACCCATTTGAAACATATATAGAGATTACAGATCCAAAAAATAAAGCAATTCAATTCTATTTCAAAGATGGTATTCCAGCATTTAGAGTCAATAAAGATAAATCAGGAAATATTAAGTATTTCACACTTTATCAACTTGGAACCATGAAAACAAATGTCTTTTTCTTTGTAAAAAACAATGAATTTGTTAATAGAATTGATTACACAGATGCTGATGACAATGTTATTAAACGCCAATACTTAACGAACGATGCAACACTTTATCATACTAAGATTACAAATGCTGATGGAAAAGCCCTTAAATTTGAGTTGTTGGATGGTGATAAACTAGTCACTTTTAAAACTCAAAAGAAATTAATTACATATTTCTATAAACAGGTTCTTGATGAATCAGATGTCGTTATTTCAGATGCGAGATACGTAGACCGTCCACTTCTAGACACAAATGTTAAAAAAAGAATTTTCCAATTGCATAGTGTCCATTTAGAGGATCCCTTAGGAGCGAGTCTTGAAATAAAGCGATCATTTAAAACAGTCTTAGAATCCGATTTACTTGGCGTAGATGATATTATTGTCACCTTAACTGATGAGCAGAAACGTGATATTTTGCAAGTTAGACCATCACTTGCAAACAACATTACGGTAATTCCACACTCTACACCTAAGAGAACAATCACCTATGATAAATTAGGTAAACATTTTGTCATGGTCTTAAGACTAACTGAAGCCAAAAACATCCCAGATGCAATCAAAGCCTTTAGTATCTTTCACAAAACACATCCTGATTATATCTTTGATATTTATGGTGATGGCGAACTGGAATCACAACTTAGAAAACTTATTAAGGATGAGGGATTAACCAACTCAGTCATCCTACAAGGGCGAACAGATGACATTGAAAAAGCTTACCAAACGTCAGATGCACTGCTAGTAACGAGTTTCTATGAAGGATTTGGTCTGAATGTATTGGAATCAATCAGTAATGGGACACCGGTTATTACTTATCCTATAAAGTATGGTCCAGCAGATATCATTGATGCAAACTCTGGGATTGTGGCTGAAGAAAGAACTCCCGAAAGCTTAGCAAATGCGATGGAGACATTTATAAATTCGGACTTTGATCAACAAAAGATTTTGCAAAGAAGTGAGTACTTCTCACAAGAATTGTTTATCAAGCGATGGATGGAGATTCTATAATGACAAATAAACATCAAAATATAGAGAAGTATTTGCAAGCAAAAGGGATGCCGATGACAACTGAAAAACAAGTTGTTGGAGATAATGAAATGTATTACCATTCTGGGGAGTTAGTATATTCCTTGAGAATTAAAAAGACTTTTTCTTCTGTTGCATCTCAATATGTTTTCAAAGAATTCTTTGAACGCTTTACATCATATAAGCATATTGACTTTTACTTACCTGGTAAAGTCAAACCCTATAAGCGTACTTTATTGAACAACAAAGAAGTCCCATTGATGGAACGCTATTATGAGCAGGGTACATGGACCAGATTATATGACGTGTATATCAAACCTGATTTCAGTTTGGATCATACCATTATGTATAAATTCCATGGGAAAAAAGCTGATATAAATTGGGACGACCCTAAATTCAAAGTTTAACGTTAATTGATTAATATTTAAAAATACCCGTGAAAAGTATGACATCTCATATTTTCCACGGGTATTTTCTGTCTTAAGCTTATTGAAATGATTAACCTAAAAATAAGGACTTGCTAAAAGGGGGGGGCTCTCTGTAGTTATCATTTTTAACAATGTAAAGACGCATTTAGATCATGAATTCATGATTTAAATGCGTTTTTTATTGACTTAGAGTGAACTCTAAGTTGTACAGTTTAATTATTAACTATAAACATACAAAAGATAGGAGCAATACAAGCTATGCAAAAACAAACAGCTGGACATGAAAAATTAGGTGATTTTGCACCCCAGTTCGCGGAATTAAATGATGATGTTTTATTTGGCCAAGTATGGTCACGGGAAAAAGAACTCGCACCTCGTGATCGAAGCTTAGTTACAATTGTTGCGCTTATTGCTAGTGGCAATTTTGAGCAATTAACCTATCATATGGAGCTTGGTAAAGGGAATGGTTTGAAACAAGCTGAGATAGTAGAAATCCTTACGCAATTAGCTTTTTACATTGGTTGGCCCAAAGCTTGGTCCGCATTCAATATCGCAAAAGAGGTTTACAGCAACAAACTAGTACAGGAGGAACGTCATGATTAAAAATGAATCTGTAAAAAATGGTGTTATTTTTGATAGCGGGGATGCAAATACGCAATTTTCCCAATATTTTATCGGTACAAGTTACTTAAATACATTGGTGTCAGAAAATGAAATCGTTAATGTCTCCAATGTCACTTTTGAACCTGCATGCCGAAACAATTGGCATATTCATCATGATGGTTATCAAATCCTGTTAGTCACTGGTGGTGAAGGCTGGTATCAGGAAATTGGAAAACCAGCACAACATTTGACAACTGGTGATGTCATTGTTACTCATGCTGAGATTAAACACTGGCACGGTGCAACCAAAGATAGTTGGTTTGAACACATCGCAATTACCACCGGGACACCAGAGTGGTTAGAGCCCGTTTCAAATGATGATTATGAACAACTAAGTAACTAAAGGGGGAAGAACATGACAAAAGTGACCATTTTAGGGGCCAACGGACAAATCGCTCGATTGGTAGAGCAACATTTTATAAATCATGCAGATGTTCAAATGAACTTATTTGCACGGGATACTGATCGCTTACCTTCAGACATCCAAAATGCCATGAATACTGAAATAATTGAAGGGGATGTTAATCATTATCATGCTGTTTTTGAGGCAATTGCTGAATCAGACATGGTATATGCTAATTTGGGCGGGCAATTTACACCTATGGTCCGTAATATCGTAAAGGCCATGAATGAGGCTAACGTTACCCGACTCATTTATGTCACAGGCCTCGGCCTTTATCATGAAGTTCCAGATCCTTTTGGAACATGGCTCGAACAATCCGTTGGACATGCTGTCATGGAAGATACACGTACAGCCGCGCAATTAATTGAAAACAATCTAGCTATTGATTACACAATCATTCGGGCTGCATATATGTCAAATAATGATATGATTGATTATGAGTTAACAAATGGGGATGAACCATTTAAAGGAACAACGATTTCACGAGCAAGTATTGCCAACTTGATTGAAGAAATCATCCTTCATCCAAATGAACATAAAAATGAAAGTCTAGGTATTTCACAGCCAGGAACAGACGGTGACACACCTATTTACAAATAAGCATGTACGAGGGAAAAACGTGGATAAAACATACCATATTGGTGAATTTTCTACTCTAGTGAATACTTCATCATATACCATTCGCTATTATGAAAAAGAAGGGTTGTTAAAACCAAATAAAGAAAATGGTCAACGTATTTATGATGATCATGATGTACTCTGGTTTCAGTTTCTACAGCATCTGAAAGGCGCCGGATTAAGCCTTTTTGAGATGAAACAATATGTGGACTGGCGATCACAAGGCGACTGTACAATTGAACAACGCCAAAATTTATTAAAAACCAAACGCAACGAATTAGAAGAACAAATTCGACTTCAACAAGAACATCTACAAATAGTGACTGACAAAATTGACTTCTATGATGCTCAAAAAAATCATACGGTAACGACTGATTTTGAAACCTTTAGAAAACAACAACATGCGGACTAAGTAATAAGCATAACAATTGTAAAAAGAAGCATGCGTATTAAACAGTAAATACGCATGCTTCTTTTGATGATAACAATTTTTTAACACTTATAGCCCATGATAGCCATGGTTTTGACACTTTTTGGCACATATGCTAAACTACCTAAACTATTAAGAAAAGGAGCACAGCTTTTATGTTTAACATGACTGTAACTCAAATGGATATTGTAATGCGCCGAGAGGCACTTGCAAAATAAACAACATACATGCAATTTGCCTCTCATAAGTTTTTTAAAAACTTTTGGAGGATAATAAATTGACTACATTTAATTTAAAAAATATTGGTTTCACAGATGACGAACTTACTAACTCAGACACCAACCAGGTGATTGGCCGTGTATCGTCACAAGCTCAAAACATCTACAAGGTATTGACTGAACAAGGGGAATTGTACGCCAAAATATCGGGTAAATTCTTATATGATGCTTCAAAACTATCAGATTATCCAGCTGTAGGTGACTTTGTCAGCTTGGATGTCCCTGATTCAACACAAAATGGTATCATTCACCAAGTTCTGCCACGTAAAAGCAGTCTATCCCGTCAAAGCGCTGGTAATTCGACAGACGAACAATTAATCGCCACAAACATTGACATGATTTTCATTTGCATGTCTTTGAATGAGGATTATAATTTAAGGCGGCTAGAACGTTATCTCGCGATTGCATGGGATAGTGGGGCTTTACCTTATATCGTTTTAACAAAGACTGATTTATGCCATGATCTTACTGAAAAGCTATTTGAAATTTCACAAATTGCCCTTGGTGTAGACATTATATGTACCACTAATACATCAACTGACGGGTATCAGGACATTGAAAAACATCTAGAAGTAGGGAAGACGTCCGCATTTATTGGTTCATCCGGGGTTGGAAAATCAACCATTATTAATCATTTCATCAACGACGCTCAGATTAACACTGATGGTCTACGTAATGATGATAAAGGTCGCCATACAACGACTCAGCGTGATCTTTATGTATTGCCTAATGAACTGGGGATGGTGATTGATACACCTGGTATGCGTGAACTTGGTATTGGAGGTACTAATGTCTCTAAGTCATTTGAAGATATTGAATCATTAGCACTTCAGTGTAAATTTAATGACTGTTCTCATACAACTGAACCAAAGTGTGCGATTAAATTCGCAATTAAAAACGGTCAGCTATCTGAAGAACGCTTTAAGAGCTATCAAAAGCTTCAGTTAGAATCGCAATATGACGGTATGAATGCAAAAATGATTGAACAAACAAAGCTTAACCGCATGTTTGGTGGGAAAAAAGCAATGAAAAACTTCTTACGAGAAAATCAGCATTAGTTAACAACTGCTATTGCAAGATAAAGCCAAATACACATAACAACATAAAAGCACATTGTCGGAATGATTCTGACAATGTGCTTTTTATTTATAGTGATTCTCTATTCTCAAAAGTTGCTGGTATTTGAGTTTTAATTATTTCTATTTGTTCATCATTATTTAGTACATCTAAAACTTTATTAACAGCTGTCTTCCCAATTGTTACAGGAGATTGGACGATTGCAGATAAAGCAGGGGTGATTAAGTCCGCAAAACCATTATCATCATAACCGATAACGCCAACATCTTCCGGAAATTGAATATTGTTTGATCGAAGAACTCGAATTGCTTCCCACAAAAGTTCTCCATTAAGTGCATATAATGCAGAGTTTGCATTATTTTCAATTTCAGCAATGATTAGTGGTTTCCAATCTGGATTTTTATCCACATCAACAATTAATGCAGTCATATTAGACGATTCGATGCTTTTCAATAAACCATTGATACGATTTTTTCGACTACTAATATTCTCAGCATTGTTAGTGAGTAGTATGACATGTTTATAATGCTTTTCTCTCAAAATTTCGCCAACTTCAAATGACTTATTAAAATTATCAGAAACAACTGCTGGCCAAATATGTTCATCAATATAACGATCAACTTGTATGGTAACAATCTTTGAATCAATGAGATTTTGGTATTGAGATGCCATATTAGTTAGTGGTTGGATGATAACACCATCAACATCGTCAGCAATTAATTTTTGAATATTTTGCTTTTCAATTTTAGTAGAGTTATCAGCATCCATAATAATTACTTGATAAGGCAAATCAGCTAATTCATCATTAATTCCTTTCAAAAGTCTAGAGGTATACGGATTTGAAATATCCGCAACTGAAATCCCAATCAAATAAGACCGATGATTTTTTAAGGATTGAGCTCGTCGATTAGGAGAGTAGTTTAATTCATCTATCGTGTTTGCAATTCTTTGTTTAGTTTCTTCTGACATATTTTCATACTTTTGATTCAAAAATCTTGAAACAGTTGTTTTAGAAACATTTGCAGCTTTAGCTATGTCATTAATAGTTAATTTCTTTTCCATAATACCTAAGTATACACCAAAAATAGATCTAAAAACATTTGACAAGTATGGTGGAAGCGTTTACACTATCTCTTGTAAACCGGTTTCCGAAAACGGTACACCAAAATAAGCTGTTTTGATGTACAAAAATGGGGGATTTTATTATGAATTCAAACAGCATCAAGATTGAACCAAATGAGTTTGCAATGGCTTTTATCAAGTCGTTACATTTAGACTCATCATCTAAAGCAATTGAACAACTGGCCAAAGATGATTTAGCAGCTTACTTATCTGCATATTTTCTGATTGAACGATTTAATAACTTAGATGCACAAAACTTTAATTCAAATTCAGAATTAGATTGGCATCAATTATCTTTTACTGAACTACTTAATAAAGTTAGTGCACTCAATAAATATTAAGGCGGCTATTATGCGAAAAGAGCAAATTGTATTAAATAATTTAGTTTTCAATAAAGAACATGCAGCAGGAGAGAAACAAATCACAATGCTTCAAAATGCTTTAGACTTTGGCATTACGAGCGTTGAAATTAGAAGAGAATATTTCTATGATATTGCTTCAGAAATGAATGATATTAAAAAATTTGCTGAGGAAAATGACATTAAATTATTCTACTCAGTACCTGAAGCGTTATTTATTAATAACGAATTAAACGCTGAATTAGAAACTTACTTTGATGAAGCAGAACAAATGGGAATTTATGCAATCAAATTCAATATCGGGGAATTTAATGAGATTACTACTGACGAACTTGCAACTTTGAATCAATTTACCACTCGCTTAGATCAAGTAAATATTGAGAATAATCAAATTAAATCAATGGGCAGTGTTGCGGCTATTGAACGATTTATGAAACTTATGATTGATAATCATATTTCAATTGGCTACGTATACGACATGGGTAATTGGCGTTATGTTTCTGACAATGAATTAAGCGCAGCACGAGCATTGGCTGGTTTTGTCAAATATATTCACGTTAAAGATGCTATTGGGACTGGAAATCAGACAAAAACAGTTCCTTTAGGAGAAGGCCATATTCATTGGCGTAATATCCTAAATATTTTGCCAAAAGATGTGCCAGTTGCCATTGAATATCCTGTTACTTCATCAGAACAAATTACTGATGGTATTAACAAATTGCAAACAGGAGTATAGCTATGGCGAATATTATCATTAGTTCTTTATTACTATTAACATTCATTGGATTTATTTTCTACATTGTTAAAGGCGGCAATCTAATGATTGGTTTCTTTGTAATGGCAATCTTGTGGTCAATTATTGGTCTTGTACCATTTAGTACAGTCATGCAAAAGGTTATTGCACAGCCTGCCTTAGATTATGGACCAACCATTATTTACATTGTATTTGGATCATGGTTTGGGAGAGTTTTAGTTGATACAGGTATCGCTGGGTCAATTTCTTCAAAGACGCAAATACTTGGAAAAAAGGCACCTGTCTTAGCAACAATTGTCATCGTCTTAGTTACCGTATTAATCTTTTCATCTGCATATGGTGTTGGGTCCGTTATGGCGATTGGCGTCATCTTAATTCCAATTTTGCTTTCAATTGGTGTTCCTAAGAAAATTGCTATTCCCGTATTTACAATGTCAATTGGTGCAGCAATGTATATTAACGTTGTTTTGTTCAACCAAATTAAAGTTTTTTTCCCATCAGTTAACTATTCTGGAAAGTATCTAGCTTTTGGTATTACTGCAATGATTGTCCAATTAATTGGAATTATCATATTTGTCCTTCTTCACAGTAAAAGCATTAAAGACGATCACTATGATGTAATTGAAGGGGCGCAACAAAACGATGTTACTGAACACGTACATCCGATTACCTATGTTATTCCTATTTTGCCAGTTGTATTTAATTTGTTATTCAAATGGGATGCTATTCCAGCATTGTTAGTTTCAACATTAATTGCTTTATTACTGACCGGAAGAATGAAAAGCTATACTGGTTTAGTTGAATTTGTTAATAAAACAACTAGCCGTGCAATTAATGATATTTCTGGCCTAATTATGTTCTTGATGTCATTAATTATGTTCGTTGGTGCAGCTACGATTAATGTTCCAAGATTTAAAGGATTAATTGAAATCATTTTGCCTCATAGTACTTTAGTCCTTGCGTTAGCTTTTGGAATTCTTGCGCCATTAGCATTATTTAGAGGCCCATTACATGTGTGGGGAGCAGGGGCTGCTACTGCATCAGTATTGGCTGCAACCAATACATTTAATCCAATGTTCTTACTTCCATTATTCTATACAGTAAGTATCATGGCCGTTTCAATTGACTTAACGCAATCTTGGAATACATGGGCCCTTACTTATTCTAAATTAGATGCTAAGACTTATTTAAAAATGGGAATACCTGTTATGTGGATTGTAAGTATTGTTAACACGCTACTTGTATTCTTATTCTTTGGCCGTTAAAACGGCATATCATTATTTATTTTGAGGAGAATTTTATCATGACTGAACTCTTAACATTAGGAGAACCTATCGTTACTTTTGCTTCAACAGATGTTGATAAAGGCTTAGTTGATAGTATCAATTACTATAAATTATTAGGTGGAGCTGAATTAAACGTTATGATTGGTGCCAATCGCTTGGGCCATTCAACTGAATATATTTCACAAGTTGGAGAGGATCCATTAGGTACTTATGCCATTGAAAACATTGAGAAATTTGGTGTTGGAACTTCATACATTTCTTCAGATTCAAATAATTGGACTGCTTTCCAATTAAAAGATCGTGTTTCCTTTGGTGATCCAAAAACATTTAACTTCCGTAAAAACTCTGCAGCTGCTCATTTAGAAAAAGACGTTATCGATACTATTGACTTAAACGGTGTCAAGATAGCACATCTATCAGGTATTTTCCCTGCAATTTCTGACACAGCAAAAGAAACATTTGAATATTTTGCCCAAACAATGCTGAAAAATTCAATCCTTACGACTTTTGATCCTAATTTGCGACCAGCATTATGGGAATCAAAAGAAACAATGGTTACAACAATCAATGAACTTGCAAAATATGGAAACATTGTCATGCCAGGCATTGAAGAGGGTGAAATTTTGATGGGATCTCGTGATCCCCAGGAAATTGCTGATTTTTACTTAAATAATAGTGATATAACGCAAACAGTTATCGTAAAAATTGGCCCCGCAGGTGCGTACATCAAGAACAAACACGATGAAACTGGTATTAATGTGCCTGGTTTCAAAGTAGATCACGTCATTGATACTGTAGGAGCAGGTGATGGATTTGCATTAGGTGTTATCACCGCATTACTGGAGGGCTTAGATTTAACAAGTGCCGTTGAAAGAGGAAATGCGGTTGGTGCTTTACAAGTGCAAACACCAGGTGACAACGACGGTTACCCAACATTATCAGAATTAGAAACTTTCTTAGATTCAAACAAATAAAGGAGAAAACAAATTATGTCAGAACAAGTTGTATATTTACCAGATGATATTCCAGCAGATGGAAAACAAATCTTAGAAGCCGCAAATCTTAAAGTTGTTGTTGGAAACGGGCGTGCACGTGAGTTAATGATGACAGAAGGGGCCGATGCAAGTGCTGTTATTATTGGTACTCAGAAATTTGATGCCGAAATTATGGATAGTATGCCTAACTTGAAGGTTATTGCACGGAATGGTGTTGGTTATGACTCAGTCGATATTGATGCTGCAACTAAACGTGGTATTCAAGTTGTTAATACACCAACAGCATTATCTGGGTCTGTTGCCGAAACTGCTGTTACTGAATTACTAACGATTAGTAAAAATATTTATCAAGATTCAAAAGCTTTAAATGAAGGAAATTGGAATTATCGTAAGACACACCTTGGACGTGATGTATACGGAAAGACTGTTGGTATCTTAGGATTTGGCCGTATTGGTCAAGAGGTTGCACAAAAACTTTCTGGTTTTGGTGTGAATATTATTGCCGTTGATCCTTTTGCTAAAGAAACAGAAAATGTAAAACTTGTTGAACGTGATTACTTATTTAAGAACGCCGATTATATCATGGTTCATTTACCTGCTATTCCGGCAACCGAACATTCAATTGGTAAAGCAGAATTTGATATGATGAAAGTTGATGCTTACTTGATTAATATGGCTCGTGGAAGTATTTTAGTTGAAGAAGACCTAGTTAATGCACTAAAGAATCATGACATTGCGGGGGCTGCCTTAGATGTCTTTGAAGAAGAACCACTTCCAATAACCAACCCATTAGTTGGATTAGAAAATGTCCTTCTTACACCACATATCGCTTCAAATACTGTTGAAACAAAGAGCCGTATGGCTATTGATGCTTCAAACGATATTGTAAGCATCTTGAATGGTGAAGAACCAAAGTACAAAGTTAATAAGTTGTAAAATATGTAAAAGCGCTAGGATCAATGTCCTGGTGTTTTTTATTTTTTTGATAATCACACAAGCTAATCGCAAAAACTATGGATTGAATAACAGATTTTGACGCATTTATGGCTAGTCCGGTCAAGATTCAATTACAATGGGTGGATTCAGTAGTGAGTCATTTTATAGGTATTATTAGCACATCTAATAGCGTCTAAGTAGCTATTTAGCTAGAACACAATTAGATGGGATAAAGCTTATCATAAAGCATGTTTAGCACGTATACGATACATGAATAATAAGCACAAAACACAAACTGTTTAATACTCAAAACTGTCTAAGTAACTGATATATAGCTACTTAGACAGTTTTTTGTCTGAAGTTATTTAAAGATAACAATTGTGGTTTTAACGTTGCTGCGATTACTAATATTCAACAATGTATTTGAAGGAGTCATCAAGTTCTAAGTTAACAGTGCAACTAAGCGCAGAGAATGTTTTACATTTTTTTAGCGCGACTGCTTCAACTTTTTTTAAAATGAATAAGGTTTAAAAAACATTGAAAAGGGGTTATACAATTTCACTTACTATTTCTTCTTTATTCTAGTTTACATAATATATATTATCGTTAGTTGCATGGTGGTGATAATTTTACCATCAATCATGAATTGCTTTAAAATTTAAACTGGATAAAAAACAACAGACTATGGATTAAAAATTCATAGTCTGTTACTTTTTCTGATTTTTCATTTGAAACAAATATATAAAATATATATATGAAACCACAACCATAAATCAAAAAAATAATCATTAAGCTAAGTAAAATAAACATGAATAACCTCCTAAATATTAGAACTTTTTTTATTGAAATAAGTGAGTAATTTGATTAAGCCAAGTTTGCCGTTTTTCAGGTTTACTATTTTTAACCATGTTAAAACTCTTCCACTTAACATTCTTAAGTCCACTTTTCTTTAACGTTCCTTTTATAAGAGCCTTCTTAATAGCATTCCCATAAATTAAACTATAGATAGGTTTTGGTGTATTCATTGTCGTGATGACAGTCGTTGATTTCAAATTATCTAATGTAGCATCCATAAAGTAGCCTGATTTTGTATAGTTGAAAGTAGAACCAGGGAAAATCACTTTATCAATAAAACCTTTAGTCATAGCTGGCATGAGTTCCCACCAAATTGGGAAAATAAATACTAAATGATCAGCTTGTTTTATTCTTTCTACATACTGTTTTGACTGTTCATCAACCATTTCATGCTTAGTAAATGCTTGTAAATCTTGAGACGACATAACAGGATTAAAGTTATCCTTATCTAAATCAATAATATCAATTTCATTACCACTTTTTTGTATACTCTCTTTTAGGGCTTCTAAGATTCCATGACAAAAGCTTCCATCATATGGATGGTTATAAACAACTACAAATTTCATAATTAAATTCCTCCGAATATATTTATCTCTTACTCGATAAATATAGTTTAGAAGCAAATCAATTATGGGGCATTAACATATGTTAACGTTTTGAATCATAAATTCTTTTTTTTATTCTACTCAGCGAAACAGATGTTATACCTAAATAAGAAGCAATATAATGATCCGGAACACGTCTCATATTGTCTCCTTCGACTTGAATTAGTGCTTTATATCTATCTTCTGGCTTATCTTTAATTCGAGATAGAAAATAATTTGTGTAGGCAATAAACCGATGAGCGATTTGTTTGGTAATCAAATTTTCAATTTCTGGGTATTGTGTAATTAATAGATTTAAATTTGCTTTATTAAGTACATAAACGTTACTATCTTCTAAAGCATCGATTGAAAATTTACTTGGTTCATTTAAATATAAACTTTCAAAAGAACTAACCCCTTGCCCTTCAAAAAAGAACTGTACCGTTATGTCTTTCCCCTCGTAGTTATTCCATAATCGAAGAATGCCTTTTTCAACAATAAAGCATGCGTTTGCAACATCACCTTCATTTAGTAAAATTTCATGAGATTTTACTGATTTTTTTGTACAATACTGCTTAATATCTGAAAATTTGAGATTACTATCCTCAATTAAATCAAAAAATGTATTTGGCATCTTATTCGAACCTCTTTATGACTTTTAAATACAATCCTACAATATATATTATATATTGTACGCAACTAAATAAAATATACCAAAAACTGTTTTACAACAACAATCAAGAAATTTAAACATTGCTTCTTATTTTGTATAGTTTCATGACCATGTATGTGTTCATTCATCAACAATTGATAATTTTCGATTTTATACCCACTCCACCACGAATCTATTCCTTTTTCCTAATGTAGCCCCTTTTGTTGATTATACACTGGTTGCGTCACGTACTCTTGAATCAATTTTGCATATGTACGACCGCACCACCATCATCTTGTTTTTCTAAAATGAAAGCATTACTCTCTTCAACTGCAGACTCTTTCTCTAATCAGCGTCACGTGTTCCCTTAAATTTCTCATTCTATACACTCCTAGATTCATATAGTTACCTAGCCTATTTCGTATATGATTTAAGATACATTTATACGTACAATAATGGTCAAACTAGAAAAAATTTTTATCAATATAAATTATTTTAAAAACCTATTCATATAACAGCTTTCTATTGATTAGAATGATTAAAAGTATATAATAGATTAAGAGTATATAAACTAGTGGTTTTTATATAAATAAATCATTAGAACAACTTATGTCAATCATTTATGTGTACATAAGTTAATTTTATAGTTATTACTGTGTATTTCTTGTAAAAGAATAAATTTCAGACGCCGTTAAATAATACTATAACGTCTGAAAACACATATTAGAGACGTAATAAAGGGGATAATTTTAGAGATATGAAAAAAGTGTATATGTTAGTTCATGGAATTGCTTTGGGAAAAGGTGGCATGACATCTGCCATGCTGGTACGTAGTCACTATTTCTACAACCATAATATACAAGGTGACCTAGTTACCCTCGATTACAATCCTGACTATCCAGAAATTATCGCGACTCTGAAAAAAAACAAAATGGATGAGCGCACAAATATGATTAATATGTTCCAATATTTTGATCAAGATTCACTTACTGGGACAATCAATGATAATCAAACAGAAGATTCATATCTTCAAACATTAGAAACTTACATTAAAATCCCTAAAGATAATACGGCTCGTTTCTTTGACAAAGATACTGGAAATTATGCATGTTATGTTCGTTTTGAAGGTAATCATATTAAGATAATTGATGAAATGAATAATGCGAAGCGATCAAAACGAATTCATTTCATCAATGGCTTAGTTAGTCATATTGAATATTTCAACGAAAACAATAAGAAACATTACGAAGTTTTCTTTAATGCTGAAGGACATCCATATCTTTCTCGCCAATGTAATGCTAAAACAGGAACTATTGGTAGTTGCTTCGTATTATCTCGTAATAAGCATTTTGCAAATAATATCGAACTGTCTCAATACTTTTTAAATGACATCGTCGACGACGAAACAAGTATCATCTGTGATGGACCAGGAAGTTTCCGAAAGATTCTTGGTTTAGAAAATAAAAACGTTAAATTATTTGCAGTGCTACATGCTCGTCATTTCGAGAACTGGGCTGATACTAAAACATTCAAACCAGACTTAAAATTCATTTTGGATAATGCCGACAAAATCGATGGTGTTATTACGCTAACTGAGGGTCAGAAACAAGATATCCAAAGAGATTTTAATATCCAAAATATCTACACCATTCCAAATTTCATCACATTAAACAGTGAACCAGATCACACTTACGGATCAAAAGTTGTTGGAACTATCTCAAGATTTAGCAAGGAAAAAGGTTTCGATCGGATGCTTGATGTTGCAAAGATTGTGAGTGACTTAGACCCTACAATCCAATTCCATCTATATGGTAGCGGTAACTACTTGGATCCAACTGCAGCAAAAATTAAAAAACTGCATCTTGAAAATTCAGTTACTCTTAAAGGATATACTTCTAATCCGATTAAGACGCTACAAGATTTTGACTTAGTTATTTCAGCAAGTCATTACGAGGGTCAAGGATTGAGTATGATTGAAGCAATGGAACAAAAGGTTCCAGTTGTCGCTTTTGACATCCAATATGGTCCTTCCGACTTTATCAATGATCAACAAAACAGTTACTTAATTGATGATGGTGATATTAACGCTATGGCTATTCAAATTGTAAAGGCTCTAAATACTCCTGACCAACTTGAAAAGATGGGACTGCAAGCACGAAAAGATATTACTGCTATGTATAACCCTGACAATATTATGAGTAAGTGGCATAACATTTTAAACTAATAAAAAAGGACGTTACGGAAAATACGTAGCGTCCTTTTTTAGCCTCTATCGCTTATTAATTACAAACATAAATGCAAAGTTCAACAATTGTCACGTGTCACATTGCTTGTTCTGTTTCCATTAGTGACCTCAATTCATTGATTGCTGTATCAATCATATTCAAAAAATTGGTACATACGACTCCTTCTTCTACAGATCTTTCTCCCCATTTTTTTGTATCCCCTCTTTTAGAGGCATTTTAGATATCCTGACAAAAACCTCTGTCATATCGGTGTTTTCACTTTTCTATTAGCACAAATCCGGTCTTTAATGTCTACTTATCTATTTACATATGAAATCAAAAAATCCCATTCCAATTTATCGATTGGAATGGGATTTTTAATTAAATAAAGTTAAACCAAATCTTTATATGTTAGTACTTTTGGTTTATATGGTTCTAATTCGTTGTTAGCAACCTTTTCTTCGATTTTCTCAATAAACACGTCAATTGGATCATCAAATCGAATCGTATCAAAATCAGCAAAACCATATTGCCACCACTTAAGTTCCATTAACTTTTCAATATCTTTTTCTGGGAATCGATATTTAATAACTTTCGCTGGAACACCGCCAACCACAGCATATGGTGGAACATCTTTAGTAACAAGAGATCCAGCAGCAATAATAGCGCCATCTCCAACTGTTACACCAGTCGACACAAAACGAACATCTTGTCCAACCCAAACGTCATTTCCAATTACAATTGGACTGCTATTTTTGTTCGGATTTTCTACCAAATCAAATGAAACATCATTTTCCGCCAAGTAATCATTAAATGCTGTCACTTGACTATCATAAGTTAACATTGAAGTTGTAAAACGATCAACCGGGTGATTTCCAAACATTCTAGTCACGTTATGCGCAATTGAAGAATAGCGACCAACTACTGAATTCACTGGTAATGAACTATTTGTTGAGGTAAATGCGCCAATTGACATGAACCAATTTCCTTGGAGAACCATTGAATATGGCTCGACAATGCTGTTGACCCCCATTTGGAACACACCATTTCGTTTAAAACGTTGAATGTTTGTTTTATTTCGTGGTGCCGTATAGATATGATGTTCCTTCAAGATGCGCTCATTTTCCTCGGTAAACTTAAAATTTGCACGCTGATGAGACATTGAAGTTGTTAAACCATCCGTAAAAAAAGTGACACCATTAATTATGCTAGTCATCGACTAATCCTTCCTTTGCAAGACTACAAATAACTTGTCAGTTTACTTTTCAAGTGTAAAAGCAATCTTTCCTGTTTCACCATTAGTTATTGCTCGGAACTCAATCTTATTCCCATTCTTTTTCAATGAATACAAGAATGTGTTTCCATTTTTAACATTCTGAGTTGTTAAAACATTTTGATTTTTGGCATTCTTTCCATTTGTTGCAGGGACCATATAGTATTCAGTTTTATCAAGCTTAAGCTTATTATTTTCAACTGTCGCATTTTTTACTTTTGAAGAACTGTGAACTTTGTACTTACCATGTGGCAATTGCGTTGTCGTCCCAGTATTAATGCTCAATTTTTCTTGGCGTTCATGATACACTCCGTACACTGCCCCCAATAAAGCAACAACTAATAAACCAATTACTGTATTTTTAACTACGTCCTTTGACATTTTAGAATCTCCTTAGATCTTTAATACTTTAACAATACTCCTGTTAGTATACAACCGTGAGAGTTAATAATCAAGAACTCAACCCTTCAACATACAGAGTACTTAAAAGTATTATTAAGTTCATTCAAAAAATCCGTGTTTTTTCATTATATGAACACAATAAATAAAAATGATTTTCCAATGCTTTTAAAATAAAAAAGACTAATGATTGACATTAGCCTTTTCCTACCTTGTTCCAGGTTAATCTACTTTTTCAAATAATACATAATACATTGGCTTGTTGAATGTGTCTTGTTCTTTATCAACAACTTTGTAATTTTGAGATAAATCAGGACGTAAATGTTCGTCAACCTGTCTCAAAGCTTTTCGCTTAAGCATAGCATTACTGTCTGATTCATCCAAATTATTATTTTTGACTCTGACTACAACGAAATCGGTCTTTTTTGTAGCTAAGCTTTCTTGAAGGTCATCGTACATCTTCGGGAATTGATCATAATTCATATTTAATCTGTGGAAATATTTAGTAGTTGGTATAATATCAGCCGCCAAGTAAAATCCACCATCTAAAGAGTTCACCTGTAACAGGGTTGGCTTATCGTATCCCTTATGCATTCTTTTCGCAAATTTACGTTGCGCTTTCCATTGGTTTTCACCATTGATAGATGTTGTTGTCCCTCTAACCACATAATTTAAAATATTACTATTATTGATAAATGGCATAAGTAAAATACAAAAAGCTGTCAGAAACTTAAATGTAAACATACTTTGTTGTGTTGTGTTCTTATCTACAACATATGGCAAGTATTTAATCAAGAATATTAGTGCTACGGCAAAATAAGACATTATGATTAACGCATAATAATGCATAATTGCAGCACCGATTGTGATAAATACCAAACTTCCGATAAACGTTACCATTTCGATAATTATTGGACGACTATTCTTAATTGAAATAAACCAACTAGTTAAAATAATTAATAGGATTATCCAGTGTGACCACAACATTCTTGCTATTTGGATCGCAATAAACATACTTTTGCTAATAATATTATTTTGCTGTACTAATCCATTATAAACTGGTGTTGTATAGCCAGTTAAATTTTGAACAAAGTAATAGTCAATTAATCCGTTTAATCCATGCACTGCTATATAAAATGACAAAACAAGGGCTGTGATTGTTAAAAAGCCTAAAAGTGAAAAAATAATAACTTTAAATAATTGCTTAAAATCTAATTTCCATAATAATAGTATACCAACAGTTAAAAAGAAGAAAACATAACTACCGGCCAGTGTATATTTAGACCAGAAAAGCAGGCTCATATTCAATCCAAGCAAATAATATGTTCCTGGTCTTATATGCGTAACATTTTCCCTGGCCGTTCCCAGAACGACTAGTAGATACAAAACGGATGCAAACCCAAATTCTTCTGGAGATCCCCCTTGTGAAAAAGCAGACGTCGTTAAAAGTGCCACTGGACCAACTAAGCTCACCCAGTATGGCGACATCGTTTCAACATTTACCGCCTTCACTAGTTTGAATGATAGGGCATAAATGATAAAGACATTGATTAACTCAATAATATACAGTCCTAAAAAACTATTTGATTTTATCAAAGCTGCAAAAGCATAGATAAAATACATTATTGGGCCGCGTTGATCTACAATGTCTTTCATTGGAATTGTGCCTTGCAATAAACTTCTTCCCATTGTAAGCATTGCATTTGTATCATTCCATTGATTGGTTTTATAGATTGGGGAAGCACCTGAAACAACCGTCACTAAAATTAAACAAATCATTAACGGGATGACAAGTGGTTTGATTCTCTTTAAATTCAACATTTTTCCGACTCCATCATTTTATCTAGCTCGTATCAGTAATTTTTTACACTAATAGTTAATTATACCCCCGTTTTAAAGGTATATCAATTTACTATTTTTAACTTAGTCGTAGCCCCCTACTTCCTATAGTCTATCTATGCCTTTATTATGAATTCACACCTTTACTTGCATGGTATACTCACATTATATCGTATTACTTTAAGGAGAAATTTCTTATGACTAGAGAATCCCAATTTATCTCAGTATATGCAGAATTATTAAATCAATTTTCATTAATCAATCAAGTACAAGGTAAATCTTATTTTGGAAATTTAAAACATTCTGAAATTGAAATGATTGCACTTATCGGTGATTTAACAGATCCAAATGTAACTGAATTAGCAGCAAAGTCTAATATGACACGTGGCGGTGTGACTAAATTAGTAAATAAACTAATTGAAAAGACTTTTATTGAGGATTATCAAAGTGAAGTTAATCAAAAAACGAGATTACTTAGACTAACTCAAACAGGAAAAGACATTTATACAAAACATCATGAATTCTTAGGTAGTATTAACGAACGAGATGCGTCTATTTTTAATAGCTTAACAGATGAAGATTTCCAAACAATCATTTCATTTGGGAAAAAATTAACAGATCATTTAAATGATTTAAATTAATTTAGTTGACAAGGAAACAAAAAACTCCTATTATTTATTTTGTTGACAAGGAAACAAAAAAATAATAGGAGTTTTTATATGAACCATAAACAATCTGAAACTTTACCAAATGAATATAAAAAAATTGCTTGGATTCTAGTGCTTGGCATTATGGCGCCAATGCTAGATTCAACTATGGTAAATATGGGTATAAACCAATTAGCAAGTGCCTTTCAAAAGCCATTAGATGCAATGCAATGGGTGATTACCGCATACATTTTAGCAATGGGAGCTGCGATTCCCTTCTCCAGTTGGTTAGTAGAACATTATTCGGGAACGCTAGTTTATTTTTGGGCAGAAGTTACTTTTGGCATCGCCTCGTTATTTGCTGGTTTAGCATGGAATGTTGATAGTTTAATCGTCTTTAGAATTTTTCAAGGTTTTGCTGCCGGTATGTTAATGCCAATCATGTTTACATTGCTAGCTGATTTATTTGGCGGCAACAATATGGGAAAAGCTATGGCAATCATTGGATTACCAATGACGCTTGGTCCGATGCTTGGTCCGATTATTGGTGGTGTAATTATTGATTTATTTTCATGGCGCTGGATGTTCCTAGTAAATATCCCAATCATGATCATTGCATGCTATGCCCTTTACAAGTATGTTCCTCAAGTTTCACCTAAAAATAAAAATGCAACATTTGATTTCATTGGTGTCGTTCTATTACTATTAGCATCTACTCTAATCGTGTATGGCATTGTCACAACAAGTCATTTAGGAACGTTTTGGAACTTAAGCACATTAAGCTGGATTGGTTCCGGTATCATATTCTCGATACTCTATATCTTGTATGCATTGAAAAAAACAGATGCCGTTTTACCATTACGCTTATTTACTCACCGCAATTATTCTGGAGCAATGATTATTAATTTGTTAGCTGGATTTGTGACAACTGGTCCCATCCTCTTACTTCCCTTGTACCTACAAGATGTAAGACATGATTCCATTTTAATTGCTTCATTGGCATTGATTCCGCAAAGCATTGGTATGTTAGTTTCACGTGGTTTAATTGGTAAAATGATAGACAACATTGGAGCTAAATGGGTTGTCATCGTTGGAACGATTTTGACATTTCTAACGACAATCCCCTTCGCTTACGTTACTGCAACAACAAGTTATCTAAGCATTGGAATGATTTTGTTTATTAGAGGAATCGGTGGCGCTGCCATTAAGTCAGCTGTTCAAGCCGATACATTTGTCGGTATCGCTAAAAAAGAATCAGCGGCATCTTCTTTAGGATCTAAACTCTTTGAACAACTAGGAAACGCTTTAGGTGTTGCTGTTGTCGCAACTGTTGTATCAAGTTACCTCGCATCAAATCAGATTGTAGAAAAAGCACAATTATTAGATGCCTATCACCTTGGATTTTTCGTTACGGCTGGATTAGGATTTTTAATTATTCTGCCAGCATTTATGCTAACAGATCGAACAAAAGCTTAAAACGGATAAGCAGAAACGATATATACAATTATTTTCAAATAACAAAAAAGTCTATTTTCAGCACACCTACTGAAAATAGACTTTTTCATATAAATTATTTTTATTAAACTGCGTATTAATTAATATTCAGGTATCCATTCAGCTTGCTTCACTGCAGCTTGAATGTCTGATAACGTTTGACGATTGATTCCTTCATCAACGGCTTCTTGAGCCACCGCCACCGCAACACGTTCTGACATTTCTCGCAAGCTTGATACGGGAGGCAATACTGGTGCCCCAGGTTGACTAGCATCCACCATTCCACCTAATGCATGCGCTGCAGCAGAAATCATACCGTCTGACAAAACCTTAGCTTGTGAAACGATTGTTCCAAGTCCAAGTCCTGGATAAACAAGCATATTATTTGCTTGCCCAATGTCATATTTAACACCATTGTATGTAACTGGGTCTACCGGAACACCGGCTGCAACAAGCGCCTTTCCATCTGACCACTTAAGAATGTCATCTGGCATGGCTTCATGCAAACGCGTTGGATTTGACAATGGGAAAATTTTTGGATGAGGCGTATTTGCAACCATTTCGGTCACAATTTCTTGTGTAAATGAACCTGGATTTGTCGATGTTCCAACAAGGACAGTTGGTTTCACAGCTTTAACAACCGCAGTTAAATTGGTCAACTCGCTCGCATTTTCAAATTCTGATTTTGAACGTGCAAAAGGTCGTTGTTCGTCAGTTAATGTGTCGTCGTCATCAAATAACAAACCTTGCTTATCAACCATATAGAAACGCTGACGTGCTTCTTCTTCAGTAAGTCCTTGTTGCATAAATTCAGCCAGCACACGATTTGCAATACCAGTTCCAGCAGAGCCTGCACCATAGGTCAAATAGATTTGATCTTTAATGTCTTCACCTGTAATGGCTAATGCCCCGAGAACCGCAGCTGTTACCACAATTCCGGTTCCTTGAATATCATCATTAAAGGTTGGCCAATCTGCTTTATACGTGTTCAAAATCTTAGTTGCCGTTGATCGACCAAAGTCCTCAAAATGTAGGTACATATGTGGAAATAGATTTTGTGCTGTTTTAACAAATTTATCAACGAAGGCGAAATAATCATCACCACGGTCACGAGCCTGACTGTTACCAAGATAGCCTTCATCATCCAATAAACTTTGACGATCTGTTCCCGCATCAATTGAAACAGGCAACACACGACTGGGATCAATTCCTGCAGCAGCTGTGTAAACCATTAATTTACCCACGGCAATATCGACACCTTGCACACCCCAATCACCGATACCTAAAATTCCCTCTGCATCAGTAACAACCATCAATTCGATGTCACGACCATCGGCTGCATTTTCTAAAGTTGCTTCAATATTTTCAGGATGATTAATATCCAAGAATGCTGCATTTTGTGGATTCACAAACAAGTCTGAATAATTTTCAATCGAATCGGCAATTGTTGGATCATAAACAACTGGCATGAATTCTGCCACATGCTTATCTAGTAAATTAAAGAATAATGTTCGATTTTCGTTGAAAATTTGTGATAAGTACAAATGCTTTTCTAAATTGGTTTGTTTTGCTTGGTATTGCTTATAAGCTTGATCAGCTTGTTCATCAATTGTTTGCACATGACTAGGGAGTAGTCCTGTTAGCCCCAAAGTGTTTCTTTCTTGCTCCGTAAAAGCCGTACCTTTATTCATAAATGGGTTATTCAATACTTCATATCCACGCATTTTCACGCCTCCATTATTATTAGTGCTTGTGTTCATACATTGATTGTAGTTGGTCATAAATTTTATAGTCAAACGACCATGTTATAATAAATTATACTTATATGACAGGAGGACTTTCATGAATATTAATGATTTAAAATACTTTGTGCTTTTAGCAGATAAACATTCTTTTACTGCCGTTGCCAATCATTTTTCAATCACGCAGCCAAGCGTGACATATGCAATTAAGCGATTAGAAAAACACTTTGGTGCGAGTCTAATTATCCGTGATCAGTCCCACAAAACTGTTACCTTAACGTCTGCTGGAACAACTTTATATTTAGCTGCTCAAAAAATTTTAGCTGAATACAATTTTGCTCAATCAGAAATCACACTTCAAACCGAGCAAAAAATTACCATTGGTCTACCACCCATCATTGCGACTTATTATGCCGACCAAATCAGTTATTTATTACTGAGTCATCACCTCATTGAACACGTTCAAACACTTGAAGAAGGCAGTATTAATCTGTTAGATAAAGTCAATTTAGGTCAATTAGATATGGCATTAATTGGTGCTCCCAGCGAACCAAAGGGACTAAAAGATGTTAAAATTCAAAAGATTAATTCATATCCGTTTGTTTTAATTAGTGCTGATAAACAAGCGCCTGATGAATTATCTTTCAAAGACTTAGACAAACAAAACTTTATTTTATTAAACGAAAGTTTTGTCCATCATGCTGTTTTTAATGAACTGAGTGAGAAGTATCAGATACATCCAACCGTCAGTTATCAAACAAGTAATTTAGCGCTCTTAAAAAATCTCGTCCGCCAACATGGTGGTATGAGTTTTATCACGCCGTTGGCACTGAATGATAATGATGCTGACCTCAAGCAAATCAACTTAACTGACCCCGATATCCCGACTTTTAATGTCTATGCTATCAGTCGACTTCAAGCTAATCCATTAACTGATGAAATCGAACAGCTACTTAATACATTGCATTAACAAAGCAAACTAAAAAAGCGGATCCAATTCGGATCCGCTTTTTAGTGTTTATAAAACAAAATGAATTAAGGGTGGCACTTCTGCTGTTTTTGAAATTTCAATATGCGCCGCTAAATCAGCCAATTCTTGAGATACATCTGCCTTATTCGCATGTAAAGTTAAAATAGGCTCTCCTGCTACAACAGCATCCCCCAGTTTCTTATGCATCGTAATGCCAACGCTATAATCAATCTGATCTTCCTTCGTTGCACGACCACCACCTAGGGCCAATGCTGCCATCCCTAGCGCATCAGCATCAAACTGACTAATTTTTCCTGTTTGGGTGGCTTTTAGATCAATATCATATTTTGCTAATGGCATTAAAGCATAATCATCTATCACCGCCGGATTGCCACCTTGTGCAATAATCATCGCTTCAAATTTTGCTAAAGCTGCTCCAGTATTAAGTGTATCTAATAGTTGTTGGCGTGCTTGCACTTCATCACTCGCTTTACCGGCCATAACAACCATTGGTGCGCCTAAACTAAGGCACAATTCAATCAGATCGTCCGGCCCTTGTCCCTTTAACATTTCAATGGTTTCGACAATTTCCAAACGATTTCCAATTTCACGACCAAGCGGCTGGTTCATGTCTGAAATAACCGCTCGCATTTGTAATCCTGCGGCTTCACCTATATTGATTAGAGATTCAGCTAACGCTTTAGATGCCTCTGGTGTTTTCATAAATGCCCCAGAACCGGTTTTCACATCAAGTACTAGTGCATCATTACCCGTCGCTAACTTTTTGGACATAATCGAACTTGATATCAAAGAAATTGAATCAACAGTTGCCGTAACATCTCTTAATGCATAAATCTTACGATCTGCTGGTGCAATATCGCCAGTAGCGGACACAATTGCTGTCCCCACATGTCGAATTTGGTCTTTAAATTCAGCTTCTGATAAATCAACGCGAAAACCTGGAATTGACTCTAACTTATCTAGGGTCCCACCTGTATGTCCCAGTCCACGGCCTGAAATCATGGGTACTTTAATATCAAGTGCTGCCACCATGGATGCTAACGGTAAACTCGTCTTATCTCCAACGCCCCCTGTTGAATGTTTATCAACTTTAATCCCAGGAATATCGGACAAATCTAAAACGTCCCCTGATTGCATCATAGCATTCGTTAAAGCAGTTCGTTCATCAATATTCATTTCATTGAAAAATACCGCCATTAAAAAAGCACTCATTTGATAATCAGGAATATGTCCCGCTGTATAGGCTTCAATAATATAGTTGATTTCAGCTGTTGTTAAGGCAGACCCATTCCGTTTTTTCATTAAAAGCTCAACCATTTTCATTTTAATCACCTTCAGCTAGAATTTTAAGCTTGTTTCCAATGCAACCAACATCATGTCTTTGAAACTAGTTTGTCGTTCTTGCGCTGATAAGGCTTCATCACGATAAATATGATCTGATGCAGTTAAAATATCCAACGCTCTAAACTTTAATTTTGAACCGAGTAGGTATAATCCGGCTGCTTCCATTTCTGTTCCTAATACGCCGTAGTCCTTTAACTTATCCATATCAATTTCGTCATTATAGAATCGGTCGGCTGCAAAAATATTTCCTACCTTTACTGGCACATTCATTGCTTGTGCTTGATGGTAGGCTGTATCAAGCAATTCAAAGTCTGGTAATGCTGACCAGTAAATGCCCGGTCCAAAAGTCTGAGCAATCACAGCAGAATCAGTTGATGCACCAGATGCCAAAACAACATCCCCCAACGCAATATTGTCAGCCATAGCGCCAAATGAGCCCACACGGATAATATTCTTCACACCAAAGGCTGAGACTAACTCGTTAATGTAAATTGACATGGACGGAATTCCCATTCCAGAACCTTGTACCGAGATACGCTTTCCTTTATACGTGCCAGTGAAGCCTAACGCGCCACGCACTTCATTTACTTGCACAACGTCTTCTAAAAATGTATCAGCAATAAATTTAGCTCGGAGTGGATCACCCGGTAAAAGCACAGTTTCTGCGTAATCGCCCATTTTTGCATTAATATGTGTTGTCATGATTGTCCCTCTTAATTTTCTTGATTGATTGCTGTCAAAAAACTCTTTCCAAATGGGCCAGCTGGCACATTGAAATTCTCCAAAATGGTTTGCCCAAAATCAGAAAATGTCGTACGTAAATCCAATGTTTCACCATGTTGCATTGATGGTGAATAAGCCAAAAGTGGCACTAATTCACGGGTATGATCAGTCCCTTTAAATCCAGGGTCATTTCCGTGATCTGCCGTCATGATGAGTAAATCATCTGGTTTTAATGCATCCAAAACATGACCTAAACGTTGATCAAAGGCCATCAAAGCATTTCCCATACCAATTGGGTCACGTCGATGTCCATACATCGCATCAAAATCAACAAGATTCGTAAAACAAAAACCAGTAAATGCTTGTTCCAAAGCTTGATCAACATGATCCATACCGTCCATATTTGACTCAGTATGGTAGCCTTCTGTAATACCTTCTCCTGAAAAAATATCGTTAATCTTTCCGATACCAATTACTTTAACACCCGCATCTGTCAAACGATTTAAGTCAGTAACGCCCGTTGGCTTAAGCGTAAAATCATGTCTGTTTGATGTGCGCGTGTAACTTTCAGCATCTAATCCAATAAATGGCCGGGCAATCACGCGTCCGATTAAATTAGGGGCTTCATTCACTAAGCTTCGAGCATATTCACAAATACGATACAATTCCTCAACGGGAATGACTGACTCGTGAGCTGCAATTTGTAAGACAGAATCACCAGATGTATAGACAATTAAGGCCTTTTGCGCCACAGCTTCATCGCCATAGTCTCGAATAACATCCGTTCCTGAATAGGGCTTATTCACTAAAATCGGATGTTTAGAAAATTCAGCTAGTTTAGTGATTAAATCATCTGGAAACCCCTCCGGATATGTGGCGAGTTCCGTTTCAACAGGCAAACCCATCATTTCCCAATGGCCATCCATACTATCTTTACCTGCCGAATTTTCTTGCATCCTTCCAAAATATCCCATTGGTTCTGCAATGGGGCTCACCCCTGGAATCGGGTTGTCGGTCCTTATATTTCCTAACCCTAACCGCTGTAAATTGGGTAATGACCAATCACCTGCAAAGGCTGCGCCAATATGTCCAAGCGTATCTGATCCAACATCACCATACTTTTCAGCATCCGGTGCCGCACCAATACCAACAGAATCTAAAACAATCCCAAAAATTCGCTTATATGCCATATTTCTCACTCTTCCTAACTTGTAAACGCTTACATTATCAAGCTAAATAAAAGGTAGATCCAAATCTACCTCAGTAAAAAATTAATAATTTCCAGTTGCGGTTTGATCATTCATAATCGCAACTGATGCACTAACACCTAATCGTGTGGCGCCAGCATCAATCATTGCTTGTGCATCTTGGCGTGAATGAATGCCACCAGAAGCCTTTACGCCTAAGTCAGGCCCAACCGTTTCACGCATTAATTTCACATCTTCCACCTTAGCACCACCAGTTGAAAAACCAGTTGATGTCTTAACAAAATCAGCCCCACCATCAAGCGTAGCTTGACTTGCAGCAATGATTTCATCATTGGTTAATAAGGCCGTTTCGATAATGACCTTTAGAATGGCACCATGTTCATGCGCTGCAGTCGCTAACTGTTGAATTTCATCTGTCACCATATCAGTTTTGCCAGCTTTTAGTTCACCAACATTAATGACCATATCCACTTCATTTGCACCATTTTCGATGGCATCAATTGTTTCCGCAACCTTAATGGCTGTTGTATTAGCCCCCAATGGGAACCCAATTACTGTACAAGTCGCAACCTCTGTACCGCGCAATGCCTCAGCAACTGTTGAAACCCAGTAAGGATTAATACATACAGATGCAAAGTTATATTGCTTGGCTTCAGCAACAATTTGTAGCACTTGTTCACGTGTAGCATCAGCTTTTAAAAGGGTGTGGTCCATCGTACGCGCCAATGATTCCAATGTTGTCATAACTCTATCTCCTCTATGGAACTTTTTATGAGAATGCCCAAATTCTCGATCGCTAACAGTCTCCACACCTCGTCACTGTCACCCACAGCGCTCGCAAAGAAAACGCTTACATTGAAATTATATCAATTTCTAAAGCTCTGTCAAATAGTCATTGTTGCAAATTTATTCAATTCGAAAACACACATCAATTGGCCTCCTATCTAAATTCTGTTAATTATTGGAACCAATCATAACTTTAGCGTCGCTTCCGTCACGCTTTACAAGTTACGCCATTAATAAATAAAAACTAGCTGACTGTATACCCCCTTAATGAGTAATAACTGTCTACTCCTATCAAAAATCATTAATGACATATTGTTTATAATTTCATTTAATGCTTTTCTTCAGTCTGATAATTGTGTAAAATAATCTTAAACGTGACAACTAAGCGTATACAAAATAATCGCTTAGTTAAGTTAGCAATATTTCCAAATTGTGGAAATATTCTTAAAAAATTAAAAACATGCACCGATAATAATGACTACGTGTAAAACTGATTCACGTTAAAAGCTGTTGGAGTGAGTAGAATTATGGGAAAAGAAGTAAGAGATGGCGATGGTGTTGTCTACGTCGAAAAAAAGCCATGGTATAAGAAGGTTTGGGTTTGGATTTTAGGAATCTTGTTGGCGCTTTTGATTGTGATTGTTGCTGGTGTTGGGGCCGGAACATATGCCATCTTCAAATCATCTGATTCAAGTACTGTATCAAGTACCCGTTCAAGTAGTACTGCATCAAGTCGGACTGCATCAAGTACCAGTGCAAGCAGCACAGAAAACCATGATGAAGTCGCCACTGCAGATGGTAAAGGTGTTTCTAAAGAGGAATTCCAAAGCATCATGGATGGTTATGATAACTTAAATAAACATATTAAAGAGTTAAACCGCAAAGTAGACTCGATGTCTGAAGCTGAAAAGCAAAATGCTAGCATCGACCTACTTCAAGAACAAAATGCTGTAACTGCACTCCAAGTTGATTTACAAGATGAACTTAGTGCATCTCAAACCATGAGAATTACAAATAAATCAGTCAATATTTTGCAAAGCTATGAAGAATTATCAGATAAATTAAATTAGTAATTAGCGATATTGATTAACAAAATAAAAAACTACTGAGTTCATCACTCAGTAGTTTTTTTTATCACTTCTTAGACAATTGCATGATTACCATGTTCACGCACATATTCTGTTAATTGTTCAATTGAAATAAATGGTAATTGAAAGTCAGCGGCAAATTGACGCAAATCTTGTTCACGTGCCATATGACCATCCTCAAGCAAAATTTCACAAATTGCACCAACTTCAGGCTCCCCTGCTAAACGTGCTAAATCAATCGCCGCTTCAGTATGGCCATCACGCGCCATGACACCCCCATCTTCACCAACCAATGGAAAACTATGACCAGGATGTACAAAGTCAGTCACCTTGGCATTTGGATTGGCTAAATGTTGTAATGTTGCTGAGCGATCAAAAGCCGATACACCAGTTGTGACACCAGTTGCTTCATGACTACCATCAATCGAGACGGTAAAACGAGTACCATTTACTTCAGTATTATTTGCAACCATTTGTGGCAGATCTAACCGATCCGCAATGGCTTGCGTAATTGGAGCACATAGTAATCCACGCGCGTGGGTTACCATGAAATTTACATTTTCAGGAGTCATCTTTGATCCAACACCAACCAAATCTCCTTCATTTTCACGGGTTTCATCATCAACAATAACGGCCAGCCCACCTTGGGCCATGTAACGGACTGCTTCTTCAATTGAAGTATTCATGAAATCTTTTGCTCCTTAAAATATAATAAAACGACAGTAACAGAATATTTTTCAATAGGTATCCACCAAACATCTACGGTGGCATCCCCATTGTTGACATCAACACATGTGGTTTAGAACAAGCCACTAATCGTACCATCCTTATCAATAGTAATTTCATCAGCCGCTGGATGCTTTGGTAATCCAGGCATTGTCAAAATTGATCCAGTCATCGCAACTAAGAAGCCAGCCCCTAATTTTGGAACAAACTCACGGACATGAATCGTAAAGTTCTTTGGTGCCCCTAATTTCTTGGCGTCATCCGAAAGCGAATACTGGGTTTTAGCCATGATAATGGGCAACTTATCCCAACCATACTTAGCAAAGCGTTTTAATTGGCGTTGTGCCTTATCCGATAATTCAACATTTTCAGCACCATAGATTGTTTGTGCAATTTTATTTAATTTTTCAAGCGCCGCGTCTTCTGGAGCATATAACGCTTTAAATGCAGCGGGTCTTTCTGTTGCTTCAATGACGCCCTGAGCCAAATCGGTTGCCCCCGCTCCACCTTGTCCCCATACATCAGAAACATAAGCAGGCACATCAAACTTAGCCGTGTAAGCTTGAATAGCAGACAATTCTTCTGGTGCATCATTCGTAAACTGATTAATTGCGACTACAACAGGTACGCCATAACGCTGCATACTCTGTAAATGTTGCCCCAAATTAGCTAAACCATTTTCTAGTGCTGCTAAATTGGTTTGTGTTAATTCTGTTTTAGCCAAACCGCCATGCATTTTAAGCGCACGCACCGTGGCAACAATGACAATTGTGTCTGGTGCTTTACCTAGCAAGGGAACTTTAAAATCTAAAAACTTTTCACCACCTAGATCAGCGCCAAAACCAGCTTCAGTTACAGTATAGTTTGCCAAGCGCAATGCCGTCTTTGTCGCTTGAATTGAATTTGTTCCTTGTGCAATATTGGCAAATGGTCCGCCGTGAATCAAGGTTGGGGTGTGCGCCAATGTCTGCACAAGATTCGGATGAATCGCATCCTTTAGTAAAGTTGTTAATGCACCGGCAACACCTAAATCACCAACCGTTACAGGCTCTCGTTCATAAGTATCCGCAATAACAATTTTTTCAATTCTTTGCTTCATATCCATCAAGTCATTTGACAAGGTTAAAATTGCCATTAACTCTGAAGCCACGATAATGTCAAAGCCATCTTCACGTGGCACACCACTTGTCGGACTGCCTAACCCAATTGTTGTATGCCGCAAAGCACGATCATTTACGTCTAATGCACGCTTCCATAACACACGTCTAGGATCAATATTTAACGGATTCCCCTGATAAATACTGTTATCAATTAACGCTGCTAAAGTATTGTGGGCACTCGTTAACGCATGAAAGTCACCCGTAAAATGTAAATTAATATCAGCCATTGGCACAACTTGTGAATAACCACCACCAGTGGCGCCACCTTTCATCCCCATTACGGGTCCCAGGGAAGGCTCTCGCAAGGCAATCATCGTTTTTGGATCAATTTTAGATAATGCATCCCCTAATCCGACCGTGACAGTTGACTTACCTTCACCAGCAGGTGTTGGATTAATCGACGTGACTAAAATTAACTTTCCTAAAGTATCACTGTCATGTTCTGAGCCTAAAGATAACTTAGCTTTATCCCAACCATAAGGAGCCCATTCTTCCTTAGTTAAACCAATCTTTTCAGCAATTTTTTCAATGGGCCATACTTCAGCTGCCTGAGCAATTTCAATATCATTTAGCACGTGTTTATTCTCCCTCTAACTGTTCAGCTTCAACCGCTTGATAACCAATGTCATGTCGATAAACCAGATGCGTTTTTTCTGCATCTAATGCTTGATATAAGTCCTTTTGGGCCAATGCCATCGTTGGACGGTGTAACACAGCAGTTGCGACACGACCACCGTGACTTACAAGTTGTCCTGATATATTTTTAACACCAGCATAATCAAGCGCAATATCAGTTCCTAAATTAGTCGGTACCACTGTGCCATGCTCTGGCTGGATTGGATAGCCTGGTGCAGCCAAAGTCACACCAAGATAAACATCTTCTGTCTGCCAAGACATTTCAGTCGGCACGCCCGCAAGCAAATCTTGCAAAGTTTTAAAAAGGTCACTTTTCAGTTGCGGTAGCACAACCTGTGCTTCTGGATCACCAAAACGAACATTGTATTCAATCACTTTTGGCCCTGCTGGTGTCAACATGACGCCAGTATATAAAATACCTTGAAAAGGATGCCCTTCTACCTGCATCGCATCTAATACTGGTTGCACTAATGTATTGATGGCTTGTTGCACAATCGCATCATCCAACCAACGGACGGGACTGTAGGCCCCCATACCACCTGTGTTTGGCCCTTTATCTTGGTCAAGCAAACGTTTATGATCTTGCGCCGTTGGTGTGTGTAAAACCTGATTTTTTCCAACAAATGAAAAGATTGAAAATTCAGGCCCTTCCATAAATTCTTCAATGACCAAAGTTGCAGTGGGTTCCTGCTCATAAATCGCTCGGACTGCTTCGAGTGCTTCAGCTTGGTTTTCATAGATACTAACGCCTTTTCCGAGGGCGAGTCCATCTAATTTCACGACCACTGGATATGGATGCGCCTTCAAAACGTCAATAGCTGGTGTTAATGAGTCAACCGTCGTTGCACTTGCAGTTGGAATCTGATATCGCTCTAAAATATCCTTACTAAATGACTTTGACCCTTCTAATTGAGCAGCCGCTTGGGTTGGACCAAAGATGTTTAAGCCTTCAGCTTCAAACTGATCGACAATCCCTTGCATTAGCAAATTTTCAGCCCCAACTAAGGTTAAATCGATGTCCTTTTCCTTAGCAAAATCAATCAAATCTGCAATATCTGTTAAATTAACCGTTTCAAAACCTGCCGCACGCATTCCATCGTTCCCAGGTGCAATAAAAATCTCATCAACCGTTTGACTAAATGTTTGCGCAAAAATAAATTCACGGGCACCTGACCCAATAATTAACACTGACGCCATTTGCAGCTCCTATCTTAATGCTTGAAGTGACGGTTACCAGAAAATACTAAGATAATGCCTAATTCATCGGCCTTGTCAATTGATGCTTGGTCTTTAATTGAACCACCAGGCTCAACAATCGCTTTAATGCCATGATCCGCTGCATATTGAACTGAATCGGCCATTGGGAAAAAGGCATCAGAAGCTAATACAGCTTCTTCAAAGCCAGCCTTATTTGAAGCATGGTCCACAGCCAACTTCACTGAATCAATTCGATTTGGTTGCCCAGCTCCCACACCTAAGGTTTGATTATGTGTGGCCACAACGATGGCATTTGACTTCACATGCTTAACCACTGTTTGCGCAAATTCTAATGTCGCCAATTGTGCTTCAGTTGGTTGTGCTTTTGAAACAACTTCATAGTTTTCACGTTGCTCAGGCAAAAGATCACGATGTTGCATAACAGTTCCACCTAAGATTGATGTTAATTCAACTGCTTGTGGCACATCATTTGTAAATGGTAGCGTTAGCAAACGTAAATTCTTCTTTTTAGCCAATTCAGCGTAAGCATCATCGGTAAAGCTTGGCGCAATAATAATTTCCAAGAAAATTTTATGCATTTTTTCAGCAGTTGCTAAGTCAACTTCACGATTCAAAGCCACAATGCCACCAAAAATTGACACATCATCAGCTGCAAAAGCACGATCCCAAGCTTGCTCAATTGAATCACCTTGACCAATTCCAGCTGGGTTCATATGTTTAACCGTCACAACCGTTGGTGCTGAGAAGTCAGCGATAATTCGCAAAGCGGCATCCGCATCACGAATATTGTTATAAGAAAGCTTCTTACCATGCAAAATGTTCGCGCTCAAAACTGAATAATCAGTTGGCAAAGCATCACGGTATGCTGCTGCGTCTTGATGTGCGTTTTCACCGTAACGGAGATTATCGACCAATTCATATGTTTCTGTTTTCTGTGTGGTGAAATCGGTATCTGACAAATAATCGGCAATCAATGCGTCATAAGCCGCTGTATGCCGGAACACTTTGGCTGCCAAAGCATGCCGGAAAGTATCGTCCACATCGTTAGCTTGCAAACGCGCAATCACGTCGGCATAATCAGCTGGATCTACAATTGGTAGCACATCCTGGGCATTTTTCGCAGCGGAACGAAGCATTGAAGGACCACCAATATCAATATTCTCGATAGCTTGCGCACGTGTCACATCAGCTTGTTGAATCGTATGCTTAAAGGGATACAAATTAACGACAACCATATCAATGGGCGTAATGTCCAACTCATCCAATGTCGCCATATGTTCAGGTAAATCACGACGTGCCAATAGGCCAGCGTGGACACGCGGATGTAAAGTCTTTACACGACCGTCTAGAATTTCTGGAAAGCCTGTTACATCATCAATTGCAATTGCTTGAATCCCAGCGTCAACAAGGGACCGGAGCGTACCACCAGTCGAAACAATTTCATAACCTAATTCCGTCAATGCTTGGGCAAAAGGAACCAAACCTTGCTTATCTGAAACGCTCATCAATGCTCGTGCCATTAGTTAAATACCTCATCTTTCAATAGTTGTGCTAAAACAGTTGGATATAAATGATGTTCGACGTCATGAATTTTTTCTTCTAAACTCGCTAGGGTCTCATCCGCTTCCAGGCGAACAGTCGCTTGATCAATAATCTTGCCACTATCCATTTCTTCATCGACATAGTGGACTGTCACACCCGTTATTTTCACGCCATAATCAAAAGCGTCTTTAATGCCATGAATCCCTGGAAAACTAGGTAATAATGCTGGATGGATATTAATAATCTTTTGTGGAAAGGCCTCTAATAAGCGGTTCGTAATCAATCGCATAAAGCCAGCCATCAGCACGCCTTGTACGCCTGCTGCTTGCAATTGTTCTATAATAGGTGCCTCTGCGGCTTCACGATTTTCAGCTTGTTTATAATCAACAAATAAAACCGGAATGTGATGCGCGTTAGCAATATTGATGGCACCGATATCTTGCTTATCGACTACTAAATAGACAATTTGACAGGGTAATTGCTGTACTGCAATCGCATCCAGTATAGCCGCAAAATTCGTACCATTCCCAGAAGCAAACACTGCTAATTTAATGTCATTGGCCATGGAGCTGTTCCTTTCCAAACAATTGATTCTGCTTCGCGTGGTTGCAAATTACCAATCAAATAAGCTGGTTGGTTCTGTGTTGCAAAATGTTGCAAAACGTCATCAGCTGCATCAGAACTTACAACCAAAACCATTCCCAAGCCATTATTAAAAGTCAGCAACATATCATTTAATGTTAAGTTGGCTTTATTTTGTAATAAGTCAAAAATTGGTAAGATGGGCCAACTATCCCATTCAACAACGGCAGTCAGCTCAGGCCCAAATGCCCGTGGTAAGTTTTCGATAATGCCACCACCAGTAATATGTGCCATGCTATGCAACCCAGGCTGGTTCAACAATGGTTCGACGATAGGCTGATAAAGGCGCGTTGGTTCTAGTAGCGTTGCTTGCAATGACTCTGGTAAAGCCTGCCAGTCGGCCGCGGTTTCTAAACCAAGGACTTGACGGACTAATGAGTAGCCATTTGAATGCAATCCACTTGATGGCAGACCAATCAAAACATCCCCCGCTTGTGCCTTTTCGGCTGAAAGCAATTGTTCACGTTCAACAACACCAACGCCAAAACTAGCTAAGTCATAATGATTGTCAGCATACATGCCGGGTAATTCAGCCGATTCTCCACCAATTAAAGCGGCGCCAATTGTTTTCGTTGCTTTGGCAACCCCTTGCACCAGCGTTGCTACCACTTCTGGGCGCATTTTATCGACCGCTAAATAATCAAGCATGAATAAAGGCTTGGCCCCTTGTGCTAAGACATCATTCATCACCATGGCCACTAAGTCTTGGCCGATGGTATCGTACTTTTGTGCTGCAATGGTCAGCAATAATTTGGTGCCAACACCATCAGTACCACTAATCAAAACTGGGTCCTGATAACCTTGGCCCAAAGCAAAGGCAGAACCGAAACTCCCTAAAGGTGTCAATACTTGATCGTTATAGGTTGCTTCAACAGCTGTTTGCATTTTTTCAACACTTGCTTTACCGGCTTCAACACTGACACCGGATGCAGCATATGCACTTTCTTCTGTCATATCGGTTGCTCCTATCTTTCTTGGCTTAAGGTTCTGGGTCAAAAGTAACAATATTTGCGGCGGCTAATTCAGCCAATGAATCTTGATAATCATAGACTGGAGATGGATAGTGCCCATCAAAGTAGGCTGTCGTTAACCCATTCCCAGCTCCTTGATAAGGTAAATCAATACTTGTCACTAACCCTTCAACTGATAAAAACTCCAGTGAATCAGCTCCGATAATGTCGCACATTTCATCCTTTGAATAGTGCGCCGCCATCAATTCATCAGTTGTTTGCATGTCCACACCGTAAAATGATGGGTACTTGAATGCGGGTGACGCGATTCTTACATGCACCTCACTTGCCCCAGCATCACGTAACATTTTAATAATATATTTTGATGTGGTGCCTCGAACAATTGAATCATCAACTAAGATGACCCGTTGCCCAGCGACGATGGCTGGTACTGCGCTCAATTTCATGCGTACAGCCCGCTCACGCCGTTCTTGAGTTGGTTCGATAAAACTCCGTGCAATATACTGATTTTTTACCAAGCCCATTTCATTTGGTAATTGCGCTTTTTCAGCATAGCCCATGGCTGCAGACAATGAAGAATTTGGCACACCAACAACCATATCTGCATCAACTGGTTGTTCAGTGGCAATTGCTTCCCCCATTCGTTTACGTGCACGATGAACATTGACACCATAAATATTAGAATCAGGGCGGGCAAAGTAAACATATTCCATCGCATCAATATTAAGGGTCGTTTGTTCCGTGTACTTTGATAGATGCATACCTGCATTGTCAAAGCGAATCAGTTCACCCGGTTGCACATCTTGTAAAAATTCAGCCCGCACTGTTTCTAAAGCAGCGGTTTCACTTGCCACCACATAGCCACCAGCTTCAGGCAAGCGACCAATCACAAAAGGACGGAATCCATGTGGATCTAATGCTGCATACATGGCATTGGGAGTCAAAAGGATAAAAGCAAAACCACCACGCAAACGTAGCAAAGCTTCTTTGAGTTTTTCGTCAAAAGTTGGCGCTTTTGATCGACGAATCAAATGCAATAAAATTTCGGTATCTGATGATGATTGAAAGATTGCACCCTCATCTTCTAATTCTTGCTTGAGCGTTTGTGCATTCGTAATATTTCCGTTATGAGCCAAAGCAATTTGCATGTCTGAAAAATTCACCATAAATGGTTGAATGTTCTCAATCCCATGATTACCGGCTGTCGCATAGCGGACATGCCCAATTGCAGCTTCACCTGTTAAATTAAGCATACGGCGCGGATCGCTAAACACTTCACTCAACAAACCCAAGCCACGTTCTTGCCACAAACGACCATCTGCTTGTTTAGCAACAATTCCAGCCCCTTCTTGTCCACGGTGTTGCAAGGCATGTAAACCATAAAAAGTTAATTCGGCTGCTTTTTGATCATTCCAAATCCCGAAAATACCGCATTCTTCATTCAATGATTTTTCATTTTCTACTGTAGTTGTTGGCATAAGCTATCCTTATATACACTTTCCAAAGTTGCGACTGGTGCGTCAATCTGGCCATTCGTTGCAATTAATTTAAACTGTCCATCATTCGTGATGTCACCCAACTTAACGGCATCCGTGCTCATGAGCTTTTCAAAATCCGCTTGTTGCTCTGGCTTAACAGTCACCACAAATTGTGTTGGTGCTTCAGCAAACACCCATTCAATTGGCGCATCAACATTAACAGTGGCACCAAACGTTGTTCCAAAGAGCACTTCTGACAATGCCACTGCCAAACCACCTTCAGCAATGTCATGACTACTTGCGACTAATTGTTGTTGGGCCGCCTGCAATACTTTTTGTTGCACGCCTTGCGCGTAATCAACATCAATTGGCAACAAATCACCTGAAATAGCACCGATTTGCATGTGTTGCAACTCACTTCCATTAAACTGGCCTTGTAATTGACCAACTAAGTAAATTGCATCCTGCGCTGATTTTGCCTTAATTGTCGTAATATGATCAGTTTGTGTATGAAGTCCAACCATACCAACCATTGGTGTTGGATAAATGGCAGTGCCATCTGTTTCGTTGTTAAGCGACACATTTCCAGAAATGACCGGTGTATTAATTTTTTGCGCCACTTCATTAATGCCTGCAACAGATTGGGCCAATTCAAAATAAATTTCAGGATCATCTGGATTTCCAAAATTCAAACAATCCGTAATACCAATTGGCTCTGCCCCTGTTGCAATAATATTTTGTGCGGCTTCTAGCATCGCCCACTGTCCACCAATATAGGGATTTAAGTACGTATAACGACTATTAATATCAGTTGTCATCGCCAAAGCCTTTTGCGTTCCGCGAACACGAATAACTGCCGCATCCCCACCTGGTTTGACAACTGTATCTGTACGTACACTACTATCAAAGTGACGGTATAAACTTGCCTTAGAAGCAATCGTTGGCTGTGCTAATAGTTGCGTCAAAACTTGCGTTGGTTGACTAACATCCGGTTGATATTGCTCAGTTGTCGCCTGTTCAAGCCGTGCTGGCTTCACCTGCGGTAAATTCACTTTGGGAGCTGAAGTCAAAAAGTCGACTGGTACATCTGCCACTATTTCATCATTAAATCGTAATTGATAATCCAATCCAGCCACAACTTCACCAATCACAACAGCATTCAAATCAGCTTCGTTAAAGACTTGTTGGACTTGCGCTTCATGGCCCTTTTTTACAATCAAAATCATGCGTTCTTGTGATTCTGATAACATCAATTCATATGGCGTCATGTGTGCTTCACGTTGAGGAACTTGATTTAAGTCTAATGTCATCCCCATCCCAGCTTTATCCGCCATTTCGGCTGTTGAAGATACTAAGCCAGCCGCACCCATGTCCTGAACTCCAATGATGCTGTCCCCAAATTCGCGAATCGCACGAATCGTTGCATCCATCACTAATTTCTCCATAAATGGATCACCAACTTGTACCGCTGAACGATTTTGATCTTCATTCGAATCAAATTCAACCGATGCAAAAGTGGCACCATGGATACCATCACGGCCGGTTGTTGCGCCGACATACAAAACTGAATTTCCGGCACCTTCAGCTTTTCCGACATGTAAATGCTTTTGATCAAGTAAACCAACAGCCATAACATTAACCAATGGATTATGTTGGTACGTTGCATCAAAATTCATCGCACCACCAACGGTCGGAATACCAATTGCATTCCCGTATCCCGCAATTCCAGCCACGACGCCATCCACCAAACGTTGCGTTTGTTTCGACTGAATATCACCAAATTGCAAACTGTCTAAAACGGCAATTGGTTGGGCACCCATTGAAAAAATATCACGTAAAATACCACCGACGCCTGTCGCGGCACCCTCATAGGGTTCCACCGCTGACGGATGATTATGCGATTCAGCTTTAAACACGACAGCTTGATCATCGCCAATGTCTAATATGCCAGCCCCTTCACCAGGTCCTTGCAACACCCGTTCATTTTTCGACCAAAAAGTACGCAAGACTGGCTTTGATTTTTTATATGAACAGTGTTCTGACCACATGGCAGAAAACAAACCTGTTTCCGTATAATTGGGGAGCCGGTCCAATTTTTCAACAATCAAATCATACTCCGCTGGCGTTAAGCCCCACTGTTCGTATAATTGTGTTGTTTGAATATCGGCTGGTGTTGGTTCATTTACCATTGGATTTGCAACATTTTCTCGCATATTAGTTCACTCCTTGCGCTGCAACAGTCGCTAAAATACTTTTGAAAAAATTCTGTCCATCCGTATTACCAAGCAATGTTTCAACTGCTCGTTCTGGATGTGGCATCATGCCCAATACATTACCTTGCTCATTTGTAATACCAGCGATTCTATTTTCTGAACCATTTAGGTTTTCAGCATACTTAAAGACAATTTGATTTTGGTCTTCTAAGCGTTGCAAAGTTTCAGCATCGGCATAATAGCGTCCATCCGCATGCGCCACTGGTACTAAAATTTGCTCTGCCGTATACGCATTTGTAAAGGCTGAAGTCTTTTGATTAATCACAAGCTCTGTTTCATCACAAATGAAACCAGGCACTTCATTCATCATTAACTGACCTGGTAATAAGCCACTTTCCGTCAATATTTGAAAGCCATTACAAATACCCACAACGATTTTTCCTTGCGCAGCAGCTGTTTGCACAGCCGCCATAATGGGTGAAAAGCGGGCAATAGCGCCTGTACGTAAGTAATCACCATATGAAAATCCGCCCGGTAAGAAAATCGCATCATATTCATCTAAACTGGCGTCACTTTGCGCTGAAATGAATTCAGGCGCTAAACCTAAATCCTTTAACGCATAATACATATCTTCATCACAGTTAGAACCTGGAAAACGAACCACCACCGACTTCATGCTTATCCCTCAACTTCCTCGACTGTATAGTCATATGTCTCAGTGTTTTGATTAATTAATAAAGCTTCTGCCATTGATTCAATTAACTGTTTGGCATCTTCTAAATCACTTGCCGTTAATTTAACCTCAAAATATTTTCCTTGGACAACTTGTTCAACTGTTTCATAATCCAAACGATGCAAAGCTGACTTGATTACTTCCCCTTGTGGGTCCAATACAGATGGCTTATAGGTTACTTTAATCTTAGCTAAATACATAAGTTATGCTCCTAATTTTGCTTGTAGTCGTTGTAAGACTTGGGCGTATCCAATTGTTAAATCACCTGAATTTTGTCGAAAAATATCTTTATCCAGGGATGCACCAGTTGATTGATCAACCAGTCGCATATTATCGGGTGAGAGTTCATCCCCTAAAATGACCTGACCAGCATCAGTTCGACCAAATTCCAATTTAAAGTCGACTAATGTAATATCAATTTCATCAAATAGGGCTTTCAAGTGTTGATTGATTTGATGTGCCACCGTTTGAATTTGAACCAATGTTTCCGTATCAGCTAATCGTAAGGCCAATATTTGTGATTCATTCATAAATGGATCATCTAATGCATCTGACTTAAAATAGAATTCCAAAACATTGGGTTCGAGTACCTGCATATTTTCAACACCAAATCGTGAAACAAAATGACCTGATGCATAGTTACGAATGACAACTTCTAATGGCAACATTTCTAATCGCTGAACTAAACTTTCAGTTTTACTAAGGCGTTGTACAAAGTGGGTTGCAATACCTGCTTGATTCAAAAATTCAAATAACAGTTGGCTAATTTGGTTTGTATATGCAGCTTTTTCGGGAATTTCTGCTTTACGTTTACCGTTTAATGCGGTGGCTTGATTCAAATGCTGGACCCATAATAATTCAGGATCATTCGTTGCATATAAACGCTTGGCTTTACCAGTTGTAATCACATCACCTTGTTCAATCGCCATGATTTTCCATCTCCCATTCTTTCAATGCTTGAATATCCGTATCTCCAACAACTGTAATATGGCCCATTTTACGCAATGGCTTAATTTCAGCTTTACTGTAATCATGGAAATGCCACTCAGGATGCGTAACTAAGTCATTTCTTGCTCGTGTCAACTTGTCACCTAATAAATTCAACATCATGGCTGGCGCTTGTAACTGAATTTCAGGAATCGGCAAACCAACAATACTTCGAATATGCCCTTCAAATTGTGAAATATTCGTGCCCTCTATTGTGAGATGTCCTGAATTATGCGGGCGTGGTGCTAATTCATTAATATAAATATCATTACCTTGTACAAACATTTCAATTCCCAAGACACCTTTTAAGCCAAACGCTGTTGCAATTGTTTTTGCAATGTCCTGAACTTTTTGGAGTTGTTTTTGATTTGGATTCGTTTGCGCGATAGACGTTCGTAAAATATGCGAATGATGCTCATTTTGCGTCATTGGCCAAATCCTAATATCATCATTGCCATCCGTAGTTACCATGACACTGATTTCGAAATCAAAGGCGATTCGATGTTCCAGAATCAAAGTATCTTCAATTGAGTCATCCCAATGTGCAACTAATTCAGCAAGGGCATCACGATCAGGAATATCCCATTGTCCATGTCCGTCGTAACCGCCTTCAACAGTTTTCAAAATTGCTGGTAAACCAACCTGCTGAACTGCTGCATCCAAATCAATCACATTTTTAACTTCAGCAAAATTCGTGACCGGCAGGCCTAAATTTTTAATAAATGATTTTTCAGCTAAACGGTTTTTAGTAATAGCTAGGAGTTCTGTGCCTTGTGGTAACGGTGTTAGATTGCCTAAATCCTTTAAAGTCATCAAATCTACATTTTCAAATTCATAGGTTAAGACATCTACACGTTGCGCCAATACTCGTAAGGCCGCAGCATCATCATATGACGCAATAATTTGTTCATCTGCCACTTGTCCTGCTGGTGCATTCGGCGTTGGATCTAAAACAATCACGCGATACCCTAAGGGTTTAGCTGCCAGTGCTAACATTTGGCCCAACTGACCGCCACCAATGATGCCAATTGTTGCGGGTGGTAAAATCAGGTTATTCATGCAAATGAGCCTCACTTTCAATGACCGCTTGCGCCTGCTCATCTCGGAAACTACCAATTGCCTCGGCAACCGTTGCATTGGTTATACCAATCATTTGTGCTGCTAAATAACCAGCATTTTTAGCTCCTGCCGTACCAATTGCGACAGTCGCAACCGGAACACCACTTGGCATTTGTACAATACTTAATAATGAATCCAGTCCATTTAATGCCTTTGATTGAATTGGTACGCCAATAACAGGCAATGTCGTTGTGGCAGCAACCATTCCTGGTAAATGAGCAGCACCACCAGCTCCAGCAATAATGACCTCAAATTCGTTTGAACGTGCTTGTTTCGCAAACTCAATCATTTTTTCAGGGGTTCGATGTGCCGAAACAATATGAATTTCATATTCAATATTTAATGCATCAAGAACATTTGTCGTTTCTTGCATTGTTGGCCAGTCTGACTTAGATCCCATAATCACCGCTACCTTTGGCATATTAACCTCCAAGTTTTATGTACGTTTCTTCTATTCACATACATTTAAACACTTAATTCGTTAAATGTAAATATTTTAGCACTAAAATGATTAAAAACAATTATATAGTTCGTCTTTTAATCGTTTTTATAATGTTCATACTTCCAAATAAGGAAATAATCTATAAAATTCCAGTTGATATCAATTCTGACTTTCAAGACGACTGATTTTCTGATTGCTTCCAATGTTTAAACATTCAAAACAAATAAAAGTAACATCATTAATATGATTTACATCATGAACCATCAATATTCAGCGCCTTTTAACAATGATTAATCCATATTATTCTTAGATATTAAACATCTTTACATTGTAATAGATAGAAAATATATCCTTTCACTAAACAAACGTGTTATGCTTTTAAAAGTAAATTTTTAAAGAGGTAATCTATTATCATGCATTTAAATCATAATTTTGCCCCTAAAACTGGCATTCTTTTTATATTTCTTATCATCGTCGCAATCGGTATTGACTATGAAATCGGTAGTATCGGTTACGCTGGACTGACTCAGCACGAATACAGCACCTTGTTCAGCAGCCTCACCTTGCTTCTCATCTATATCATTCCTGGTTTGCTCGTATTTAATTGGTTAAGAAAACGCCTGGCTGTTGCTCAAATTTATTTATGGACTTCTTTCTTTGCAGGTGCTTTCTTTACTGGTTGGCTAGCTAGTATTTTTAATGATTTAGCTGCTCAAGGTTTCAAAACGCTCATTTCAAACCAAACTTTTGTGGAACAGTGGGAAGCAGCATTGACAGGTCCCGTTATTGAAGAGATTTTGAAAATCATCTGCGTTTTCTTGCTAATCTATCTTTTTAACGTATCTCGAATTCAGGTGGTCTTTGTTATCGGAATTATGGTTGGTTTTGGTTTTCAAGTAATCGAAGATATTTCATATGTGGTACTCACTGCTAGTACAAATATTCAAGAAATTATTCCTGACACATTTAATCGACTTTCTGGCGCTTTAGCTTCACATTGGGCATATACTGGCATCATTGCCGTCGGTTTATTTTCCTTAATTTCAAAACACCCAATTATTACTAAGAAAGTCGCATGGACCTGGACCCTATCGCCAGTATTGTTACATTTCATTTGGAACTCACCAATAAATGATATACAACTTGCAAACGATATTGCACCGGTAAGTGCCATTTTAACTGCCCTTACCTGTTTACTAATTATTCAAGTATTTCTCACCCTACAAGCTTCTATGAATGATTAAAAAAACCGAGCTCATCTTGTTAAAATAAACTCGGTTTTTAATATTTTAAAATCATATACAAAAAAGGTTCACTTTATATAAGTGAACCTTTCTTTACTTATTCACTTACATTTGAACCTCATTAATTGTAAATATAACCATTCAATGGCAAAAAATATATGGTTCGCTTTTTAAACATGTTCCTTGTTGGTTTATATCTTTTTTTACTGAAAATTCATCTCCACCTCATGATACGCGTTTATAATAAATACTACTATCGTAATGTGGTTGTTGGTCTTGTTTTTAAGGGATCTTGTACTTCGTCAGAATAAAAATAAATATAATCTCTAACTGGACGTTCACTACGTGATTCATCAAAACTAGGATTAATCATTTGTCCATTAACTACTGTCGAAGTGGATCCACCCCCATCCAAATTATACGCGAATCTCACATGCTTAATTTTGCTTAATTCATGCACCATTCCCCTATAGTTCAAACCTTTATTTCCATCAAATCTTCCAGAGACTGATAATATACCTAACGTACCATCATCAAGTTGATAAATAATTTGTCTTGGATGATGATCGGAAGCCACTTTCATATTTTTAGGTTTTGGTACTGGTTTCCCATTTTGTATTAACGGAAAGAAACCAGTTATCACTTCTTGATATTGTCCATTTTGAAATACAGTTGCATTCGGCTTAGATCCCAATGTCTTTCCATCATTGCCAATCGTCAAATAGGAACTACTAGCATCCCATTTACTGTGCGCAATGACTTTTCCATCATGCATATGTGTTCCCCACATCTGACCTGCATTGACATTAAAACGGGATGCATTTATTACGAGTTCTAAATTATGCCGTTTAGCAAAATGCGAAGGAGTTTCTAAATCAACTTTACCAGGGGATAAATTATCCTTTGAAAAGCCAACTCCCATTTTTGCATTTCTTATTTGAGTATTCCACATTCTTGACCCATTATCTGCAAAAATTGCATTCACATCATAATCCAATGGCTTATCTAAGGCACTTGTATTTTGTTCTGAAATGGATTTAGTATTAAAAAACTGAATTTCATGCATTGAAATTAATAGCAAACTAATTCCAAATGAAATGAAAAAAAGTAATATGAAATATTTTGTTTTTTTGTGAGTATAACTTTTTTCGGTATTATTCATAATGTACTCTTTCCCAAAAATCACCTAGTTCTTTTGATTCTAAAGGATTTATTTTTAAAAGACTATTTTTCTATTAATTTATTAATAAAACTGTATATGCTATAACAATTAAGATACACATAATTCATTTGTTAATTAGTTCTTCTTACAAATCCTAAATTCAGCAGCGCTAAACATTTAATTCATCATCCGCTGAAAATAATCTATTTTTCTCGACCCCAATATTTGATAATACTGATTCTAACACAATATTAATAGCATTAACTACAATCATTTTTTCAGCTCGATTATTCACGCCATTTTTTTGACATCTGTTAAGTTGGTCTCTTGAAACTTAATCATATTTTACTTTTCCTTATGCGGGTTGCATAGACTTTTATCATATCTGAACTTTTATTTAAATTTCGATGGCTTTTTAGCACTGCTAATCTTATTAGCTTTTACTTTCTGATAATCTATACATGCAGAAAGTGGATCTACAAACTCCATAATGTATAGATGTATCTGATAACTTTATTTTTTTAAATGAAATTAGTTAAATTTATTTTATATCACATACTATATTCTATGATGTGGATTAGAACTGAATTGGCTTAAACATATCAATTGGACTTTTAGTCTATACAAAAAAAGATTCACTTTATATAAGTGAACCTTTCTTTATACATTGGTCAGCTAATTAGTTCTTCTTACGACGTCCTAATCCAGCCAATCCGAGCATTCCAAGCATTGAAGCTCCAATTACTGAAAGCATTCCATTATCTTCGGCTCCAGTATTTGGCAATACTGACTTCTTAGCTGCTTCTAATGCATCGTTGATAGCCTTAACTGAAGTCATTCCTTCAATTTGACCCTTCAATTCAGCCTTTTGAGCATCAGTTAAGTTAGCCATACCATCAATCACTTTGTAAGCTGCATCCTTAGTACGTGCTAAGTTTTGTGCATCCAAAGCCTTAGCTTCTGCAAGAATTGCGTTAATTTCTGAAACTGACGTTGCTGCATCAATACGTGACAAGAAGTCTTGCTTTTGAGCATCAGTCAAGTTCTGTAATCCATTAATTTGATTCTTAGCTGCATCCTTAGCATCTTGCAAGTCATTTTGACCAGCTTGATTACGTGAATCATTTAAGTTTTGAGCTTCAATCGCAATGTTTTCAATTGCATCAAGACTATTAGCCCCATCTATTCGCTTAATAAAGTCACGCTTTTCAGCATCTGTCAAGTTTGGCAACTTGTTGATTGCATCCTTAGCACTATTCTTAGCATCTTGAAGATTATCAACAGCTTCTCCACCATTCTTAGAATCATTTAGATTCTTAGCATCGTTAAGAATTTGTTCAACTTCTTCAACTGTCTTAGCGCCATCAATCTTGTTAATCAAATCTTGCTTTTCAGCATCTGTCAAGTTCGGCAACTTGTTGATTGCATCCTTGGCATTCTTCTTGGCGTCATTTAGATTCTTAGCATCATTAAGAATTTGCTCAACTTCTTCAGCTGTCTTAGCATCATTAATCTTGTTAATCAAATCTTGCTTTTCAGCATCTGTCAAGTTTGGCAACTTGTTAATTGAATCCTTAGCATCCTTCTTGGCGTCATTTAGATTCTTAGCATCATTAATGATTTGGTCAACTTCTGCAGGTGTCTTGGCATCGTTAATCTTATCTTCGATATCCTTCTTATCCTGATCTGACAAGTCATTCAAGTCCTTTAGATCGTCCTTGGCATCCTTCTTGGCGTCATTTAGATCTTCAGCATCCTTGATGATTTGGTCAACTTCTTCAGGTGTCTTGGCATCGTTAATCTTATCTTCGATATCCTTCTTATCCTGATCTGACAAGTCATTCAAGTCCTTTAGATCGTCCTTGGCATCCTTCTTGGCGTCATTTAGATCTTGAGCATCCTTGATAATTTGGTCAATTTCTTCAGGTGTCTTGGCATCGTTAATCTTATCTTCAATGTCCTTCTTATCTTGATCTGACAAGTCAGGCATATTCTTATCAACGTTGTCCTTTGCTTCATCCTTAGCATCTGCTAATGGATCGTTAGCCTTGGCATCGTTCTTCTCTTGTGCGTCATCAACAGCCTTGTCAATTTCGTCTTGTGAAGTTGCGTTGTCAACAGCATCCTTAGCTGCATCCTTTTCAGCATCAGTCAAGTTTGGCATGTTGTCAATCTTGTCCTTTGCTTCATCCTTAGCATCTGCTAATGGATCGTTAGCCTTGGCATCGTTCTTCTCTTGTGCGTCATCAACAGCCTTGTCAATTTCGTCTTGTGAAGTTGCGTTGTCAACAGCATCCTTAGCTGCATCCTTTTCAGCATCAGTCAAGTTTGGCATGTTGTCAATCTTGTCCTTTGCTTCATCCTTAGCATCTGCTAATGGATCGTTAGCCTTGGCGTCGTTCTTCTCTTGTGCGTCATCG
>NZ_JQCD01000024.1:219862-346021 GCF_001437425.1 Weissella minor | reverse complement strand
TTTGGCATGTTGTCAATCTTGTCCTTTGCTTCATCCTTAGCATCTGCTAATGGATCATTGGCCTTGGCGTCGTTCTTTGCTTGTGCATCATCAACAACCTTGTTCACATCATTCTTTGAAGTAGCATCATCAACTTGCTTCTTGAAATCGTCCTTTTCAGCGTCAGTCAAGTTTGGCATTTCGTCAATCTTGTTCTTAGCATCTTCCTTTGCCTTTGACAAGTCAGCAGTTGGAACCGTGATTTCAGTTGGATCACTTGTTTCACCATCAACCGTTTGGTCAACAGTAATCTTCTTACCAGCTGAATCTTCAGGCAAGTCAAGTGTTAACTTTCCGTCGGCGTCTGTAGTACCAGTGGCAATTACATTACCATCAGCATCCTTAACTGTAATTTCAGCATTTGGTTCACCTTCAACTGTGATTGTTGACTTTCCGTCTTCATCAGTAGTTGCGTTAACCTTTGGTGCTGTTAATTGATCAAAACTTGTTTCAAAGTAAATGTTTGTTGAATCAGTTTTGTCATTAAATAAGTTCAATGCCAACAAATCATCAGTACTTACCATTCCATTGATGCGGACAACACCGTTATTTGCATCAATGACTGATTGATCCATACCAGTTGTATCAATACTAATTGGCATATCAACTTCTGTATCACCCAATACGGCGGCACTACCAAATTGATCCAAAATTGCACCACCGGCGGTAACAACACCCTTCAATGTTTCAACAGCAGCACGCAATGGAAGCTTGGCAGCCGTCAAAGCAGTATTAGCAGTTGCCACAGCAGCAATTTGTTGTGCAGCGATAATTGGGTTACTGTCATACTTACCACCAATTGGTTGAACAGTTAATCCACCAATTAAGTCATAAATGTGGTCCAATGCATCCGTCAAGTTTTTTGCAATAACATCAGCAAAATCATCGTTCAATTCAGCTGTAATCATCTTACCATCATCAGAAAGCTTCATATTAGCTTCTAAGTCGGCTTGGTCAAAAGTAATCGCGTCAGCAAGCAAGTTGTTAATGGCATCAACTGTAGTTTGTAGGCCATTAGCAGGCTTTCCGTCGGCTCCTAAGACAACATTTCCATCGGCATCCTTTGTCACAATTTCAACCGGGATTGCCTTTGCGGCTTCATTCAACAATGTCGCAACAACAGAGTCAAATGTGTTAACACCAGCTTGCAAACCTTCTAAGGCTGCACGCAAAAGTGGTACTTCATCCAAACGAATTGAAATACTTGTATTGATTTTAGCTGTTCCATTTGGTGTTACACGACCAATTAATTCAGCAGGAATTTGAATTCCAGCAACTTTCTTTCCTGAACCAATCAATGAAACGTCAGCTGGCTTAGTACCATTCAACTTAATGACAACATCTGACACACCATTATCAGCCTTAAGGGCTGTACCGTCGTCAGCTTTTCCACCACGTTTTGTACCACTATCGTTAGTAACCTTAACGTCTTCCAAAACTGAACCTTGAATCAAGGCAAATGGCGCAAAGGCCTTATTTGCATAAGTTGCTTGTCCAGCCTTTTGAGCTGCACGTAGTTGACGTTCAGCGTATGAAAGTGCTGCTGCTTGTTGTGTCTTTGTCAAAGCTTGATATTCAGAACTTGTTTTCAAGTCTGATGTCAATGACTCCAAAGTCACAATATCATCAGCCTTTGGTGCTTGCTTTTTTGCAGCTTCCTTTTGGCTTGCTTGGGCTTGTTCTACTGTAGCTGGGGCCTTTGTTTCAGCCTTTGGTGCTACTTCTTGCTTTGAAGTTTCTGTTGCTGGAGTCTTTGTTTCAGCCTTTGGTGCTACTTCTTGCTTTGAAGTTTCTGTTGCTGGAGCTTCTGCTTCAGCCTTTGGTACTACTTCTTGCTTTGAAGTTTCTGTTGCTGGGGCCTTTGTTTCAGCCTTTGGTGCTACTTCTTGCTTTGAAGTTTCTGTTACTGGAGCTTCTGCTTCAGCCTTTGGTGCTACTTCTTGCTTTGAAGTTTCTGTTACTGAGGCTTTTGTTTCAGCCTTTGGTGCTACTTCTTGCTTTGAAGAATCAGCAGATTCCTTTACAGGTGCTGCTACTGATGCTTTTGCAGCTTCAACTTCATTAGTCTCAGAAGCATCTGTTTTTTCAGTAGAGACATCAGCGTCTAAAGAAACAACATTTTCATCTGTCGCTTTATCAGCATCATCATCGCTCACTACCGCTGAAGATGGCTCAGAACCTTTTTCATCAGCACTTGCAACTTGAGTTCCCATACCCATACCAGCAAGTGATACTAATGCAACTGAGCTATACAACCATAGCTTTCCCGCCTTATACATTTTGTAATGTACTTTTGTTTCTTGATTTCCCATAATCAAAAATCCTCCTAGTTTATGAAACCAATAGATGTCATTAGTCTGCTTATGTCTCTATCAATTTCTAAGGTTATTGTAACGGATATATTTCATCAAATCAAGCCCTGACATTACAAAAAAAATATCCATTAAATTAACATAATATTCATTCCGTAACCAGTGTTACTGAAACCGCATTCTTACACGACTCTTAATTTTAATAAAATGCCAATATAACGGCTCTTTTTATAATTTTTACACAATAAAGTTGAAATATTTAAACAATAATTGTAACTGTTACGATATCATTTAAAAATTCTAAAATTTGATAAATATAATAAAAATACATGATTTTTATATGATGTATACCATTTATCAAAACAAAGCGATTAAAATTAATTTTAGAAAAAACCACTATTTAAGTCATTCTTTGTATCGACAACTATCTCTTTTATCTTCAATATATGTGTCATCAAAGAGCACTATTAAAATTTATCAAAACCAGATTTCAGTGATGTATAATTGAAGTATTCTCATCTCAAATAAATGACAAGATGAATTAACTAATGTAGTAATAAATTTATCCTTTATTATTAAACAGTTAAGGCCACGGAGGACGTTGAAAATGGAAAACAATACAATTGAGCTACTTGCTTTTGATATGGATAATACATTACTTTTACCTGATAAAAGTCTATCTACTCGTAATGCACAAGCGTTAAAGCAACTACATGCCAATGGGAAGCACATCGTTTTAACAACAGGACGACCATTACCAAATGTTGCACCGTTCATTGAGCAACTTGGCTTAACCCAATCAGATGACTATGTCATTTTATTTAATGGCGGCATGATTAAAAATACGCACACAAATGAAAACATTTTAAATCGTCATTTTATACTTAAAGATATGCAAGCCGCTTTTCATATCATCACTGATTTAGGACTACCCATCGATATCGTGGCTGAAAAGCAAGTTTATTCGATTACTGATTTTGGACAATCTGACTATGTCAAACTTGTCAATGGGATTGTCCCCTACCAACAAGTTGCACTTGCCGATCTTCCAAATGACTTAGTATTTAATAAATTCGTCATTTATGCCGATGAAGCACAATTAGATCATTTAGAAACTATTTTGCAACAGCATACGGAACTAAATCACCTTTTATCATTCGTTCGCTCGCGTCGAATCTTATTGGAAATTGTTCCTAGTGGTGTCAATAAAGGTTCTGCCTTAAGTACGCTTTTAGAACATTTTAACCTAACAGCTGAAAACCTAATGGCCTTTGGTGATGAAGAAAACGATTACCCCATGCTTAAACTTGCTAAAGTTGGTGTTGCCATGGGTAATGCCATTCCTCAGATAAAAGACATTGCAACAGATATTACAAAATCTAATGCCGAAAATGGTGTCGGTATCTTCTTAGAAAAATATTTTAATTTATAGAAATAAAAAAAGCCAAGTCATCTTTGATTTAAATCAAAAACGATTTGGCTTTTTTCTTAATTTTAATACCTACTAAGTTCATAAACATAAATTTTATTTGTGTCGCCTAAACTTAGTACGTACGAACTTATATAATTTTTTATCATACCGCAAGATATAACGTAATTTCAAAAAAGGATAACTAGTATACTCAAGATAACTTTTGCGACTTTTTTTAAGCTTTGTATTAATGAATTCAGCATGTCGCTCATTAATATTCTTAATTTCGCCTAATTGCTCTTCCATATTAAACCGATATGTTTCATCAATTTGAGCATCGTTTATACCAAAAAGCTCAATTTGTTGTAGCAAATCAGGCAACGTTGTTACAACAGGGCCAAATTGCCAAATTGTTGTATCAAAGAAACCACCCCAAAGTTGCTCATATTCCAATTGATCAAACTGAAACAAAATTACGGGCTTTCTTTGATAGGCAAAATCCCAAACCATACTTGAATAATCTGAAATAACTCCATCGGATACTTTAATCAATTCCTTAAGCGACTCGTGCTTACTGTCCAAAATTTCGATACTATCATTTTCAAAATACGAGGAAAATTTACGCATTTTTGGATGTAAAAACACTTTTAGCGTAATATTATATTGAGCTAACATTGCATGTAATTCAGAGCTCCCCAAAAACCCTTTAATTTGTTTAAAGTATTCGGAATCCAAAAAATCGGCATCACTTAAGTAAGCCAAATATTCACGCCATGTTGGGAAGTAAAGCAAATTTTTCTGATGCGTAGCTACACCTCTATTTAAATCGGCCCATCTCGGTAATCCAAACACATTAACTCTTGATTTAGGAAAACCCAGATATTTAACAACCTTCTCTTGCTCACGTCTTGTAGAAGTATTAAAAAAATCATATCCCGATTTCTTAAATCGAAATACATCCCCTAATTTACGAATGCCAATCACACCATGTTGAAGGAAATAGTTATTCTTTTTTCTAATGATATGCATCATGGCCCCGGAAACCATATTAAACTGATAGATATGTGCCAAACTCTCAGAAGCTACAATCATTTGATCTTCAATGACATGTTTATAATACTGCTCACTGTAAAGATAGAGCACCTGATCCTTCCATGGTTCTAAGTATTGTGTTTGTGAGGATTTTTCATCGATGACATAGAAGACTTTTTTCTTTAATGGCGTATTCTGTAAATATTTAAAAAGTGCAAAGGCATTATCCTGAGCCATTTGAGACTCCTTTTCAAACATTAAGATATTGCCATTACGTTGATTTGGCTTAAATGTCTGTAATGCTTTTGATTCACGCTCACGAATTGCTTTGGTATCCAACTTCATAACATCACGATAATGAATCCACAAATTACGATTGAGCGCAATTTGAATTAAGAATTTCTTTTTATCATTTAATTGATAAACATCTCGGAAACTCCCATTTAATTGCTTATAAAAATCATAAGTTACAGAATTAATATAATAATCAATGCGTTGAGCATCTTTTAATGCATGCACAACTAACATATAAGAATCTTTATAAATTTCCTGCGTAATTTTTTGCTTATCAAATACAGCTTCAATCGTAAAACGATTACCAACCTTTGCTTCAACCTGAATATTTTCTGGTAACATTTCAAAATTAGTATCATTACCTCTATACATTAAGGTTAAGTTGGTTATTTCATCCAAATTACTAGGATAATCAGCACGCAAGTTAACTTTAAAAGTTAAATACTGCTCATCATCTATTATCTGGTCAAGTTTTCCCGAAAAAATAAGCTTCCGTTCCGTTCCATTTGTATGCGTAAACTTCTTAGTCAGTGCAGATAAGTAGCCACGCTTTTGAATATACGGAATTAAATGTCGACCACTATTCGGTAATTCAGTATATGCAGAACTATATTTTCGCCATTCACTAATTCGATTTATTTTACGAACTTTTAGCATATGCCACGCATTATTTTCTAAACCTAATAAATCATATCGACAAATTTTAGTTCCGAGTTCTGATGGCACTTGTGTAAACTTAAATTTAAACTTACCTTGCTCTGATTGCTCTAACTCAACTGGAACACATTCTTTAGTTTTACGTTCACACAAAACAAAAGAACTGATATTTTTATTTCCAAAATCAAGCGTCCAAACATCAGTACCCTCTGCCATCATGACATCAACCAAAATTGGTTTTTTAAAATCTATTTCTTTTACTGTCATGTAGTTCACTAACCCTTTTGAAATAATTTCTTTAAACGTACTGAGATTGAATCACTACTTTGTTTAGGTTCATATGCGTCATTCAAGTCATTCAAATCTTTTCCTGTATCATTTTGTGCTCCATTTTCAGCCGCTATTTGATAATTTTTCTCCTCAGTCTCATCATTTAGTAAATCATTTACTACCTCATAGGTACGTTCGCTGGCCTTTAAATCACGTTGTAGATATAAGTTATCTAACTTTGTTTCTTCCTCTAATGATAGTTGTGGATTATCAACAGCTTCCACAACATCATTGATAACTGCATCTGCATCAAAATAAATTTTACCAGGGAAGAAGTTTGCTAATTCATCCACTTCTGAAAGAATCGCATCATCTAACTGATAGTAGAATACCTTTCGTTCTTGCAGAGCAAAGTCTAAGGCAACACTTGAGAAATCAGTAATCAACAAACCATTATTCAATAGAAGTTCTTGCACCGTGGTCTCTTCTTCTAATATTACTGAAACAGGAGCGTCCTCGAATAAATGACTATACTTTTGAAAATTATGATGTAAGTACAAAGAAATATTCAAACCTTTTTCGTTAATTTGTTCAACTAAACTTGGCTTATTAATAAACTCATGCAAAGATTGGTAAAAATCTGTTTTTACAAAGTCTTCATCAGTCAAGCGATCTTGTCCCTTACGCCAACTTGGCATAATTAAAATATTCTTACGCAAATCATATGATCGTTCTGGACTTGAATCCTTCAACAAAGTGTCGAAACGAGTTAGCCCTGCAATAACAACTTCATCAGATGAATACCCCATCTCATCGACAACTAGATTCTTTTCGCGAACACTACTTACCATAAAGCGATCAGTAAACATTGGATTCTTACCATATAAATTAGCGAGGTTACGAACGCCAATAATTCCGTGCTGTAAAAAGACCTTTTTAGCATCTAGTTGGTATTGTTTCCAGAAACTTGTGTTAATTGGGTAAGCATAAAATGATGAATTTGTATGAATCACTGCATCTGCCTTTGCCATCATTTCAAAATGATGGACTGACTTATAGATAAGTACTTTATCCATATAAGGTTCTAGATTAGGTAAATCAGGTGAGCTAGCATCAACCACATAATAAGCATCAACTTCGTCAGCACGTTTCTCAAGCATATACTTGAAAAAGTGTAATCCGTTATCTTGTGCTTTATTTGGCGATTCAATCACCACGATGACAGGCTTACTATTATCTTTTTCAGCATTGCGTTGTTCATCCAAAGCATCTTTACCTGTTTCAACCTGCCAACGATAATAGCTGGCAGCTTCATTAGTTAAGAAGTACGTTCTAAGTGATAATTCATTTTTATTGCTTGTCCCATAAGGGTTAATCATGTACTCAGTTTCTTCGTCAAACTTACCAAAGATTTCTTCGTCAATCTCCGATTCTAAATTAACGCGAACAGGTACATCAAATTTACTTAAGCCCCTCCAACCAAATTCTAATGATACATCATAAATGGTTGGATCATAAGCACGCACGTCGAATTCTTCTGGGAGCGGAAATTCTGAGAGTTTAACCTTAAAAACACCTTCCATAAAATAATCGTCTAATACTTGCGTTTCTTGTACATCGAAAAAAACAGATTCTTTAGAACCACGATTTTTCAAAACCAAAACTAGATGCTGCCCTAACCCAATGATTGGCATAGTGACATGTAGGTCTAAGGTGCCATCTTTTTGTGAACTAATGCGATCTAATTTTGTATTTTTCACAAAGTTTCTCTGTAAAGATTTTAGTGATAGTAACTTTTGTTGTTGTTTACCATCTGTTTGCGTATATTTTACAAAAATGGGCATTTCTTGAGGTACTTGAGATACATCAAGCACATAGTACCCTGGTGCATAAGTCGTATGTGGAATCACATATTGTTTACCATCGTATTGAGAGAAAAATTGAATATTGTTCACGACTGGTAATGATAATTTAAACAAGAGCCCTGTCGGAACTTCTAAAACATCAGAAATCAAAATAGGACTTCCTGATGTTATTGGTCGCTCTAAATTAAGGTCATGAGCTCTACTTAATAGCGCATAATTTCCTTTGACATTTCCATACCAAAACAAAACATTTTCATCATTCTCATCTATTTTTGTACTTCGATTGTCAACAGGTTCAAATAACAAATTTGAATTTGCAATATTAAATTCAATACCTTTAACTTCAACTTTCAGATCGTGAGTACCTTTTTTAATTGGTAAATCATCTGGAATTTCAATCATTAATGTACGCTTATCTAATTTTGTAACTTGAAATTCATCTAAACCAAAAATTCCTATATGGACATCATCAATCATATCAACAACATCATATTCAAATGAAAACTTTACTTTTCGACCTTCAAACACAGTATTTACAGCTTGTAAAGATCTACTCTGAAAATCAAAGCCCTTAATATTTGGAACACTTAGCGCTTCTACTAATGCTTCTTCTGTTTCGTAAAAAGAACTTTCTCCAAAACATTCAAAATCATATCCTAAAATAGGTTCATCTTGACCATAATTAATCGTCAAAAATGGTTCAAAATTAACATCCACATATTCATCCTTAACATTATTCCAACTATTTTTAGCATAGTAACGTAAAAGAGTTGCATTACTTCGACGATTCATTTTTGCACGTACAAATGGCTTAGTTGATTGAACTTCTTCCCCTAAAAAAGCATTGCTATTAGCAAATACATCAATAAGTTCAACCTTTTCAAGGTTTTTATTACGATAACGAATTGTAAATTGTCGCTTACCTCGCTTATTAATGTAGTCAATATTCTTTCCATCTTTGCGGGTCTTAGTTTTTAACATTTCCCAGTCTGGAAAGAAACGATTCAAAAATTCTACATAATTTGAATTTACACGTTTTTCCGCAGCACCAAATGCATCAATTATTTGGAGTGTATTCTTAAATTCCATCAGTTAACCCCTTTATATATTCCATTTTTCTGCATCACTATTAACTTTACATGTTAATTGATAGTTACTATATGTTAATTCTGAACTTTTACCCACTATTTTTCTCCCATACTCTTAAACAGCAACAAGACAATAATCATTAGGAAAAAGCCCCCAGCAAGATGATATACACAATTTCCAGTTAACATTGGGAAATTAATGAAATCTGCCGTTATAGGTGAACTTTAAATTAAATTCATTGCTATTTTTTAAATCATTATTAATTCATACAATATTAAATATTTTAAATACTCACCACAAAAACAATAAATGACTTTATTCATTATTTTTTACCAAAACCATTTTAATTAAAATTCTTTTAAACGTTAAATTTCAGTGGTTAATTATCGTGTGCAATACTTGATATTATAGCTTAAATTAAGCTTTAGTGTCAATTAAAGAGAGGGTTACATCAACTGCAAAATTGTATACTTTCCTCTTAAATAAAAAAATCGTAATTAGCCACGACCTTGGAGACTAATTACGATTTTATATTTAAATTACTTGTTCAACGAAAATGCCAAAGAGCCTGGTTTTCCATTTTTAATTTTATAGAAATCTAACTTATTGTCCTTACTCTTCAATTGGTAAAGATTTGTATTGTTATTCTTTACGTTTTGCAAGATAACGAAATTATCCTTTGAGTTCTTCTTACTAATTCCACGAACCATATAATATGTTGTTTTCTTATCAAAAATTAATTGGTCATCTTTAATTTCCGCAGTTTTAGCTTTTAAACTCTTACTTGAAACTTTATACTCACCAGTTTCCATGCGTGTGATTCGTTCATTTACTTGGGGCTGTAACTTATCTACATGCTGCTTAGCCTGTACAGCGTATGCCCCAGTTCCAACTAATGCAATTGCTAAAATAGCAATAATAATGTTTTTGATTGTATCACGACTCATCTAACTATCCTCATTTCCTATCTCTAAATAAATTTCACAATTTTATTCTACCTATATTACTAATTAATGTCAAATATATCATTTCTCATCACTAAGTGCGCTAAAATAAATAATTTTCTTCATCCATCCCATCAAATAATTCTGCATGTGTATTTTTAAAAATCAGCACTTCATCCAGTATTTGATAATTCATTGGAAATTCAATCCGATAGATACGTGTATCTGAATAACCTTGAAAATACATTACCTTACTTTCTAGCCCAACCGCACTACGGTAAACCGTATAGGTATCTGATCGCGTATGTTGAGCAGGTACAGTGACATTATTTAGTACATGCCAAGAAGCAATCACATTTTCTTGCTCATTATTAAAGGCATCCAAACGTTCCTTATTTACCATGGTTCGAATAAAACGCGCAGTGGGTGTAAATCCGCTCGGTTCCTTTTTCAATCCACTAAATTTTCCATCCGTAACACGATTTTGATTAAATGGTAAATCTTGCCAACAATCGACTTTCAAAGGGAAATATTCCTTTAAGCGTTCAACCTCGCGTTCAAAATCAACTGCATTGGTGGTCACATTCAAGGGGTTATTAATGACTGTCATTGGCATACCATTTGGTTCAATCACGATAAAGCGGCCTGTTGCATCAGTGGCCACAAAATGTAGCTCGTGCGGTCCTTGTGCATATGTGACATCCGCTTCTTTACTGGTCATTAATTGAATTTGTGGTAATTGATTAATCAAATCTGCCACAGAACGACAATGTGTCAACGCCCACAGTACAAATTCAAATGGCGCAATTTGGGTTTCGTCATCTTGACGCTCATCATTATAGATAGCTGCATTCTGATAGGTTAACTTTTGAACCGACAGCCCCATTTCATTAATACCATCAGACACATCTTCATGGTATCGGTGTGGTTCCCCAACGCCAAGAACGGCATAAGGCCCCACATGTGATTTACCATTATAAAGCGACTGCCACGCATAATGTCGTGGTAAAAAAATGGGACGTGAGGCTTCAGTATGCCAATCCATGGTTCTAGAAAACAAATGTGATCCGTCAGTTGCCGTCATCAATAAAGAAGTACACATAGTCTCTATTCCTCCTCTGACGCACGGACAGTTATAAAGAAAGCTTCGAGCGTTCGATTAAATTTTTCCACATCCTCTAAATGTGGAATGTGCCCACACTCATCTAACACCACCGCTTGTGACAAGGCATTTTGATGTAATGAACGTGCTGCTTCAGCCTGATGTGCATCATATAATGGTGATTTTCCGCCAGCAATAAACAAATGTGGACACGTTTCAATTCGGACGACATCTGTAAAATCTTGTTCCATACCATCCACAATTAACGGGCGGGTTGCCTTAAAATCAAATTTAGGATGGCTATCACTAATTGCTCGTTTAACATCATCTGAAATTCGTTTGCGAATAAGTGGCGTTTTTGGGAAGTCTTCAGCCATTTGCTCTAAATTGGCATAGGTTAAATCATAGCGCCCATAAAACCAATTTTCATCCGTTAACATTTTAGGTGGTTGATCTTCAGACACAATTGCGCGAATTCGCTTTTGCCCAAATAGTGACACATAGGCATAATGAACCATCGTCCCCATGGAGTGACCAACTAAAATAACTTGGTCCAAGTGTAACTGCGTCAACAATTCATTCAAATCACTCGCTAATCTGGCAATTCGTAATCCGTAATCAACCTGATCGCTATGTCCATGCGCCCGATAATCCCACGTTAAAATACGATACCCTTTTTCTAAAAAATAGGGGATTTGCATATTCCATGTTGCTTGATCACCTGAATATCCCGTTGAAAACACGATAACGGGACCATCATAGGGCCCTTGCAATTGATAATTAAGCCGTACATTATCATTTGTTTTAAAAAATGTCATACGTTCCCCACCTTTCTCCTATATTAAAAAATAAAAAGAGTGGGCTTTAGCTGCCCGCCCTTTTTATTTTTTCAAATCATACTAGATATGAATTCCAAGACCATCTGCTACTTCAGCAGCATCCATAATTCCTTCACCCAAAGTTGGATGTGGATGGATTGTTAATGAAATATCATTTGTGGTCAAGCCACTTTCAATCGCTAATGAAATCTCTGAAATCAAATCTGAAGCACCAGGTCCAACAATTTGGCCTCCTAGCACAGCATTTGTTTCTTTATCCGTAATCAAACGAATAAATCCAACACCTTCATTCATTGACAACGCACGTCCATTGGCTGCAAATGGGAACTTAGTTACCTTTGCATTCAACTTGTTCTCTTTCACTGACTCGGGTGTTTCACCAGTAGTTGCCATTTCGTAATTCGTATAAGCAACTGAAGGCAATGAATAATGAATATCATGTGCGGTTGGGTCACCAGTAATTGCTGCAGCAGCAATCTTAGCTTGGAAACTAGCCTTATGTGCTAAGGCAGGTCCAGCAGTGACGTCACCAATGGCATAAATGTGATGCGTTGATGTTTGCATTTGATCATCAATTTCAATTAAACCACGATCGGAAACCTTAACATCTGTATTATTCAACCCTAGCTCATCTGTATTTGGTCGACGACCTACTGAAACAAGCAAGTAATCACCCGTCACAGTTTGTTCCTTACCGTCAACTTCAAATGTCAAAGTAACATCATCATCCGTTTGATCAACTGACTTGGCCATTGCTGATGTGAAAATTTCGCCACCCTTCTTCTTGAAATCATCCAAGACAGGCTTTGTCATTTCCTTGTCAAAACCATTTAAAGTATGGTCCAAACCTTCAACAATCGTGACATTTGTTCCAAAGTTGGCATATGCACCACCCAATTCAGAACCAATGACACCACCACCGACAACAATCAAGCTTTTTGGAATTTCAGGTAAGCTCAAGGCACCAGTTGAATCAACAACACGTCCCTTGAATTTAAAGCCTGGAATTTCAACTGGACGTGATCCAGTCGCAATAATCGCATTATTAAATTGCAACAATTGATGTCCATCTTCTTGAATAACATTAATCGTTTCATTATCAATAAATGATGCATCACCTTGAATCACATCAATCTTATGCTTTTTGAATAGCATTGACACACCAGATGTCAATTGATCAACAACACTGTGTTGCTTCCAATCTTGTGTCTTTGACCAATCAATACTAGCCCCTTCAACAGAAAGTCCAAATGGATTTTCTTGTTGTGTGGCTTGATAGTGGTGCCCAACATTAATCAAAGCTTTTGATGGGATACATCCAATATTTAAACATACACCACCGATGTTGCCACGTTCAATAACGGTAACTTGTTGACCTAATTCGGCCGCACGAATTGCCGCAACATAGCCTCCAGGGCCTGAACCAATCACGATTGTGTCTAATTCTGTTGCTTGTGCTCCTACAACCATACTCTTATACCTCCATCAACATGTAAGCTGGATCAGCCAACAATTGCTTCAAGTAGTTCAAAGCCTCTTGACCCAACATACCATCGATCAAACGGTGGTCATATGACAATGATAGCTTCATGTTTTGTCCAACTGCTAATTCACCATCTGCATCCACGATTGGTTCCTTCAAAATTGATCCCAATCCTAGGATAATTGATTCACTACCATTAATAATTGGTGTGAACCAAGTTCCACGTGCAGAACCTAGGTTTGAAATGGTCATTGTTGCACCCTTCATTTGTGATGGCTTAATCGTACCATTACGTACCGCTTCTGCTAAATCACCAATTTCTTGCGCAATTGTCAAGATTGACTTACGATCAGCATCAGCAATCACAGGCACATACAAACCACTTGGAGCGTTAACAGCAATTCCCATATTTACTTCATCATGGTAAACAATTTCATTGCTATCCATGTCAACAGAAGCATTCAATTCTGGGAACTTCTTACCTGTTGCAGCTAAAGCCTTAACAGCATATGCCAAGTAAGTTAAGCGGATACCTTGATCAGCGGCGGCAGCCTTAAATGACTTACGGTGATCAACCAACTTTGAAACTTCAACACTATCGAAGTTTGTTACAGTTGGAATTGTGGCATTTTGCTTAGTCATGGCACCAGCAATTGCACGACGTGTTGGTGTCATTGGTTGACGACCTTCAGTAACGTGTGCTGGTGCAACAGGCTTAGCGGCTTCTGCTGCTGGAGCTTCAGTTGCTGCAGCGGCAGCAGCAACTGGTGCTGGTTCTGCTGCAGGCGTTGCTTCATTTGCAGGGGCAGCAGGAGCTGCACCTGTAAATCCTTCAACGTCAGCCAATGTAATATGACCATGACGTCCAGTTGCACTAACCTGTGTCAAATCAATATCATGTTGTGCAGCGTAATGACGAACTGATGGCATCGCCAAAATTTGTCCATTGGATGCAACAACAGGCGCTGCTTGACCAGCTGGCGCTTCTGCAGGTGCTGAAGCAGGCTCGTTTGCAGGTACTGCAGGTGCTTCAGTCGCAGCTGGTGCTGCGGGTTCACTTGCTTCACCGGCACCATCGCCGTCAAACTCAATCAAAGAATCACCAACTGTGACCATTGTATTTGGCTCAACAAACAGCTTTGTAACCTTACCAGAATAAGGTGAAAGAATTTCTTGCATCAACTTGTCATTTTGTACTTCCGCAACGGAATCATCAGCCTTGACGTCATCACCAACTTTAACCAACCAATTGGTAATTTCACCTTCCGTCATGCCTTCCCCGATATCGGGCATTTTAAAGATTTCAGTCATAGTTGACAACCTCCTTCGTCTTTTCAATGACGTCATCCGCCTTAATCATCCAGTCATTTTCTGCTTGCGCAAAAGGATACACTGTATCTGGAGCAGCAACACGACCGATTGGTGCTTTCAAACTTAAAATAAAGCGTTCTGAAATTTCAGCCATGACATCAGCCCCAACTCCAGCCATACGTTGTGCTTCTTGAACAACAACGACACGTCCAGTCTTCTTAACTGATTCACCAATTGTTTCAATGTCCAAAGGTGACACTGTCCGCAAATCAACAACTTCTGCTTTAATACCTTCTTTTTCAAGCTCATCAGCAGCCTTAAGGGAAACAGGTACACCACCTCCGTAACTGATGATTGATACATCTTCACCTTCACGGGCAATGGCGGCCTTATCCAATGGTGTTGTGTAGTATCCTTCTGGTACTTCACCCTTCAATGAACGATACAAATGCAAGTTCTCCAAGAAGACAACAGGGTCATTTGACTCAATTGAGCTCAAAAGAAGTCCTTTAGCATCTTCTGGGTTAGCAGGCATAACAACACGAATACCTGGAATTTGTGAAACAATACCTTCTAAGTTATCCGCGTGCATTTCAGGTGTCTTTGTTCCACCACCATATGGTGCGCGAACAACAATAGGCTGTGTACGTGTTGCACCTGAACGGAAACGGTTACGTGACATTTGTCCAGCAATTGAATCAATCACTTCAAATAAGAATCCAAAGAATTGAATTTCCATAATTGGACGATATCCTTGTGTCGTCAAACCGATTGCCATACCACCAATTCCTGATTCAGCAAGTGGCGTATTGAAGACACGGTCCTCACCATGCTTAGCTTGTAAGCCATCAGTAGCACGGAAAACCCCACCGTTCTTACCAACGTCTTCACCAAAAATCAATGTATTTTCATCGTGATCCAAAGCTAAATCAAGTGCTTCGTTAATCGCGGCTAAGTAAGTTTTAACAGCCATCTATTTACCCTCACTTTCAAAACGTGCAATTTGTTCTTCCATTGCTTGACTAGGTTGTTCAAATGTATTCTTGATAAAGTCACTAATCTTTTGTTTCTCGATGTTATCAGCAATCTTGATGTTTTCATCAATATCGGCATTCACTTCATCGATGTAAGCTTGTTCAATGTCTTCGTTCCAAATACCCTTGTTTGTCAAGAATGTACGCATACGCAACAATGGCTCTTTCTTCCACCATTCGTCGATATCGTCTTGTGTACGATAACGCAATGGATCATCACCAGCAGTTGAGTGTGGTCCCAAACGGTCAGTCAATGTTTCAATCAAAACAGGTCCATTACCGTTGGCAGCCCATGCACGTGCTTCCTTTGCAGCTAGGTAAACGGCAATTGCATCATTTCCATCAACAACTAAGCTTGGAATTCCAACACCCCAACCCTTTGCAGCCAAATGAGGTGCTGCAGTTTGAACGTGACGTGGTGTTGAAATCGCGTAACCATTATTTTGAACGATGAAGACCGCATTTGCCTTGTAAGCAGCCGCAAAATTCATGCCTTCGTAGAAGTCACCTTGCGATGTTCCACCATCACCAGTGTAAGTATAAGCAACTGCATCCTTTTGACGCTTCTTCAATCCAACAGCAACACCGGCAGCTTCAACGTATTGCGCACCAATGATAATTTGTGGAATCCAAGCATGCACATCATTTAAGTCCTTATCTAGCAACTTATTTCCTTCAACGTGTCCACGTGACCACAAAAAGGCACGCCAGATTGGCCAACCCTTAACGATAATTTCTGGAATATCACGATATCCAGGGAACAACCAGTCTTCATCATTAAATGCAAAAGATGAAGCCATTTGTGAAGCTTCTTGACCAGCAGTTGGCGCAAAGAATCCAAAACGACCTTGCTTAGCCAACTTAGTTGAACGAATTCCAAGCTCACGACTAAACACCATGCGCTTCATCAATTCAACAAGTTGTTCATCAGTCAATTCGGCACGTTGCAAAGCGTCTTCATCGACAATATTTCCATCATTATCCAAAACACTTAATGTTGGAAACGCCTCATCTTGTGCTTGCAATTGGTAATTAAAGTCCAAGACTTTCTTATTTGAATCACTAATAGTTGCCATGTAAAATTCCTTTCTTTCAAAGCATTAAGACTTTGATCAAATATTATACAAAGTCTTTGTTATCATCCTTTTCAACATTTACTAATCCAGCAATTTCTTCATTGGTTACAGTTCCGAAATACTGTTGATTTGGATTATTTTCATTTAACACTTCAAGCAAAGCGTCGCTCTTGAATGGAATACCAATGAATTTATCTTCAATGTCACGCCATTCCTCTAATCCTAGGAAGTCTCCATTGAAATCAATTCCCTTAATCACACCGTTTTCAAGTTGAACTGAAATCCCAAGTGTTCCGCCATCAAAGCGTTGTTCATTATGGAAGTCAGAAGCTGGTGACTCACCAAATGTCCAATCCCAAGTTGCAAATTGGTTATCGCGTAAGTCCAAAATGCTTTGACGTTGTTCATCAGTCAAAACATACTCGCCATCCTCACCGTGATTTGTTAATTCATCCATTAATCCAGCAACCAAGTCATCATATGACAAATCAGGCTTAATATCATGAATCATAGCAACACGACTACGCACTGACTTAGCAGCCTTTGAAATGAACTTATCATCTGAAACATTCAATGAACGCACCATTGTGTCAATATCAACGTCATACATCAAAGTTCCATGATGCAAAACGTAGCCACGTTCCATACGTTGGGCGTTACCTGAAATCTTCTTACCGTCAACAACAATATCGTTACGGCCTGTCAATTCGGCATCAATTCCCATATCTTGCAAAGCCTTCAAGACGGGCTTAATAAATGTTCCAAAGTTAATATCACCTGTCTCTGATGTAACTGGAACGAACAAGCTAAAACAGATATTTCCCATATCGTGATAGACAGCACCACCACCCGTTACTCTTCGAACAACTTGAATGTCCTTTTCATCAACAAAATCTTGATTAATTTCTTCATACGTATCTTGATTACGTCCAATGATTACCGCATTCTTATTTTGCCAAAGCGCAAAAACCGGTTCATCTGCATGTAAGTTACTGAGTAACCATGCATCCGTCGCAATGTTAGTTGGGGCATCGTTACCGTCAAAATATGAAATATACCGCATGAAATCACCTTCATCATTCTATTTAAATTGTAGTTTCTAACTACCTGTCTACACTCTATATTGTAAGCGTTATCACTGGTTTTTGCAAGTCGTTTTCATAGCGTTTTCATTCATTTTCAAAAGCGTTTACATTTTTCCACATATTGTCACAAAGGCAAAGAAACCGCTTTCCATCAACACGATAAACGTTTTACTAAATTCAATCACCATTTTTACTTATATGAATCACAAAATCGATTTCATCAGCATTTAAGCAATTTTTTATGATTAAACCCATACAACAAAATTGAATTTTTATAAAATCAATTGCATCTAAAATGAAACAAAAAAAGGCTACATGTACATGTAGCCTTTTGCTTAAGCGCGATTTAATGATCCAAAAACGGTAATTCGATCCACACACATTGCTTGAATCGCGTCAGTACCCGGCTGTAAGAACTTACGTGGATCATAATTCTTTCCTTCTAAGTCTTTATTCGACAATACAAAGTCACGAATTGCTTGATGAAAGGCCAGTTGACCTTCCGTATTCACATTCACTTTAGCAATGCCTAATTGAATGGCCGCTTGAATCTGGTCATCCGGTATACCAGATCCTCCATGCAAAACCAACGGCATCTCAATGCCCATTTCATCAGAAATCATTTCGGCAATGGCTTTTAAATGATCCAATTTCAAGCCAGTCCAATTGCTTGGATATTTTCCGTGAATATTACCAATTCCGACCGCCAATGAGTCAACCCCCGCCTGCGCTAAGCGCAAGGTATCGCCTAACGAAGCAACTTCCCCATCAGCAATGACGCCATCTTCTTCACCGCCAATTGTCCCAATTTCACCTTCAAGTTGTAAGTGATCATCATGAACAAAGTTCGCAATTGCTTTAACTTTTTGCACATTTTCATCAAGTGGTAATGCTGACCCATCAAACATAATTGATGTAAACCCAGCTGCCACAGCATCTTGCACGTCTTGGTAATTTCCATGGTCCAAATGAATGGCCACAGGTACTGTAATGCCTAATGCATCGTGCATATCCTTAATTAAATCGTGGGCCACTTTAAAATTCCCCATATACTTTGCAGCTCCACCGGTTACTTGCATGATGACAGGTGACTGCATTTCTTCACACGCCAACAAAATTGCTTTTGCCCATTCTAAATTATTCACATTAAAAGCTGGTACCGCATAATGCTCAGCTCTAGCTTTCTTTAACATATCAAAACCATTTGTAATCATTATATAATCCCCTCGTTTTCTATATTGATTGCGTTAATACTGCTTTTGCTTCAATCAAACATTGTAATTAGCATAACACCTTCTCAAAATAAAGCTATACCAAAACAAACTGTAAAACCTTACAGATAAAAAAACACTTTAATAGGATACTAGCAAACTCATGAAAATGCATACCTAATTAATGTCTTGTATATTCCCAATCCTGTCTTAATGGGTGTTTATCGTTTTCAAAAAATATTCTAAAATTTTGCACCAGTCATCCATGCGTGATTTCTCCTCAATAACAAAACTATACCATTTTATAAAAATAACTTTTATTCTAAATTATGATAATCTAAAAGATAACTTAATTAAAAACGATTTGGAGTTAAATATGGAATCAATTCAACCAAACGACCTCATTTATGGCGAAACTTATCACGATAGTATTATCGCAGATAGTTTTTTACCCCTACACTTTGATAACCTGACATTTATTAACTGTACGTTTGAACAAACCGACTTTAGCCATAGTGACTTGCTCGACTGTCATTTTACAAATTGTGACTTTGCTAATTGTTCTTTTGAAGAGAGTGCTATTTATCGGTCAAAATTTAAAAAATGTCGTTTAACCGGAACCAATTTTTCAGAATGCAGATTTAAAGACAGCTTAATCGATGCTTGCGATGCCCGCTATGCAACTTTTAGTTTTTCCAAAACAACTCATTTCACATTTGAAAATACCAATTTATCGGAAAGTCTTTTACAACAAATGACGCATCACAAAGACCTCATCTTCGATACTTGTGATTTAGAAGGCGCCGACTTCACACAGACAAATCTAGATGGCATCAATTTAGCAAACTCAGAATTTGAACAATTACTTTTTTCTACTGAATTAATGCGTGGCTGCAGTATTAATGCTGGTCAAGCTGCAATTATGTTGCATTTATTAGGAATTCAAATTCAGTAATCTTTTTGTTTTGATTCGGTATTTGCGCTATCATGAAGAGTATATTTTAAATCTGGAGGATGTTTCGTATGAAGAAAATTGCCGTATATTGTGGTGCCAGCACTGGAAATGATCCACAATTTGAACAAGCAACCATTGATTTAGCACAATGGCTTGTTAAACATGATTTAGAGCTCGTCTATGGTGGTGGTGGCGTCGGCCTAATGGGCTTATTAGCGCAAACTGTACTCGATGCAGGTGGCGTTGTCCATGGTATCATGCCGCAAAATTTATATGATCGTGGTGCTGGTCATCCAGGTTTAACCGATTTTGAAGTTGTTCCAAATATGTCAATTCGTAAACAACGTATGCTTGAATTATCAGACGGTTGCATCGCCTTACCTGGTGGTCCCGGTACATTAGAAGAAATTGCTGAAGCATTTTCATGGGCCCGCATCGGTGACAATGAAAATCCTTGTGTTTTTTACAATGTTGACGGCTTCTACAATCCAATCCAACAAATGTTCCAGGATATGGTCAATAAAGACTTCTTAACCCAAACCGACTTCGATAAACTTGGTTTCATTGAGAATTTAGAAGACATTTATAACTTTATGGATAGTTATGAGCCCCCTATGATTCGTCAATATAACAAATAAAAAAAGACCACTTAGAACATTTTTGAATGTTCTAAGTGGTCTTTTCGATTATATATATTTAAATAATCGTTGGTACGATTCCGCCGTCCATACGCAATGCCTCTCCTGAAAAAGCACCTGCACGGGGACTTGATACATAAGTTACAAAATCCCCAATTTCTTGCGGCTTAATTAAGCGTTGAATCGTTGATGTTGCACGGTTATTTTCCATAAATAATCGTTCACGTTCCGCTACATCTGCGATGTCTGGATAAAGTGATGCTAATAATTTTTCAACCCCTTCCGTCAAGGTTGAACCTGGCATCACTGTATTTACCGTCACAGTGGTTCCCGCGGTCTCACGACTCAATGACTTTGCCAAACTCAAATTCATTGTCTTTGTCATTGAATAGTGTGGCATTTCAGGACTTGGCATAATCGCCGCTTCACTGGCAATAAAGATAATTCGGCCATCCACATTTTTCTCTAACAATTTTGGCAAATAGAATTTTGCTAAATCGATGCCAACAATCGTATTAATTTCAAAATAACGACGCCATTCATCTAATGACAAATCTTCAAAGCGCGCATCTTCAAATACTGCTAAATTATTAATCAAAATATCAATATCAGCAAACTTTTCATACAGCTGTTCGCGTTGCGTTTCATCACTTAGGTCAAATGGTGCCGCATAAATCGTGACATTTGGATAATTTGCTTGGAGCTCAGCTTGTACCTTTGCAACTATTTCCGCTGAACGCCCGTTAATAATTACGTCGGCACCTTCCCCTGCTAAACTCATTGCAATCGCACGACCAATCCCTTTAGTTGATCCTGTAACTAGTGCTACTTTTCCCGTTAACTGTAAATCCATCATCAATCTCCTAACTTTTTATCAGTAAACATACTTTATCACACTTCTTTTTTGTAAGCAAACCCTGTCAATCACTCCTAAAATGAGATTACTATCATAAATCATTAAAAAATGCTATAATTACTGCAAAATCTGTGATTAAGGATGTACATGTATATGTTTATTTTCGACGAATTCAAAACAGATGTCGGCTTAATTCAATTAGTTTTACCTGAGCACTCGCATGCCCCAAAATTATTTGAAATTGTTGAAGAAAATCGAGACGAGTTTAAAAAATGGTTTCCATGGACTGATAAAACGAACACCGTTAATGATGAATTAGCATTTATTAATAGTGCCCGTGTCAGCAATGCGAACTACGAATTATTAGCCCTAACCATCTTATTGAATGATGAGCCCATTGGATTTATCGATCTTCACAATATTGATGCCGAAAATCACAGTGCCGATATTGGTTATTGGATGGATTCGAAAAACGAAGGTCATGGTATTATGACGACAGCCGTTAAGCGTCTAACCCTCATTGCTCACAATGAACTGAGTTTTCATAAAATTAGAATTGAGGCTGCTGATAGTAATCATCGCAGTCAAGCCGTTGCCCGCCGCGCTGGGTTCACCCATGAAGCGACATTGCATGACAACATCTTAACTTTAGATGGTTATCGTAATGTTGACATATTTTCGCATATCGTTGCGCACTAGTCCCCGTTTTTCTGAAAATGACTTCTAAATTGAAAAGGAGATTTTCATGCAAATTAAAAAAATAGCCGGTTATTTACCAGACAAATACTCAAAATATGCGGATAAAACTTTTACATTTTCAAATCAGCCAATCGTTTCATTCCCAATCGAACTTGCCGATTTGCCAAATGAGACACAGTTCTTAGCCTTAACGCTCGTTGATTATGATGCCATCCCCGTCTGTGGCTTTCCTTGGATCCACTGGGTCGTCACTAACATTCCAGTAACAGAACACATTCCTGAAAATTTCAGTCAAACTGATACCCAATCGGTTCGTGGTAAAAACAGTTTTGGGTCACCTTTTTTGGAGCCTGCAGATGATAAACTTGTAGAGCATTATGTTGGTCCAACGCCACCCGATAAAGATCATCATTATACTTTAACTGTCTATGCATTGGATACTAAACTGGCATTACAAAACGGCTTTTATCTCAATGAGCTTCGGACAAAGTTAAATCAAAACGTACTCGATCAAGCCAGTATCGAAATTTTAGCTAAAAAATAAATAAAAAAGAGACCATCAGGTCTCTTTTTTATTTTAATCCCAATTTACGCCTTCTGGTACGCGTACCAAATCATCTTTAACTAATTGTTCTGCAATTTCAACCGTATTCCATGCAGCACCCTTTAGCAAATTATCTGATACAATCCAAGCGTGGAACGCCCCTTCATTTTCCAAATCAGGACGAACACGTCCAACAAAAGTCTCACGTGAACCTTCAGCATTCAACGGTTGTGGATACAATTGTCGATCAGGATCATCTTGTAAGGTAACACCCGCTCCATTGGCAAAAGCTTGTTGAATATCACTTCGTGTTGCTGAATGATCAGCAACTTCAAAATAGACACTCTCCCCATGACCAATCATAACAGGTACACGCACAGCTGTTCCGGTCACTTTAATATCCTTAGCATGAGCATCGCCCAGCATGATTTTCTTAGTCTCATCAATCATCTTGTATTCTTCGTGGGTATAACCGGCTTCTTCGAATACATCAATTTGTGGTAGTAGATTAAATGCAAGTGGGAAATGCTTTTCATCCCCTTTAACAGGTAGGACATTTGCTTGCATCGCTTCACGTTGCCCATCAATGAAGGCTTGAGCTTGATCCAAAACCTCATCAATCGCTTTTTGACCTGCACCAGATGCAGCTTGGTAAGTTGAGACAATAATCTGCTTCAAACCAAATTGTTCTTTAATCGGTTGTAAAGCAACAACCATTTGTGTCGTTGAACAGTTTGGATTGGCAATAATCCCACGATGTTGCTTCAACGCATCTGGATTCACTTCAGGAACAACCAAAGGTACGCGTTCATCCATCCGCCAGTGAGATGAGTTATCAACCACAACGGCCCCACGCTTAACTGCTTCAGGTGCCAATTCGGCAGAAACTGAGCCACCCGCCGATGCCAACACAATATCAACACCTTCAAATGCGTCTGGTTCTGCTAGCTCAACTGCAACGGACTCACCATTGAAAGACAATGTCTTACCAACTGATTTTTCAGAAGCCAGTAACTTCAAAGCCTTAACTGGTACGGTTGATTGCTCCAATTGTTCAATAATGCGATTTCCAACTGCTCCAGTTGCACCTAAAACAGCAACTGTATATCCTGCTTCTGACATGGTTTATCTCTCCTTAAAAATCCATAATTGTATCTAATCCAACCGCTAAATCTGGTACTTGATCAACTTCACGCAACGCCAACACAACTCCCGCCATAAATGAATCACGAGAAATTGAATCTTGGCTAATATGTAACGATTCGCCTGTCGCACCAAAAATCACTTCTTCATGGGCAATATAGCCCGGCAAACGCATGGCGTGGACAGGCACATCCTCGATCGCTTCACCACGTGAAGCTTGACCGATTCCGACTAGGTTTGGTTGCGCTGCACGTCCTTTGGCAATTCGTTGCGCAGTCGCTTTAGCTGTCCCAGAAGGTGAATCCAACTTAGCCTGATGATGAATCTCTAGCACTTCAGCATCTGGCATATAGCGCGCAGCTTGCTCTGCAAAATGCATTAACAATACTGCTGAAATTGAAAAATTTGGGACAACTAACACATGTTGCGTATACTGTTTAGCACGTTGCTTTAATGCTTCTAATTCATCCTCAGCCAGACCACTGGTCCCAATCACTGCATCCATACCATGGGCTAGTGCAAATTCAACATTTTCAAACACAGTCGATGGTGTTGTGACATCAATCCAGACATCCGCCGCCACATCAATTTCGACAAGTTTTTCAAACACAGGCACATCGGCTGCTTGTGGATGTGGTGCTAAAATACCAACTAGTTCTAAATCTTCAGTCTGGGCCAATTGGGCTTGAATAGCTTGTCCCATTTTTCCAAAACCACCCGCTAATAAAACACGTTTCATCTATTCGGTCTCCTCGTCCCCTTCAGTATCACCTAACAATTCATGTAGATGTGCTGTCTCATCTGCTGTTAATGGCAAAATTGGTAAACGCGTGGTGTTTTCAACAAGACCACGTTCACCCAAAATTGCTTTAACTGGTGCTGGTGATGGGTATGCAAATAGCGCATTCATCTTTGGGGTTAACCAACGTTGCAAGTTTCCAGCTGTTTCCAAGTCACCGGCTTCCAAAGCTGTAAATAGCGCTGCCATTTCAGGTCCGTAAATATGTGAAGTTACTGAAATTGTTCCTTGTGCGCCCAATGCCTTCGCAGCAAGTGTTTGTGCGTCTTCACCGGTATAAACTGCAAAATCATCTGGTGTATTCTCAACCAAGAAACCAAGATCATTTAAACTCGTAACCTGCTTAATCGCATTAATATTTTCATGTTCAGCTAAAGTCAAGACACTTTCGTTTGTAAGACCAACCGCTGAACGACCAGGAATGTTATAAAGCATCACTGGTACTGATGATGCATCGGCAATAGCTGTAAAGTGCGCAATCATGCCAGCTTGGCTTGGTTTATTGTAATAAGGCGTTACCGCCAATACTGCATCTACACCTTCAATTGCACTCACTGCTTGGGCCAATGCAACCGAATTTTGTGTATTGTTATCACCAACGTTAGCAATCACAACACCGCGTCCATCAACATATTTTGCAAAATGCGTATATAATTCAATCTTTTCAGCATGGGTTAGCGTTGGTGCTTCACCAGTCGTCCCACCAATCACATAACCTTGCGTACCTTCATCAAATAAACGATCTGTTAACGCATCTAGTGCTGGGTAGTCAATTGCACTACCATCAGCTGTAAATGGCGTAATAATTGCTGTAATTAAATTTGCATTTTCGTACATGAGTTTCTCCTTAATTTTGTGCCATGCGCCAAGTCAAAAATCTTGTAATTGACTGAATACCGGGAAGTAATGCGGCTTCATCTGGACTGAAGACAGCTTGATGTAAATTGTGACTTGGGTCATTAACCCCCAACCAAAACATCGTGCCTGGAATTTGATGTAATAGATAACCAAAATCTTCGGCAGTCATTGCTGAATCAACAATCGTGAAATCGCTGGCTTCATCTTGCTCCATAAAGTCGATAAAGCGCGCTGTTGTATCCGGATCATTCTCTACAGGTTGATAACCACCTTGCTCAAGTTCAATATCAACATCAACGTTAAACGTCTCAGCTGTGCCACGCGCAATGCGTTGAATCCGATCCATCATCATTTCTAGATTAACCTGCGTTAGTCCACGCATCGTTCCAATTAATTTTGCTTCATCTGCAATGATGTTACCGACCGAACCGCCAGCATGTAAACTTCCAAAGGTTACAACACCAGCATCAACTGGATTCAAATTTCGTGACACGATTGATTGGACGCTCGTGACAAAACTTGCAGCTGCTAGCAAAGCATCATTTGTTAAATGTGGCATCGCCGCATGTCCGCCAGCTCCTGAAAAGACAATCCGTACGACACATGAACCTGCAAACAACGTACCTTGACGTGTTGCAATTTGACCAGCTGGCAAAGCGGGATTATCGTGCAAACCATAGAATTCATCTGGACGCCACTCATCTTTAAATACGCCCAAATCATATAATTTCTTGCCACCAAACTCTTCTTCTTCAGCTGGTTGGAACAAAAAGACAAGATTATCTTTAGGCTGGGTCATACAAAAATGATGTAAGACACCTAAAGCAACAGTCATATGCATATCATGGCCACAAGCATGCATTTTCCCTGGATGTTTTGAAGCAAACGGTAAACCGGTTTGTTCTTCAATTGGTAAAGCATCAATATCCGTTCGATAACCTAACGTTCGCTGTGGCTGGGTTCCTTGTACACGTACAAGCAAAGCCGTTGGCAACTCTGGTACTTCACGAATTTCCACCCAAGGGGTTTGCCATTGTACAATCAATGCTTTCAAATAAGCATGGGTTTTAGTTTCCTCTAACGCCAACTCGGGGATTTGATGTAAATCACGGCGAATCTGTTGTAAGTCTGCTTGTGATAAAGCTGTTTCACTCATTATTTCGCCTCATTCCTTTTAATCTAATTGACGTAAAGCATCAACCAAAGCCGTCTTACTCTTTGTCTTTTCATCTAACGTTTTAATCACCTTAGCCGGTACACCAGCAACAACTGTATTAGCTGGTACATCATCCGTCACAATCGCACCAGCAGCAACAACCGCGTTATCACCAACTTGGACACCTTCAATAATCACGGCACCCGCACCAACTAAGACATCATCACCGATACGCACTGGTTGGGCTGAAGCTGGTTCAACAACACCCGCCAAAACAGCATTTGCGCCAATATGTGAATGCTTACCGACAAGGGCACGTCCACCTAAGACAGCCCCCATATCAATCATTGATCCTTCACCAATTTCAGCACCAATATTAATGGTTGCCCCCATCATAATGACGGCATTCTTTCCGACAACTACTTGGTCACGAATAATGGCACCAGGTTCGATGCGGGCTGGGATGTTTTCATAATTTAGCAAAGGCACACCTGAATTGCGTGCCATAATTTCAACGTGTTGACGTTCAATTTGGGCTTCATTTTCTGCTAGAACTGGCTTAATGACTTCCCAATCACCATAAACGACCCCATTTTGGTCATTCAAGAAAGTTTCGACTGAGGCTGGGAAACTTAAACTTTGTAGGTTTGAACCAGCAAGGTCAACGCGAACCGGTGTTAACTTAGGGGCACTAGCAATTGTGTTAATAATGTCTTCTGCAGATAATTCAGTCATGTCTATTCTCCTTAATTGTTAAAAAAATTGTCTTTAATCATACTTATTAAAATGTTGGATTAGGCCAAATCATAATGTTGATCTAGACGGACAAGGTCTTGATATGTCTCACGCTTAACCACTTCTTGTTCTTGTCCATCTTCAACGAACACCACACTCGGACGTGGATTGCGGTTATAGTTTGATGCCATTGAATAACCATAAGCCCCAGTTGCGTTTAAGACCAGAACATCACCAGCCTCCAACTTTGGCAAGTTTTGTTCATCAATTAAAATGTCCCCTGATTCACAATACTTCCCCACTATTCGAACGGCTTCAGTTGGTCGGTCATCAGCGGGTTCAGCTAATTGCGCTTCATAAGCCGCTTGATACAATGCCGGACGGATATTGTCACCCATTCCACCATCAACTGCGACATAATGGCGCAAACCTGGTAGATCCTTACGTGAACCAACCGTGTACAAATTATATCCAGCTGGACCAGCAATCGAACGTCCTGGCTCAACCCAAATGGCTGGCATTGGCATCTCATGAGCTTGAGTTGCTTGCTCGATACTTGTAATAATGTCATCAATGAATGTTGTTGCGGGCAATGGTTGGTCTTCCTGAGTATAACGAATACCAAAACCACCCCCGACGTTCAACACTTGTGGCACAAATTCAGCTTCAGCGGCCAATTCAACTAAGCGTTCTGCAACGCCTCTAAAACCAGCTTCATCAAAAATTTGTGAACCAATATGCGCATGTAAACCGAGTAGATTCAAGTGTTCACTTGCCAAAGCTTGCTTAACAGCCGTCAACATTTGACCACTATCAACATCAAAACCAAATTTACTATCAACTTGTCCAGTTGAAATGTATTCATGCGTATGCGCTGAGATACCTGGTGATACACGTAGTAAAATATCTTGATGCTGATCACGTTCTGCTAGCAAGTCTTCTAATAATGCTAATTCATAAAAATTATCAACAATAATCGTGCCAACACCGTAATCTAGTGCCATTTCTAGCTCGTCAACAGACTTATTATTTCCATTGAAAGATACATGGGCCATTGGAAAATCAGCTTGCTTAGCCGTATAAAGTTCCCCGCCGGAAACAACGTCAATATGGATTCCTTCTTGCTTAACAACTTCGTACATTGCGACGGTTGCAAAAGCTTTAGAAGCATATGATACGGCGTAATCAACACCCCTGGCTTCAAATTCAGATTTGAAATCACGCATCTGCTGACGCATTTGCGCCACATCATATACATATAATGGTGTACCAAATTGTTGTGCAAGTTCCGTTGCCGCAACGCCACCAATCTCAACTCGTTCTGTCATGTGTTTAACTCCTTATCTGTTATTATGCTCCCAATACACGTGTGATACGTTCTTGTAAATGAATACCAACTTCCCAAGGTGTAATGCCGACGTGGGCACCAACATCTTCAAGCGTATTTTCTAAACCATTATTTTTTCCAATAATCGTCACTTTCGTACCCACTGGGAATTCATGTGGCAATGCCACCATCATTTGGTCCATTGCAGGTTTACCAATCAAGGGACAACGTTCACCTTCAATAATCACTTCAAAGCCTTGTACTTTTCGGCTCAATCCATCCCCATAACCTAATGGAATCGTACCAATCCATTCGTTTTCAGATGTGTAATACGTATGCCCATAGCTAACACCGTCGCCTTCATGACACTGTTTCACAAAGTTCAATTCAGTCTCTAATGTCAAAACTGGCTCAACATAACTCCGATCACGCAATTCACCTTGTGAAGGTTCAATTCCGTATGCGATGGTTCCGGCACGAATCACTTCTGTTGGAATTTCATCTGCATGATACAAAGCTGCTGCTGAATTCGCTAAATGAACCATCCGTGGTAATGGTAGTCCATCCGTTAATTCATGCCAACGTGCAATTTGACCATGAAAATAATCAACATGTGGTGAATCAGATTCCGCAAAATGGGTCATAATGCCAACGACATCAAACACCTTTTGGTTGTCCGCAAATGCTAATGCATTTGCTAAAGCTTCCCGGTCCGTAAAACCAATTCGGTTCATCCCAGTATCAACCCCAAAATTAATTTGCAACGCCTTATCTGACTTCGCTAAAGTTGTCGTCGCCTGATCTAACCATGTTTGATTGGCAACTGTTAACATCACATCGTACTCAGCTGCAAGAGGTGCATACTCAGCCGGTGTAATCCCTAAAACTAAAATTGGAATGGTAATACCAACTTGGCGGATGGCTAGCGCTTCATCTAGAATGGCCACTGCCAAACCGTCAACGCCAGCTTCTACTGCTGCTTGACTCATTGGAATTAAACCAAAACCATAGGCATTTGATTTAACCGCCAACCACATAAATTCGGCATTGGCAGATTTTCTTGTCTCATCCAAATTGTGCTTAACCGCAGATTTTGAAACGATAATTCTTGTTGGTCGTGTAACCGCAACTACCATTTTTAATTTCCTCCAAAATATAAAAAAATCCGAATCACCGGGAAAATACGCCCAGTAATTCGGATTCAGTAAAAGACACTTATCTCGATAATGAACGACAGCTCCCCACTACGTAAAACGCAATGACAGTCTAGCAACTGTTAATTACTAGCCCGGCATTATATTCGCCCAATATAACACCTCGGCAACTTTCCCCCTTCACTAACTTCCCCGTTTTTGGCAAACTCTGTTAGCTACTCATGTCAGTTGCGACCTCTATCTATTTATTAAATTACAATTAGAATACATGACAAAGCATTCTACGTCAACCCCCTTGACTTTCATCAAATTCACATGTTTACTAGGTTCAAACAAATTTTGGAGGTTCGTTCGATGAAGGTCGTAAAGTTTGGTGGGTCCTCACTCGCCGATGGTGCACAGTTTGAAAAGGTTATTAATATTATTACAAGTGATGAGCAACGCCGCGTGGTGGTTCCATCAGCCCCGGGTAAACGCTTTAAAGGCGATATCAAAGTGACCGATTTATTAATTGCTTTTGCCGACAAAACCATCGCTGGTGCTGATTTATCTGAAATCAAAAAGCAAATTATCGAACGATACACAGCAATTTTAGACTACTTTGAAATTACTGATGCACCCTTTGTAAAAACTTTGACCGAGACACTCGATCAACTTGCCCGTGTCCATTACCCAACATTTGATTATCTCTATGCAGCCTTTACTGGACATGGTGAATATTTAAATGCCCAACTGCTAACAACCGTATTAAATCACTTAGGTTACCCCGCTGAATTCGTGCGCCCTGATGAAATTGGTATAGTTGTTGACGGCACACCACGTGCAGCCATTATCAACCCTTTCTGCTATCCGCAAATGAACAATTACAAAGTGTCAGCTGATAAGATTACAGTTGTTCCAGGTTTTTGTGCGTTTGACCACGATGGGGCCATGGTTACCTTTTCACGTGGTGGTTCAGACATCACTGGTGCCATTTTAGCACGTGGTCTCCAAGCTGACCTGTATGAAAATTTCACTGATGTATCAGCTATTTACACGGTTAATCCCACAATTGTTCCTAGCCCCGTTGAAATTCAAACCATGTCATTTAGAGAAATGCGCGAACTTTCTTATGCTGGTTTCTCAGTTTTCCATGATGAAGCGATTTTGCCCGTCATTGAAACCAATGTAAAAATTAACGTCAAAAACACCAATGATCCGACAGCTCCAGGGACCATGATTGTCCCCACGAGCGCTGTCGATACGCAAACAATTACACCAATTACTGGTATCGCAACCGATGCACGTTTTGCAGCCATCTATATCCATCGTTATCTTTTAAATAAGGAAGTTGGGTTTACTTTGAAGGTTTTGCAAATCTTAGCCAAGCATGGTGTCAGCTATGAGCATATGCCATCTGGTATCGATGACATGACCATCATCTTTGATAAGTCATTGGTCACGCAAGCGCAAATCGACCAAGTTTGCTCAGAAATTGAACAAACTGTGCATCCCAATGAAATTAGTTTAATTCCAGAATTTGCCCTAATGATGGTCGTTGGTGAAGGGATGCATAGTAATCCAAATACCCCAACAATAATTCTAAGTGCACTAAGCCAAGCAGAAATTGGCGTTTCCATGATTAATATGGGTGCCTCAGAAATTAGTTTAATGTTAGGCATTGATACCCATAAAATTGATGAAGCAACTCAGATTGTTTATGAACAATTCTTCGCCTAAATAATCATTGGTATAGTATAAAAAAGCAGACAGCCCCCTTTACTTGGAGCCGTCTGCTTTTTTTAAAATGTTAACTGACTAACTGGTTTCAAACCATTTTTCTCAGTCTTAAACAATCCCGTTTTAACCTTTTGATGATAAGCTTTATCCATCAATTTACTGTAAGTTTCATGTTCATTTGGAATCACCACATAATCATAAGAATCATTGAGTTCTTTTAATTCCTGTGGCGACATATCAAACGCTTCACGTGCCTCAACATTTGGTGAGAAGAAATAATATTTTCCAACAAAAGCGGCATAATAACTATCCACTTCTGATTGCCTTGCATCAACGACTAAAATATGGCATTGATTGAGTTGCATTTCATCATGACTTAACGCTTTTAGTTTTAAAGGCAACGCATTTTGATTAAATTTATCGTTAAAATGCATGCCACCAATTTCTGAATTAATCCCAATGACCGAGAAAAAGAAACAGAACATTGCGCCCATCTGATAAGCCTTTTTAGCAGTCAATGAACTAAATGATCGCAAATTGCGTTTTTCAAAATCCTGCTCATAAAACGACTCATCTAGAGTAATCACCAACGTCGCTGCACTTAGTAGCAACAATAAAATGACAATCGTCGACATGTATCGTTCAAATCCAGCCAATTGAATCGCTTCCGCATATGGCATTGATACGATATACATAACGTACATGCTAAAGTAATAAATCACGAAAATACCATCAAATAGCAACGCCATTTTCAACAAGCGATTACGATGCCCTAGCATTTTAAGCACAATCCATGTCACCAGCAAAACCACATTAAACAAGATAAAGCCGCGCGTTGACAACGAAGACAAGTGTGCATTGGCTTGAAGCATTTTATGTGCAATTTCACTAAAATATTGGCCACTTTCTTGCTGCAATTGTTGACCATACGCAGCCGCACTAATTTCATGCTTGGATGTCGTGAAACTTTGTTTGACATGACGTGACCACAAATAAAATGGTAAGTAGCTGATACCTAGTCCCATCAACCAACGTAGAAAGTTCTGAAACCCTGCCATCACTTTTTGTCGCATGGGAGCACGACGCGTCCGATTTACAAATAAGGTATATGCATAATACACAAAAATTAAAGCCACAAAAAAGGCACCTGAATTTTTGATAAGCAATAAATTACTAGCAGCTAACATGACATGTATCATCTGTAATGTTGGCCTTTTTTGGTAGACATAAACGCCCGTCAAACCTGCCAGGGCCACCACTGCCAAAACGTAATCAACTAACAGATTATTAAATCGAATTTCAACATTAAAAATCATCGTGACTGCAATCGTTAAGACGAGGATTGCTGCTAATAGCGACCGTGTTTTATCTTTTAGAAAGGCAAATACACTATATAGCGCGGCCCAAATGTAGATAAATTGTCCAAGCAACATTGACCCTTCGCTAAAACCAACTAAGTGGACAAAATAATTGATAAATAAAGCCATTGCTGGTGGATATGAGGTAAATGAAATAATTTGATCCGCACCACCGGCTGTAGGTAATTGCCCATTTGTATACAGGAACTTCACCATGGTTGCCCAATGTGAGAAATTGTCATAATGAACCATTAAGCTATGATAAATAGCAATTCCTAACAATAGCCCCATGCTAGCCATCCACACGTCAAATAAGTGCAATTCAATTCCGAGCGGCACCCAGCGTTTCATACCAATTAAGATGATATCTACTAGCAACAACGTAATTCCAAGACCACTGACACCAATCATGAATGCCGGTAGTAGATTTACCATCGCGCCAATATACAGCACTAAGGTTTGCATCCAAAAAATCGTGATCCAGGTAAGATATGGCGACACACCACTACGGCGTAAAGTTCGTTGATAGCCAATCAGCGAACTCAGAAAAATTAACCATCCGATTAAACTCATTTTGAAGAACCTCGCTGCTTTAACGTTTCATGACGACGATTAAAGGACTTTTGCCACTGCTCAAAACGCAATGCAATGTTCATCCATAATTCATCTAATGGCGTAATCCAACGATCTTGCTCAACCGATAAAGTACCATTAAAGCCATCGTAGATTAAATGCAAATATTCATTTTGCTCATCAACATTTCGGCCTGTATCGGTTAAACGCACAGCATAATTGAATTGACCTTTCAACTCAATCACCCGCACCACTAAGCCATGTACCTGAATCGGCACGCCATCTGTACCTGTCAAATCTAACGCAATATGCTGTCCGGCTTCAACCACTTTGCTTTTCATCGTTGGCGTTATAAACTTTACGCCATGATCAGCCATATCAACTGTTTCTAAAGGAACGACTAAACGTCCCACTTCAAGTTGCCCTTTGACTTGTCGTCCAAATCTTTCAGCATTTCGCAAAAAGGGACGACCACTTGCAATAAATAGACAGAAAGTCAGATTCACAAAATGGGTCAACAACCAGAACGTAATCACACTTCCCATCAAGATTTCTGAACCAAATTTACCATAGTTAAATTTAATCAAAGCTGCTAACGTTAGTAACCATAAAATTAAAAATGGCACCATATAAATGCGATCACGCCAACTGTAGGTTGATTCCTTTTCGGTCACTGTAAACTTCTTTTGCTTAATGCGTAATGTTTCTAGAATAACTGGCATCACAATGAAAGGTGCAAAGAAAGTTTCTTGTACTTCCCCCCAACGCTCATTTCGAATCGGCCCGGCTGCATCACCTAGCACCCAATGTTGCATAAAATAACCGGGTGCCCAAAAGCACATTAATAACCAAAAATTGGCTAGCACAACTGGTTGATTAAATAAGGCAAATAAAATTGGCGCAATAATAAAAACTAAGCGTCGTAAAAATGACCACCAATAAAAATAGCTATTAATGAAAACCAATTTGTTAACGAAATTAAACTTTCGATTTGTGAACACATGCATATTTTGGCAGGATTGAATCACGCCTCTTGCCCAACGGCGTCGCTGTTTGATGACGCCTTTAATATCAAGCGGTGTCACCCCACTAGCTTGTGGCGTTTGCGTAGAATAACTGACATAACCCGCTGCATTAATTAAACCACCCAATTCGAAATCTTCCGTCACCGTATCGGTCGGAAACCCACCAGCTGCATCCACGGCTTCTCGTAAAAAGAGCGTATTTGAACCGGTGAAAATGGCAGCGCCGTTGGCACTATTCAATACATTAATGTCTCTTGAAAAGTAGTCTTGCTCATTTGGCACAATATTTTCTGAAAACAAATTAAATTGAAAAATATCCGCATTATAAAAACTTTGTGGCGTTTGCACAAATCCTAAGCGTGGGACATTTTCCGTTTCATGCTGTGTTTGCCAATTTTGCATAAAAATCGGCACTGTCGCATTTAGAAAACCAGAATATGGAATCATATCGGCATCAAAAATAGCTAATAGTGGCGCCGATAATTGTTCCAATGCATGGTTGATATTACCAGATTTTGCCTCATGATTATTTTCAAAACCCGCATAAGTGACGCCATAATTTGCAGCTAATTGCGATACTTCAGGCCGATTCCCATCATCCGCTAAACAAATGGTGACCTGTTGATTGGGATAGTGCATCTTTTTGGCAGCATTCACTGTCTTTTGCAATAAATCTATTGGTTCATCATGCGTCACAATAACAACATCAACCGCTGGAGCTGTTTCATTTACCGGATATGGGACATCTTCCAAATTTTGACTTAGTTGCTTTTTTGACACACGCAAGCGGAAGAAAATCACAATATAAGCAGTAATATTTGAAATGATTTCACAAAGCACCAGCAAGAGCGCAAACGCTACCAACCAAAATGATGTGTGCCAAGGAATTGTAAAAAATACACGCCAGAGTAGATAGAGTAAAGTCAAAGTACACGCAAATAAATAGGCGATTTTTTTCTTTGAACTAATCATGCCGCTACCGCCTTAAAAACAATGTGCTTTTGAATTTGAAAACTAATCAAAAATAGAATGAAATCACCAATTAGTTTTGCAATCGTGACCAGACCGACATTACCAGATTGACTAATTGTATGTGCAATCAAATATGTTAGCGCGCCTGATGCAAGCATCTGCACAAACATCAGAATTGCATATTTAATTAATGTTTGCTGGCCTTCATGCCCGAACACAAGTTGTCGATTAAGACCATAATTGACGATTCCTGACGTTAAACGGGCACCAACAGTGGCCCACATGACGTTTTGTAAGTTTTCGCGTCCCAATAGAAATAAGAAAAACGCAAATAACCCGACATCCAACAAAAATGACACAATCCCGGTCATCGCAAATTTCAAAGATTGCGCATAAATTGCGAATGAATCATGAATCACACGGAAATGAGAAGATGCATTATCATCGATATAAATGGTTTCAATTGGCACTTCAATGATCTTTAGATCTGCTGCTTTCGCCTCTAATAACATTTTAAATTCAAATTCAAAATGATCCTCACTGAAAGTTAACAGTGTTGGCACATAGGACATTGGAATAATTCGTAAGCCGGTCTGAGTGTCTGAAATGTTTAACCCAGTGAATAATCTCGTTAAACGATTTGTTAAGACATTCCCAAAACGACTACGGAATGGTATATCTTCTGAAAAAGTCCGACATCCTAAAACTAACGCTTGTGGCTCAAATTTATCCATTAAACGCACAACATCCGAAACAGCATGCTGCCCATCAGCGTCAAGCGTAATAACGCCTTGAACCATTGGAAACCATTTTTCAAAATAGGCGAGCCCTCGCTTAAGGGCAGCCCCCTTGCCTAAATTAGATAGGTTCCGTAATACAATCACTTTTTGTCCAAAAGTTTTTTGAATTTCCTGAAAAATTTCACTGTGCATGTCATCTGATCCATCATCAACCAACACAACATATTGTGCGATTTGTTGTTCAGAAAAGATCTCCTCCAGTAAGTGCAACAATTTTTCATCCGGATTCAAAGCCGGAATCAATACGCCAAATTCCCCCATGAAAATGACTCCTTATCTTTATTAATTAATGTTTTTATTTGTCCAAATAACTGTCACTCCCCTTGGTGGACAGACTCGTAATAGACTAATTCATTATATTACCACAATTGGTACAGCTGGTAAAATCATCTACATATATTCAGTTTACCATGATTTAGATGTCAATAGACAAATACACCAGTTATGTTCATATTTAACTATACCTTTGTTGTGTTTAGCTTTTAAAATCTATATACTTATGCCAACGCATTGGTTAATAACTTATTTTTTATTAGTTTAACCAATTAAAACTTATTAAGGACAGGTAATCTTACTATATGATTTTTTTCATTTCCCATGTGAGTGTTTTTTTCTTTATATCGCTCATGTTAGTTGCCCTTTTATACGTCTATCAAAGCACGCTAATTTACAGTGATCACGCCTTACCAAAGATTCTTACCATTTTCTTGTATATTGGTTTTACTTACATGATTATGGCTATGGATACCAATTTAATTAACCGTCTCGTATTATATTTTGTTCCACTACTTTTCATTACTTTGAATACAGCCTTATGGAAAGTCATTTTTTGCGCATCAATTCACCCTTGGCTACTCGCCCTCTATATCGGTCGTTATTATCAAGTCACACCTAATCAGGCACATGTATTATTAATCAGTGAGCTACTATTACTAGTTGTTTTAGCAAGTTTAAAAGCCTTAGTGAAAAATCGACATGTATTAGGTTTTGCCCTAGCCCTCTTCTTTGCCCTACTTGAATATTGGCAAAGCTATCAATTTCTGGAAATTATTACGCCTAAAAACTTAGTAACATTTGGTTTTGTCTTCATCGGCTATGCTTTTTTTAGTTGGCTAATTTGTTATATTGATGATTTATATCAAAAACGTCGAGAGTCTCTCCTTTATGATATCCATAATGATACATTAACTGGTGTTTATAATTATCATCAGCTAACCGAAGATTTATTCAGAAAACCACCGATTGACAATAAAAACGCTTGGATTATCGTCTTTGATATTGATTATTTTAAGCATATCAATGATACCTACGGTCACCAGGAAGGCAATATTGCTTTAAAACTTTTCGCTGACACATTAGAAACCTCATATCAAGAAGCATTGAGTTCACATATACATCGAATTTACCGATACGGCGGTGAAGAGTTTGTTTTACTAGTGAGTTCTAATCCAAAACAATTTAATAATGAACAAACAGCATTAACCAATATGCTTACGACATTTCAACAAAATTTGTTACAACAAAGCACCTTTAAACTCCAACAACCTTTAACTTATTCAGCCGGCATCAGTTACACTAAGGTCTATCAATATCATTCATTGCAAGCTTTCGAAGCTGCTGACCGCTGTCTTTACGAGGCTAAATCAGGAGGACGTAATACGTTTAAATTCGATGACAAACCCTTGCCGTAGCTCGGTAATGATAACGCTAACAACCTTTTAGTATCAAGGTTTACAACAACTGTTACATGGTATAATTAAAGGTGTTAACCATTCTAAACTCATTAAAGAAAGTGGTGTTTTATGCCCAGCGAATATGAAAAAATGATTGCCGGAAAACTTTATTGTCCTGCCGTTGATGAACTAAGCGCGATGCGTCACGAAGCCCATCGTTTAAATCAGCGCTTTAATGCATTAGATGAAAGCGCTGAAGAACGTGACGACATTACGAAAAAAATCTTGAATCAACCTGATACAGATGCATTTTTTCAAGGTCCAATTTCATTTGACTATGGTGTCAATACAACGGTCGGAAAGCAATTCTATGCCAACTTTAACTTTACAGTTCTAGATTGTTGTCCAGTAACCATTGGGGATTCTGTTATGATTGGCCCCAACGTTTCCTTGCTAACACCACTACATCCCCTTCGTCCACAAGAACGGAATGTGCGTAAAGCAGCCGACGGTACTTTATATAATTATGAATATGGTGCGCCGATTACCATTGGGGACAATTACTGGATTGCTGGTGATGTTACGGTCCTTGGTGGCGTCACAATCGGTTCTGGAAGTGTTATTGGCGCTGGGAGCGTTGTAACGAAAGATATTCCAGACAATGTAATTGCCGTTGGAAATCCATGTCGTGTGCTTCGTGAAATCACAGACGATGATCAGTTGGATATTTCAGACGAATTTGGTAACTAATAAAAAAGCTTTAAGTCAACATTGTGACTTAAAGCTTTTTTGCTGTTCTAAATGTGGGTTATTTCTGGGTTAATTGTACACTTTCCGAAGCCATCGCTAAAAACTCGTGCTCTGACAATGCAGCTTCTTCATAATTAATGGTAATCCAATGTTTTTTTGACATATGGTAACCTGGGTAAATCCCCACTTCTTGTCTCAGCTCGCTTACGTGCTCCGGTGTTAATTTTAGGTTAATCAATAGCTGTTGGGCCTGTTCAAAAATAATTGCGAAAATTTTATCACTATGTTGATTCCTAAGGACTTGCATCGCATCCATTCCTTTTGTTTGGGGGAAATTATTTTTTTCATAACCGCCCGTATGATTTAAAATCAATTCAGCCATTTTCTCACTTGTCATTTTAAAATACCTTCATTCATTTTTTCATGTTAATGCCAAAAAACGGCAACAATCATCAAGCATCTGCTCACCGATTAACTTAAAGTTCTGATCATCTATTTTCTCAGTATATTTATAGATGCCGATTGCTGTATAAAAAATAGCATACCACTTTATATTTTCGGAAATCTCCTCTAAAGTACCAATTTTCAAATAACCCGCTTTAAAGGCATCAATTAGCTTAGGATCCAGTCTAAAATCTTGATAAAATAATTTTACGAAGTCGACATATTTTATGCCCACTCTTGCCCGTTCAAAATCGATTAAGGCAACTTCATTCTCTATTATTTTAAAATTTCGAACGCCAACATCGCCATGCAGTACAGCCGATTCCGTCATTTTCAAATCGTTCCAAAAATGACGATTATCATGAAATTTCTCATTTATATGCAACAATGCATCTCTGGTCTCTTTTGACACCACCATCATTATCGATGCTTCAACGATTTTAACTAAATCCGTGGTATTTGGCATCCCTTGTACTGGCTGCACTGTTGTATGAAACAAAGCAACTTGTCGTCCCATTTCATGAGCAAGTTTTTCCTCGTTGTTTGGCCAATCCAAATCTTTGAGGCTTAAATCTTCCAAAATAAGGATATATGAAAAATCGTCGATCATCGTGGTTAATCTTTTTTGTCCTAGGTATCTGTTATTTAATTGGCGATTAACAGCCATTTCCACTAAAAATTTATTCTGTTGTCCTTGCTTATATGCCTTTATAAAAACATTTTTGCCATATTTTTGTGAATATCCCGCATAAATACGATTAAGTGATTCATGTTCAATATGCTTGATGCGATTGCCAACTAATGCTTGAACTACCAAATCAATTTCCATATTTACCCTCGCTAACAATCATTTCTTAATGTAACATCTCAAAGCAACGACGATTTGACCACAACATTCTCTCTAACAAAAAATGTAACTGGCTGATTTAAATCCAATTTTTTAAAGAATTTAGCCACGCTAAATTCAAAGGATTAAGCTTCGTTATCTCTGATGACACTGGTATGTATAGGTAATTATCATTATCATAACTAATCTCCTTCGCTCCGATTAGTTTCAGGCATTTTATAAGCAACATATGCCAATATCATAGAAATGAGTGCCATAGTGAAGACAACAATCGCAATTACAACATTGCTTGTAAATGTTGACGCACTAACTAACAAGCTGGCAATTAAAAATGATATTGGAAATGTTATTGAATTCAATCCTGAATAAGCGCCAATTCGATTTGGATCCATCATACTAGCCTGGATTGTTTCTTGCGCCGGAGATTCAATAATCTCCCCAATTGAAAACACCAATGTTGTGATAACAATGGGCCAAAAGCTGTTCAAAATAAATGACATCGCAATTCCTGTCCCTTCCAGAAGAAGCCCTGTCGCAAAAACATTAAAAAGTTGCATTTTTTTTACCGCTTTTGTGATTACTGCTGTCAAAGTAATAACGATTATTGTATTAATCATTCCAACAATCGAAAACATACGTTGTCCATAGATTTCTTGTCCAAATATTTCAATCACCTGAAAAGACTCCGTTAGGTGGACCGGTAGATAAAAATCTAAACTAGCCGGTGTCACCGCAAACAACACCGCAGATGCAATCAACAATGCATATCTTTTATCTTTTAAAACACTGTAATAACCCGTTAACATCATTTTTACTGACGATGAGGATGTCTGACTATTAGATTTCACATAGGTCTCATGCATTCCAAAATACACAATCATAAAGTTAATCAAAATCAATCCAACCATCATTAATAATAGTTCAAATAGATAATCTCTAAAGAACCATGCCCCGATTGATGCACCTATTAACATGCCCAAGTTAGATACCCAGTACATGACCGCAAAGACCATTCTTCGATTTTCATCGTCAGTTAAATCAATTAGCATTGCTTGTTCGGCGGGCATGACATTTGCAGAAAAAATTCCCGTCACAAAGATTCCAAGAAAAGCCATAAGTGGATTTACATGTCCTGGAATATTAGCTATTACAGCAATTGACGCCCCAATTGCCATTCCGAGTTGACCTAAATTAATTGTCTTTTTTCTTCCCAATACATCTGAGGTATGTCCACCATATAAGGCACCAGCTAATGTTCCTGCAGATGTAATAAACAACAGCAAACCTGTCCAAAATGCACCAAAATGTTGATTGTAATAAACCGTCATGTTGGGTACCACAGAAAAACTAATAAGTTGTGTTAGAAATAATGTTAACGCTCGTAAACGAATGTTTTTATCAAGCCCTTTAAGCATTTCTAGCACCTCCTATGTTTTTGTTTTTCTAACCAGACCTTAGGACGTTAAAATTTGTATAGATAATTGACCTTATATTTAAATCAAGACACATGAAAAAAACTTTCTCGCATGCCTTTTTCCGTCTGAGTAAATCATGCTCATTGTATTTAATTTTTCAATGGCAAGCGCTTTAATGTTGCCATTTTTAATCGCCTGTACCTATACATGCTCTCACATATTATAAACTTTCATCCATTCAAATACTAACTTTTTCTAATCGTATTATTATATATCTCAGTTTTCATTAAGAAAATCATCGATTTTTGATGCTATTACTTCATGTCCTGAATCATTTGGATGTAGTGTATCTACTGAATATAAACTAGCTTGTTTAGAATTTGAAAAATCCATCTCCGGCTCCTCATACAAACTTAAATGAGGTATCCCGAATTCTCGAGTTTTTTCAGCAATTATGCCCTCATACTCGGCTTGGTTGTAATTTAAATTATTTTGATTGCTTGAATAACGATGACTACTATCACTACTGATAAAACTATCTCCAATATGACCATGCGACACAAATAACATATCAGTATTTGGAAACCGAGTCTTTAATCCTGTAAATAATACATTTAAAGCACCGTAAAATGTTTCGTAAGTATCATCATCCCTACTTCCCAACAAAACATTTTGACCAAAATCATTGATACCACCATAAACACAAATGAAATCAGTCGAGTCAGGTATCTCTATGTATCTCTTTACCATGGAATCCCTGGCGCTACTTATTGTTGATCCACTAACCCCTAAGTTATATGAATTTTTCGAATGCCACTTTCTAGCTAGTATTTCATGATAATGAATCATAGCAAGGTCATTTTTTTCTGTTATAGAGTCACCTAACCAGGTTGGATTTATATAGTTCATGAATAATTATCTCCTTATCTCGATACATCATTCTACATTTTCATCAATATTTAAAAAATGGGTATTTGCTCCCCTTTGAGTTGCCCTTGCTGTCTCCTTTAAGCAAATAATATTTCTTTAGGAAACATGAAAACACCTTTTATATCATTATCAATAATATTTGATTCATAATCAAACATCATTGCGTAATAAATTTTGATTATCTATTTTTAAAATAATTGCTCGTTAATAAAAAAGCTCAAATTAGTTAGATAAACCTAACTAATTTGAGCTTTTGTTTTAGTCACTTATTTATTTTTTAATGCACGGCGCTGGAAAAACTTCACAATTTCAACAATTGGAATAATTGAAGCTGATGCCAACAAAACCGTTAACCATTGATGCCAATCCAAACTCGTTACATGGAAAATTGTATTTAATCCAGGTATTAAGATCGTTCCGGCCAACATCAAAGCCGAAATGGCAATACTGATATTGAACGTCCGATTGCTAAATGGCTTAATCGTAAATACTGACTGATAGATACTCTTTGTATTAAAGGCATGGAATAATTGAATCAATCCCAATGTCACAAAGGCCATTGTTAGGGCATCCGCATGAATTGCTTCATAACCACTATGAATTGGGTATGTTAATCCAATCCAATAAACAAACAATGTAAGTGCGCCCTCCAACAAACCTTGATAGATAATGGCGGTTCCCAGTCCACCAGACATAAAGTTCGTCGAACGACCACGTGGCTTTTGCTTCATAATCCCCGGTTCACCCGGTTCAACACCTAAGGCAATCGCTGGTAAAGTATCAGTTACCAAATTAATCCATAAAATATGAACCGGCGCTAACAAATTCCAACCCAAAACAGTCATCATAAATAACGTCAACACTTCTCCCAAATTAGCTGACAATAGATATTGAATGGCTTTTTGAATGTTAGAAAATACTTTACGCCCTTCATCAACCGCATGGACAATTGTTGAAAAATTATCATCAGCTAGAACCATGTCTGAAGCCCCCTTAGAAACTTCAGTCCCTGTGATTCCCATGGCAATTCCAATATCAGCAGTCTTCAATGCCGGTGCATCATTGACACCATCCCCAGTCATTGCAACCACTTTATTTTCTTTTTGCCATGCTTGCACAATGCGCACCTTATGTTCTGGTGCCACACGCGCATAAACAGAATAGTTCTTAACTTGTGCTTGATAATCTGATTCTGATAATTCATCCAACTCAGCACCAGTAATAATTGCTTCAGCACCTTGCGTGTCATCCAAAATTCCCAGTCGACGTGCAATTGCTTCAGCAGTAATCTTATGATCTCCCGTAATCATAAGTGTCTTAATACCAGCATCATGCGCTTCAGCAACAGCTTGCGCCACGCCTTCACGTTCTGGATCAATCATACCAACTAATCCAACAAAGGTTAAATCAGTTTCCGTATTTTCAGAAGTAAAGGGACTCGAAACGCCCGCCAAATCACGAACTGCGAATGCTAAGACACGTAATGCTTGCTTAGCGAGTTGTTCATTAGTTGCAAGCACTGCTGCTTTATCATCTGCTGTTAATGCAACCACTTGCCCATCACGTAATTGATGACTAGCACGCTCGATTAATTCATCTGGTGCTCCTTTAACTGTGGCTGTTTTCTGACCATTCATCATATGAATGGTTGTCATTAATTTACGTTCAGAATCAAATGGAATTTCATCGACACGTGGATACTCGGCCAATAATTGTGTGACATCTTTACCTTGTGTTTCATTAAAGGTAATTAAGGCTGTTTCAGTCGGATCACCTAACTTTTCGCCATCCGCTGTAATTTGCGTATCATTATTCAACGCCATTACTTGGGCTAATGTTTCTGCTGCACCTTCAATTTGCGTTGTTGCATCTTGTAAAGCGCCATCAGCATAATACTTTTCGACGGTCATCTTATTTTGAGTTAAAGTTCCAGTCTTGTCAGACCCAATCACTTGAGTCGCTCCCAACGTTTCGACAGCTGGTAACTTACGCATCAAGGCATGGCGCTTAGCTAAGCGGGTCGTTCCCAATGCCAATGTAACCGTCACGATTGCTGGTAATCCTTCTGGAATTGCCGCCACCGCTAATGATATTGCTGTTAGTAACATGTCAACAATGTGATTACCACCGGCTGTTTCAGGCGCTCGGAATAATCCCACCACAAAGACAATGACAGCAATGATTAAAATTAAAACAGTTAAAATTTTACCCAATTGGGCCAAGCTTTCTTGCAAAGGTGTTTTAGTTGTCTGAGCATTATCTAACATACCCGCAATTTTACCAACTTCAGTGTCCATTCCTGTGCCTGTCACAATTCCTTCACCACGACCATGGGTGACATTTGAATTCATGTAGGCCAAATTAGTCCGATCACCTAATGGCAAATCATTATCAGTTAATTGTCCCGCTTGTTTATTGACAGGAACTGATTCACCCGTTAATGCTGATTCTTCAATCTGCAAGTTTGCAGCAACTGCCAAACGCATATCAGCTGGAATCACATCACCAGCCTCAAGCAAGACAATATCGCCGGGGACTAATTGCGAAGCTGGAACCGTAACGATTTTTCCGTCACGTCGCACATTCGCATTTGGTGCTGACATTTTTTGTAAAGAATCAATGGCTTCCTCTGCTTTGGATTCTTGAAAGACACCAAAGACAGCATTTAAAATAACCACTGCCAAAATAATAATGGCATCCACGCCTTCTCCCACAAAAGCTGAAATTAACGCCGCACCCAACAACACACCAATCATTAAGTCTTTAAATTGATTTAAAAACTTTTGCAATAATGTCGTCTTCTTTTGTCCAGCTAAAGCATTTTCACCATATTCTGCCAAACGTTGGTCGACGACATCTGGATCTAGTCCATTGGACAGATCAGTTGTTAAATCAGTCACAACCGACTCAGTTGTCTGCTGATATAACGGATTATTTTGCTTATCCATTCACGCTCCCTCTGCATCTTTTCGACTTCAATTGAAAAAAAGAAATCCACCATTGATACGTCTATCAATAGTGGATTTGATTTTTATCCTCGGGACAAGTCCCCAGAAGTCTTTTTTAATTTTAAGTCTGTAGCTCTGCTACAAAAGTATCATACCTTATTTTTTATGCGCCGACAAGTCTTATTTTTTAAACTATTGGGCTAACACGATTGCACTATAAGCAGGTAACTTAAGTTCACCATTATCTACAACAATATCATCACGATTTTGCAAAACAATTGTTTGTGAACCATTTGGATAACTAACTGTTTCCGTATCAGCACCTAAGTTCACATAGACTGAAATAATTTGTCCATCTAACTCGCGTTGATAAGCAATTACATTATCAGGTACATCCTTCAATTCAGTCAATGCACCATCAATAAAGTTCGCATGATATCGCGCATCTTGGCGTAATTGTGCCATCGCTTGATAATAACGCAAAACTGACTGTTCATCGGTTTGCTCTTCAGCCACATTAATATGTTCTAAATCAGTTCCCATCGCCAACCATGGTTCGCTATCAGAGAAACCACCAAATTCAGAATCATTCCATTGCATTGGTGTACGTGCATTATCACGTGACTTCTTATTCACTGTTTCTAAGGCGTCAGTCTTTGAATACCCCTTACGCATGGCAACTTCATAGTTATTAATTGAAGAAACATCATTGAACTCTTCAATTGATTGACGTTCAAAGTTCTTCATACCAATTTCTTGACCTTGATAAATGAATGGTACACCTGGTAAGAAGTAATACATCGTTGCCAATGCCTTAGCCGCAGTCGGCGTTTGATTTGCTTTATCCGGCACCAATTTTGATAGGACACGTGGTTGATCGTGGTTTTCCAAAACATTTCCACTCCAACCATCAATCTCAGAAATATCTTTTTGGCTATTAAACAAGATATCCTTCAAGTCTTTGGTCGTCCATTTTGAAGCACCCAAATACCATTCATTTACATCAGCAACTTCAATATTCATGTATGAGAAGTCAAAAATCATTGAAAAATAACCATCTGGCCCAATATAACTTGGCAAGTCTGCTTCAGGCACACCGTATGCTTCACCAATGGTAATTGCATCATATTTATCAAAGGTCTTTTCTTTCAATTCATCCAAGAAGACGTTAATGCCTGGACGATTTTGCCCCTTCTTAACAACATTGGCCAAACCGTCATCGCCATCAGCTGGAATGCTTGCCCAGTCAAGATCTTTCTTCAAATGAGTAATCGCATCAACACGCCAACCAGCGACGCCCTTATCCAACCACCAGTTAATCATGTCGTAAATTTCTTCACGTAAAGCAGGGTTTTCCCAATTTAATTCAGGTTGTTGTGGCGCAAAAGTATGGAAATAATAAGTTCCTGGTTCACCGGGGACTTCAGTCCAAGTTGACCCACCAAAGATTGCACGCCAGTTATTAGGCACTTCACCATCTTCAGTTGTCTTGAAAATATAATAATCACGGTAAGGACTATTTTTATCTGCTAAGGCCTTTTGGAACCACTCATGTTGATCAGATGTATGGTTCACAACTAGATCCATAACAATCTTGATGTCGCGCTTCTTAGCTTCTGCCAACAATTCATCAAAATCGTCCATAGTTCCAAATTGTGGATCAATGGCTTGATAATCTGCAATATCATATCCCATGTCAACCATTGGTGACTTATAAATTGGAGACAGCCAAATCATGGTCACGCCCAAGTCTTTCAAATAGTCCAAATGACTAATCACTCCGGGCAAATCCCCGATTCCATCATTATTCGTATCTTGGAATGAGCGGGGATAAACTTGATAAACGACTTCATCTTTCCACCAACGTGTATGTGCCATAATTTTAAACCTTCCTTTATTTCTGATTAACGACTTTAATTAAGCGTTACTTGACTAAACGTGTTGCAACGGCACCAAATACCATGAAGATACCGGCAATCAACAACATCATTGGCATACTTTGACCCAACATTGGGAAAATCGCAAATGATGCGATTGAAGCAACAATTTGTGGGACACAGATTGTACTGTTGAACAATCCCATATAAGTTCCATCATTCTTACCATCTAATTCACTTGTTAAGTACATGAATGGAATTGAGTTCATTGTGACCCAACCAATTCCAATCAAGATAAATGACAAGATTAGTGCAAATTGTGAATGAATAAAGAAGACTGATGCGAATCCAGCACCACCTAGCAACAAACCACCTGCGTAAGCAATTGAACGTTGGCTAATGGTTGTGTGTGAAAGAACCATTCCCCAAAGCACAGATGCGACAGCTTGCACGGCTGAAAGAATTCCAAACCAATTTCCAGCTGATTGATAAGCAGCAGATGAAGGATCAGTTGTATTCCAGACGTTTTGTGCAATCGCACCTGAACCATACGTCCATAGATATTGGAAAGCAGCCCATGCAAAGAATTGTACAACCGCTAAGGTCCAGAACACCTTTGGTGCACGCTTCAATAATGTAAATAAGCCTGGGTTATCACCTGCTTCACGTTCTTCAACTTCATGATACTTTGCATATTCTTCTGGATCATATTCTTTAATTGATGTAACAGAGAAAATTGCACTCACAACTAAGATTGCAGCGCCAATATAGAAGGCCCAGATAACTGAGTTTGGTAATTGGCCTTTAGCAGCAACATTCGATACACCAATGGCTGTCAAGATAAATGGTAGCAACGTGGCAAGAATACCACCAATATTTCCCCAAATTGTTTGATAAGACCAAGCATAATTCTTTTGATCATCGGGAACCATATCACCGATAATCATCTTAAATGGTTGCATTGCCATGTTTGATGATAAGTCCATAAATAAAATGGCAAAAGCTCCAAAAGCCAAAGCGGCGACTGATCCAAATCCAAAGCCAAATGATCCTGCATTAGGCAATAAAATCATCATGACAACTGATACGATTGCACCAATTAACAAATATGGCATACGTCGGCCACCTAAGCGTGGCATCCATGTCCGGTCTGAAAAATAACCAACTAATGGTTGGATAAACATTCCCACCAAAGGTGGCAAAATGAAGAAGAATCCTAACTTTGTCGGATCAGCTCCAATTGTTTGAAAAATACGTCCCATGCTCGAACTTTGCAATGAGAATGCCATTGAAACCCCTAAGTTTCCAAAGGTCATTAACATAATTGTCTTTTTCGCTAACTCCGGTAAACTTTTCTTATGTGCTTCTGTCATTACCTTACTCCTGTTTTATAAATAAGTGATCAATCAACTAGCTGTACCTTTAATATAACCGATGGCGAAAACGCTTACAATAGGTACGATGCATGTTACCGGTAACAAGAAAACATGCTACAATATAGTAATGAAAAGGCTTACACATTTAAAGGAGGTCGTGTAAACATGGTTTCGATTTCAGACGTGGCAAAGCAAGCCCACGTATCAAAAATGACTGTTTCCAGGGTTCTCAATCATCCCGAACAAGTATCAAAAGAAATTTTCGATACTGTTCAAACAGCTATTAACGAATTAGGTTATGTCCAAAATCGAGCTGGACGTGCTTTAGCAACGAACAAAAGCTATACCATTGCTTTTGTGATGTTAGATGAAGTCGCAGCTGTGGACCCTTATTTTGGGCAATTAGTAACGTATATTGCTGATATTCTCAACCAAGCTGGTTATACAATGGAATTGCATCGCAGTTTAGATAATGACTTCCATGCGATTGATGGCATTCTAGTCAGTGGCGCTCGTGAAAGTGACGACGCACAACTTAATGCACTAACCTACCCACTTGTAACTTATGGTGAACAAGCAGGCGCAGCCTCTGTCGATGTCGACAATGCTGCTGGGATTAAATTGGCCAAACAACACCTAGTTGACGCAGGCTATGAGCAACTCATCTATCTTGGTTTAGATTTAGATGAGCAATTTGCACAGGCCCGTCTTGATGGTTTTCTGGATTCTGAAATTCCAGTCGATCAAAATAATATTTACCGTATTGCTAATGATGACCACATTGCCCGTAGTTTAGTTCAAACACTTCAATTAGCACCTAAGACCGGTATCGTTGCAGCCACTGATCGGCTTGCCCTTGGTGCGCTCTATGCTTGCTTAATTGACCAACAAGCAGTGCCACAAGATGTGGGAATTATTGGGTTTGATGGCATTTTCATTCACCAAATGGGGCCACTTACGCTAACCACGATTGCCCAGCCGCTTGAACGCATTGCAGAAGCGATGGTCTCCCAATTACTCGAACAAATTGAACAACAAGTGCGTACAAATCCGCATATTGTTTTAACACCGGAATTACAATTAGGTGACACAACTCTGCATAACTAAAAAGCTGACCAGTTTAAAATAACTGATCAGCTTTTGTTTTAATTAAATTTTGTTGTATGTGGTTCTGAATCTGCAAGACCAGCTTCCAAAACTTTAATCACACCTAGCATTTCTGTATCTGATACTAACTTTTCACTGCCATTAACGAGTGTTTCATATACGGCATCATACACACCACCATAATCACCTGGCAAACTAGGAATCGTTTTTTCGATACGATCACCATTTTGATTGTAGTACACCACTTGACCATAATCTTGTGGCGCATCAAGACCGAAATTAGGTGATCCAGGCATAATCCCCGTCTTTAAGTCATATTCTTGTTGGTCAATATTATGCTTAATATACGTTCCTTTAGTCCCATGCAAGATCCACTTTGGGTATGCAACAGCTGCACTTTCAGTTGCTTGAACGGTCGCCTTAAAGGCATCAGGATAGAATAATTGCGCTTCAAACTGGTCATCAATATAATCCCCCAATTCGCGCGTCGAACGGACATCAAAATTGGCTTTATTCGGTACACCGAATAAACTAATCATTTGATCAACTAAATGCACACCATGGCCATACCAGTCGCCATTCATTGGGTCTCCGGTCACACCGCCATCGTTAGGACGATAATGATCCATATGCACTTCTAAATCAATTGGACGACCAACATAACCCGCTGCTAACACCTGTTTTAGGGTCAAAAAGTCACTATCGAAGCGACGGTTCTGGAAAGGCATTACAAACAATTGTTTTTCACGTGCTAACGCAACTAATTCTTCCGCTTCAGCTAAGGTATTCGTCATTGGCTTATCAACTAGCACATTATGCCCGCGTTCCAAGAGTTGCTTGACCATTGTGAAATGTGAAGGCGCTGGCGTTACAACCACGACTAAATCTAAACTTTCATCCTCTAAAACGTCATCAAAATCTTCAGAAAATTTTGTCCCCTGCTTTGACCAAAAGGCTTCATCCTCTGGCCGCTTTCCTAAATGACGCGCATAAATGCGCTTCACACTAATGCGATCCAAACGTTGCTTGATGTAAGGTAAATGATAGCGGTTTGTACTTTTCCCAAAACCAACATAGCCAATATTTAACATAAAATTCCCCATCTTTCTACATTCGAGCGAGTTGGCAACTTAACTTACTCTATCATATCACAATGACAAAAAGTAAGTAAGGTCTTTAAAATAAAAAGCATCTACGTCAGCGACGTAAATGCTTTTTTTCATTGCTATGCTTGAACTAAGCCAATATGGTATTAGTCGTATCAATAATTTTAGAACCGTGTAATTCATCCACTGCTAATACTTGACTGATGGCCTCTGCATTTTGATAATTCACACCACCCCCAGGTAAAATCGTCAATCCATCTGGTGCCATCTCACAAAGCCACTTTAAATGTGGCAATGTGTCCTCAATATCTGCTGTTATCGGCCCACCATGCGTCAAAATGCGCATAACATGGTAGTTGGACAACCACTGCATTGCCTGTTCTTGACATTCAGTTATAATATCATCAAAAGCCATGTGAAAAATAACCTGCATCGGCTGCGCGGCCTCAATTAACTTTAACATGGTCTCACGATCCAGGCGTCCCTCTGCCGTAACGGCACCAAAGGTAACATATTTCACACCAAGACCACGTAACTTCTTTAAAGTTTGTAGCATTTCTTCCACTTCGGCATAGGAATAAACGAAGTCACCCGCTCTGGGACGCACCATCACAACAACTGGAATCCCCCGATCACGTGCTGCATCCAAGGCATAAGTAATTAACTGTTCTGGCGGCGTCAAGCCACCTACCGATAAATTCGTATTTAATTCAATTCGATCAACATCATGTGCTAACGCTAAATCCACCGTTTTTTCATCGCCAAGGGCTATTTCTCGTAACATCTGGCTCCCCCTCAAAAATAATGATAACGCTTACAGTATACGTGTATCTATCGTAACATGCCTAGCCTTAAACGAGCTATAACATTACGCAATCTACTTAATTTTTAAGCATTAAAAAACGTCGAGGCCAAGGCTTCGACGTTTTATATTAAATTTATGATTCTGAAGTGATTGCAGTCTCAACAACATCGTCATCGGTCACATTATCGTACTTAAAGAGATAACGTAACAAAAGTGGCCCAATAATGGTTGCTAAGATAATAATGATTAACAACATCCCTTGCTGATCAGAATTAATAACACCTGCTGCTAGTCCCATTTGGGCAATAACAATTGAGAACTCACCACGCGGTACCGTTCCAGCACCAATAATTGCTGATTCAGTCCATGAATATCCAGTAATCTTGGCACCAAAACCACTACCAACAAACTTAGAAATAACTGCCAAAATCGTTCCAATAATAATCATTGGTAAGAAATCCATAACCTTGTCCAAGTGAACATGTAAGCCAACCGAGATTAAGAAAATTGGAATAAAGAAGGTATACGACACCACATTTGACGCTTTTTCAACGCGTGGTGCAGCATCACTTTCGGCAATTGCGACCCCAGACATGAACGTTCCAATAATCGCTGAAAGTCCAAATAGTTCAGCCAACCCAGCTAGTGTGAATAGCATAATGAAGGCTCCCAAGATATCACTAAATGGAAAATCTAGCTTTTCAAAGAAATTCATCACTGGTGTTGCAATCCAACGAATTAATGAAAAGGCAATAATGAAGAAGACTAATTGCAAAAGTAACGTTACACCGATACTTTGGGTTGGTCCATTTGCACTACCTTTTGTGGCAATAACCAAGAAAATTGACAATAAACTAATCGCAAAGACATCATCAAAGATGGCTGCTCCCAAGATTGTTTGTCCATTCTTTGTTTTTAGTCGCCGGTATTCTTTTAACACATCGACTGTAATCGAAGTTGACATCGCCGCAAAGACGATTCCAAAAAATATTGCCAATTGAACAGATTCATTTAAGATTCCGCGTCCGAACCAGAAAAAGGTTAGGATTGGCAATAATGCTCCGAAAAATGCGACTGATACAGCCGGAATAAAATATTTCTTTAATAATCGTAAATCACTTTCTAGACCGGCAATAAACATTAGGGTCATTACCCCAATTTCTGCCAAGAATTCAATGTGATCAGTTGGCTTAACAAGATTCAACATCCCCGGTCCAATCACCACACCGGCTACCAACTGTCCAACAACAGCTGGTAAACCAATTTTTCTAAAAAGCGCTCCTGAAAGTAAGGCTGAGAGCAATATAATTGCAATCATGCTCAGTTCACTCATATAACTACCTCCTAATTTTTGCTTGTCTATCACAAACAAGTGTCACGTTGTTTACAAGCTAATTTGTTCAAGCACAAAGTAACCTAATACTATACTAACTCTTTTCACATAATTTTGCAATGTTTTTACTATGCTATTGATAAATTCACTTACTTTAAAGCACCTAACAATTTGTTTTTAACATCGAAAAAAGCATGGCCTAATGACCATGCTTTGCTTATTTATCATCTCCGGGCTGTTCTGTACCATCCTTTTTAGGCTTAGGTGGTTGCGGTTGATCTAACATACGTTGGGTAATAATCCCTAAGACTTCCTTATTGGTTGGTAAATCTGAATGCTGTGCTTGATCTCCGGTCACCGTGATTTCGGTAAAATTTTTAACCTGATCTTGGTAAATATATTTTCCGGCACGCACTGATTCTTCTGGCACAATCCCATCAGAGCTATACGTCTGCGTTCCTGCTAAAGCATAAACTGTCAAATCCTCCGGTAACGTGTCCTTGTGCTTAATAAAATCTGATAACATTTGCGTTTTATTATGAACAGAGGTCTCATCAAAATTATAAGGCGTTCCTAGCGTTAATAATTTTTTCATACGAATATCCTGATAATTATCGGCATACTGTTCTAAAAATCGTGTATAGATGAGCCCGCCATTAGAATGTCCAATGGCTTTATAATTATTAAATTCATATTTATTTTGAATCACATCAAACGCTTTATCAAACATGGCCGCTTGCTCTTTGATATTCTTATAACCATCTTTATTGTTTTCAAAACCAACGACGATAAACGGTTCATTATCATTTTTTAATTTTTTACCAGACATCGTCACTTGACCATTATTCCAAACTTTCACCTTAATTAAACTATGTCGCTTAGGCGCACTTTTATTAACCTGTGCCACCATGCCATCGAAACGATTCACAGTCGCACTACTACCAGGAATTAGAATAACAGGGGATAATTTAGAATTATAAAAACTATCTAGTTCTTTAATATTGTTTTGCGTCCAAGAATAAGAGGCCCAAACTAGACCAAGGGTCAAAAAAACACTGATGATCAAGATGCCTTTTCGCATATATTTTTTCATATGACATCCGCCCTTTCACCTAGCTTAGCCTGTAACCGATTATCCAACTTAACAAACGGCATATAAATTAAAACATCCAGCGCAAAAATACCAACACCGAATGCAAGTTCAATCCAATTTCCACCGGAGCCAATGAATCCAATTAAAGGTCCAGGTGTGGCAATTGGTACTGGATAGACCGCTGGTGGCATGACCTTAAGCATAATCAAGAAACTTGCTAACAAGACGTTCACAACTGGCACTAAAATAAATGGAATCACATAAATCGGATTAAATAATACCGGCAGACCAACTAGCATACCTTGTCCACTTCCAAATAATGTCGGAATTAGCGATAAGCGAATCACTGATTTATCATGTCGACTATGTGAAACCCAATAGATGGCCACAGCAAGAGCCAATATACCACCAACACCACCAAACACACCAAAACTATGATAGAGACTTTGTTCGCTAAATGGATACGGAACTGACCAAACTGAGTGATGCTTTAAGGCATACATCATATTCGTTGTATCAACAACACTTGCAAATTCCCCATCAACTTCAAACACACCACGTAAGCCCAACCAGCGCAATGTTGTGGTCAGAAATGTCCCTAGTACCGTCATTTTAAGACTACCGGTACTAACCATGTCACTGATATTAGTCAAAAAATCAGTTGTCAGTGTTGATTGATAGAGTTGACTTATCCCAATATTAACGAGCAAGGCCAGGGCTAATACAATCCCCATCACTGATATGCCAATATTTTTTTGGTTACCTTCATACTTAGGTACAACAAAACGTAAGAATAAACGCCCAATCAAATAACCAAATAAGATACCCAGTAATAAACCACTCATCCCTGTATATTTCGACAAGGCCGACAACTGTACCTTTCCATTCGTAAAACCTTGTGGCGTAAATAGTAACAGATAACCAATTGCAGCTGTTAAGCCAGCCAGATAATCCGGATGCTTTGTCGCTTTGAGCGTTAATTCAGCCATAAAAAATGCTGCCAAAACCCCTAAAATGCCCAGTGTCAAATGACTAAAGCTTTTCATATACTGATCCACAAACTCATAATTTTTCCACCAGCTCGGGACATCAAATACATTATTAATAAAGCCGTAATCATCCAGCACCGTTTTTCTAAATGCTGTTAACACACTACCGATTAAGGCAAATGGGAATAGACGTTCAACGGTTTCACGAACTAATTCGGTAAATGTCCAGCTGCGAATTTTGTAGGAAAATTCAAATAATTTTTCTTTCATCACCTATGCCTCTTATTTCCAACATCAATCACTTACTTGTCAGTTTGATTTTTTTGAAAAAAAACATCAACAGCTTTAATTGCTGCTTTTGCTTCTGGCAACATTTGCCATAGCATAAAATCATGAATCATCCCTTCAGAGATTGTTACCGTGATGTCGTTTTTTTCATTATACGCTAATTGCTGCGTTAGTTGTTTCACCGCAGGAACATTACATTCATTACCGCCAGTATCAAAGTGAACTGAACCGACAAATTGGCTTTCATCAAGCGTTTTAAAATCAAAATCAGCTACAGCAGCATGTCCTTGTAATGTGCGCATAATGTTTGCATCTAAAATTAGATCGTTCGCAATCGCTTCAGGACTAGCCGTAAAACTCAAATCAGGACAAATAGATAACAGTTCTGTGGCACAAGGCTGCTCTGATCGCTCAAGGTCAAGCAATAATCTGAGTGCCAAATTAGCACCAGCCGATTCCCCAAACAGAAAATGAGCCCCCTCGCTTTGTTTAAACCACTTCCGGTATACCTTTAGTAGCCACGCTCGAGAATGACTTAGAGCAGTTGGGGCTAATGGATACTCTGGTAAGCACACGCGATAACCACATTTTAAAAATTGCACGACTAATTGATTGAAAGCAGGTGATATTGGCATAATAAAAGCTCCGCCGTGAAGCACCATTAAATCACCTTTAACCGGTTTATCGTCCAACCAAACTGTTAAAACATCATAACCATCCTCTTGGTACATGCGTTGTTGCACTCTCCTTGGAAAGTTTGTAGATTTAGCACGTTGATTTTCAGGTAATTCTAAATTATTACTAAAAGTCTGCATGAGTTGTTCACGATAATGCATTGCCTGTAATTTTTCATGGAGTATTGTTGCTTCATTTGAAATAGCCATATCTGCCTCCTAAAAAAGCACGGTAAAACTATTCAGTTTACCGTGCTCATCTACTTATTTAAACTTACTAAAATCATCTTTAGCCTTTGGTTCATACATCGCCCATTGGTTATCTAAAAATTGATTATTAATTTTATAATTAGGTGCCTTTTGCTTGGTCGTTAGAAAACGATTTACATGTTGATCAAAATTCAGCCAACCATTCCAACCTAGATGGACAGTATCCTCCATATAATAGGGCTTATTCCCATTTTTAGACAAATCTGCCACCTGATTAAAGCCTTGTGACGACAATTGGAATTTCATTTTTTCAACTGACTTTTGATACATTTGTTCATTCAAACCAGTGTACTCAGCCCATTTTTTATTAACCGGTGGAATCACGAACATCACATCTGTATTTGATTCAGCAAATTGATTCAATACCGCTTGGAAATCATTATATTCACGTGATTGCACATAATTAAAATTCTTTTGCGAACCGGCTAGCTTAGCTTCGTGGCTTTTAATTCGCTTCGTATAAAATGAATTTTTAATATGATACGGATTATTACTGGTATCCTTCTGTGCCGTCTTAGTTGCTAGCTGTGATAAGACTTTTTGATTATAAGGTTGTGGTAATTTTTCAGCTTTAGGTGCGATTTTCTTGTCATAGGTATCAGCAGTTTTCCATGTACTAAAAAATGCATCTTCTTTATTGCTGACATGCAAATATGACTTTATTTTCGCGTTATCCGTTTTGCTTAGTGTTTTACCATCGGCCACCTTAGTCATCATACCTGTTAATGAATCTTTTGGGTTAACCTGAACAAAGCGTCGTGCAACATAGCGATCAGCATCCGTTCCCGTTTGATTTTGTAAGAAATCTAAGCCTTGCGCCTTACTATAAAACATAGGTAGTGCTTTTTGCTTTTGCGCATCTTTTACAAACCATTGTGGTGAAATCACAAAAACGGCCTGTTTGTCTTGTAATTGGTCAGTAATCTGTTGCATACCAAAATATTGAGCTAGCGATGTTGCACCCGCTTGACCAATTAAAAATGGTCGATAACTTCGTTGATAGCCCTCAGCTAAAACCGATGGATGCATACTGTCCATTCGTTTCCACTCACTTGAACCAAAAAATGGCACAAAGCGATGGTCTGAATCAGACAGAGCCTGGCGTTTCAACACACCACTCTTGAATACCTGCGGTGTCGTTGCCACTGCCGCCTTCTTTTCAACATCATAGTTAGATTTTGGATTTGGATTAGCCAACAAAATTGTGATCAATATCAAGGCCACCGCACAAATAACCGGCCCAAATATTAACCATAGTCGCTTACGCATTCCGTAATTCCTTTACCCCTTCAACAATCTTGTCCGCTGTATTCCAATCATCACGTCCCATTTCTGATACTGGAACTTTAATAGCAAACTTATTTTCTAGTGCCACAACTAACTCAACAACAGCCATTGAGTCTAGTACGCCGGCATCGAATAAGTCTTCATCCATCATGTCAGAAACATCTTCCATGAATAAATCATCAATAATTGCAATTACTTCTGCTTGTACGTTCATATCTTCAGTCATTTTATCTTCCTCTTTCATTTCAATAAGTTACATAAGTTCATTTAGTGATGCCACAATTGATTCAAGAATCCTGAAAATACTAGGAAGGTGAACATTGTGAAATTAAAAGTAATAAATATTGCGACCGCGTTCGTAAACCAATTGCTTGGCAACGGCTCTAATCCAGCCTTCTTACGCGCACGATTTTTCTGTTTCTTTTGACGGAGCCACCAATCATTAACAATCAATCCGAGTGCATGCAAGAATCCATATAAAATATAGAACCAAGTCAAACCATGCCAGAATCCCATCAATAGCATATTAACCATATAGGCAACACCAGCAGTAACATTTCGATTCTTAAAAACCTTATGTCGCGTCATCATAAGCACGAAGCGCATGAAGACATAGTCTCGGAACCAGAAACTCAAAGTCATATGCCAACGATTCCAGAACTCTTTTAAGTTCTTTGCCAAGAATGGCTTATTAAAGTTGATTGGTGTATTAATTCCCATAAACTTCGAAATGGCAATCGCAAATAATGAATAGCCCGCAAAATCAAAGAATAAATAGAAACCATAAGCATACATAACACCAATAGTTGGTAGATTGAACAACCCACCTTGACTCAATGCAGCATGTTTAAACGGTATCAATAAATATAAATTAATATAATAAGCAACAATAAATTTGTAGAAAAATCCCAACATGATATTCCATGTGGCGCTCTGCAAATAATCTAAATAGACCGAGCGTTCAGGTGCTGTGGTATAGTCTGCTTCAAATCGACGATACCGATCAATTGGTCCTGAAGACAAAGTTGGCATAAAGAGCAAGAAGCGCGTAACTGGCCAAACGCGTAAATCTTTTAGCACATCATCGCGCATTTCCATTAACATCGCAACAACCTTGAAGGTTAGGTACGAAATCCCTAAAAATCCAATAATTGACATTTTCCCATGATTAAATACTGGATGAATTTTAACCAAAATCAAGGGCAAAATTGATAAGAAAATGGCGCTGTAAAAGACCCAACCTTGATCAGCTTTTTTTCGGTAATGTTGATAACCAAAAATTAGCATGAGCTGCCAAACAATATAGCCAATTAATGCATAAAACTGCACCCATTTTGAGCCTGAGAACATTAATAAGATAAAAGTAAATGAGAACAGCGCCTCATATACTTGAAAGCGTCTTCCGTATAATAAGCCAATCACAATAGGTATTAATCCTAATAATAGATATCCAAAATAAGTTGGATCACCATACGGTTGCCAATTCGGCAAATTTTCTAACCATTGCGTCATGCTGGGTTCACCTCAGCAATGAGCGCTTTAATATCAATCTTTCCATTTGGTGTCATCGGCAAGTCTTCACGATAAAGAAAACGTGAAGGCATCATATACGGCATCATATCATTCTTCAGAGTTTCTTTAATGGCCTTTGTTAATAGCAAAGGCTTCTCATATGTGTCAAGTAAGCCAGCTTTAGGTACCACAAACGCCAACAATTGTTGCACTTTATGTTGGTCATTGTAACGCGGTACCGCTACTGCTGTTTCAACCATGTCTGATAAGCTCAAGATATGTGAAACTTCTTCTAATTCAATGCGGTATCCATTGAATTTAATTTGGAAATCCATCCGGCCACCATAATGTAAGAGTGAATCTTCATCCATCGATCCAAAATCACCCGTGTGGTATGCAGGTAATCCATTAAATTCAAAGAATGCTGCTTCAGTTTTCTCTGGATTATTCAAATACCCCTTAGAAACACCAGGTCCAGATACGATAATTTCTCCTGCTTCACCCGTTGGCACAATATTTTGATCTTCATCAATGACATAGGTTGGTGAATCTGGCTTTGGATAGCCAATTGGTAGCCGTTCTGCATTTTCCAGCATTTCATCTGTAATCGCAACAGCTGATAGAGCAACTGTCGCTTCCGTTGGTCCGTACGCATTCACAATGCGAGCGTGTGGAAAACGCGCATGTAATTTTTGGGCCGTTGAGACCGTTAGCTCTTCACCATCAAAGTAGAAATACTTTAATGTTGGCATATGCGCTTCATCAAACTCATCTGAAAGCATCGCCATATCAGCAAATGATGGTGTTGACGTCCAAACTTCAATATCTAAGGTTGGTAGCACTTCAAACAAGGCCTTAAAATTCTCAACAACCGGACGAGGCAACGCATATAATGTTCCACCCAAGGCAAGCGTTGGTGCCCAATACATGACTGATAAATCGAATGAATATGGTGGTTGTGCTAACATTTTAGGTTGATTTGGTACATCAAAGGCTTCAGCTGAAAGCATCCAATTTGTATAAGATAATAGATTTCGATGTGAAATCTGAACTCCCTTAGGCTTACCAGTTGTACCTGATGTAAAAATAATATAATAATTATCATCATCTAACACAGGATGCGTCAATTCATAATCAACATCATCTTGCATAATCGTACGTAATTGTTCAGGTGTAATAACTGGGACGGCATCAATCGTAATTGGCAATGGATCAACTGCAATGACCGCTGCTGGTTTAGCAATCTCCAAAATAGACGTTAGACGCTCATCAGCTGAATTAATATCAACCGGAATGTACGCATGTCCTGATTTAACAGCACCAACAAAAGTTGCTAAAGCTTCATAATCTTGACCTGTGAAGACCATAATTGGTGCCTTCTCCGGTAAGTCGAGCGCATCAATTGCTGCAGCCAGTGCATCTGAATCATGCTTTAAGTCACGATAAGTATGCTGTACCCCCTGTACATCATAAACAATGTGATCTCCTTGGGTTGTGGCATAGTTATCAACTGTCGCAATCATATTTTCAATTTTCATTCTCATAAATCCCCAATTTCCTCGGTACGTTTAAAATTCGTTATAAATGAAGCCACCTTGGCCGTGGCTAGAATACCCATATAGGTATAATAAAATTAACAGAACAGCAAAATAAAATAATGTCTGTCCGATAAACATCCAAAACTGTCGATGTTTTTTCAATTTTTATCCCTCTCATATTCAAAAGCAATCATTTTTATCTTTAATGTTTCAAAATTATAACAATTATAACACCGTTTATTGCTATAGTGTTACTTTATTTTGGTTAGTAAAACCATGAAAGCGTTACCTTTCCGTATAAATTAAGCATTCGTGCCTTAATTTTTTTTTGAATTTCGCGTTCAATCCGCTTAAAAACAAAAAAAGCAGACACAAAAGTGTCTGCTTTTTCAATATTTTGTTTAACCAGCACCGTGTTGGAATGATGGGTATAGCTTCATACCACCATCCACGAAGAGTGAACTTCCAGTAATGTAATGTGCTTGCTCTGAAGCCAAGAAAGCTGCAGCATCAGACACATAGCTAGGTTCCCCAATTTCACCCATTGGTACCATGCTTTGCGTTTGCATGCGTTGAATTGGATCAGCAAACTTTTCAGCATTAATTGGTGTGTCAATGGCACCTGGACAGATGTTATTCACACGAATACCCTTTTCAGCATATTCCAACGCAACTGTTTCAGTAAATAGCTTTGAAGCACCCTTACTTGCAGCATAGTGGGCAAATGTTGGCCATGGAATTTGTTGGTGAACAGATGACATGTTGATAATGCTTCCCTTATTGAAGTTCTTTTCAAAGGCACGCAAAGCAGCACGTGTTCCCAAGAAAGTTCCGTTCAAGTTAACATTAATCACTTTTTGCCATTCGTCGTAAGGCATTTCAGCAGTTGGGAATGGTTTTTCAATTCCGGCATTATTAACCCAAACATCAAGTCCACCAAACTTATCTGTGGCTTCCTTAGATAAAGCATCAATTTCTTCCTCACTAGTTACGTCAGCTTGGAAAACAATCAATGTATTTTCATACTTATCTTGCAAAGCTTTAAGATCATCAGTGACTTTTAATTCACCGACGTAATCAGCAACAACATTCATACCTTCTTCTAGATAACGACCAACAATTGCTAAACCAAGACCTGTCGTACCACCAGTAACGACAGCTGTCTTTCCTTTAAGATCTGGATACATAAAACCCTCCTAATAAATAACGTAATTTATACTTCTAATTTAAACAACTCGTAAATATCTGCATTGTCAGGATCAAGTAATTTTCCAACACCAATGAGGTTATTCACAAATTCATTTGAATTTCCTGAAAATGCCGTTTTAATCAAACGGTCAAATTTTTCAGTAATATTCTTAACAACGGTCTTATAATCACCGTTGTCATCTTGATATACCAACACAATCGAATAATCTGGAATCTTCTCTATTGCCTCAAATACTTCTCGGGCACGAACTCGGGGTGCTGACTTTTCAGTAATCGCATCACCATAATACTTAGTTAATAACGTTGTCGCATTTTCCTTACCTACCAATAGTAATGGCTTCATAAACGAAAGAACCTCCACATTAATTGTATTAATTAGTTATATTACTAGAACTAATTGCATATATTATATCATAGATTATTAATTTAACTACCCAATAATGTCACTAAAATATCATTTATTCCATAATCATTTCAATTCAATATCAAAACATACCTGAAATATTGCAAAAAAATATCAGCCATGCAATTTTGCATAACTGATATTCGAAAATTAATTAATTTTCAGTGTGTTTAAAGCTAAAACGCTTCTTCATTTGTGATTCAAAGAATAACCATGTTAAGCCAAATAGTACAAGTGTAATACTAATTAACACAATCGCTGGTTGCACAATGCTATTACCCGTTGAAATTGTGGCACGTAAGCCTTCAATCGAGTAAGTCATTGGCATGAATGGATGAATTGCACGATAGAATGGCGTCGTTAACTCCATTGGATACGTTCCACCTGATGCCGCCAATTGTAGCACCATCAAGATTAACGCAATGAAGGTTCCAAACTTACCTAAGACGGCTGTCAGCAAGAATAAGATTGCCATATCCGTAATCGATGCCAGAATCAAGATAAACAACATCTTGCCTGGTTCTGTTGGGTGAATTCCAATCAAGAAGATTGAAGACAACCAAACAACAAATGCCGCACCAATTGAAAGTAACAATGGCATCATCATCTTACTGATCCACCATGAGAATCCATTCTTTGGTGGGACAATGGCTGGTGTAAAGATATCTAACACAGCCATCAATGTAATCATTCCAACGTAAAGATAGACTGATAACATGTATGGGGCCATACCATATCCATTTGTCTTGGTGTTCGTACTATCAGAAGCATGCAATTTGATTGGTGTTCCGAACATATCAAAGGTCTTCTTATTGTCCTTAATTTGGTTCGTTTCATTAGCACCATCGCCGAGCTTCTTTGACAATTCATCAGCACCCTTTGTTGCATCAACAAGGCCAACATTCAACTTTAGGGCCCCGGCACTAAGCTGGTTACCACCATTTGCTAACATTTCAGCTGCATTATAGATTTCGGCACCCTTACTGTTAAGTTCAGTTAGGCCACCAGCAAGTTGATTAGCACCTGATTGTAGTTGACCGCTCTTACCATTCAAATCTGACAAACCACCAGTCAATTGGTTAGCACCTGACTGTAGTTGGCCACTCTTACCATTTAATTCTGACAAACCACCAGTCAATTGGTTAGCACCTGACTGTAATTGGCCACCCTTACCATTTAATTCTGATAGGCCACCAGCAAGTTGCTGACCACCTTGGTTCAATTGACCAACAGCACCTGTATATGAACCAAGACCACTAGCAACTTGTTGCCCACCTTGGTTTAGCTTTGAGACACCATTTGTATATTGTCCAAGACCACTAACAAGTGATTGGCTACCTTCATTCAACTTAGATGTACCACCAACCAAATTGTTGGCACCAGCATTTAGATCGCTGCTCTTTGTATCCAAGTCAGATAATCCACTTGCTAATTGTTGGCTTCCAGAAGTCAAAGAATCGTTCTTTTGTTGTAATGCAGTCAAACCACCATTCACTTTACCGGCACCATCAGCTAATCCTGCAACATTTCCAAAGGCAGAAGTCATGCCTGCATATAATTGGTCATATCCTGATGCCAATTGTGACAAGTTTGAATTTTGTGAAGATGCACCTGACAATTGTGATTGCACACTATTCAAGTTGTCTTGCAAACCTTTCACATTTGTCGATAACGTTTGTTTTTGACTGTCTGTCAAATTATCAGCTGATTCCAATCCAGCTAAACTTTCAATTTGAGAAGCCATTGACTTCAAGTTAGCACTGACGTCTGCATTTGCACCACCAGCTTGTGATAACTTATCAACTTGTTCTTTGTATGCAGCCGCTGCGCTCTTAAGACTTTTGGCATCATCACCATTAACCGCGCTATTCAAATCATTTAATGACTTTTGAAGATCAGCACTTCCTGCTTGGGCCTGGCTAACACCCTTGGTATAATCTTGAACGCCTTGATTCAAGCTGTTGCTACCATCAACCAATTTTGAAACACCGTTAGTATACTGACCTAAACCACTAGCAAGTGACTGGCTACCTTCATTTAATGAAGAAACCCCATTAGCGACTTGTTTAGCACCACCTTGTAGATCACTACCTTTACCATTAATTTCTGATAAACCACCGGCTAATTGATTAGCACCCGCCTGTAATTGACCACTCTTACCATCTAGTTCATTCAAGCCACCGGCTACCTTTTGACCACCTTGATTCAATTGACCAACAGCACCCGTGTATTGTCCTAAGCCACCGGCTAATTGTTGACCACCTTGATTCAATTGACCAACCGCACCAGTATATTGCCCTAAGCCACCAGCTAATTGTTGACCACCTTGATTCAATTGACCAACCGCACCAGTATATTGTCCAAGACCACCGGCTAGTTCTTGACCACCTTGGTTCAATTGACCAACAGCACCGGTATATTGTCCAAGGCCATTACCTAATTCACCAGCACCAGAGCCTAATTGATTAGCACCATTTGCTAAATCTTTAGAACCCTTTGAAGCCGAATCAAGTCCGTCACCTAATTTTGCAGAACCTTTTGAGGCTTCCTTCATACCTTTTCCGGCATCTTTGAAAGCACCCAACAATGTTTGTGCATAAGTCTTTGTGACTTGGCTTTGCACCTCATCCTTCACCTGAGTAATGGCACCTTCACCAACTTTAGCTCCGATAAAGTTATTTCCAGCACTTGTTTTATACTGAATGTTCATTTTCTTTGGATTATCATCCATCAAAGTCATTGAATCTTTTGTGAAATTCTTTGGGATAACAATTTCCAAATAATACTTACCATCATTTAACTTTTGATTTGCTTCATGTTCACTATCAACTTCTTCGAATTTCAAACTATCATTCTTTAAAAGATTTTTCGTCATATCTTTACCAATATTGACTTTATCATCTTTTACTTTAACGGTTTTATCTTCATTAACAACCGCAACTGGTAGTTTATCTAAGTTCCCATATGGATCCCACATTGAACGCAAAAAAGTCACAGAATAAATTGCGGGAATCAGCATAATGATCACCATCGCAATTTTGATGAGCTTATTTTTATTGATTTTTGCTAATTCTGCTTTAATCATAATAGCGCCTCCACTGATTTTTCATTTACTAATCGACTTAACTTATAAGTATCCAAAATTTGTAGATACTCATTTTCAGCGTCCTCCATAAAATGCGCTACTTCGTACTCTTTAGCCCTGATATCATTCGCTCCTTCTAAAAAGTTATCCGCCATATGCTTTGGATGATAACTTTTATCACTACCTTCAGTGGCATGATAGATATCAAGTAATGATAGTTGATCCATATCTTTCAATAGATAATAACCACCATTTTTACCTGTATCTGATGCAATCACATTACCTCGGACCAAGTTCGCTAATATTTTCTTCGTATAAGCATTCGAACTATGCATAATCGTGCTAATTTCATTACTACTAATTTTGCCTGGGTAACGATCATTGGCTAGTAACAGCACAATGCAGATAGCACCTTCAAAACTTTCTTTGAATTTCATTTGCTCGAGCTTCCTTTGTTTATTATTTCTAAGTTCAAAATAAAATTATACATACGTGGACTTAAAATGTCCACGTTAAAAACGCTTTCATTTTAAATTTTTTTTAAGCAGTATGTTTCGGCGCATTTGAAACGTTCAACCCCCGATATAAAACAAAAAAAGCTTCTATCTCATCAAGGATGGATAGAAGCTTTCTATATTATTATGAATAAATTTTATATTCTTGACCAGTTTGCTTGCCTACGACACTCTTAACAAACGCATCTGACACTTTTGACAAAGGAACGGGGGTAAAGCCCATAAAAATCTCTTTTTGTTGTTCAAAACTCTCTTCAACAATATTTGGACTAATTGAGTTAATCCGTAACCCACGCTCTAAATCAATGGCAGCTGACTTAACAAAAGCAGTGATACCGCCATTTGCCATGGCCGCTGAAGCACCACCCGCAATCGGATCATCTTTCTTTACGCCTGTCGTTAACGTAAAGCTACCATTATCTTTCAAATAATGTTGACCAATTAATACTAAATTAACTTGTCCAAGTAACTTACTTTGAACAGACAAATCGTTATCTTCTGGTTTCATATCAGCAAGGGGCATTGCCGTTGTTTGACCTGCCGTCGAAATCACATGATCCAAATTTGGAACTGCTTCATACATCTCACGAATACTTTCAGGTGATGAAATATCGACATCAACATCAGCATTATGACGGCCACCAACTACAACCTCATGTCCTAAGGCACGTAGCTTTTCAACGACACTGTGCCCTAGCATACCATTTCCACCAATGACTAAAATACGCATCAGTTTACCTCTTTTCTAAAGTATAGCTCTAGTATACTCCTTACTTTTTGTAATTACTATTTAAAATCTACTTAACTTAAGCCAATGTAATTTCAATTCGTTGTTGCGCCTTAATGGCTAACTTACTAACTTTTTGAATTGAGTTAATATTAATAATTTCAATATTATCCGGCCAGACATTAATTTGAATGCTAAAGTTCGGTACTTCCGAAGGATCACCCGTATGAATACCAATCTCATAGGCGTTATCATCTGATAATTTCGTAATATCTGATTGGGTGACAGTTTTGTTTAAAATTACCAATGTCCATCCATCTGGTAATGTAATTTCATTATTATTCATTGTTACATCCTCCCATTTTACTGACGCTATCTTCATTGTAACCTGTCTATCTGCTTTAAAGGCAACAAAATAGTGACAAATTCAAAGAATATTTCTTTTTATGAACAAACATTCACTTTCCATTTTAAATGAACGGTTATTCTTTTAAAAAGAACAAATTGCATTCACCAGCCATTACGCGTATCTTTTAACATATATTTACACCTACTATTAGAGGAGGCTTATTATGAAAGCTGCTGTGATTGACCACGCTGGTGGTCCTGACGTATTATCTATCCAAGAACGGGCACTCCCAAAGGCAACATCTGGTTGGAGTGTCATTCATATCAAAGCCTTTGGCTTAAATCATGCTGAATCAATTACACGACAAGGCGGTTCGCCAAGCGTTCAATTCCCTCGGGTCATCGGCATTGAGGCTGTCGGCGAAATCTACGAATCTTCCACTCCAGAACTGGTTGTCGGCGAAAAAGTCATGACCTTAATGGGTGAATTAGGTCGTCAATTCGATGGTAGCTATGAAGAATATGCCCTCGTCCCTAATGCGCAAATCTATCAATTACCTGTTGAAGCGGACTGGGCACAACTAGCGACCATTCCTGAAAGTGGGTACACGGCTATGGGTTCCATCAAGACGGCAAAGGTGCAATCTGGTCAAACTGTCTTGGTACGCGGTGCGACAAGCAATGTCGGTGTCGCTGCTGTTCAGCTCTTAAAGGCAATGGATACAACTGTTTACGCGTCGACGCGTTCTGAAAAGAGTTTCGACTACCTAACGGCGCAAGGTGCTGATGAACCCATTCTGGATCAAAATGGTGAGCTTCAAACGGCGGCTACCTTTGATGCAATTATCGATTTTGTCGGAGATCAAACTTTAAATGACTCCCTTTCGCACTTAAAGCAAGGTGATGGCTACATGGTCGTCACTGGTGAATTGGCCGATACCTGGGAAACTGATACTTTTTCTGCGTTCAATATTCCTTGGGGTTCTTATTTAACCAATTTTCAATCGACCGATATTAATCAAAGTTGGCTAGATGAGATGTTCAGTCTCATCAATCAAGCTCATTTACGTTTTCCTGTTGGACAAACTTTTGAATTAGCTGATATTGTGGCAGCACACCATTTACTGGACGCTGGCCATGTACAAGGAAAATTAATTGTGACTACCCCATAATGCCGCTAAAAAAGCAGCCATGATGTCTGACATCATAGCTGCTTTTTTTAATTTGTTGCTATTTGTTGTTTACGTTGTAAGTACATTTTATTTAACTCTGCCACAATTAGCACAGGCAGGCTTGCAATCAGAACAATTCCCCATTGCGGCAAATCTAAGCCAGCAGTTGAGAAAATACCATTCATAAACGGTACATACGTAAAGATTAATTGGAAAATGATCATCAAACCAATTGAGACATACGCCATTGGATTTGAGAACAAGACCGTTTTATCAAACGCTAACTTCGATGTTCTGATGTTAAATAGGTAGAATATCTTACCAAAGATAATAATATTTACCGCCATCGTACTTGCGACTTCGAATGGCACATTCATCCCGCGCATTAACTCGAAGACCAGCAATCCCATTCCGGCAATAATCACACTCACATAGGTCATCTGCCAGACATCTTGTTTGTGCATCAAACGATCATTCTTTGGACGTGGTGCTCGATCCATGAGTCCTGGTTCCGCCGGTTCAAAAATGAACGCTAATTGAATCGTAATTGCCGACACCATGTTAATCCAAAGCAATTGCGTTGGTGTTAAAGGCATCGGTTGACTCATCAAGATACTAATCGCAACAATCAAACCTTCCGCAAAACTAGTTGGTAACAAGAACAAGATTGTCTTTTTAATATTGTCGTATAAACGACGCCCTTGTTCAATTGCGACTTTAATCGTTGAGAAATCATCATTTGCCAAAATCATATCAGCCGAATCCTTCGCAACGTCAGTCCCTTTGACTCCCATCGCAACACCAATATCAGCTTGTTTCAATGCTGGCGCATCATTGACACCATCCCCAATCATCGCTGTCACATTACCATTTTGTTGGTAAGCTTTCACAATTTTCAACTTATTTTGCGGTGTTGTTCGCGCAAAGATATCATATTGTTCAACTTGTTGTGCCAATTCTTCAAGGGACATCGCATCCACTTCTTTACCAGTTAAGGCCTTAATATCATCTGCTAAGCCTAATTGACGTCCAATTGCACTTGCTGTTTCAACACTGTCACCTGTAATCATTTTAACTTTGATTCCAGCATGACGCATTTCAGCAATCGCTTCAATGACTTCTGGACGTGGTGGATCAGTAATTGCCGCTAATCCTAGGAATTTGATTCCACGTTCTTGGACCAGTTCATGCGATATTTCAGTCTCATCTGCTGACATTGGAACAGTTCCAACGACAATCACTCGCTTTCCTTGCTTAGCCAATGTCAAAACTTGGTCTAACCAATAAGCACGATCAAAATCCGGGTCTTGAATCGCAGCCAATGCTAACAGTACATCTGGTGCCCCCTTAATGGCTGTCACCCGCGTACCATCTGCCAATTGAATTAATTTTGCTAGATAACGATAATCCGAGTCAAAAGGAATTCGATCAAGTTCTGTTAATTCAGGATCATTTATTCCAAAAGCTTTGTAATATGCGGTGATAAAGGCTGCGTCGGTTGGCTCACCATTTACCGTCCAACCAAGTTCAGTTTCTGTCAATACCGTGTCATTAGCTTGTTGCCCCATCAGCAAAAATTCTGCTAACTTCGTGTCTTGTCCAACATCAACTTTTTTTCCTGAGGCACTAATCGTACCATCAGGTGCGTAACCCGTTCCTGAAACTGCGTATTGTTGTCCATCAACCAAAATATCTTGAATCGTCATTTCATTTTTAGTCAATGTTCCGGTTTTGTCGGACGCAATGATGTCGATTGCACCTAAAGTTTCAGCAGCAGGTAGCGTTTTAACAATCGCATTTTGCTTGGTTAGCTTCTGAACCCCGGTCGCTAAAATAATTGACGTTGCGGCGGGTAACCCTTCAGGCATTGACCCAACCACCATGGTCACGATGGCCATTGCTAACACCGGTAATGAATAAATATTTAAGAACCAACCTAGTGCAAAAAGAATCACGGCACTAACGATAATAAACCATGAAATTCCCGTTCCTAATTGGTCCAATTCACGTGTCAAAGGCGACTTTTGTTCCTTAACATCTTGAACGCTGGTTGAAATCTTTCCAATTTCAGTCGATGTTCCCGTAGCAACAACCACACCAAGTCCACTTCCGTTTGTCACACCGGTTGAAGCAAATGCCATGTTCGTCTGCTCCGCCAATGGCGTTTGCGCAGATAGTGGCATAAATTGCTTTTCAACCGAGTCAGCTTCTCCGGTCAATGCTGATTCTTGAATACGTAAATTGTCCGCATCAATCAAACGTAAATCAGCAGGGACATTGTCACCTGCTTCCAAATAAACTAAATCACCGACAACCAATTCTCGTGCTGCAATCTTTTGACGTTCACCCTCACGATAAACATTGGCTTCCGCCGACAGCAAGTTCTTGATTTCCTCTAACGCATTACTGGCATTAACTTCTTGTGCATATCCGATAAAGGCATTAATCAAAATCACAATCGTAATAACAATTGAATCCGAATAATGTTGCATCAAAAAGGTTAAGACCGCCGCAAAGATTAGAATATAGACAATGATATTGTTGAATTGGTTCAGGAATAGTCGCCATTTTGGCGTCACTTTAGCCTCCAATTCATTAAAACCATTTGCCTCAAGCCGTGCTTTGGCAACGTCATGATTTAGTCCCGCTGGTGTCGAGGTCTTAAATGTCTCGAGCACCTTGGTAACTGATAATTCATAAATCGAGTTAGATCTGGATATAGGGTCTTTTTCTTCTGGCACTTTTAGTGTCTCCTTAAAAATATATTTTCGATAGACTAATTATTTCAAAGCTGCCTTTAACGAGGCTTAAGTAAAACGTTTCAAGTTCGATTTAAGTAGGCTTGCTTAAGCACAGTCACTCCGCCCCATACTGCCATCGCTAAACACCAGCTGGCTAAAACGTCCGTTGGAAAGTGTGCATGCAAATAGACTCTTGATGCCCCAATTATGAATACCCACACACTTCCGAAGCCGATTAAAAGAAGCTGCATCGTTTTCGCTTTTAAATACTGTTGTGCGAAGATACAGACAAGCATGACCAGTAAAATCGTTGTTATCGCATGGCCACTTGGGAAACTATAGCCATCAAAGTGTACTGATGCGACAACCGGTCGTGGTCTTTGCACAAGCGCCTTCATGACATATGCCAATCCAGCTCCGACAAAATATAAGCTAAATAAATAAATGGCCAGCATTTTATCTTTCAAGGCCACATAGATACTGATGCCTAGTGCTAACAAGGTATTCAGTTCTGGGCTACCAAAATCGGTCATCACTTTAAAGCCATTGTCAAAAGGCAATCGTTGCACCCCATTAATGATTGCCTGATCAATTTGATTAATAATTGGGCTATGCCTGACGACGCCCGCCATTATCGTTATAAAACCAATCGTACATAAAAGCGTTAGCCCGATTAATCGATTCTGTTGTTTACGCATTTTTGTCCCCCATTTGATAAATAACGCGCATCATACCGAGCATAGGTTAAATTGAGCTAAAGTAACCTGTTTAATTCACAAAATAGCTGTATAATAAGCCCAAGATTAAAAATATTATTCATATATAGAAAGTTGAAATAAATTATGTCAGTTTCCCCCTTTTATTGGATTGGCTTTTTCGTATTTGTCATTGTGATGCTGTTCTTAGACTTAAAGGTCTTTAACCGTGAAAATGTCGAACCAACAATTAAGCGTTCCTTGTCTGCAAGTACCTTATGGATTACTTTAGCCTTACTATTTGCATTTATTATTTATCACCTTGGTGGCCATACCGCAACGATTGATTATTTAACCACCTATACCCTTGAACTATCCCTGAGTTTGGATAATTTATTTGTATTCATCTTGGTCTTTGCATTTTTCAACATTGATCAAAAGTATCAACACCGCGTTCTTTTTTGGGGTGTTTTCACGGCCATCATCTTACGGGTCATTTTTATTCTGTCTGGTGCAGCCATTTTGTCACGCTTCCAATGGTTAATGTACGTTTTAGGGGCATTCCTACTCTACGCCGGAATTAAAATGTTCTTCAGTCAAGATGAAGACGATGATTTATCAGACAACAAAGTTATTCGCTTTTTAAATAAAGTTTTGCCGATTAAAGAAATCGAAACTGGGTCCCATTTTTTCATTAAAGACAATGGTAAAACGTATGTGACGCAATTTATGCTCGCATTGATTTTTATTGAAATTTCAGACATTATGTTTGCTTTTGATTCAATTCCAGCCTCACTAGCCGTCACACAGGATACCTTTGTGGTCATTACATCAAATATTTTCGCGCTAATGGGACTACGATCATTCTATGCGGCCTTGTCGTTAATCTTGCCTTTGTTCAAATATATTAAATATGGTTTAGCCGCAATTCTTTCTTTCATCGGATTCAAGATGATTGCCAATGAAATTAGTGCTTCGATTGGGGCCAACTTTGAAATCAGTAATACGACGTCCCTATTAGTCATTATTTTATGTCTGGTTGTGGCGATTGGCGCTTCAATCATTTCAAATCATCATGAACATCCACAACATTAAAAATAAATACGAATATAATTAAAACTTACTGGGATGATGCCAATCATCCCTTTTTTCATGTATAATCATTTAAAGTTTCTACAAAGGTCACCCTTTAATAAAAATTTCATACCGGTTGTATGTCCGGTCAACACAACAGGAGTAATTCATGACTACCCAAACAACAGAACTACGTTACAAGCCCTTGAGCATCATTGCCATTATCCTTGCTAGCTTAGCAATCGCTTTAAGTTTTTTCCCATATGCCAATTTATTTGCGACAATCGTCGCTTTAATCAGTTTTGTGCTCATTATGATTTTTGGTTTTGTTAATCATAATCGGCTAACCAATATGGCTAAATCTGGCCTAATTTTAGCCATTGTTGGCTTTGTCTTCTCAATTGGTTCACAAGTCTTCTACCAAACTACCCCACTCCATCTACTTACAGAAGATGCTTCAGTGCTACGTCAAAAAATGTATGATGAATCTGATTTTAAGACTTCTTATAATTCATATGACGCCGTCTATAAGGATGCAACAGCTGATTTGGATGACGCCTACGCTGATTATGAAAAAGATCTTAAAGCTTTCGTAGCTTCTGGTTCAGTGACAGAAGCCGAGGGTGCTAAAATCGATGATAAGTATGCGACAAAAATTGAGGACATTACCACTAAAGCATCAGACGAAATGGAAAATGTCATGTATAAGCGCACTGTCTTAGATGATGACATCACAATTGCTGAACTAGACGAAGCTTTTGAATCAGATGATCCAGTCGGAATTGCTAATCCCGATGAAGCTGATGAAGCTGCCAAGTGGCATGATAAATTAATTGATTATGCTGAAAAGAAAGATGCTGCGCTCAATGACAGCATTGATCAACATGTATCTAGTGAAGATGATGATACAGTCAACGTTTAGGCTTTAAATAAAAAAGGAAGTGCTACAAAATTGTAGTGCTTCCTTTTTTTCATAACTTTCCAATAAAAGATGTTTTATCCCCCATCCATCAACAAAAAAAAGCGTATAATCAGGTTAATTCAATGAATGGAGTACTCAGCTTTATGAAAAATAATCAATTTGGACAAATTCACATTAGCCGTGAACAAGAACTACTTGAATTACAACAGATTGCCTTCCTTGATGGCACAGCACCCGAATTAAATGCGCCAAAAGCACAGTTAGTTGATTTATTAGCGCGTGCCTTTGCCCCGCTCACCACAACCCAAAGTGGTCTTGATCATCGCTTTAAACAATTATTAGCAACCCCTAATCAGACCCTCTATGATTTTTTTCATGATGAAACCCCTTTGACCCCAGACATTTTTGCTCGCTTAAGTCTACAACTCTTACAGTTTGAAGAGCCAGCCGACTTTGCGCTTGACGCACCATTAGATGCCTATCCCACATTAAATTTACCAAGTTTTGATGTATCTGAATTCAAAACCGGTAACGATGTTGCCCACGCATGGTACCAATTGTTAACCACTCATACTAAAAATGGGCAGAACTATCTAGATTACCTCACCCAAACGGGGTATTTTGTCCCATTTTATGAAAAAACGCAGGCACCGATTTTCTTCAATGGTAAAGCACAAGCAGTCTTTGACCCGCATACTTTAATTCGTGAAGTTGTTTATGTCGAAGCCCCATTAGATACGGATCATGATGGTCATCGCGATCTTCTTAAAGCGGAAATCTTACGTCCCGCTGCCACCAATGCTGGTTACCAAGCCCCTGTCCTGTATACGGCCAGCCCATACAATCAAGGCATCAACGATGCTTGGGGCGATGCGCTAACCCATCAAGTTGATTTTCCTTTGGCAAAGAAAGCAGCAAATCAGCTAACGGCAGCCGATGTTGCGGCCGTCGATGAAACGGAGACCTTACCGGATTCACGCATCCCAGCCGGTCAAGCTGAGACGGCTTCCGAATATTTCGCCGAAGAACAAAACTATACGCTTAATGATTACTTCCTCAGTCGTGGTTTTGCGGTGGTCTACGCTTCTGGAATTGGAACACGTGATTCAGATGGTAGCCGGGACACTGGTGGTCCGGATGAAACAACATCCACCGTTGCGATTATTGAATGGTTAAACGGACAACGCCCTGCCTTTACCAATAAAACTGATAATATTGAAATCAAAGCGTGGTGGTCAAATCGTCATATTGCCATGACTGGTCGCTCATATCTAGGGACTTTGGCGACAGCCGCTGCGACAACCGGTGTCGATGGGCTTAAAACGATTATTTCAGAAGCCGCGATTTCAAGCTGGTATGACTATTATCGCGATGGTGGCCTGGTCGCCGCTCCGGATACTTTCCAAGGCGAAGACATGGACGTCTTAGCTGGCGAAGTCTTTAGTCGACGTCAGGATGCTGGTGACTATCTAAACAGTAAAGCCATGTTTGACGCAACCCTCGCGCAACTTGCAAAACGTCAAGATCGTGAAAGTGGCGATTACTCAGCTTATTGGGACGGCCGTAACTATCTTAACAACGTGAAAAATATTAAGGCCGATATTGTGATGGTGCATGGCCTTAATGACTGGAATGTTAAGCCCCGCCATGTGTTTAATCTTTGGCAGGCGCTCAAAGCTGTACCCGTGGCCAAAAAGTTAATTTTGCACCAGGGTCAGCATATTTATATCAATAATTTCCGTTCATTAGACTTCACGGATATGATGAATCTATGGTTAAGCTATAAATTATTTGATGTCGATAATGGCGCTGATACCCAATTACCTGATGTCGTCATTCAAGACAATGTGACTCCGGAAACTTGGCATACTGCTAACGACTGGCAAGCTGACACGGATACGCAAGAAATTTTGCAATTAACCGCAGACAACCAATTGTCGTCAGCAAGCAGTGTTACCAAAGCCCAGCAATCATTCAATGACCAATTAGCTGATGCCCAATTCAAAGATTATACGCAGCATTTGTCAGCCTGGCACCATGATTTATTGGATACTGACCGTTCAGATAATCCATTGGCAGGTAAACGTCTGACCTTTAAGACCGCTCCCCTTGAATCCGATTGGGTACTTGACGGCGCACCGCAAGTATCAGTTAAGGTCGCGGTTAACAATTCAGTGGGCTTATTGAGCTTCCAACTGGTGGACTTTGGTTCAGCAAAACGCTTTAATCCTACACCTACCTTACTCGCCAAGCATGCTTTGAGTGGTGCATTTGACTGGCGTAAGGATGATTTGACTGAATTCACCTTAGCTAGTGAAGTCACACCATTCAAAATGATTAGTAAAGGCCATATTAACTTACAAAATCAACAGAATAACTATCAAGTGAATGACTTAGTTCCTGGTGAATTTAATCAATTTGATGTCACTTTACAACCAACTTACTATCGCATTCCAGCTGGCCATCAATTAGGGCTAGTCATCTATGCGACCGACTTTGAGACTACAATCCGCGGTAATCAAGATATTACCTATACGCTTCAATTAGATCAAAGCCAGTTGACATTAACACGTATCTAAAATAAAAAAGCAACGCCGTGCTTGCGTTGCTTTTTTTATTTGTCATTTTTACAACAAAAACCCGTCTTCGGACTTAACCGAAAACGGGTTTTAGTTAAATAATCATCGCACAGTCGTTTGCGTCATTATTTATGTCTTTTTTCATGGTACTAAGCTTACTTTTCAGCCTTATCAGCAGTAACACCAAGCTTTGACCAACCTTCACTTTCACCATAATCCATCGTCCAATTAGCAACACGCTTGTTAACTGGTGTGTAATCAGTACGGAATGACGTTGGGATGACGTAAGCTTCGTCATTCATGTATTCTTGGTAATCCTTGAATGCCTCAGCACGTTCCTTGTCATTCTTGATATCAGGTGAATCAATCTTGTTCAACTTCTTTGTTAATTCAGGACTTGTAAAGTGACCACTGTTGTATTGAGCACCCTTACCAAACAAATCAACCTGTGATGGGTCTGATGACAAGCTCCAAGCTGCATCGGTAATATCCCAATCACCTGATTCAGGAGCGCTTGTAATTTGGACATACGTATTAAAGTCAGTCAAACGACCCTTATACAACTTAACATCTGCTCCAATTTTCTTCCATTGTTGCATGTAGTTCTTGGCAATGGCTTCTGAATTACCATCACTTTGACGTGCCATATAAGTCAATTCTAGACGCTTACCGTCCTTCTCACGGAACTCATGGTCCTTATCCCACTTCCAGCCAGCGTCATCAAGCAACTTGTTGGCCTTATCGATATCTTCAGGATAACCCTTCACATCCTTAGCCGTATAGTCACTAAATACTGGTGGAATCAACGTGTTGGCACGTGTTTGCAAACCATTATTGAACTTATCATTAACTGCATCAACATTACGCGCATATCCAATGGCCTGACGAACGCGCTTATCTTGTAATGGTGTATCACGGTCTTGCACGTTTTCAGACTTCTTTGTGTCATAATGACCCAAATTGAAGTTCAATAATGAAATATACAATTGTTGTTGTCCTGTAATCTCAACGTTATCAAGCTTTTTAACTTGTGGATAAATACTTGCTGCAGGTTGGTTAACAATATCATACTTTCCAGACTTCAATGAAGCAACCGTCTTTGAAGGGTCAACTGTTGTATACGTAATTGAGTCTAGATTTGGCTTCTTACCCCAATAATGTTCATTACGTGTATAGTAAATTGACTCTCCAGAAACGACCTTTTCAGGCTTGAAGGCACCATATACAAGTGGCTTCGTCGTCGTCTTTGGATCAGACGCTAGCTTCTTAGGCTCAACATCCTTCAAATAGTGATATGGTGAGGCAGATTCAAGGAAATATCCATTTCCAGAATGCTTAAAGCCGGGCTTGTTTTCCTTAAACTTAAGGACAATCTTCTTACCATCTTCACCATCAGGGAAAGTAATTCCAGAAATATCTTTGGCCTTACCCTTATGATATTCTTCCATACCTTCAATATTAGCTAAAGAGTCTGACCAACGAGATGACCCGTATTCTGGATTTGCAATAATCTCATAGCCAAATTCGTAATCTTTAGCTGTAACAGGTTTCCCATCAGACCACTTTAGATTATCACGCAAGGTAATCGTTGCAGTTTTATCATCTCGATCAAATTCAATGTCAGCAGGGCCACCCTTTTTAATATTGAATTCACTATCAATATTAAATAGGGCACCACCAGAAGGGCCAGCCATTGTTGACATTGTATTGTCGTCTGATAGACCTGACTCGAATTGCGCCTTAAATGGTACGTCAGTTTCGTAAGCAACATTCAAGTTGCCACCCTTTTTAACTGATTTATCATTTTTATAGGCAATATTCAAATCTCCAACTTTTCCATCAGAACCAGTTGAATTATTTTGTGAGGCGTGATAAGCATATGCACCACCGCCCAGTACAACAGCGGCTACCGTTAATCCGGCAATCCATTTTCCTTTACTCATATGTTCTACTCCTTAAAAATTAAAGTTATCTAATAAAGTTATTATACAAATCTAATTCTAATAATGCAAGCATTATTTCTAATTTTTTTCTCATTAAACAGATTGACGTTGGTCCGCCACACGACGCAAGGCTTGCCCCACGAAGATAATTGACAAAACAACAATCAAAATCACAATCGCTGCTGGCACCCAAGTCCATGGCATCGCCGTCATCGTTTCAGGGTTTGTTGCTTCATTAATCATTGTTCCTAATGAAGGCGTTCCAGCTGGCAAGCCAAATCCTAAGAAACTAAGTCCTGTCTCTAAGCCAATATTTCCTGCAAAACTCAATGTCGCTTCCGCAATCAATAATGACGTAATATTAGGTAAAATTTCCCGGAACATGATTTTAATGTCAGACGTTCCAGAAGTTTTTGATGCTTTCACATAATCGCGTTGTGATTCAGTTAAAACACGTGAACGAACCAGACGCATTGTCCCAATCCAATAAAAAGCACTCATCAAGATAATCAATGTTCCTGCATTATATTTTGGCACAATCGTCACTAACACGATGATGATCATTAAAACTGGCAAAATCATAATAAAATCAGTCATACGCATAATGATCATATCAACTTTTCCACCATAGTAAGCGGTAATCGTCCCTAAAATAGTTCCAAAGACAAAAGTAATAAATGTCACGGCCAAGGCAATAACTAATGAATTACGTGCACTGACCAAAAGCATGGCAATGATGTCATGACCACCATTATCCGTTCCTAGAATATGGCCATCAGTCATGGGAGCTAGGTATTGATCAATAATATTCACATCCACATAACTTGCGCGCGGAATGAATAATGCGCCAATAAACACGACCAATAAAATACCAATTAACGTATACAGTGAATAGCGGGCTAGGCTGTCCTTTTTAAATTCACGAATCATTGTGCGTTTGAGAAGACCACCATTGCCAACATTTTCTTTAATTTTTAACTTTTTTCGCATGGTTTTCTCTCCTACTCAATTCGAATTCTTGGGTCAACAATCGCCATGATAATATCTGATAGCATTGCACCAAACAAAGCCAACAAACCATTAAATAAAATCAAGGCTGTAATGACTGAATAGTCACGACTTGTAATTGCAGTGATAAACAATTGACCCAATCCCGGGTAACCAAAAATTGTTTCAGCAAAGATAGCACCACCAAGTAAACCAGTAATCACGAAACCAAAGTTAGCGGCAATTGGCAACAAAGCATTTCGTAAAATATGACGGCTAAAGACACGATTTTCCGTTACCCCTTTAGCACGTGCTGTTTTCACATAATCTTGCCCTTGTTCATCTAAAATTCCGGAACGTAGGTATGTAAAAATTGCCGTTGTTCCAAGCAAAGCCATTGTAACGGCTGGCAAAATCATATGATAAATCTTACTCATTAACACTGGGAAGAAACCTGTCGCACTTGGACTAACTGTTCCACCGGTTGGGAACCAGCCAAGTGTAAATCCAAAGATGAAAATAAATAGTAAGTAAACAACATAGGCTGGAATTCCAAAAGTCACAGAATTATAAATCAATAGCACCCGGTCCCACCATGAACCTTCACGACGAGCGGCTGAAATGGCCATTGGAATTGCCAAAAGATACGTCAGAATCATCGCTAACAATGAAAGCCAGAAAGTATTCACCATACGGCTACCAATCAAAGTGGTTACGGGTTGCTTCATCGTGTATGACATTCCAAAATCACCATGGAAGGCATTTTGAATCCAATTGATATACTGTTGCCACCAAGGATCATTTAATCCAGCAGCTTCTCGTAAAGCTTCAATTTGCTTAGGATCCGTATTTGGACCAATCAAACCACCAAATGGGTCACCTGGCATCATTTTTGCTAACATAAAGACCATCACACTTAAAATAAAAAGTTGTGGAATCATGATTAACAATCTTCTAATAATAACTTTCCACATACTTCTTACTCCTTTTCACTTTGCTTTGGCAAGGCGGCATAATGCGTCTCTGATAACTGAACTAATGGCAATGGCATCCCTTCGCCATCGTAAAATTCATTAAAACGGTCATCAAATTCTTGCTCAATTTGCTTACGACGTGCGCGATTTTCAGCACGTTCCGATACATTCACAGATGGAATCGCTGCTAACAAACGCTTCGTATAAATATGTTGTGGATTTTCAAAGATGTCTTCACGGGTTCCTTTTTCAACTAAACGCCCGTGATGCATCACCGCAATATTGTCGGTCATGTGACGCACAACCCCAAGGTCGTGGGAAATAAACAAATATGAAATGCCTAATTCCTTTTGAATTTTTTTCATAAAGTTCAATACTTGCGCCTGCACTGATAAGTCCAATGCAGAAACAGGTTCATCAGCCACAATCAAACGTGGGTTCGTTGCTAATGCACGTGCAATTCCAATACGTTGACGTTGTCCCCCTGAAAACTGGAAAGGATATTGGAAAACTGTTCGTTGCGGCAAGCCCACGATATCCAATAATTCACGCACACGCTTATCTTCATCAACCGGATCCATAGGATCAAAATTACGAATCGGTTCCGCAATAATTTCATAAATTGTCTTACGTGGATTCAATGATGACAATGAATCTTGGAAAATCATTTGTACATCTTTATTGTATTTAACACGACGTCGTTCAGCCGCTGAATTTAAATCTTCATTTTGATAGATTAAATCGCCTTCAGTCATGTCTTCCAAACCAACAATCACTTTACCAAGAGTTGATTTTCCAGAACCTGACTCACCGACTAATCCAAGGGTCTCACCTTGCTTTAGGTTTAGGTCAACACCATCAACCGCCTTAACATTATCGGTTACACGATTCCAAAATCCTGAACGAATTGGATAGTGAACCTTTAAACCTTCAAGTCTTAAAATTTCATCTGCCATATGTCATTATCCTTTTTCATCTTGAAATTCGAATGTCTTCCATGCATTACCACGTACAAAATGTTGTGGCTTCGCTTCTACTAAGTCATCTGAGATATCCTCATCTGCTTGATCTTGCATCCATGGCACACGTTGCAAAAACAAATCTTTATGATGATCCATTTCTGAAAGCGCTGGAACTGTTCCTGGAATGACATAAAGTTCATCATCCGCTTGTTCTGCTTTCGGATTAGAACGCAATAGCGAACGTGTATAGGGATGTAGTGGATTCTCAAATAATTCTTGTACCGGTGCCTTTTCAACAATTTGTCCCGCATACATCACGGCAACTGAGTCAGCGACTTCCGCAACCACCCCTAAATCATGGGTGATTAGTAAAATTCCGGTATCCTTACGATCACGAATTTCAAGCAAAACATCTAGAATTTGGGCTTGGATGGTCGTATCCAAAGCAGTTGTTGGTTCATCAGCAATAATTAAATCTGGGTCGTTCGCAATGGCCAATGCAATAATGACACGTTGACGCATTCCCCCTGAAAGTTCATGCGGATATTGATTAGCAGTTCGTTGTGGATTTACAATGCCGACATCATTCAACAGCTCAATCACACGATCATAATATTGATCCTTTTGATAAACATCGTGAATATCTAAAGCTTCTTGAATTTGTTGACCAATCTTCATTAATGGGTTTAAAGCTGCAAGTGGGTCTTGAAAGACCATCCCGATTTTTTCTCCACGAATCTTATTTTGTTCTTCATCGGGCAAATCAATCAGCTCTTTGCCATCAAGCGTAATACTACCGGTTACTTTTGTTTGATTGGGATTATGTAAGCCAATCACTGAAGTCGCAAAGGTACTTTTTCCAGAACCTGATTCACCCACTAAGGCTAAAACCTCACCATGGGCAATATCGAGATCCACATCGTAAATCCCCGTTTGCCACTCCCCATCAATTAAAAAAGAAACGGTCACTTTATTCGCATTTAGTAAATCATCACCAACCATATATGTATCTCCTAACCACGTTATTAAATTATTAGTATTTTCTAATAATGAGAGCATAATTGCAAGTCTTTTTTTAGTAAAAAATCGGTTAAAAACAATACAAGCACTATTGCATAGCCTTTTTGAGGTTTGATTTAATTTTAAAATCGCCTTGTTTTTTTACTTAAATTTCTTTTTTATGAGAAAAACAACTTTCTGTGTTGATTTTATGAACAAACAAAAAGCCAGTATATCGAATCGATATACTGACCATAAACTACCTATATTTAGTTGAATGTCTTAGAAATCACCCGATGACATTTTTCCTGAGTCAATTTTACGGCTGTTCAAGAACCAGTGACGGTGCCAATCTCCTGCAAGCGCACTGAACGGCACCACCATCTCTCCATTCTCTTCAACTTTTTCAAGCAAATAATTACGTAGAATCCAAGGATCCTCCAATGAACGTTGATTCAACGTCATCACATTTTGTAATTTTGTCAAACTAATCCCTAAATCATCCGCTACTTGTTGCTCAGTTAAACCAGTCCGGCGGAAGTTTTCGGCTAATTCATAACGTGTGTTTTCCATTTCTTGTGCATTTAATGACATAATATGTCCTCCTTTAATTTAAGTGAAAAATGTTTTCAGCATTGCGATACGCAATTTTTTCAGCTTCTTCGGTCGTCAAAATTGCTTGATCTTTTAGGTGTTGCATATAATCTTTGGTATTTGCAGGTGTCTTATAGGGATAATCGACTGAATACATCAGATGATCAGCACCAACCTCATCAAGCATAAACTTCATCTGCGCATCCGTTAGAATACCACTCGGTGAAAAATAGATGTTTTGTTGGAAATAATGTGACACTGGTTGCTTTAACGTGTCATAAGCATTAAATTCATCATCAAAGCGTTCCAAGAACATCGGAATCATCTCACCCCAATGCCCAGAAATCAGCTTTAAGTTAGGATATTCATCAAAAATACCTGACAAAACCATTCGTAAAACTTGAATCCCAACATCAATATGCCAACCAAAGCCCGCGGTAGAAAGAATACCAGATACTAAATCTGACCATTCCCCACGACTATAATATTGGTTCGTGATATTCTCAGGGACAAATGATGGGTGGAAATAGACTGGTACATCTAATTTACTGGCCATCGCAAAAATGGGCTTAAAATAAGGATCATCAAAATACCGATTTTGATAATTTCCTTTTAATAGAACGCCTTTTAATCCCAATTGCGTCACAGCGCGTTCTAATTCTTGTGCGGCTGCATTTGGATCACCAACAGGCAATACTGCCAACGCTGCAAACCGACCGGGATGTTGTGCCACAATTTTGGCCAATTCATCATTGGCCTGTTGTGACAAGGGAATTGCATATTCAGGTTCCAAATTTTGCGGTGATGCATTTCCAAATGATAAAATCTGAACATCAATCTCATTTTTGTCCATAAATGGTAACCGTTCTTCTGCGATGTCTTGCATCACAGTTGGACTTGGTAATTCATTTTTCATGTACGTTTGCATTTCAGGATTAACCTTTGGGGCACTAGCTGTACCGACTGCAGTATTAATGCCATCAGTGATTGCCTTAATTTCAAGGTGTTCTTCAATTGCGATTGTTTTCATATTAGTTACCTCCGTCTAAGTACATGCTTTATAATACAAAGAAACAAGTCCCTAAGAAAGGAATTTCCGGAACAATACGTATCATTCTGTTCCGAAAGTGTTTTATGCCTAAGATTTTATTAGATACCCAATTAAAAATTGATGCGCGTACAATCGAAACGCAGAAAAAATTATATGCCGCCCTGATTCATTTTTATGAAGAAAAACACTCATTTACTGAACTAACCGTGACGCAAGTTTGTCACTATGCTCACGTTGGCCGCACTACCTTTTATCGTCATCATCAAGATTTGACTGACATTATCACCGTGCAACTCTTAATCTTAATTAATGACTTTCACCAACGCATTGATTCAGTCACGACCTTAAACTTCGAAACTGGCAGTCAGGCCATCGTCACTGAAATCAGAAACAACCCTTTGCTGTTCCAATTAATGGCCTGGAGTCAATCGACCAACTTAATGGTTCATATTTTAAGCGGTGAAGTGCTCAACATTCTCAATATTCGAGAACATGATTTTGACCATCAAACCATCTTAGCAACCTTACTCGCTCAAAACATTCTAAACTTTGCCCTGACAATTAGTACACATCCTGAGTTCAATTTTGAACAGGTTCAACAGCTGTTTAACCTAACCATCCCAAACCTACCTGCACCAATTGATTAAACGTTTCAATAATTTTGTATTTTGGTTCATATGTAAAAACAATTCATACTCATTGTGAAAAAATATTTAATTACCCATTTCATTTCTGTGAAAACCCCGCTATAATACATGCAAACGCTTTAAGCATGTTTGGAGGTGTCCATTATGATTTCACGAATTAATTCCGTTTTACCAGATCACTTAACAATTAATCAATTGATTAACCATCTTGGCTTAGAGATTGAAGAACATCGTGTCCAAATGCCGGATGGTCATCTATCACAGCATCCCCATCCCGTCGCTTTAGGCGATCGTCGGACGCAAGCTAACTTTCAAACTGACTTTTCCGAAAGCCAAGAAGAATTGGTAACTGACCCAAATGATACAAGTGCCGATGCATTAAACCAATTACATACCTTACAAAAAACACTAACGGCGCAACTAGCACCAGATGAAATTATTTGGCCACTTTCAATGCCACCTTATTTATCTGAAAATGATTTAACTTATTTAGATACACACTTTGAACGTCCTTGGTATGGTGAATATCGTCGCGTCTTAATTGATCGATATGGTTACTATCAACATATTATGACAGGCATCCACGTGAATTTTTCACTATCTTCTGATGCGCTAAGTTGGCTCACCCAAAATATGGCCTATCAAGATTGTGATGCGGTTTATTTTCAAATTCTAAAACAGGTTTCAAAATACCGTTGGCTAATCACCTATTTGTTTGGGGCCAGCTTAGTTTCTGAAAATCAAGCTGCCGATCATTTATTGCAACAACGCCCAGATTTAACTGAACCGGTGCGTTCATGGCGTTCTAGTTCGGTTGGTTTTGACAATTATGCAGACATTCAGCCGACATTTACGTCACTATCAGCCTTTTTACAAGATATCCAACAATTAGTTGCTAGCGGGAAATTATACGATCAAAGTGAATATTATGGTCCCGTCCGTGTCAAACAATATCAAGCGGACCAAGCGCCAGCTAAGACCTGCGTTAATTATCTAGAATTCAGAATTTTTGATATTGACCCCTTCTCAACTGACGGCATTAGCCCCCGCGCTTTAAGCGTATTAGAATTGTTAATCTTTGAAGCCATCTATTTCCCTGAAGATAAACTTGAAACCACGATGCAACAAAGCAAGGCCAATAATGACCTCGTTGCGCTGCAGCATCCGAATGTAGCACTTCCAACTGCATTACAAGATGAATTCAAACATCTTTTGGCGCATATGCAAGCATTAACTGATTTAGTTGACGATGACGCCCAACAGCAAAGTTGGCAAGATGCCATCAATTATATGACTGAAAATATCGAAGCTCCAGTTTCGACCCTTTCCCAGCAGCTCTTACCGCATCTTGTTGCGAATTCATTGCATGATTTTGCCCTACAACGAGGCCAAGCTTGGAAACAAGCGCATGAAAATTAAAAAAATATGAGAATTTCATTTGACTTTTATCAATGACGTTGTATTATGTAATTAATATCTAAACAAAGTGATCAGGAAAGTAATGCGTTCGCGTTTAGCCAGAAAGTTAGTGGTTGATGGAAACTAACAGATGCGTGTGTATGAAAATGGCCTGTAATTGGTGCATGTGACTAAATTGAGCATGCAACGGGGTGGCTACCGTTATAAAAGCACACCATTAATGCCTGGCATTGATGGTTGACGAGTGGAATTTGGTAACAAATCCAATGCTCAGAATGGTACCGTAACTATTAATATAGCTGCTTCTGACCCAACACCTATGGTTGCGGTCACGAGCAGCTTTTTTATTTGAAACTAAAGGAGTTTTTATGACAATTCAAAATGACTATCTTGACCTATTAAAAGAACTCATTGCAATCCCAAGTGTTTCCGCAAAGGAAGCTTATTTACCTGAAGCGGCAAAACGCATTGCAACTGCGCTTGAGGATTTAGGGGCTGAGGTAACCTATGACGATACCTACTTTGCCCCACTTGTATTTGGTAAGATTCAAAGTCCAAAGCCTGATGCCCAAACGCTCATCCTATATAACCACTATGATGTCCAACCCGCTGAACCTTTCGATTTATGGAAGTCTGATCCATGGACATTAACACAAAATGGTGACAAATTATATGGTCGTGGCGTTAATGACGATAAAGGTAATTTAACAGCACGTTTGACTGCCGTTGCTGAGTATCTAGATGAACATAATCAAGAACTTCCTGTAAATATTATCTTCTTAGAAGAAGGTTCTGAAGAAACTGCTTCACGTAACCTAGATGACTATCTCGCTTTGCATGCAGATGAATTACAAGGTGACTTAATTATTTGGGAGTCTGGTCAAAAGAATCATGAAGACCAAGTAGAAATTATGGGTGGTACCAAGGGAATTGTGACTTTTACCCTATCAGTTGAAACTGCTAAAAAGGACCTGCATTCATCACTAGCTGCAGTCACTGATTCGGCTGCATGGCGCCTAACGCAAGCCTTAGCAACCCTATTTGATACGGAAGGTCACATCTTAGTGCCTGGATTCTACGATGATGTCCAAACGCCAAATGACCGCGAACGTGCCTTAATTGCAAATTATCCCCTTCAACGATCAAAGTTCATTAAACAATTTGGGATTGAAGCCCCATTACTAACAGACAAAAATGGTAAGGACTTTAAACAAACCTATTTCTTTGAACCGACTCTCAGCATTGAGGGAATCACGTCAGGTTGGCAAGGTGCTGGTGTTAAGACCGTTTTACCGGCTCGTGCAGAAGCAAAGTTGGAAGCCCGCTTAGTGCCTGGCATGGATCCAGACAAAACATTTAATCAAATTCAAAGTTACCTAAGTGACCAAGGGTTTGACGATATCACGCTCACAAAGACGCTGGGCCAACCCGGTTATCGTAGCGATATGTCTGATCCTGAAATCACACGTGTCGTAAAAAGTGTCGAAAAAGTGTATGATACTGAACCGGTCGTGGCGCCTACTGCTGCTGGTACCGGTCCAATGTATTATGTACATGATGTCGTCAATGCCCCAATTGCCGCACTAGGGATTGGATACACAAATAATCTCGATCATGCCCCTAATGAAAATATTCGTCTATCAGATTATCGTCAACACATCGAAGTCATCAAAGCTTTGATTGCTTCATATCAACAATAATTAATTTTGGAGGTCATAGATATGCCTGAAAAACCAACCTTTCGTCTATTTGACCCCCGTGATGCTGAAAATGTTGCTGCCATCGTTGCCAAAACGATGCGGACTTCAAACGCAGTTGATTATTCAAGCGACTATATTGAGGCTGATTTAGCGCGCTTAACAGCCGCTTATTTCCTTGAAAAAGCCCAAGCCACTCATTTTTACGTAATGGAATTGGCTGACCAAATTATTGGGACTGGTGCAATTGGTCCCTATTGGGATGTTGCTGGAGAAGCAAGTTTATTTAGCATCTTCATCCTACCTGAATATCAACATCAAGGATTTGGACTCTTATTAATCGACACACTTGAACAAGATGATTATTTCAAGCAAGCCCATCGGATTGAGATTCCAGCTTCCATTACCGGACGTCCCTTCTATGAAGCAATGGGCTATCAGATTAAAGGTAATCAATCTGAACCTGATGCTGAACAGCTTTATCGCCTTGAAAAATTTCATACTCCTGAAACGTAATTTAAAAAGCCAAGAACCAATACGAAATTGGTTCTTGGCTTTTTTAGTATGACCTATTTGACCCGTGCTTCACCATCAGCATAAAGAAAAATTAACCCCACAAATAATAGCAACGGTGAAACAATATCACCAATGGACGTCAATGAAATATTTCCAGTCAAGAATAAAACAAGCCAAAATAGCACCACACCGATTGGTAAGATAGCACCAAGAATAGCCTTTCGTTTTCTCCCCATCATATATTGAAATCCCCCAAGCAACAAAACAGCTAACAGAAATACAATAAAACTCATACGCCCTCCTTTATATCCGTGTTAAAATGCTACATTTGCCAAATGGCTCCGCTCTTCCCAAAAACCATTAATCGTAATGTCTGCATTGAGTAATGGTTTCATTATTTCAGATATATCCATATGATTCATAATTTCGATTTCTATATAACTTTCATTCTCAGAAACTATCTTAATACCAGCACTTTCCATGAAATGCTTTAATTGCTCTTTCATATCCACCGAAACATCAATCATATATCTTCTATTAGCTAATCCAAGCTCGGTAACTTCTTTTAATGTCCCCTGACGAGCAATTGAACCTGCTTTTAAAATATAAAAATAATCACCAACCCGTTCTAATTCGTCCATATTATGTGACGTCAAAAGAACGGCTTGATTAGATGACTTTAATTTTCGAATTAATGCCATCATCGTATATGCAGATGGCACATCAACTCCCGACGTTGGCTCATCAAAAATGTACGCATCATATGATTCACCTACATATGCCTGAATAAAGCTCAATTTTTTCTTCATACCAAACGAGTAGGTCTTAATTTTTTTATTCAGAGCTTGCTCAATGCCCAATTCCGCAGATAATTCTAGCGCTTGCTGCATCGATGCCCCTTTAAGGTCGCACATAAACGATAAAAAATTATGTCCAGTCATGTTTATCGGCATATTGTCCGCATCTGGCATAACTGATACTTGTTTGCCAGTAATTTTTCCTGAAGTTAAAAAATAGTAGCCACAAATCAATCCAATAATTGTTGATTTTCCAGCACCATTTTCACCAACAATTGTTGTGATTTTACCATTTTGAATTTCCAGACTAACCTGTTTAATCACTTGTTTATCTTTAAAATTTTTTGATACATTTTCTAATTCAATCATCCTAAACTTCCTTTCGATTAAACACAAAAATGGTTATCACACCCATAAACACAGCTAGACCAATTAAGATCAAAAAACCATTTGATTTATCAATATACGCATACGGTGTTAATTTATTTAGTCCTTTGAAAATAATAGATGGTTTCAACATATTCATAATGCTAAAAGTAGGTAGCATGATACTAACCAAAATGGCACTAATAATACTTTTCTTTTCTGTCTTACATAAAACCGAAATTAATACAATTAAATTAGCACTATAAATGTAGGCTCCTATGATAAACAATAATGATTGTACCGGAATTGAAGCATCTCTTCTTAAAGCAAGTACGGTTAAAATTGAGCTTCCAATTAAAATAAAGAAATAGATTAAAACTGTAACATATTTGACAATCAGAATATGCCCTCTCGATTGATATGGAACAACATAACGAATCGTTTGCGTTTCAATTTCATTTGAGATAATACCTGAAAATAATGAACTCGCAACAATCATTCCAATAAATAAATAGATTAAAAATAAACTATTCAATAAATCACTCGGACTTAAAAAGTCCACATATCTTCCAAAGACAAACGCAAGTCCAATAAATATAGCAAAAACGATTAAACTATTCCTTGAGATAAATGCCTGACGTAATTCCAATTTAAATAATGCTTTCATTTTGCCCCCCTTTTTTATAAATTTTATTAAAACAAATTTTCTAAAGAACATAAAGGTATATATATTGATTTTAAAAAATTTTTATCCTGATGAAATAATACTTACTACATATGAAAAAATTAAAGCCCTCGTTTACCTAACTGACAAACGAGGGCTTTAATACTGTTTAGTAGCTTTCTAAAATGATGTTCTCTGCATGAATGTTTTCCAAGAAGGTTGCATCATGCTCAATAATCAGCATAGTCGGTTGGACCATTTGGATAACCTGCTCGAGTTGTTCTTGATTAAAGACATCCAAATAGTTAAGGGGTTCATCCCAAATAAACAATTCTGCCGGGGTCACTAATGACTTTGCTAACTCGACCCGCTTCTGCTGGCCCCGACTCATATCTTCTAAACGCACATCAAATGTCGCACGATCAAAGCCAAGTTTACGTAAAGTACTTAAAAATTGACTCCAATCCAATTGATTGGCTTCACCATATTCTGCTAAAGTTCCGTTCAACCGCTGCGTATCTTGGCGAACAACACTCGTACTAACGGGCGCCAAGTTTAAATCTCCCAGTTGCTCACCCCTAAAATCACCTAATAATGCATGCAGCAACGACGACTTTCCAACGCCATTCCGTCCAGTAATCGCAATAATTTCTCCCGTCTTTAATTCAAATGACACAGGTTTAAATAATGGCCGATCGCCATATTGCAACGTAAAGTCTTTTGCTTTAACTTTCACTTGATGGTGTGACTGTTCTACCACCAATTTTAATTGCTTAGTGGTTTCAATATCCTTTAGGAGCGTTTCTTTATGCGTAATTTCTGCGTCACGTCGCTTTTCAACCTCCTTCGCTTTTTTCATCACGCGTGCTGCTCGCGCAGAGGCAAATCCCTTATCTTCATGAACCTTACTACCAAATTGATTTGGATTTCCCGTTAATGTACTTTCACGTCTTTTAGAAAAGATTGCTTTTTGATTTGCCACAGCCGTTAGCCGTTTAACATCATGCTTAATTTTTTCATTTTCGTCAATTTCGCGTTGGTCCCGCAAATTTTTCTCGTCTTCATACACCTCAAAATTGCCTTGATATAAGCGTAATTGGCTTTTTTCAATTGATAAAGTATGGTCCGTCACTTGATTCAAAAATGAGCGATCATGACTCACAACTAAATACCCTTTTTTTTGGTTTAAATACCCAACAATTTGTTGCCGTGTTGCCAAATCTGAGTGATTCGTCGGTTCATCCAAAACCACATACTGTTTATCATCCGCAAAGGCAATTGCTAACAAGACTTTGGTCTGTTCTCCCCCTGATAATGATGCGAATATGCGCCACATAAAGTCATCTGCTTGCATCCCCAATAATGACAATTCGCGTTCAACACGCCATAAATCCGTCGCATCAACATACGCCAACACAATATCATTAACAAATTGATTTTCATTTTCAATCATTTTTGGAAAATAATGAACGGGTTCATGAAGCGTCATTTTACCCGACTTAGGCTCAATGGCCCCACTCATTAAATCCAAGAGTGTTGTTTTACCACGGCCATTACGTCCTACTAGGCCTAAACGCCAATCTGTATCCAAATTAATACTAACATTTTCAAATAAAAGCGTTTGGCCCGCATACCCAAACGACATGTTTTTAATTTCTATTTTCGACATATAACCTCCAAAAAAAACACCAGTCTGCAATTAAACAGACTGGTGCCTTCATTTGAGCGTACAATGCCGCCAATAAAGAATCACTAATCCTCAAAATTGCATAGACCACCCCTCAAAGAGGGATTACAAATTTTGAAATATTAGCTTAATTCTTCAATGGACATTACCTCACTTGTTATAAATTATTTGTATTGTAGCTTACCCTAAAATATAATGCAAGCATTAATCTGCTGACAAAGCATCAATTGGGTTCAACTTTGAAGCCCGTCGTGCTGGTAGCAATGCTGCCAAGAACGAAATAATGATTGCCAAAACAATGACTGTAATCACGTTTGACGGATGAATCTGGACCATATTAAAGCTTGCGACCTTGTACAAAGCAGAGTTTACAAGGGCCCCTAATCCATATCCAAGGACAATCGCCAATCCAGCTGCTGAAAGTCCAATCATCAATGATTCACTCGTGAACAAACGACGAATATCCTTCTTTGATTCACCCAAAGCACGTAAGATTCCAATTTCCTTGGTACGCTCTGACACTGACATATACATCGTTACGATAATCATCAATGCAGAAACAATCAATGAAATGGCGGCAATCAATGACAAAACATAAGTCGCTAAGTCAACAATCGTGTTAATTTGACCTAGCATTGACCCAACCGTCATGGCTGTAAATAGACGTTCACCCTTATTATCCTTTAATGCTTGCACATCTTTTTGCACTTGATTAACATCATCACGATCCTTAACCATCATCGAAACAAAGTTCGCATCTGATACAGCGCCGGCCTTAGATAATGCTTGCTTGGTTGTTTGATAATTAACTAAATTATTCGCACCAGCTGTTGATTCAATCACACCTGAAACCTTTAGTTTTTCCTTTACGACAACCGGAACACCTTTATCGTTCATTCCCGTGTAATTCAAAGTCACTTCTTTACCAACAATCGACTTCCAATTTTTGTCGCTATACTTCTTTGCAACTGTATTTTTGTCGACAACAATCTCACCGGCCTTAGGCTTTGAACCAGCCTTTAGGCTGTCGTCTGTAATCGCGCTCGTCCATGATTGCACTTGTGACATTGTCACTTGCTTTGAAGTCACACCATCAGTTTTAACACTTGAAAGTTGAATACCTGGTTCAACCGTTCCAGAGTTTTTCACCTTTGATAGACGGTTCACTTCATTATCTGTAATGTATTGCGGGTTTGTGAATTGCGCCGTTGGATCAGCATCATCATCACTATAACGCATGACATTAACAGAACGTGGATTGACCAATGAATTTACTTGGTCATTGATATAATCTTTGACCCCGTTTCCAAGACCACCGAACAACAAGACCGCAAATAACCCAATGGCCGTTCCAATAATAATTAACGCATTCCGGCCCCAACTATGCTTGAAATGCTTAAATGCATTCCCATAACTTGCAACGGCTGATAATGGTTGTGACCCAACCTCTTCCATTTTGTCAGGTAAAGGATAAGCATCCTTAATCCGATTATCACCATCAATTTTTCCATCAGCAAGATGCACAATTCGGGTTCCGGCTTCAGCCACAATCTGTGAATGGGTCACCGCAATGACTAACTTACCTTGTGCCGCAATATTATTTAAAATTTCCAGCACTTCTTTTGTATTCTCTGAGTCCAAAGCACCAGTCGGCTCATCAGCAATAATAATCTTTGGATCTTTTGCTAATGCACGAGCAATCGCAACACGTTGCTTTTGACCACCTGATAATTGGTTCGGAAACTTCTCAATTTGATCCTGCAAACCAACCTCAGTCAATAACTGCTTAGCACGCTCTTCACGTTCTGAGCGCGACAACGTTGTCATATCTAATGAAACTAGGACGTTATCTAGCACTGACAAATGACTAATTAAATTGTATGATTGATAGATGTAGCCAATTGTTGCTCGCCGATATTCATCGAGACTCTGTTCTGCTTTGTGATCTAAAGTCGTCCCATTGATTGACACTGTTCCGTCAAACTCACGATCTAAGCCACCAATAATATTCATCAAGGTAGATTTTCCACCACCTGATTCTCCAAGAATTGAAACAAATTCTCCCAACTCAAAATCCAGATCAATTCCCTTTAAAACTGGAAATTCTTCAGTCCCAAGATAATAAGATTTCTTAATATCTCTTAGGGTCATAAAAGCCATAATGCTCCCTCACATTCTTATTCATTTATAATTATTTTTTATTATTGTTGTATTATAACACTTAAACATAAGTGTAGATTAAAGGCACACGCCAATCAGCCTGTGTTCTCTCATTTTAAGCTAATTATTAAAGGCAAAAGTAAAGTTTTATTTGGATGATTTACAAAATCTACAAAAGACTGTTACAATACAATACTGTATTTAAAATATATATTTTAATTATCAAAAAATTACACAAGGAATGACTTATGCAAACTGTCAAACATTCAATTTTCGCGCGATTATTAGTATTCGCATTAGCAATTGGTATTATTAGTAATTTAATTGGTTCATTTACTGTAAACAGGCATATCGTCTGGGTAACTCTTGCAATAACGGGCCTAACTTGGATTGGCATTCGGAGTTTATTACCTTTGATTGACCAGCTCTCAAAAAAACAACTTAGATTAATTGTGATGATCACACTAATCGGTATGGTAGTCATCCAAATCCTTATTTTGCGGTTCCTTCCGGTAACTATTTATCATGACCCTTATCGCGTGCTATCACAAGCGGATGCCTTAAGTCATGGTGTTAGCGACTGGCAAAGTACTTATTTCTGGCGTTATCCCAATAATGTATCCATTGCCTATTTCTTATCACTGTGGCTTAAATTCACACAATTATTTGGGATTACGACTAATTTAGCCCTGCACATCCTATCAATGCTTACTTTAGACGTATTCATTGGTCTTATGTTGAAAACGATGTATCAAATCAGTCATCAAAATCGTCGCATCCTGTTAGGCGGTCTGGCATTTATGGCGTTAACGCCTTTTGCATATACCTACTTTCTACAAGTCTTTTATTCTGATTTGCCTTCATTGTTACTGCTATTGATTATCTTTAGAATCTTCTTTTTCTGGTCGGATTATTCAGTCAACAAACGTTGGTTCATGGGCCTATTGCTTGTATTCATTGCAACAGTCGCCCAACTCCTCAAGCCAAATATCATTGTCATGGTTCCGGCCATTCTGATTGTATTTGCAATTTTAATGCTTAAAAAACAACATACATTCGTTAAACTGATTCTACCAACCCTACTTATTTTTATTGGTTTCGGCCTAAGCGTTCCTGCTAAACAAGCGATTTTTCATGAAACGCAATATCAAACAAACGAGAAATATGAATTACCTAGTGTGTCATGGATGGCAATGGGTCTAAACCCAGAAACAGCCGGGATGTACAATGGTAAAGACATTGCGCGAGAACTCGAACTACCTGATAAAGCTGCACGAACTGAAGATCAAAAAAAGCTGATTGTGACGCGCATTAAAGATCTTGGCCCAATCGGCTTAATGAAACAATGGTTCAATAAACTCGCAGTCTTCTTAAATGCCGCCTATCCACAAAATTACTATAATGGTGGCTTGCGCGAAGCACCTCACTGGGTTCAAAAGCACAGTGGTTTTTACAATGTTAGTGTCAGCCTAATGTATCAAGTTGCCACGATTTTGTTATTTGGTTGCTTAATCTATCGTCTCTGGTCATGGCGGCCTGAATTTAAAACACAAGCTGAAGTTGTGAGTCTCATTACAGTCATCACGATTCTGGGTTATATGGGCTTCCATACCTTTGTTTGGGAAACTGAACCACGCTATGGTCAAATTATCTTACCGCTTGTTCTGTTCGCCGTCGCAGCTGTCCCTGCGCCAGTCGTCCTTAAACATGTCTCTTCGCATGAGCGTTGGCATTCCGTCGCCTTTCCGACTATCGCGATGATTAGTCTAATCATTGGTGCTAAGAGTATTAGTGTTCACTTCCCAACAACACACGTGGCTGCCGCCCAACGTAGTCAATTATCACCACAATATGGTGCAAAAATGACAAATATCGATCCAAACAGTGTCGTTTCACAACGAATCACATTAAATGGAACTGCTAATAAGATTTCGCTCCAAGTCCACACGAGTTCAGAAATTGATGTCACATTTGAGAATTTAAAACACAAGCAAAGCTATAAACTTACCAAACATGATGCTGATTACATTTATGAAGGTAAACTTCCAGCCGGTGTATATGAACTTCGTATCGTAAATGATACGAATCAGCCACAACCACTTGATATTGTTTCTACTGAAAATTATCACTTAGCTAATGATCCGATTAAAATTCATGGACATACAAATAAAAATGCATCATTAATCTATAAAGTCTTATATTAATTTGAAAAACGCCATAATCTAACATTATGGCGTTTTTTAGTGCAATCAAAAAGGCAAGCACCAGCTTATATGGCACTTACCTATTTTAATGCTTAACAATGACTTTATATATCACAAGTACACCAATTTTTCAGTTGGTGTGCGTGATAGTTTCCTGTTTGACCACCTTCAAAACGAACTGTATACATCCCCGTCCCCTGGTCATAGCCCACAATTAAACCTGGTGTTTGTTCTAATCCGGAAACTTGTACTTGAACTGAAGCCCCCAATAAAAATTCTGACATCATGCACCTCTATTCTACTAAATCAATAAACGTAAATTTTTCAAAATCAAACAACCCTTGATCTGTCAATTTCAAACTTGGAATCACTGGCAAGGCCATAAATGAAAGCGTTAAGAAAGGATCAAAGTTAATATCACTAATTTCATGGAACGCATTTTTCAACGCTTGAACCCGTTCATAAACTTGCTCATAGGGTTGGTTTGACATCAAGCCACCAATTTCAAGCGGTAAGGTAACAATATGATTTTCATCAATAACAACCACTTGTCCGCCCTGCATGTCACGTAAAGTATCCGCCGCAAGCTGCATGGCCGTATCATCTGCCCCAGCAATAATCACATTATGTGAATCATGAGCAACGGTCTGCCCAATCGCACCTTTACGCAATCCCAAACCATTAATAATCCCTAAGGCATGTCCCAAATCATGATATCGTTCGATAACGACCATTTTATTATACACATCATCTGATACAAACTGGTCATCTTTTGTGGGCACTTCTGTGATTTCATGTTCGGTCGTAATATGATGTGGCATTACTTTAATCACATGGGCCTTTTGATTTGCCTGAATTGGTAAGACTAAGTCATGCTGATTAAAAGTGAAATTCAATGGCATATCATGACGTTCGGCTGTTTCCACTGGTTGTTCATCCACCCAAGCACCATTAATCATAACGTGTTGGGGTTTGAAATGATTTTTATCTTGGAGTACTACCAAGTCAGCATAATAACCATCTGTTAATGCACCAATATCTGTTAATCGCTCAGCTAATGCGGCATGATAGCTAGCCATGCTATAAGCTTGTTCTGGTGACAAACCTGCCGCAATTGCCATCTGTACACTTTCATCAATCGAACCATGTTCCACAAGATCATTGACACTTTTATCATCAGTTGCAAAACTAAATGCCTGCTGGTTCGTGGTATTCACTGCTGGTAATAGTGCCAATTCGTCCGCTTCAACCGTACCCTGTCGAATTAAGACCGACATGCCTGCATCTAAACGTGCTTGCGCTTCTTGAACACTCGTGGCCTCATGATCTGTTGTAATGCCATACTTCCGATACACTGCTAATTGTTCTCGCGTTAGACCAGCAGCATGCCCGTCCACATGTTTACCATGTTTTTTTGCATCAGAAATCTTACGCAACATGTCTGGATCACCATTCATCACGGCTGGATAATCCATCACTTCAGCTAAACCATTTACTTCAGGTTGCGCATAAAATGGTTCTAAATCCTGTGCCTGCAAAATGGCGCCTGCATGTTCAAATGCTGTTGCGGGGACAGAGGAAGGCAACATGAATGAAAAACGGACGGGTGATTTCCGCGCATCTGCCAACATATAATCTAATCCTTGGGTCCCCGAAACGCTGGCTAATTCGTGTGGGTCGGCGACGGCACTTGTTACGCCATGCGCTGCTAAGACACGTCCAAGTTCAGCCGGACGTAACAGACTACTTTCAATATGCATGTGGGCATCGATTAGTCCTGGAACAAGATATTGGCCCTTGGCATCATATGTTTCATCAGCGACCAATTCGGAACTGGTACCACGCAGGTAAATTTTTCCTGATTCAATCCAAAGTTCGGTTTTTTCAAATGTTTGGTTAAAAACATTAAGAATGTGTGCGTTAACAATGTGCAGCATATGTTTTCCTTTCAGATTTGGCAATGTAATTTGTACATACTATAAACCAAAAAAGGAACAAAATCAAAACATTTCTAGAGATTGTTCTGTTTTTAATCATATTTGGCACTGCTAACCTTTATTTGTTTGCTTTATTGTAAAATAAAAAGACCGCTTAGCGCGGTCTTTTCATTATTTATTCAATCGATATTTAGCATCAAAATCAGGATCTTGACTTGTCAAAATCTTAGGACCATCCTTGGTAATCACCAAAGTATGCTCATATTGACATGACCATGAACCATCTGCTGTTTCGACAGTCCAACCATCATCAGCACGTGGTGGGTTAACTTCCCATGTCCCCATATTAATCATTGGTTCAATGGTAATTGTCATCCCTTCTTTCAAACGCGTTCCGTGTCCAGCCACACCATAATGTGGTACTGCCGGATCTTCATGCATCGTTGGTTGAATACCATGACCAATGTAGTCACGAACGTTACCATAACCTGTCGTATCAATGTAACTTTGAATGGCATTTCCAATATCACCAATACGATTACCAACTTGCGCTTGGTCAATTCCACGATAAAGCGCTTCGTGGGTAACATCCATCAAATTTTGTACTTCAGGCGTTACATCGCCAATGGCATAAGCCCAAGCTGAATCAGAATAATAACCATCTAAGTCAATCACTGTATCAACTTTCACTAGATCACCATTCTTCAAAATGCGCTTTTTACTTGGAACGGCATGGGCCACTTCTTCGTTAACAGCGACACATGTTGCATACTTATAACCTTCAAACCCCAGTTCCGCCGGACGACCACCACGGTCTTCAATGTACTTACGACAGAAGTTTTCAATATCCATTGTTGAAAGACCAGCTTTGATGTAATCACGCAAGGCAATATGCATATTAGCCAACAATTCACCAGACTTTTGCATCCCCTCAATTTCACGGGGTGACTTAATTGTAATCATTTTATATTCTCCAAACTATTATTCTACCTAATAGTTATACCACACTTTGATTGGTGTAGGAAACCACACGTATCCATCAGTTTATAGGCGACGTTGCCCCGTGTATTCAATTGATGGGAACAAGTAAATGAAGCGTTGTAACTCATGACGCTTCAAACCTAATTCAATGATTGGCACAAAAGTATTAATACTATTAACAGCTTGATGACTCATTTCTGCTGCACCCACTAAGACATCTTCTTGATCAAAGATAAGGGTCATATAGGCACTCGTTTCATTACCAACCTGACGGAACCAATCACTTTGAAAGTCCACTTTTTGTAGCGTATAACGGTCCGGTTGGGCTAATGCTTCATTAACAGTTACGCCAACTTGAGCAATTCTTGGTGAAGTAAAGACAACTGTTGAAATGGCTGGATAATCAATTGGTTCAGTTGTCTCGCCTGCAAAGCGTGCACAAAGATAACGTGAATCAAAGGCTGCAACAGGTGTCGTTTTAGGTAAGGCGTGGTCAACAATATCTCCCGCCGCATAAATATTTTCAACATTTGTTTGCAAATACTCATTAACCGGAATTCCTTTATCCGTCGTCGCTACCCCAACTGCATCTAAATTCAGCTGATCATGATTTGGTTGACGTCCCGTCGCATCCAAAACATAATCGGTTACAAGCTCCAGTCCATTTTGTCCCTTAACCCGTAATTGATCTGAATCAGCCATTTTCTCAACTGCGGTCACACTTTGACTTGGAATAAAGCGAACACCGCGTGCCTTTAAATCAGCAACAACCAAATTTACGTATTCTTGCGGGAAGCCACGTAAATAGTTACCAGAACGCGTAATAATATCCACTTTTGCGCCCACTGCATTTGCAATTGTGGCAAATTCAAGCGCAATATAGCCTCCACCTAAAATCGTCACATGTTCTGGCATATCAGGTAATGACAAGAAATCTGTTGAATCATGCACCAGTTCATCACCAGTAAAAGTCAAACGATGAGGTCGTTGGCCAGTCGCAATCACAAATTTATCCGCAGTAATTCTTTCATCATTAACCATAACCGTGTGTGCATCAACAAACGTGCCATGACCTTTGTACACTTGAATGCCTTCATTTGTTAAGCGATGCTCGTTATGCATTGATTGGGGATCAATTAATTCATGCTTATGGGCCATTAAATCGCGCCAATTAATATCAATAGACCCTTCAACGCCACGTTGTTGCATCGCCTCAATTTGGCGACTTAACTCCACTGGATGGTCCAACACAATTTTTGCGTTACACCCATAATTTGAACAAACCCCACCAAATAATGCTTCTTCAACGACTGCTAATTTAAATCCTTTTTTGGCTAATGGTACCGCCCCATTCCACGTTGCTTGACCACTTCCAATATAGACCACATCAAATTCATTTGTCATGCTTCACGCTCCTTATCATCGTCATGCTTACTCTTTTATACAAAAACCCACAATGAACCTTCATTGTGGGTTAATTCAGTTTATTTTTATTGAACACGTGCCTTAGGCTTAGCGACTTCTTGCGTAGTGGCCTCTTCTTGCGTGTCATCATCACTCTTTTTGAATGAACTTGATACCTTATCTTGTAATGATTCGCTATCCGCTTCATATTCAGCGCGTGACTTAATATCAATCACATCAACGTTGAATTCAACAACATCAAGTCCTGTCATTGACTTTACTTCTTTGGTAACTAATTGCTTCATTTCCTTAAACAAAGCATGGATATCCTTACCGTATTCCACGACAATTTGCATATCAATCGCAACTTGCTTTTGGCCAACTTCAGTATTAATACCTGCGGTTACGTCGTCAGTATTAACAATGCTTTTTGCCATATTTGAGAAAAAACCACCATTAACTGTTAGTAATCCATCAATTTGATTTAATGAAATGCCCACAATCTTTTGAATGACTTTGTCATCAAAAGATAACTTACCAGTTGCTTCTTTAACTTCTGTATTTGCCATTATAATTTCCTCCAAATAATTTTGTGCTTATTAATTACGTTGATTGCCTAGATAGCCAGTACGTTGAAGATAAGTTCCAATCCCAACACCAACAGCCGATAAAATTGCAATTAATAGGGTCTTAAAAAATCCGAACTGGATTAATAGTAAGGCGATAACAAAACCGGCCCCACCACCAATAATCGGTCCTTTATAAGCGGCCCAAATTGACTTAAGTGCATCCATATCCAATTACTCCTTTACATCAAGGTATTTTTAATGCTTCTGCTTGGGATGTTTGTTTATTGCTTAACAAGATTTTTCATGGAACCATAATAAATGCTGTCATTTAGAACACTATCCATCAAAACTTGATTACTTATCAAAAAGATTATAAAAATCCGTAAACATTCATAGTCGCAATAAATTGAAGCATGTATGAAAAAATAATTTCTGCATCACTTGCCAAAAACATCTCCTCCCAGAAAATATATTACATTAAAATTAAATATATTTCAATTTAAATTCACTGTTTTGTGATTAAGGTAACAACTTTTTTTCTTTGAGATAGTTTTTAGCAACGGTATGCGCCTTTTTATGCTCAATTGTCACCTGATAATTCATATCGACCATGTCTTCAGCACTAATTTTACCTGCTAATTTGTTTAAGCTAGCGACAATTTCAGGGTGGGTCTGCATCACACGTGCATTAAGGAGTGGTGCACCTTGGTATGGTGGGAAAAATTGTTTATCGTCCGTTAAGACCACTAAATGCTGCGCTTTAATCTGCGGATCCGTCGTATAAACGTCCGTCACTTGCACTTGATTATTCTTTAGTGCTTCATATCGTAGACTTGGTTCAACTCGTTTAATATCCTTCAAATCTAATCCATATGCTTGCTTCAATCCCCCAAATCCATCAGCCTGTGTATAAAAATCATTATCAAAGGCAGCCGATAGTTCAGAACTTACCTTTGCCAAATCCGAAATAGTCTTCAAATGATAAGTCTTTGCAGTTTCTTGGTCGACTGCTAGTGCATAGCGATTTTCATACGCCATTGGTTCTAAGTAAGTAAAGCCATCTTTTGCTTGTAGCACTTGTTTGGCTTGTGTATAAACCTCAGCAGGTTCATGACTCTTCAATTTTTGTGGATATAAATTTTGTAACACGGTTCCTGTAAATTCTGGATACACATCGACCTGGTCATTTTGCAAAGCGCGATATAAGAAGCTTGTATTTCCAAAATTCGGCTTTAATTCAACCTCAATCTCTGGATGATCGGCTTGAATCAATTCTTGATACATATTCATCAAAATTTCGGGTTCACTTCCCAATTTTCCAGCTATCACAATTTTATTATTTTGTTGGGTTTGATAAAACTGATAACCCATTAAACCGATGCCTAGGGTTAAGAATGTCACCAAGCCAACTGTTAATTTTTTCACGGACAAGTGGCTTAAAGCCTGCAAACAAATTGAAAAAATGATGGCTAACAAAGCAGAAAGCGTCGCGCCAATCAACAATTGTTGGTTGTCGTTATTCTGAATACCTTGCATGATAAAAGTCCCTAAACCGCCACCACCGATTAATGCCGCCAAAGTTGCGGTTCCAATCACCATAACCATTGCAATTCTTAATCCTGAAAAAATCAAAGGTAAGGCCAAAGGCAATCGAATTTTAAATAACTTATACGACCAACTTAATCCAAAGGCTTCTGAAGCCTCTAGTAATTCTGAATCAATTTGAGTCAATCCTGCATAAGTATTTTGAAAAATTGGCATTAACGCATATAGGACTAAGGCAATAACCGCTGGAACCGTGCCAATCCCAACAAAAGGAATTAAGAGCCCCAGAATCGCTAGACTGGGGATTGTTTGGACGATCCCAGTGACTTGCAACATGATTTCTCCGATACGCCGATGATTCATCAATAAAATGGCAAGTGGAATGGCAATAAGCGCGGCAATACTGACTGAAATAATTGATAAAAAGATATGGTGCCCGAGTGCTGAAATAATCGTTTGTTGTTGCTCTTGTAAGAGTTTTAGCATGTTGACCACCTTAATTTTGCGCCATATAACGCAAATAATCATCGACGGTAATTAAATACTGTCGATCCACTAATACAGCTGAGTCCGTAACCAGCATTTGCGCTAACGTTGACAAAGTGGCATCAAGCTCTAATGCTTGATACTCACCCTGCTGCTCAACTTGATAGTAACCTTGTGCAACCAAATCAGCAATCGATGCGGCATTTGTTTGCCCTTCAAAGAGCGCACGTACTTCGGAATTTGCTGGATGTTGCACGATTTGTTCAGGACGACCTACTTGCAATAACTCGCCGGCATGCATCACAGCAATCCGGTCACCTAAACGCAAAGCCTCATTCATATCATGCGTCACAAAAATAATTGTTGTTTGATAACGTTGATGAATTTCACTGATTAAGTTTTGCAATTGTTTACGAGAAATGGGATCTAGCGCACTGAAGGGTTCATCCATCAAAATTAAATCTGGTTCAGCAGCTAATGCTCTGACAATCCCAACCCGCTGCTTTTCGCCACCTGAAAGTGCATCTGGATAACGATTAAGATAACGTTCTGGATCTAATCCGACTTCCGTTAACAACGTTTCAATCCGTTGCTGCGCCTGTTTATTGGAAACACCAACTGCATTTAAAGTTACAGCTGCATTTTCAAAAACCGTCATATTCGGAAATAAAGCACTACTTTGCAAAACATACCCAATCCGATGTCTTAAATCATTCAATGGTTGCTGGGCGATATCAGTACCTTGTACAAAAACTTGTCCTGATTCAGGTTGAACAAGCCGATTAATCATCTTTAATGTTGTGGTTTTACCACTACCGCTAGCACCAACAAGGACGAAAAATTCACCCACGTCAACAGCTAACGATAAATCTTTTACAACCACTTCCTGGTCATATGTCTTCTTAACATGATGTAGCTTTACAGCATTTTTATCTTCATGTTTATTCGCAGTCATGTCATCTGCCCCCTATTCATAAAAAAAAATTTATAACCTATTATATCCTAATTTTTAGGAAGTGCAAAAACAGCATTGACACGTTGTCAGTTCAAGTCCAAAATAATAGTTAATAGCAGTTAATTAAAGGAGAAAAAAGATGGTATCAGCTACTTTTAGTAATTTAAAGCCCGAAAAAAGACAATTTTTAAAAGAGACCTTGATTGAGGAATTTTCAGAATATAGTTTAGATCAAGCGCAAGTCGCCCGCATCGTTAAGAAGGCCGGCATTTCACGTGGATCTTTTTACACCTACTTTGATGATTTATATGATGCCTATGCCTGGAGCCTGCAAGAAGTTTTAATTAGTGTCCATCACATGCATACACGCGATCCTTTCCAAGGAACGATTGATTTTATTAACGATTTACCAAATAATCCTTATTATGATTTTTTGGATAAATATTTCCAAGTTAACGAAGGAATTTTACGGGCGCATAATCCAGAATTATTTAACCACTATCCACAGACACTCCCCTTCTTAAATGATGCGTCAACCAATCAAGATGTCACTAACTGGCTAGCAATGGTAAGTACACATCGTCTAACGCAAGAACGCTTTGCATACCCAGAGAACAACGATGCCATTTTAGAAACACTCACCCAATTAAGCCAACGTTTATCAGAACAGGAGGCTGCTGATGTTTTTAGCCATAAATGAAATTAAGTATGATAAAGTTCGTTACAGTCTAATTATTGCGGTCATTGGACTCATTTCTTTTTTAATTTTTATCATTAGTGCCCTAGCTTTAGGGTTAGCCCATCAAAATACGGCCGCCATTGAGAAATGGCATACGCAAAGCGCTTTAATGACAAAAGATGCGAATGGAAATATGGGACAATCACTCATGCAAAAAAGCGATATTGATAAGCAAAATTTGACCAAATCAGAGGCTTTGGTCGGGATTACACCAGCTAATGTCAAAGCAGATGGTGATGCAAGTCGTGATTCTGTCCAATATATTGGTTTACGCGATCAAGATTATATCTATCAAGATCTCAAACTTTCGTCTGGGCATCTGCCTAAAAACAATCACGAAGTCATTATCGCTGACACACTAGATAACTTTAAACTCAACGACAAAATCAAAATTGGGCTCGACGATACAAGCTACAAAGTTGTTGGGATTACCGACGATGCGCTTTACAACATGGCCCCCGTTGTTTATGGAAACCTAGATAATTGGGCGCCAATTAAAGGCGTCACCGATCAATTTAAAGCCAGTGGGATTATTTCTAAAAACGACACGCAATTAAAAGCAGCATCAGATCAACTCAAGGCTTATAATTTAAAAGATTACATGAATAATTTGCCCGGTTATCAGGCCCAAATTCTAACGTTCACGTTTATGATTAGTTTCTTGATTCTCATCTCATTGATTGTCGTCACAATTTTCCTATATATCCTGACGATTCAAAAATTACCTAATCTAGCGGTACTACGTGCGCAAGGCATCCCTAACCGTTATTTAATTTTGAATACGTTTAATGAAACGCTACTGATTATGGTTATCTCTGTCGCCATCGGTGCTGGATTAACAACATTAACAGCCTTTTTCATTCCTGATGCTGTTCCTGTTTATTTTGATATTCCACTTATGAGTCTCATTGCTGTGGGGATGCTTATCACTGGATTACTTGGTGCCCTCATTCCCATGCGTATCATTTCAAAAATTGACCCTGTTACGGTCATCGGAGGCTAATTATGACAACACTCACCTTAAATAATATTGAAAAAACTTTTGGTAGTGGTCAAAATAAAGTCCATGCCTTACAAGATATTAATTTTTCAACTGCCGCCGGCGAATTTAATTTGATTCTAGGTCCATCAGGTTCTGGTAAAAGCACGCTCTTAACGATTTTAGGTGGTTTACAAACACCCACGAGTGGTCAAGTTCAAATCAATAACCAAAACATTCAAGACCTTTCAAAGAAAAAACGCGAAAACTTACGTTTGAATGAAATTGGCTTCGTTTTACAATCTTACAATTTGGTCCCCTATCTAACCGTGGCCGACCAATTTACATTAGTTGACCAAGTAAAGCCCAAGGATAATATCAGCAAAGATGATTTTGAATCAGTTATTGCTGAATTAGGGATTCAAGATTTAATGTATCAATATCCTAAAGAATTATCTGGTGGACAAGCACAACGTGTGGCAATTGCTCGCGCCCTGTATGCAAATCCAAGTGTTTTACTTGCCGATGAACCCACGGCTGCACTTGATAGTGATCGTGTGATGCAAGTTGGTCAATTATTCCAAGATATCGCTAAAAAGCAGCAACGTGCCGTTGTAACAGTGACACATGATGTCCGTTTAAAGGAATACGCCGATCATATCTACGAACTCGTTGATGGTCGTATCACTCAAGTCCAATAAATAAAAAAGAACTCTGTTCAATTTCTGAACAGAGTTCTTTTTTTAGTCGTCTTCAAGGACAACTGTTTTGTTTAATTCAACCGCTTCATTGAAATAACGGCCTTGGAATGATGTACGAACACCCCAGTTATAGAAGAATAATGATGCAATAATAATCACAACAAAATCCCATGGATAATGAATCCAATTCAATCCGTTAAATTCATGTGAACCGATGTATGAAATCAATGAAATAAATGGTAGATATGCTAACATCCAAGCACTACTCTTGAATGCCTTCTTTGTATTTGGATAACCCAATTTCTTTTCATAGAAGAAATAGAATGGTAGTCCTAAAATAATCACGACAATCACTTCAAGTGTCGTTGGGAACATTGCCCAGTACGTTGCAAGTGAAGCCAAGATAAAGGCCAATGGTGCCATTACTGGCATCAACTTACCCTTAAATGGACGACGCAAATCCTTACCATCCTTACGCAAACTCATAACTGAAACCGGACCAGTTAGGTAAGCAATTAAGGTTGATGTTGAAATCACACTAGCCAAAGCTGTCCATGATGGGAAAATCAAAACTAAGATGACACTTAAGATGGCATTAACGGCCATCGCAATTCGTGGAATACCATATTGGTCATTAATCTTACCTAAGAACTTTGGCATATGGTTATTAGAAACCATCGCTGCTAAAGTACGGCTCGCTGTCGCAGCAAATGAAACCCCTGTTCCAAATGGTGAGACAAATGCGTCCATGTATAGCAAGACTGACAACCAGTGCAATCCCAATAATGTTGCTAAATCAGCAAATGGTGATTGGAAATTGATGCCGTGCCAACCATGCTCGGCGATGAATGCTGGATCCAATGATGTAATATACGTACTTTGCAAAACGACATACAACACCGTGGTAATTCCAAGTGAGATGGCAATTCCTAAACCAATGTTACGTTCAGGCTTTTTAATTTCGCTTCCCATGTTAATCACTGTCTGGAAAGCATTGAATGAGAAAATAATTCCAGCTACGGTTGTGGCCGCGAAAATCGGTGCCGTTCCATATGGCATGAACTCTGAAATTGATTGTCCATAGTTTTCTGGATGGAAACCACTCATTGTGAACATGACAATAACTAAGACTGGAATTCCAATCTTAAACACTGAGATAAAACTTGTGAAACGTGTTAATAAATTAACTGACCAGTAGTTAAGCAATGTAAAAATCAAAATAAAGATAATCACCGCAACATAACCAGTCAATGTTAATTTCGTGTTACTAAAGAATCCATGCGTCCAAGAAGCCCAGCTCCACGGCCATGAACTCATATATTGAACAGCTGCAATTGCTTCAATCGGAATTAAAGCAATCAAAGAAACCCAATTAGCCCAAGCAGCCATAAATCCTAATAACGAACCGTGTGTAATCTGGGCATATTTACTCATCCCACCCGATTGTGGGAACATTGTCCCTAATTCAACATAATTATAGGCAATGACACCAATAACAATCGCTCCAATTACCCATGAAATAATTGCAGCTGGACCAGCAACCTTCGTTGCCTCCCATGAACCAAATAACCAACCTGATCCAATCAAAGCGCCAAGCGCGAGCATGACGATCTGAAACAGTCCTATTTTCTTCTGTTCCTTCATAACAATACAAACCCCTTTCCATCTCCGCCAAATCATCGTTTAAGCGTAATGGTTGTTTAATTTACTGTATGGCTATATATGTTAACAAACTCACGTTCGGATTTCAAACAAATACACACAAATAAATATTTTTAAAATTCTAATAAAAATAATTTGTATTTAATATACATATAATTAAAAGTTCTTTTAGTCATATTTCGTTTAAAATATAATTTCGTTTAATCGTGCGTACAACTGTCTATAGCAACTATGAACCACTTTCACTATTCATGATTCTTTTTTTCTTTTAAGTTAAACCAACCATAAAAATGTAATCAATCCGTAAAGTAAAATTTTTTCTGTAATAAAAAAAAGACTTGTCCTCGGACAAGTCACTTTTATTATTCAAATTCATTCGTATCATCACCTAAAACTTGAACATCAACAATCCTTGTTGTTGGTTCAAAATTTTTCTCTCTCAAAAGATGCAAATAGAAGTTTTGCACAGTGATTGTGTAATAAGGATAAACAAAGAACATAGCTAGACCAAGTGTAAAGAGAACTGCTAGCCCCCATAAAATAAAACTTAGATACAAAACCAACATGTCTACTTTATGTCCGTTCATCAACTCACGACTTTTCGTAATCGCTTCGTTATAGCCTAAAGGTTGACCAGCATCTACTGAATCCTTGTACAAATTCAATGCTTGTGAATAAGAGAATGACTTAACGATACCTGGTATCACCAACAATAAGGTCCAAAAAAACAAATAGATATATGACAGCAAGCTAATCATCAAAACACCAAAAAAATACTTTTTCTTGGTCATTTCCATTTGTTGTGAAATAGGCGCACCAGTTGGTTGACCAGCACGTAAATTATCCAATGTCACATATTGCATACTTTTAGTTGTAATAAAATTAACTACCGTAATCAGAAATCCAACTAACGCAACGCCCCATCTATTTGTATCAGTTGAAACGTTCATCAAAAACATCGTTAAGATTGGAATTAAGAATAATTGCAAATTATACACATAAAATTTCATCAAAAAGCCTTTAGCTTCAGCTTTTATCTCCGCTCTTGTTACTGTTTGCATATTAATATGACTCCCTTTTCTCTATATATATAAATAACTCTTATTATCATAACAAAAAAAACTGCCCAAGAGGCAGTTTTCCGAAAAAAATTAAACTTTGGCAACAGCAGCCATAGCTACTGAAGAAATATAGTTAATCGGTTGGCTAAAGTTAGGTTGGAAGAAGAAGTCACTCATGGCCAGTTGATCAATTGTCATCTTGTTTTCAATTGCTAATGAGATAACATTGGCCGCTTGCGTTACGTCATGCGCTGACAAGAATTCAGCTCCAATAATACGACGAGTTCCCTTTTCCCAAACCAATGAAGCAACAACTTCAGTCGTTGATAGCATAAAGTCAGGACGGTAATCTTCTTCAATTGAGATTGAGTCGGCATCAATGCCCTTGGCCGTTGCACCTTCAACACTTGTAATTCCAGTTGTTCCAATTGCAGTTTCATACAATTCAACTGCTGAACTTGCTTGTGTTCCTTGGTAAGCAATTGTTGGCTTTTCAATATTACGTCCAACTAACATTCCTTGACGGACCGCATTAGTTGCTAGCGGAATATAATCATACGCTTGCGTTGGGTTATAGAAGACAGCTGTTGAATCACCAGCAGCATAAACATCTTCAACTGAAGTTTGCATATATTCGTTGGTCTTAATTGCCCCATTATCCATCGTGTCTAATTGATCAGCCACTAGGTCAGTGTTAGGACGGAAACCAATTCCCAAAATCGCTAATTCAGCTTCGTAACTTCCGGCATCAGTTTTAACGATAATGCCATCAGCTGTGTCTTCAAAGCCAACAACCTTTTCATTCATCACCAACTTCACACCATGATCTTCATACTTTTGAGCCACAATGCCAGATAACTTTGGTGAGACATTATTCGCAAGAACACGTTCAGCTGCATCGATCATTGTCACTTCTTTATCATTAATTGACAATTGTTCTGCTAATTCGGCACCAATATAACCAGCTCCGATTACGATGGCACTCTTGATATCAGCTGTGCGTTCCTTCAAACGCTTCGCATCATTCCAGCTCTTACTCATATAAATCTTTTCACTGTCAATACCTGGAATTGGCGGTACTAGCGTCTTTGATCCTGTTGTAATCACAATCTTATCAAATGTATCTTGACGCGTTGAATCATCAGCCAATGACTTGATTTCAAGTGACTTTGCTTGTAAATCAACGGCCGTCACTTCAGTATTCATATGCATATGAATCCCTTGTTCTTTCATTGATTCAGGTGATTCATAAAACATACGATCTGGTGATGAAACATTATCCCCAATCCATAATGCCGTTCCACATGATAGGTATGATACCGTATCGTTCTTTTCAAATACATGCACTTCTGCGCCCGGTACTTCTGCCACAATTTGCTTAGCTGAAAAGACACCTGCGTGAGTTCCACCGATTACTGCAACCTTCATAAGTTAAAAGCCTCCATTTATTGTTAGTTTTTTCACATAAAAGTTTAAATCATTTACTATTTATAAGAAATATACTAAAGGGGAAAACTTAAATGATTCTAAAAAAGCAAGAAATCTTGATCAGATTTCTTGCTTTTAACCATCAACCAATTAAATTATTTTACCTTTTTAACCAGCGTTGAAACGCCCATACCACCGCCAATACACAAGGCAGCAATCCCATATGAATCAGCCTTCAATTCATTAATCAATGTTACCAAAACACGTGCACCCGATGCACCAACTGGATGCCCCAATGCTAAAGCCCCACCATGAGGATTTACATGTGATGCATCTAGTTTTAACAAGCGATTTGTTGCCAATGCTTGTGCTGCAAAAGCTTCATTTAATTCGAAAGTATCAATATCGGACAACGCCAAATGCGGTTGTTTTTGCATTAAAGCTTGAATCGCATAATACGGACCCACGCCCATTCGCATAGGATCCAAACCAACTAAACTAGCATCAACCCATTCTGCAAGGGGGGTTAAATCATATTTTTCAACGGCTGCGGCACTTGCCAATACAACGGCTGCAGCCCCATCATTAATCCCGGAAGCATTCCCGGCAGTCACCGTGCCATCATCTTCAAATGTTGGACGTAACTTCTGTAACTTTTCAATCGATGTGTCAGCACGTGGGCCTTCATCTTGATTAACAACCACTTCACCTTTTTTCGTTTTAATTGTCACAGGTGTAATTTCCTGATCAAAATGCCCTGTCTCGATTGCTTGTAAAGCTTTTTGATGACTCTGATATGCAAATTCATCCATATCTTCACGACTAACCGTATACTCACGTGCAATATTTTCAGCTGTGATTCCCATATGGAAACCACCTTCAGCATCAGTTAATGCATCTGAAAGCAATGTATCTTTTAACTGACCATCCCCCATGCGATAACCAAAACGAGCTTTATCTAGTACATATGGTGCATTTGACATACTTTCCATACCACCTGCCACCATGATGTCAGCTTGTCCTGCATTAATGAGTGCAACCGCTGTATTTATAGCCGATAAGCCTGATCCACAAACGTCATTTAACGTCATCGCCGGAACAGCATCCCCCAGCCCAGCAAGTTGACTTGCTTGGCGGGCTGGATTTTGACCTAGCCCAGCTTGTAACACATTTCCCATCAACACTTGGTCAATTGGTAGCTGTTTTGTTGCATCAGCTTCCGTAATGGCGGCGTCGATTGCAAGCGCCCCTAATTTTTGAGCTGACACACTCGCCAAACTCCCACCAAATTTTCCAATTGGCGTGCGTTTTGCACCCACAATATATACCTTGGCCATTTGTTCTTTTGCTCCGTTCAGTTCTTATTTTCCTAATTATTTTAACATGTCTTTTTTGTCAACTCACACTATAATCTCAAAACCTTAATTGGCTAATAAAAAAACTCTGTGTAAAGGACCTGCCAGCCTTACACAAAGTTTTTCTAATTTTAGCTATCATATACACACTTGTTGCGACCGATTAAACACCGAATATACCAACGGCGTAACCCAGAATCCCAATCGCGAAAATACCAAAGATAATCGTAATTGGTGAAACATTCTTACGGAGCAACCAGATAACAATAAACAATGAAAGCAATGGCATTAAGCCAGGAATCAATTGATTAAAGACATCATTTAAAGTAGTTACTTGGAAATTACCAAAAACTTTTCCACTCGTTAATTGTTGTGATAGTTTAACAATGTCATCACCTGTCAAATGGTTACTTTGGAGCACATTGTTCACACTATCCATGCTAATCACATTTCGTGGGTCATTCTTGATTTTTGAAATGACCAATGGAAAATTCATTGTTGTCCAACGTGGCACCAAGACTCCCATCATGAACATACCCATGATTGAGGCTCCTTGTGTAACCTTTTGCATAAGGCCACCAGACAAGTTCATCCCAATGTTAGTTCCTTGTTGATAACCAAACTTTTGACCAAACCATAGGGTTGCCAAACGAATGATATTCCATGCAACGAAGAATAAGATTGGTCCAATCATTGAACCTTGCGCCGCAAATGAAGCTGCTAAGGCACCAATAACTGGTCGTAGCGTTCCCCAATATAGTGGATCTCCGACACCAGCAACTGGTCCCATCATTCCAACCTTAACTGAGCTGATTGTCGCATTATCGATTGGTGCACCCTTAGCCTTTTGCTCTTCCATCGCCATCGTCACACCAATAATCGGTGCAGCTAGATATGGATGTGTATTAAAGAACTCCAAATGACGCTTTAATCCAGCCGCGAATTCATCTGGTTGGTCCTTATACAAACGACGTAATGTTGGCATCATAATGTAAGCAACACCCATGTTTTGCATACGCTCATAGTTGAATGATCCCAACAAGAAACCTTGACGGAAGAATGTATGCAATTGATCACTCTTCGTTAATAATGGCTGATCAATTTGATCCTCAGGCACCATTGATGCCTGCTCTTCAACTTCAGTTGTATTGAACTTTGTCAATTGCACAATAATTAAGGCAATTGCGGCACCAATAATACCCATCGCCGTCAAATTCAAAGAAGTAATGGCTGAAAGTCCAAAACCCAAGAATAGATAAGGCCAAAGTGTTTTAGATGCCATCATATTAACTACCATGGCATACCCAACAATCACAATGAATCCACCAGCCACTTGCAAACCATTCGTAATCACAGATGGAATTGCATTAATTGCTTGTGTAATTGTTTCAGCTGGCAACGCTAAGATGAGCATCGCTGGGATTGCAACACGTAATCCTTGAATGAACAAGCCTGTGAAATGTAAAATTTCAATTTTACGTGCCTGCCCTTTGGCGGCATACGCATCAGCCATATGGGTAAATGAAACCATCAATGTACGGACAAAGATTGTCAACATTTGACCCGCCACAGCCAAAGGAATCGCTAGCGCAATTCCTTGCATCACAGGTAATTGTGTTGGACCAGTAACCAAAATACCGGCAGCAACCGCAGCCAATGCCGCATCAGGCGCCATCGCGGCCCCAACGTTCATCCAACCCAAAGTAACTAATTGAAGTGAACCACCCAACATTAGCCCTTCCACTGGATGCCCAGTCACAATTCCAATCAAACTAGCTGCAATAATCGGTTGGTTAAAGCCCCAAGCGTCCAAAACCGATTCCATTCCAGCCAGCATTGCGATAAGAAAAATTAAAATATTTGTAATCATATTGCTGTCTCCTACTATTATTTCAAATAATCACTAAAATAAGTGTAACCGTTTTCATTAACTTGTGCAAGATTTTTTTCATATAAAAAAGATACATAATCACAGATTATGTATCTCGTTTCTTATACTTAAATTGTTTTAGTTTAACTCACCCTCAGCAATCGCATCCAATAAGTCACGCGATGGGATAAAGTAAAGCTGTCCAGTTAATAATGTTGAAAAAGTTAACAAAAAATCACTGTTATCAACCATATTTTGTAGCATATTCTTCGTTACATTCCATGAACGCGCATAACCTATAAAATAAGTCCCGGTTACATCTTGAGCTGGATCTGAAAAAGGTACATTCATTCGTACAATTTTTTGTTCGACGCCATCTGGCTCAAATTTTGAGGCTTCATTATGCGCATTCGCAAATTTATCTTCATCTTCTAATTCTAAATCAGTAAACTTTTCACGACCAACTGCTTTTTCTTGTGTTTCAGTCTTTTGTTGATTCCAAAAGTCCATATCATGCTGCCATTTTTGAGCGAAGGCGTATGAACCGTTCACAAAATCAGGGTCTTCATCCCCAATGATGGCATATTCAGCTGCATCCTGAACTTCAGGTGCCTCAGTCCCATCAATGAAGCCAATAATTGCTCGTCCTTCAAAATAACGGAAACCTTTAGTTTCATCTACAACAGTCGTAAAATCTTTTAAGAATCTACGATATTGTGTTACCACCTCATACACCGTTGCTTCCGTTTTGGCACGAATATGTAAGAATATATCTCCCGCAGTTGCTGGCATGCTATACTCTGGACTCGTCACACCCGTAAAAGTCTCAAGTTCTTTAGGCTTCGCTGCATTTGGGAACAAATATTCCCAAGCTTCGTTACTAAAGCCAATAGAAACCTTTAAACTATCATCAGCTGCGCGAATGCGTAATGACCGAATGATTGCTTGTGACCGATCTGCAAATTCTTGAATGCCGGCTTGTGCAGCTGCTTGATTTTCCCGCGTTAATGACAACACTACAAATGAAACATGTTGTCCAATGTCCTTCCAGACATCTTGTGCTTTTGCTGGATTTATTTCTACCATAATCGTGTCCTCCCATACTGTTTGGCAATTAATAGACTTCATGCTTTAACATACAAATAGTAAGTCTATTTCATTTGGGTTAATATTAAAATACATCTTTATTATAGCATAAATTAGAATGAAACTAAATTAAAGACTGATATTAATGTCCCAAATACTACTAAAAAAGCAACTGATTTTAAAATCAGTTGCTTTTCTTATACTTAATTATCTTGCTTATCAAATACTTTTTGGGCAACAAATAATGCGTTTAACACTTTAGGGAAACCTACATATGGAATACATTGAATAAATATTTCAACAATTTCCGATTGCGTTAATCCCACATTTAAAGCGGCATTAATATGCACTTCTAATTGCGGTTCTGTGTCCCCTTGAGATAATAAACTGGTAATCGTGATCATTTCTCTTTGTTGAAAATTCAGTGCATCACGACCATAAATATCTCCAAAAGCAAATTCAATAATATATTTTCCAACGTCTTCACCAACTCCCGCTAATGAATCAATTACAGCTTGACCGCCAACACCATCAATTTTCGCTAAATTAGCTGAACCTTTTTTAAACCGTTCTGTTTGTTCCTTACGTTCCATAGCATTCTCCATTTCTTGTAAATCCTTCGTAAATCATTCATATTTCATGATATTCTGATTGTAAAACCTGGAGTATACTCAAGGTAAAGAAAAACTTTTGAAAAGGAGTTTTATTTGCATGACAAATCAAATTTATTCAATAGGTGTGTTTTCCAAAAAAACTGGTTTAAGCATCGATACCCTAAGATTTTATGAGAAAGAGAAACTTATTTTTCCAGCACGAAATGATTCCAATCAAAGATACTACACAGACAAAGATTTAGAGTGGATTGAATTCATTATAAAATTAAAAAAAACAGGTATGGATATAAAACATATGCGTGAATATACTGTACTTCGGTATCAGGGGGATGCAACTATACCTAAACGACTTCAATTACTATTTAACCAACTAGATAAATTACATGAAGAAGAACAATGTATAAATAACAATATCAAATTTATAGAAAATAAAATAAAAATATATTTGCACAAAACAGACATGTTATAGCATGGAAAAATATCTCCGCCATATCAAAATCGGTTTCAAATAAACCAAACAGTCACCTCTAACGTCATCAGTTATGTACTTATTCATTTTTGTATCACCTTCATCATTGTTTCTAAGTAAATGCGTTCGTACTTTTCTACTCCCAAATTCTACTAAAAAAGCAACTGATTTTAAAATCAGTTGCTTTTCTTATAATTCACCGTTTTCTGCCAATTTTAACTGACATTCAGGGCAAAGCCCTTTAACTGTTACTTCATACGCCTTAACTAAATAACCGGTTTCATTAGCCGCAATATTTGGTAAATTACTTAAATCAAATTCAGTTCCATCCACGATACGTCCACAATTAGTACAGATAGCATGATAATGTGGATGTCCAAAATAATCATAATGTCTTTTACCATCGGTTTCACTATCGATGGCCAAAACCAAGCGGGTCTTCAATAGCATTTCAATCGTATTATAAACCGTTGCTAAACTAATGTTCTTATCTTGGGCTTGTAAATCTTGATAAATCATTTCAGCCGTTGGATGTGTTTCATGTCCAATTAAATATGACAAAATTTCTTTACGCTGTGGTGTTACTTTATAACCAGCTTCTCGCATGTGTTCCACTGCATGCTCAATTTCATTTGTTGCCACAATGGTACCTCCTTGCTGCAATCAAGCTATTGCTTATCAAAATATACCATACTTACTTTTGATTGGGTAATACTAATTGCCAATGTTGGTTATAGAACTTACGTGTTGCTAAATAGCTCGCATAGACAGATGCAATCCCAGTTGCCGAAAGGAGCATAAAGACAACCACAATTTGATACTTAATCGCATGAATCGGATCAACACCAGCCATAATCAATCCAGTCATCATGCCGGGTAACGAAACTAATCCATAAGTTCGAACTGAATCAATTGTTGGTTGCATGCCCGTTCGAATTGCTTCCTTAGCAATTGAACCCGTTGCTAACTTTGGTGTTGCCCCTAACGCAAGACGCTCTTGTACAATCGTCTGTTGATCATTAAATTGTTGATTTAAATTACGGAAGACTAATCCCATCGCGGTCATTGAGTTTCCAGCAACCATTCCGGTAACTGGGATTAATTGATAGGGTTCAAATTCAATCACTTTCGTCATGACTAAAATACCAACTGTAATGACCGTTGAAATCGTTAAACCAACAGCGGCAATTTGAAATGCTCCTGGAATCCCTTGACTACGATATTTGGCATTACGTGCTGCATTGAAAATAATCACAGCTGACATCAATAAGGTTAACCACACATTGTCAACTTGAAAAACAAACTTTAACAAGAAACCAACAATGATTAATTGAATAATCGAACGGGCAACTGAGATAATTGTTTCCTTTTCGAGATTCAGTTTTTGTTGATAACTAATCGCCAAAGAAATAAAAACGAGACCAAAAGATAAAACTAATGATAAATTACTGACATCAATATTAGTGCTCATCGAGAACCACCTTTCCATCATTCACATGCATCATCCACTGCGCTTGATTGATTTCATCGCTATCATGCGTGACTGACAATACTGCAAAATGATACTTTTCTTGCATCTGCTTAATCAAGGCCCAAATCGTTGTTTTTGTCGCGCCATCAAGTCCAGTCATAATTTCATCTAGTAACAATACTTTAGGCGGAAAAATCAAATTTCGAGCCACACCCACACGTTGCTTCTGACCACCAGACAATTCATGAATATCCTTATCTAAATAATCTTCAGGTAACTCCATGGCGTGCATGAGCGTTAACTGGCGTTCAACATCAGGTTCTTGATCACGCACCACAAAAGGCAAATCCAAATTGTCTCTGATTGTTTCCCCAAACAATTGTGCCGATTGAACAGCATATGATACTTGCTGCCGGTAATCACTAATTTCGTAATCCCATTGCGCTTTATCATTTAATTTAACCGTTCCAGCAGTAGCGTCAACCAAACCCGCAATAATCTTCAAAAGCGTGCTCTTTCCACTTCCTGACTCACCAGTAATCGTTAACCAATCATCATCTTGAACGCTAAATGACACATTATCAAATAAAGTCGTTTGATCATATTTCATCTGCAAGTTTTCTACAGTTAATTTCATAAGTGCCTCCCCTTTGACTTCCTTTATTTGATTTCTATTCTAACTCTAATTTAGAATGATTACAAATTAAATTAGGGAAATGGTTAAAAAAAACACCAATTCAAATGAATCGGCGTTTAATATCACTTATTTAACAATTTCACAGAACTCAACAACTTCTTGATTAGGTCCTTGGATATTGAAGAACTTAATACCGTTATCCCAGAATGGTAGATGTTGTACTTCATCATTTAATAAGTTGAAGTCAGCATTTTGGAATTCAGCGAACAAAGCATCTGCATCAGTTGTGTCCAATGAAATATGGTTGATTGCACCAACGGTTTGGTTAGCTTCTTCTTCGCTACCTTCCCATGTTTCAATGACAAGCCCTTTGTATTCGAAGAACTTAACAGTTGCTTCGCCGTTTTTGAACTCACCCTTAAGGTTAAAGCCAAGCTTAGTCCAGAATTCAGTTGTTGCGGCCATATCACGTGTTGGAATTCCAACGTGTTGCAAACCAGTTGTATACTTTTCGACTGCGTCCATTTTTAATTATCTCCCACTTCTAATCGTTGATGCTTTAGGTTAGGGAAAATATGGGTATCACCCCATCCGGTAATGCCACCTTGGAACAAGAAGGCAAAGACGGTTCCCAAACCAAAGTTTTGAAACTTGTGATTAATGAAGAATGCAACGATCGCCATAATGGTAGGTGGAATATATGACATCCACATCGCGACACCAGCATTACCGTTACAATACTTAAAACGAAGGATTTGCATTAAATCATCCGCTGGGTGCAAAACTAAGTTGACACGCTGATAGATTGAGATGGCAATACCAATACAAAATACCCCAAAGAAATTGACGATAATGTATAGCGTAATCATTGGCCAAGTTGTTGCTTCAGGCATAAGCGGATTGAAGAAATCAGCAAACACTTGAATCAACGCTGAGAACGGCACCATGAAAATCAAGTTACCTAAAATACGCTTGAGATTAAACTTACCAACCAAAGCAGCATTCAATAATGAAACTAACATTCCAAATACTAAGAAAGTCCAGAATAAGTTAACACCCAAGGCATTCCCCAAATTTGTTTGTGCAGCAGTCCAATACGCAGATCCTAAGAATCCGGGATGTACGTGCGCACTTGTCACAATTGTCAATACATTTCCTAAAGCGTTAATCACAAGGGACAACACAAAGTACATGATTGACTGTGACATTGATATCTTCGTATCATCTTGTTCTACTGTCATTACTTAGCTCCACTTACCTTAGCAATCGCCTTTGATACACCTGAAATTTCACCATCAAGATAGCTTTGGATTTCTGACAAATCTAATTCATGTGAAATCAATGGTTCAACATCCAACTTACCTGATGAAAGCAATGCTAATGAATCTTCAAATGCGTGTGGGTTAATGAATGATCCTTGGATCGTCAATTGCTTCTTGAAGACTTCGTATGTGTTCATTGAGAACTTTTGGTCTGGTTCTCCAACACCGAACATCATAACTTGAGCACCCTTCTTAGTTGCTTCAATTGCTTGTTCTTGTGTTTGTGGCAAGCCAACGGCTTCGATAACAACATCGTAATCAGCAGGAATTTCTTCACCATTTGCAGTGTTAAATGTGTTTGTTACACCAAACTTTTCCTTGTTAAAGTCAAGCTTTTCTTGAACAATTCCAGCCAAGTCAACTTGGTGAACACCATAGGCTTGTAGCAATTGAACAAATAGCTCACCCATGAATCCATCACCGATAACCAAAGCCTTTTGGTATGGTGTGAACTTCAATAGCTTCATTCCGTGTACGGCACATGAAATTGGTTCAGTAACAGTTGCGGCACGTAGTGAAACATTCTCAGGTACGTGGTAAACAACTGAAACAGGTGCTGTGAAGCTTTCTTCAAAACCACCATCACGTGTGACACCAACGGCTGACAAGTTGTCACACAATTCTGGACGACCCGTACGACAGTATTCACAAGTACCATCATAGATGTTAGGGTCAACTGTGACACGGTCACCAACTTGGAAATCGGTTACATTGGCACCAACTTCTGAAATAACACCTGAATTTTCGTGTCCCAACACAATTGGTGGCACAGCATCAGCTGATCCTGGAAGTCCAGCATACAAAGCCTTGTCAGTTCCACAGATACCCGCATAAGCAGTATCTACTCGCACTTCGTCAGCACCCAAGGCTGGCTTTTCAATATCTTCAACGTCTAACTTCTTCAATCCATTTAATACTAAAGCACGCATAAATATATCCTCCATGATATTTCAAAAATTCATAGGCACCAATCAACATAATCAGTGTTTTTATGAAAACGTTTACAATTAATATGATAAGCCAAATTTTTAAAAATTCAAGTGTCCATTTTGATTTTATTCAAAAGATTTTTACAAGCTTTTTTTCTGATTTGGTTTAATCATTGAATAAAATAATTAATTCCTTGAGCGAGTTAGTTAACTTATTCACAATTAATATTGTAACGCGTTGTTTTTATAATGCAAGCTTTTTATTGGTACCGATTGGCAATGTTTTTTATTATAAAAACAATCACAAAAGAATCAAATACAAACATTTAAATACCTTATATGCATGTCCAATAAATTTCATTTTCTCCATTTTAATGAAATCGATTTCCAGTTTTTTTTATAAAAAAAGAAGATTAAATTGGGGAATTAAAGAAAATGTGTAATGATTCACGTTAATAAACAAAAAAAGTCAGCTGTTCATTCAGCTGACTTCTAGATTATAAAAATGTCGCTAATGCTGCATTAACCGCATCTGGATCTTCAACATGTGGTAAATGACCTGTATGTGGAATCACAGTAACTGCAGCTTGGTCATTTGCGATATATTGACACGTCTTCGCATAATCACATGACCAAAGCGGGGACTCCCCACCTGCTATAAACAATTGTGGCACGTCTGCGTAAGTATGGATCACGTCACGCCAGTCTTGCACTAAATGATTCAAAAGTAATGGTTCATTTTGATCATAATTAAAAGCATGATCAGCTTGAACCGCTCTAATTGCCTGATAAGCATTGTCTGGCAAGCGTTTAACTGTCATTTTGGTATGTTCCACATTGCGTGCCGTAAAAGCCACATTAGCCCAAGTATCATCTAATAAACCAAATGCCCAATCGTCCGTATTTAAAGCTTTGGGTGATTGGTCAATCGTGACAATATGTTGAATTTTTTCAGCACCAAACAAGGACAAATATGCCCAAATTACAGAAGCCCCCATCGAATGACCGATTAAATCAACTGACTTTAGTTGCAATTCATTGATTAAATTATTTAAATCCGTGGCTAAGCGACTCACTCGCAACCCTTGAAAGGTTCGATCTGATAAACCATGATTACGATGGTCGTAACTAATAACCCGATAACCTGATTCGGTTAGATTCGCAACCTGATTAATAAACTCTGCATGATTGCCGCCAAATCCGTGCATGAGAATTATCGCATGTTCTGATGCAACTTCATTATCTTCGTAATACAAACGTACATGATCATTCGTACTCAAATATGCCATAACCTTTCCTCATTTCAAATATATTCTGTCTATATTGTACATCATTTTTAAGGCCACAAAAAAAGAACATAGGCCATCTTTCCTACGTTCCTTCTATATATGCATCCAAGCACTGGCCAAAACATACATCCGTGATAATGCTGACAATGAAATCAGTAAGATACCACATGACAATCCGACCAACAAATATTTTTTAATATCTATTGTTTCAGATTTTTGAACATCGAGTGCACGCTCAAATTGAATTTTCTTATGATTGTAGCTGTGTACAAAATCTAAATAATCTTTTTGATCAATTTTATCAGCATCCTGCCCCTGTTGTTGAATTGCGGTAGCTTTACTTTTCAAATCGCCAACCACACCGCTTAAATCGTTTTGTTCAATTTCTAAAATAAATAAGTCCAATTTTGCTAAATCTATCTCATTTGTAAAATGATACTTCTTAAATAATTGATGAAGTGTAATGCCACCATTGTTAATTTTTATTTTTGGTTGCTTATGTTGCTGGTTATACTTTTTGATTAAACTTAATCCCATTACTGAAAGTAAAACAATCATCATCCCCAAAGTGACCATTAAATTCATGCTGTCGTTACGCTCCATTTCTTTCGTATTTTAATTCACTAACTAGTTTAGCATCCATCTTCTTATGAATAATGGTAATGGTTAACAGTTAAATTAAGCATACGTAACAACATGTCGTTATTTCGACATTTCGGCTTTTAAATGACAAATTGAAATTTTTTGCTATTTATATTTAATACATATGAAATCTTGTAAAATAAGCCGCTCACAAACAAGAATCATCACCATTCTATCCCCTATACTTGTGCTACAATGAGTTAATAATCAACCTATTAACGGAGGAATTTAACGCATGAAAGTTGGAATTATCGGAATTGGTCACATGGGCCAAGCCATTATTGATGGTCTTTTAAACACAATGAAGTCTGAAGAGTTAATTCTTAGTAATCATCGTATAAATGATGCAATGACTACCTATCAAGAAGAACATCAAATTGAAGTGGTCACTGACAATCAAAGCGTCATTAATGCAAATCCAGACTTTGTCATTTTTACAACTCCAGCGCCGGTTACACTAGCGGTTATGCAAGAATTCAAAACATTATCGGCTCAAACGGTTATTCTTTCAGCAGCTGCTGGTATTTCACTTGCTGAAATTAATGCCATTTTGCCTGAACAACCAGTTGCCTTACTCATGCCAAACACACCAGTTGCAGTTAATCACGGAACTTTAGGTGTTGCACTAAATGAATACATTACAGATTCAGAACCAATTGAAAGTTTCTTACAACAACTTGGTGATGTCTTTATCACTTCAGAACGTGAATTTGGTATCTTCGGGACAGTGACAGGTTGTGGACCAGCCTTTGTCGATGTTTTCATGGCAGCATTAGGTGATGCTGCAGTCAAAAACGGTCTTAATCGCGAATTAGCTTACCAAGCGGCCGCCAGCATGGTTAAAGGTAGTGCCAGCTTAATGCAAGAAACCAACATCGCTCCCGATGTGCTTAAAGACCAAGTAACGACACCAGGTGGTTCAACAATTCGGGGTGTTGTCGCTCTAGAACAACACGCGTTCCGTGCCGCAGTTATTGATGCCGTTGAAGCATCAAATGGCTAATCTACTCTTCATCATGATTAACTTTGAAAGGAATTTTCCATGTCAAATAATAAAAAAGTACTAATTGTCCTTACTAATGTTGCCACTTATGGTCAAACAAACGATGCCACTGGTCTCTGGTTAGGTGAAGCAACTGAATTTATTGATGAGTTATTTAAAGTTGGCATTGAAGTCGATTATACAAGCCCCAATGGTGGATACGTTCCGATCGATCCGAGAAGTTTAAATTATCTTGATGAAAATATTACAAGCTACTATAAAGATTCAGACTTCCAAGAACGGGCATTAATGCATTCTATCCCAGCCAAAGAAATTAATCCAGATGATTACAGTGCCATTTATTACACAGGTGGTCACGGAGTTATGTGGGATTTTCCAAACAATCCTTACTTACAGCGTATTAGTGAGGCCATTTATAAAAATGGTGGTTACATTACTTCAGTGTGTCACGGAATTGCCGGCCTATTCTTTTTACAAGATGATAATCGTAAACCTTTGATTGCTGGAAAAAAGATTACTGGTTTCACAACAGCTGAAGAATATTTGAGCGGTAAGGTTAAAAAAGTACCGTTCATGAACGAAACACTGGCTCAACAACGTGGTGCTAATTTCCTAAAGAAACGTGCTTATAAGCCATTTGCCATTCAAGATGGACAATTAATTACAGGTCAGAATCCATTTTCACCCCGCGAAGTGGCTCATTTATTAATTCAAAATATTAAATAATAAAAAGTCACGATTGTTTGTTACGCTAAGCAAACAATCGTGACTTTTTTATTTATTTCGTTAACACATTAGCGACAAAGATAGTCAATATCAATAAATCTGCTGATCCACCTAAACTCAAATTTTTAGCGATACAAATCTCATCTAACTTTCTTAGAAAATCCATACCTTCAGCTGTCTGGCTTCCACCCAATTTAAAATACTGTGCAACTTGCTCTTTCCACCAAGGTAATATATCCAAGCTTCCCGCACGTTTAATTAAATTAGAATCTTCCGTCTCGCTTGATAGCATCATCAAAGTATCTAAAAGGCGCTCATTCAAAGGTCCACTTGTTTTCTGATAGAACGGTACAGCTAATGTCATGACAATTGGGAATCCGGCTTCTGCTTGGCCTCTAATTCCGGTCGCGCCATATTTTAAAAATTGTCGTTCACCAGCAGTTAGCTGATCCACTGGCTTTTGCTTAATTTTTGCAAAATCATGATCGCTCATGCCAACTAACATCGCCTGTACGGTCATCCGCAATTGATCTGTTGTGACTGGTATTGACTGTGCTTGTAAATACGCTGTCGCACAAACTAAAATACCTAATGAAAAAATCGCACCTTTATGCGTATTTACCCCATTTGTCGCATTAAACATATCATTTTCAGCTTGTTGCCCGGCTAATCGCAATACATCAAAGAGCTGTGTTAAATCACCCTTATCGTTAAATGTTTCACCTAATTGTACAGCTTCTTGAAAATAAGGTAAAAGACTGACTGAACTGTCTATAAAAGTAAAGACATCCATGTCCGTGTGCGCACCTTGACTCTGCGGATCTACCAATCCTGGCTTAGGATTCACCGTTACTTCATAAAGTAACGCTTTTTGTGCCACTTGTACCAAATCAACTTGTCCCATCAATTACTTGCCTCAATCTCATCGTAAAGTGTATTCAAAGTATCAATCATTTCAGCTTTAGCATGTTTTTGTGTCCGAGCACATACTTTTGCGGGTTCCCCACAAACAAAGCAGCGTCGAACATCAAATCCCAACTCGGTTCGCGATAATTGGTGCCCTTGGTCTTCTGTTGACATCACATCTACATCAAACAAACGCCCTAATTTACTAGCCTCTTCAAATTCAATTGCTAATGTTTTAGTATCCCGTAATGATGCGTCAATCACATAAAAAGTTTCTGGACCTGTTATGCGCGTGATATAGCTTTCTTTAGCTAATGTGACATCATCATACACTCTATCAAGAATATTCACTCCCGTTTTAAATATGAGCTCAATCGCTGGGCTCTGCTTAATTTCACCAGGAATATTTAACTTTACACTGACAATCGTTTTATTTGGAAATTGTTGTTCCAATTTGTTTTGTTGGTACACACGCCACTCTTTGTTTTCTAAAATCTGATTTAGTGTAACACTTTGCCCTGCTTCAAATATTTCTGACACTTTAAATTCCCCTATCTGCATAACATACTATCATTATACCTTGTTTTAATTTTTTAAAAAAGCACCCATAGATTTTAACATAATAAAAAGCATCCACTTAAACGTGAATGCTTTTATCCTGCTATCAAAATCAAATTTTCTATCAATCAGTCGCGTTTTTCGCTTACAAATTCGCCCCTAAACATTAGACCTTTGATCTCATGTTACTAAATAATGCAATATCGCAAAAATAATCATCCAAAATTGAATGATTATTCCTGTTACTTAAATTGCGAATAGTTGATACCAGTAATCAGCATCTGCACTAAGTTGTGCATCATCTGTGCTTTTTAGACCATCATAATTATTTCTAAAAATAACGGCTAATTCAGCAGGTGACTGCTTTGATTCAGTGTAATCAACACTACTCATTTTTTCATTTTCATTCTCAAATGATGTTACCTTAGTCGTCATCATATGTTGAATATAGGCACATTGACCTGAAAGGGTTTGATAATCATATCCCTTAGCTTGCGTCCAAGCAATCAAATCATCTGTAGACGTCCATTGCAATAGACCATAACCAACGCCATCAGTAAAGACTGGGTTCAAATAGCTTGCCGCCATCATATTAGCCAAAAGACCAGCAATTGCATTTGGTGTCCAACCAAGTGACAAGAAATAATTGTAAATAAACTGTGCATTTGCAATTTGTTGATCTGTATATGAATAACTAATTGATGAATTCAATGGAAGCGCTGAAGTTTGCACTGCCGCTTGATTTACAGTATTGAAATCGGCTGCCTCGTTGGTCACAACTTCAGGCTGTGATGCAACAGTTGCATTGACCTTCATAAACTTCGGTGTCGTTGATGTTTGTACCTTTGAATCAACTGGCTTCACCGCTGTTGCTTGCACTTGTTCTGCCTGGAAGTCAGCTGACTTCACTTGCTCTTGTTGTACTGGCTTAGCTAATGATGCGAGTACGACTTGGTTTGCAGCTGGCTTCACTTGCTTTTGTTGCACTGGCTTAACAGGTGTTGTCTGCTTCTTTGGTGCTGGCTTCACTTGCTTTTGCTGTTGCACTGGCTTAACAGGTGTCGTCTGCTT
>NZ_JQCD01000024.1:218403-219852 GCF_001437425.1 Weissella minor | reverse complement strand
GGTGCTGGCTTCACTTGCTTTTGTTGTTGCACTGGCTTAACAGGTGTTGTCTGCTTTGGTGCTGGCTTCACTTGCTTTTGTTGTTGCACTGGCTTAACAGGTGTTGTCTGCTTCTTTGGCGCTGGCTTCACTTGCTTATTCTGTTGCACTGGCTTAGAAGGCGTTGTTTGCTTCTTTGGCGTTGGCTTCACTTGCTTATTCTGTTGCACTGGCTTAGAAGGTGTTGTCTGCTTCTTTGGTGCAGGCTTCACTTGCTTATTCTGTTGTACTGGCTTAGAAGGCGTTGTTTGCTTCTTTGGCGCTGGCTTAGAAGGCGTCGTTTGCTTCTTTGGTGCTGGCTTTGATTGTTTCTTTGGTGCTGGCTTTGATTGTTTCTTGGTTTGTGAACTATTTGCAGCCTTATCGTTTACCAAGAAATTATACCAATACGTCGCAATATTTCCACGATTTGGTTGGTAAGTATTATATGGACGTTCATAATTGTTCATAAAGATCATTGCCAAGTCAAATGGAGACTTTGTACTCTTCATATATTGACGCGCAGTCATTGAACTGTAAGCACTTGGATAGAACTGAATACCGTGTGTCATTTCATACTGAATGCGGGCAGCTTGGCCTTCTAGTGTACGATAATCATAACCGTTTGCTTTAGTCCAATTAATTAATTTGCTTGCCGGTGTCCATTGAACAAGTCCATAACCACCACCGCCGCTAATTTCAGTGATATCTGGTAACAAGTAACTTTCAACGACCATGTTTCCTAACATTCCAGCAATGGCATTAGGCGTCCACCCATGTCCAAGGAAGTACTTGTATAGGTAGCGGGCATTTGCTGTTTGTTGCGCTGAATAATTTTGTGCACGTGCTGGTGCTGCATAAGTTACAGCAACTGGCGCGGCAAAGTCAGCCGGATTGAACACTGCTGGTTCTTGCATTTGGAATGTCGTATTGGCCTTTGACTTCGCCTGAGACTTAACCGCATTATTCTTTTGTGCTACAGACTTTGTTGAAACCTTTTTTGTCTTATTTGAAACAACATTCTTAGACTTCGCTTGCTTTGTTTCAGCCTTTGATGCTTCTTGCTTTACTTCTGGCTTTGATGCCTCTTGCTTCTTTTCAGCCTTATCAGTTTGCTTTGCTTCTGGCTTTGGTGCTTCTTGCTTATTCTCAGACTTATCTGCTTGCTTTGCTTCTGGCTTTGATGCCTCTTGCTTATTCTCAGACTTATCTGCTTGCTTTGCTTCTGGCTTTGATGCCTCTTGCTTATTCTCAGACTTATCTGCTTGCTTTACTTCTGTCTTTGCAGCATCCTTTGTTTCAGCCTTTGATGCTTCTTGCTTGTTTTCAACCTTATCAGCTTGTTTTACTTCTGTCTTTGCAGCATCCTTTGTTTCAGTCTTTGATGTTTCTTGCTTCTTTTCAGACTTATCTGCTTGCTTTGTCTCTGAC
>NZ_JQCD01000024.1:0-218393 GCF_001437425.1 Weissella minor | reverse complement strand
TCTGGCTTTGATGCTTCTTGCTTGTCTTCAACCTTGTCAGCTTGCTTCGTCTCTGGGTCTACTTCTGCTTCTTTAGCTTCTGGCTTTGATGCTTCTTGCTTGTCTTCAACCTTGTCAGCTTGCTTCGTCTCTGGCTCTACTTCTGATTCTTTAGCTTCTGGCTTTGATGCTTCCTGCTTGTCTTCAACCTTATCAGCTTGCTTCGTCTCTGACTCTGTAGCATCTTGTGCTTCAGCCTTTGGTGCTTCTACTTCTGATGCATCTTCTGCTTCAGCCTTTGGTGCTTCTACTTCTGATGCTTCAGTTGATGCATCTTCTGCTTCAGCCTTTGGTGCCTCTACTTCTGATGTTTCTGTTGATGCCTCTTCTGCTTCAGCCTTTGGTGCTTCTACTTCTGCTGTTTCTGTTGTTGCATCTTCTGCTTCAGCCTTTGGTGCTTCTACTTCTGATGTCTCTGTTGATGCGTCTTCTGCTTCAGTTGATGCATCTTCTGTTTCAGCCTTTGGTGCCTCTACTTCTGATGTTTCTGTTGATGCATCTTCTGCTTCAGCCTTTGGTGCTTCTACTTCTGACGTTTCCGTTGATGCATCTTCTGTTTCAGCCACTTGCGCTTGTTCTGATGCAACAGTTGTGACATCATTCACATTAGTTGTCTCACCTAAATTAGTTGGGTTTTCTGCTAATTTACTCTCAATTTGAGCCTGTACATCTGCAGCTTGATCTTCAGTACCGTTACTGTTATCGTCCCCTGCCGTTGTTGCTTGTGCTTCTTTATCTGTTGTATCAGCATGTGCAATTCCAGCACTTGCACCACCTAACAAAGCCGCAGTTGCACTCAACGTAGTTACCGCCGAACTTACCCAAAATTTTCCACTTTTATACATTTTAATACGTGCCATGAATTGCCTCCGAACCAGATTTAAACCTATTTTTCTACTCAATTGTTTAATTTTATTAAATTTCTTTATTTTTTCTTAACATCATTAATACTACCGCAACCATTTAAGTGGGTCAATTCAAAAATACAAAATATAAAAATTCGTTATCCAAATGTCTCACAAATCTTTTACATGACATGTAATCGACAAAAAAACGCTAACATGCGCAGATATTACTCCACATGTTAGCGTTTAATTTTTATTCATTAATCTTTTACTTCATTAATTGTGTCGATGATTGTACCATCACGGTATTCAACCATTGCCACAGTACGATCAGTGAATTCAAGTGGCTCAGGCTTTCCAACCTTCTTTTCAGCCATTTGTTGCAATTCATCGATTGTATAAACAGGCACACCTGGAACAGACTTCAAAGTCTCTAACAAGTCCTTACGATTTGGGTTAATCGCAATACCAGCTTCAGTAACTAATACGTCCACTGAAGCTCCTGGTGTTACATTTGTTGTAACTGCAGGAACAATTGTTGCAATACGTCCACGAACAAGTGGTGCAGAAATAATGGTCAACTTTGCTGTGGCAGCATCTTGGTGTCCACCAACGGCTCCACGGATAACACCGTCAGAACCAGTCATAACATTAACGTTAAAGTCAGTGTCAATTTCTAGAGCTGAAAGAATAACAACGTCAAGCTTATCAACCATCGCACCCTTGTTAGCAGGATCCGCATACCAAGTTGCACTAATTTCTTGTTGAGCAGGATTTAGCTTCATTGAATGTGCAGCACCCTTATCGAAGTCTTGCACGTCCATGACACGCTTTACAAGTCCTTCTTCCAACAAATCAATCGTTGGCTTTGTAATACCACCCAAAGCAAATGAGGCAGTAATACCATTATCAATCATTGATTGACGTAAGAAACGTGTAACAGCTAAGGCTGCCCCACCAGAACCAGTTTGGAATGAGAAGCCATCTTTAAAGTATGGAGAGTTAACAATAACATCATTAACAGTCTTGGCAATCTTTAATTCCTTAGGGTCCTTAGTGAAACGTGTAGCTCCTGAACCAATCTTATCAGGATCTCCAACCTTATCTACCTTAACAACATAGTCAACTTGTGTTTGTTCAATTGATGCTGGTGTGTTTGGATATTCAACCAAATTGTCAGTAATCAAAACAACCTTGTCAGCATAACGCGCATCCATCAAAGCATAACCTAATGAACCGAAAGCAGTTTCACCATTCATACCATTGGCATTACCCATTTCGTCAGCATTTGGTACCCCTAAGAAGGCAATATCAATGTTGATTTCGCCACTTTCAATGGCACGGGCACGGCCACCGTGTGAACGGAAGATAACAGGATTTTCAAGGGCACCATGAGATACAGCATCCCCCAAAGTTCCACGCATACCTGATGACGTAATGTTTGTAACGACACCCTTTTCAATCGCTTCAATCACGATATCATTCATTGTATTTGTCAATGATGATGGTGCCAAAGTCAAATTCTTGTAACCATGGTCAATAATAATACACATAACCATGTTAAAGACATAATCACCCTCACGGAAATGGTGGTGGAATGAAATTGTCATACCATCTTCAAGGTTCTCAGTAACAACCTTTTCCAATGAGTCCACAACCTTATCAGTTCCTGTTGTTGCACGAACCTTAGGTGCATGCCGTTGGATTTCAGGTTGACCAAAATCAACACTTTCGAATGGCTTATAATCTAAGTCTTTCATAATTGCGTCTGGCAATTCACGATTTACACTATTTTTCACTTTGCTTTCCCCCTTCTTGTGAGTTCGCAGCTTTAACATTTGAGATGTAATCTCCAGCAGCATCAAGCAAGTGTGATGCCTTAGCTAAGCGCATAACACGTTCTGCACGCAAAACAACTGGACGGTCAACCATTTGTCCATTCATTGAGATAACACCAGATCCCTTAGCACGAGCTTCTTCAATGGCAGCAATCACGTTTTGTGCATTCAAAACTTCTTTTTCAGTTGGTTCAAAGACAGCGTTAACCATTTCGATTTGACGTGGGTTAACCAATGACTTTCCATCGAATCCAAGTTGGTGAATGTACTGAGTTTCACGATAGAATCCTTCAGGATCATCCATGTTGGTGAACACAGTATCGAATGCTGAAACGCCAGCAGCACGGGCAGCATGCAAAATTGCATTACGTGCGTATTCTAGTTCAGCACCATCTGGGTAACGGTGTGTCTTCATATCAGTTGTGTAATCTTCAGCTGATAAGGCGATTCCCATCATACGATCAGTTGATGAAGCAATCGCATAAGCATTAACAACACCCATAGCAGATTCAATAGCGGCCATAACACGGGTTGAACCCTTTTCACGACCAAATTCTGCTTCAGCTTCTTCTACTAATCCAACCAATTCAGTCATCATATCAGCAGTTTCAACCTTAGGTAAACGGATAACATCGATTCCAGCTTTAACCATGGCGCGAATATCATTCTTATAGAAAGGTGTGTCCAATCCATTAATACGAACAACTAATTCTGCATCTCCGTAGTCGACTGTTTGCAATGCTTCATAGACAAGATAACGTGCAGCATCCTTTTCAGGAAGTGAAACAGCATCTTCCAAATCAAACATAATTGAGTCTGCACCGAAAATTCCAGCATCCTTCACCATCGCTGGGTTATTTCCAGGTACAAACATCATTGTACGGCGTAAGCGTTCTTCATTAGCCATGTTTATAGTACCTCCCAATTTGGTTCGTCAACAATGTCTAAGGCACGTTGCACAGCAGCAATTGTACGTGCTTTAATGACCATATCCAAAGCCCCTTTATCAACAATCTTGACATCCGCATTGTCAATTCCATATGCGTTCAAAACTGAAGTAACAGTTGCCTTAATGGCAGTTCCATATTGCTTTGCAACATCTGAGTCCAAATCAAATTGAATCCCATTAGTTCCTTGACTAAGCATCACTTGTACATCAGATGATTCCAATGTTCCGGCCAAGGCCGTCTTCTTAATCTCCATTTTCGTTTCCTTTCTGAATACGTGCTTCCAACTCTTCCTGGTGTGAAACAATAAATTGATACGTTGTTATCGGTACGCGATTTTCAATTTTGTTGATGTCACCATCAGACAAAGCTTGACGAACCGATGTTGCTGAAATAGCATCTCCTGAACCTAATTCTTTACGAGGAATAATTTTAACAGCGACTTCTGGCGGTAATTCCCGCTGCAAAGCTTGGTTGTACAAATCAGTCGTATGCGAATAAGGTTCACTACCTAGATAACGGGTTTGTATGTGCAAATCCTCGGCAATCCAATACTTAAATAAGCGCGCATCTAATGTTGTTTGATAATCTACTACTGCGTCGGGACTTGAAATGAAATAAGCCGGAAAAGTTGCATAGCTAACCATGTAACTACCACCATTCACAACGATGACATTTTCTAAATCTTTAGTCCCAGCTTGAACTAAAGCGACACGTTCCTCAGTTTTAAATAATGAGGCATCTTGATTAACGACAAACACGTAAACCCAGTCATTTTCCTTGGCCGCCGTTTCAACTAAGTAACGGTGTCCTAAAGTAAATGGGTTTGCATTCATCACAATCCCAGCAATTTTTTCATCGGGATCCTTCTTAGGAATGGCCGCCAAATACTTTTGAATATTTGGATCACCTTTTTCCAGCAAAACCCCTTGATCAGAATCAGCTAATTTCGTAAAGCCAACATGTTCAAAACTTGTCGTATATTGTGGTTTTGTGAAAACCATGATATGAAACACACCCTGTTGTGCCAATCGACTAACCAATTCTGAAACCACCGTATTAAATCGTGATCCAGCTTCAGCACCTTGATTGCAAACGGCAATATATTTAATGACATCCCCAGCAATAGATCCCGTTCCAACTAATTGTCCATTTTCATCAAATAGACCAATTGTGTCATCAATCACATCAATCTCTTGATCAGCAAATACTTCGATTCCTCGATCAACCAAGAAATCTTGCCATTGCTTTCGTTGCATCCGATTTCTAAGATGGATATCTTGAATTTGTTCGCTCATGACATCAGTCTCCTAATATATGAAATATAAATTAATCCTTTTCAGCGAATGCTTCAATTGATTTTGAAACAGCATCTACTACGCCATCATCGAAAACACCGGGAACAACATGTGTTTCGTCCGGAGTTTCAATCATTTCTGCGAGCGCGTGAGCAATGACTGCTTGCAATTGTGCATCTACACTCTTAATTGTCGTACTTAACAAACCTTTAAACAACCCTGGAAAGGCCAAAATATTGTTAACTTGGTTAGGCCATTGTGATGACCCAGTTGCAACAACTTTAGCACCACCAGCGTGAGCTGCATCAGGATCAATTTCAGGAATTGGATTTGCTAATGCAAATACAATTGGATTTTCGGCCATACGCTCAACTTGAGCTTGTGACAAAACATTGGCATCTGAAAGGCCAATGAATACATCTTGATTATCAATCACGTCATCGAGTGTTTGTCCATCACTTTGTTCAACTAAAGTTGCCAATTGACGCTGATAATGATTGTATGAATCATCGTCAGAACGCACAACGCCATGAATATCAACCAATGTAATGTGCTTAATCCCTGCTTCAGCTAACAACTTACCTGTTGCATAACCTGATGCACCAACACCATTCAAGACAACCTTCAATTCTGACAAAGGTTTATTGACGACTTTAGCAGCGTTAATTAACCCTGCCAAAACAACGATTGCTGTTCCTTCTTGATCATCATGATAAACCGGAATATCAAGTTCTTCTTTCAATTTATCTTCAATTTCAAAACAGCGTGGTGCTGCAATATCTTCTAAGTGAATACCTGCAAATGAAGATGACAAGTTTTTAATGGTTTCGACCACTTCATCCACAGGCTTTTGTGCGATTGCTAATGGCACAGCATTAACGTCGGCAAATTCCTTATATAGAAGTGCTTTTCCTTCAATAATTGGTAAACTTGCATCTTCACCAACATTTCCCAATCCTAATACTGCTGTTCCATCACTAATAATTCCAACTAGCTTACCGCTCATTGTGTACTTAGCTTTAGCTGAAGGATCTGACTCAATCAACTTAGCTAATCCGGCAACTCCCGGTGTATAAGCCTCACTTAAATCACTACGTGTCTTAACATCAAAGTCACCCTTAATATCAAGTACACCTGTGTGCTTTTCATGAAGAGCTAACACCTTATCCATGTCTACCATGTTTGTTACACCTCTCACTAATTCATTCAAAGTTATCTCTGCTTAATAACTTTCTTAACATCTTTAATTCTAAGTCTATTTTTTAAAAATGTAAAGAATAATTTGGAAATTTTTCAAAAACAATGTGAACGTTTTTAAATTTTTTAAATAACATTTGTGTATGTAAACCGGATTTATTTTTTAATTTTTAAAAACTATCCATCTACTTTTTAAAAATTGTGTTACGCTTAAGACACTTATAAATAAAGGAGCCTGCTTATGTCAAGCGAAATTAACCACCATGAATTGCTTGCGAATCTTTCGCAAGATTATTACCTTTCACAACTATCACTTGCAGAATTGTCAGAAAAATATAGTTTAAGTCGTTATCTTGTTAATAAATATTTAGATGATGCTCGTCGTGAAGGGATTGTTTCTATTAACATTGCAGCCCCTAATCCTCGTAACCTAGAATTAGAAAAAGAATTTCAAAAAGCATTCGATATTCCGCATATCTACATTTTAAAAGATAATATTAGTCCGACTGAAACTGTTGAGAACGTTCTAAACTATTCAGCACACCAATTGGCGCCCTTGATTGCGCAAAGCAATACGGTTGGCCTAACCTGGGGTGGTACGATTTTTAATATTATTAACTACTTCCCTGCTTCCGTGTTGGAAGACGTCACTTTCACCCAATTTATTGGTGAAAATATGAAGTACAAATCTGCAGCCGGATCAATGCGCATGGTCGAGCTTGCAGCGGCTAAGTTTTCAGCTGAATATATTACAATGACTGGTCCGTTATATATTCTAAATGACGACGTTCGTAATTTGATGGCACAAGAAATTGCTGTTCAACCAGCCTTCCAAGCTGCAAAACGCATGGATTTACTTTTCACAACTTTAGGAACGCTAAGTTCGCTTAACAGTATCCCTACTTGGCAGCAAAATACCGATAAAATTTTAAAAGATATTGACCCTGATGATATTGCTGGTATGCTCTACGGGCGACCATTTGATATCAATGGTCACTTCTTGAATCTTGATAATGATAAAGTCTTTGGTCTTGATGTTGAAACTATTATGTCAACACCACGTCGCTTTGGTATTGTTAAAAGTAAGTTCAAGACTCGCGCCACATTAGGCGCATTGCGTGGTAAATTCCTAACTGATTTGGTAACAACTGAATCAATTGCACGCCGTATTTTATCTGAAAAATAAGAAAAGACGGAAATCGACTGATTTCCGTCTTTTTATTTACTTTGATTGACGTTCAATATAGATTGGACGTTTTTTACTCTCTAGATAGATTGCGGCAATATAGCGACCAACCACACCTAGACTAAGTAACTGTAATCCGCCCATAAACAAGATAATGACAACCATGGAAGGCCAACCACCAATTGCTGAGCTTGGTACAAGAATTGCTCGAACGAAAATTCCAATTGCACCAATGATTGATGCAATAAACGAAAAGACACCTAAAACTGCAATTGCTGTAAGTGGTGCTTGTGAAAAGGCCACAATACCTTCAATCGAGTATTTAAAGAGCGACCATAATGACCATGATGTCGTCCCTGAAACACGTTCAACGTTTTCATAGGCAATGTATTTCTGCTTAAAGCCAACCCATGAAAAAATTCCTTTGGAAAATCGATTATACTCAGACATACTTAAAATCGCATCCACCACTTGACGGGTCATCACACGATAGTCGCGGGCCCCATTTACCAAATGTGTATCGGAAATTTTATTAATCACCTTGTAAAACTGATCTGCAAAAAAAGTGCGAATCGGTGGTTCCCCAGTACGATTAGTACGGCGTGTTCCCACCATATCCCATTCTCCGGATACAACGCCTGCTAACATTTCTGGTAATAGTTCCGGCGGATCTTGTAAATCAACATCCATGACAACAATATAATCACCAGTTGCATGTTGCAGACCAGCATATAAAGCTGCTTCTTTACCAAAATTACGTGAAAATTCAACATAGTGAACCGCGCCTGTTTGATTACTTAAATTTTGAATGGCTTGCATCGTATGATCACTTGAGCCATCATCGATAAACCAATATTCAAACTCATAATCTAAAAGGTTTTGATGTACTGCTTCTAAAGCATCGTAAAAAACAGGTACTGTTTCTTCTTCATTAAATACCGGTACGATGATCGATAGCTTTGCCATACTTACTTCCCTACCATTTCATTCTATCAAACTGATTTATCCACAATAAGCCGTTGCTTTGCATGTACTTTTAACGACCCAAAGCTTCGAGCGCTTGCGTTTTCGGTGCAACCGCAGTCGGATAATCACTCAACACTTGTACGGCTGCCAAATAGTCTTCAACCGTAATGCTTGTCGTTGTCCGCATCAAGTGATAAATGCCACCGAATGCCCGAGAAGCAAATTGTGAATCTACCACACCATTTTTTTCATAAAAAGCATAACGACGTTCACGTTGTTCTAAATTATCTGCATCTGGTTCTTGGAATTCAGCCTCCAAGATAAAGCCGTTTTGAAAACGATTTTTCAAGGCGTCAATCACTTTAGACCCATATCCGCCACCACGTAAACTTTGATCAATGGCAAAATAAAGGATAAATGCTTTATCTTGACCCAATTCAACCCATACCATCACACCAATGGCTTGTTCATCTGCAACGATTGTATTCAAACGTAATTGTTCGCGTTCGGCTGCCAATGCTTTTAAATCAGCAAAGGGGCTACGCTCACGTTCAGGAAAAGCTTCTAGGTATATTTTTTCCCAGTATTGTTCATTTGTAATTGGTTCAAAAGTAATCATTTTTTACCTCACATTATTTTAATTGGTCATTTTATAATACTATCATTAAATTATACACGAATCGCTTCCCCTTTGCCTGAGACTAATGGTAAAATTTCTTCATATATATTACATGACAGCTCATTCAGACAAAAATCAAAAGAAGGTTCAAATGCCAAAAGCACAACAATTTATTCGTAATTTTGCAATTATTGCCCATATCGACCATGGTAAGTCGACGCTAGCCGACCGGATCATGGAAACAACCAATACCGTTAGTAATCGTGAATCAAGTGACCAATTACTTGATGATTTGGCAGTTGAACAGATGCATGGGGTAACTGTAAAGTCTCGAACGGTTCGTAACTACTATGTCGATCCAGAAGGTCAAGAATTCGAATACAATCTAATTGATACACCTGGACACGTCGATTTTAACTATGAAGTTTCACGAAGCCTTTCAGCCACAGATGGCGTGCTACTCTTGGTTGATGCTACCAAAGGTGTCCAAGCCCAAACCGTTGCTAACTATCGTTTGGCGCAAGAGGCACAATTAACGGTTATCCCAATTATCAATAAAATCGATAATCAGATGGCAGACGTTGAGAAGACACAAGCGGAATTGATTGACTTAGACGATCGTTTCACCCCTGAAAACACACTTAAAATTTCAGCCAAAACCGGTATTGGGATTGATGATGTTTTGCTAGCCATCCGTGACCGTTTGCCAGCACCAAGCGGTGATCCACAAGCTCCATTGAAGGGACTTATTTTCGATACAAAATTCGACCCTTATCAAGGCGTCTTAGTCCAAGCCCGTATTTTTGATGGAACATTAACCAAGGACATGGCTTTGAATTTCATGGCTCAAAATGTCAATGCGCAACCCAAAGAAATCGGATTCTACACCCCACTTGAAACGGAAACGCCTGCCCTTTCAGCCGGTGATGTTGGGTATATCATGACGGGAATTAAAGATGCACATGCCATTCAAGTTGGTGATACTGTTACCAGTAAAAAAGCGCCAACGGATACGCCATTCCCTGGTTATCAAACGATTGAACCGATGGTCTACGCTGGAATCTATCCACATGATGGCGAATATAAAGAATTAAAGATTGCAATTGAGAAATTAGCCCTAAACGATGCTGCTTTCCAATATGAACCTGAACAATCTGAAGCGCTTGGTATGGGATTCCGCGGTGGTTTCCTAGGTATTTTCCATTTACAAATTATTCGTGAACGTTTACAAGCCGAATTTGGTTTAGATGTCTTAACAACAATGCCAAATTCAACTTATCGTGTCAGTGTTAAAAACCAAGATAAGCCGCTTTATATTGAAAATCCAACCCAATTCCCGGACTACAATCTATTAACAAAGGTAGAAGAGCCTTATGTACGGGCTAAAATCACGGCCCCTGACAACCAACTAAATGATATTATGCGCTTAGCAGAAGGTCGTCGTGGTGTTTTGCAAGATTTGGAAACCATTGGTGATATGTTATTAATCACTTACAAGATGCCAATTTCAGAAATTGCCTATGACTTTTTCAATGAATTAAAGTCAGTTTCACATGGATTTGCAACCCTTTCAACAGAGCGTGATGACTATGATGAATCCGACTTAGTGCGTTTGGACATTCAAATTGACTATACAGCAGTTGATGCGTTAACTTTCGTGATGCACCGTTTACGTGTTGATCAATTTGCACAAGAGATTGTTCAAAAATTGACTGAATTAGTCCCTCGTAAATTACAACAAATGCCCGTACAGGCTGTTGTCGAAGGTCGTGTTATTAGTCGTGGAAATATCCCACCATTACGTAAAGCAGCTGCTTCATCAAGTAAAACTTCAAAGAAGCAGCAACAAATGCGTCGTCAAGGACAAAAGAATCAAGTTGAATTACCACAATCTGTCTTTGATGCCATCCTTGATATGAATCGTCATTAATATGCTTGGAGATATCTATGAATAATTTATTTACATTACGTCAACTTTTCCAATTAAGTGGTCAAGCGGTTGCCAGCGCTTTAAATATTAGTCCTGAAACGCTTGTTGCTTTTGAGCGTGGGGACCAAATGCCCACAATCGCTCAATGGCAACAATTATCTGAATTTTACTCAGACCAATTTCATGTTGACCAAAGCCAAGCTGATTTAGTTGAACCCATTCATTTTCGCTTAAGTGTCGATTATTTGATGAATATCGGCATCACCTTAACTGACTTAACAGCAATGAAATGGTATTTTGACAATACGCGACCTGAGTTAGGTTCGCTTGCTGTTACGCTATTTAATGTTGATACGCATGCCATTGAACGCGTAACGACCGAGCTTCCCGACGTCCTTGAGGATTTTGCGGGCTACTTGTTGCTCAATCATGATGGTAGCTTGAATCAATTTATTGATGAACGCAACGAAAATCACATTAGCGATTGGCGAATTCTACTCTACAAAGATACAGACAAATATGTCGATATTACAGATATTGTCAGCTATTTCACTGACTTACCTGATTTCACACGTATTTAAAAAACAAAAAAGCGAAGGCTAATAGCCTTCGCTTTTTTTGCACCATTTATTTCTTTAAGACAAGGCGCTGATAAATTAAACTCGTTAAAATATAATATCCCCCATAAATACCAAGTACCAGCATCAAACCTAGTGAGAAACCACTATATGGATCTGGCATGATTGGTTTAAAAATTTGCATCCCCATCGTTGCATCCATTAAACCAATCAACATTGGAATAAAGAACAATATGCCCACATCCTTAAATGCCGTTAAACGTAATTGCTGTGGTGTCGTCCCAATCATCGCTAAAATTTCATAGCGACGACGATCTAAGCTCACATTCGATAATGTTTTAAACATCAAAGTTGAAGCAAGCATAATCAAAAAGGCAATTCCTAAGAAAATACTCATGAACTCCAAACCACCAAAAATTGTCTTCAAGGTAATCAAGTTACCATATGCACCTGGTATCATTTCATCCGGATTCGACATATATGCCTTTTCATTTGCAGCCATTTTCTTCAAGACGGATTCATTCGCCTGTAAATCTTTCACCTTCACCAATTTAATGATTTCTTGCTTCCCCGCTGGCAATTGATTAACTAACTGCACGTCACTACCAAAAGGTACCCCCGTGACATAATTTGCAAGTGTGCTTAATGTATACGCATCTTCTGGATGATTAACATCCACTGTTGTTTGCTTAGGCTTGGCATCTGGCTGACCATTTTGCTGATAGACCAATGTTGGCACTTGCGCCTTTTTTACACTATCTTTATTAAAATAAACTGTTTGGTCTTTTACAACATAATCTAATTGCGCTTGATAAGTCACATCTTTCAAATCAGCAAAGTCTGTTTTGGGATTCTTAGTCGCTAAAGTCAAAGCATCGTTTTCAACGGCTTGCTTAGGCAACGATACATAATATCCCTGTCCCACACTAATTGCCCCTAATGCAAGGCCAAACAATACAGCAATCATGGTTAGAATCCGTTTATATTCGTCTAATCGAAAACGTAACTGCCCATTAATGAAGTTTCGTAATCCTTTTTGACCAAACTCTGACTTACCAATCCAATACGTCACTAAGCCTAAAGTTTGTCCGACAAATAAATAAGTCCCCGTAACATTTAAAATCAAATCAACCGTTAACCCGATCATTTGCCATTGAACAACTTTTGGCATAATCGCATAGCTTGTCCCCAGCAAGATAATCCCTAATAAACCTAAAATCAATTGGCGCTTTGGATTGACCTTTTTCGCACTAACGACATGATCAGCTTGTAGTAAGGTTAAAGTATCTAAGCGCATTAAGCGCCAACGATTATAAAGCCCATTAAACAAAAAGATGAGTAAGAAAAATCCAATCGTCACAAGCACTACTTTAGGTGTACCCACACTCCAATGTGAGAGTTTAATGCCAATCGACTGCATTAAAGCTTGTCCACTCAACTTGGTAATACCCATTCCCACAAACACACCTAAAATTGATGAAATCAAACCTAACAGTAATGTTTCTCGTAATAATAGACTCCCAATTTGATGCTTCGTAGCCCCCAACATCGATAATAGTCCATAGTCTTTTTGTCGTAGTCGAACCAAAAAACTATTCGCAAAGTTTAGATAGACAAAAGTAATCACGCCTAGCAAAATTTGTCCGAGTACAAAAACAAAGACAATCATTTTCTGCGTCATTGTTGATAAACTACGCAACAGTTCTTCATTCATCGCAATATTGGTAAACATGTAAAAAATGGCCACTGCAATGGTCGTTCCAATCAGCAACACACTATAATCACGCCATTTTTGTCGCAATGCTTTAAATGCTATTTTATTTAACATCTGACAAATCCCCCATTATTCTTCAAAATTGCCTAGTTGTTGCAAAATTTGTTGATAAAAGCTTTCGCGACTTTGTGCCCCTCGCACAAGTTCACCCGCAATTTCACCATCATTCAAGAACAAGATTCTTGATGCAAAACTAGCTGAAAACGGATCATGCGTCACCATCAAAATTGAAATTAGCTTTTCTTGATTAATCTTTGTCAGATATTGCATCATCTCACGGGCGTTTTCTGAATCCAAAGCCCCGGTTGGTTCATCACCAAAAATCAATCCTGGTTCATGTACAAGCGCACGGGCCGCCCCCACACGTTGTTGCTGTCCCCCTGATAATTCTGCTGGATATTTATGACGGAGTTCTTTAATATTCAATAGCTCACTCACCACTTGAACCCGCTCTTGAGTGAGCTTAGGTGCCTTCTTTTGTAAATTAAGTGGTAATGCAATATTTTCCGCCACTGTTAAACTTTCAATCAAATTATAATTTTGGAAAATGAAGCCCATATCCTGACCTCGAAATTTAGCCATGTCTTTATCATTCATTGCTAGAATATCCTGCCCATTGATGGTTACCGAACCTGAAGTCGGTTGCATCAAAGTTGATAAGATATTTAATAACGTCGACTTTCCAGAACCTGATGGTCCCATGATTGCCAAAAACTCCCCATTTTCAACAGTTAATGACAAATCATTCAAAACCGGTTGCGCCACATGCGCTCCTGATTGATAAGTCTTCTTAATATTTTTTGCAAGTAATATTGGTTGTACCATAATTTCCCCTCTTTCGCTTCGAACTATAATATTATTCGAATAACTTTATTGCACGAATTATATTACCATACGACATATAATACTACAAGCGACTAAATAAAAAAATATTTCAAAAAAATGACAAAAAAACTGTGCGACTACTTATACATCAGTAATCTCACAGTTTTTATTTTTAATTATTTAATTGTCCAGCCACCATCAATCGGCACGGCCTGGCCTTGAATATAACTTGCTTGCGGACTGGTTAAATATAGACTTAAATTAGCGACTTCCTCAGGCTGCGCCCAACGTTGTGTAGGTGTTGTTGCAGCAACTGATTTTGCCATTGCACCATCCCCTGCAAAATCCGCAGCATTCATCGGTGTCTCAATCGCACCTGGTGCGATTGCATTTACGCGTAACCCTTGGCCTGCATAATCCAAAGCCAATTGGCGCATCCACCCAACTAATGCATGCTTTGAAGTCGTATAAGCGGCGCCACCACCACCAGCAATCAAACCAGCAATGGACGCCATATATAGAATTTGTCCGTGTTCTTTTTCAAGTAAGCTTGGCAACAAAGCCATTGTGATTTGAATCGGTGCATACAAATTCACTTGCATCACCTGCTGAAAAAGCGCTTCATCTTCTTCAAGTGCCGGTTGAAATGCATCTAAGATACCCGCTGTGCTTAAAAAGATGTCTACCGCTAACAAGGCATCCGACATTTGATGCAACCATTGCTTAACTGAATTTGCATCTACTAAATCCAATTCAAATTTAGACAAAGCTTGATGTTCTAAACGAATCGGTTGCTTATCCACTGCAATCACAGTGGCCCCAGCATCTAAATAAGCTTGCGTTTGGGCTTGCCCAATCCCTGAAGCAGCACCTGTAATCAGGACCGTTTGCCCTGTATAATTTTGATCAATCATTTTTATGCCGCCAAATCAATTCGTTTGTTAATAAAGTAAATCACGATTGCCCCCAATACCAATGAGACAAATTCACCTAGCATAACCGTTCCATACGTTGCCCAGAAAGGTAACCCAGCGAAGAAATACAATTCTACGGCCACACACCACATCATCAATGTATCCACAACTGTGCTAATCGCCAATCGCTTCACCACAGATTTAACATGCCGTGTGAGATAGTAACTGATGGTCAACATTGCAAATGTTCCCAGTGTGCCAAAGACCATATCAATCACCCCTAATGATGATTGCGTATTGGCAATGAATACACCGACTGAGATTGCTAGAATATAGCGTTTATTGAATACAGCCAGATGGTTCAACCCTTCCGAAATACGGAATTGTACGGCACCGAAGGCAAATGGCGAGACCATCAAAGTTAGCACCACATACAAGGCCGCCACGACCCCCATCATGGTTAATTCATAAACACGTTTTGAATTTTTTTGCATCTTAAAAAGCTCCTAGTTTTTTTGCGTGGGATGGTTACGAACCACGTCCCTTAAATATACCATATTGATGTCATTTTTCCAGCAGGGAATTATCAAAATACGATTGCATCCTTCGTATAATGAGATTAAAATAGCGACTATTATAAATAAAGAAGGTTAATTATTAAATGACTGATTTTAAGACCCTATTAAAGATGAACAGCTTTTCATCTGATGCTGATGCACGAAAATTAGCAGCTGAATTACTTTTAACGCAATACAATTTTGAACTACAATGTGTGCAAATGTCTGATTCTGTAAACTTTGCACATAATGGAAAAGGGTGTACGATTGCGGCTTCAAAAATTTCAGACAATGTCACCATCTTCCAAAATGTCACAATTGGTGCGAACCAAACTTTTAACACGCGTTTAAATCAATGGAAAACCTTGGTAATCCGGTCATCGGCAAAAATGTTGTGATTGCTGACGGCGCCAAGATTGTTGGCCCTATTATTATTGGTGATAATTCTGTTATCGGTACTGGCGCAATCATCACGAAAGATGTTCCTGAAAATAGTATTGCGTTTGGCGTTAATAAAATTAAGCCTCGTGATAGCGAACATGATCCAATTTTCAACCCGAATATGCCTGGTCGCGATGATATCTTATCGGCCTGCGATGATGTTATCAATCGTTACAACCATCCCCTGTCTTAATCCCAAAAAGCACTTAGTTGGCGCAACTGCCGACTAAGTGCTTTTTTTCATGGTTAACTGGCTGAAGAATATCTTTTCAAACCAATGTTCCAAATATAATAACTGCCGATTAATAGCAAGATTGTCATCACAAGCAACGGTAGCAATAACGACAATGCCGAGTGTATGTGTACGTGCGTGAGATTTACAATTCCATTGGAAAGGGCCAATACTGGTATGACGTTCACTAAAAACATCCGAATGAATTTAGGATAGATTTTAGCAGGTCGATTAGCTGAATCAATTAAATATTCAGGTACCCCATTCAAGGCAGTCATATTGTCTTTCCAAAACGAGACTTCAATGACCAATTGATTCATGGCAAAAACAAATAACACACCAACAACATAAAACAATGCGACTAGTAACCAATCTAATGGCGTTAAATCAAATTTGATTAATAAATAAATTGACACTGGTATATAAACAATTAAATTGATTAAACTCGGAAAGTCTAGTCGTCTTAACGCATAATAGAAATAGGAATTGATGGGTCTGAGAAAAATGTAATCCAAATCGCCTTCAATAATATCCTCAGCCAATGCCTCATGCGCACCAATAAATAGAAATTGATAAGTGTAGGTAATTGATGCCAGACTCACAATCATCAATTCATATTGTTCGAATGAAAAGCCACCAATTGTATTATTAAATGAATAATATACGGCACCAGCAATGACTTCAATCAACGTAAACATAAAACCAAAAATAACAACCATGATTGACGTCATCCGATAAGTGGTAAATTCTTTTAAGCTCTGTTTTGCTAAAATTGTATATAAACTAAATGTCATGCCCCGACCCCCTCAAAATGCTTTAAGCCATTTGAAAAAAGCTTATTCGTCATTAAGGTCAGTCCAATTAACCAAATGATTGAAATCAACAGATATTCAATTATTAATGACGGAGCGGTCTGAATTTTAATCAAGGCTTGCACAAAGTCACTTGAAACTAAAGCAACTGGCAAAAATCGAAAGCATTGATACCAAAAATCTGGCAACACATCTAATGGAAATAATAGGCCGCCAAAAAATAGATAGAAAGCGTTAATAATTGGTCGCAATGGCCACATTTGGATAATCCAAAAAGAGAGTGATCCAATCATGAACATCAATTCATGCCATAATACGAGACTAATCAATAAGTAAACAATCAGTTTAACAACATTAAAGACATTACCACCTGAAAACAGCATGATTGCCACAATTAAAATAAAAATGAAAATTAATTTTGAGCCAATGTAAGCCGATAAGCTCTCCCATTTAATGTTAATGGGCCGTAACAAAAGTGTATTGAGCTGACCCGTTTGCACACTCCGCGCTAATCTGAAAATAGGTTCAAATGTAAAAACAAAAGATAACAACCCCGTTAAGATTAAATATTTAAACATTTCAGGTTGGGTGTAACCACCAACTGAATCTGAATTACTGCCGGCATAGATCGCACTCCACATAAAGAATGAAAGCGATAATTGAATGACACGTGAAAAAATTGAAATAAAAAAATTAGCACGGTAAGTGATTGTATTTTGAAAACTATTAAGTCCATTATTGAGATATTTCATCAGTCCCATCCTTTCCGCCAAACATTGCATATAATGCATCTTCTAAAGACGGATTTTGAACATGGACCGATTGAATATCCTGCACATTGAGTGTAATCGTACTATTCGCATCATAGGTATCAATTACAGATGTATCCTGATTCTCTTTTATACCAACATTTTCAGACGCCACAATCGGCTGTTCTTTTTTCCCAGCCACAATGATTTTCGGCTTATCCAATGCCGCGGTTCGTGTGAGTTCATCAATTGACCCATCAAATTTAATGGCACCCTCTAATAGAATCAATACACGATCCGCAACTGCTTGAATATCATTCATTTGATGACTAATAATCAGAACGGTAACCCCATCAATCTGATTCACTTGATTAATCAATTGATGCAATTCACGTTGACTCACAATGTCCATCCCTAAAGTTGGCTCGTCTAATATCAACAGTTCTGGTCCATGTAACAAGGCTGAGATTAACTCTAGTTTTGTTCGTTCACCTAGCGACAATTTTCGCACCGGAATATCAACAACCTTTTCCACGCGAAACATCGTCACATATTTGTTTAAACGCGCCTCATAATCGGCTTTAGCTATACCGTAAATTGATTTCAGTACATTAAATGTATCGCGCGCAGGCAAATTCCAATTTAATTGACTTTTTTGGCCCATCACAACACCAATCTTCTCTAAAAAAGCATCATTCTTCGTATCTGGCGTAACGTGATCAACTGTAATCTGCCCCTGTTTCGTATACAAAATACCCGTTAGTAATTTGATTAATGTTGACTTTCCAGCCCCATTTGGCCCCAATAATCCAACTTTTTCGCCTTTTTCAATTGAAAATAATAAATGATCCAATACGATTTTATCTTGATAGTTGCGATGAAAAAAATCATTGAGGCTGCCTTTAAACCCGGACTGCTTTTCAAATACTTGATAACTGTAGGTTAAGTCTCTTATGTCTATATATGCCAATTGAAGCACCCCCATCATCCATACTGTGTTCAATTAGAATAAATAAACACTCGTTGCAACAACTATGTCCCGCTATAACCAGTCATAATCGCTTGTTTCTATTAATAATATCATTAAATCCTCATAATATAAACATTTTAAGCTCATTTTAAAACAAAAAACCACTCATCATATAATTGAGAGTGGTTTCGATTAATTATAAAAATTTTTGACGTCTTCAATTCTGCTTTCTAAATCTGCTTTGGACATATTATGTCCTTTTGGATCATTAAAATAGTGCCCATAGTCATTAGAATTTATAATATCATCAGATGTGATCTGACCTTTCGCTGCTGCATCAATCGCACCATCCATTCTTTTGTAGTGTGCTTGATCAACGGGATTTGCAGGCGCTGCTGTCTTAGATTCAGTATTCGCTGCAGTACCCCCTTGGGTATTTGCTGGCGTATTTGGATTTGATTCCGTATTTGCTGCAGTGTTAGGTTCAGCCGAATTTTGACTTGATGGATCACGGAACGGGAAGGCATCTGATGAAGTTGCTAGATTTACCTTATTGGCGATTGCATTAATATTTTGTTTATCAGTATTTAATGCCTTCAATAAAGTTTGCTTTGAAACGGTTTCGCCTTTTTCCCATGTATAATCGTCCGTTGATGTTCCCGTAAGATTTTCATAGGTAAAAGTATCATTATGATTATCCGTTATCAATATATTTGCTTTTTTCATATCCGAAACATCGGTCGCATGAATACCAATTTCATTGGCTGTCCCCAGGTAAATATCATACTGACTATTCAAATTTGGTGTAGCGCCCTCACTTTTAGCCACTTGATTAATCAACAACGCTAATTGCATAGGTTGTGTCAAATCATCAAATGCTTGCGCCGTTTTTGATGCATCATCTTGTTCTTGGATATCAATCTTATCTTCAATTTGCTTCGTCAACGCTTTATTATCAGCCAACGTTTTTTCAACTTGCTTGTTCGTTAAAGTCACACTAGCTTTGTTGTCCGCTGCCATCAATGTTTCATAATCAACTGTATTTTGCGCCCCAAATAATGTAACTTGGTCTTTTTCAATCAAAAGCCCAGTTCCGGCATTACCTAAATTAGGTTCAATTGTATAAAATTGTACCTCTTTATCTGGCATATTTTCGATAGCCCCGGCCACATCTTGCGGTTCTGCCGTAATTTTTGAAACATCGCGCGCTGATTGGTCTTCAGCGCCAACAGCATGTGATTGATATTTTCCCTTTGCTAACTGTTCTGCAGAGATTCCAATGTTATCAATTCCTGATGTTTCCATCAATGCAATCAATTTATTTTTATTCGTTAGCTTGATTTTTTCTGCTTCTTCCTTTTTGGGTGTGCTACTCTGCTTAGTAGATTCTACTTTAGGTTCAGATTTTAAACGGTGTTGGACCATGGCATATCCCGTAAAGCCACCCATCCCGATTAGTAATGCGACCACTAGCGTAATACTCATTCCAATCCAAAACTCTTTGTTATTCATTGTTACCTACTCCCTGTATCTAAGCTCCCACTTGAATCAAAATTCTCTTGTATCGATTTCGGACACTGCCTGTTCAAACTCTCTTTGGCTAGCAGTCACCAGCTTTTCTTTATTCGAAAAATTTTGATCAAAGTTCATTAATTCATTTTCTGGCGAATCTTCTAAGACCGCTGAAAATTGAATAATCCCTTGCTTTCCCTCAAAGGCATGCGCTTTTAAAGGTAATGCCATCATCCCCGTATAGTAATTACCATCCGCCAAACGAAGCCCATACTTCTTCGCACCAACAAAGCCATATCGTTCATAATGCTTTGGATAACCACCGATAATAATGGCCGCATACCCCGCTGCTTTAGCTTGCGCAATTGTATAGGTAATTAATTGACGACCATACCCTTGCCCTTGAAACTCCTGAACAATACTAACCGGACCAAACGTAATGGTTTCTAAATCTGAACCCGTATCCGTTACTATTTTTGACTTTGAATAAAAGATACTCCCAATAATCTCACCATCTTTTTCAATAATAAAAGATAAATCTGGGATGTAATCTGCACTATCGCGTAAATGATGAACAATTAAATGTTCATTACAACCTGGTACATATAGATTCCAAAATGCATCGCGGGTTTTAGCTTCAACAAGCTTAAATTCATCTTTATTTTCGTGTCTTATATTAATCATAGCTTATCCATATTCTTTAGAAATCGTATTACAATTCATTATAGCAAACATATACTCTTCACGATAATAAAAAAAACAGCCCGCTTAGGCTGCTTTTTGCTTACTTTTATAGTTGTGTCATTGCATCAAAAGCAATCGCAGGGAAAATATATACTAAGCGTTCTAATTGTTCTGGTGTATAACCAAATTCAATTGCAGGCAACAAAGCATTAATTGTATCTTCAGCGCGTTCTGAAATTTCAGTCGCTCCTACTAATTGCTTATCTTGATTGAAAATCAACGTAATCTTAGCATCTTGTTCGTAATCAACGGCACGATACCAGTTACCATTATGATCATTTTCTTGAATCGTGTAAGTGTCAGGGTCAGCTTGCGCAGCTTCAACCGTGACACCAGCTTGTGCAATCCGAGGTGTTGTAAAGACATTTGTTGCAATTACTGGATAATCAATCGCTGCGTCTGATTCACCAGCAAAACGATGCATCAAATATTGTGACTCAAATTGTGCAGTTGGCGTCAACTTTGGTTGTTCCTTATCAATCACGTCACCTGAAGCATAAATACTTGGTACTGCTGTTTGCAAATATTCATTCACTTCAATACCCTTATCGCTGGCTTGAATCCCAAGATTTTCCAATCCAAGGTCTTCAACATTAGCTTGACGGCCAGTTGCATCTAAGACCCAATCTGCTGAAAGTGTTGCATCGCTCAAAGCCACTTCAACACCACCATCTACTTCTGCAAAGCCCTTAACTTCTTGGTTACGTAGAATCTTAACGCCACGTGCTTCAAGGTCAGCTAAGACTTGCTCGACGTAAGGTTGGTGGAATCCACGCAATGCTTGGTCACCATGCAAAACCAAAGTGACATTCGCATCCGCTGCATTCGCCATCGTTGCAAATTCAACACCAATATAACCACCACCAACGATCACCAATTCCTTTGGCATCTCGTCAAGATCCATAAAGTCCTTTGAATCATGTGTAAGCTCAGTTCCGTCAACATCAAGCTTGCGTGGACGAAGACCAGTCGCAAGCACAATGTTTTCGGCCGTTAATTGTTCATCATTCACTTTTACAGTGTGTGCATCAACAAGACTACCAGCCCCATAATACATCGTAATGCCTGAGCCTTCCATCCCGCTTGTTAGCGCATCAGGAATGACATCAATGGCTGCTTGTTTGTGGGCTTTGTTCTTAGCCCAATCAATCTTACCGTCACCACTCACGATGCCATTTGAAGCCCGGAGTGTGTGTTGTAATGCCACTGGTGCATCTAGTAAAATCTTTGCGTTACATCCCCAATTTGGACAAGTTCCACCAACTTTGTCAGCTTCAATCACGGCTACGCGCTTGCCTTTAGCCGCCAATGGCATTGCCCCATCAAAAGTACCGTGTCCGCTACCAATGTATACCACGTCATAATCATATGCTGTCATAAATGTGTGCCTCCTCTAGATTATCCGAAAATGTGTCTACGCTTTGAAAATTGCTCGAGTTGCCATCGCAATCAGCTGATCTAATTCAGCTGACGCAACCACAACTTGATTTTGGGCGCGCACTTGATACAACCATTGTAAGGGCTGCAAAGCTTGCGCAATAATCAAGTCAACATTGTCAGTTAGCAACATTTGCGCTAAATAACCACGCTTAATGACCGCTAACATCGCTGGTCCTAATAAGGTCGTATTGCCTTGTAATGCTTCAGGTAAGTATTCGGGATTGGCCGCTAACGCTGCCATAAAATTTAAAGCTTTGGGTGCTTCATTAAAATTGTGAGCATATGCCCGCATCACTGTTTCAAATTGCAAACTAATGGCATCCTGCTCATTTGGTTCAGGAATGCTATCAATGAGTTGCTCACGGGCAGTCTGATAAAGATGCCCCAGCAAATCTGCTTTATTTTCAAAGTAAATATAAGCAGTGGCAACTGAAACCCCCGCCCGCTTGGCTAACTTATTAATAGTTAATTGGCTTAAGCCATTTTCTTGAACCAAGTCTAATGCCGCTTGTTCCAAAGCAATTAACTTTTTTTCATCCCTTTTTCTCATCTTATCCACGACCAAACTCGTTCCATCAATGTTGTTACTCGAGTTAGGGTTCTCCTCATTCCTTTTGTTTGAATCCCTGGCTTTATTTTACCATAACTTTGTGAATTCTTTGTAAGTAAAAAGACGACTGGTTCCCCAAGTCGTCTTTATGCACCGGTTGTGAATTTAAGTCCCACGGCACCAATCACAATTAAACTAATAAATAAGATTCGTTTCCAATCATGTGACTCATGATAAAAGAACATGCCAACGATGGTCCCACCAGCGGCACCAATTCCCGTCCAGATGGCATAACCCGTTCCCATTGGAATCGTTCGTAAAGCAACCCCCAACAAGCTCACACTGGCCATCATAAAGCCAATCATGAAGAATACAAGGTATGAGCGTTTCTTACGGTTATATTCATTAAGCGTAATCACACCACTTACTTCCATACAACCTGCTAATAGTAAGATAATCCATGCCATTATGCCTTTTCCTCCTCAATGAGCTTCAACCCAATTACCCCAGTTAATAAGATAATCAAGAAAATCAATTGGGTACCAGTCAAACCATCGCCAAAGACAAGCCAGCCAATTAAGACCGTTGCCGCTGAGCCAAGTCCCACAAAGACTGCATAGGTGGTTCCAACTGGTAATTTACGACTTGCTAATAAGTACAGACCAAATGAGGTAATCAATGACGCAATCGTCAAGACCCATTCCAACGGTGTATGGGCATATTTAATCCCAACAACCCACCCACTTTCAAAAATAATGGCAATTAAAATTGTTACCCACGGATTTTTCGTCAATAATTTCATCTATTTAGCCCTTTCATTTGCTTCTATGTATAAAAAGAGCACCCACACAAGGTGGATGCTCTTTTCAAAAGACTTAAAATAATCTGCCGATTACCATGAAGCCTTCTTAACACCAGGGATTTGACCCTTGTGTGCCAACTGACGGAAGTTCAAACGTGACATTCCAAATTCACGCATGTAAGCGTGTGGACGTCCGTCGATACGGTCACGGTTGTGGGCACGAACAGGTGATGCGTTACGAGGTAACTTTGACAAACCTTCGTAATCACCAGCAGCCTTCAAAGCAGCGCGCTTTTCAGCGTACTTTTCGATGGTTGCTTCAATCTTCTTTTCTTTAGCGATCTTTGACTTCTTAGCCATGATTACTTGACCTCCTTGAACACTGTAACACGACGCAACTTTGGAGAATACTTCTTAAGCTCCAAACGATCTGGCGTGTTACGACGGTTCTTAGAAGTTAAATAGATACGTTCGCCAGACTCTGCTGACTCTAATAAAATGTTAATGCGCATTAACATAACTCCTTCGAATGTATTTTGTGAGATGCCTCTCACCTACCGATTGAACGACAGGTATGGCTGCATGGGCCAAACCCCAAGCTTGCGCCGTTGCAATAGCTAGTAAATTACAAAGAATAACTATACACAATCTTAACTAAAATTTCAAGTCTTTTGCGCTATTTTCTTTTATTTATCAAAATAGCCATGGCGCCAGAACCAGTATGTCGCAATTGCCATTAAAATTGCCGTCATAATAATTGTGATTAACCAACCATTATTCTGCATCGCAAATGGTAAATATTTGACATTCTGGCCATAAAAACCAGTAATAATTGTTGGAATCGTTAAGACCACTGAATACACCGTCAAAATCTGCATAATCCAATTTAGATTACGATCATTGCGCGCTGAATAAGAATCAGAAATGTTATTCACAACTGAACTCAATAAATCAGCCATCTTATGGGCCTGTTCCGCTTCAATCGCTAAACGATTCGTGACGCTGCGGTATGCAGTAGTCCCTTTAGAAACTTTAAATTCTTTAGCCAAGCTTTTTAACACATCGCTATTATCCTCTAAAGACGAATCAATGTACAACAAGGCATTCATCACGGTCCAAATCGCATCTAAATCACCACCAAAACCACGCGTTTTGTGATAAAACATCTGCTGAAAATCACGCCGCAAACTATCTAAATGATTTAATGCTGTCTCATAATCTTGATACAACACCAACAATACTTCTGCCAACAATTCCATTGGCGTCACATCTGCATCAAAATCTGCCACACTTGCGACTAATTCATCCGCCAAAAAATCCATCGATGGACGCGTAAACAACAAAACACGTTGTTCGGACTGTTGCACCAAGAATGAAACTGATTCCGTGTGATAGGCCCCTTTAGTCGGTACATCTGAATCTGCGACGACCGCATCTAAAAATAGCATCACTGAATTTTCATCTTCCATAAAATGCCAGCGCGCTGCTTCATTTTCATCTTCAATATCCTGAATGAACGCATTTGGAATATGTAAATTTTCTCTTTCGGCATGCGCTAAATTACCAGCATGATATAACTGTGCTTGGTTCCCTTTGAATAATTCTTTTAACATGATTAGCCCTTTTCAGTTACTAAAGCACGGTGTTCAATTGGATATGGACGCCCTTGTCCATCCAAAGGCGACACATCAATCAATTCAAAACCATTTTTTTCATAGAAATGTTTTGCTGCCAAATTATCTTGGTTAACATCAACAAAACGAACGTCTTGATCTTTAATCAATTGTTTCAAAATAACACTACCGTATCCTTGATGAAAAAATGTTGGATCCAAAAACAACATCTCTAAATGGTCAGATTGCGTCCCCGAAAAGCCAACGACTTCATTGCCATCAAGCCAAAATGTCACTTGTAGCAGTGGTAAAAATGTTGGGATTTCTGTTTTTAACGCTTCTAAATCGGCAGGGTCCAAAAAATCATGTGTTGCTTTAACAGATGCTTCCCAGATTTTTAATAGTTGTTCATAATCTTTCTCTGTCACTGTTTCAGGTCGTAGTTCCATGCTAGACCTCCTTAAATTAAATTGCTTGTCGCATAAAGTACCAGCTCAAAAAGCCCATGCCAAGTGCCATTGTATCTAATGTTAAGATATCAAAGAAACCACGAAGTGGCCAATTAATGAGATACATGCCAAATTCAAGTGCTGCAAATAGCACGATTAAAATGGACACGACTGTCAAAACATTACGCAAGCTAATCCAGTCGATTGTCATCACTGCTTGCGCATACCAATACATCGTTCCAGCTAACGCCAATAAGATTAGCGCAAGGACAATGCTTTTGCCCGAAATACTCTCAGCTAGGACGTAATCAGCCATGCGTGCGTTCGGCCAAAAGTTTGTCACAATCAACCAAGCACTCCAACTAAAAATCATCCCAGCACTTGCTTGCATCATCTTACGTTCACGTTGGTAGCGATGATAGGCGTAAATCGCAACCAGTGCCACTGTAACGGCCAAACTAGCTAAAACCTGCATCACCAGGAAGCCACCTCGAAAAGGTGCTCCTTGAGCTGTTAACAGCGCAATTGGATGTGCCAGTGATTGATAAGCCGGCCACATAAGCGAACCAATCACACTTTCCAAAACAAATGTGATTGCACCGACAATCCCTAGTCCAAAAAATAATTTGCGTTGCCACCATTGTTGTTGCATAAGTCACCTCTTAAAAATTGAATGACTCTAGTTTACCATATCTAGCCACAACAAAAAGCATGCCTCACGACATGCTTTTTTCAAACTTTTTAATTACTTAGGCTCAATCACAAGTAGTAAATCACCGGCAGAAATTTGAGTTCCCGTCACTGCGACAACTTCTGTCACCACACCGGCAATCGGTGCTTGGACTGAGGCTTCCATCTTCATGGCTTCAGTTACTGCCAAAATATCACCTGGCTCAACTTCATCACCCACAGCAACACTAATTTCAACGACATCGCCGGCCATCATTGCCCCAATTTCACCTGGAACACTGGCATTCGCTTTACGCTGATTTGTGGTAGCTGTTTGCATGGTTTCATTGAATTGTGCATCGACTGTAACCGTCATTGGTTTACCATCAAGTAAGTAAGTCAACTGCCAATTGCTGTCAGCTGGATTAGCTTGCATATCTTGCAAAATTAACGTCATCGTTTGACCTGGCGCCAATGTAATCGTCACTTCTTCCCCTGGTGTCAAACCATAGAAATAAGTTGGTGTGTCCAACTTTGTGACCGGTCCAAACTGTGCTTGCTTTTGCATAAATTCACTAAATACAGTTGGATACAAGGCTTTTGAAATCACTTCTTCTGGCGTTGGTGTTCGCCCTAATTCAAGCGCCAAAGCTTCACTGACATCCTCTAAGACGAGTGGCTCAGCAAACAAACCAGGACGCTCAGTTAATGGCGTTTGACCTTTAACAATAATTTCCTGCAATTCCTTTGGGAAACCACCAACCGGTTGACCAATATCACCCATAAAGAAATCAACGACTGACTGTGGGAAATCAAGCTGGTGTCCACGTTCATAAATATCGTCTGGTGTCAGTTCATTTTGAACCATAAAGAGAGCCATATCACCGACAACCTTAGAAGACGGCGTCACCTTAATAATGTCACCAAACATATGATTAACTTGTGTATACATATGCTTAATTGCATCCCAACGGTCCCCTAATTGCAATGCTTGTGCTTGTTGCTGCAAATTAGAGTATTGCCCACCTGGCATTTCCACTTCAAAAATATCCGTTTGTGGGCTCCGCATGCCATTATCAAATGCTTGATAATAAGGCACAATCCCTTGCCAGTATTGATTAAGTTTCTCAACCGCTGGCATGTCTAATTCAGGCTGACGGGCATTGCCACTTAACGCGTAATACGTTGATGCCATGGCTGGTTGTGATGTGGTTCCTGCCATCGCGGCGTTGGCGACATCAATCACATCAACGCCAGCATCGACAGCTCGGGCATAGGTTGATACACCAATTCCAGTCGTATCATGCGTATGCAGATGGATTGGCAAATTAATCGCTTCTTTTAATGTCGTAATCAATTGGTATGCTGCTTCTGGTTTAAGCAAACCGGACATATCCTTAATTGCCAACATATGTGCCCCAGCGGCCTCAATTTCTTTAGCAAAATCAACATAATATTGCAAAGTATACTTGGTGCGGCTTGCGTCTAAAATATCACCGGTATAGGCCATCGTGACTTCAGCAAGCTTATTTTCATCACGAACAGCTTGAATTGACGTTTCCATCTGTGGGAGCCAGTTCAAACTATCAAAGATTCGGAAAACATCCATCCCATTTTGCGCTGCCAAATGAATAAATTCTTGAATGACATTGTCAGGATAATTTTGGTAACCAACTGCATTTGATCCACGGAATAACATTTGCGTTAATGTTCGTGGCATCTTAGCACGTAACGTACGCAAACGCTCCCAAGGATCTTCACTTAAGAAACGATAAGCCGTATCAAAAGTTGCGCCACCCCACATTTCATTTGAAAACAAATTAGGCAATGTCGCTTGTGTCGTTTCGGCAATCGTCTCCATATCTTTTGTCCGCATGCGGGTTGCAAATCGTGACTGATGCGCATCACGCATTGTCGTATCCGTCAACAAGACTTGTTTTTGCGCTTTAACCCATTCAGCAGCAGCTTCTGGTCCTTGCGCATCTAACACATCTTTTGCGGTCTCTAAATCTGCAGGTAGCGCTCGTGAGCGCGTTTGAAATGCATTCAAACTTGGCTTAGCCTGTTCCGTGCCGACACCCGGGAAACCATTAATACTAATTTCCGAAATATAGTCCGTCAATTGCTGCTTTGGATCAGCTGGTGTGACGTGCTTAAAGCGGGCCATATTCTTATCGACAAAAGTTGTTGATGCTTGGGCTGATGTGAACGTCGCGTCTTGAAAGACTTCTGACAAAAAGCCAGTATTCGTCTTCACACCCGCAATTTCCGTTTCAGCAAGGGCGCGCTGCATCCGAGTCACAGCCTCGTCAAAGTCACTTCCATGTGAAATCACCTTGAACAGAAGTGAGTCAAAATATGGCGTCACTGTCGCTCCAGCATAAACGCTCCCGGCATCGACACGAATCCCAGGTCCAGCAGGTTGGTTGTACCAACGAATTGTTCCTGTATCAGGCATGAAATCGTTAGCTGGGTCTTCGGTTGTAATACGCGATTGAATGGCAACGCCATGCGCTTTTAAGTCAGCCTGCTCCGGCAATGATAATGGTGCTTCATGCAACTGATGCCCCATAGCAATCAACAATTGGCTGCGTACAATATCAATATCGGTCACAACTTCAGTAACCGTATGCTCAACTTGTACACGTGGATTCACTTCAATAAAGTAGAAGTCATCCCCGTCAACCAAAAATTCAACGGTAGCCGCACTTTGATAACCGACACTAGCCATTAAGCGCACTGCGGCATCTTGAATCCGTTCACGTAAGGCATTATCAACTGACACTGCTGGTGCAAACTCAATAATTTTTTGATGGCGCCGTTGGACTGATGAATCACGCTCAAATAGATGCATCGTATGCCCAAATTCATCCGCTAAAATTTGAATTTCAATATGCTTTGGATCCTGTAAGTATTTTTCCAAGTAAATATCGCTTTTACCAAATGAAGCTTGGGCTTCAGATGCCGCACGTTGGAACGCTTCCTTCAATTCTTCAGCATGTTCTACAACACGCATCCCACGACCACCACCACCAGCGGCGGATTTAACAAAAATTGGATAACCGAAGGATTCACCTAGTTGCAAAGCTTCTTCCATCGTCTCAACTGGATGATCTGTTCCAGGCACACTTGCAACGTCAGCAGCTGTTGCAACACCCTTTGCCGTAATTTTGTCACCAAACATTTCCAAATGTTCAGGTTTTGGCCCCACAAATTTCATGCCCGCGTCCGCAATGGCTTGCGCAAATGCTTCATTTTCTGACAAGAAACCATATCCAGGATGAATGGCATCAACACCATGGGCTTGCGCCAAAGCAATAATGCCCGGAATATCTAAATAGGCCTCAATTGTCATGTCTGCCGTTCCAATTTGGTATGCCTCATCTGCCGCAAAACGATGTGCCGCATACTTATCGGCATCCGCATAAATAGCAACAGTTTGAATCCCCAATTCTTTAGCTGCTCGAATAATTCGGACGGCGATTTCGCCTCGATTAGCTATCAACAATTTCCGCATACGACACCCCTTTTATTTTTTAAATATTAAAAACACGTTTAAAATTATAAAACTAAAGTCTAATATAGCTTATTTAAGCTCGAAATGCTATATATTTCACAAAATAATTTATCGATTATTCGGAAAAACGTTTTAACAGTATAAAAAAATAACCCGGGTGATTAAGATCACCCGGATTAGTTATTTAACATTATTTAACTTTGGTTGTACGTACTTCCTCGAATTGGCCTTCGAATACTTGCTTACCATCAGCTTTTTGTTGATGATTTGCTTTCGCAAAGGTCTCACGATAAGGATCCATTTGCTCGTTAATTTGCGCATTGAAATTAGCAAACATCCGGCGTGCCTTACGTCGAGCGTATAAGACGCCAAACAGCATCATTAACATGATAATTAGTAATAGACTCATCGAGATCCTCCTTTATGATAGTTCCATTATAACGTGGTTACCATAAACGAACTTAAAAACGATATCGTCAACTAATGACTAAATTAACGGCCGTTGTTCTTCTTTAACATTTCAACGTCACGTGCAATTTCAAGCTCTTCGTTAGTTGGCACTGCCAAAACAGCAGCTGTTGAATCAGCAGCTGAAATAATACGTTCTTGACCACGAACCTTGTTAGCTTCTTCATCTAGCTTAATACCCATGAAGTTCAAACGATCAATGATTAATTGACGATCTTCATAAGCATTTTCACCGATACCAGCAGTAAAGGTAATGGCATCAACACCACCCAATTCAACGATGTATTGTCCGATATAGCGAGCAACACGGTCGATGAAAATATCAAGTGCTAACTTAGCATGTTCATTGGTTTCTTGAACATCTTCCAAGTCACGCATGTCTGATGACAATGTTGAAATTCCAAGCAAACCTGACTTGTTGTTCAAAATGTACAACATTTCTTCATTTGACAAACCTTCACGTTCTTGGATGTAGTAGATCAATGAAGGATCAACATCACCTGAACGCGTTGCCATTGTAACACCGGCCAATGGTGTGAATCCCATTGAAGTGTCAAATGACTTTCCATCCTTGATGGCTGTAATTGAAGCACCAGCACCTAAATGCAATGTGATCAACTTCAAGTCTTCAAGTGGCTTGTCCAAAATTTCAGCTGTACGTTCAGCAACGTAACGGTGTGAAGTTCCGTGGGCACCATACTTACGTGCACCATACTTTGTGTAGTATTCATATGGAAGTGAATACAAGTAGTTTTCACGTGGCATTGTTTGGTGGAAAGCTGTGTCAAAGACGGCAACAGAAAGTGCGTCTGGCAACAATTCACGGAATGTTTCAATTCCAGCTGCATTGGCTGGATTGTGTAGTGGTGCATAAGCAGCTAGACGGTGAATCTTTTCCAAGACTTCATCATCAACGACAACTGATTTGTTAAACCATTCTCCACCAGCAACAACACGGTGTCCAACACCTGTAATTTCTGATAAGTCTGTTACGACTTCCTTTTCACTGAATTGACGCAACATTTCTTCAATAGCTGCACGGTGATCAGGGAATTCCTTAGTGAATTCAGTCTTTTCTCCATTGAACTTCAATGTGAAAATTCCTTCATCCAAACCAATTCGTTCAACTTGTCCCTTGGCAATGACTTTTTCAGCTGGCATTTCCAATAATTGGAACTTCAATGATGATGAACCAGCATTAACCGCTAATGTTTTAGACATGCTTAAACTCCTTCTTATTTCCGAATAAATTAAATTTACACTTTTAATAGTCTCAAAAAAGTTCGTTTAACCGCAACCTTTTCGCTTCTATCTTAAATGCCTTACCTTAATTATATAGTGATATGCGACCAGTTACAAATCAAAAATTCACAAATTCGTTAAAAACCCAAAAATTTATAGGCCCTTTTTCACAATCCGCAAAATTTCAATTCCCTTAATCGGCCATTGGGAAACGAAGATGCATGCGACCTGTCCCCTTATTCAATAGCTCATTCAATAATGCATTTGCCGCTTGCAAATACTTGTCTGCCATCTGTTGATTTTGTGTTGTCAATTCCGCAACGCTAATCGCAAGTTGATTTTCTGCTAAAAACAAATCACCCGCATGCTGCATGCGCTCTTGAAATGCTTGCACCATTGGTTGATAAAAATCAAAATCGGCATCCGCAATCATCGCGATGTTTCGCATCAACCAGTAAGTATACTGAACATCCGCTTGTCCCGGTGTATCCCGTATTACTGCTGGTGTGTCATTCACATTTGCAAAATAAGGCACAAACGCGTTAAAGACATTGGGGCCAAATCCCAACCAATGAATCCCTGCGACACTATCAGGAACATCTGCACGTAACTGTAAAATGTGCGATTCTTCATTCCGATTCATCCCAATCGGACGATAGACTGGTGTGCCTGTTTCGGTTTCGTTGTGATAAACATCAAAGTCTGTATCAGCATAATAAGCACTCAAAATTGATTCCACATCATGCACATTCAACTTTTGATCTGGATAAACCAAAAATGGCAAATCTTGCTCTGTCGGGTCAACATTGGAAACATCAAGCCCCATGAGTTTATGCCCCAACCAGACCCGTGGATTATTGTAGACTTTATCTTTGTCCAAGTAGCTACCAAAATAATGACGTAGATTAATATGTTCGTAATCAATCACATCGGTTTGGCTTTGCTGTTCAATAAAACTTTTTACGGCATCCGCATATAACACATCTGGCCCATTTAGATTCACGACATCAATATTAAAGCGATTTGAGGCCAATACAGCTGCATTATCTGGAATTTTTACAGCAACCCAACTATGACCACCAATCGTTTCGAGATACCAAATTTCTTCACGATCAGCAAATGCAATTCCATTTGACTCATAAGTCCCATATGCTTCCAACAATGCGCCCAGTCGTTCAACGCCCGCACGCGCTGAATCAATATACGGTAGCACTAAAGTCGTAAAATCAGCTTCACCAATACCAGCATCATTTAACGGATCAAATGCGAGCACTCGTTCATTTGTCGTAATGGTCTCAGATGCTGTCATGGCAACATTTTGACTATTAATACCACCAGCTGCCCAAATCCCACTACCTGTAATAGCATCCGGCGTTGACGTATAGCTAAATGATTTTTCCGGTAAAGTCATCGCAAAATCAGTTAATTCAGATTGATAGGTATTCGGTTGATTGGCTTCAATCCACACAAACCTTTGGGGTAAAGGTGTTTCCCCACCATCTTCATTCCGCGCAATCATCGTTGAACCATCAGCAGTGACGGCTTTTCCAACGAGGACAGTTGTACAGCTTTTACGACTTGCTTGATACTGTGCTTGCTTTAACATCTAAACTCCTTTCAACGATACAAAAAAACATATTGAAAATTTTCAATATGTTTTCTCAAGCTTATAGGGCATCTTTGACATTCAATTCGTTAATCTTCAACATTGTATCAACCGCTTGCTTCATAACACGGGTTGAAACATATTCAAAACGACCGTGCATATTTTCTGCTCCGGCATAAATATTTGGTGTTGGTAGACCTAAGAATGTAATCTTTGAGCCATCAGTTCCGCCACGAATTGGTTCAATTAATGGTTCAATATTTAATTCAGTCATGGCTTGTTCTGCTAGGTCAACTGGCTTCATGTTATCCTTCAACACTTCACCCATGTTGTAATATTGGTCATGCAACTTCAACAAGACACGATCTTGACCAAATTCTGCATTCTTGGCATCCACGATACTTTGAATCAAAGCCTTCTTTTCTTCAAACTTTGCACGATCGTGATCACGGATAATATATGACATACTTGCCTCGTCAGGTGTTCCGTTCAACTTCAAAAGATGGAAGAAACCTTCGCGACCTTCAGTATGTTCTGGACGATCATGTTCTGGTAGTTCGGCATGAATATCCATGGCAACTTGCAATGCATTAATCATCTTATCCTTAGCATCACCAGGGTGCACATTCAAACCTTGAATCTTCAAATCAGCTGAAGCAGCTGAGAATGTTTCCCATTGTAGTTCACCTAGAGGACCACCATCCATGGTATAAGCGAATTCAGCACCAAATTCTTCAACGTGGAAGTTATCGGCACCAATCCCAATTTCTTCATCAGGACCAAAGGCAAAATGTAAATCACCGTGTTCGATTTCAGGGTGTTGGACCAAATATTCAGCAGCTGTTACTAATTCAGCAACTCCTGACTTATCATCAGAACCAAGCAATGTCGTTCCATCAGTGGTAATCAAAGTATGTCCTTCATACTTCTTCAATGATGGGAAGGCATCCGGTGCTAATGTAAATTCATCGTTCAACTTAATTTCTGATTGTCCATCATAATTTTCGACAAATTGTGGGTTCACATTTTCAGAATTGAAGTCTGCTGTGTCCACGTGTGAAATAAACCCGATTGAAGGGACATCCCCATCAACATTAGCTGGCAAGTCCGCAAACACATATCCGTCAGACATTGTACGAACATTTTGCAAACCAATTTCTTTCAATTCATCAGCTAAATCAGCTAAAAAGGCAACTTCCTTAGGATCTGAAGGCACCGTTTCAGATTCTTCGTTTGAACGTGTGTTTACCTTAACGTAACGGACAAAACGATCAACTAAATTCGGATATGTTTCAGCAATCTCTGTTAATTCACTCATGAATCTACCTCTTTTCTACATTAAGTTATGTCGGTGCGCCTATGTGCGCACCTCAACTTCTAGCAACTTAAACAATACATCAAGTTTAAGCTTTCATGGGCTGCATTTCAATCCTATTCCTTTTAAATATGCAAAATTTCACATAATTTTTTCATAAAAACTAGAAAAAGGCTTTTTTGTACGTTTAAGCTACATAAAAAAGGACTAAAACACAATCGTTTTAGTCCTTTTGTCATTAGACCCGTGCAAACGGTCCTTTTGGTGCAATCAATTCTAGATTTGTCCCATCAGGATCTTTGAAATAAACAACGCCAGTTCCAAAACCGGCCTTCAAACCATCTTGTTCTTCAAAATAAATCGGTTCACCTTCTGGTTCAATACCCAATTCATTTAGACGGGCAATGGCTGCATCTAAGTCTTCAACTTCAAAACATAAATGCATCGCACTGATTTGTTCATTTGAATACTGCGCTTGAGTTGATTGAGGTGCTTCGTACTCTAAAATATCAATGTTGACATTACCTAAATGCAAATTTGCATAATTGATTTTAGTGTCATCTAAACCTTGCACTTGGGCCATTCGCTGACCACCAATTGCATCACGATTAGCAATTTTCTTACCCGCCAATGCTTCATAAAAAGCAATCGACTTATCTAAATCGCTCACCGTAATCCCAACATGATTTACTAGTGAAAATCCATTCATCATTCATCCCCCTCTGTGACTGATTATCCGGCAAATTCATCTGGATTTGGACCAACACGGAGGTCCTCATTAAGATTATCAATCATCGCCATATCTTCATCCGTTAATTCAAAATCAAAAACATCGGCATTGCTTAACATGCGTTCTGGTTTAACTGACTTAACCACTAACAAAACGTCACGTTGAATATCCCAGCGCAAAACAATTTGCGCAACCGTCTTATGATATTTATCAGCAAGGGTTTGCAAGACCTCATTATCTAAGATTTGTCCTTGCATCAAAGGTGACCATGCTTGTGACTTAATGTCATGCGCTGCATTAAAGGCACGCAAGTCATCCTGTGCTAATTTTGGATGTGATTCAATTTGATTCAAAACTGGTGTTACTTTGGCAAAAGACAAGAGGTCTTCAAGATGATGTTGCTCAAAATTGCTGACTCCGATTGCCTTTACCTTACCAGCAGCATAGGCTTCTTCTAATGCTTGCCAAGCTGCCTTATACTCGTTATGACCTGGCCAATGCACTAAGAACAAATCAACATAGTCCAATTGCAATTTGTCTAAACTCGTTTGGATTGACTCAGCGGCAGTTGCTTGATCCATGCCAAAGTTCCAAACCTTTGACGTAATGAACAAATCTTCACGCTTTAAACCAGTTTTAGCTAAACCAGCTTGAATTCCTTGTCCAACCCCGACTTCATTACCATAAATTTGGGCCGTATCGATAAGGCGATACCCATTTTCAATACTTGATGCCACAATTTCAGCCGTTTCATCATTTGGAATCTTGAATACGCCTAAGCCAAGTCCTGGAATCTGTATATCGTTGTTTAAAGTTACTGTATCTTGTAAGTTTTTAATCATCATTTTGCTCCTTTTCTAACCGTTGATAATAGGATATAATAACAGCAACATTATGACCAGTACGCACTAAAAAGTATCATACGCACCTTTTAGTACCTATTGGGAAAGGACAGGGTTTATGCCTGAAGAAAAAGTTTATCGCATTGGTGTGGAAGCAACTATGGAAGTCCTTGGTGGTAAATGGAAGCCGATTATTTTATGTAATTTACGTCACGGTTCCCTACGGACAAGTGAATTAAAACGCCAGATTCCTGGCATTAGCCAAAAAATGCTAACCCAGCAGCTTCGTGATTTAGAAGCATTAAACATTGTTGACCGTCATGTCTACAATCAAGTTCCCCCAAAAGTTGAATATGCGCTAAGTGATTATGGTCAGTCACTCAGTCCTGTGCTCGACAGTTTGTGCAACTGGGGTGAGCAACACATTCAGACTTTGCAAGCACAAGGTGAAGCCGTTACCCTTAATATGGACTAAAAAAGACATCTCGCGTGAGATGTCTTTTTATTTTGCCCTTAAATGTAAGTATAGGGATCCGTATTCACTTCTGATACGTATACGTCGTCCAAATCCCATTGGTATGTTTTTTGCCAAGTTTTTACCAACTGTGCCATTTTAGGTTTTGCATTGGCTTCCATATGATGATTCGGATCAATCACAACCATATCATGCGCCAAAATATCATGACCCGTATGATAATAAACATCGGCTGTCACAAAGGCATCAGCCCCCTTCGCTTGCGCCGCTTCATAGTCACTATCACCATCACCACCAAGCACGGCAATCCGTTGAATTTGACGTTGCAAATCATTGGCGATAACCCGCACATGCGCAACGTTAAAGGTTTCACGTACAAATTCTGCATATTCAGCCACAGTTGTTGGTTCAGCTAAATTACCAATACGGCCAATTCCCGTCTGTCCATCTGGATTAGGTAATAAGGGTTCAACATCTTCCACAATTTCCAAATCTTCGGCCAGCCAGTCATTTAAGCCAGGATAAGCTGCATCTAGATTGGTGTGAGCCGCATAAACAACAATGTTATGTGCCAATAATTTGGCGTACATTGCATTTTGCGGATTACTTAAATCTAAATCTTTTGCCGCATGGAACATCATTGGATGGTGCGCAAAAATAAAGTCAGCATCACGTGCAATCGCTTCATCAACAACCTCTGGTCGCACATCTAAAGTCGTCATCACACGATGAATTTCTTGATTCGGGTCACCTAATTGAATCCCAATGCGATCACCCTCCCAAGCTAATGATTTAGGGGCATAATTTTCAATTTGCGCAATCAACTCACTTGCTAGCATCTGCTAATACCTCCTCGATTTGTTGTGATGTTTGCTGATAATTTGTATATGCCTCAGACTGTGTTTGGTCTGCAGCAACTAATTTTTCCATAATTCCGCGTTGGCGTGCTAATTCACGACTCCAGCGTTCGCGCCAAATCGGACCATTCTCTTGGATGTTAATTGGACCAAATTGCAATTCAGTTTCTGTGTAGTGCGCTGAACCTGGTTGCGCAACAACTACTTCATAATAGTGCCCATCATCAAAAAGCATGCGCTCATCCGAAATGGCATACTGATGTTGCATAAACCATTTTCTAACAACATCAACATCCAAATTTGGCTGCACAATAATGGTGTCATATTGAGTATCGCCTTGATGACCAGCTTCAAGGATTTGTGTAATTAAACGGCCACCCATCCCGGCGATGACAACCGTATCAATCTCATCTTCAGGTTGAATTGCAGCCAAGCCGTCAGCAAGACGCGGAATCAACTGTTCATTCAGACGATGTTTATTAATCTCATGTTCGGCATTTTCAAGAGGCCCTTTGGCGACCTCGCCGGCAATCGCGAACTGAATTCGTTTATTCAAAATTAAATTAGCTGGCAAATAAGCATGATCGGAACCAATATCCGCCACACGAGCGTCATCGGGAACATACGCTGCCACTGCTGCCATACGATCTGATAAGTGCAATGCATCCATTTTTTAAGGTCTCATTTCATTAATTATTTCATTCTAGTTTAACATATTTTGGGCTAATACATGTTTGCGTCCAAACAAAAAAGCCGGTCCATACGAACCAGCTTTCTTATTTTAGAAGAACGCGTCTTCATCATTTTGTGCATCTAAAATATCTTTTTCTTCAAGCATTTCATAATCATCTGGGACTAGCTTCAAATACAAGTCCAATGTTTGCTTGGCAAAAGTTTGTTCACCCGCTTCACGGAAGAAATAATACGCATCCTTTAAGAAACTAGCATCCGTATCGAAGAATGGTAAGGCCGCTTGATAATACTTATCAGCCATTTCAAAGTCTTCAATTCCAGCATAACTCTTCGCTAAATTACGATACATCACTGGATCAATGTCAGCTTCATCATCAGCAAAATAATCATTAAGCAAACGAATATTTTCTTCGTGCTGCTCATGTAGCGTTAACCAATCTGAATAATCCAATGTCAATGTGACATCTTCTGGATTATATTTGAGTCCTTCTTTAAAGAAGCTCTGTGCCTCATTTGATTGGCCTAAACGTTCGCTTACAATCGCAGCGCGTTCATACATTTTTGGATTGAATTGATCAATCGCTAACCCATCTTGATAAGTCTCAAGCGCTTGTTCATCTTTATGTTGATGTTCATAAAGTGCACCTAAAGGTTCATACAATGTGGCATAATCCGGATCGATTTCACGCAACTCTTCAAAAGCTTTAATCCCTTTATCATGCGTTTCTTCATCAGCTGCATAAATCATCGCCAATTGGAAACGGACATCAGGTGTTAGACTAGCTTCATCAATTTGTTCCAGATAAGCTAATGCACGGTCAACATCCCCAACCAGTGCATATGCCACCCCAATGCGGGATGCAACATCAACACCTGAAAAATGACGTTCACCTTGTTCCAACAATGTTCGATAGTATGGAATCGCATTCTTATAATCCGCTGATGCAAAATAATATTCACCCAAAGCAAAGGCAATCACTGGTTCATCAGGTGCCAAATCATAAGCCGTCTTCAATTTCGCCTCAGCAGCTTCATAAATACCTTCAGATTGATACAAATCAGCCATTACAATTAAGGACTGTAAGTAGGCATCTGATTCCGGCTTCACTTCTGCCAAATAATTCATTGCTGTTTCAGTATCACCATCATCAATAGCGATATCGGCTAACGCCGTACGTAATTCATCTGCATCGGGATATTTTTCTAATAATTTTTTATAAGCCCGTTGCGCTTGGTTTGAGAATCCTAAGCCATATAATTCTTCGGCTAAAGAATAAATTGTATCATCATCGTCATGTCGCAATGACAATGCATATGACTTTTTGGCTTCCTCAGTTTGACCAAGTTCTAATTCTGTTAACATACGTTCTGCATAACTTGCCATGTATTCCAGCCTCCTTACGATTGCACACTTTCGACAATAATCGTTCTAATCTTGCTTATCAGTTGCTTGGGCCTTTTGGCGGGCTTTGGCTAATAAAGCTTCACGCTTTGACTTTTTATCTTCAGCTGAAACGGTCCCTTTATTTGAAGCACCGCGTGCAAAATCATTTGATTTAATACTTCCTTTTGTTGACATTATTCTTTCCTCACTACAATTCTTGAACATCTATTATACGCACGCTTCAAGTAAAAAGACAATCCTTAAGCTTGTTGATACTTAATATCACTTTGTCCATTACCTAATTTTTTAACTTGTATTTGTTGCAAAATCTGTTGCTTCATACTTTCAACGTGCGAAATGACCCCGACGAGGCGCCCTGATTTTTCAATATTTCCTAACGCTTCCATTGCTTGTTCTAATGTTTGACCATCTAAAGAACCAAAACCTTCGTCAATAAATAAAGCATCAATTTGGGCACCACCAGCGCGCAGCTGAACAACTTCAGCCATTGATAGCGCAATTGATAGCGCCGCGATAAAGGACTCTCCACCAGACAAGGTACTAGTACTTCTAAGTTGATTGCTTTCACTATCTAAAACATTAATGTCAAGTCCATTTTGGTTCGCACGCCCACTATGTTCATTGCTTAATTTAAAGGTATAGCGGTTTCCAGAAAATTGACCAATATAGTGTCCATTTGCATATTCCAAGACTTGATTCAAAAAGGCCTGCAAAATATAAGGTTCCAAGCGCATTTTAGCATCATTATTCCCGTCAACGGCATTTGTTAAGGCAATTAAATCAGCATTACCTGCTTGTTGTTCCAACCATTGTTTTTGTAAATGTTTTGCATCTGCAACGCTTTTTTCAAATTCATGGGTCACTATTTTTTGTGTCTGGACGGTTTCTTGGGCCGCCTTGTGCTTATCATTAGCTACCTGCACTTGCTCCGTCAGCGCAGCAATATCTGGCATTGCTTGCTCACCAATTTTTTCATTTAATTGCGTCAAGGCTTCCTTTGTATGTGCTAAATCACTCTCGTAACTTTGTACAATGGTTCGTAAATCATCACGTGGGTCATCAACTTGCAAAAGATGACTATTTTCGGCAAAAGTTTGCATCTGATAAGCATCTTGCTTAGCCAATATTTGGTTTAATTCAAGATGCAACTGTGCTTGTTCAGCCAAGTTATCCTGTTGCTTAGCGTGCTGGTCATGACGTTGTCTGTCATTTTCCGACAATTGCCCATCGAGCTTTGCCAGCGCCGCTTTAATTTCATTGACCGCTTCATCATATGCCTTAATTTCTGATTGCATCTTCGACAAACGTGCTTGATACGTTGCGACATCAGCTAAATCCTTATCAAAGTCCGCTAACAACGTTTGAGTCTGTGTTATTTGCTGGGCATGATTTTCCAAATTTTGAGTGGCTTTAGTTAATGCTAGCACTAACGCATTTAAATCCTGTTCGGCAGTTTGCAGCTCATGTTGTAATTGCTGAGCCTGTGCTTGTTTTTGATTTAAATCATCTGATAATGCATCAAATGTCGCTTGCAAAGGTTCGTTGGCCTTGAAAGCTTCAAATCCCAATGTTTGTGCATCAGCAATAATTGACGCCTTATTTGCTTTTTGTTCGCTGACTAAGTCACTCTGATCATGCTGTAATTGTGTCATTTGTTCAAGCTCGTGCGTCAACTCAAGTTGTGTTTTATTCACCTGCTGTTGTGCCTGTTCATAGTCACTTTGCGCTTGATCAACCTCAGCCATGACTTGTTTCAAATCAAGCGCCGCATTTTCTGCGTCTAGATGTTCAGCCTGACCTGTATAGACGACCCCACAAATTGGACATGGCTCGCCTTCTGTTAAATCTTGCTGTAGCTGTGCGATTAACGCTTTTTTGCGCAAATCTTTCTTAGCGTCACGGGCCTGTTCTGCATTTGTTAAAATAGTTTGCTGTTGCGCCAGTGTTTTTTGAGCCTGTTCAACTTTTTCGTTAGCAGCATCTACCGCCTTTTGATTTTCTTCGATGCGCTCTACCAAATTCGCATAACGGTCTAATGGGACCCGCAAATTTTGCAATGCTTGTAAGTGTTGATCTACAGCACCAAGCGCCGTCAATTTTGCTTGCAAATCGTTCTGCAAGTCTAATTGTTCTTTTTGGGCCTGCTTGTGCGCATCAACATCCTGTTGCAATTTTGTTTGCGTGTCTTTTAACGTCACAAGTTCAGCTTCAAGTTCAGCTTTACGTTTTGCTTGTGGTAATAGCTGATTCTGAATGGTCTCAATTGTTTGTCGCATCTCATCAATTTCATCAACCCGCTTCATTGCCGTAGCCAAACGCGCCTTTTCTTGTTGTGATGATGCACTTAATTTTTTTTCGTTCGCTTGTAGGTCGAGCAACGCTTGTTGCCCATGTGCTAAATCTTTTTCATTCTGTTCAACCTTTTGAATTAAGGGCAAATGATTGGCAACCCAATTTAAATCATCTAAACTTTTACGCTTCATTGCAATGTCACTTTTTTGTGCATTAAGTTTAGTTAGTTGGGCTTCCAGAGCTGTTTTTTGTTCAAAATCTGCTTGAAGCGTCTGACCACGAAGCAATGTCGCTTGCAACTCCTGATAAACTTTTTCAGCTTTTTGATCAATATCAACCAAGTCTGCCAATTTCTTTTGTTGTGTCAAAACAACCGCTTCTAACACCGCTAATTTATCAGTAAAGGCCCCTTCAAAAACTGGTGCGTCCTCAATTTCAGGTAACTGCTCAAAAATTTGATCACGTCGACTGACGATAGTTTGTAAGTCTGCCTGGGCTTGTTTACTTTGGTTTTTGAGATCATTTGTAAAGGCTTCAAAGATTTCACTACCATAAAGACTTCTCAGAATTGCGAGTTTATCATCACTTTTAGCAGCTAAGAAATCTCTAAATTGATTCTGCGGTAACAAAATAATTTTTCTAAATTGCTCATCCGTTAAATGCAGCAATTCTGTAATCATTTGATTAGCTTCTTTTTGTTTAGTTGCCATATGTTTAATGGGCTTTGATAAATCTTGATCCAATTCGGATAAGGCAACGGTGGCAGCATAATTTGTTAATCCATCGCCTTTAGCTTGCTTACGTTTGGCCCGAATACGTTGTTTGGGTTCACGTTCAATTTGATAAAAGTGGCCGTTATGCTCAAATGTAAAGCGAACACTTGTTAGTTGATCAGGGGTCGCAAATTCACTACGCATCGTTTCCGCCGTTCTATCCCCTGAAGTCGTTCCATAAAGGGCATAGGTCATCGCATCAAACATTGTCGTCTTACCAGCCCCGGTATCACCTGTGATTAAAAAAAGACTTGATTCACTAAATCTCGTAAAATCAATTTCGGTATCCGCATATGGGCCAAAATAATGCATGTTCAATTTTAATGGTCGCATTAGTCTGTTACCTCCCGACTTAAGCCAATCAATGTTTGCTCAATAATTTCCATTTGATTTTGATTGAGCTTGTCATGCATGACTTCTTCATAAAACTCTTGGATTAAGGTCTGATTTGACACCTCTTCTTGTTCCTTCAATCGTTTTGCAACGTCATTCATTTCCATTTGAATTTTTGGAAATTGAATTTCAGCAATTTCACCGTAAATATCGACTAATTGCTTTCTCAAATCAGACACTTGTGGTTGGTCAGTTAATTGAATACTAAATAAATTGGCCCCATTTCGTTCATATTGTTGATAGAAATCAGCATCAATCAACGTCTCAAAGGATTCAGTCAGTAAAATTAAATCTTTATCTGGATGCAACGGCATCCATTTTGAGTTGACTCCCGTGTCATCTATATCAACGATAAAGACACCCTTTTCGCTCTGCGCTTCTTTCGTATTAAATTTAATCGGTGAGCCAGAGTATTGCACATTCTTACTAGGGCTAGCTTGCTTGAGATGTAAATGACCTAAAGCGACATAGTCGAAATCGTTAAATACATTGACATCAATCCCTTTTAAGCCACCAACTGATGAAGTTGTTTCACTTGTTAACGTATAGTCTTCATTACGTGACCCTGTTACATAATAATGCGACACCAACACGTGTTGCATGCCTGGTGTAAATTCATTTTTCATGTCAGCAACCACACGCGTCATCACGTCATTGATTGTTCGCATCTCACCAGAATCATTTTCAATCTCATAATAGATACGTGCATCCAGTGGATCAAGAAAAGGTAACATGAAAATTTGGGTATTACCAAATTCAATTGGTACAAAGGCCTCAGCCAATTCCGTGCGTAAATAAAATTGGTTGGCTTCACGCCATTCCTTTCCAGCCCCCAAACGTGCCGGTCCATCATGATTTCCCGAAACTGCAAAAATTGGCAGTTCACTCGTTAAGTTCAATGCTTTCAGCATATCTTCCAAAGCATTGACCGCAGTTGTTGGTGGAATCGCACGATCATATAAATCACCAGCTAACAAAATTGCATCAACTTTTTCATCTCTAGCAATTTGCATGATTTCATTAAAAGCAGCTGTTTGTTGCGCCAACAATGAATATGCCCCTAATTCTTTACCGATATGCCAATCTGCTGTATGTAAGAATCTCATAATCACCTCTTAATAACATAAAGAACGTTGCCAATCACTTCCATGATTTTCAACGTTCTACTGAATTTTACAATGTTGCTTTAATTTGTTGATATTGCTCAACAATAAATGCGTGTGATGCATTTAATTCTTCTAGTTCTGTGGCTGTTAAATCAAGTTCGCAGTTTTCCACAGCACCACCACGTCCAACAATCACTGGATATGATAGATATACATCATATTCAGGACGCAATGTTGAAACGACTAATTCTTCGCGTGAATCAGCCATCACTGCCTTGGCAATTCGAATTGCTGCCGTTGCCACGCCATAGCTCGTATGACCTTTTCCGTTAACAATGGCAAAGCCACCCTTACGGATTTCATCAGCTGTTTCTGACAAGTCAATACCACGTGATTCAGCAAGTTTCTCAATTGGCTGACCCAAAGCACGAACAGTTGACCAAGCTGGCACTTGGCTATTACCATGTTCGCCTAAAATATATCCTGAAACTGAACGTGGATCAATATTTAACTTAGATCCTAAGATACGTTGCATACGAGCTGTATCTAACAAAGCCCCTGTTCCAAGGACTTGATTTGCAGGTAGCCCTGTCACATCTTTGAACATCGTCGTAATCACGTCGACGGGATTTGAAATAACAATCAGTGTACCGTTAAAGCCTGATTCTTTAATGTTCGTTCCAACAGATTGGACCATTGAACTTGTAAATTTCAATTCAGCAAAACGATCACCACTTGGGTTATCTTGTTGCATCTTCATATTACCTAATGTTGAAATAATCACGTCAGCATCTCCTAACGCTGACCAATCATTAATTGTAATATTTGCATGCGTTTCTAAATTACCCATCGCATCTTGAAAATCAAGTTGGTTTGCAACGGCTTTGTCCTCACCCCGATTAATTAAGACATAGTCATCAGCAACACCTTGCGCGATTAATCCATGCGCAATTGCGCCCCCAACACTTCCAACACCAATAATTCCAATTTTACGTGACATGCTATTTCCTCCATATATTTAAACTAAGTATACTATATATGGTCATAAGCCTGTCAATATCATGCTTTATTGACTTTCAGTTGGTGTTACAGCAGAAAATAGCTCATAATATATCTGCCTCTGATCTCGATAACCTTACCCTTAGCCTTTTAGGTGTGACATAACGATAAATGTTGGCTGTAATTGTTATATCTTTATAAATTAATCGTTCAACTACTTCTTTATATCGTCCTCATTGGATAGCAATAAACTGACATGAGTCTGTCTAAAACCTTATATCTAATTCTGATAAGAACGATGGCCAGACTGCAGAAACGTTAGCATATAAGTATAGTATGACCGTTAAAGATATTCGCAAACTCACGACACAGTTCAAAGACTTCTATGCTAAACATGGCGGCACTGATCACACTGAAAAGCAATTATTAAGGCCAATTAGTGATTATATAAAAAATGAAGGAAAAACGTGAACGTTGATGCGATTAGAACATGGCTGACAACAGAATGGCCACCCCTTTTGTCTATGGCTCATTATAACCGTGACTATATGTATTTACCTGGTTCCGCTGGCAAAAATAGTGCATGTGCACATAACATCATTATGACCGTTTTAAATATCATTAGCACCATGCCTACTAAAAAATCTAATATATTCATTTGCCAATTTATCTTTAACATGGAATGGCGTGATATAGTCGAAATGAACAACTTAACAGTGCGTAGAAATCAGCAACTACTCAACAAAGCTTTAAATGTGATCGTAAAAAGCTTGGAACTGTATTATTCATTTAGGAAAAGCTAACCCATGGCAGAAACAAATAAGCAGACCGAAGCTAACAAACGTTGGTAAAAACAGAACAAAGAACATCCTAAATACCTAAGCAATCGGTCACTGTCACGGCCGTTCATTCGTAATCAAGCCACACTGGATGATTTAGATGAGTTGCGTGTTCTAATAGACAATCGAGAACAAGAGTTAAAAAGATAGCATAAAGCTATTCTTTTAACTCTTGTTCAAAATTGAAACAGTAATATATCATTTCACTAAGGTACTATTTGTTTATAAATTTCGGGAATGTCCTTTACTTCAAAACTAGTAAAGCTATTATTAAAAAGAGAGACTACTGACGGAAGTATTGCTGCTAGTCCCGTTTCGTGAACATCAAGTTTGAATGAGTCCCCAAAATTAATAATAACTACTAGTATTGCAAAAATTGATAAAAAATTCGCACCAATCACTTTACATCGATTATCCCATTCATAAAGTTTTGCCCATTTTTTATTAATTTCATCATCACTTGGTAAAACGTTAAAATTAATATTGGACTCTGCAGGAATAATAATCTGATTTTCCTTTCTACGCTGTTCACGTTCCCTTTCTTTTAGTTCTTTTCTCACTATTTCTAATTTAGAAAAATATTGCTTGTGAACATTATGAAATTTAAAAGCTAGATATACCCTGAAGAGAACGTACATGCTTAATGCTAACATTAAAATAATTGATATATAGGACAATTGACAATACTACCTTTCTAATTAATTAGTTTCTATTTATTATAGAAAAAACGCCGTCTAAATAAAAGACAGCGTATAAGCTTAGTAGGCTAAATTTTCAACTTAAGTTTTTCATTTAATAGAAAAAGAGCTACCCATTGGGATAGCTCTTTTCTTTTTTATCTAATCATCTAGTCTAAAACTAGTTTTGACCTGTTTCAATAACCCACGTAATCTTTGTGAATTTTCACTATATCCATCGTCAGTTTCATGATTAACAGTTACTTCAAAATGTTTGTATGCTAGCTTTATTAATTTAGCTCCAACGATTAGCCTTACTTGGCAATACCATCAAAATAAAGAACCAAATCGTACCAATCAATGGTACAAACTCCATCAAAATCCATAATCCCGAATGATTACTATCATGTAAACGACGGAATTTAACAGACAAAGTTGCTAACCAAACCAAAAACAATACAATATTACTCAACGTATTAAATGAAAAACTATGAATGTCCTGGATTGGTTGACCAGCGATTGATTGAATAAGTGTAACTAATACAATACCTAGAATGTAATTAATAATCATTGGCCACCAGTAGTACTTACGACTTGCTGTGCCAGAAAAGTTGAACAAGTTATGCCAATAGGCAGAATATGCTTCCATCATAATAAAAAACCCCTGAAAATTATTTAGTAGCTTTTAACGTCATCACGGTTGGACTAAATAGAAAATCCTTATCTATCAAGTTCACAGGGTTCTTCTTATTTTTCAACATTCAGCCATTCACGATAGTTGTCTTCGTCTGTCTGGCTAAGCTTCAAAACTGCCATAATTGAATTCAAATCACTATATCGCAACCGTCCTTCTTGCCCTGCAGCACCATTATTATGATCAAAATTTTTCTTTAACTGTATCCTAAGCAATTGTCTTACATTTTCCGTAGACTTTAACGGCAAAATCTCGCATGTTTGAAGTTCATCTTCTAATCGCTTTAATTGATCAGCCATAATTACATTCATGAATTGATCATTATTTGAGTCACCCTGTTCTTCTATGATCTTAACAATTTCATTTCCTGGCTTATCGATTGAAACAAATAATGACATTCGCGCCTTAATTAATTGAACATCAGACATGTCCCATTTATCATTCTTTAAAACTTCAAATAAATCTTTCCGCCATGGGCCTTCATTGATTTGAAAGGCTTTTTTCCTCTCTTCATTTATTTTTTTCTTATCCCATCTGGCGGTAAATACGGCAGTTATCAATGAACCAGCTATAGCTCCCACAAGAGCTAAAATCGCTGGCCGATCAATTATTGCTGCAACTATTCCATCATGCATCTGCCTTATCTCCTATAACCTCATACTTAATACGAATCATGTCATCCAATATCAATTCGCAATTTAAAAAAAAATCTTTTCTATTGCCATATTTTTTCGCTTAATATCTACGCCACTAAATTTGATAAGTTAAAATAGGACAAAGTTGAGAAAACTTATTTTTCAGAATATTCCGTTAGTAAGTTACTAATAAAGTACCTTGCACTAGATATAACTTCATCTTTTGATTCTTCAGAAAGCGCTGAAAAGTCAGGAGAACAATACTTTTCAATAAGCGTGCCTATATAGTCCGTATCACTCACCGACTGATCGATGGCATTTTTATCGAGTTCTCTGCTCTTTTCCAGTAACTCCCGTTCCCATTCATCCAAAAGCATATATTTCTGATCTAACTTTTTAGAGACTTTCTGATTAGATTCATTTTTATGCTTAATCTTATTTTCCATTTCGGCTATAGCACGTTGTTTTTCATTTAATGCTTGTTGTTTGTCTTGCAATGTCTTTTTAAGTGCTTCTAGTTCATGAGCCTCAGACATTTCACTATCATTTCGTTTAAATAATTTGATAACGGACTCCTTTCCATTTCTCATCGCAAATAAATTAAAAATTATTTGTTGCTACTTTTAGCACAATCACATGTCATTTTAAAAGAAACTATATTCCATTTTCTTTTATTCTATAAGAATATAATTAAACAAGTAGATATAATATTTTATTTTAACAATTACTTTACATTCACCAAAATATCAGCTTACATAAAAAAATCGCTATCTTAAATAGATAACGAATCCAATCCCAATTGGCATTAATTATTAAGTCAATAAATCCACCCAAAATTAGAAAACCATACATAGAAATTAAACGCTTAAAAAATTTTATTGCAAACGCTATCCTTCAAGCTTCTTTCTTAAAACATTAATCATTTCTGTATACTCTGCGTTTTGTTTTCGGAGGCCAGTAGCTTCTTGCTTTACTGTATCCAACGTCTTAGTCGACCGATCCAAGAGCATTTTATAATGCTTTTGTTCATCCTTAAGCGCGGCATTTGTTGTTTCAACAGCTTGATAATCGCTTTCCAATGCATCATTCGTTGTCTTTAAATGTACAATTTCATGTTCTAAGTCATCAATTTTTGCATTTAGTGTCGCAATAACATCCACATCATCGCTAGCAGTATTAGCAGTTATTTCATCCAACTTACTTTCTAACGTCTGGTTCGTTTCAGCCAATTTTGATGTTAATTGTATAAAATCATTCGTTGACTCCACAAATTTTTGCATTGATGCTTTTAATTCATCATTCGTATTCATATTTCCCCCTAACGTACAGGTAACTAGCCTGCCGCTTTGATATGCTTTAGATAATATTTTTTCAAATCCGTACAAACATTCACCGTCTCACGTTCATATCAACTGGCTCTTTGGCAGCCACTCAATGTTAGCTCATTAATGTCAATGTGCATCCCCTTGACCTATCTAAAATAGCAATAATGACCCTAGCGCTAAAATTGCCACACCGCCTTGTTTCAGAATGATTGATTTATCCACCGTAATACCACCATAGATTGCAACTGCAATGATATAGATCAAAATTGCTCCAAGCAGACTGGTATTAGAAACAACGAGACTATATAAAATTCCAAGTGCCAATAAACCATTGTAGACGCCTTGATTTTTTAACAAGCTTTGAATATTCGCATCTTTTAACACTTGCATATCAATGCCAAACGTTTTAGCAGTCTTTTCAGAGACCGGATTTATCGTCTCTAAATACATAATATACACACATTCGATTGCAACTAAAACAGCCAACACAATCGTAAAAATACTCATTACTATTTTCTCCATCTGTTTTTAAATTCATTTATCACTTAGCCTAGGCAAACCGACAACCCCACATTGCCAACTCACACTAGACGCGATTGATTACGTTCAATTTAACATATTTAATGTGGATAATTACCGGAATTTTGATAATTATAACCAATCGTTAAATAAAAAAATCCGTCATCCAAAAAGAGACGGATAATATAACATTTATGCTGCTTCATCAAAAATGTAATCAGTTTGTACTGCCCCTAAGGCAACCAACACTAATAGAATAATTAAGATTGTATACGCAATGTTTTGACCCAAACCAATTGGATTTTGTTGGAAAGCATTTCCATAAATCATTGGCCCGATTGCAGAAATCAAATATCCACCTGATTGTGCCATTCCTGAAACCGTTGCGGTTTGATAAGGCGTCTTGGTCTTTGATGCGAACATTGTCATCGCGATTAAGAAGAAGAATGATGTCATAATGCCAATAATTGAAGCCACAATTAACCAAAACAGCACAGAACCTGTATTTTGATTAAACAGCATCAAAGCAGAGACTAGTCCCATTGCGCCAACAATCAAGACAGCAATTGATAAACCATGTTTACTCAAACGCACGATTAAATTCGGCACCATCAAAGAAACAATCATTCCCAAAAGCGAATATAATGCCATTGCAATACCAATATTTCCCGCACTAATCTTGTGAAAGGCCATCAAACTCGGCATCCAAGCAACAAATGTATAATTAACCGTTGCTTGTAATCCAAAGACTCCAAGGAATAACCAAGCCTTTTTGTTATTCCAAACATGCAATGCTTCATGCGCCACTTTCGTTTTTTGCGGTTTATCCGCAACAACTGGCTGTGCAAAACGTGCTGCAATCATCCAAACTATCAATGCCAACGCTGGTAATAGGACGAGAACCCACATGACCGCATGCCAACCAAAAGCAATCATAATTGGTGCTGTTAACAAATTGAAAATAGCAGTCCCAAGCATTGTTGACATCGTATACAGTGACGTATATAAACCAATTTTATTTGGAAAAAATGCGGTTACAAATGATGGCATAAATACATTTAAGTGGGCAACACCAATTCCAATAAGAGCTGTGCCGATTAAGACCATTGGCATATTTACGCCTAAACGTAAGAGAGACCCCAACAAAATTAATGCCACTGCAAATGTAATCGCTCGCTTTAACCCAAAGATTGCCATCGTTTTCGATGCAAAGTTGGAAATTAAAACAAACATGATTAAAGGAATCGTGGTTAAGATTCCCAATTGACCAGGTTTAACACTCAAACTAGATGCAATTTCATTTAACATCAAAGGTACCGTTGTTACGGGCGCTCGCATATTCATCCCGATTAGGATGACGCTTAAGGTCAATAATGCCAGTACACCGGTTGTATATTTATTTTTCAAGTTAAAGCTCCTATTTATGATTCTAAATGTTGTTGTTGAATTATCTTAGATACTGCTGGATTAATCAACAAAGCCAATAAGAATCCGACAAATACTTGCAACACATTAGCTGGCATATCAGCCGCACTGGCAACTAAGGCAGCTTTAATTTGCATTTCCATGCCACCCATCAACCAATTCAATCCTGCACCACCAAGCCAGTACCCAACTACCATAACAGCACCACCAGCTAACATTGATTTTGTCTTCCCGGCGAGGGTTTCACTTGAGAATCCTAACAAATACCCTTCCGATCCATGAATGATTAAAGATAAAATCATCCATTGTGGATAACCAGCCAATAAATCTAATAAAATACCAGTTATGCCACCTACAATGGCGCCGCCTCTAGGCCCAAACTGCCATGCCGCAATAAAAATACCAACTTCCACCAGCGAAACAAAGCCAGTTGGCGTTGGTAATCGAACAATATTACTTAATACTAAGTTAATCGCAATAACGACACCCAAAATCGTCATTTCTTTATTTTTCATTACATTTCTCCCCATATACAGCGCGCTGTGCACCCTGCCATACATTACCTACTTTAAATTTTTGATTCAATTGAACACCATCTTTAATTGCTGCAAGTACGAACATCTGAGCGCTTTCTACTGCATCACGCATTGATACTTGTCGTCCCAATTCACACGCAATTGCTGATGATAACGTACATCCCGCACCATTATTTGTATTCGTGGCCAGACGTTCATGCTCTAACGCGTGTCCTTGTGCATTTTCATCAATAAGCACATCAAAAGTGGTGGCTCCACTTAGACGAGCTCCCCCCTTCGCAAGTACTGCTTTAGCACCAAATTGCTTAATTTTTTTGGCAGCAACGGTCAAATCATCTTGATTATGAATTTCCATACCAGATAATAAACTGGCTTCCTCTAAATTAGGCGTAACAATCGTGGCCATCGGCAATAATTTTGTCTGTATCGCTGCCAATAATTCTTTCGTATCGACATTATTTGTTTCTTTAAAAACCATAACGGGGTCAATGACTATTGGTACAATATTCTTAAATTGTTCCAAAAAATTAGCGACCACTGTAACCTGATTTTTGGTAGACAAAAGACCAACTTTAATAGCTGCAATATTATCTAAGGCAAAAATCGAATCTAATTGATCACTTAATATGTTTGAATCAATCACATTAATCTGAAAATCATCGTCTATAACTGTCACGATACTCGTAATAGCACTCAGTCCTTGAAACTGATACTCCGAAAATGTTGCTAAATCGGCTTGGATGCCCCCACCAGCCAAGCTGTCAGATCCAGCAATCGTCACAATTTTTTTTACATTCATGCTTACTCCCCTTGTGAACAGATTTACATCTATATTACCTTAAACCAAGGGAGCGCCACAAGCTTAATTCACAACTTTGATACAAGATAATTTTCATCAGTCAAAAATAATACATTATTTAGATAAATTATTGACATTTTCTATACTCTCGTTAAAATTAAGGTTAGTAAATAAAGAAGGGCAACACTGATGATAACAACAACTGAAGTTTTAGACTTGATTATTATTATTAATATCATCTGTTTAGTTTGCATTTGTATCCCTAGAGTCATTATGAGTTTTAAAACTAAAAATAATGGTGAGAGTTTTGTCTTCATCACTCTGACGACCTTATTTATATTCATCTCAATCTGCTTTTTCTCCTGGCGTACGACGCCTGTTATGCCTGAACGTCATGATGTAAATTGGTCTGACATTAAAAATTAAAAGAGCAACCACTAGTGGTTGCTCTTTTTATCTGTTTTTAAACAAAGAAAAAAGCAAGCTAGTCAGACTAGTTTGCTTATAAAAATCTATTTTACCACCAACCGTTAGCTTGACGGAAGGCAACAGCCTTTTCAGCTGAACCATAACGTGAAGTAGCGTAGTTCATCATACCCTTAGTTTGAGTAGCGACTGAACCAGTTCCCCAGTGTTCCTTTGTTTGACCAAGTCCACGGTAACCACCTGCTTGGTTGTAAGCAGCTGGATCTCCACCTGATTCAGGCATAACAATAGTTTGCCACATTGCAGCAGTTCCACCGTTAGCAATGAATTGGTCATAAGTTGATCCTGAACCAGCAGGTGCAGCAGCAGCTGGCTTAGCAGCAGGTGCTGATTGTTGTGCTGGAGCAGCTTGTTGTTGTACAGGTGCTGCTTCTTGTTGTACTGGGGCAGCTTGTTGTTCAACAACAGGAGCAGCTTCTTGTACTGGAGCGGCTTCTTGCACTGGTGCAGCAACTTGTGCTGTTCCTTCAGTTTCAAGAGTTTCACCAGCAAAAATCAAGTTTTGGTCAGTGATGTTATTGATTGCAGCAAGATTGTCGGTAGTTGTACCGTGCTCTTGGGCAAGGTGTGAAAGGGTATCCCCTTCTTTGATTGTAATTTGGTCAGCTGAGGCAACACCTGCAGTGGCAACTAAACCAGCAGCAGTAGCACCTGAAACAGCAACAGCTTTTTTAATATCCATAATCCACTCTCCTAAAATTCTACTCTTTAATTTTTTAATTTTAATTTTGGTTTGTCTGTATTCGACATTTATTACTATAGCGCATTTATCAGATTTGTATGTATCAACTATTTAACGTTTTATTACACTTTTTGAAATAAAACAGGCCTTATTCTTGTGATTATATCCACAAGTGCTGATATATAAGCTTCTCTCAATTGTAACATTTGTAACAAAAAGGTTTACACTTTTTTCAAATAAGTCTTAAAACCTTGATTTTTCAAGCATTTTACCTGTTACACGTCCTAAATTTCATGTTTTTTTAACAAATATATATAAAAAAAGGACCCCCATTAATGGGGGTCCTATATAGTTAGCTATTTAGTGATTACCACCAACCATTTGCGTCACGGAATGCTAATGCACCATCAATTGATCCGTATCGAGAATTTGCGTAGTTAATCATGCCTTGTGTTTGTTCAGCAACTGATCCAGTTCCCCAACCTTCCTTGGTTTGACCCAAACCACGGTAACCGTTTGGTGATACCGCATTTGGATTTCCTTCTGATTCAGGCATTACGATTGTGTTCCACATTGCTGCAGTCCCACCATTTGCAATAAATTGGTCATATGTTGAACCTGAACTAGCAGGTGCTTGTGTAGGTGCTGCTGCAACTTGAGATGAAATATCATCAACACTTACAGGTGAAACAGTTGTTGCTGCTTGTTCAACAGACGCTTGTGCCGCAGGTGCTTGGTTAGCAGATGCATTACCAGTTGTTTGTAGTACTTCACCAACGAAAATCATATTTTGATCTTGGATGTTGTTAATTGAGGCCAAAACATCAATACTTGAACCTGTTTCTTGGGCAATTGATGCTAAAGTATCTCCAGCCTTAACAGTTACTTGATCAGCAGAAGCAACACCAGTTGCTCCCAAAATACCTGCGGCAGATGTTGTTGTAACGACAACAGCTTGTTTAATCTTCATTGTGATGTATCCCCTTTGTTGTTAATGGTTTATGTTCAAAATTATATATATAAATACATGTCGCTTTCACTCTATCGTTTTGTCGACAAGAATTAATATACAACTAAACCCGCATGAGTAGATTTCAAAAAGATAACATTTCATGACAAATATTACGAAAAACTGCTATATACAGCTGTAACAGTCAATTTAAAAGCGGTATAGACAATTATCCTGAGTAACAATTATTACGCTGTACAATATCTTTGATGAGATTTTTTTCAATAAAAAAGATATATGTCTAATCATTTGGCCTGAAGATTTTAGAAATCAATGATTGTTGTTAGCTTTTCTGAAAATACATGCTTGTTTTCTTTGGCCAACCATCCATTTTTTTAATACATCTAGACAAACAAAAACTGTTCACCGGTTAGTTATTTCCGTCGATCAAAACCACTCCAGATAAGATATGCAATAATTCCGACTGTTCCAAGCATACGAAGTTGATCATTTTTAACCGTCACTGCCACAATAATCAAAACCAATAAGCTAATCGTGATAGCTAATTTAACAAGTTCTTTTTTCTTTGAATTCATGCGCTTTATAGGTTTGAGTTTACGCCCCCAAACACACCTTTCTTCTATAATTAACGTTTGCCTATCATATCACATCTATTCGTTGCCTGGTAAGCTTTTAACTGCACGACTTAAAAAATCTAGCACGTAGCTCACTTACCAAGTGACATCCTAAGTCATAATTACATACTACTTTTTTCAATTCTATAAAAAAAGAGCTAACTCTAAATGAGTTAACTCTAAATTTTAGTCCCAAATCAATGGTACTTATTTCACAGCGTCCTTCAATGCCTTACCAGGCTTGAATGCTGGAATCTTTGATGCTGGAATTTCGATTTCTTCCTTAGTTTGTGGGTTGCGACCCTTACGAGCTGCACGTGAACGCACTTCGAAGTTACCAAATCCAATCAATTGAACCTTGTCACCCTTTGCCAAAGTGTCTTGGATTGATGAGAATACGGCGTCAACTGCTGCAGTTGCGTCCTTCTTAGTCAAACCAGTTGCTGTAGCAACGTCGTTTACCAATTCTTGCTTGTTAGCCATGGGAAATATCCTCCTGCGTAATTGCTCTACATATTTATTTAAAATAAAAGATGTTATCACATCTCTATTTCGATATTTAGAATATCATAACTGCGACATTTTAACAACAATTTTTAAACTAAAAACGTTGATATACCAATGTTTTTAACGTTTTCATATAAAAATCACTGGATAATCGACCATCTTGTTTAAAAACATACAATAAAAACTTACTTACGAGCACGCTTGATCAAATGGACTGGTGTTCCTGTAAAGTCAAACGCCTTTCGAATTTGGTTTTCTAAGAAACGCTCATATGAGAAATGCATCAATTCTGGGTCATTCACAAAGACCACAAAAGTTGGCGGTTGAATAGCCACTTGCGTTGCATAATAAACACGCAAACGCTTCCCATTGACAGTTGGTGTTGGGTTCGTTGCCAATGCATCCATAATCACTTCGTTTAATGTTGCTGATTGAATACGACGCTTATGGTTCTCATCAACCTGCTTAATCAACTCAGGTAACTTATTCAAACGTTGCTTTGTTTTAGCAGATACAAAGATGATAGGTGCATATGAAAGATACTGGAACTCATTTCGAATGTGTTGTTCGAATTCATTCATCGTATACGTATCTTTTTCCAATGTATCCCACTTGTTCACAACAATGACAATCGCACGACCGGCCTCATGCGCGTATCCTGCAACGTGCTTATCTTGATCACGAATACCTTCTTCTGCATTCAACACCATCAAAACAACGTTAGAATCGTCAATCGCACGCATGGCACGCATGACTGAATACTTTTCAGTATTTTCATAAACCTTACCACGTTTACGAATTCCGGCCGTATCGACCATCACAAACTCATCACCATCTGGTGTTGTAAACTTTGTGTCAATTGCATCACGCGTTGTTCCAGCAATATCAGACACAATCACGCGTTCTTCACCAAGCAATGCATTCACAATTGAAGACTTTCCAACATTTGGACGACCAATTAGTGAGAAACGAATTGCATCATCTTCCTCTTCTGTTTGAACATCTGGGAATTCAGCAACAATCCTGTCCAATAAATCACCAACTCCTGTACGGTGGGTTCCAGAAATTGGATATGGATCACCGAAACCTAATGCATAGAAATCATAAATTTCGGCACGTTTTTCGGGATTATCAACCTTATTTACAGCTAAAATAACCGGCTTATCAGTGCGGTACAAAATTTTTGCAACACGTTCATCCGACTCAGTTAGGCCTTCTTTAGCTGAAACCATGAAAACAATCACGTCGGCTTCATCGATTGCGATTTCAGCCTGTTGTACGATTTGATTCATAAAGGGCTCATCACCCATATCAATTCCACCTGTATCAATTAAGCGGAACTCATGGGTCAACCATTCTGCACGCGTATAAATACGATCACGCGTAACACCTGGCGTATCTTCAACAATTGAAATACGATCGCCAGCCATTTCGTTAAAGATTGTTGATTTTCCAACATTCGGACGACCAACAATCGCTACTACTGGTAATGCCATTTTCACTACCTCCTTGGAACTTCTTCTATTACTAGCAATATTACTATATTTTGCCATTTTTGTCGCTAAATAAAATTAAGCGTGCATCAGGAATAAACCCAACACACGCTTAAATTTATTTAATTAACAAAAATTAGTTAAAATCCTTGAAAATATCACCGAATGCATCACCCAAAGTTGCATTACCTTCTTCTTCTGAAGTTGAGTAATTCTTTGGTGCACGGTCACGATCTTGGCGTGGACGACGTGATTGACGACGAGGACGGTCACCACCATTGTTGTTTGATGGTGCACTCTTTGTCTCTTCTTCGCCTTCAGGTGCTTCTTCCAAAGCCTTGATTGACAATGACAAACGTTGCTTTTCAGGATTTACATCCAAAACCTTAACGTCAACCTTGTCTCCAGCCTTCAAAACATCAGCAGGGTTGTTAACGTGCTTGTGTGAGATTTGTGAAACGTGAACCAATCCTTCAACACCAGGGAATACTTCCACGAATGCACCGAAGTCTACGACACGCTTAACAGTTCCTTCAAGCTTTGAATCAACTGGAGCCTTTTCTTCAATGTTATCCCAAGGACCAGCTTCTGTGGCCTTGATTGACAATGAAATACGCTCACGTTCTGGGTCCAATCCCAAAACCTTAACCTTAACAGGTTCTCCAACAGACAATACATCTGAAGGTTGTGAAACGCGATCGTGTGAGATTTCAGATACGTGAACCAATCCATCTACACCACCAAGGTCGATGAAGGCACCAAAGTTAGTCATACGAGCAACCTTACCTTCAACAACATCACCAACTGATAGTTCTTCAAAGACATGCTTCAAAGCTTCTTCACGTTCGGCGTTCAAAACGTCACGACGTGACAAGATCAAGCGGCTTTCTGCTGGATCGATTTCGATAATCTTTGCACGAATAGTTTGACCCTTATATTGGTTCAAATCTTGCACAAAACGGTTTTCGATCATTGATGCAGGTACGAATCCACGTACACCATCAACATCGACAACCAATCCACCCTTAACAACTTGTGTTACAGGTGCTTCTACAATATCACCTTCGTTATACTTGCTTGCGACTTCCTCCCAAGCACGACGAGCTTCAAGGCGACGCTTTGACAATAGGTATGATCCACCTTCTTTGTCAGAACCGATAGTTGATACAACTACCAAATCCAAAACGTCTCCAACCTTAACAAGATCGTTCACGTCAGCATCACGGTCTGAAGACAATTCGCGCATTGGGATAACACCCTCAACACCGGCACCTTCAATACCTACAATCACTTGACGGTTGTCATCAATTGCTAAGACTTCACCCTTGACTACATCGCCAACTTTAACTTCGGCTACGCTATCAAGAGCTGCCAATAGCTCGTTGTTCTCTTCGTTCATTACAATATATCCTCCTGGTCACACGACTCTAACCAATATTATACAATATTTAACCTGCTAATACTAGTAATTATCGTGTTATTTTTTAAAATTCAAATAAATTATGCCCGCTCAGCAATAATTGATTTAGCGCGTTCCACAACCTCATCAATTGATAATCCTGTCGTATCTAATTCCACAGCATCATCAGCCTTTTTTAGTGGCGAAATTTCACGATGTGAATCTAGATAATCACGATGTTCAATTGCTTCAGTTAGCTCCGCTAGCGTTGTTGTTGTGTCAATGCCCTTAGCTTGATTTTCTTTATAACGGCGTTCTGCACGTTCTTTTACAGAAGCAATTAAGAAAATTTTGACTTCAGCCTGTGGCAAAACAGTCGTTCCAATGTCACGACCATCCATTACAACCCCATTATTGTCTGCAATTTTACGTTGTAAATCAGTCATCGCTGTTCGCACAGCTGCGTATGAGGCAACTGCTGAAACATTACGTGCGACTTCGTCTGATCGAATAGCTTCTGTCACTTCTTGTCCATTTAAAAAGACAAGTTGAGCCGGAGTTCCCGGCTTAAAGTCAATTTCGACCTGTGGCAATAAGTCATCGACTGCTTGTTCATCATTTGGATCAATTTCAGCTTTTAACGCAGCCAAAGTCACCGCACGATACATAGCCCCTGTATCAACATAAACATAATCCAAATCATTCGCTAAAATTTTAGCAATAGTTGACTTACCTGCAGAAGCCGGTCCATCAATTGCAATTTGCATAGATTTCATCACTGTATTCCTTAAAAATTTATTTAACGTCATTTATTTTACGCTATTCGCGCTTCAAAGTGAATGAAATTCCACAAAAAAAAGCCATTAAACTAATGACTTTTTAAAATAAATTATTGAACACGAAGTCGTTGACCGGCACTAACTGAGCCTAAATCAACACCTGGGTTTAATTCTTGTAGTTTGGCTTGTGAAATACCAGCATTGGCTGCGACACGATATGCCCCTTGCCCTTGAGCAACAGTCGCATATTGCTTTTCATTAGCTTGACTTTCTGATGCTGCTTGCGCCTCTGATTCACGCTTAGCTGCAGCATCCTGCTCTTTTTTAGCAGCTTCTTCTTGTGCTTTTTTGTCAGCGTCCTCTTGTGCCTTTTGGTTAGAGGCTGCTTTTTCGCTAGCAGCTTTCTCGCTAGCGGCTTTTTCTGATTTCTCTTTTGCACTAGCTTCTGATTTAGCTTTGCTTTCAGAAGAACGCTTTTTTGCTTCTGATTCAGATTTGGCTGAATCAGTTACTTTTGTTTTATTTGACGACGATGATGACCATTTCTGCTCACTTGTATTTGGTTTATTTAAAGTTTGTAGGTACCCATAAACTGGCACAAACGATAACGCAACGACAACAAGTACAAGTACGCCAATTGTCCAGCTTACACGTTGTGTCTTCTTACGGTGTTCCGTTCTAGAATACTGGTCAGGTTGGTCGTCTTTAAAACTTTCCCCCCATGGCTCCAGTTTCTTATCTTGATCGGTCATGTCAGGCCTCCTAATCTCGAATTTACTAAGCACAAGCTTACACTAAAAAAGTCCTTTACGCTATTATCATTGAACATTCTTAAGATTATTTAAATAGTTTCCTTAAAATTTGTGCCCATGATTCATTTTCAATCACTGGATTATGTTCTTTTATAGTAGGAAATGTAACTTTTTCTAACGACCAATTTGCCTGTCCAATCGATTCAAAGTCTGATTCTAATGCTGATTCATCGAAGTAATTTAAGATAAAATCACGTAATCCGTGCTCACAACGTGCATATTTGACCATTTCATTCAAATCATGCTCTCGTGTCTTCCGGCGGTCTTTGAACAAACTTTGCATATCCACTACCGACAAGCCTTGTTGCTGATAATAGTCTAGTAAACGCGCCCGTTCATGCCCAATGTCCGTGCTCTTGAGTTCACCACTCAGATAACCCGCAATCATCGCATCAGTCGGAATTGAAGCATCAATCAAATTGTGTTGCAAACGCTCGTCTCCACGACGATAGAGCATAATCGCAACCGCATGCTTACCATCACGCCCAGCACGTCCAATTTCTTGCATATAACTTGCTAAATCTTGGCTCAAATGAAAATGAATAATAAATCGAATATCGTCCTTATCAATCCCCATTCCAAAAGCAGATGTTGCCACTATGACGTCTAATTGATTCTCCATAAACTGTTGCTGCAAACGATACCGAGCAACATTATCTAATCCGCCATGATAAGCCGCCACACGTTTACCTGTTGTTTGGCGTAGCCATTCCGCTAAACTATTCGCTAATTTTCGACTAGACACATAAACAATTCCCGACCCAGGTAGTTGCATCAGTAAACTTTTTAATCGTTCGCGTTTATCATCTTGCTCTTGCACTTGTTCTGTATGCAAAAAAATATTTGGACGATTAACTGATTCCGTATAGGTAAACCAGGCCTGCTTTGGCAAATTAAATTGTGCCTGTAATTCTGTTTTCATATCTGTTGTTGCAGTCGCGGTCAGCAATAGTAATGACGGTTGTCCTAATTTCTGATGAATTAAAGGAAATTCTAAATAATCTGGTCGAAAATCAGGCCCCCAATTTAAAATCGTATGGGCTTCGTCAATCACTAAAGTATTCAATTGAATTTGTTCAAATGCTTTTATAACCTCAGCCTGATTAAACATTTCAGGGGAAATTAATACAAAACGGTAATTCTGTAATCGTTGTAATACCGAAAATTTTTCTTGTTTATCTAACAATGAATTCAGCGCAACCACATCTTTTTCGCCTAAATAATTAAAACGCGCGACTTGATCTTGCATTAAAGAAAGTAATGGCGTCACGATGACGACCGTTCCAGATCGTAAATACCCCATCATTTGATAAATCAAACTTTTACCACCACCGGTTGGCAACATCCCCAAAGCATTTTTTCCTGCTAGTAATGCTTCAATAATTTCTCGTTGTCCGGGTCTGAAACTTTCAAAGCCAAAATGCTTTTGTAGCGTTTGCTGAATCAAATCACCTTCACTCATCACTCGTCTCCTGCTTTGTTAACCAAATTTGGTACAGTCTAAAATTAAAAAACTCTTGAATATCAGAAGACTCTCGCACCATTTGAAAACGCCAATTATCAATATCCTGGTCCGGTAAACGTTCAGATAGATGTTTTTTTACATCGTCCGTTAGATATCTTTCATATGGAAAATCTGACACAGGGAGCCAAATTGCAGCAGTCAACAAATGTTCTTGAACCGTTCCCAATTTTAAATGTCTTTGTTGCGCAATGTCTTGAAAACTCGCACCCTGTTTAGCAGCCATAAAGCTGGCCTGCACACTATCAGATAGGCGTGGCTTTTTACCAACAAATGCATACAGTTGTACCATGGGATTGTCATTTGAAAAATGCGTTTCCATATACTGAATAAGTTCAGTATACCGGTCCAATTGCCACAAATAAAAGTCAAAATCATCCCATGTTTTAGGAAAATTCAATTGGTCAAAATTTAAGCCCGCATGCGTATGCCCCACAAACGAAGCCGCTAATCGATCTGCTTGTTTTTCTGAAAGGGATGCTAAAAAACCTGTTAAATCTGATTTCCAAGCATCTAGCAAGTTGGCTCGATCCTGACGCTTAAACCATTGTTTAATTAATTGTTGTTGTCTCAGGCCAATTTGCATTGGATAGTAATGTCGATTCTGATGTGACCATTCTGACACAACTTGATTTGCCAACAAGAATAATTGCATAAAAGAAGCTGTTTGGTAGGTATAACGTTCCAAAGGCAACTGTAAAAGATAATGTTCCTCTGCATAACGTTTAGCCATCAGCTCACCCTTATCAGTTAAGATATAGAGCCCTTTTTCACTTTGCCGTAAACAACGTTCCGACAGTAGGTCCTGCAACATATTTTCATAATCTTGCTTATATAGTTGTGGCAGTAACCCAATCCAATCTAATAAGTGGTACCTAAGCCCCCAATATTCAGTGGATCCCGTTGTTTGTTGTTTCAACAAAGCATAAATCACATGACTACGCCGAGGTTGCTGCTTTGAAAATAAAGTTAATAAAAATTCTGCCTTCAAAACGAACCTCCTTATGTTTTCTTATAGTTGACGCATCAAGCGAATAAAAATATTTTTAAATGTTATTAAAATAAAGCCACTCAACAAAGTTAATAAAACACCTTCAATCAAATTAAATGGCAAAACCATATAGGTTAGGTATACCTTGGTTCCAATCGTTTTTGCAATATCAAAATTAGCAAAACGTGCATACAATGGCATTGCGTAGATAACATTCATCACCATCATACTAACTGTTAAACCAACGGTTCCGACAGCACCACCAATTAAAATGTTACGCCATTGCCAATTTTTTCCGCCTTGCATCCCCCAGTATAACCCAAGTAGCAAAATAGCAAGGCCAATAATATTCATTGGTAATCCGATATAATCATTCACGCCAGATCCATCTAATAAAATTTTCAATAAAGAGCGCAACAAAAGCACCCCATATCCGGCTCGCAAGTCCAGAATAATGGCACCTAGGAAAATCGGAATAAAAGAAAAATCCATCTTCAGAAAGGTTGCTCCTGGAATTAACGGAATTTGCCCAATCAACATTAAAATAAATGATACAGCTGCTAGTAAAGCAATGACACTTAATCGTTGCGTTTGACGCATGTTACTTCTCCTCGTAAGGCAAAAAAAGTCTTCTCTAGGTTTCAGGGCAACCTAAAGAAGACTTCACTTGTCTTATACTTAATCTTCTATATACCAGACTGTACTGTCGGTTATGGAATCACACCATATCAATCGAATACCGAAATATTCGAGTCGCGGACTTACACGCAAGCGTGCTCACCACCGGTCGGGAATTTCACCCTGCCCTGAAGAATTTATTTAACTGTCTTAAGCATAAGTTTTAACTTATCATTTGTCAATAGAATTACTTTTAGTGCCTTGATGTCAGGCCTTTTTTAAAGCTAACGCACCACAATCATCCTAAAGTAATTGAGAAACCACGATTATTAATCCACCAATTAAAAAACCAACACTAGCAAACGTTAGCCTCTTTTTAGCTTCATCACTTTGTGACCTTGAAATGGTATGCATTGACCCACTTATTATCAAAAATATAAATCCTAATATCAAATATTCATTCATACATATTCCCCAACGTGATTTACTCAGAATTAGCATCACTTATCTCGTTCCAGAATAGATTGTGCTTTAGATTCAATCTCTGGACTATACGTCATTCCGCCTTGCGGATTCATAACGCCTGCTTCAACGTAAGCATCAGTTACGGGATCTCTTGATTGATTTCTTGGTTGATTGTCAACCTTATCAGCAGGTGCCTTATCTGTGTTCTCGGTTTTAGTCGGCGCTTTCGTTTCAGTTGACTGAGCTACGGATTGGTTCCCGGTATTGGTCTCTGTCTGTTGTTCAGCAGCACTCACGTTTTCAGTAGGCTCTGGTACATCATTTGCTGCCGCTGCAGCCTGATCTGCTTCTAATTGTTTTGATGCATCTCGTTCAGATGCCTTTTTTTCAGATGCGCGCTTCGTCGAAGCTGTTTTTTTCAAACTAGCATCCTTTTTCTTTGAACTTGCCTCTGCACTTTCACTTTTTGCAACTGCTTGCGCTTGTGCATCAACTTTACGTTGGTATAACGCCTCGGTTTGATGCTTTGCTTCATATCCCACAAAGCCAAGGCCACCTATTCCAGTTAACACTGCAACACCACTAATTACACCTTGCCATACACCAGCCATTTGTTACTCCTTAAGCGTTTGTCCTAATCAAAAATTTCAGCTACACAATATTTATATTAAATATATCATTTTATACATAAAGAGCCAAGAAACTCTATGTTATATATGATTACATCGCATGATAAGCCTTTGCTTCAACTATTATTTATCCTTTTTGGCAATCATTGAATAAGAACCCATCCACGGACCAGTCCACCAGCCATTAATGCCCTCAGATTTAGTTGTAACTTCAAAGTCTAAACTTTCTAACGTATGCTGATATTCACGACTTTTATGCTCCGTATCTACCAAAATCAATGTGCCATCTTTTTTTAAAACACGATTGGCTTCAACAAAAGCTTTGGTACGTTCGTCTGACCCTTTAATATTGTGCATAACAAAACTACACGTTATCAAATCAAATTGTTGATCCGCGTACGGAAGCGCTCGAATATCACCTGTATCGATACTGACCTCGCATACGATTTGTGCATCCTGAATATTCTGTTCAAGTTGCTTAGCACTATTATCGAATTGATCTTGTTTTTTCCATAAATCAATCCCTTTTATGTGACCATCTTGACCCAAGATCCTAGCTATTTTTATCAAAACCAAGCCGTGTCCTGTCCCCATATCTAATACGGTGGCATCCGAATTGATTACGTGCGTTGCAAGGATTTTCTCCCAAATTTTGGATTTACCAAATAATGAGGTATGTAGTGCCACGATTCCGCCAAACAGCAATAAAGCCCCCCATCCGACGGTCCAAACTTTCCCGGAATAATCCTCAGAAAATATGGCAAACATTAATGCTCCAAGCCCTATTATTAAATAACTAAAAATCATGAGTGGCGCATCTATTCCGTATAACTTTATCCTTTTTAACATGGATGTGATTCCCCTAACTGTCCAAATATACGGTACATCTTTAAAGTTGCATTATACACCATTATTATTTTCATAAATTAACCACTAAATCATCTAGTATTATTTTCATAAATTAACCACTAAATCATCTAGCCTTAACCACTCCCATGCGCGTAAAAAAACACTTCACCTAAATGTGAAGTGTTTCTTTATTACTTTTCAAGTTCTACTGAAATAATGAGCATCATTGGGCGTCGCATTTCATCAGCCATTCCGTCAAGATCTCTCATATCCTCGCTTGGCATTGGTTCCACGACATGATTAATTTTAAAGCCATTTTGAATTAATGTTTCAATGTAAGTCGTCAATGTTCGGTGATATTTCTTAATACTCGTATTTAGAAAATCAGTGTCACGGGCACCTTCGTAAAAATAATTATCAACAGGGAAGAATTGATTTTCGCCTTCGTCATTTTGAACCCATTGCTCTGATCCCTCAGCCGTAAACACAGGATGTTCCACAGTAAAGATTAGTTGCCCTTGCGCTTTTAAAACATGCTTGATTGATTTAATCAGTGCATCAAAATCGGCAATATAGTGAAAGACTAGTGAGCTAAGAACCAAATCAAATTGGTTCGCTTCGAAATCCATCGCTTCAACTGGCATATTTTCATAAGTTACCTGTGTAAATTCATTTTTCTCACGTGCCACAGCTAACATTTTATCCGAATTATCAATTCCCACAACTTCAGTCGCACCATGCTCAGCAACATATTGGCAATGCCAACCATAACCACAACCAATATCTAAAATCGATTTATTTGCCACTTCAGGCATCAATGCCTTAAATGTTTCCCATTCACCAGCCCCTTTTAAGCCTTCTTGGCTCCGTAACATGTGGCTATATTCCTCAAAAAATTTTTCATTATCATAAATTGCTGTCATCTTTTAAATCCCCATTTCTATCCTTAAACACTCATTGATCTTCATAATAGATACATCACCGTTAATAATATACCCACCATAAACATCAGGGCACCCGAAGCGAGTAAGGCATTCCGCTCTTTCTGATTACCTTGTTTACGCCAGCCCGCCAATAAAAAAGTTACACCTACAATCATAAATACAACTGTCAACATCCAATTAAATTGTCCCATTGCAGTTCCTTTCAAATGCCGTGTCTTCGCTGCTAACTCTCTTCTATCCTATCACACTTCTAATTTTTAAATGGCTAGCAACTCCTATATATTTATTTTTATTAATATATAAATCAACCTTGTCAACCCTCAAAAAAAGGCTTTACACCGGCTTTATATTTTTTACAATAATTATATAAAAAAGCTCATGGTAATGTATGTGTACGGAGGAAATAACATGATAAAAACACTACTTGCCTTAGCTACTTGTACCCTACTTTTTGCATATTTTGGGTCAAGCCCCATGGCTGACGAAAAGTTTACAACACCCGGAACTCTTTACACTGGATTGCCTGATTCTGACGACGATTATTACGCTGATCAACAAGCTAATCTTAAAAAATTTAGCAATTTAATGACAGACAACGCCAATGAACAACTCCAATATGGTGATGTTTGGCTCCGTGACATTGCTCCCGTTATTACCAATGATGCGATGGTCAAATTTAAATATGAGCCAAACTACCTAGATTCAGACTTTGTTGCTGATACCAATGCCCGTTTTGACAACTGGCTTGACCAACAATCGTTTGGTTTAACCTATTCTGACATTCGACTAGATGGTGGTAATTTTGTTTACAACGACAAAGATACCGCGATTTTAACAAAACGTGTTTTAGAAGATAATCCTGAATATTCTGAGCAAGAATTAATTTCGTTACTCAAGAAACAACTAAAAATTAAAAATATTATTTTAATCAATGAGGAACCTGGTGATGTAATGGGTCATGCAGATGGTATGCTATTCTTTATTCAGCCTGACGTCCTATTTATTGGAAACTTTGAAGGCGTTGATAAAGTAAAAAAGCAAATCAAACAAGCACAACCGGATCTAAAACTCGTTGATCTTCCCTCAGCTTATACTGAAAAAGGCCAATATGATGATACGATTCCATCAGCTAAAGGTTTGTATACCAATATGTTAGCAACTGAAGATCAAATATTTGTGCCACAGTATAAATTATCTGCTGATAAGAAAGTCTTGAAACTAGTTGAATCCTACACAGATAAAAAAGTCATTCCTGTACCCGTTTCTGAAATTTCTACAATGGGTGGTTCTGTCCATTGTTTAACTTGGTATGTTCCAAAAAATCGTCAATAATATGCGTAAGGGCTCTGTCAATCTGACTGAACCTTTTTTTATTTTCTTGTCACAAACGACTGAAAATAAAAATTACCCATATAACATCAACTTATTTGCTTGAAGTAAAAAAAAGTTAACCCTATCACTAAAATTTCACAAGCAAATTTACTTTTTAGGGTTATGTAAGCGCTGTCATCTTGTTATAATTTACTTATAAACAAAAAGGAGTTTTAGGATTATGCAGCTATTAGTTTCGATGATACCAATTCTTGTTCCGGTTATTCTACTCGGGGTTTTCAACATGTCCGCAGTAAAAGGAATGAGCATTTCGGCTATCCTAATTATTATTTCAAGCATATTCGTTTGGAGTGTCCCCGCTGATGCAATTGGTGCCTCAATGCTTCAAGGAATTCACAAGACTTTGCCAATCGCGTGGATTCTATTTGGCGCCCTGATGTTACTTCGTGCTTTGGAGTATACAGGTTCCATTGAACGAATTAACATTGGGTTCACAAATCTCACCCAAGATATGCGACTACAAGCAATTTTGGTTGCGTTCTTGTTTGGTTCATTAATTGAAGGGGTTTCCGGATTTGGAACACCCGCCATGGTTACCGCACCTTTGTTAATTACACTTGGTTTTAAACCCCTATCTGCCGTTGTTTTGGCTCTAGTATCTGATTCAACAGCCGTTTCATTTGGTGCTGTTGGAACACCAATTACTGTTGGACTAAGTAATGCGACCGCCAATGCAGCTGAATTAAATGCCGTTAGTCATCAAGTTGTGACTTTAGAGCTGATTAGTGGAACTTTTGTTCCGATGTTGTTAATGATGCTTTTGGTTGTCTTTTTGCCTAGCCAATACACAAGCAATAAGATGAAGTCAGCCCTTGAAGTTGCACCTTGGACCTTGATGATTGGTTTAGTTTATTCTGTAACAGCCTTCTTCACACAAACATTTATTGGTTACGAACTAACGTCAGTCGTAACACCGATTGTCGTGCTAGTCTTTGCAATGGCAACCATCAAGTTTAATATCTTATTACCTAAAAATACTAAGCAAAATCCATGGATTCAATATCCACGTTCTACTGAAGAAGCTGAACTCAAGTCAGATATGTCATTATTCATGGCATGGCTTCCATATGTTCTCGTTGTTTCACTTTTGGTCCTTCCAAAGCTATTTGCACCAATCAATACGCTATTAAATTCAGCAATCGATCTGTCTGTAAATAATATTCTTGGATTTAAAGGTATTAGCTCTGATTGGCTCATTTTGGCTTCTCCAGGTACTGTGCTGCTACTAGTTTCAATTGTGACACTACTCATGCATAAGAAGTCACCAATCGCCTTCCAAAGCGAAGTTAAAGATATCGCCATCTCAATGAAGTCAACCTTAAGCGCATTAGTTGTGACATTGATTATGGTGCAAGTCTTTACGAACACAAATTTCAATACGGCTAATCTTGTCAGCATGCCGAATTACCTCGCTTCATTCATGGCAACGCATCTAAACAATGTTTGGCTCATGATTGCGCCTGTCCTCGGTGCTGTCGGTTCATTCGTTACTGGTAGTGCAACTGTTTCTACGCTTACTTTCTCATCAATCCAGGCTAACGTCGCGACAGATGCTGGTTTAGATAAAGCGATGGTCTTAGCTGCCCAAGTTATTGGTGGGGCTATTGGTAATATGATTTGTATCCATAATATCGTTTCAGTTAACGGTGTTGTTGGTTTCTCAGGTCAAGAAGGCCAAGTACTACGTAAGACTGCCATTCCTGCCGTCATTTACATTGTCCTCTTAGTTATCTCAATTTACATTTTCTTGTAAAATAAAAAAGCAATCAACGCTTATGTTGATTGCTTTTTATTTGTTTAAAATTAACGCTTTTTAAATTTTTTGGCTTCAGGGAACATGTACAATGTCACTTTCCCATGAATAAATTCACCCAAATAAACATCAGTTACTTGCTTATCTGGATACTGCGCTTTCACTTGTTTTTCGACCCAACTCTGATCCTTTTCAATAACTTCCAATAGGCCCATATTTACTTGACCATCTTGAATAATCGGATATTTGGTATCTTCTTCCCCATATTTATCAACTGTCAATTGCCCATTTTGTTCCAAAGTTGCTAATTTAACTTGTTGGATTTCATCAAAACCACTGGCGCGTAATTTGAACATTAATTCATTCGCTGATAAACCTAGCCGTAAAATGGCATCCATTTCAATTTGGCCACGTCTGATAACAACAACTGGACGTCCGTCAATAATGCTTCGGATGGTATAGCTATACTCTTTGGCCATCTTCAAAGCCAATACCAAAAATGTCCAAATCATCAAAACCATCACGAATTGTAAAGTGGTGATGTCCTTATTGTAGATAACACCTCCAATAATTCCACCTAAAACATAGTTTTGAACTTGATCCATCGCCGAAATCGGTGCTAAATTACCTTTACCCAAGATGTTGATTTGAACAATTAGGGCGACAATTCCAACGGCTAATTTAATGATAATATTTGCGTAATCACCCATTACTTATCCCCCGTTTTTACTTCTATCTGCTTATCTGGCACTGTCACTGTTGCTGGTGAAAGTGTGTAACTATTCATATCATTATTAAATTTCAATTCAAAGTATTCTTTATCTACTTTAACAATCATATTAGATGAAACCGTTTGATTATCAATCGCCACTTTGTCCTTTGAAACGCCCTCACTATCTGCTACTTGCTCCAAAACCGTTACTAATTGTGACTTGTTATTCGTAACCTGCTTCAAACCATCCAAAGCTTCAATTCGTAACCCAATCACAAAAAATGCAACCAATAAGACTAGAATCGCAAAATCACGATAGCGCCCGCGTTGTCTATTTTTCACATACATTAGCTCCAACCCAGCGAACGTAACCAATAGAATCAAAAACATACTCCAGTAAATTACACCCATTGAGTCATTTTGATTCTTTAAGAATTCAATCGTATAAAATGTCATTTATCTCCCTCTCCAAATTAAATTTACCTATAATTGTAATCGATTCTATCACAAAAAAAAAGATTGAACGTCAAAATTTGACAAATTCAATCTTTTTTTATTATAAGCGTCCTGATGAACGACGATACTGTTTCCCTTGCTTAAGGGCTTGAACTTCATCATACGTCAATTCACGATATTCACCTGGTGCCAAGTCTGTGACATCAAGCAAACCATAACGTTCACGCGTCAACTTCAACACAGGATGATTCACTGCTTTCATCATTTCCTTTACTTGATGGTAACGCCCTTCATGAATCGTTAAACGAACAATCGCCGTGTTTTTCGCACGATCTACGGCCACAATTTCAGCTTTAGCAGGTGCAGCATGATAAGTCTTGTGACGGTTCTTCTCAACTGTATGCACAGTCACACCCAAACGGAGGGCCTTCAAATCATCGTTACTTGGAATCCCTTTAACCTTAGCAACATAGACTTTATCAATATTATACTTTGGATGCATCAATTGATTAGCTAAATCACCATCATTGGTTAACAAGAGCACACCAGTTGTATCATAATCTAGACGGCCAACAGGATACACACGTTGCGGCACATCTTTCAAAATGTCTAGCACTGTTGCACGATCTTTATCATCAGAAGCCGTTGTCACAACTTCACGAGGCTTATTAAGCAAGAAATAAACCTTCTTTTCATTTCCTTCAACAGGTTCACCATTCACTTCAATCTTATCGTGTGGTTCAACCTTCGTCCCTAATTCTGTGATGGTCTTACCATTCACAGTAACACGTCCATCAGTAATCAATTTTTCTGAAGCTCGACGTGAGGCCACGCCAGCTTGTGCCATAACCTTTTGCAAACGTTCTGCCATATTATTGTTTCTCACTTTCATCTAGTAAATCAGTCTTAAATGCTGATTGTGTTTCTTCAAATAATGGAACTTCATCTTCGCGATCATCACTCATTTGCAAGTGTTCCAATGCAGCAGCAGTTCCAAGTTCAGGTAATTCATCTAAAGTATCTAAGCCAAAATAATCCAAGAAATAATCGGTTGTTCCATATAAATTAGGACGTCCAATTTCTTCCGCACGGCCTTGGACACTAATTAGATTTCGCATCACCAACTTTTGCAACATGGCATTGGATTTTATGCCGCGTAATTCATCAATCGAAATTCTAGTAATCGGCTGTTGATACGCCACAATCGCCAAAACTTCCAATGCTGATTGTGACAAGTTTGATGTAATCGGCGCTGTGAAATATTGATGGACCGTCGGTGCTAATTCGCTTTTAGTCACCAATTGATATTGCTGTCCATGTTTCACTAGCATCAATGCACTTGCTTCATCTTCAATATATTTAGCTTGTAAGCGGGCAATACTGTCTAAAATAGTTGACTCCGTGCATTCTATCGCCGCCGTCAATTCAGATAGTTTTACCCCTTCATCCCCTGATACAAATAACAAAGCTTCCACTTGTGCATCATTTGTTAATTTCGTCATTAATCTCTGCATGCCTTTTCAAAATAATATTGTCAAAATTATCAGTTTGGATAACTGATAGTTGTTGATGTCGTACTAATTCTAGAACTCCTAGAAAAGTCACAATAATCTCAGTTTTGGGTGCGTCTGGTGCAAACAAATGCTCAAAATTCCGCGTCGCACCATCAGCAAAACTCGCTTTAATTTCAATCATTTTTTGTTCAATTGATGGTCGTGCTGGTGCTAATGATCTAATTTTCTTTCGACCAATCTGAATTTGTCGACGTTCTAATAATTTATTAAATGCTTGTTGTAATTCATTCACTTCAATGTCATCAGCTGTCGGTAGTACTTGAACATCCGCCATTGGATCATGCGTCTCAGGTGATCTTGAAAATTGCAGTTGCCGATCTTCTTCCATTTCACGTAGTTGTGTTGCGGCTTCTTGATATTGCTGATAATCCAACAACTGTTGCATAAGTGCAACTTTCGGATCAACTTCATCAACATATTCGGCTAATTCTGCATCAACATTTGAATCAACAGCTGGTAGCAAATCATTTGATTTGATTGCCATCAAATTAGCTGCCATTACCAAAAAATCCCCGGCAATATCTAAATTTCGCTCCTCCGCTTGATGGATAAAATCAAGATATTGTTGCGTAATTTTTGTAATTTGAATATCAAAAATATCCATTTCGTTAACCCGAATCAAATGTAACAACAAATCCAGCGGACCATCAAAATCTTCTAAATGATAGGTTAACGCATCATTCATGGGTTTGTTGCTCCCGCCATTCGTTAATCAAACGCTGATTACGGACATTTCCCATAATTACTTTTGTTTGATTTTGTCTCTGTAAAGCATCCAACATCGCCTTACGTAAAGCAAATCGATCATTGGAGGCAACTTCAACACTAAAAATCAAATGATGCACGACAAGTGAATCGAATACAGCTTCAGTTCCAACTAATCCCATAAAATGATGACTTTTATCATCTTGCCATAGGTAGAGTTGACGATTAGGTGCGGCTAAATACCAATCCATTTCACGTTGTGTCACACTAATATCTTTATATTCTGGCAAATATGATAGCAATCCCATTGCTATTTTCCGCTTATCATCACGTACTGTAATTAACATGGGTATCCTCCTCAATGATGATTTTGTTTACGCTCGTGGATGCGTCTTTTCATAAACTTCAGTCAAACGCTTATCTGAGATATGAGTATAAATCTGGGTTGTTGAGATATCAGAATGACCTAATAGCTCTTGTACGATTCGCAAATCAGCCCCATTTTCTAGAATGTGCGTCGCAAATGAATGGCGTAATGTATGTGGCGATACATCTTTTGTAATTCCGGCCCGTTGTACCATTTGTTTTATCAACTTCCAAACCCCTTGGCGCGTCAATTTGCGACCATGATCATTTAAAAAGATAACATCTGCTTGTTGCTGCTTGCCCAAGAAAGGACGACTTTCTTGTAAATATCGCTTTAACCATTTTACTGCGACATCGCCAATCGGAATAATCCGCTCTTTATCCCCTTTTCCAAGCGTTTGAATTAAGCCAATTTCAAGATGTAAATCATCTAACTTAAGATTTACCAATTCAGTAACACGTAATCCAGTCGCATACATCACTTCCAGCATGGTACGATTTCGTAAACCCAAGGGGGTATTTGTATCAGGCACAGCCAATAGTGCATCTACTTCTGAAACCGTTAAGACCGCTGGTAAGGATTGCGCCTTTTTGGGCGGATCAACTTGATCCATCGGATTCTTATCGAGTAATTGATTATTAAATGCATACTGAAAGAATTTCCGCAGGGATGACACCATATGAATCACTGTATTTCGTGATTTCCCCTGTCCTTCTAATACTTTTAAAAAATCTAAAATCGTAAAACGATCTACATCTTTTAAAGGACAACTATCTTTTTCTTTAATTAAATAATTAAAAAATTGAACCAAATCTTGACGATAAGATGCCCGTGTATTTGCTGATAAACCACGTTCAACCGTAACGTAATGCAAATAATCAGCCAGTTGGTCAGAATATGGACCTACTGAAGTTTCAGCCATAAGCTATTTTTCCTCTTGTTCCACCAAATAAACACCTTGCTCATCTTGCGTAATCAAACGTTGCTTATAAAGATTTCCCAAGGCACGCTTAAATTGTCCCTTTGACATATTGAAGTATTGCTTAATCTTCTTTGGATCAGACTTATCGTTATAAGGTAACATGTGATTATTTGAAGATTGCAACAATGTCAAAATCATTTGCGCATCATCCCCAATTGATTCGTAGGCACGTGGACGCAATGATAGGTTCAATGAACCATCTTCACGTACACCAATCACACGTGCATCTAACTTTTCACCTAAACGTGGCTCACGATAACGCTCATCGGGATGAATAAAACCGAAATGATAGTCATCCGTTAAGGCATACGTTCCCACCATCTTTAGACGATAAACCGTTGCCTTCACGTTTTTGTTTTGCATCGTCTTCTTAGCTGGGACACGTAATGCTTGATAAACTTCTGCCGGTGCTAATTCACCCCACAAACGCTCTTTCTTATCAACGCGCAAAGTAATTAATAGACGATCTCCACGTTGTGGCCATAATTCCTTGATTGTAGGTAATTCATCCAATGAAACAACGACATCCTTATCTGGCAATCCGATGTCGACAAAGACACCCAAATCACGTCTGATATCGGTCACCGTCGCAAAAGCAAAACGTCCTAAACGTACTTCAGGAAGCTTCGTTGTAATCGCTAAATCATGTTGATTGTTTTCATATGCAAAACCAGTTACTGTATCCCCAAAAGCTAGGGTGTCATCTAATTCTTGTTTATTTACTTCATAAGTTGTGCCATCAATTTGTGCAAAATAATGTGATTGATTTTCATCTGTCACCGTCGCTTGCACAATTTCGCCCACTGTATGTGCCATTGTATCTCTCCACTTCGTTGCTTGTGTGTAATCTTGTCAGTTATCTAATACTTTAGTTTAACAGAATTGGGCGATAATTTCGCCCATATCAACGACCAATCTCGCATTTCTATAAAAATAAAATGCATTATCAGTCCGTATTTGCTAGAATGGAATGAAATATAATTTGAAAGCAGGTATTATCCATCATGCAAGCAGTTGGAATGGAACCACAAGTCCTTATCGACATTCTCGTTGGCGCAAAAACTGGCGTTATTTATAATTTTAATACTGATCATCGTGGTGACCTAGTTGTTACCTCATACGCATTGAAAGAAGCTGGTCTTCCTTCTAACATGGCCGGTGCGGTCGTGCAATTAGAAGATGTTGAAGCAACCGAAGATGGTGACTTTATTTGGAAATTTAACCCTGATGTTAAGTTGATTCGTCCATTTAAAGTCCACGGAACAATGGAACTTTTCGAAGTTCCTGACGAAAACATTCACTATGAAGCAACCAACTGGTTTAACGTTGACGCTGAAAATGCTGGCCATGAAAAAATTCAAGCTTGGATGGCTGACTATATTGCTAAACATCCTGATTTGGATCGCATTCCTCGCGAAGACATTCCTGATGACATTGCAAATATGGCGGCTTCATTTGATGACTGGCGTTCAGCTTACTTTGACTTCCTATATCGTCCAACGAAGGCACAACGTAAAGAATTGCGCACTGCCCGTTATGAAGTTGAACCTAAATAATTAAATTTAACCGTCTAAATGACACACAAGGAGCATTTGCCATGTTTGAAATTTTAGATGTAATTGGATCCACTATCGCAGCCTATGCCAGTGGCATTATGGATAAGATTCAGCATAAGCACCGCTCACATTAAACAATTAAAAAGCTCAGCATCTTTTAAAGTGAATCCATTAGGTTGGACAAAAAATCCACTCATTTTCTCGGTGGCCCTTCTTCTATATTCAATAGGAGTTAGGCCACCGAGTTTTTCTTTTATACGATCATTATTGTAATACTGAATGAACGATTCAAATTGCTTTTTAAATTTATTATAACTGGCATATATTTAGTTAAGTGAAAAAGCTTTCGCATCGATTAGTCCACGTCCGCAATATTTTTGGCGATGTGCTATTAAAATCTCGTGCGATTTGAGATAGCGATTTATTATTCTCGAGATATTCTCTGACTACTAATGCTTTAAATTAATTTGCATATTTTGTCAAAAAGTAACCCCCCTAGGTTAAACATTATCATCCAACTTAGGGGGTTCACTTCAAGTGGCTTATACGCAAAAAATCGCCTAACCGATTGCTCGGATAGACGATATTCTTGAATTAAAATTATTCGAAAACTAATCTCCAATAATAAGGGTTCAGTTCAACTTATCTTTTTTTAAACGTTCCATATCAATTATACTATCTGCCAAAGCTAAAGTTCTTTCGTTTGCTGTGTGAATAATAGAAATAATTGTTGTATTGGGCAGAGCATATAGTTTACTCAATATACTATATTCATTTATTGAATCAACCGCCGATGTCGCTTCATCCAACAATAATGCTGTTGGCTTTCTTAGCAAAACACGTGCTAATGAAATTCTCTGTCTTTGTCCTCCAGAAATATTGCTTCCATTGTCCACTAATATTGTATTTAACCCATTTGACAAAGAAAGTAATTCTTCATATAAATTAGTCTCTTTAAGAACCTTGACAATATCCTCTTCTGGATATTCTTCACCCAAGGTTAAGTTATAAAGTATACTTTCAGAAAAAATAACAGGTTCTTGTGGAACATATAACCAACTCGAAATAGTTGGTGAATCTGTAATTTCTCCTGCATCAGGATAAACGCTTTTAGTAATTAGTGAAAAAATTGTTGATTTACCACTACCCGATGGTCCAACTAAAAAATATTTCCTTTTTTGTTCTATGTTGAATGAAATATTTTTAAATAAGTAGTCACTATCATCGTACTTATAGGATACATTATCAAAAATGACGGCGATATCCTTATCTACATTTTTACCGTTTTCACTTCGATGTCCATCATTTTCTTCTGTGCTACCAACAATAAATTTATCAAATAAATTTTTATTCCCACTAATCTTACTAATGCCATTACTAACCCCTTTGGTTGAGGTAAAAAACAATCCCGCCAAAGAAGCAATTGATAGTAATGTTCCTATTTCTGTTGCACCTTGCATAATTAATATACCTGTATAAGTTAATAGAGCAACTTGACTCGCACTGCTAACAAATGCTGCAACGGACTCAATTTCACCATTCACTCGGGCATATTCGACACTCTTCACCTTTAATTCTCTTGAGACATTATATATTCTTTCTACAAGTTTTTCTCTTAGGCCCAAACCGCTAAACGTATCTACGCCATCTATAGTTTCATTATATCCTGTCAAAGATTTTTCATTTATTGCACTCATGTTTTTTGATGCTTTTTGAGCCTTTTTATTTAAATACCTTGGGAAATAAATTGATATAATTCCTAGCACAAATGTTAGAATAAATAATTTCCATTGAAAGAAAATTATCATTCCTGTTGAAAATACTAAAATTGCTAACATTTGAATCATAAGATAAAAATTCTGGAAAATTTTACTATTTATCAAATTTATATCATTCATCATTCCCGATTCATAGTATGATTTCTTATTTTTATGAAATGCGTTAACTGACTTTGTGCCCTTGTTAATCAAATCAATACGCATATCTATATTCATATCTTGTATTAATTTTTCTTGATAAACATCTGAAATGAAACTCAAGACATAAAGGGCTGTCCACCCACTCAAATCTAAAGCCATCCACATCATAAATAATTTATATTCTTTGTCAGTAATGGCATTTGTTGCAAAAGATAACATAGATGAATTCATTATCTGTAAAAATGCACAAATAACCACTAAACATATTAATACACTATTCTGAAATAAATGTCGTTTTACATAATTGATCATACTCGCTCCTTTAGTGCATTTTCTAGACTAGCAATAGCTAAACGAACTCCTTTTCTCCATTTCTAAATGAACCATCCATTTTCTTAAACAGTTCCTTTAGCCATCCTTTATCTTGAAAATATTTATATAACTTAACCAATACATATTTCATGCCGGAGATGCCCGCATAAAAAGGACTGTTTTTACAGGCACAACTACCAAATCCTTTGATAATCGCTTTAATAAATCATAGTAAATTAAACGATCATCTCTAAGATTTAAGCATTTAATTAGAAAACAATTACAACGTTTAGGATTATTAAGTAATACAAGTTTGTTTCTCATTATATTTTAACATAAATATTCTTAATGTCATTATAATAACATATTAAAAATATTAAATGATAAAAATTAATCACATTAAACACATAAAAACATTAATTATTCATCCAATTCAAACCTTTCCAGAAAAATCACATTACAACTTTAACATTTTATTCAAATCGAATTGCAATCAATATACTCATATATTTTGCTACTTTGAATAGATAAAAAGGAGAATTTGTTATGACTACGGTCCTTAATTTACGCGAAACAGCTAAGCAAAGGACATCTGGTGCTGTTATTCACACAGTTAATTGTCCAATAATCTAAAAAAACATCATTCAATTTTTCTTAATTACTCCGAAAAATTGAATGATGTTTTATTTTTTACTTCTTGCAATTAGTCCGTTGAGATTAAATATGGACTAATGTAATTAGCTAACGCTTCCGCATTACGTGTTTGAATGAGGACAGTACCTGTACCATGAAATTCATTTACCAAACCTTCACCGGTCTTAAATCCAAACGTCCCTGAGCCAATTTCAATACCATAATCTAATCCTGATGACCACGCGACAACATGTTGATTATCAACAACAAACGGCTTCGTACCATCAAGTTCAATTTCAACGATATCGCCATAACTATTAACTAGCAGTGATCCTTCACCAGCAGTTTCCATAATAAATAATCCACCAGTTCCACCAAATATAGCACGACCAATTTTTTGACGTTTCATATTATAGGTAACATTTGGGTCACATGCTAAAAAAACACCTGTATTCAATCGCCAATGCTCACTGCCAACTTGTAGTTCTTTAATTGCACCAGGTGTCGACGGTGCAATAGCAACCATAGCCTGATCAGTTTTTCCAGTCGCCGTGGTGATGAAAAAGTTTTCGCCACTTGATATTGAACGTCCAAAAGCATGTACAGCACCACTGATTCCAGTTCTCCCATTGCTATTCATTGAACCCTCAAGATTAATTTCACCATTATGGTACACCATAGCACCATTTTCGATTTGTACACGCTCATTCTTGTTCAGTTCGATTTCAACTAGTGGAAAAACAGTATTTGCAGATATCGTATATTTCATTAAAAAGCTCCTTATGTTGACATTTATCTCCAGATTTAAAGCGTAATTTTGACAATCCTATAATCATGTAGCTTTATTTTTGGTTGTTGAATTCCTATAATTAGCTACCATCGATGCATTTGCTGTTCTTTGTTTCAAATAAGTAATACCTACTCGTTCCTTTAATATGCATATCCTTTGAATATGTATTCGTGAAATAATAAACAAGTTAATTATAAATTTGTTCAACTTAAATAAAGCTTAAATTATGACCAACAAGTATTATAACTACTGCTAATAAAAATTTATCCAAAAGAAAAAGTCTGTCATTTCTGACAGACTTTTTCAATCCACTCTGATAGATATCACACACCCACTAAGTAGTTTTTTAACCGTATGACCCGGTGTTTACTTTGAGAAGACCGGACTAAAATGAGCCATCATAAACTGACCTTCATCACTTTCTTCTGACACAACTTTGATGTCTGGCATACCAGCATGCATTTCTATATATGCATGCCATTCAGTTTCAATTTCTTGCTGAAGACCTTCAGTCCATGGCGCAACTACTAATTGTAGCTGTACATGCTCACCTTGAATCATTTTGCCAACATAAGCACGATTAATATCTTTTGCCAACAAGGGAATGAGGTGTTCCTCTAGTTCTGTATCATCAGCTGTCAATGCGGCTAAAAACAATTTATTGCTATGAAAAAATGATTCTTTCGATAGCACAATGTTATTATTTAACATTAACCCGTCAATATCATCTAACTCACGCATTGCATTCACTAATTCTTGAAAATGAATTGAGAACACTGTTTCATCCCCAGCAAGTTGCGACCAACTCGTATACGTATCTAAAACGTACATATCGGCATCATTTTTAATTAGTGTAAATTCAAAACGATCATCAATTTCTTGACCACGAACTAACAAAGTTGCATCAAGTAAAAGACTACGAAAGCTTTCTGAATTAGTATCTAAATCAGCGCTTTTTAATGCTTGTATCAAAGCATCATTAATAACCAACTGGTTCATACGTTATTATTCCTTTTTAACAAACATTCATACTTATTCGATTAATCAGTAACTTTATCCAACAATGGACGGAGCATGATTGGGGCAATAATCGTTGATAGAATAACCACAATCACGAAGCTTGAAAACTCTTGATGTGAAATAATCTCGGCCGACAAACCAATTTGTACAATCACTAAGGCCATTTCACCACGTGAGACCATTCCAGCACCCACGGCACGACTATCAACCGCATTGATACCTGCCATACGAGCGCCTAATCCAGCTCCATAATACTTTGTTCCAACGGCTAAAATAGTTAAGATAACTAGGAAAATTGCTTCTTTCATAAAATTATCAAAACTAATCATCAATCCAATTGAACCAAAGAAAATTGGGAATAAGGTCCAGGTCCCAATCTTATTGCTCCAATCGAGGAATTCGTCTGACTTCGACCAACGGCGCATAAGGAGCCCTAGCCCAAAGGCAACTAACGGCATAATTGAGCTAATTCCCAATCCAGAACCACCTAAGAACACTGAATATGCAGCCACTAGCAACAAGGCGATAATATCATCTAAGACGGCCGCACCCAAAATAACTGATCCAGCTGTACTCGTTAGCTTACCTTGTTCATTCAACACAGCTAATGTAATTGAAACAGATGTTGCCGCAAAAACAATTCCCCAGAAAATAGCGGTGTCCCATTTAACCCCAAACAAGAGAGCCATCACGGGGAACGCAATTAACGGAAAAACAACCCCTAAGACCGCAGCATACGAAGCTGCCTTCATATTATGCTTTAATTCAGCGACGTCAGTTTCAAGTCCTGCATTAAGCATTAATAGCAAAACTCCCCATTCACCGACAACATGAATACTGTGTAAACTCGGAACAAAATTTAGTAACGCTGGTCCAACCAAAATTCCTGCGATCAATTGACCAACCACATTGGATAACCCTAATTTGGTTGCAACCTGACCACCTAGTAATGCAGAAACAATCAAAATAACGAAGTATACAAATTCCATGAGCTCCCACTCCTTTACCTTATAAGACAAAACGCTCCAAGATAACTGTTCCCCCAAACAGTCAATCTTGAAGCGTTTCGCCCAACCGAATTAAATCAAACTATTCTATTTTCCTGAAAACAAGTTATCAAATGGTGATTGACTTGTATTAGCAACTTGCGTCAAAAAAATCTTGATGGCTGTTTGAGTTGTTAAACCTTGAGCCTTGAAGATTTCATCTGCCTTATCTTTAACACTATCTTCGACACGAAGTTGAATCAATTTTTCAGACATAGCATTCTCCCCTTACTTTATTTTTATTACTTTTAAATTATACCAAACATTTACGTCCGGTGCTTTTCAACAATATTACAAAAACATGTTTTACTAATTCACATGTATAGCCATCTATCAGCCTATTCGTCACTTTCTATCTGTATCAAATAGAATCGTCACTGGCCCATCGTTGGTTAATTCAACTTGCATATCAGCCCCAAATTTTCCAGTCCCGACGGTCAAACCTTGCTCACGTAATTTTGTATTAAATAAATCATACATTTGCGCAGCATAATCAGGCGCACCCGCTTTTGTAAAACTTGGTCGATTGCCCTTGCGTGTATCAGCATACAAAGTAAATTGTGATATTGATAGAATCGCACCATCAATGTCTCGTATATTTAGGTTCATTTTTAGATTTGAATCTTCAAAAACCCTTAAATTTGTAATTTTTCTGACCAAATAATCAATTTCAACTTCAGTATCCGTATCTTGAATGCCTACTAACAACATAAAACCTTGTTCAATCTGACCTAAAATTTCTGATTCAACACTAACCTTAGCAGATGATACGCGTTGTACAACAACTTTCATTTTTATTTAAACACTCGCTTAACTTCATAAATATCAGGAATACTACGGACCGTATCCATGATGAGTTCTAGTTGTGTCAAATTTTGAACGCCCACAGTTAATGACACATTTGCATCTGTCTTATTTTCAATACGTCCATTAATCGATGATAATGTTTTTGTATTGTTGGTTACTGTTCGCATCACATCACTCAACAATTTATCACGATTCATCCCACGCACACTCAAATCAGCTTCGAATTCTTCATTATTAAAGCCGTCTTGATTCTCCCATGCAACATCAATCAAGCCCTGACCTTGCTTCATGACCGCTTGTAAGTTAGGACATGCGACACGATGCACTGATACACCACGTCCACGTGTGACATACCCTTTAATCTCGTCACCTGGTACCGGCGTACAACAATGTCCAAAACGAATCAACATATTATCAACGCCATCAATCACAATGCGATCTTTACGCTTCTTATGTTCCTTTTCAGACTTACCCTCTTTTTCAAGCGTTTCATGTTCTTCTAAAATGGCTTTTTGTTCCGCAGCTTGACGCTCAGCTTCTAACTGTTCGCGTTTTTCTTCGGTAAATTTATTAGCCACACCTTGTGGTTTTGTGTCGCCAAAACCAATACTTGCATACATGTCATCCGCACTATTAAAATGCGTCTTTTGCGTTGCAAATTGTTCATTGGCATCGGTCATAATTTCAGCTGGGTCAAAGTCATTTTCTTTCAGCCATTGCGCCAACATTGCCTTACCAGCATCAATATTTTCATCACGATCCTGCTTACGGAAGTACTGACGAATCTTATTGCGGGCACGACGTGTTTTTACCATATTTAGCCAATCACGATTAGGCTTAGCCGTTGGTGCTGTAATAATTTCAACAATATCACCGGTTTTCAATTGATAATCTAACGGTACGATATGGTCATTCACGCGTGCACCCGTTGTATGATTTCCAATATTCGTATGAATACTGTAAGCCATATCTAAGGGACCGGCGCCTTTGGCCAATTCAATGACATCCCCTTCTGGTGTAAAAGCATAGACGCGATCAGAGAACAAATCACCCTTAACGGATTCCATAAAGTCATCCGCATCACTCGCATCATCTTGCAAATCCAAGATACCTTGAATCACATTCAACTTTTGCTCATCGTTATTTTCAACATCAGCGCCATCAACATTACCTTCTTTATAAGCCCAATGAGCAGCCACACCGTATTCTGCGACTTCGTGCATGGCATGCGTTCGAATTTGAACTTCTAAAGGCCGTCCGCTTGGCCCAATCACAGTAGTATGCAATGATTGATAACCGTTCGCTTTTGGCAAAGCAATGTAATCCTTAAAACGACCTGGCATCGGCGTCCAGCGCGCATGAATCGCGCCTAAAACGGCATAACAATCTGGGATTGAATCAACAATTACCCGAATCGCTGATAAATCAAAAATATCTTGGAAATCCTTCTTTTTATCCACCATCTTACGATAGATTGAATAAATGTGTTTAGGGCGTCCATACACATCGACATTCTTTAAATCTAATTCTTCAATTGTTTGTTCAATTTCTGAGACTGCTTCTTCCACAATTTGCAAACGTTCACGACGACGTAACTTCATCGAACTCGCAATTTCATGATAGCCTTCTGGGTCTAGATAACGTAATGACAAGTCCTCTAATTCCCATTTAATCGTCATAATTCCTAAACGATCCGCCAAAGGCGCATAGATTTCCAATGTTTCTGAAGCAATACGCTTTTGCTTTTCAGGTCGTAATGCATCTAATGTGCGCATATTATGCAAACGATCCGCCAATTTAACAATAATGACACGAATATCATTGGACATCGCCAATAACAGTTTACGATGATTCTCGGCCAATTGTTCTCGTGATGATTTATATTTAATTTTTGAAATTTTTGACACACCGTCAACAATGTTGGCAACGTCGTCTCCAAATTGTTCACGTAATTCATCCAAAGTTGCATCCGTATCTTCAATCACATCATGCAAATAACCAGAAACAACCGTATCTGGGTCCATTTTTAAATCTGCTAAAATACCAGCAACTTGAATTGGGTGCGCAATATAAGGTTCCCCAGATTGACGGACTTGATCAACATGCAAATCGGCTGCAAATTGATACGCACGGTCAACCTTGGCAACGTGCTCTGGATTCATATAGGATGCAACTGTGTTGTGCACATCCTCAGCTGTAACTACTTTTGCTTCTACCATACTTTTCCCCAGTTCATTTCGTGAATAACTGCTGCGATGATTATGCAACCATCACTATACTTATTTATCATTGTAACGCATGTTTATATTTTGACATAGCGTCCTATTAAAATTGTAAAAAAATAGACATGTAAAAAGCATCACTTCCGTCAAAAAAACAGCCATTTTCATATAAATGTTATGAAAATGACTGTTTTTTAATTAGTTCGTTTGAAAAACGACATTATTTTGTCCCAATATTTCTGTCAAAGCCTGAGTTGTTTCCAAATCATACGATAAATATTGTTGTTCGGCTAATGCAATTTTCTTATTTGATGCCGCTTCAATCACCAGCACTGGATTCACCCCGTGATGTGTTTGTAATACCGGCTGTAAACGACGCATCATCTCAGCAGTATCCAATTCAGCCGGAATTCGTAGAAACCAGCGTCCTTTGGGAACTGCTTGTTTATCTGATTTAGCAACGGATTGAGCCATCGGTGCTTTTTGAATTTGTTCAGCAAGCACTTGAATGCCATCACGGCCACGCTGTCCTTCAACATTTCCGCGAATTCGTAACGTGTTTCCTTTTTCTAAATCAGTTTGGACTTGTTGATAGAGTCTCGGGAAAACAGTTAATGAGATATCACCAGTTAAATCCATCACATCAACGAAAGCCATTTGATCACCCTTTTTGGTTCGAATGACTTTAACATTTTGAATATAACCAATCAAAACGACATTATTCATACCGGATGCCAAATTGGCAATATCAGTATGTTCTTGACCAAGATAAGCTTCAATGGGATGCCCACTTAAATAGACACCCAAATAATCATGCTCATAATTCAAACGTTCATCAGTCGAATAATCGCTGACTTCACGAATTTTTGGTTCAAGCGTATCAAACATGGACATGGACTCACCCGCCAGGCCAACTGCATCTAAATAACTCTGCAGCGACTCGACTAACGCGCGGCGATTATCATTAAATTCATCGAAGGCGCCCACATACACAAGGGGCTCTAATTGTTCAATCTTACGATATTTATTTGATAAACTACCAATAAATTGCGTCAAATCTTTAAAGCGACCGTTATTCTTTCTGTTTTCAAGCACTTCCGTCCGGAAATCACGTCGCAAACCAAGAATTGAGGCTAATCCCATTTGCAATTGCCCCTGTTTATTAACACTGTAACCTTGCCAACTTTGATTAATACTTGGTCCCAACACCTGCACACCAGCCGCGCGGGCCTCAGAAATATAGGCACTCACTTTAGCTTTATCGGCAATTGCATCGTTTAAGACCGCTTTATAAAAGGCCAATGGATAGTGGACTTTAACATAGGCCAATTGGACGGCTAATTTTGAATACGCCACCGCATGCGAACGATTAAACCCATACTGCGCAAAAGTCTCAATATAGCCATATACTTCTTGTGCTAGCGCTTCTGTATGGCCATTTGCTACTGCTCCGGCAATAAAATCAGTCTTGATGTTAGCCAATTTACCTGCATCTTTTTTCGACATTGCGCGTCTTAATAAATCGGCTTCGCCCAAAGTAAATCCGGCAAAACGTTCAGCCACACGCATAACTTGTTCTTGATAAACAATAATGCCATAGGTTGGCGCTAAAATATCCGCAATACTCTCATCCAATACGGTTGGCTGTTCTTGACCATGTTTACGGGCAATAAAATGACCAATGTTTTGGCTTGGACCAGGTCTAAAGAGTGCGTTGGCGGCTACAATATCCTCGAAACTATCCGGGTGCATTTGCCTTAACATGTTTTTCATACCCGCAGATTCAAATTGGAACACACCATTCGTGGCACCTTTTTGAAATGCCGTCAACATTTGCACGTCATTTAAATCAATCGTTTCGATATGAAAATCAGGATCCTGCTTGGCTACCTCACGTAAAGCGGTATCTAAAATATTCAAATTAGACAAAGCTAAAAAGTCCATTTTTAACAGTCCCAGTGCTTCAACCGGCCCCTTGGGTAATTGTGTCACTAAGCGACCATCTTCACCTAATTGGACCGGCATCGTTTCTTGAATAGGTGTTGCTGATAACACGACTCCAGCTGCATGCAAAGAAGCATTTCTTGGTAGGCCTTCCAAACGCTTGGCCGTTTCAAACAGTAACTCACCATCAACCGGCAAATCAAATAAAGCATTGCGAAAACTTTGCGATTCATCATATGCCGTCTGTAAAGTCAAATTTAATTGACGTGGGATTGTCTTAGATAATTGATCAATCTGTGTTGGCGTTAAGCCAAAAACACGTGCAACGTCACGAATAACTGCTTTGGCACTCATCGTTGAAAAAGTAATAATTTGTGCAACTTGTGTATGACCATATTTTTGATGCAAATAATCTAAGACTTGTTCACGTCGATTATCAGGAATATCAATATCAATATCCGGCATTTGCGCGCGTTGTGGATTTAAAAAACGTTCAAACAATAAATCGTATGCAATTGGATCAACATCCGTAATATGTAACGCATATGCCACTAAAGAACCTGCTGCTGAACCACGCCCAGGCCCTGTTCGAATATGCTCTTGATGCATATAATTCATGACATCCCATACAATTAAGAAATAATTATCAAAACCTAATTCATCAATAACACCTAATTCATAGTCCAAGCGAGTTTGATAGCGACTATCAACATCTGAGAGACGTTCAGTTAGTCCCTGTTGAGCTAATGCTTTCAAGTAATCCTTGGCGGACGTATCAGCAGGTAAATTAATTTTCGGCAAATTGTTTTCTTGTGGCGCCATTTCGAATTGACTATGATCAGCCAACCAATCTGTCATTGCAACCGCATCCCCTAAACCAGCTTGTTCAAAAGCTAATGTCCAATCGTCAGGTTTAGGTAAATAATTTTCAGCCGTATGTGTATGGGCTTGTCCAATATTTTGAATTGTTTCACCCAAGCCAATTTTTTCAATCACTTGCATGGCAAAACCATCTTGCGGTTGACAATAGTCAACTTCACCTAGTGCAATTAAGGGTGCCATAAAGCGCTCTGCCAGTGTTTTTAGCTCCGCAATGCGCTCACTCGCCATGATTGGCGTCACACCCAAAAACAAATGATCTTCAGCAACGATTGCGCGTACTTTTTGCAATAGCGCTTCTGCTGATGATTTGCTTGAACTCAATAAAACAGACAATTCACTTACGGTTGGAAAAATAACATATAATCCCGTAAGTAAATCTGCTATGTCAGCTAAACGCGGTGCTTGTTCCTCAGTCATTAAACGACTGCTAATCGCTAACAAATTTTGATAGCCTTGTTGATTTTCAACTAATAAAACCAATGGAAAAATTTGTGCAATGTCAGTACCCATTAAATTAGCGGTTAAACCTAAAATGGGTTTTACATCATTTTTTTTGGCGGCTTGATAAAAATTATCCATGCCGTATAAGGTATTGTCGTCAGTTAATGCCAGAGCTTGATAGCCCTTTTGCTTAGCATCTGCCACTAACGTTGCTGGTAATGTGGGACTTTTCAATAAGGTAAAGGCTGTCCGTATTTTTAAAGGTACCATCCGCAATCCCCTTTCAGCGTTTTCAGTATCTTTATCATATCATTTTTTTGATGAGCGCGAAAAAGCCAATCTATGAAAGATTGGCTTTTTTCTTACACATATCCGATTAGTGGGCATTTGGTGTTGCTGATTTAGAAATTGCAAATTCACCAATGGCTGCGATTGATGCAATAACAGCTGAAAATAGTGATACTGCTGTTGCATCATATGATACAGCTGCAAGGGCACTTGCAATATAACCTAAGACTTCACCCAAAATAAATGTCCAGAAAAACAAGGTAATATACTTCATGATTTTCTCACCACCTATTGTTGATTAACTACATTTTACGCTTCTAAACTTTAATTGTCATGCTTATGGCAAAATATTAATCACGAAGTTCATATTCAAGGGCTTCATAATCATAATCATTTGCTTCATTATGCGTTCCTTGAGCAATTGGGGTCCCTTTCCAGACTGTCTTATCGACTTTGGGCATTTTGACATCCCCAGTTAAGTCTGTATCAAGATACGTGACAACTAATTTGTCGGCAACCGGCATGAATGATTCATAAATGGGCTTTCCACCAATAACTGCTAAGTCTAAGTTGGCAGCCTTGGCAACATCGATAGCCTCCTCAACAGAATGAACCTTCTGGAAACCTTCAGGCACTGCCAATGATTCATCATGCGTTAGAACCAGGTTAAGACGTTTAGGTAAGGGACGTCCATTAAAGCTTTCCATGGTATGGCGCCCCATCACAATCACCTTATTCAAAGTTGCTTGCTTAAACAACAGCATATCATCTTTTTGATGCCATGGAATTTGGTTATTTACGGCAATTGTCCCATCATTGGTTTGTGCCCAAACTAAAGAAATAGTTGTCATGTTAATCCTCCACACGTTCTGATAATTCTTCCCAACGATTCATTTTATCTTCTAAAGCTTGATTTGTTTCTTCTAAATCATGCTGTAAAATACTTAACTGACTAAAATCAGCACCATTCTCGATCATATCTGCTTCAATTTTTTCCACTTGTGCTTCTAACTTAGCAATATCATCTTCAATCGTTTCCCACTCTTGTTTCTCAGACCAAGTGAGCTTTTTCTTTTTAGGTTTTTCAACAATCGGTGTTTCAACAGAACTGGCACTTGCATCCAGTTTTGCTTCAGTGTCGTGATGTTGCTTGCTAGGGGCATTCTCAATCGTAGGTGCGCCATATTGCGCTAAATAGTCAGAGAATAGTCCCGCATAACGCGTAATTTCGCCTTGTCCATGCAAAATCAACAATTTATCTGCAACCTTATCAAGGAAGTATCGATCATGGGAAACAGTAATCACAGTCCCCACAAATTGATGCAAATAGTCTTCCAACACAGTTAATGTACCAATATCCAAATCATTGGTTGGCTCATCTAAGAGCAACACATTTGGTGATTGCATCAAAAGTTTTAACAGATAAAGGCGTCGTTTTTCACCACCAGATAATTTACGAATCAATGTGCCATGCATCATACTTGGGAACAAGAATTGTTCCAACAAATCAGAAACAGAAACACGATTACCAGCTTGATCGACAATTGCTTCCGCTACATCGCTCAAATATTCAATAACACGTTTATCCTCTGGAATCGGTTCAGTCTGTTGCGTATAAAAGGCCATCTTCACCGTTTCACCAATTTCAACAATCCCTGAATCCAGCTGCTGACGCCCGGCAATCACATTTAAGAGCGTTGATTTTCCAGTCCCATTTGGTCCTGTAATCCCGATGCGTTCATTCGCTTGAATCAATTCATTAAAGTCTTTTAAAATAACGCGATCATCAAACGCTAAATCTGCTTGTTCAACATTAATAACCTTTTTCCCTAAACGAGATTGGCCTAATGACACTTCAACTTCATCATCTAGCTGTAAAGTACCACGTTGATCAGAGATTTCAGCAAAACGATTTTCACGTGCTTTTTGCTTCGTTGAACGAGCCTTCGCCCCTGTTTTCATCCAAGCAAGTTCTTTTTTATATAATTGTTCATTTTTATGGTCGGCAACTTTACTGGCAGCAACACGCTCCGCTTTTGCTTGCACAAAGTCTTGATAGTTACCGGTATATTCATATAATTGTCCAAATGACAATTCAAAAATACGATTCGTCACATGGTCTAAGAAATAACGGTCATGAGTCACGGTCATCACAGCACCACGATACTCGCTTAAATATTTTTCTAGCCATGCAATTGAATCAAAATCTAAATGGTTAGTTGGTTCATCTAACAAAAGCAAATCAGGCGCTTGAATCAAGACTTGCGCGAGCCCAACACGCTTTTTCTGTCCACCTGATAGTTGGCTAACCTTCATATCTAGGTCCGGCAAATGAAGTTGGGTCAAGATCGATTTCACTTCTGACTCGGCTAACCAAGCATCATCTTGGTCCATTTGGGCCTGTAACTTGGTAAAACGCTGCTCAATTTTTGCATCCTCTGGGTTTGCCGCATAGGCATCTAAAGCACTCTCATAATCACGAATTAATTGAAAGACTGGTTGTGCACCAGAAAAAACGGCATCCATAACTTTTTTATCATCATCCAAGTCTGGATCTTGTTGTAGATAGCCAATTGTATAGTCATTTGGCATCTCCAAATCACCAGAATCAGCTGGCGTTAAGCCTGAAATTGCATTTAAAAGGGTTGTTTTTCCTGAACCATTAACCCCGATTACACCAACACGATCACCTGTTTCAATTAAAAACGAAATATGATCTAGTAACGTTTTTTCACCATATATACTGGTTAAATTATTTGCTCGAAATTGTTTCATAAATTATTTTTTCTCTTTTTCCATCATTTCAACAGCACGATAAAGTAACGCAGGTTTCAAATTTGCTACTTTATTTTCAACAACTTCATGCTCCAATTGATTTAATATTTTACCAAGAATAGGACCAGGTTTCACATCCAAATTAGTCATCAAATCGCTTCCGGTTACCGCTAATTCATGCCGTGCATGGATTGATAATTGATCATAACGGGCAGCAATTTCATCAGTATCTAACTGTAATTCAGATAGATTGGCTACTACGATTGCCGTTGGTAGCGCTGACCCTGTCATATATAACTCCCAATCAGATGCTTCACCTAAGCGCAACACATTTAATAAAGCAATACTTGTTTGAATGGTCTTAATGAGCTCATTACTATGTTTCCATTTCCGTAAAAAGCTACCTGCATCTTCAGGGGTTAAACCTAGTTCAAACACCAAAAGGCCCCATGCCTGCGTGTCATCTGTTGGTTGGGCCACCTTCAACAATTCAGCCATACCAATCAAATCTATATCTGCATTTTCTAACCCTGGCATGTACAGATTCAAACGATTTTTCAACAACTCTAACATGCCATATGTTGCTGCACGACCTTGCATCAATTTCGTGAATTCAACATTCGTACGTTCGATCGAAATATTTGCTAACAAAGCAGCATTGTCTTGAATTGATTGTTGCGTATTATCCTCAATTTTAAAATCTAATTGCGCCGCAAAACGCACAGCTCGCATCATTCGCAAAGCGTCTTCATGAAAACGTTCTTCTGCTTTTCCAACTGCACGTAAAACATGGTTTTCCAAATCTGAAATTCCATCAAATAAGTCGATAACTTCACCTGTACGCTTTAACGCCAATGCATTTACCGTAAAATCACGCCGCTTTAAATCTTCTTTCAATGATCGAACAAAGGTCACTTCGTCCGGACGACGAAAATCCGTATAATCCGATTCTGTTCTAAAAGTCGTCGTCTCATATCCTTGTCCGTGATCTAAAATCATGACAGTTCCGTGTTCGATACCTGTATCCACTGTTTTTTCAAATAAAGCTTTCACTTCTGCTGGAAAAGCCGATGTTGCAATATCAACATCATGAATTGGTTTGTTTAAAAGGGTATCACGTACTGATCCGCCCACAAAATAAGCCTCATACCCGGCTGCTTCAATGGTTTCTAAAATCGGTAACGCTGCTTGAAATTCCTCTGGTAATGTTGCTATTTTCATTTGAAATCCCCCCTTGTATGTGCCTCTTAAGTATAGCAAATATTTTTTGAGAAAAGGGATTCTAACCCAGAAAAAAATCTAACAAAAAACATCAGAAACACAAGTAATTCACTCATGCCTCTGATGTTTAAATGATTATTATTGAACAGTCACTGACTTAGCCAAATTACGTGGGTGATCAACATCCAAGTTACGGCCCAATGATGTATAGTATGCCAACATTTGTGTTGGAACAACTGCCAATAATGGTGCAAGCAATGGATCAACGTCTGGAAGGACGTAACCCTTTTCACCTTCTTCAGCTAATACGCTTGTTGTAATACGATAAACGTTCGCACCACGTGCTTGTGTTTCAGCGATATTACCACGTACAAGACCAGCAGTCTTTGGTTGCGTCAACAAGGCAATTACTGGTGTTCCATCTTCAATCAAAGCTAATGTTCCGTGCTTCAATTCACCAGCAGCAAAACCTTCAGCTTGAACATAGGCAATTTCCTTAAGCTTCAAAGCAGCTTCCAAAGAAACGTCTGAATCAGATCCACGTCCAATGAAGAATGTGCTAGTAGCAGGCACTAACAATTCATTCGCCACTTCTTGGAACACAGCCTTGTCATCAACAATGGCTTGAATATCAACAGCAATTGTTGATAGTTCTTGTTCCAAATCAAGGTCAATGCGTTCTGACATCGCATAGGCCAAGATTGCTTCCAATGTTACTTGCGCAACATATGCCTTCGTTGATGCAACGGCAATTTCAGGACCAGCTACCAAAGGCAAAGCATAAGTTGCTTCACGCCAAAGCGTTGACTTTTCAACGTTAGTCATTGTTAATGACTTGAAACCGGCACGGTTAACGTTTTGCAAAACTTCACGTGAATCAGCAGTTTCACCAGATTGTGACAAGAAAATGAAGAATGGGTTCTCAGAAAGCAAAGGTTGCTCGTAAGCAAATTCTGAAGAAACATGAACTTCAGTTGGAATGCCGGCCCACTTTTCAAACATACGTGCCCCGATCAAACCAGCGTGGTATGAAGTTCCGGCAGCCACAATATAAATACGGTCGGCTTTTTGAATATCTGAAACAATTTGGTCACCAATTAAGATTTCACCATTTTCACCGAAGTACTTGTCTAGCAATCGACGAATCACAATTGGTTGTTCATCGATTTCTTTAAGCATGTAGTACTCGTAAGTTCCCTTATCTGTTTCAGAAGCATCAATATCAAGATGGAATGGTTCACGTGTAATTTCTTCACCATCTTTATTGAACAAACGAACAGACTCTGGCTTAACAATTCCAATTTCATCATCATTCAATTCAATGAAATCTTTTGTTTCATCAAGCATTGCAATGGCATCAGATGTAACGACATTAAAGTCAGAACCTGTTCCAATTAGCAATGGTGACTTACGCTTAGCCACATACATTGTGTCTGGTTCTTGGTCATCCATTAACAAGAAACCATAAGCTGAGTTATCAGCTAATAGGCTTGTCATTTTTTGAAGCGCATCAAAAGTTGATAGACCGTCTTGAACAAACTTTGCAACTAATTGAACTGCAACTTCAGTGTCAGTATCTGAAACAAATTGTACATCCGTCAAATACTTATGCTTTAATTCAAGATAGTTTTCAATCACACCATTGTGTACAAGATAGAAACGGCCATCAGCACTTTGATGTGGATGCGCATTTTCAACTGAAGGTACACCGTGAGTTGCCCAACGTGTATGTGCGATTCCAGCTGTTCCTGAAACATCTGAACGATCAACTAAATCAGCTAAGTCAGCCACACGGCCCTTTTCCTTAACTAATTGGTCCTCACCATCGGCAACATCTGGTACGAAAATTCCAGCTGAATCGTAGCCACGGTACTCCAACTTTTGTAGACCCTTTAATAAAATAGGTGCTGATTGATAGTTCAATCCAGTATATCCAACAATTCCACAATACATGAGTTACACTCCTTTTAAATTTATGCTTTTAATTTTTTATATTAACCTTACTTATTGTACAACTAGTTAAATGGTATAGTCAAGTGTTCATGAAGAACTGCCTATGAATTGGCGTTTATTTTTGAAAAAAGCCCTTTCATTGGACATGAATTTCAAATTGGTATATATCATTATATAAAAAAGAGACAACGCAAAGTCGTCTCTCTTTATCTATTTATTCACCACCATAAAGGTCATCAGTAGTTTCTTGTTCATCGCCTTGATCACTTTGTTCTATCATATCACTGCTTGTTTGTTTTTCAGACGATTCTGCCAAATTTGGCACACCATTAGCGGCCAAAACATCATCAGAAACTTCACCACCGTATAAGTTACCGGCCGTCTTCGCATCTAATCCCAATGACTTACGCAACACATCTGTCGCACGTTGCTGTTCATCACGATAGACCACTTCTGTTGATCCAGAATCAAGCATATAGCCATCACCCTGAATATGATCTGATTTAATCTCACTTGCAGCTGGTAGATACTTACGACCAATGGTCATAACGTTGCCAAATGTTAAATCAGTTTGCGTTGACTTGCCAACTTCTTCGATAAATCCACTTGAAAGTACACGTGTCGGATCCTTCTTAATTTTATCAAGAATTCCTTCCATTACCATACGCTGACGTTCTTGACGACCATAGTCACCCTTTGGATCAGCATAACGCATTCTTGAAAAGGCTAAGGCTGCCTTACCGTCCATTTTATCAAAGGTTTCAGTCTTGCCATCTTCGCCAGTATGGGTAAATGTAGATGAACCTTCCTTAAATGAATACAAATTACCTGGATCAGCATGTGCAGTATCAGGATTAAATTCAAATGTTAAGGGGGACTTAACCGTAATTCCATCTAATTGGTTAACCACTTTTTCCAATCCACCCATGTTAACTAAGGCATAGTAATCAATTGGTACATTCAACCAGTCCTGAACGGTCTGAATTGACGTTGCTGAAGAACCTAATTCATATGCCGCATTAATTTTTTGCGGGAATTGGTTCTCGTAACCGGGAATTGACACTAACGTATCACGCGGAATTGACATAATCGTTGTTTTACGATCTTTCGGATTAATTGTCACGACCATCATTGAGTCCGTACGACCTTTATAGTCACGTCCCAACTCACCAGTATCCGTTCCCATCAAAAGAATCGAGAATGGCTTTCCATCCTTCAATACTTGATCGACATCACGCGCTTTTTTCATATCAGATGCTTTATATGAACTGTCGGCAGCATTTTTAGACTTCGCATATAATACGCTACCTATTCCTGCAACAATCAAGGCTAGGATTGCGATTACAATGAGCACCCAATGCCAAACCTTACGCTTTCGTTTCGGCTTAGCATTTGATGCATTAGCAGCTGCTAATGCATCGTTATGTGTAGCATCTCCTGTATTTTCCGCATTTCTACGCTCGGAACGAGATTTATATTCTTTAGACATTCGTAAGTCCTCACTTAATTCTTTATACGACACTCACGAGAATCGTATATTAGTTACTTAATTTTACCACATTTTTTATAACAAAACTTAAAATAAAAAGCACACTCAAAGCTTGAGTGTGCTTTTTACGGTAAATTACTAAACTAAATTGTAAGCAATTCTTTTTCTTTTTCAGCAGCAATTTCATCAACTTGCTTTACAGCAGCATCAGTTGCCTTTTGAATATCATCTTCTAATTGATGGGCTTCATCTTCAGACAAATCTCCATCTTTTAAAGCTTTCTTGCTAGCATCCATTGCATCACGACGGGCTGAACGCACAGCCACTTTTGACTTTTCAGCAACACCCTTAACTTCTTTAGCCAAATCTTTACGGCTTTCTTCAGTCAAGGCTGGGATAACTAGACGAATCACTGAACCATCATTTGCTGGCGTTAAACCTAAATCAGCTGCAAAAAGAGCTTGTTCAATATCTTTTAGGGCTGACTTATCAAAAGGTGTAATCAAAAGCACACGTGCTTCTGGCACCGTAATTGAAGCAATTTGATTCAATGGTGTTTCGGCACCATAATATTCAACATTTACACCACGAAGAATTGATGGATTAGCAACACCCGCACGGATTTGACTCAATTCACGTTGCAAAGAGTCAGCTGCCTTTGTCATCATTTCTTGGGCTTGATCAACGATTGTATTCGCCATTAGTGATTAGCCTCCACAGTTGTTCCAACATTTTCACCTTCAACCACACGCTTAATGTTACCTTGCGTGTTCATGTTAAAGATAACTAAGTTAATATCATTATCACGTGCCAATGTTGAAGCCGTTGAATCCATCACCTTCAAATCCTTTTCTAGGATATCAGCATGAGTCAACGATTCAAACATTGTTGCATCTGGGTTCGTACGAGGATCTGCTGAATACACACCATCTACACCGTTCTTAGCCATCAAAATTGCTTCAGCATCAATTTCAGCAGCACGAAGGGCAGCAGTTGTGTCAGTTGAGAAGTATGGTGAACCAGTTCCAGCACCAAAAATCACAACACGTCCCTTTTCAAGGTGACGCACAGCTTTACGACGGACATAAGGTTCAGCAACTTGACGCATTTCAATCGCAGTTTGCACACGTGTTGGAACTCCGGCAGATTCTAAAGCATCTTGCAATGCTAAAGCATTCATTGTTGTTCCTAACATGCCGACATAGTCAGCTTGGGCACGTTCCATACCCATTTGTGCTCCAGCTTCACCACGCCACAAGTTTCCACCACCAACAACAATGGCAATTTCAATTCCAAGCTCATAGACGTCTTTAATGTCAGCAGCTACATCTGTAACTGTTTGTGGATCAATTCCAAATCCACGTTCACCAGCTAGCGCTTCCCCAGACAACTTTAATAAAATACGCTTATATTTAACATTTGCCATAATTTATCTATCCTCTACTAGTTCGGATTAACCCATTTGTGCAGCAACTTCGGCAGCGAAGTCGTTTTCAGCCTTTTCCATTCCTTCACCAACTTCGTAACGTACGAAGTCAACTACCTTACCACCCTTTGCTTCAACAAAGGCACTAACAGTTTCCTTACCGTCACCCTTAACGAATGGTTGGTCGTTCAATGAAATTTCAGCAAGGTACTTGTGCAAACGTCCTTCAACCATCTTTTCCTTGATGTTTTCTGGCTTACCTTCAAGGTCTTCAGCGTGCATCAACACGTCCTTTTCGTGGGCCAATTCATCAGCAGGTACGTTTTGGCTTGATAGGTACTTAGGGTTGATTGCTGCAACGTGCATTGCAATATCCTTAGCAGTTGCTTCATCAGCACCGTCAAGCAAAACGATTGAAGAAATACGTCCACCCATGTGTGAGTACGCAGCCAATGTTTGACCATCTTGCTTTTCAACAATTTGGAAACGACGCAATGTAATCTTTTCACCAGTAACTTGTGTTGTGTGGATGATCAATTCATTCAAAGATTGACCTTCAACGTCCAATGCCAAAGCAGCTTCAACGTCAGCTGGTTCATTGTCCACAATCAATTGTGCAACAGTGTGTAGCAAGTCATTAAATTCCTTGTTTCCAGCCACGAAGTCTGTTTGTGAGTTCAATTCGATAATGGCAGCTTTGTTACCAGCTTCAGCAACATATGTCATACCTTCAGCAGCAACGGCGTCAGCCTTCTTAGCAGCCTTAGCCATTCCCTTTTCACGCAAAACATCAACAGCCTTGTCCATGTCTCCGTCAGTTTCTACCAAAGCTTTCTTGGCGTCCATCATTCCAACACCAGTCATTTCACGTAATTCTTTAACTTGAGCAGCTTTAATTGCCATTGTCTAATCTCCTTGTTTAATGCATAATTTTTTCTAATTCAGTATAACTGAAATTACGTTAAATTTCTAGTTATTATCCGGATATATTCATATTATTTAAAACAATTTAGTGTACAAAAAAACTACAAGCTTAAAACTTGTAGTTTTTTTAGATTAAACTTCCTTGTTACCTTCAACAATTTCAGTCAAATCTTCAATTGTGTCAACGCGACCTTCTTCTTCAGCACTAACTGCAGTCAATTCTTCTTCAACTGAGTCTTCACCTTGGTTACCTTCGATAACAGCATCTGCCATCTTTGCAGTAATCAAGCGAACGGCACGAATAGCGTCATCGTTTGATGGAATGATAACATCAATTTGGTCAGGGTCAGCATTTGTGTCGACCATAGCCACGATAGGAATGTTCAACTTGTGTGCTTCTTCAACTGCCAATTGTTCCTTATGTGGATCAACAATGTACATTACGTCTGGAACCTTAGGCATATCAGCGATACCACCCAAGAACTTCTCCAACTTTTCACGTTGCTTGATCAACAATGAAACTTCCTTCTTTGGCAATACGTCGAAAGTACCATCTTCTGACATTGCACGCAATTCCTTCAAACGTGAAACACGCTTTTGGATTGTCTCCCAGTTTGTCAAAGTTCCACCCAACCAACGGTGGTTAACAAAGTATTGGTTTGCACGTGTAGCTTCTTCAGCAATTGCATCTTGCGCTTGCTTCTTAGTTCCAACGAACAATACTGTTGCGCCGTCAGCAGCTTGATCACGCATAAAGTTATATGCCTTATCAACCAACTTAACAGTCTTTTGCAAATCGATGATGTAAATACCGTTACGTTCTGTAAAGATATATTCCTTCATCTTAGGGTTCCAGCGACGAGTTTGGTGTCCAAAATGTACACCAGCTTCAAGCAATTGCTTCATTGAGATAACTGCCATGAGTATCTTCCTCCAAATGTTTTTCCACCTGATTTCGCCTGTAATTCGACGACCCGTTTGGGGCACCTGCCAAACTATTGAAATCAGTGCGTATTTTTTGTTCTAAACGAACAATAAGACATTTTACAGGAAGACAGATGCAAATGCAAGCTTAAAAATCATCAACACCTGCCGTATGTAAAAAGCGTTCTTTCTGAATTCTCGTCAGCTTTTTAAAGGCCGCTTCTGCCTTTAGCGCTTCACTTTTTGTCTCGAACGCCTCGGCATACAAAACACGCATCGGTCGTCGACTTTTAGGCCGTGTAAATTTAGCGCCCTTTCCAGCATTATGTGTCGCCAGTCGTTTGCCAACATCATCAGTAAAACCGCCATAAAAATAACCATCTGCTGTTAACAAAACATACATATAGTAAGGTTTAGTCATGCTGTTGATTACCTTCATAAATATCTAAAATTTCTTGACGATAAGAACCATCTGGATTATGCGTAATAATTGGCGGTAAAATCCGCGCTCCGGTCCCATCCCCATCTTTAATCGCATCAATCAGGACAATGTTTGCTTCAGATCCAGGTTTAGGATAAACAAATTGTAGTTTTTTAGGTGACAAATGGGCCGCTCTTAAAGCATCAATAATTTCGAATAAACGATCAGGGCGATGCACCATAAAGAAATGCGCTTTATTTTTTAGCAATTTATTCGCCGTTTTTGTTACCAAAGCCAAGTCAGCCTTAATTTCATGACGCGCAATCGCATAATGTTCATCTTCCTTCATGACTGTTTTTTCGGAATCAACCGAGAAGTACGGTGGATTAGAAACAACTGTATCCGCACTTCCCGGACGTACAGTTTCAAAGATATCACGCATGTCTGCGTTTAAAATTTCAATTTTATCAGTCAGCTCATTCATCTCCACTGAACGTTGTGCCATTTCAGCTAATTGTGGCTGAATTTCAACACCAAGTAGTTTCCCTTGAACTTTATGGGCCATGAATAATGGAATGGCACCATTCCCAGTCCCTAAGTCAACCGTCAAACCACGTCCACTTTTACGCGGATTGGCAAAATTAGCTAATAAAACCGCATCCAATGAAAATGAAAAAACATCTTTACTTTGAATAATATGCACCTGATCACTGTAAAGCATATCAATGCGTTCACCAGGCTTTAATTGTACGTCCATGTTTGGTCTCCGTTTACTATGTATTGCTATTGAATAGCGCTTTGTGGGATAATATACTGTTATATTCAGGAGGTATATTATGTTTTACACATTTGGAAGAGCCGTTGTCGCGTCAATTTTATGGCTCTTCAATGGTAGCTACACCGTTAAAGGTAAAGAAAACTTACCGGCCGAAGGAAATTATATCATCGTTGGCCCACACCGTGCACTATGGGACATGCTTTATTTTGCGATGATGGCTTGGCCTAAGAAATTTGCTTTTATGGCCAAAAAAGAACTCTTCAAGAATCCCATTTTACGCTGGATTCTGGTTCATGCCAATGCCTTTTCTGTTGATCGTGAACATCCCGGCCCTTCAGCCATTAAAACGCCTGTCAACATTCTAAAGAAAAGCGATTTAAGTCTAATCATGTTCCCGTCTGGAACACGTCACTCACAAAAAATGAAAGGTGGTTCAGTGGTCATTGCAAAGATGTCCGGAACCCCATTGGTCCCTGTTGTGTATCAAGGACCACTTAGTCTTGGCGAGTTATTTAACCCCTTTAAACGTCATCGCATTTCGGTTGCCGTGGGTAAGCCCATTAGTATCGATCGTAAAATGAAACTAAGTGATGAAAACACCGCATTAATTGATGAACAATTAACACAAGCATTTGCTGATTTAGATAATGAAATTGATCCAAATTTCGTCTACACCGATCCAAGTGCTAAGAAAAACGACTAAATAAAAACCGACATGCTTTAAGCGCATGCCGGTTTTTTTATTACTTATTATTAGATTGTGCTTTCATTTGTGCCATCATTTGGTTCAACTTCTTTTGTGAAGGCTTTTGTCCCATTGATGTCATCATTGAACGCATCATATCCTCACTAATAGGTGGGTTTTTCTTCAAATAACTCTCCATCGTACGACGTGCCATAAAGAAACCACCAACTGCACCAAGAATCGCTGCAATAATTACAATTAAAATCCAAATCCCTGTACTCATCTTACACTCCAATATTTATATTCTATTTCAATGCTATCAAAATTTAGGCTCTTTGACTAGTTTAATCGTCACGAAGGCCTTTATCACGCTGAATTTGGCGTACCTTTTCAGGCGTCACTTCATTGCCATCATCATCATAAACTTGCAACATTTCTACTTGTGAACGGAATGACTTACGGAAATTTGCTAAAAATTCTTCACGTAATTCAGCACGCTCTTTTGTTTCTGCTTCAGTCAATCCAGCATCAGTCTTAGCTTTAGCAGCCAACTCATTAATACGCTCACGCACAGCAACCATATGATCATCTGCTGGCGCTTGACCGTTCTGTGCTTCATCAGCACTATGGTTTAAATCTTCAGAGCTAACGGGTTCAATTTTTTCATCTTCACGCATAACTGCATCTCCTTTAATCTATTTTTTAATATTTTAACACGAATTATTCACTCAGACCTGTTATTTAAGCATTTTTTGGCTTATTATGAAAAAAAAGCGAAACGAGTCTCCTTATGCCCGAATCAAATCAATTTACGATTTTGAAATTCATTCAAAATCAACAAGACAAGCAGGGGTATGCCCCCACTGTACGTGAAATTGCCGACCATATTGGCGTTTCATCTACCGCAACTGTTCACGGTCATCTTAATCGGTTAATTAAAAAAGGCTATTTAACACGTAAACAAACGAAGTCGCGGGCATTAGCCGTCACGACAGCTGGACATAATCTACTTAATGAGCAGGAAACAACCAGTTCAATTCCCTTATTTGACCCATCAAACGACAGTGATACGCCAGATGCGGTAAGCTATCGTTCAGTCCCGGAACAATTAATTACCCAAGATAGTCATCTATTTATGATTCATCAAGAGAATGAAAATATGATTGATATCGGCATTTTACCGGGCGACGTACTTATCGTAAATCATCAAACAACAGCGAACAGTGGTGACATCATTCTAGTTACCCTACCTGATCAGAGTAAGCAAGTTTATCGATTCTTTGACGTTAATGACCACATTAAACTAGTACCTGAAAATCAACACCTCAACCCTATCATCCTTGATTCCGTCGACATTTTAGGGAAAATCGTGAGCTTATATCGCCCGACTGTTTTATAACACAAAAAGCCTATTGGTTTTAGAAAACCAGCAGGCTTTTTTGATTAATACTCTAATAATGTCAAAATATCATAACCGGCTAAACGGTCACGTCCGTGCAATTCTGATAATTCAATCAAAAATGCCAAACCAACCACTTCACCACCCAATGCTTCAACTAACTTGATGGTTGCTTCAATCGTACCACCCGTAGCCAACAAATCATCAGTGATTAAAACTTTATCTCCAGGCTTAATCGCATCAACGTGCATTTCCAAACTAGCTGTCCCATATTCCAAGGCATAGCTTTCAGAAACAACTTCACGCGGTAACTTACCTGGCTTACGCGCAGGAATCAAGCCAAGTCCTAATTCATTCGCAACTGGTGCACCCACCAAAAAGCCACGTGATTCAGGACCAACAATAACATTTACTTGGCGTTCCTTAGCATAGGCAACAATTTGGCGTGTTGCCTCACGATAGGCATCCCCATCGGCTAATAACGGTGTAATGTCGCGAAAAACGATCCCTTGCTCCGGAAAGTCGGGGATTGATTCAATATAATCATGTAAATCTAGCATTTACTTTAATTCTCCTGCTTGCTCAAATCAGAAAGCAATTGCTCTAATTCTGAAGTAGAACTATAAATCAATTGCTTTTCAAGTTCACGGCGTCTCATAAACGCCTTAAAAGTTTCAGTTTCCGTGAGATTAACCGTTTCTGGATCTGCAACTGGATTTAAGAAACCATTTTCTATTGTAACAAAGTTAGCTTCTAAAAACACCTTAAATATTAAATTCAGCATATTTGGGTCCATCTGTAAATGCTGAGCCACTTGCTTAAATTGACCCGACAAATTAACGTTTTGATAACTTTGTACAAAACGAAAAACTTTACCAAAATCAGCCTTAGTTGGCACTTTTTGAAGATAACTTGGATGCTTCGTATAAAAAATAGGTGCAATCGCGTTTGCAGGGACAAATTGCAACAACTCCTGCAACTGCTCTAACGAGTCAGGCAAGTCAACTAACGCCATCGTCCCTAACTGGGTATAGTTAAAGGCATCTTCAATTGAAATCGCGCGACCATTGGCCCCAACTTGTGGACTTAATTGCTGATATAAACGTTCATCAAAAAATATATAATCAGCAGGTTGTTGTAAGACTTGTTGCGTTAATTTACTTGTGCGCCAGTCCATAATCGAAGAACCTTCAGCTTTAATATCTTTAAGCATCAATTGGTATGTTGTCATCCCACGATACGTATTTTGACTCATGGTCCCAACTAAGCTAATTTTCTCAAAACGACCGGCCAACTGATCAGCTAATTCGCCAAAACCAAAACCAATAACTGGTAAGTCACCTTGCGTCGTTACTGCCGTAAAGCGCAGGTGTTTACCATCAGACATGGTTTTAATTTGTTGTAACATCTGTACATCGACTTGAAATAAGGGTTCTGGATTCTGCTCTCCAAACGGCGCTAAGATTTGCAATGTGTCATACGTTTCACGATTAAAATCACGGCCGGTCACATTGCCTAAAATAGAAAGTTCCGGTTGCGGCACATCTGCTAAACGCTGGTCACTCGCCGCTTGATCTAACACTTTTTGCAATTCTGCAATTTGGTCCAATTGCAGTGTCATCCCAGCTGCACTGGCATGCCCACCAAAGGCATCAAATAGTTCACGATGCGCATCTAATGGCGTGAATAAATCAAAACCAGGAACAGAACGTGCTGAACCCTTGGCTTGAACGCCATCACTCGTCAAAACAATTGTTGGCTTACCTGTTGCTTCCACCAAACGACTTGCAACAATTCCTAACACGCCTTCATGCCAATCTGCACCAATAACGACGTTGACTTGATGCTGCGTTTCTTCTGCTACTAATTGCGCTTGTGCCGCAGTCGTAATTTCCTCAACAAATTTTTGACGTTCTTTATTCAAAGTTTCAACTTGCTTGGCTAACTGATCCGCTTCGTCCATATCATCAGACAAAAGTAATTGGACACCTAACATTGGATCAGCTAATCGCCCAATTGCATTTAAACGTGGTCCAATCGTAAAACCAATGCTACTTGCATTAAGCTCTTCCGGATTTTGACCAGCCGAAGCTAAAATCGCCGCAACGCCTGGACGTGCGTCTTCTCGCATTGCTGCAACACCTTGTGCTGTAATCACCCGATTTTCAGAAATCAATGGCATCACATCCGCAACGGTACCTAATGCAGCTAGATCAATCACCTCATCAGCTGGAGCTTCTAACAAAGCTGACGCAACTTTAAAGGCAACGCCCGCACCAGACAATTCTCCAAATGGATATGCATCATCTCCGGCCACTAAACGCGGATGAACAATTGCCGTCACGTCTGGTAATTGTTCTGGCAATTCATGATGATCTGTAATAATCGCATCAATCCCTTGTGATTTCAGCCATGCAAACTCTTCAACCCCGGTCACACCGTTATCAACAGTCACAAGTAGCTGCATGCCATCCGCAACTAGCGCTTGGTATTTTTCAAGGTTTGGTCCATAGCCTTGATCAAATCGACTTGGCACAAAATAAGTCACATCTGCACCCAGAATCTCCAACGCCCAAACCATAATAGCCGTACTTGACATACCATCGACATCATAATCACCATAGACAACAATTTTTTCACCTTGTTCAATCGCTTGTGTTAGACGTTCAATTGCCGCCTGCATCCCCGGTAACAGTGATGCATCATAGAGTTGGTCCATGGTTGGTTGCAAAAACGTCTGCACCGACTCTGGGGTATCATACCCTTGATTCACCGCATATTTAGCAACTAAATCCGGTAAATCATAATCTGTCGTTAATTGTTGGACCGCACTTTGATTAAGTTCATCAGTTTGCCAACGAAATTTGGCTTCAATCATTGCGTATCCTCCTCATTCGTTACATCAAGTTTAATCGGCTTCGTATTATGCTGCGTCCCATACGGAATTTCAAAAACATCAAAATCATTGACGACGCGCGTATTTTCAAAAATATCACGTGCCTGATACGCTAGTACATTAGCTGACTTACCAGCATAACGTGCTGAAATATGGGTTAATAACAAACGTCCCACATGAGCTTGTTTAGCAATTTCAGCCGCCTGTAAACTTGTCGAATGATAATGATTCCGAGCTTGTTTGCCTTCTCCTTGACCATAGGTTGATTCGTGCACCAGCACATCTGCATCCTTCGCCAAAATAAGCGCATTATCCGTCTTTCGGGTATCACCTAAAATGACAACTGAACGCCCCTTTTTATTTGGGCCAATTACATCCTGACTCTTGATGACTTGACCGTCGTCCAAAGTAATATCTTGTCCGCTCTTAAGCCGGCCATAAAGTGGGCCAGCTGGGACATTCAATGCCTTTAGTTTATCAACTTGTAATTCACCAACTTGGTCTTTTTCGTCGATGCGATAACCGAACGATAAAATCTTATGGTCTAATGGCTTAGCCGTCACTTTCATTTTTTTATTTTCAAAAATCAAACCACCCTCAGGGGCAATTTCCGTATACTTAATCGGATATGTCAGATGTGTTTGTGACATCCGCAAACTCGTTTCAATAAATTGTTTAATACCTTTGGGTCCATAAATCGTCAATTCATCTTGACCACCTTGAAATGATCGCGATGCTAATAAACCAGGCAGTCCAAAAATATGGTCACCATGTAAGTGTGTAATAAAAATTTTATCAATTTTTCGAGGACGAATGCTGGAACTAAGCATTTGAATTTGCGTACCTTCACCCGCATCAAATAACCACACCGAATTCAACTCATCAAGCAAGCGTAAGGCAATGCTTGTCACATTACGAAAGTGTGCTGGTACCCCCGCACCAGTTCCTAAGAATTCAAGTTGCATTGTTATTTTCCTCCATCATTTAAACATAAAAAAACCGCCTAAAAGCGGTTTTAGACTTCTTTTATTTTACCATTAACTCAGTCTTAATTTCAGTTTATTTAGAAATCTACGGTTGTTTTAGGTGCTTTAGAACTAATCTGTTGGCCACTCTCATCATAAGTCGATGCAAATTCAATCGAAAATTGTTTAAAATCTTGCGCCGCATTTTTAGGTATCCACACAATCACATAACCGGATTGCGTCTCACCAGGGTTGATACCATCCGCCGATACACTACCACCATTGACTAAACCGCCTAATGGGGTCATCACATTTCCATAGCCATAAGACACCGTTGTCACACCATCTGAACTGACGCGTCTTTGTGACTCATTCTTAACGGTATAATCAATCTGCGCCGACATATAATTTTTCGACAAATCAGGTACATTCATCGATTTACGGACAATGCTTTGTGCCTGTTCAGTTCGAGCCTCATTTTTCAAAACTTGAATACGATTGACATGGTACTTCATCGCACCATTATCAACACTAGTATCTAATTTTTCATCTTTATCCAAGGTCATACGAACCCCTTGTGAGGTCACTGTGTAGTCACCAACTTTTGTTGGCATCATATCTTTAACATATCGATTTGATTTCAAATCAGACTGCGGAACTTCATAGAGCGCCGCCATGTCTTTTTCATTATGCGAACGTTCTTTCCCTGCTGTTCGATCACCAAAAACCGAAAAGCCACCCTGCATTACGACATATCCGACACCCATCAATACCAACACAATGGTCGAAAACGTAAAATATAGTGCGCTTTTTTTCATGCTGTGCTCCTTAACCTAAAATCAAATAATCATTTTCTACGCGGTAACCATAGATTGGGAAAAATTGCTTCTCCGCATCAATACCAATCAATTCTTGATTATCCAAAAAATTTAAAATCGTCTCCAGTTGTAAAGCCGTTTCTAACGCCTCGCCACTCATTAAATAAACAATATTATCTTCAAGCTCATAAGTCGTTAACGGAAACAGTTCGCCCTGTGATCGCATAAACAATCGGCGCGTTACATCCATCCCAACGACACTTAGTTTAAATTCTTCAACTCGCATAATTTAACCTCAAACACAATATACATAATTAACCTTAAACCAACAAAAAGACGCACTCGTCTTTTAAAACGAATCCGTCTTTTTTCTATTTTTTAAAACTTTTTATTCAATTAAATAGGCCACGCTTTGTACTATGTCCATCCATCGCTTCTTGATAGGCAGTCAACGCCTTCTTTTGGTCCTTGCTCAACTTCTTTGGCACATCAATATAAACGGTTACAATTTGATCACCATTTCCGTTACCACGCATCACTGGTGCACCTTTTCCACGCAAGCGGAAGTTTGTTTCAGTCTGAGTTCCAGCCGGAATCTTTAGTTGAACATCTCCATGAACTGTATTGACCGAAATTTCACCACCCAATACCGCAGTTGCATAATCAACAGCAACACGAGAATATACGGTTGCACCATCACGCTCAAAACCATCCTTAGATGCAGCAACATAAAAGACAACATACAAGTCACCATAGGCGCCACCATTTGTTCCAGCTTCACCTTGACCCGACAAACGCATTTGTTGACCATCTTCAACACCAGCTGGAATCGTTACCTTGAGCTCCTTGCGCTCTTGTTCGCCATTCTCACCTTGTCGATTATAGTTAATCGTCGTCTCTTTACCAAAAATTGCTTCCTCAAATGATAAATTCATACGATATTGCAAATCACGTCCCTGACGTGGTCGGTTAGGGTCAGAAGAGAATCCACCTCCGAACATTTGCTCGAACAAATCATTCAAGTCACCACTGAATTGCGCACCTTGACCGCCGCCGCCAAAGCCACCAAATCCGCCAAAGCCTTGACCACCACCGCCGAATCCGGCGTCAGCACCAGCTTTTCCATATTGATCATACATTTGACGCTTTTGGTCATCACCTAATGTTTCATAAGCATCTTGAACGGCCTTATATTTTTCTTCAGCCCCGTCTTCGTGGTTAATATCTGGATGATATTTCTTTGATAATTTACGGTAAGCTTTCTTAATTTCATCTTGAGATGCGTCTTTTGATACACCTAACGTATCATAATATTCAGTATTATTCATGAGGCACCCCTCCTTTTTTATTATTTTATGTATCACAAAACGAGACCGAAGCCTCGCTTTGTGTTGTGTGTAACGATTTTAAAATTTTAAATTTTAGTTATTTGATTCGTCTGTGAAGTCACCTTCAACAGTCCCATCATCATTTCCAGCAGCATCGTTTGGTTGTGCTTGATCAGCTTGTTGTTGATACAACTTAACAGCCAATTCTTGTGCAACCTTTTCCAATGCTTCCTTCTTTTCCTTCATATCATCAAGGTTGTCAGCTTCTTTAGCTTCCTTCAAAGCAGCAACAGCATCTTCAACTGGCTTCTTCTCATCATCGCTAACCTTGTCGCCCACTTCTTCAAGTGTCTTTTCTGAACTGAAGATTAATTGGTCAACTTCGTTACGCAAATCAACTTCTTCCTTGCGCTTCTTGTCAGCCTCTTCGTTTGCCTTAGCATCGTTCATCATACGCTCAATATCATCATCTGACAATGAACCAGAATCTTGGATGGTAATCTTTTGTTCCTTGTTTGTACCAAGGTCCTTAGCAGAAACAGAAACGATACCGTTACGGTCAATATCAAATGTCACTTCAATTTGTGGGATTCCACGTGGTGCAGCAGGAATATCAGTCAATTGGAATTGACCCAAAGTCTTGTTATCTGCAGCCATGGCACGCTCACCTTGCAAAACATGGATATCAACAGCTGGTTGGTTATCAGCAGCAGTTGAGAATGTTTGTGACTTTGATGTTGGAATTGTCGTGTTACGATCAATCAACTTTGTGAATACGCCACCCATTGTTTCAATACCAAGTGATAGTGGTGTAACGTCAAGCAAAACAACATCCTTAACATCACCAGTTAGCACACCAGCTTGAACCGCAGCACCCAAAGCAACCGCTTCGTCAGGGTTAATTGAGTGATCTGGTTCCTTACCAGTCAACTTCTTAACTGATTCTTGAACTGCAGGGATACGAGTTGATCCACCATTCAAGATAACCTTATCAACATCATCCATTGATAATCCAGCATCCTTCAAGGCATTCTTTACAGGTCCTTCAGCACGCTTTACCAAATCTGATGTCATTTGGTTGAATTGGCTACGTGACAATGTCTTTTGAATGTGCAATGGACCATCATCTGTAGCTGTAATAAATGGCAAGTCAATTTGTGCTTCAGTTGCTTGTGACAATGTCTTCTTAGCAGTTTCAGCAGCATCCTTTAGACGTTGCAATGCCAACTTGTCATCACGCAAATCAATGCCATTTTCTTGCTTAAATTCATCAGCCAACCAGTCGATAACCTTTTGGTCAAAGTCGTCACCACCAAGATGTGTATCACCATTTGTTGACAAAACTTCGAAGACACCATCGCCTAATTCAAGGATTGAAACGTCAAATGTTCCACCACCCAAGTCATAAACCAAGACCTTTTCATCTTTGTCATCACCATCAAGACCATATGCCAAGGCAGCGGCTGTTGGTTCGTTGATAATACGCTTTACATCAAGTCCAGCAATCTTACCAGCATCCTTAGTTGCTTGACGTTGTGCGTCATTGAAGTAAGCAGGCACTGTGATAACAGCTTCTGAAACCTTTTCACCTAAGTAATCTTCGGCGTAACCCTTTAAGTATTGCAAAATCATTGCTGAAATTTCTTGTGGCTTGTAATCCTTACCATCTACATCAACTGTGTAGTTTGCTTCACCCATGTGTGACTTAATTGATGAAACTGTGTTTGGGTTTGTAATAGCTTGACGCTTTGCAGTGTCCCCAACTTGAGTTTCCCCATTCTTAAATGACACAACAGAAGGTGTTGTACGACCACCATTTGGATTTGTAATCACCTTAGGTGTATCACCTTCCATAACGGCAACGGCTGAATTTGTTGTTCCTAAATCAATACCAATAATCTTTGACATAATCTCTATACCTCTCTAATTTTTAATGTTTTGTGTTTATGTAATATTTAGTGTCTGGCTTAACTATAAACTGAAACCATAGCTGGACGAATGACACGGTCATCCAAAACGTATCCCTTTTGCATAACTGATGCAATCGTATCTGCTGGATGCGCTTCATCCGCTGGAACTGATTGAATGGCTTGAGCGAAGTTTGGATCGAACGTTTCTCCGACAACTCCGACTTCTTTAATACCATTATCAACAAGGGCTTGCTTCAAAGTCGTAAAGACCATTTCAACACCCTTCTTCAATTGTTCTGCAGCTTCGTCGTCAGCTTCGACTTGTAGCGCACGTTCCAAGTTATCCAAGGCTGGCAAAACAGCAAGTCCTAATTTTTGATTAGCATATTTCAACGCTTGTGCTTGTTCTTTAACTAACCGTGTCTGCATGTTCTGCATTTCAGCTTGCGAACGCAAGAACTTATCTTCTGCATCAGAAAGTTGTTGACGTAATTCAGCAATTTCATCGGCAACGGTTTCAGTCTCTGAATCTGCTTCAGTTACTGATTCCGCTTGATCAACATCATCATTTGACATTGATTCATCAACCATTTCAGCCGAAACTTCTTCAACATCCACTTCTTCATTTGTAGCTTGTGTATCTTCTGCCATTTCGACACCTCTTTTCATTAATAATATTCAACTAATTTTTCTGCAAGCGCATTTCTAAATTGATCAACCGTCATAACCGTTTGTGCATATGGCATTCGTGTTGGCCCTAGAATTGCAATTGCACCAGCTCCGTGTTTTGGTACATGGTAGGTTGCAGATACTAAACTGTACTTTTGCAATAATTCATTTCGGTTTTCTTCCCCGATTTGAACCATAATGCCATCATTCGCCGTCCCAACTGCTTCACGCATCGATTGTGGCTTTTGAATTAATTGGAATACTTGTTTAATATCTTGCAAATTTGAATCATTTGTAAAATCCAAAACATTTAGCTGACCGCCGATAAAGACTTTGTCTGAAATCGAACGTGCCAATACATCACCGAACAACTGCAAGAAAGCAGCTGGCGTACGAATCACACGTTCCATCGTTAATGGTAAGTCGCCACTTAATGTTTTCAATACATCAACAACCAAATGATCAACCAATGTATTATTAATATAAGCAACCATACTATCTAACTCTGAGACATCCATCCCATCTGGTAATCGGAAACTTTGACTTGTTACTTCACCATCATTTGTCACAACAATTGCTAAAATTTGTTGTCCATCAAGCGGTACAAGTCGGAATCCAGAAAGCCGAGTTCCCATCGTTTCAGGTTTTAAGGCAATCGCCGTATAGCCTGTCAAGTTAACTAACTCGTCAACAGCTTGTTGCAACATATCATCTACTTGTTGGAAATTACGAGCAAACACACGATGAAGTGCATTCTTAATTTCCATACTTTGTCGATCGGTTGGCATCAATTTATCAACGTAGTAACGATAACCACTTTGCGATGGCACTCTGCCAGAAGATGTGTGTTCTTTTTGTAATAAGCCTTGATTCTCAAGCGAAGCCATTTCACTTCGAATCGTTGCCGAACTCACACCTAACTGCAAATCCTGAAGCAATGCTTTCGAACCGACAGCTTTACCACTTTCAGCATACTCCATAACGATAGTTGCTAAAATTAATCTCTGTCTATCTGTTAACATCTACTTCACCTCTTTCGTTAGCACTCATTACCATTTCCTGCTAACAGTTATTATAATACATGCCTACAGATACTTTGTCAACACTTTTAGCACTTAAATACAAAGAGTGCTAAAACCCTTATTTAATCGTCTTTTGAAGCCTGTTTTGCATTTATTTCAGAAAAAAACTTTATTTTTTTCAAAAAAAAAGCATATAACTCATCGTTATATGCTTAAAAATGTGTTTTCTTTGCATCACCTTTGACAAACTTACGTCTTAGGAATTGCGAACCCTTGTCCACCCAATTGGTTTTTTCTGTCGTAACCAAAGGGAACTCTTTATAGGTTAGTTGATGTGTATTCACCCAAACATCCATCAACCGTTCTGCCAAAAAACCAAAGACGCGTGCATCTTGACCTTCATAATTTTGATAGGGAATTTGTGTTTGCACCTTTTCCAAAACACCAAAAACAAAATCAGTATATTCTTGGAACAATTCTTGGCGCATAATCCCCATATTATAGAGATGAATTTTTGTCGACTTTTCTAATGTCTTAAAGGCTGCTTCATACTCTGGATAATCGTCATGAATCACCTGAGCCATGACAAAATATGGCTCATTTAAATGTGCATTTAAATAATGATCTTTTTGGTTTTCAATGAAATAATTCCGATGCTTTGGCAACAAAACATCCACCTCTGTCAACGCGTGTGCAATATCAACTTCCGTTAAGACATCTTTCAGTGCATGACTGGTTTTGGTACCCAAATAACGACGATAATGAGCTAAACCAATCACATCTTCATCTTGAAGATTATATTTTGCCCAATATAGTGCCGTTAATTCATTATAATAAGGATTCATTTCAGACATATTCGTCCCCGTATCATCCCCAATATATCCATCTGGCATATCTGTCTTCAAGGCCGCACCAACAAACACCGGCTGATAAATCGCCGCATCAGGCATTTGATATGGTTTATGTGCCGCAACAATAATTTTCATAGTTAATTCCTCTGACTATTCATCTAGAGCGGTCCGATGCGCTTTTACATATTCAACAACTGAAACGTTATCCGCTTTTGCTTCCTGTATCACAGCATCGATTTTTTTATCTGAAATATCTTTTGTATCAATATCAGCAGCTTGTAATTCATCGCGTGCGGCTTTAATCGCTTTCGGCGCATCACGCTTTTGCGATTGAGTCACCCGTTCTTTTTGAACCGTATTGATATAGTAACTACCAAATGCCATAACCCCAATTAAAAAGATTAAAAGCGCCCACACGACCCATGTTCGGCTTCGTTCTTTCATCAACTCACACCTCCACGTTTAAATTACATTGCACCGACTTTTTTAAATATCGCCTGAATGGTCATAAAAATAATTCTAAAATCAAACCAGATATTGGCATTCTTTGCGTAATCTAATTCCAATTGCGCTCGCTCTGGGTACTGAATATTGCTTCGACCACTTGCTTGCCACAAACCCATTGCTCCAGGACGCACCGACAAGAACGTATCTACTTCATCCCCGTATTCAACAAGTTCTTTTTCAACCACTGGACGTGGTCCAATTATACTCATATCACCTTTTAAAATATTGATAAATTGTGGAAGTTCATCGATAGATGTTTTACGTAAAAAAGCACCTAAACTCGTGATGCGTGGATCCTCAGAAGTTGGTAACTTATAACCATTTGCCACAAATTTCGCATAAAGTTCTGGATTTTCCGTCAAGCGTGCATCAGCCCCCACCACCATTGATCTAAATTTATAAATTTTAAATTTTCGATGTTCAAAACCAATTCTAGTCTGTTGATAAAAAATAGGCCCGCGATTTTCACCAAATAGATACAAAATCGAAACACACAAAAAAACAGGTGATAAAACAATCAGTGCAAAAATTGCGACTGATATATCTAAAAACCGCTTTGAAAATATATAACTTTTACTTTTCTTGTTCATTGGCTTACCGAACTCTCTTTAATCACATTTTCAATAACTGATCTCAAAGTTATTTTGCACCCTGATAATTAAGCCTACCTTTTCTACAAAAAAAAAACCATCTTTAGCTTAAACTTTGGTGGTTTTTTAACGAATTATTTAAAACACGCTTTAAAAGCCTCAATTGTCTGATCGACATCGTGCGGATCGTAGGTCATTTCTAACGCCTGCAATACGTCCGTCATTGGTTCTGCGGCTGTTAAAGTCTTTTTCAAATCATCAAATGACTCAACAACAGGTAATCCCAGCGACTTTGGATTAAGAAAGAATCCACGGGTCGCTTGGTAATTTTCCAAATCTGGTGCATAGAGATAGATTGGTTTTTGCCAGTATGCAAAATCAAACATCACACTCGAATAATCTGTAATCAATAAATCCGCAACCGCAAACAATTGATAAAGATCAAATTGATTGCCATCAATCAATCCAGGTAAATCGGTTCGTTCTGAAAAATAATGTCCCCGATAAATCACTTGGTAATCATGCATCAAATCTGTTAATTCGTCCGTATTCAAAAAAGCTTCAATTTGTTGATCATTTCGATACGTTGGTACATATAGTAACACCGGCTTATCATTGCCCAATTGTGCTTTCAATGCTAAGTCAGGTTGCACTTGGTCAGATAACCACTTTCGTAATTGTCCCCGTTCAACAACCTGTTTTGTTTGTGGAAATAATCCATGCAACTTTTCTGCATCGTATGAACTATAAGCAAACAGATAATCTAACTCGACATGATCATACCAACGTTGTACCAATTGGGGTAAATCCGGTTCGGAATGACCTAATGTCTTTAGCGGTACACCATGCCAAAATTGAATGTAAATATTATTTGGATGTTTAAAAGGAATTAAGCGTTCAATGGAAGCATTTGAAATCCAAAATTTCGATTTCAACAATTGGATAAAATATCCCATTGAATCCATTTTGACTTGTTCAACATCTTCAAATTCAGGAAAATTACCTGGTTGATTGACCGCCCACACAAAATGATAATCCTCAAATTCCGGGTCCGCTTTAAGAATCTGATATGCAGCTAATGGTGTATCAGAAATCTGACGCCCGCTGTACGAGGCGAACATAATTTGTTTGTCATTAACACGAATCATATGACGCAAAAAAAATATACATATGCCTAACATACCAGAATATAACGCACCCAAAAAAGGTGAATTTTTAATAACGTTCTTAATTTTTTGCATTGCATTTCCTTCTAAAAAACTCATTTCACACTTGTAAAATGAGTTTCGATTTAACCAATTAAATGCTAGCCAAGCTATTATTGTTCATCTGAAGAACCGTTAGCCAAATCTTTTTCATTCAAATCTTCTTTAATTTGTGTTGTTGAGATCTTAGGCGTACGTTCAAGATAAGTCACTGTAGCATCTGTTTCATCTTCCAAATAGTCAAACTGACCACGCCAGTCATCACCAATCACAAATTCATCAACTTGATACAATTTGATATCTTCTGTTTTTTGCGCCCAGCCCTCTTCAGGGATAACCAAATCTACATATCGAATAGCTTCAAGCAATTGCTTACGCTTTTCATAGCTGAAATAGGTTACTTTTTGTTTTTCGTCCCAATTAAATTCATCCGTTGAAAGTGCAACAATCAAATAATCACCACGCTCTTTCGCACGACGTAACAAATTGATATGTCCGTAATGTAGCATATCAAATGTACCATATGTAATAATTCGTCTCATGTTTTTTTGCTCCTAGATGTTCATTTAAATTCTATCCGTGTTATTATACTACACTTACCTAGAAACAGCAAAAACGCTGTAAATCTGGTAAGAACAGCTCAAATCATGTAAAATGAGCATATTCTAATAAAAGAAAGAGGCACAACGAATGACAATTGAAAATTTCGACTTACTACTCACAAAATACGCCCAACTTGTGGCGTCACTAGGTGTTAATGTTCGTAAAGGACAATCAATTTTGATTTATGCTGAAATTGAACAAGCTCCCCTAGTTCACGCAATCACTGATGCTGCCTATGAACGCGGTGCAGCCAAAGTAGATGTAGATTGGTCTGATTTACATACAAAGCGTGCCTATTTAGAAAACGCACCTGAAGAGATGCTATCTAACCTGCCAACTTGGGTTCCAGTACGCTCACAAAATATTGCAGATGCAAATACAACGCGTATTTCAATTATGTCTGCAGACCCTGATGGATTTAGCCACATTGACAGCAACCGTATCACCTTATCAGAACGTGCATATCAAAACGCGAATAAAGCCGTCCGTGAAGTCACAATGAATAACGACATCGATTGGATTGTGATTGGCGCTGCCGGTCGTGAATGGTCACAAAAAGTCTTCCCTGACCTTGATGCGGATGCTGCTCAAGATACACTTTGGGAACAAATTTTTAAAATTTCACGAATTTCAGCAGATAACGATCCCGAAGCTGACTGGACTGCCCATGTTGAAAAACTTAAGGAAAAGTCAGCTTGGTTAAATGATCATAATTTCAAAGAATTGCACTTTAAGTCACCAATTACTGACTTGACAGTCGGACTAGCTGAAAATCATTTCTGGGAAGCAGCTGATTCAGTCGATAAATCTGGACATACTTTTATTGCGAACATGCCCACAGAAGAAGTCTTTACTTCACCTGACTATCGCAATATTGAGGGGCATGTTAAATCAACCAAGCCACTCTCATACAGTGGTACACTAATCAAAGATATCGAACTTACATTTGAAAACGGTCATGTCGTTGACGCACATGCTTCAACCGGCGAAGCCGTCTTAAAAGAGTTATTAGCCACAGATGAAGGTGCAACATCATTAGGTGAAGTTTCCCTTGTTCCTGATCCTTCACCAATTTCACAATCAGGTATCACCTTCTTTAATACGTTATTTGATGAAAATGCGTCGGATCACCTCGCCTTAGGGGCAGCATACCCATCAAACATTAACGGTGGTACACAAATGAGCCTAGCTGATCGCCAAGCCCATGGTCAAAACGATTCAAGCGTCCACGTTGACTTCATGGTTGGTTCAGCCGACATGGATGTTGACGGTATCACATTTGACGGCCAAGCAGTTCCAGTATTCCGTAATGGTGACTGGACATAAATTAAAAAAACGCTCGCTAATATGCGAGCGTTTTTTTACTGGTTGATGATAAATAAAAAAGACATTTGATTACTCAAACATCTCCTTTAGTTTTATTTTAACGTGCAATACCAACAATAGAGTTACCAACATGTCCAAATCCGACACGTGTATAACCAGCATTCATTTGCCAATTACGGTGTCCAGGTGCTCCAGCCATGTTAATTTCATTAAACCATGCATTATTGACATCTGCTCCGGCATTCCAACCAATCGCAATTACTTCACCAGCACTTGACCAGTGATCACTTGGTACTGATTGCGTTGAATTTACCAAACTAGCACGAGCTGTTGCTTGAGCAGCTAAATCAGCATCCCATTGCAATGGTGCCAATCCGTTTGCAATACGCAATTCATTCAACGCTGTAAAAGTAGCATCTCCTGATTGTGGCGCTGGATTATTATTTGATGAATCGTCTGTTGAATTATTTGGGGTAACAGGCGCTTGGTTATTTTGTTGCTCGCTTGCAGACTCTTGTTGTGCTTGCTTTTGTTGTGCTTCAGCTTGCTTTTCTTGAGCTTGTGCTTGCTTTTGTTGTGCTTCTTGACGTGCTTGGTTTGCAGCTTCACGCTTTTGTGCTTCTGCTGCTTCAATTGCTTGTGCCTTAATTTGGGCATCTTGCTTAGCTTGTGCTTCAGCTGCGCGTTGTGCTGCGGCTTCTTCTTCAGCCTTTTGTGCAGCTAATTGATTAGCTTCTTCTTCAGCTTGACGAGCTTGTTCTGCCGCTGCATTGGCTTCAGCTTCAGCTTGGTTAGCCGCTGCTTGATCTTGCTCTGCTGTATCAGCTTGAACCTGTTCTGCAGGTTGTGTTTGATCAGCCACTTGAGCTTGTTCTGTAGCCTGTGCTTGATCAGCCACTTGAGTTTGTTCTACAGGTTGTGCTGTAGCATCTACTTGTGCTTGTTCATCAGGTACCGCTTGTGCGACTGGACGCGCAATTGCACCATCACTTAACGTCAATGTTGTTCCAGCATAAATCAAATCTGGATTAGCAATACCGTTTGTTTGTGCCAAATGAGCAATTGAGCTATTTGTTGCTTGCGATAGTGCCCACAACGTATCTCCGTAACGAACGAGATAGTCATTTCCTGCTGATTGTTGAACTGCTTGACTAACTTGCGCTACTGAGTTGGCTGTCCAACCATTTTGCGCTTCAGAGGCTGATGCATTTGTTTGATTTACAAATACGCCCGCTGCCAAAAGAGAGGAAGCTAGTACTGTTGATTTACCTAATTGTTTTAACGTATTCTCATTCATTATTATTTCCTGTCGCCTTCATTTAAATGTTTACTTTAGTAAGTTTACCTTAAAACGCTTAACTTTTCATTACAATCCTTTAACAATTCTTAATTTAAACAAAAATCTTTCGGTAAGGCACCTTTAACTTCCCTTTGTTCATTAGTGAAAGGCATTATAAATGTGATTTTATTGGCATGCAGCATCAATCTTGAATGGCTTTGTTCCCGATTATAATACCGATCTCCCACAATTGGATGTCCCAAGGCTTGCATATGGACACGAATTTGATGCGTTCGCCCAGTATCGAGCTGCAATGCGACCAATGTATGATTGTCAAAAGAATGGGTTACTTTCCAATGTGTTAATGCTTTTTGTGCCTTGAGGCCATTAACTTGTCGTAAACGCTCATTCTCAGGATTAATACCTATCGGTAAATCAACATCCCCCTGCGTTTGATTCATTACCCCTTCAACAATTGCGAGGTAGGCCCGTTGAATGACTTTATCTTTTAAGTAAGCATTCAGGACACTGACAACAATCGGTGTCTTAGCAATTAAAACAGCTCCAGAGGTATCCTCATCAAGCCGGTGAACCATATAAGCATCCGCCAAATCATCATGACTTAAATAAGCTTGAACATAATTCATCAGTGTCCCTGTTTCACCTGGAGAGTTTGGGTGCATCTTAACACCCGCACTTTTATTGACAACTAACAAATCTTCATTTTCAAATAACACTTCCACAGTTTGCGAGGCATCCGGCACATAGCTTGAAACAGGCGTGGTAAAGTCCGTATCCATAAACAGCATTGTCAGCTCGTCTCCAGCTTTCAAATTTGTATTCATGGGTTTATAACTCCCATTAACCAGCACACGTCTTCCTTGGCGTAACTGCCCTTGTATGCGTCGCGGAATCCGCCATGCAATTAATTGATCCCGCAAACTTGTTGGTTGTTGTAACTGTTTTATAGTCACTTGCTTCATCCACTGTTGATTCATATTCATTTCTCCACAAAAAAAGAACAGCTCGAGAGCTGTTCTTCTTTTAGCTAATTAAAGCTTTGTAACGTCGGCAGCTTGCAATCCGCGGTCACCATCAGTAACGTTGAATTCAACTTTTTGTCCTTCGTCCAATGACTTAAATCCGTCACCTTGGATAGCTGAGAAATGTACGAATACATCATCACCGTTATCACGAGCAATAAATCCAAATCCCTTATCTGCGTTAAACCACTTAACTGTTCCTTGTTCCATAATGTTACGAACCTCCTGGCACTCTTGCCAATTTTTTAAATAATCCAAAACGACCATGCCATATTTCAAAACGGATCGAAACATAAAACAAAAATCTTTTAAACTATGTCTCTATCATAACACACCGTTTCTTAAAGCGATAGTCTAAATCAAAATAACTTACTTCAATTGTGTTTTAATTGCTTTAACTGCCATTTCAGAAGCCATTGCTTCTGACTGTGCTTTTTGTTCAGCTGCACTTGCATCAGGATGCTTTTGCATATAAGCCATCATCTGCTCTTTAACAGCAGTTTCTGTTTGCTTTGCTTGCATCTCACGTGCTTGTGCTGGCATCTTTTGTTGTTGCTTTCCCAACTCTTCCGCTTGCTTTGGAGACATGACAACCCATGTCTTTTCAGGCACCGTTACAGTTGTTGTTTCTTTAACTAATTCATTTTGTTGGTCACTAATACCAAACAAGAGTTTGTACATATCATTTTTAAACACCCAACGCGTTGTCTTAGTTTGCGATGTTGCTTCAGTTGCCTGTGCACTTTCTTTATAATCAGCTGTCTTTTTTACAGCTTCAATAATGTGCTTTTGGTCAGGCTTGTGGTGTGGCTTTGGCTCTGCATCGTTTTCGTTTTCACGATAAACCAATACATAATTACCTGAGTCATCACCAATTTCTTGCGCAAGTAACATGTTAGCTGGTGAATTTTTATCCCCAGCCGAATAAATTTGTTGTTCTGTTGTTTTTGTAACTTGCTTCATTCCATAATGATCTGTGAAATTTAACGTAATTCCGGCAATACTAAGTACCAATCCTAATACAGCTAAACTCCCAGCCACGATTCTCAAAGGAAGTGGCTTAATATAAATCCATGTAACAAAGGTTAGAACGACAAAAAGTAGTAATAATACAATAATCATCTACTAATCCTCCTTTGATGCCACTTCGGTTGCATCTTCTTCAATAATTTTTCCTTTGCGCAAGAAGAACGCGATAATAAGTCCTGCTGCTGCAAACAAAAATCCAATGAAGAATGACACTTGGAAACCGTCCATTGATGCATCAATCATTTGCTGTCCAAACTTTAGCGGATTAGCATCACGCAATGCATCAGCTGGCTTATTATTGTTAATAATATTTTGTGTAACGGAAGTCAACAAAGCCACAACCACAGCTGAAGCCAATTGGCGCGCTGTGTTATTTGAAGCAGTGGCATGATTGGCTTCTTTAGGTGGTAATGCTGACATGGCTGATGCAGTCAAAGGCATCATTACCATCGCAACACCAAACATACGAGCAGCATACAAAGCTGTAATGTAGTGTGTAGGTGTTTCAGCTGTTAAGAAGATAAATGGCACTGTTCCAGCTGCTAGCAAACTAAAGCCAACTAATGCTAGACGACGCGCTCCCACTTTGTCGTAGGCCATACCAGCGATTGGTGACATAATTCCCATCATCAACGCTCCTGGTAATAGAACTAATCCAGAATCCAGAGCAGATAGCCCGTGAACATTTTGTAGATAAGTTGGCAACATCATTTCAACACCCATCATCGCCATCATTGCCATCATAACGGCAAGCGTTGTAATCGTAAATTGCTTATTCATAAACACACGCACATTTAAGAATGGTTGGTCTAAGTGCAATTGACGAACAACAAAAATAGCAATAAAGATTAATCCAATCACGATTGGTAGAATAACATTCTTCATATCTCCCCAACCATCACTACCAACATTGGTAAATCCGAGTAAGAAGCTTCCAAACCCAATAATTGAATAAATCAATGAGATCACGTCTAACTTAACGTCATGCGTCTCCAAAACATCTTTAAGTAGGAAAAATCCTAACAAAATCACAACGCCTAATACAGCCATAGGAACATAGAAAATTGTTCGCCATGAGTTAGATAACGTTAATCCTAAAATTGTGTGATCTTGGTGTAAAATCCAACCTGATAGGGTTGGTCCAATCGCGGGAGCCATTCCAACAACTAAACCACTCAATCCCATCGCAGCACCACGTTGTTCTGCTGGGAAAATATTAACCATAACAACTTGCATTAATGGCATCGAAATTCCGACTCCAGCGGCTGCAAGAACTCGCCCAACCAAGAACATATTCCACATACCATGTTCTTCTGGTGTGAAGGCTGTAATCGCCATTCCTGACCACAAAAGAACGAAAGCTGTTAAATACAACCATTTCGTTGGTACGCGACTAGTCAAATAAGCAGACACCGGAATCATAATTCCATTTGCCAATAAAAACCAAGTCGTGGCTTGTTGTGCTGTCGCCAAATTAATATCAAATGCATCCATCAATGTCGGAATCGCCGTTCCCAAAGATGTTTGCATCAAAACACCCGCAAATGTCGCAACCAAGATTAATGCAACCATGATTGTTCGATTGTAAGGCTTACCATGTACGTCTACTGGTTGTACATGGGCTGTTGTTTCTGCCATACGTGTTTACCTTCCATTCTAAGACACTAAAATTTCTTCTTACCACAAGTGAGTAAATAAGAACAGACATTAATTATATCCGTTTCATTTTGAAATTCAAGCCTTTTTGTCAAATAAGTTAACACCTTTTTCAGACAAAAAAAAAGACGAATGTTTCCATTCATCTTTCTTGATCTATTTTACCACCATCCGTTTGCTTGACGGAAGGCAAGTGCACCATCAATTGAACCATAACGTGATGTCGCGTAGTTAACCATACCCTTTGTTTGGTCAGCAACTGAACCTGTTCCCCAAGCTTCCTTAGTTTGACCAAGTCCTTGATAACCATTAGGTGAAACCGCATTTGGGTTACCTTCTGATTCAGGCATAACAATAACATCCCACATAGCGGCTGTTCCACCATTAGCAAGGAATTGATCACGAGTTGATCCTGAAGCGGCTCCAGCACTTGCAGGTGCAACTTCAGCTTTTTCAGCCTTAACTTGTGTTACTTCAGGTGTAGCTTGTGCATCTGAAACCTTTTCTTCTAATTCGTCATTTGACTTATCATCTTCAGTTGCTGTTGCAACAGTTTCGTTTTCAGCCTTGTCTGAAGCCTTTTGGGCTGCAGCTTGTGCGGCTTGTTGTTGTGCATCCTTTTGGGCAGCTTCAGAAGCTTTTTGAGCAGCAACTTGTGCGTCAGCTTCAGTAGATGCCTTAATTGCAGCAGTATCAACAGAAGCTGTCTTTGAAACTTCAAGCTTTTGACTAGTAAAAATCATGTTACTATCAGTAAGCTTGTTTTCTGAAACCAATTCATCAACAGTTAGATTAAATTTTTCAGCAATTGTTGATAAGTTATCACCATTTTGAACAGTGTATGTTGCGGCAGTTGCGACTGTTTGACCAGCTGCGAATACGGAAGCAACACCGGCTACTGTTAAAGCTACGTTCTTAGTTGAATTACTCATAATTAGTTTAAACCTCTCCGTTTAACGAATTTTCTTTTTTAAAGTTTTAAATTTATATTTTATATTTGATGTTTTGCGAATTATTCCTTCGCAACTACAAGAACTAGTTTACCAATTTAAGGTAGGTATAAGTTACGAATATATTACATGTATTTACCAGAATTTGTTTGACCATAAAATAACGTAATATCCGTGTCACATTCACCAATATAAACTTCACAAACAGCTTGATAAAGGCATTTAAATCCTTTAACAAAGCTAGAAACTTTCTTCAAAAATGTAATATTTAATGCAAAAAAAAGAGTGATTTAAGCTTAAATCACTCTTTTTTCTTTATTTGTCACATTCGTGTCACTTTGATAAGTTAACATTTTAGAACTTACGTAACCAAACTTCGTTAATTACATGGCCTACCGTCTTATGTAAGATTAAATCTGCTCGTTCTCGTGTTGGCAAAATATAATCTCGTAAATTAGGATAGTTAACTGTATTCCAAACTTCACGTGCTTGCTGCACAGCTTGATCAAAAGGCATTTGGGTCCACTCATAGAAGAAATTCGTTGGATCTTGCATTTGAGCCGTCTGATTCAACAATGCCACAAATCGATCCAAGTACCAATGTTCAATTAAATCAGTTTTTGCATCCAGATAGATGGAAAAGTCAAAAAAATCAGAGAGATAGACAGGCGCATCTGGTGAGGCTTGTAACGTATTAATTCCTTCAATGATAAAAATCTTAGGACGTTTAAACACATCGTATTCATCTAAAAGCACATCCGATACGTCATGCGAATAACGAGGTGCCTTCACTTCTGGCTCTCCATCTTTAATTGCATCCACAAATTCTAAAAGTGCCGCCATATTATATGATTCAGGAAATCCCTTACGATCCATAATACCCATTGCTTCAAGTTCTGAATTTGACCGTAAAAAGCCATCTGTCGTAACTAAAGCCACCTCTTCATTGCCAAATTCCGCTTGTAGCAAATATTGCAATAATTGGGCCGTTGTAGTTTTACCAACAGCTACAGAACCAGCGATACCAATCACAAAGGGACTGTCAACTTGCTTTTGATTAAAAAAAGTTGATCGCGCTTGTCGCATCTGACAATATTGTCCGTACTGCATCTTAATGTAGGCCACCAATGGCAAATAAATCACATTAACTTCATCAATTGAAATTTGATCATTAAAAGCCTTCAATTTTGACAACACAGTTGGCGTTAGCGATTGGTCTAAATCAAGATGATCTTGTTGACCAAATTTTTGCCAGACTTGTCGGTCAAACACCTCATAATTTAATGATGCTTCTGTCATATTCTTTATCCCTTCACATAGAGACTTTCATCAATATCTGCTAGTAGTGGTGACAATTGATGATTTGCTAATATCGTCAATTGATGCATTGCACGTGATGCAATCGTGTAAACCAATTGACGTTCATCTTCATCATGATAATTTTCTTCAGTTGCATCCCACATAATGACAGCATCGAATTCTAAGCCTTTAGCTAAATAAGCTGGCACAATAATCGTTCCAGGAACCAATCGTTGATTTTCTGTACGGATAATCGTCAAATCAATTTCTGAACGTAAATGCGCATAAGCGGCTTCGGCTTGTGCCAATGTCTTCGTAATAATTGCCGTCGTTTCATGATCTGCAATATTTTTTTCAACACGTTCTTTGGCAATATCAACCATTTCAGCATCAGAACCTGTCACTTTAACAACCGGCTTAGCCCCTTCACGTTCAAAGGCATTGATTGTCGCACCGTCAACTAAGATAGCTTTAGCAAAGTCTGTAATTTGTTGTGTTGAACGATAAGTATCCGTCAATTCAATATATTCTGACTTCTCAGGATTAAACAAATGTTGCAAATCAGCTTGCAAACCAACTGCATTCTCTTTGGTAAAAATCGCTTGATTTAAATCACCCAACATTGTGAAACGCGCCTTGGGGAAACTATACTTCAAAAACGCTAACTGGAAAGGTGTATAATCTTGAATTTCATCAATAAATAAGAATCTAATATCACGTTCTCCATGCGCACCCTTAATCAAATCAAACAGTAACATGAATGGTGTCATATCGGATAGGCTTAGACGTCCTTCACGCATTTGCGCCACGGTCCGTTCAACCCCTTCATCCCATTGCGCATCTGTTAATTGATAATCAGCTAATTGTGTCCGCATTGGTACTGACTTTAAGAAGTGCACAAATTGACGATTAATATTAATAAAACGATTACGGTTAATTCCCTTAATGAGTGGTCGCATTTCATTCGTCACGATAATCTTAGCAACATAATTATGCTCATCTTCATCTGACTTGAATTCTTTCTCTTCATCCCCCATCAAAGAATCGTATTCTTCCTTAGAAAGGTTTTCAATTTGTTCATCGACCCATTCGGCCTTCATTTCTGTCCGAACCTGACTCTGTAACATTTTCAACAAACGCTCTTTTGTCCCGAACAAACGATTACCTAAATTATAGTTTTCATTGAAACTATAGTAAATGTCTTTAATTTTATCGGCACTAATAATTTCTTGCCCGCGGAATTTAATCGGACGGACTTGAATACCTGACTGATTAAGTGACTTGGCATAAGCTTGCATCAAATTAAAATAATCAAGACTCCCTTTATAATTAATTAAATGCTTTTGATCAGTATCAGGCTGACCTTCAAAGCGCTCTTGCAATGTCTCAAGATTAAAACGTGGTAAACGGCGTGACGCATACTGATAGTAGGTCATTTGTACCATGTTTTGTTCACCTAATTCTGGTAAGACTTGATCAATATAATCATTAAACAACTGATTTGGTGAGAACATCACAACTTGCCCCGCCGTCAATTGCCCACGGTAACGGTATAACAAATAAGCAACACGTTGTAAGACCGCTGATGTTTTACCGGAACCGGCTGCACCTTGCACAAATAACAAGTCAGCAGCCGTATTACGGATAATTTTATTTTGTTCACGTTGAATAGTCGTAACAATTGATTGCATCTTGGTGGTTGATTCACCTGATAAGGCGTCCAACAACATTTGATCACCCACCGCTTCATCAGTATCAAAGATTGTTACAACTTTATCATCTTCAATTTGAAATTGTCGTTTCAAGTGCACCGTCGCTTGCTGTGGACCATCCGGTGTCGTATAAGTTACATCACCGACACCTTCATCATAATAAATTGATGAAATTGGGGCACGCCAGTCGTATACCAAAAAATGATCTGGTGCATCCGAAAATGAAGCAAGACCAATATAAATTGGTTCCGCACCATCGGTACCGTCGTCTTGGACATCAATTCGTGCAAAATACGGACGTTCTCTTAATCGTTCCAATACTTGCGCTTGGTGTTCCACCGAGTTCATTTCAGCTTCACGTTGTTCCAACATCTGTTGCTGTTGACGTACAGACATAGCAGTCTCGAATAAACCACTATATGTTGATGAACGATAGCGTACATCGTTCCAACCATCATCCACATCTGCTCTTTTTTTATCTGCGTTTTTTCTTTCTAATTCATTTGCAACCTTAGCATCTTGAATTTTTTCTAAGACATCATCCAAATGCTTTTGTTCAAACTCATATGGTTCACTCATGCTGGTTCCTCCCAACGAAATTTGTCATTCTATCATACACCTTTTTACATTAAAAAGCCATTTTGACCCGTTAACTTAAAAAGAACCCCATCAAAAGCTTCTATATAAAGAAGTAGCTTTTAACACGGTTCTTTCCTATTTTACTCATTAAATCAGTCGACTTATTTAAGTAGATCAATTTCACCAGCATCAGTGTCATCCTTTTCAGGAGTATCAACATCATCTGATCCATCATTTTCACCAAGATAGGCTGAACGCACCTTGGTATAAATCTCATCATAAATTGCTTGATGTTCAGGGTCTTCTAGCCAACGAATAACATTCACCTTACCTTGACCAATCTTTTCACCATTATAAGCGAACCAAGAACCAGATTTATTAATAATATCCTTATCAACAGCTAAGTCAATCATTTCACCGGTCTTTGAAATTCCCTTACCAAACATGATTTCTAATTCAACTTCACGGAAAGGTGCTGCAACCTTATTCTTCACGACCTTGATACGCGTCAAATTACCAATAGATTTAACATTATCACCATCAGCCTTAGTTGCATCAATACCACCCTTACGACGAACGTCTAAACGAACAGAAGAGTAGAACTTCAAAGCACGTCCACCGGGTGTTGTTTCCGGATTTCCAAACATCACACCAATCTTTTCACGTAATTGATTAATGAAAATAACGGTCGTCCCAGTTTTCAAAATTGAACCAGACATCTTACGCAATGCCTGTGACATCATACGCGCTTGCAAACCAACAGTTGAATCACCAATTTCACCATCAATTTCGGCCTTAGGTGTTAAAGCTGCAACTGAGTCCACAACGACCAAATCAACAGCTCCTGAACTAATCAATTCATCAGCAATCGCCAAACCTTGTTCACCTGTATCAGGTTGTGAAAGTAAGAGTTCGTCAACATCAACACCAAGTGCACGTGCATATTCAACATCAATCGCATTTTCCGCGTCAATATATGCAACAATTCCACCAGCTTTTTGAGCTTCCGCTGCAGCATGCAAAGCCAATGTTGTCTTACCTGAAGATTCAGGTCCATAAATTTCCATAATACGGCCCTTAGGATAACCACCAATTCCAAGCGCAATATCCAACTTCAATGAACCTGTTGATGTTGAATCGGTCTTAGTAAACTTACTATCACCTAACTTCATCACTGAGCCTTTTCCAAATGACTTTTCAATTTTCTTCAATGCATCGTCTAGGGCTTTTTCACGGTCTTTTGGATCTTCAATACGACCTTCAATTTTTTTATTCGGATTAATATTCTTTCCACTTGCCATTTAAGTAACGCCTCCGTTTTTGTTAACTTTAACTTAAGTATTAATAGTATACAACTAATTTAGACCGAACTCAATGCTTTAAGCAATATTTCTCAAGGCATCTAATATCATTTGCATGCCCGCTTGAACGCTAGCCTGGCGAACCGCTAAACGGTCACCTTTAAAATGACATTCAAGCGTTCTTTCAAATTGTTTTGGACCCACTAAACCAATAAACACAGTCCCAGCTGGATGACCTTCTAATTCATCTGGCCCAGCAACACCAGTGAAACTAATTGCAAAATCTGTTTGTAAAGTGTCCCGTGCACCTTGGGCCATCGCATAAGCCACTTCAGCCGACACAACCCCATGTGAGTCAATAAGCTCTTGCGATACACCTACAAGTTGGTGCTTTGCTGCTGCAGAATAGGTCACAAACGCCCCCGGTAAAACTGCTGAGATACCAGGTACACTTGCAAGTTCACTGACAAACATACCAGCCGTCAACGATTCCGCACTCGTCAATGTATATTGGCCTTCAATTAAAGCTAACCCTACTTCTGATTCAATTGTCATTTTGCTCATTCCTTTCATTCAATAAAAGAGACGCATCTTTTCCTTATTACTGTATAACTTTATCGTACAAAAAAACAGGCCATTGGCCTGTTCATTTTGTTTGATTATTTAAATCCATCATTGAAAACGTCACGATTCTTATAGAAGTAATCAATTCCAGAATAAATTGTTGCAATCAATGCAATCCAAATCATAATTTCAGCAAACGGAATGTGCACTGCCGCAAAACCAAAATCATGTAATAGGAAGAAAATAATCGCAACCATTTGTGAAGCGGTTTTTATTTTTCCTGGCATTGCTGCGGCTAAGACCTTACCATTATTTTCGACAATTAATGTGCGCAAGCCTGTAATTGATAATTCACGAATAATAATAATCGCAACCATCCATGCCGGCACCCAATTAAACTGAACAAAGAAAATCAATGCAGTCATAACGAGCAATTTATCTGCTAACGGATCTGCAAACTTTCCAAAATTAGTGACTAACTTTTGGCGACGTGCAATTTGTCCATCTAAGAAATCAGTTAGCGAAGCGACAATAAAAATAATGGCCGCCACAAAATGACTAACTGGTAATTGCGTCCCTGCCACAGACCAAATGCCCCAAGCAGGATCCACCGCTAAAATAATCATAAACACTGGAATTAAAATAATACGAAAAACAGTGAGTTGATTCGGTAAATTCATGAATAACTCCTATTTTAACGTTGGAATTGCATGTATGCATTCCAAACAGTTGCCCCATTATTCTTCAATGGCACATTCTTACCACCGAGTTCAACCTTCAATGGTGTTGCGTCACCAATTTGAAGATGGATACTTGTCGCTGCTTCTGGAATTTGAACATCAACTGGGTTTGCTTGTGAAACAGTTCCTTGATAAAGTGCAGTACCGTTATTATCAGTTACTTGAAGCCATGCATCACTTGTTGTGCTTAACTTCATTGTTTCAGTCTTGTTTGGCAATTTAACCTTGTCATAACTAACTGATTGTCCACTAACTGTTCCTTCACCCAATGAAACTTGTGATGATTTCTTTTCAGAAGAAGAACTCTTTGAAGAGGCCTTTTCTGAACTGCTGCTTGATGAAGCTTCACTACTTGACTCTGAAGATTCTACCTTTGAACTTGAAACCGCAACAGAAGAGTTATTTGATTCTGACTTAGAGGTCCCTGAAACGGCTGAGACCAAAGCCCAGATAATTCCAATTGCAACCACTGCTGCAACCGCAATCAACACCTTTGGCATCACTTGACGTGTCTTCTCAACTGGTGTTTCAGTTTCACGATGCATGCCAGTACGTGTGATGTTATCAGAATCAACACGTGCAGCTTCCAAATCAGCTGTATCAACAACTGGTTGCTCTGGTGCCCCCGTATCAAAATTCTTTACAATTTCATCTGCATCTAGGCCAACTGCGCCAGCATATTGACGCACAAAGGCACGTTCATAAAACTTTCCTGGCAATTGATCAAACTGACCGTTTTCAATTGCTTGCAAGTAACGCTTTTGAATTTTGGTCATTTGTTGAATATCGTCAAGTGACCACCCCTTCTCAATACGTGCATCTTGAAGTGTCTGTCCAATTTCTTGATTTTGTTCTTCACTCATTTTGATCACCTTACTATCTAAATAAATTTGTCACATTCGTCCTACATTATATCATAACTATTCAATATTTGGGTGTACAATTACGCTAGAAATGGTTGAATTATCCGCTAAATGTAAACAATCTAGAACATCCTTCACATCTATCATCTCAAGCATATCATACTCATCCATCAGAGTGGACGCATTGAACAAATTTCCTTCAAAACTTGTAGCAATTTCTTCCATGAAATTAAAGCGATTCACCGTCCGACCTAAAGCATCCTTTTTTACAAGATCAAATTTATCTTGTAAGGCTGCAAATTTAGCGGGTAGCTGATTTAACACATTACTTACTTCATCAATTAGCCACTCTGGTTCATTCGTGTCAGTTGCAATTGAAATAAATGCAAAATCACGTTCCCATTCAAATTCAACACTAAAATCATCATCGATTAGCGCATCATTATACCACTCCATATACTCAGGTGATAATTCCCCAAACACCAAATCAAGCGCTAAACTAACCGCAATCATTTCTTTTAAACCTTCACGTCCAGTTGTTAAAGTCGCTCCGGTTCTAAACCGCATCCCCAATGCCACTTTAGTCCGATTGGTTTCAAGAACCACATTTAATGGTTCTTTTTTTGCAGGTGCTAATTCAGGGACAATCACTTGTCCAACTTTTTGCGGTAAACGCTGACTGGCCATCGAATTTTCAATAGTCGCCATAACCGCATCAGTGTCAAAAGCACCTGTAATGAAAACATCCATATTTTCTGGCTGATAAAAGGCTGAAAAAGCCGTCTCCAATGTCGCCACATCAATCTGGGCAAGTGAAGCGTGGGTCCCCACAATATCTTGAGCCAACATATCACCTGGATATAATTGTGCAAGTAACAACCGATACACCTGCGCATCCACGTTATCTTGGTACATATCAGCTTCTTGCGCAATAATTTGTGCTTCTCGTTTTACGGCATCTTCTGGAAAATAACCCATTTGCGTAAAGGTCAATAATTCATCTAAGGCCGCCAAGTTATTTTGCAAACTTGTAAAATAATAACTCGTTCGGCTTTGACTTGTGAACGCGTTAGCTTCAGCCCCTAAGGAACTTAACTTTTGAAAGGCATCATAATCTGGTTGCCCAAATAAACGATGTTCCAAAAAATGTGCAACGCCCGCTGGCTGTTCAATCACTTCATCGTCCAATGTGAATCGAGTATCCCGTCCACCAAAATCAACCGTTAAATTCGCTGCCATTTGGTGAAAATCAGGACGTGGTGCCAAATGAACACGGAGCCCATTTTCCAAAACAATATGTTGTTCAGCTGGGAAAAAATTAGTCAATTTCATCTGTACGATCTCCCTTCAGCAAATACTCAACTTGTAAGACCATTTTTTGCGCAATTGCTTGCACTGATTCTACCGTCACTGCATCCAATGCTTCAAACCATTTTTCAATCGATTGGCCCGTGAATGATTCAATAAAGGCGCGATCCGTTAATTGACTTTGGTTATCTAAACTGACCATAAATTCTGTCTTCATCAAACTTTTGATGATTTCCAGTTCGACTGGTGTGATCAACTCCTGCTGCAAGCGCACTAAATTATCCAAAATTGCTTGCCTTGTCTGGATCACTTCCTGTCCATCAATTCCAGCAGACACCAATAGCACATCAGTAAAACGATTGTAATCTGTGGCAATTGAGTAAGCTAATCCTCTGGTTTCTCGGACATCTAAAAAGAGCCTTGAAACAGGCGTCCCACCAAAAATTTGTTCAAATACATAGGCTGAAAAACGTGCCTCAGTTGGGACTGCCAATTGATAAACCAAAACTAATTGCGTCTGGTTCACATGTTGTGTTTCTTGTTCTTGCACAATCGTTTTGTGCGCTTCTTGATGATAATAAGCATCAACATTCGGTTTCGTTGCATTAACTGGCAAATTTGCTAATGCTTCAATGATATCCGCTTCTTCCACATCCCCGGATACAACAATATCCAAGCGATTCGTTGCCAGCATGTCTTGCCAAGCAGCAAACGCTTCTTTTGGTGTCACCGCTTCAATGGCTTCAGTCGTACCATATGCTGGTAATGCTTGTCCCGTTTCATCAAAGTACGCATTTAAAGCATGTCGATTTGCAATATATGGGCGATCATCTTCTAGTCCAGCCATCTCATCAAGTAATAATTCTTTTTGACGCGTGAAGACCGTCAAATCAAATCCCTGCGCAGCGTCCCCTAGTGGGTTGAATAACATCTCACGCATAAAAGTTATTCCTTGTTGTAACAAAGGGCTGTCTTCAGATACAAAGTGCTCATCAATAATTGCTAAATGTGCTTTGATGACATGCAATTGGCCAATTTTTAGCACATCCACGCCAAAACCAGCCCCATACATGCTACTCAAAGCCTGAGCTAAATCAGTTTGGCTGGGATATTTTTGTGATGCACTTTCTAACATTTTGGCAAGTAAAGTCCGCGCAGCAACTAGCTGCGCATCCATCGTTGTCACAAAATTGAATTCAATCCGAACTGTTGAAAATTGCTTAGTCGGTTGTATGTTTAGCCATACACCCGGCTTAATTAATTCTTTTGTCAAAAATAATACCTACTGTTTCATTTTTTTGTATAAAAAAAGTACGTTATTTAACATAACGTACTTAATCATATCATTATAAGATTGGTGATAATAGTCGTGAGAACTTTTGTTTGAACTTCAACCATGCTGATTGTTGTTCAAAGTACGCCTTATCAACCAAAGTTGAATCCTTAATATCTTCTTCAAAGAATGCATCTAATTGCGCTGCAATGTCTTCATTGTACATGAAGGCGTTTCCTTCAAAATTCAAACCAAATGAACGCATGTCCATATTAGCTGAACCAACTGATGAAACTTTACCATCAATCACAACAACCTTTGCGTGCAAGAAACCTTTATCGTAAGTATAAACTTCACCACCTGCATCCAACATTTCTTGTGCATAATACTCAGTTGCACGATAGACGAAAGGATGATCAGGCATACAAGGAATCATCAAGCGGACCTTTACACCTGACATAGCCGCAATCGTTAACATATCCATCACACCTTGATCTGGAATAAAATAAGGTGTTTGAATTGTAATTGACTTACGAGCTGATGCAATTTGACGCATATACCCTTGCTTGATTTGTTGAATATCTTGGTCGGGACCAGATGTCACCACTTGAATTGCAACATCTCCTTCAGACTTCGTTTCTGGGAAATAATTATCTGCGAATTCAAGCTTACGATCACCCTTAGCTGTTGAATTCCAATCCATGAAGAAACGCGCTTGAATGGCAAGCACGGCATCTCCTTCAATACGTGTATGCGTGTCACGCCAGTTTCCAAATTTCTTTGATTTACCAACGTATTCATCACCCACATTCAAACCACCAATGTAACCGATTTGGCCATCAATCACAGCCAACTTACGGTGTAAACGGAAATTAGCACGGAAAGTAATTGGCCAAGGTGTTTGCAAAAATGACAATGCATCTCCACCAGCATCAATTAGGCGCTTATACATTTTCTTGTTAAGCCCATGTGAACCGAATTGGTCAAACATCACACGCACTTTAACGCCTTCTTTTGCTTTTTGTGTTAGCAAATCAATTAGTTGATTCCCTAAATCATCATCGAAAATTGAAAAATATTCAATGTTAATATGATCCTTGGCATTTTTAATATCTTCAAACAAGGCTTCAAACTTTTCAGGCCCATTATTGAAAAGTCGAACAGTGTTCTTTTGCGTGACCGCAGCCTCATCATTATTCAAGAACAAATTAAAGAAAGCTTCTTGTTCTTCATATTGATTACGTTCCGATTCTGGCAAGCTTTGAAGTAAGCTGCGTTGATGATCGGCAATTTGATCAATCCCCATTGCTTCTTGTGTTCGAATGTCGAAAATCTTATTATGCGAAATCTTTCGACCCAAGAACGCATAAATAAAAAATCCAACAACTGGGAATAGCAACAAAACAAGTAGCCAGGCCCAGATTGAAGCGATATCCCGCTTCTCATAAAAAACGGTAATCACAGATGCAATTAAATTAATAATAAAAATTATTGAAATAATCGTTAAAATAATACTGCTTGACATATCAAGCTCCTCTCACTATTTAATTAGTCTAATTTTAGCATAAAATGAAAAAATTTTGTGATTTGTTCTACAAAATTCATACTTGATTTGAAACATTCCAATACTTTAACGAAAATAACTACTTTATTTGCCATCCGCTAAATTAGCCATTTTATCTAAAAAGCACCCTATCAGCGTGAGCTTTTAGAGTGCTTCATCAAATTCTTCTAGTCGATACCATGCCTACCTCAACTCATATACATCTTAATGCATTTTTGTTGTAATATAACTATCAATATCTGACTGTGTCGAAGCGGTTGTACGATAAGGATGTGCCGTATTATCAAACATACCTAATGCCATTAACATTTGAACGGCCTTAACATTATTTTCCGAGATACTTTGCTTAGAATACCTACTACTAGTTGACCATAACGCATCTTCAGGTGTACTCCAAGACCACGCTTGGCCATCGGCCCCTGTATGATTTAATCCCATTGCATGACCAAATTCATGTTCAAAAATTTCAGTTATCTTATCTCCTGTATACGTATCCCCAATATACTTCGTATTAACCTCTAGCCTCCCTGATCTCACATATGTTCCCATAAGGGTATCATCGTCACTGAATTGATCATATATTTTTAAATTAATATCATTAAGATTGGTTTTATCAGTCGCCTTTACAAAAACCTGTCTTCCAAGTCTTTTATTCCATTCTGCAGCTGCTTGATCCGCATACTTACCATAATTAGATCCGTCAACTTTATAGATAATTTGTCCATTTTCATTAAATGAATTGTAATTTAAAATCGGATTCTGAGGGCCAGAAATTTCAGGGTTGAGCGTTCCAAATGCGCGTTTATCAACCCATACCCATTTTCCATCTAGATTGACATGTAAGACCTGTAACGAGCTACCATCATCTTTTTTCACCGTTATTTCTTGATCAGAATAGACAATACGCCCATTGTAATTTTTTGTATCTCCAGTTTTTTTACTATTTGGCGATGTACGATAGAAGGCATTGTCATAGATGCCATCATTACGAGTTTCTGACTTGATGGCATAAAACTTATAACCGTTCTTAAAGACATTAGTTTGTCCATATTTATAAACATCTGTCTTTGTAATGGTCCAATTATAGAAAGAGTCGTTTTGTTTACCTATAATAAATGCCCGTTTATCAATCCATGTCCACTGACCATCTAAGTAAACATGCAAAACAGAAAGCTTTTCACCTGTGTCTTTAGTGACAATCACTTCTTTATCTGCAGCGTAAGTCTTACCATTGTAATTTTTTGTATCTCCAATTTTTTTACTATTCGGAGACGTCCGATAAAAGGCATTGGCATAAATGCCGTCATTACGTTGACTAGAATTTACTTTATAATATTTGAATCCGTCTTTTGAAACGCCTGAATCACCTGGTTTATAGTTCGTTGTCTGCGTGATTTTCCAATTATAGGGTGTTTGTTCCTCTGGTATCGATATAAATGCACGCTTATCAATCCATACCCATTGCCCATTTAGATTCACATACAAAACAGGTACCGTATTTCCATCATCTTTAAGCACAGTTATCTCTTTAGTCGCGTAAACAATCTGTCCATTGTAATCCTTAGTATCCCCCACCTTTTTGCTATTTGCAGCGGTACGATAAAAAGCGTTTGCATAAATACCATCATTACGTTTTGAGGCATCTATTTTATAGAATTTATAACCATCTTTTGAGACACCTTGCTGGCCGGCCTGATAAGTGATTGTTTTTGTTACTTTCCAATCGTTAGCAACCGCTTTCGTTGCAGCAACTTTCTTTTCTGTGGTAGCGGCATTCGCTTTAACTTTTCTTTCACGATTTGTCTGCGCTTTTTCTTGCTTTGCATTCAATTGGTTTGTATCGTTTTTTCTTGCACTTTTATTAATTTCTTGTTCTGACGTTTGCGTATTATTATCATCTGGTTGCTTTGCATCAGTATCAGTTGTTTGTTCTGATGTTTGCGTATTATTATCATCCGGTTGCTTTGCATCATTATCAGTTTTTTGTTCTGACGTTTGCGTTTTTGTACCATCTGATTGCTTTGGACCATTATCTATCTCTTGTTCTGAGGTCTGCGTATTATCACCATCTGGTTGCTTTGCCCCATTATTAGTCGCTACGCCTGAATCCTGGGTCGTTACAACATCTGGTTGTTTTTCCCGATTGTTTGTCCCTTGCTCTGAGTCCTTAATATTTATATCGCTTTGTGTATCAGTATGAGTACCCTGATCCAGCGACTGTTTGCCAACCACTGACGTACTTGTTGTACTAGATTCGCGAACATCCGCTTGGACATTATTGCTAATACCTTGACCGAAACCAATGAAGCCTCCCAAAGCAACACCAATTATCACCCAATTCTTTTTTACTTTATGCAACTTAAAATGTGTTTTCTGCTCCATGATTCTTCTCCTTTAAGGTTCATTCAAGCTTCCTAACACATATATCGTAAATCTTTTTTTAATTAAAAACAATGAAAAATGAATATAAAATGAAAAATTCAACAATATTGATTGGTTAAATACGCTCATACAAATAGACGCATTAAACAACTATTCAGAATTTTTCACGCTATTTATCCCCCATATTTTCCCATATAAAAAGCCACAAGCCTCTTCAAAAAGGCATTTGTGGCTTTTAATTGATTAAATTAACGCTTCACTAACCAGCCTGGTCTACATCAATGTCCGTTCAATCAAAAAAGGTATACAGATTTCTGTATACCCTTTTAATCAATTTAATCTTCTACTTTCACAAACTTACGTTGGAAATCAGCAATTGTTTCGTATTCCGTTTGTAGTTGACGTGACAAACGAATGAAGATTGGTGACAATGCACGATAAACTTCATAGTTTTCTGGCTTTGGTTCATAAGTCTTGGCTTCACCAATCATATCCCCAATAACATCTAAGCTATCAACAAGACCAAGTGCCTTTTGGGCCATCACAGTTGCAGCTAATGCACCTGATTCAAAGGCAGTTGGCACTGTGACACCTTGTTCAAAGATGTCTGCCATCATTTGACGCCACAATGGTGAGCGGGCAAAGCCACCAGTAGCCTGAATTGACTTCAAACTACCTGTTACTTCTTCTAAGGCCAATGAAACCATGTAGATATTAAAAATAACACCTTCCATGACCGCACGCACCATATGTGCACGGGTATGCTTGTACGTCAAACCAAAGAATGATCCCTTTGCATTAGCATCCCAGATTGGTGCACGTTCCCCACCTAAGTATGGATGGAATAATAGTCCATCCGCACCAGCTGGTACGTGATCAGCAATTTCAGTAATCAAATCATATGAATCCATGCCCATCAAATCAGCTGTTGATTTTTCGGCATCGAACATATTGTCACGGGCCCAACGCAATACGTCACCCCCGCTGTTAACTGGTCCACCAACAACCCAGTGATCCTTATCCAAAGCATACGTAAATGTACGCCCCTTAGGGTCAGTCTTAGGTGCATCAGAAACCACACGAATCGCTCCAGACGTTCCAATTGTCACGGCCGCAACACCAGGTTGGACTGCATTCACACCAAGATTTGACAATGGACCATCACCTGCTCCATAAACAAACGCTGTATCCACATCCAAGCCCAATAGCTCAGCAATCTTTGGATCCATACCACGTTCAATCGTATAAGGGTCAACTGGTTCAGGCATTTGATCCTTACTTACACCAGTTACCTCTAACGCTTGGGCATCCCAATCCATATCAAAGATATTAAACATTCCAGTTCCAGAAGCAATTGAAATATCCATCCGGTTAGCACCAAATAAACGATGGAATAAGTATTCTTTAATTCCTAAATAGTGCGCTGCTTGATTATAAATATCTGGTTTTTCATTCTTTAACCAAAGAATTTTTGAAAGAGGTGCCATCGGATGCGTTGGTGTACCAGTTTTCAAATAAATTTCATGACCTAAACCATTTGAACGCAATTCTTCCGTATACTTAACGGCACGGTTATCGGCCCAAGTAATGACACGCGTTAATGGTTGCCATGCTTCGTCAAAAGCAATCAATGAGTGCATCGCTGAACTAAATGAAACAGCCAAAATATTACCATCTGTGGCCTTTTCAGCCACAGTATGCATAGCATCTAGGAAAGCACGCCAAATTTCGTTCAAATCTTCTTCAGCCATATCTGGCTCATCTCGATACAATTTGTACCCTTTATTGGCACTTGCAATCACATGCCCCGCCTTATCAAACAAAACGGCTTTTGTTGAAGTTGTTCCTAAATCAACGCCGATTAAATAATCCATGTTTATTCTCCTGTTAAGTGATCTTATAACGAATTAAATCATAATGCTATTTTATGCCAGTTTCAAAAGTTTGAGAAGTATATCACACACGTCTTTAACGACATTTAAACCTTTTACTAGTCTTCAGAACGCGGTTCTGAATTTTGGGGATGATAAATCATTCGATTATTCAGTGCCCACTGTCTTGAAGAAAAGCTACCTGGGGTCGTTTGTTCAAGCGCTTGATCAAATGTTTGAATATTTGCATCTAATTCATCTAACTGATGTAAAATATTCGCTTCCTTAATCATCGGTTGCACTGGTGAACCATAATCTAATTGACCATGATGCGCCAACACCGTATGGCGTAAGACCAACATATCTTCTGAATTTAAATCAATATTCAATTCATGCGCGGCCAGCACAATTTGTTCATCGATTAAAACAATGTGTCCAATCAAATTCCCTGGAATCGTATATTTGGTTGCAACTGGTCCAGACAGTTCAATGACTTTCCCCAAATCGTGCAAAATAGCGCCCGCATATAGAAGGCTACCATTTAAATTATCATATTGTTTCACAACTGCTTCTGCTAAATGTGCAATTGATAATGAATGATATGCTAAACCACCAGTAAACGCATGGTGATTTGTTTTAGCAGCTGGAAATACAAAAAATTCATCATGATATTTCTTCAGTAAGAAACGCACAATTCTTTGCCAAGTGCCATTCGTAATTTGAAAGACTAATTGACTAACTTCTTCTTCCAAGTCATCCCGTTTAACCGGTGCTGCTTGCATAAAATCTTTTGCATCTGCAGATTCACCAGCCGTTGTGGCTCTAATTTCTAACACACGTAATTGGGGATTTCCCTGGTAAGTTTGTCGGATTGCTTTCAAATGGACCACTTGTCCTGCTTCAAAGGCTTCCAATTCATCTTCTGTCACGTCCCATTTCATCGCACGCATTTCCATCGAACGATCAGCAACTAACATCGCTAAATAATGTTTACCTTGTTGTGTACGTCGGACATCAATTTCTTTCAATAATACATTGGCTTCAAATTGTTCATCATTTTGATACTCACGTAGTAATTTACTCATACCGACCCACTTTCTAAATACAATTTTAGATATGCATTCATTTTAACATTTAAAAGCGTTTTCAGCACGTATTCCCCTTAGGGAAAAACTAATTAACGGCAACAAAAAAGAGCAAGCCAAAGCTTGCTCCTCAATTAATTAAAACTTTTCTTTGATGTCGTCAACGGCATCGCTTGCCTTGTCAGCAAGGTCACCTGATACTTCGACAGTCTTATCCTTGGCATCACCAAACATTTGCTTAGCTTTACCCATCAAACCTTCAGCCTTACCTTCGGCTTCCATTTGCTTGTCTCCAGTAACTTGACCACCAAGTTCCTTGGCCTTACCAGTTGCTTGGTCCATAGCACCCTTAGCTTGATCTTCTAATGACATAATATCTTCCTCCAAAAAAGTTAATTGTGGTACAAAAAGAATTATACCATGTCCGTTTTTAGTTTCAAGACAAAAATAACATTTTCACAATAATTTAAAAAAAAATGCTCATACAATTGTATGAGCATTCAAAAGCAGTTTAGTTTTCTTCGTATAACACTGCGATAGGCTTTGTCAAAGTGTTATTGATTTGCATCAACAATTGATTCAAAGCTTGTTCAGTTTCCATCAACTTGTTAATTTCATCATATTGTTCAATTTCTTTAGCAATTTCTTGCCATTCTTGAATTTGTGCTTCTTCAGGTTCTTGACCTGTTTGCATTGCTTCATTTACAACACGTTGTGTTTCTTGGAAACGATTAAAAACTTCATTTGCTGCTTCATTTTCATGAACAGCCTTCAAAGCTTCTGCCAAATTCTTGTATTGTGGTGTCTCTTCAAGATCCTTGGCAGCGGCATTAATGTTATCAAAAATATTAACCATTATGGGTTCCTCTTTTCATTTAATAATACAATTATGACACAGACTTGACTGATTTAAAAGTTTCCAGCAACGTCCGACCAAATCCGTTGAATTCCACGGTTGAAGTCATCTAATGTCTTTTGCGTTCCTTGACGGAAGCGTTCAGTCAAATCACTGCCTGAACTATTTGAATCTGATGCGCTATCTTCAGATGACTGCTTTTGCTTTCCAGCCTCTTCATCACGCACACTTTCTACGCCAAATGCCGTCTGATTGGTATTTGGAATTACTTGCTCCAAAGTTTGTTTCATCAGTGGCCCTGCCGTTTGTGACAAATAAATTGGCAAAGTATGATCTTCATCTGATTGATCATAGCCAACCCAAGTTGTCACAACGACATCTGGTGTATAGGCAATCGCCCATGAATCCGTCGCATTCGATGCTGATGAATAACTTCCTGTAACTTCGGTTGTTCCAGTCTTTCCGGCAACCGTATAGCCATCCGGATTAGCAGAAACACCCGTTCCATTCGTATAGACACCCATCATCATGGCTGTCATTTCATCAGCAACCTTTGAACTCCATAAACGTGTTTGTTTAGGCTTACTATTATCTACCAGTACTTTACCGTCTGCATCAACAATCTTGGTAATGAAGTGACTATCACTCATCACCCCATCATTGGCAAAACTCGTATAAGCTTGGGTCATTTGCAAAGGTGAAACACCTTTCTTCATTCCCCCAATTGCTAGTGATAAATTGTCGTCTGATGGATCAACCGGTAATCCGGCCTTCTTCGCACTATTGTAACCAACCTTGGTCCCCATTTGATCCAAAATCCAAACAGCTGGAATATTATATGAATTCTCAATCGCTTGATACATAGGCACATCTGCACTCGTATAACCAGATGCGTTAGTAGGTGAATAACCATCTGTTCCAAAACTGGTTGGTTCATTCTTCAACTTTGAATCATGTGAGAAACCACGTGATAAGGAAGGACCATAATCAACAATTGGCTTAATGGTTGAACCTGGTGAACGATGCATTTGTGTCGCACGATTAAAGCTACGGTAAACAGGTTCTTGTTCGCGACCACCCACAACCGCACGCACCCCACCAGTCTTTGCATCCATGACTACGGATGCTGCTTGTGAATCACCACCAACAGGGTTTAAATTAGGATTTTCATAATCTGATTGCAAATTCGCTTGATCAGTTTGATCCAAGGTCGTATAAATCTTATAGCCATCATTTAATAACTTATCTTCTTTAATCTTGTACTTATTAATTGCTTCATTAATAACCGCATCAAAGTATGATGAATAACGATAGCTATCATTTACTAATTCATGATCACTTGCGCCGATACCTTCATTTGCTAATGAATCAGCCTTATCTTGCGCTAATTGATCATTATTAACCAAATTTTGAAGCACTTGATTACGACGATTCAAGGCTGCTTGAGGATGTTCAATCGGATCATAGCCATTTGGTGATTGTAATAATCCAGCCAACATGGCCCCTTGATTGACAGATAATTCATCTGCATCAAGACCAAAATACTTCTGGGAAGCATCTTGCACCCCCCAAGCACCACGACCAAAGTAAGCATTGTTCATATACATTGTTAAAATATCATCTTTACTGTACTCTTTTTCAACTTGGATCGATAAGAAGAGTTCATTAATTTTACGCTTAATCGTTTGATCTTGCGTCAAAAATGCATTTTTAACTAATTGTTGGGTGATGGTCGACCCACCAGCAGAGGCACTGCTACCTTTAAGCCGATATAAAATCGTCGTTAAAGCACCTCGAATGGTTCCTTTAATGGAGAACCCATATTCTCGATAAAAATTACGATCTTCTGTTGATAAAATAGCATTTGTAATATTCGGTGATATTTCATCGAACTTAACATAGGTTCCTTTTTGCCCAGCAACGGATCCCGCCTCTTTATCTTTTCGATCATAGATGGTTGTTGAATCTTGTAAACGTGCTTTCAGTTGACTGACATCTGTTGTTTTCGCTTTAAATGTTCCCATCACACTGATAATTAAGAAACATAGTAAAAAGATTACAATCAACCAGCGTGTTAGTTGATAACGCGTCCAAATTGGTCCCACTTTATCCCTAACTTTTTTTAGCCAATTTTTCATTTTTTTATTCCATTTCTTATAACCACGATTGCATTTGTTGTGAGACAATCTTAGCTTCTTCTGCGCTATGCGTCATAACAAAAATCGTATCATGACCCGCTAGTGTACCAACAATTTGCTCAAAATTTGCTTCATCAATCAAAGCAGCGACCCGATTTCCATTACTATTCGCCGTCTTAACGACAATCATAAATTCAATCACTTCAATTGAGGTAATTAACCGAGTTTGCGACGGGTTAACTTGAAAATGCTCATCATCCACATCTGTATCCAGGCTTTGATAAGTCAATTCACCTTGCTGATTTAATTGACGTACTAAACGTAATTCGTTTAAATCACGTGAAACAGTTGCTTGCGTCACCTGAACACCTGCATCATTTAGTGCGCGCATTAGTCCATCTTGTGAATTAACTGTTTCATTTGCAATGATATCTAAAATCAAAGCTTGACGCTGTTGTTTTTTTGAAGGCATGCTTTCTTCCTCGCACTTATTTCGTTTTTTAAAAAACCGACGCCGTTTCACTCACAAGAGCAAAATGAAGTCGGTTAATTTCATTATACGCAATTAAGAAAAATTAGTCACATGAAGACCCATTGACTACATTTCCTTTGGTGCCTTAACGCCTAGCAAGCGTAGTGATTCAGTCAACACTTGTGAAACTGATGTCACCAAAGCAAGACGGGCGTTCAATTCTGCATCTTCTTCTAAAATCTTTGAATTTGCATAATACTTGTTGAATGTACGTGCAAGGTTCAACGCATACTTAGCAATAATTGATGGTTCAAATTCGCGCCATGCACGACGAATCGTGTTAGGGAATTCTGAAAGTAACTTTTCAACTTCCCAAACAGCATCATCAGTAATTGTAAGAGCTGTTTTATCAATTTCAGGATTACCGGCCTTAGCCAAAAGTGATTGTGCACGTGCATTTGCATACTGTACATAAGGACCTGTATCACCTTCAAAACGCACAACTTCTTCAAGATTAAAGTCAAAGTTCTTTAGACGTTCATTCATCAAATCATGGAAGACGACTGCACCGACACCAACTTCATAGGCCACTTCATCTTTGTTAGCTAAGGTTGGATTCTTTTCTTCAATTTGTTCACGTGCCAAACTGATTGAATCATCCAACACATCCTTCAAAAGAATAATGCGACCTGAACGTGTTGACAATTTCTTACCATCAACGGTAATCAAACCAAATGCCACATGTTCGATGTCATCAGACCAATCATAACCCATCTTCTTCAAAATAGCCTTAAGTTGTTGGAAGTGTTCACGTTGCTCACCACCCACGACATACAATGACTTGACGAAGTTATATTGACGCTTACGATAAATGGCAGCTGCCAAATCACGGGTCATGTACAATGTCGCACCATCAGTACGCTTGATCATGGCAACGTTAAGCCCCTCATCCTCCAAATCAACAACTTCAGCTCCTTGTGATTCTTCAAGAATTCCAGCTTCTTCAAGCAAATCAACAACTTCATCCATCTTGTCGTTGTAGAAGGCTTCACCATTAAATGAATCGAAATCAATATCTAAAACCTTATAGATATTCATAAATTCCTGCAATGATTCTTCACGGAACCATTTCCAAAGTGCAGTCGCTTCCTCATCACCGTCTTCCAGCTTTTTAAACCAGTGACGACCTTCGTCATCTAATTCAGGATTTTCTTTAGCTTCTTCGTGGAAACGAATATAATACTTCACCAATGTATTGATTGGATCTGCTTTCACTTCGGCTTCTGAACCCCAGCGCTTGTACGCTGAAATTAACTTACCAAATTGCGTTCCCCAATCACCTAAATGATTGATTTTAACTGGTTGGTATCCGTTCGCTGCTGAAATTTCAGCTAATGAATTTCCAATGACAGTTGAACGTAAATGACCCATTGACATTGGCTTAGCAATATTAGGTGATGACATGTCAATTGTCACATGTCCCGCTTCACCATCAGTATTGTGTCCATAATCAGCATTAGTCAAAATATCGTTTAAGAAATTCTTTCCAGCTTCAGTCTTATCTAAAAAGAAATTGACATAAGGACCGGTTGCCTCGATTTTTTCAAAACCATTTTGATCAAGCTGTTCAACAATTTCAATCGCAATTTGATTTGGGGCTTGATGACGTTCCTTAGCTAAGTTAAAAGCTGGGAAAGCAAAATCACCTTTGCCTGAATCTTTAGGGATTTCAATCTTACTTTGAATTGTAGCGGCGTCTAGCTCAGGAATTACAGCATCAAGTAGTTTTACAACGCTCTCTTTGTAGTCCACTAGGCTTCCTCCTCGTCATCACTATCTTCTTGTTCGTCTTCTTCCAAAATACCAGCTGGTGCTTCTTCGTCTTCATCTTCGTCATCTTCAGCAGATGGACGTGGCGCTGGATTGTCAGTTTTCTTAAGAATTTTTGTTTCACTCATACGTACAATCGCACGTTGGTTATATTCATTCACTGTTGCAGTATCTTCAGGATCAAAATCTGTAATCAACACCATTAAGGCATGCTCATAAATTTTTTCAACAATACCACTGAAATCATGCTCAAAATTAGCAAATTTCTTTCCGGCGACGTAATCGCCAATGTCAAACTCTGATGTATTTTCAATAGGTTCTTTAGCCATGCTAAGTACCCCCTTCTTTTCTAGATACGATGTCCAAATTAATCTTATTATTATAACAAATATGTGCAGTGATTTCTACTTTTCGGCTTGAGCCAACTCAGCAACGACACGATTAGCAATTGCCCAATCATTTTCATACGGCGTATCAACACCATCAATTTTTTGGTATTCATCCATGCCCTTACCAGCTAACACGACCACATCATTTGGTCCTGAGTGTTTAATGGCTTCCGTAATCGCAGTTGTCCGATCTAATTCTTCAATGATTTGAACTTTATCACCATCAATTTTCGCTTTAATTTCATTCACAATATCAGCTGGATTTTCGAATTGTGGGTCATCACTTGTTAAGTACGCAATGTCCGCCCCTTCGTCAACAGCTTGTCCAATACCCGGACGACGTGAAACACCCTTGTTTCCTGGCGCACCCACAACAATCCGTAACTTATCCACGCGTTCGTTTGCGCGCACAAATTGGAGCAAAGCCGCAATTGAAGCATAATTATGGGCATAGTCCACATAAATTGTCCCATGCTCTGGGCTCGTTAATTCTTGCATCCGCCCTGGAATTTTAACTTCATTCAATGCTGTCGCCATCGCTTGTGTATCAGCGCCAACTAAGCGTGTTGCAATCATTGCCGCCGTCGCGTTTCCTTGATTGAAATCACCCGGCATATCTAGCGTATAGCTACCATCAAGCGCTAGTTCATCCGCTTGTTGACCATGACCGCGTAACATAAATTCACTACCCTGTAAGTCCTCAGTCACCGTCCGGTATGAAACATCTGCGCCCATATCATCTTCAGCATCGGTATGTTCACGTGCATAGAGCCACAAACCATCTTTTGGTACAGCTAACTCTGCTCGTTCAATTAATTGACCAAAATGGTCGCTATCTGCATTCAAAACAATTTGGTCTGAATGGTCGAATAATTCCATTTTGCATTCAATATAATCTTCAAACGTTGGATGTTCGTTTGGCCCAATGTGATCTTCGCTAATATTTAAAAAGACCCCAACATTGTAACGCAACCCATAGACACGTTCTTTTTTATAGGCCTGTGATGACACTTCCATCACCATGTGCGTCATACCGTTTTCAACGGCTTCGTGCATCCAGCGGAATAAATCTAATGATTCGGGCGTCGTTAAATGCGCACGATAATGAAACTTTGGATCTTGCCCTGTAACAACTGATAACGTTGATGACAATGCAACCTTATCATCAGTTGTTTGTCGCAACATTTCATAAGCCATATATGCGGCTGACGTCTTTCCTTTGGTTCCAGTAATCCCAATTAATGCCAATTTATTTTGTGGGAAGTCATAAAAGGCCATACTTAGCACACTCATTGCTGCGGCAACATCATCCACAACCCAAGTTGGTAAGTCCATTGTTTCATTAAATCCAACTGGTGCCACAACTGCGACAACCCCTTTAGCTTTAGCATCAACTAAATATTCGGGTTTGAAATTTCCCTTAATAAAAAATAAGGTTCCTGGTTTTACATCTTGTGAATTGTAGGCCAAATGACTAATCTCACCCTTAAAATCAGATGCTTCAATCGTTAAACTTTCATCGGCAAGATAATTTGTGATTTGTTCTCCACTTAATGGCATAGCCTTATTTCTCCCTGTCTTCCTTATTTAAATACATGACAATTGCTTTTGCTGCTTTTCCGCGTGCTGCGTAATCAACACGCTCAGATACGGACATTTCACCCAGCGTTTTACCAGTTGGCGTTTCCATGATGGCATCAATGCCATTAATACCACGTGGTGCGTTCGCAATCGCGATGCCGCCCTGCGCTTGGACTGGATATTGCTTCCCTGTCGGTGTTAACAACAAAAAATCCGACTGCAAATAACCACTACGATCATTTACCGTATCTGTTAAATCTAAAATATACTGATTAATGGCTTCATCAGATTTTAACGCATGCGCCTTAAACTCACGCATGGTTGTTACCCCAAAATGATCGGGTAAGGCCGGAATAAATAGCGCTGAATCATCCGCCAAAATATATTCATCCGGTAAAATATGTTGAATTGCCTCCGCCTTCGCTTTTACGTTGGCCTGCATATTATCAACAGTTTCAGTTGGAAATTGAATTTCTGCATGTAATTCACGGTAATTAACAACTTTTTGATCAAAGAGCGCAAAAAACTCCGCAATTTCTTGTGTTTTATGCGTATTATTTGAAGCTATGACGAGGCGTTTAACCATTGGTATCTCCTTCATAAATTGCTTTCAATGTGAAAAATGAACCAGTCACCACAATCATGGCATCTGTACTGGCTCGCGCCTGTCTTGCCAATGAAATCGCTGCTGATGGATCATCAGCCACATCAACATTCACATTACTCATCATCACAATTTTAGCAGCCAACTCATCAGCTGACATCGCATTAGGTGCTTCTGGTGTCACCGTAATAACGGCTTGCGTATATGGCAATAACTCGTCCAACATTTCATGCCAATTATTGTCCTTCAAAAAGCCCAATACCATCAATGGCTTGGCCTTTAAATGCCATCCCTTGATTGAATCGACCAAATTGGAAATTCCATTTTGATTATGTGCGCCATCAAACAGAATATTTAGTTGTTCATCATATTCCATTCGCCCTTCAATTTTAACACGAGATAAAGCCGCAATTAAGTCAACGTCTTGAATAAATGCTCCTTTAGCTTTAAGCACATCAATAATTTGTAAAACGGTTGATAAATTTTGAATTTGATACGAACCTGTTAATGCTAATTTCAAGCCTTGCAAATTATTGACATTCAGATACATGCCATCTGGTGCCGTTCTTAACAGTGTTATTTTAGGTTTATTTTCAAACCAAGTCGCACCCATTTCACGGGTACGTTGCTTTAGAAATTCATTGACCGCATGATCTTGGCCCGGATAACTCACAACGGTGGTGCCGGTTTTAATCGCTCCCAGTTTGGTCTCTGTAATCTTAACCAAATTGGTTTCTTGACGCGCAATAAAATCAGGTGCAATTTTACTAAATGCCACGATTAAAGGATTATCAATCGCATTTGTTGGATCACAGAGTCCATGTTCACCTGCTTCCAAAACAACATAATCCACACGTTTACGGCCAAAGTAATCTAAGGCAATGAGCACCCACCATTCAAATTTATTCAACACATTGACATCACCACCATGGCGTTCAATTTCTTTAATAATTCGCTGATAACTCGTAATAAATTCGGTTTCATTGATTCTATGTCCATTCACACTAATCATTTCTAAGTCATCACGAATCACAGGGGATGTAAAATGCCCAACTGAATACCGAGTTTCTTTCAAAATATCAGAGAGCATGACCCCCATTGACCCTTTTCCATTTGTCCCCACTAAATGAATAATTTTCAAATGCCGGTCGGGCTGCCCAATCCAACTCAATACTTCATGGACAATATTCGTACGCGTTTGATCATCTGCATCAGCTGGATTGTTCACACTAATTTTTTTATTGATTTGTTGATAAACATCTGCAATTGCCATCAGTCCCCACCTCTCTCAATCGTCAAAAAGCACGCTAGAAAAAAGCGTCCCCACTGTAAATAGGACGCTTTTTATTTTTATAAATCAATACTTGGCAAAACAAATTGGTTATCAGTCATATCATCGACATTGGCAACCATTTTGATATGCGCATGATGATTTACAAATTCGACTGGTGCATCGCCACCATACTCACCATCTAAATTAATCATAACAGGGTTATCATAACCTGGCTTTGGCATAATTTTAACCTGATCTGATTTAACATATAAAACATTCGGATCGTCGACGTGCTTACCTTTAAGCGCTTCACTCATAATTGCCATAATTTCGTTCAATTTGCTTGTCTTTAGCACCAACAAAGTAAATTTTCCATCGTCTAATTTAGCATCTGGCACAATTTGTTCAAAACCACCCACTGAATTTGTTAACGCTAAAAAGAATAGCGCGGTGGTACCTTCATACACACCATCATCATATTCAATTCGTAAGTCCATTGGACGCACACGTGGCAACAATTCTGCCCCTTTAACAACATAAGCCAAATAACCATACATTGACTTTAATTTTGATGGCACTGAATACGTCAATTCCGATAATGAACCACCGGCGGCAATATTAACAAAATAACTGTCATTTGCCTGACCGATATCCATCCGGGCTGCCTTTTTCTGATTAATAATCCGGGCCGCTTCCAATGGATTATCACGTGGAATATGGAGTGCACGTGCATAGTCATTCGTTGTCCCTGCCGGAATAACCGCCATCACAGGGCGATTTTCCAAACCAGCAATCCCATTCACAACTTCATTGATTGTCCCATCACCACCAGCTGCAATAATCAAATCAAATCCATCTTCAGCTGCACGAAGCGCTTCATTTTGGGCAGAATGTGGTTCTGCTGTCGTCGCAAAAGCACTTGTTTCATACCCTGCTAATTCATATACATTTAAAATGTCAACCAAATCACGACGAATCGCTTCACGCCCAGATGTTGGATTATAGATAATGCGGGCTCGTTTTTTCATGAGTCATCTCCTTGAATATCATAAATTTATGTATTGATGACCACCCACGGTGATCACCACGATTTTTATTCAGGCTTACGCGCTTGAAGCGAAGCCATCAAAATTTTATTCACAACACCAGGGTTGGCATTACCCTTAGTTGCCTTCATAATTTGACCAACCAAGAATCCCACAGCACGGTCTTTTCCGTTATGGAAATCAATAATTGATTGTTCATTAGCATCCAAAATTTCATCAATAATCGGTTGCAATTCAGCTGGGTCTGATAGTTGCTTCAACCCATTTGCTTCAACATAGGCAACTGGATCTTCGCCCTTCGTAATTGCGGTAAAAACCTTTTTAGCCATCTTAGTTGAAATTGTGCCGTCATCAATTAAGTTAATCATTGCTGCCAAATGCTTAGGTGTTAACTCAGTCTCTTGCAAGTCCATCTGCTTTTCATTTAGATAAGCATTCACATCACCCATCAAATAGTTAGCCGCACGTTTTGCATTGGCACCTTCGCTGACAGTTGCGTCAAAGAAGTCTGACATCTCAAGTGTCTGTGTCAAGACCTTGGCATCGTATGGCTCCAATCCCAAATCATCCACATAATGCTTACGACGCTCAGGGGCTGCTTCAGGTAGTTCATCCGCCACCTTTTGGACCCATTCTTCTGAAATGTGCACAGGTGTCAAATCAGGCTCAGGGAAGTAACGGTAATCATCCGCTGTTTCCTTAACACGCATAAGAGCTGTTTCACCAGTTGCTTCATCGAAACGACGTGTTTGTTGTTGAATCGTTCCACCAGCCAGGTAAATTTTCGCTTGACGTTCTTCTTCGAATGCAATTCCCTTACGGACATAGTTAAATGAATTCAAATTCTTCAATTCGACCTTTGTTCCATATTCCTTAGAACCAACTGGACGGATAGAAATATTTGCGTCAACACGCATTGAACCTTCTTGCATCTTCACGTCTGAGATACCTGTAAATTGAATGGCTTGACGCAAAGCTTCCAAATAAGCATACGCTTCATCCGGTGTCGTCATATCAGGTTCACTAACAATTTCAATCAATGGTGTTCCTTGACGATTTAAATCAACATAAGAATAACCACTTGTTCCGTGGGTATTTTTACCAGCATCTTCTTCAACGTGCATTTCTGTAATCCCGATGCGCTTCGTCTCACCATCAACTTCAACCTCTAACCAACCATTTTTACCAATTGGTTGTTGTTGTTGTGTAATCTGGTAAGCCTTTGGATTGTCAGGGTAAAAATAATTCTTACGATCCCAATGCAAGTCACGTGTAATATCTGCATGCAAGGCAGTTGCTGCCATCATACCGTATTCCAAGGCACCTTGATTTGCTTGTGGCAAGACCCCTGGGTAACCCCAGTCAATCACATTTGTATTTTGATTAGGCTCAGCACCATAACCAACCGGTGAAGGTGACATAGCTTTTGAGTTCGTTTTTAATTCAACGTGTACTTCCAAACCAATTGTTGTTTCAAAATTTGGTACAGCCATTACTTTGCACCTCCTGGAGTCTTTTCGTATAACTTTGTTGCTTGTTCAAACGCGTAACCCGCTTGGTATAGCTTTTCTTCTTGGAATTGATCACCAATAAATTGCATACCAACTGGTAGCTCATTTGCAAAGCCAGCATTCACAGACATCCCTGGCAAACCAGCCATGTTCACTGGAATTGTCAAAACGTCATTCATATAGGTAATTTCTGGATCATCTGAGTTTTCACCAAAATTATAAGCAACATTTGGCGCTGTTGGTCCAACAATCAAATCATAGTCTGCAAAGACCTTTTTGAAATCGTCAGCCATCAACGTACGAATTTGTGCGGCTTTCTTAAAGAAAGCATCGTATGAACCTGCTGACAATGAATAAGTTCCTAACATAATACGACGCTTTACTTCATCCCCAAAGCCTTGTGAACGACTTTGCACATAAAGGTCTTCTAAGTTTTTCACATTATCGGCACGGAAGCCATAGCGAATCCCATCAAAACGTTGCAAGTTTGATGATGCTTCAGCTGATGCCAAAATATAGTAAGCAGCAACCCCATATTGTGTATGTGGCAATGACACTTCATCAACCGTTGCACCTAATGACTTAAGCGTTTCTAATCCTGCTTCAATTGTTGTTTTTACTTCTTCAGAAACACCACGGCCAAAGTATTCCTTTGGCACCGCAATCTTCATCCCTGACAAGTCAGTCGTCAAGTTAGCCGCAAAATCAGGAACAGCTTGCGCTGAACTAGTTTGATCTTGTGCATCTTGACCAGCTAAGGCTGTCAAAACATGCGCATTATCCTTAACCGTACGGGCCAAAACACCAACTTGGTCAAATGATGACGCAAAGGCAATCACACCCCAACGTGATACACGACCATAAGTAGGCTTCATCCCAACAATTCCATTAAAGGCAGCTGGTTGACGTACTGAACCACCCGTATCAGTTCCGAGTGCATATGGAATTTGACCAGAAGCAACCGCAGCGGCTGAACCACCTGATGAACCACCAGGTACCTTATCCGTATTCCAAGCATTCTTTGTTTGCTTAAAATATGAAGTTTCAGTCGTTGAACCCATGGCAAATTCATCCATATTCAACTTACCAATACCAATCGCACCAGCATCACGCAACTTTTCAACAACTGTTGCGTCATAGATTGGCACAAAGTTTTCAAGCATGCGTGAAGCCGCTGTTGTCAAAACATCTTTTGTCACGATATTATCTTTAATTCCATAAGGAATACCTGCTAGAATATCATCAGCATCAATGCCTTGCGCATCTAATTGCGCTGCTTGAGCTAAAGCTTCATCCTTCATCACGGTGATGAAAGCATCATACTTTGGATCTGTAGCGTCAATATTATCTAAGGCCGCTTGAACTAAATCCGTTGCTGTAATTTCTTTATCAACTAATTGTTGATGTAATGTTTCTAAATCAGTGTGTAAGAAATCCATTAGTTTTCTGCTCCTTCATCAATAATTGTGGGAACCTTAATCAAGTTCGCTTCGCTTTCAGGTGCATTATCTAGTAATTGCTTTGTTTGGTTGGCATTAACTGCAACATCTTCACGCAACACGGTTTGATTTTGTGTTGGTGAATAAGTTGGCTCCACCCCGTCTGTATCTACTTCTGCTAAACTGGTAACCAAATCAAAAATTTTGTCCAGTTGCTCTGTCATCATTTCAGCTTGGTTGTCATCAAGACTTAACTTTGCCAAACCTGCTACATTTTCGACTGCTTGTCGATTCAGTTTTTCTACTGCCATGTTAGCTCTCCTTCGCTATTTATCATGTGTTTGCGCAATAAAACGTAATCCTTTGGGATAGAAATTCTTCATTTGACCATTGACGAGTTTTCCAAAGCCAACACCGTTTTCAGCCATAGTTAAAATATACCACCCATTAGCATATGATTCATCTTTTTCTATCATAAATGTGTCGCCATGGACATACTTTTGCCATTCATCCAGCGTTAAAGCATAGCTTTGTTTGAATTGCACTGGTTGTAAAGCCAAAGCTAACGCCAAACTAGGCTCAAAGCGTTTCTTCTTAAATGTTCCCAAGTGTAAGCCCGCTCGTAGCACTTGCAGTCCGTTTAAACGTGGCGTTCCTTCAGGAATGGCATATAATTGATCACCAAATGTGATTAATGTGTTAGGCATATCGATAGTCAAATTTTCATTGGCAAAAGCATCCCACAATTTTTGTTGCTCGGCCGTCACATTTGACTTGGCCAATTTAACAGGTTTTGCAGTCACTTCGCCATCGGCTTTGTGCAATTTTGCCATAAAATGGCCTTCGCCTGCGACATGATTTGGGAATAGACGCACTGTATCCTTTAAAGCCGGATTGCCATCAGCCCACTCTGGTCGTCCATCATCAAAGCCAGCGACTTTATCAACCGGTACAATTGAAAATTCCGGATAATTGTCCAATAGCCAAGCAATCACCTGTTCATCTTCTTCTGGGGCAAAGGTACAGGTTGAATACACCAATGTGCCCCCAGGTTTCAACATTTTTATCGTATCCGTTAAAATGTCCTTTTGACGCGCTGCATTTTCAGCTGGATAATCAGCTGACCAATACTGCATGGCATCTGGATCTTTTCGGAACATCCCTTCCCCAGAACATGGCGCATCCAGGACAATCGTATCAAAATATTCTGGAAAAACTTTGGCTAATGCAATTGCATCATGATTCGTCACCAATGCATTCGCAACGCCAAAGCGTTCCATATTTTCACTAAGAATACCGGCACGTTTACGATTAATTTCATTTGAAACTAATAATCCCGCTTGATTCATAAATGACGCTAAATGCGTTGATTTACCACCTGGTGCTGCCGCCAAATCCAAAACCTTTTGGCCCGGTTGTGGCGCTGCCAATTCACCAACTAATTGGGCTGATGGTTCTTGAGAATAAATCAAGCCATCAGTATGATCAACGGAATGGCCATAAACCGATCCATAGTACCCAAAGCGGCTCCACGGAATGGGCGTTTCGGCTATGGTATCAGTCAATTCTTGACCGGCTTTAAGCGGGTTCACCCGGAAAGCTTTTGTTGGTTCAGCAGCTAACGCATGAAAAAATTCATCAGCTTCATCCCCTAATAATTGACGATATTTCTCTTGAAAAGCGACGGGTAACGCCATAATCCGATTAGCTCCTTTTCTTAAGCATAATTTGCATTTTATTTTAACATAAAAAAAGCACAAACTCACTAGTTTGTACTTACAATCAATTGTTTAAATGTGCCTGACTAAACTAATTTTAGAACATTTTCTAAATAATCTGCCAAACCATCTTCATCATTTGTTTTTTGCGTCACGGCATCAGAGACTGCGGCTAATTTTTCATTACCATTTTTCATCATAATCCCATGCGCGGCTCCACTTAACATTTCGTAATCGTTCATTTCATCACCAAAGGCATAAACTTGATCTGGTTCAATCCCGTATGACTTTTGTAAACTTGTTAACCCGATTAACTTATTAACAAAGTTAACGCGTACTGAAACAATGGGTGAGCCATGCCCCCAGCCAATCGCTTCGACATCTTGGCGCCCATAACGTTTATTCACATAGTCAACGACGGCTGGCTGATGCTCCGGTGCTACGTATAATAGCGTTTCATTAATCTCGCGCGGTAAGTTATCAATCGTCAATAAACGACGGTTTTTAACGCTGGTTGGGAAAAACAAACTTTCAGATGGTGCGAGTTCAATTTTACTTGAACGGCCCCACGCATCTGTTCGATTTTCAGCAACAATCCCATCAATTCTAAATTCTTCAAAACGCAACATTAAATCCATTAGAATATCGCTTGTAAAATTAAAATCATAAGCATCGTCCCAATCTTCACGAGGATGATACGCCAATCCCCCGTTAAAAGTTACTAAAGGAGATGTTAAGCCAATTTGTTCATGGATATCACGTGATAAACGTGGTGATCGTCCGGTAATAATTGCGACGACATGGCCTTGGTCTTGGACTGCTCGTAACACTTCTTGCGTACGCGGCGTCACAACCCCATCGTTATTTAATGTTGTTTGGTCTAAGTCAATTCCAATTAGTTTTTTCATTATTATCTCATCCGTTATATTTGAATATTTATTCTTTAGACTAACTGATAGCAAGCCTGAATGCAATAGATACGGCCGTTGATTCATCTCAAAAAAAATAACCTTTGCTTCAAGGCAAAGGTTATTTTTTATCAACTTTTAAAAATCACACATGTTAATTTTCATCATCGTCGTCTTCATCATCATATTCTTCATAATTTTCGTAATAGAAACCGTCATTATAATCATTAGGAAGACCCTTGTGTTCATTCACACCAATCTTTCCAGAACCAGCTTCAATCTTCAAAGCTTTATCTTGATCACCACGCTTTGCTTCATGCGTACCTTTTTCTGTAAATTCATCAGTATCTTCATCATATTTCGCATTAAAATGCACATTCCCATCAGCTTGCAAATCAAAACCAGGCGCTTGAACGCGATCCATCCAGAATTTACCATCACTCATTTTAACTTGACTGGCTTCTTGCAACTTCAAATTTGTTCCTGACACTACTAAGTTATCTCCGGAAACATCCATGCTTTTCAAATCAACATTTTCTAAGTGCATGCGACCATCTTGGCCTCTGTATTTCAATGTATCACCATTGACATGTTCTAATCGGGCGCCACCATCAGCTAAATTGATATTCGTATGTTTAGCGTTAATTCGCTCAAGGATAATACCACCATCTCGACCATCAACCCGAACATTTTCAATATTGACATCTTTAGGCACAATGATAACAGTATCCGCATTATTTAGATCACTATTATAGCTATCATCAAAATGACCAGAGGTACTACCTGTTGACATGATTAACTTCGGCTTATCTGTAGGCGCTGTAACTTTCAGTGTACCATCAGTTACGTTAACAGAACTTTGCACACCACTATAAGCAACTGTTTCAACTTTCCACTTATCTGAGTCGCCTTGACGCACTTGGACTTCACTATTTTTGACATCAACGTCTAAGTTTTTGATATCTTTCGTGTCAAAAGATTGTTGGTTCTGACGGACATCAACCGTCTCAAGACCACGTCCTTTTTGATACGTTAAATTGAAGTTTGCATCTTGATAGGTTGTGACCATCATCCCGATACCAACAACTGACAAAATCCCACCAATAATTAAAGGTTTTTTCAAATTCATTTTCTTAGCCCTCCTTTACTTGCGAATTTTGTCGACGTGATACGAGTTTACGTCCAATCCACTTCATAAACTTAATAAACATTTCAAATAACCACTTGGTTACATTCCAAACAATTGGTGCAAAAATCACAACTAATCCAGTTAGTAAAACACCAGCACCCATCAAGAAAATACCGGTTGCCGTTGAACTTGACCAAACTGAAATTCCAGCAATAATTGCTGCAATGCCCCCAGCTAGTACGCCAATCACCGCAACATAAATTCCGATAATTAATGACACAAAGCCCATTAGAATTCCAAGAATCATTGGCACTAAGATAATCGCCAATAAGAACAAGATTGGGCTTGCCAGCAAAGCCAAAACAATCAACCAAATCATTTGCGTTCGATTCTTACTCTTTGATTGTGGATATTCTGTCTCCCCCAAACCAGCTTGTCCATCATCAACGTCCATTGCATATTCAAGACGTAATGAACGTGCTAATTGCTTAGGTGTTCCATATTTTTCGACCATTTGATCAACAGTCCAGTCAGCATCAAGTGCCTGCTCTTCATAAAATTGAACCATTTCTTGTTGGTCACGCGTTGGTATACCATTTAAGTAGTTACGTACTTCTGCAAAATAGTCGTTAAACATTATTCTCCCTCCAATAGTGCATTAACGGATTTATCAAAATCACTCCATGCTGTCCTTATTTCTGCTAAACGGGCGACTCCTTCGTCCGTGATGTGATAGTAGCGACGAATCCGGCCTTCAAATGGTTCATCATAATTCGTTAAATAATTATTTTTCTTTAAACGCCTTAAAACCGGATACATTGTCGATTCACTAATATTTAAATGTTCTTGCACTGTTTTGGTAATCACATAACCGTAAGTATCTTCTTTTGACAAGATAGAAAGAACGGTACCGTCAAGAACGACGGTTGGTACTTGTATATCCATGTGCTTGCTCCTTTTATACTGTTTTGAATATAGCATTATATTATACCAACTATAATATGCGGTCAAGTAGAATATCATGTTTTTTTCAAAAATATTTTTCAATCCACTCAAAACGGCGCCATCATTGGTTTTTTCACAAAAAAAAATTCAAGATTTTCATCTTGAATTTCTCTATTTAAATTTATCTATCCTAAAATTCGATCAATTTCAGCTAATTCATCGGCTGTGAAAGTCATATTTCCAGCAACCTTCACATTATCAAGTAAGTGATCTACAGATGAAGCACCAATCACAATTGAGGCCACTCGATCATCACGTAACAGCCATGCTTCAGCCATTTGCGCTAAGGTTTGATTACGTCCCTTAGCCAAATCATTCAATGCATTCAACTTAGCAACGGTTCCTTCAGGATCCTCAGCAATAAAGGCATTTGAACGATGCAATGGGAAATCACTTGGGAAGCCGTCCAAGTAACGATCAGTCAACAAGCCTTCAGCCAAAGGACCGTATGCAATTAAGCCGGCATGATGTTGATCCAAAATATCAAGCATCTGGTCTTGTTCTGCCTCACGGTTGAACATATTATATGACATTTGGTTTCCAATAAATGGTGTATGCAATTCTTCAAAGATTTCAGCAATTGCCGCTGTTTGTTCAGCAGTATAATTTGAAACCCCAACATACAACGCTTTTCCTTGACGGACAAGTGAATCTAGCGCTTCAGCTGTTTCACGTAAGTTTGTATTTGGATCCCAACGGTGCGCATAGAAAATATCAACATAATCCAAATGCATCCGTTCCAATGACAAATCCAAAGCCGCCGTCAAAGTCTTACGCCCAGAGAATTCCCCTAGTGGACCTGGCCACATATGATATCCGGCCTTAGTCGTAATAACTAATTCATTACGGTAAGGCTTCAAATCACTTTGATAGACAGCGCCAAATGTCTCTTCGGCAGTTCCATTTGATGGGCCATAGTTTGAGGCATTATCAAATGAAAAAATACCATTATCAAAAGCCTTCAACATAACTTCACGTGAATTCGCCAATGGCTTTTGATCACCTAAATTACGCCATAAACCAAATGACAACGCTGGCAAAATCAAGCCTGAATCAGAAACGCGTCGATATGGCAAAACGTCATAACGATTATCTGCTGCTGCATAAACCATCTTTAATACCTCATTTCAATATGTCTGATTATAATTTCACTTCTGGGTTATTTAACGATTTCAACAATGTATCCAAAGGTTCATCATTGTAAATACGTTTAATCGCTTCACTTAATAATGGTGCTACTGATAGCACCGTTAGCTTTGCGGTTGTATTAGCTTCACTAATCGGAATTGTATCAGTCACCACGATGTGATCAATATTTTCATCTTCGGCTAAGCGACGGCCAGCTTCGTTAGAAAAGACGGCATGGGTTGCAACTGTAAAGACTTCAGTTGCGCCATTGGCCTTCAAAGCATTCGCCGTTAATTGCATCCGTTCTCCGGAATCAATAATATCATCAATAATAATGGCCCGACGCCCAGCAACATCCCCAACAATTGCATCAGGAGAAGCTGGATTTGTACGTGCAACCATATCGTTAATGACACCCCAAGGGGCATCTAACAAATCAGCAAACTTACGAGCACGTCCAGCTCCAGTATGATCTGGTGACACAACCACTAAGTTATCTGTAAAGTTACGTGTATAAAAATAACTTGATAACAAAGGTGCCGCTAACAAATGATCAACTGGTTTGTTGAAGAATCCCTGTAGTTGATCGGCGTGAAAATCAATTGATGCAACCCGGTCAATCCCATTCATTTCTAATAATGATGCAACCATTTTAGCAGTAATCGGTTCACGTGACTTCGCCTTACGGTCTTGACGACCATAACCAAAATACGGAATAACCAAATTAATTGTACCTGCTGAACTGCGGCGCAAAGCATCAACAGCAATCATAATTTCCATAAAACTATCATTGGCTTCAGATGCAATTGGCGCAACCAAAAAGACATCATCCCCACGAATACTCTCAAGTATGCGCTCATATATTTCCCCATCAGCAAAAGTTGTTTGTTCAATTTGCCCTAATGGTAATCGTAAACCTTCAGCAACTTTTTTAGCTAATTCATGATTTGTTGATAAACCAAAAATTTTCAATTCCGATGACACAGTCATTCCCTCCAATGCTTCTTAGCTGACGATTCATTCGTAAACTATATCCATACTACATTTTATCAGATTTCAAAAACCAACGCCATGCTGCCCCATGAAAAAAACAGTCAATTCTGACGAACTGACTTTTCGATTTAACTATTTTACACGCGCCACCGCGCCTAAGTTAAAACAGTAGCTTTTTTAACTAAACATTGGTAAAATAAGTAAAATTAACATTCAAGCCATACGAGATATGAAGGAGATTATTATGACTACAATGACCGCGAGCATTGCTGGATTTACTTTTGAGGACATTTTACTAAACGCTGCCGGTGTTTATTGTCAAACGACTGAAGAATTAGACCAAATTTTAACAGCCCCAGGTGCTGGTTCACTTGTAACTAAGAGTGCCACTCCGGCCGAACGTGCTGGTAACCCCGGTGTACGTTATGCGGATATGCCACTTGGTTCAATCAATTCAATGGGCCTCCCTAACTTGAGCCTTGATTACTATTTAGATTATGCCATTGCCCATCAAGATGAAAAGCCACTCTTCTTGTCAATTGCTGGCTTAACAAAGGCTGATAACTTACAAATGTTGCATGAAATTCAAGATTCAGATTTTAACGGTTTAGTTGAATTAAACCTTTCATGTCCAAATGTACCGGGTAAGCCTCAAACGGGTTACGATTTTGACACAACGCGTCAAATTTTAGAAGAAACATTTGCTTTCTTTAAAAAGCCCCTTGGTGTTAAATTGCCACCTTACTTTGACATCGCGCATTTTGACATGATTGCCGCGGTTTTGAATGATTTCCCACTTGCCTTTGTTAATACCATCAATTCAATCGGGAACGGACTTATGGTTGATCCAGAAACTGACACAGCCATGATTGCCCCTAAGGGTGGTTTTGGTGGCTTAGGGGGTGCGATTGCTAAACCAACTGCCCTTGCCAATGTGCGTGGCTTGCGTCAACGTTTGAATGCCGGCATCAAGGTGATTGGTACTGGCGGTGTTCAAAATGGTCGTGATGTCTATGACCTTGTCCTTTGTGGCGCTGACCTTGTATCAGTCGGAACAACTTTGCATCAAGAAGGCCCTGAAGTCTTTAACCGTTTGAAAGCTGAGTTAGCTGAACAAATGAAATTAAAGGGCTATGATGATGTCAACCAATTCCGTAGCGCATTGCAAACGCTTAACTAATCACGTATACTATTAAGTAACGAATCAACCATGCTGGGGTGCCTTTACGGCTGAGAAAATACCCACAAACCTGATCCAGATAATACTGGCGGAGGAAGCTTGGTTTTGTTTACTTAGCAAAGCGGCCTATGGCCTTTTTCAATCAATTTGTAAACAAACACCGTAGTTAAAACTGCCCTGCAGTTTTGACTACGGTTTTTTTGTCTCCACTTGTTTGATTCGAATACAATTAAGGAGGTTGCCTGTCATGCAAACAGTGCAACAAAACAAAGCTCATTGGAGCTTACGCGACGTCATTTTTCTAGCAATTATTGCTATCTTTTTCGGAATCATTTACCAAGTTTGGGGTTATATGTACTATGCCCTAGCTGCAACACCACTTAAGCCTTTCGCCAATGACTTAACCCTTGGTGTTTGGATTATGGCCGGACCAATGGCCGGAGTCCTTTTGAAAAAGGTCGGGGCCTCATTTTTAGGTGAGTTACTTGCTGCAACTGTTGAAATGCTACTCTTCTCAAGTTGGGGGGCTTCAACTTTGTTATCAGGTAGTATCCAAGGTCTTGGTAGCGAACTTGGTTTCACAGCCACAGGTTACAAGAACTGGGACAAGCTAGGTATCGCCCTTTCTGTTGTGACTTCAACCATCGTGACATTCGCTTGGGATTTGTTTAGTAATGGTTACCTGCATTATCAACCAATGATGATTATTGGTCTCTTCTTAATCCGTTTGGTATCAATCGGGTTCTTTGCTGGGATCCTTGTTTATTGGATTAAGCAATTGCTAGATCGTACAGGTTTAATCAAGTAAACGCTTATGACTACATTGACCGTCTCAGACTTTAGTTTTAGTTATAATAATCCGGAACAACCAGAGTTAGCCCATATCAATTGGACGCCTACCCCTGGTAGTTTTAATTTACTAATTGGTCCATCTGGCTCTGGAAAATCAACTTTGCTCAAAGCCATGGCTGGCTTACTCCCCCATTTTGGTGGACAAATCCTTACCGGAGAGATTCGTTTAGATGATTATATTGTCGATACTGTGATGCCATTTGAACGCGCTAAACGGATTGCCATGCTGTTTCAAAACCCAAACCGGCAATTTGCAATGCCCACTCCGGCCGAACAAATTACCTTTGCCCTTGAAAACATCCAACTCCCAGCGAGTGAAATTACGGATCGGGTAACCACTAGTTTAGAAGCACTCAATATTACTGGTTTGGCTAATCAAAAAATCATTACGCTTTCCGGTGGTGAAAAGCAAAAAGTGGCTTTGGCCACAGTGCTAGCCCTTGGTAGTGACTATATTCTATTAGATGAACCATTTGCCAATGTGGATCCCGCTGCACGTCTAGAATTATTGCAATTACTCAAGCAGTTACAGGTGCAACACCAAAAGACAATCATTTTGGCGGATCATGATTTATCTGGCTATACAAATTTGGTAGATGCCATTTATCAAATCAATCCAGAAAATCATCAATTATCTCAAACGGACGCAAGCGTCCTAATTGCAGATGCAGTGGGGCCACATACTTTTAAGACTAAAGCTTATCAAACACTCAGCCCACTTAAATTAATCCAGGTTGGTCTGTCCGTTGAAAAGCGTACGCTCTTAAAACCAAGTGATTTACAGTTACCAAAAGCCCAGTTAGGCCTCCTATCGGGCGCTAATGGTATGGGTAAATCCACCTTATTTGCTGCTATTTCACATCAAACTGACTATACCGGTACCATTATGTGGGATGCACAAGATAGTCAAAAATTTAAAATTAAACAGTGGGCCCAGCGGATCGGTCTCATTTTTCAAGATGCCATCGATCAATTCGTCGATTTAACTGTTGCTGAAGAGTTAGCCTTATCAAAAAAACATACACTACTGCCAGACTATTGGACCGAAGCGCGGATTCAATCAGCTTTAAGCCAATTAAATTTAGCTGATTTTAAAAACGCTAACCTCTATCAACTATCTGGAGGGCAACAAAAAAAGGTTCAAGTCTTAAGTATGTTGATGATGGGTCAACCCATTTTCTTATTGGATGAACCTTTAGCTGGTCTCGATCACGTTTCCGTGCAAGCCATGCTCACTTTAATTAAACAAACGCTAACTGATAACGGCTTATCGGCTTTAATGATTTCACACCAACGCAATGGTTTAGACGATTTCATTGACTATGAATGGCATCTGAGCAATCAAGAAATTACTCAGGAGGTGCCAGAATGACCTTAAATCCAAGTGTCATGCTCATCATTATCTTAGAAATTGGCTTGCCCATGGCATTTACCCAATCTTTAGCTGGTAATTTAGCCGTTTGTTTCATTGCTTTTTGCTATCTCATGGTTAATCGCGCATCGCTTAAAACCATTAGCTTTGTCATGTTAATCTCATTACCTTTAGCCTTTGGGACTGGTTGGTCTTTTATTGCGTTTGGAACTGGCGATGTCTGGCATCAAGCCTTTCTACAAGTTAGTCGTCTCTTTGCTTATATCTTCTTAGGTATGACGTTAACATTAACGACACAGGTCCGAGATATTTTATTGAGTTTCATCAATCATTTACATCTCTCACCCACTTTTGCATACGGACTATTCGCTGCTTTTAATTTATTACCACGCATCCAGCGCCAAGTTAAGACAATTCGTTATTCAGCTAATTTACGCGGCATTACCTACCATCTCTGGCAACCACAGTTGTACTTTAAAGCGATTTTAAGTGCTTTGCAGTGGTCAGATGATTTAGCCCAAGGAATGGCTTCACACGGCTTTTCTGAAGGTGCCGACCGCACAATTACTTATCACGACAACTTACCTAAATGGCAATGGGGCTTGGCGATAATCTTAATCGCTAGTTATCTCATCCTGAGCCTACTGACTTAAAAATAAAAACCGTCATGAATTTAATCATGACGGTTTTTATTTATTTATTAATTAATAAAGTCGACCACCACCAACTTGATCGGTTGGTGCAATCACTGACTTGTAAAGTCCCCACATAATGAAAATAATGAATGCTGTTAAGAATCCAGAGAAAGTGACATCACCCATAAAGTGCGCACCAATTCGGACACGTGAAATATACATCAAAACAGCAAAAACAATTCCAAAGTTCCAAATGTAACGATGCCATTTTCCAGTTGTAAACCAAGCAAACAAAATCATCAACGTCGCAGCCATTGAATGCCCAGATGGGAATGAACGATGTCCATTTGGCCCATTAATAATATACCAAGCTGTAAAATCAGATTGAGAACCATTTAATTCATATGGACGTACACGGCCCCAAAGGTCCTTCAATGCAATATTAACTTCAAATGCTAAGAATACAGTAACTGAAGCAAAAACACCGACAATCATTAATTGCTTCATTTCTTGTGCTGACTTTTTGCTTAGCCAGCGTTGCACAATCAAGGTTACCAAAATAAATGCAAAAAATAAAATTGCGTATGTCATCGCTAGCGACAGACTAGCTTCACCACTATCACTATTTGCTAAGCCCATGGCTTTGTTATGAGCTAAATTATCTGAAATAGCTAAGCTGTAACTTTCAATCTCTTCTAAATACTTTTGTAGTTGCCAGGCTGCCAAACCAAGGCCACCAAAAATTAAACTGTTTGAAAAGAGTGGGTTGTCACGAACTTGAAATCCGTAAGCCATCGCAATTTCACCACTTAATACCAATACCATATAGACCGGAAATTCACCCAAGGTCTGAAAAACCGTTCCAAACACACTATTGTAATTAATAAAGGCATTGCTAATCTGCAAATCCCACAAACCTGCAATCGTCATCAATAAGACAAATGCAACGCTCGCAATGATAAACATCTTTTTTTGCACTGAAACTGTCATCAATTATTCTCCTTCTCCGCTGTAACTAAGTAACAAATACAGTATGACAGAGCAATGTAAATCTGATGTAAAACATTCAAAGCCTTTTTGTACAAAAAATTTACAAAAAAAAGAGCATTTCCAATCGGAAATACTCACTTTTTAAATTGATTAATTAAGCACGCTTCTTGGCAAAACCTAGCGCACCAAGTCCAGCTAACAATGCAGCACCAGCAATTGCAAGACCATTTTGTTGGTCTGAAGCTGTTTCAGGCAAAGCATTGGCTTGACCATGGTACTTAGCCATGCGTGTATCGGCTGTATTATGATTTGTGGCACCAATGGCCTCTGGATTAATTGAAACGCCTTGGCCTTGATCAGCTGAATTTTCGTCTTCTTCAACATAATCGTCAAATACATAATCGAAAATATCTTCAAAATCGTAGAGGTATTCTTCCATATCTGCAAGTGCTTCAAGTAGATCGTCATCAGCACCATTTGCTTCGATAAACGCTAGTAACTCATTGTACATATCAATAACATTGTAGTAATACGTATTCAAAAAGTCATCCAATTCAGAATCTGACAAATCCTCAAGGAAATAAGGGTCTTCGATTACCATATCCCAAATACTCTCAGTCAATTCGTAATAACGATCACCAATTTCAATATACTTTGCGTCATACAAATCTTGCTTATCAGCAGCTTTTGCAGATGCTACTGGCTTAGCAGGTGTTGACTTCTTTTGGGCTGGCTTAGCAGGTGTTGATTTCTTTTGAGTAGCTTTTGGCGCTTCTTTTACAGGTGCATTAACTTTTGGCTTGGCAGCTTCGTCTGTTGCTTCCGTCTCTGATTCTGTCTTTTCAGCATCATCCTTGGCATCAGCTTCAGATTCTGTTTTTTCAGCATCATCCTTGGCATCAGCTTCAGATTCTGTTTTTTCAGCATCATCCTTGGCGTCAGCTTCAGATTCTGTCTTTTCAGCATCATCCTTGGCGTCAGTTTCAGATTCTGCCTTTTCAGCGTCATCCTTGGCGTCAGTTTCTGCTTCTGCTTCTTCATCAGCTTCAACATCTGACTTATCTGTTGCGTCAACTGCATCCTCTGATGTTAGTGTTTGAACTGAATCTGTTGTCTTTGTACCTTCAGTTGCTTGTGATGCAACTGGGGCATTTGCTTTATTTTCATCAGCGTGCGCTGTTGTTGCGCCATCTGTTGCCACCATTGCAGCCAATGCAGCTGATGCTACAAGTAAGTGCTTTTTATTCATAACCTAGTCTCCTCATAAACCTAAAAATAAGATTCCGTTAAATCTATTGCTTAGCTTAACAAAAACATAAATCATCGTCAACCATTTATGACAAAAAAGTGACATTTGATATAAATCTTTGAGCTAGGAAATTTGAATAAATATGATTTTTTACTGATTAATTTTGTATAAAAGCGCTCTTCATTGCATTGTTTTGGATATTTTAAGTAATCATGTGCATTTAAATCTTTACATAAATTCATTGTTACGTTTTTTTAACAAACGTAAAAAAAGAGACTGACATCATTTAAAGTCGGTCTCTTTCTAATTTATATAGCATTAAGATGTTGCAGGACAGTCTTTAGATCTAATTGCCCCGGCGCAGACTTATCAACCAAACTAGCAAAAGTTAATTGCGAGCCATAACGCCATCCATCTAAGCGCGATTTCTGACCAAGTAATCCCATCGCAATCGTAATCAATGGTTTTTTAGTCTGTAAACTAACTTGTTTCGTCGCCTGTAACAGTTCATTCACGTCTGTTGGTGTCTTTGGTAGGATTGCTAATTTTACAACATCCACCATCTCTGATACCGCTGCTTCCAGATATTGCGCAACTGCAAAATTGCTTACATTAAACACATGTTTGGACCCAATCGTCGTCACTTCATATTGTCTAGCAAGTTCGACCACAGCATCAGCATCTGCTAAGTGCTCCAGTTCAATATCAACTGCATCCACCCCATTTTGAATGGCAACAGTATACAATTGCCGATAAACATCCTCTTTGTACTCCGCTTGACCACCCTCACTCACAGTACGGTAGGTCACTAAGATCGGTTTTTCAAAGCGTTGTAATAATATCGGCAAAGCTGCAATCAATTGGTTTAAATCCGTCCAACAATCAAGACGCCATTCAATCACATCAGCTTGCGACTGATTATACTGATTAAGCTGTTCATCAAAATCCCGTTCATCTTTAACTTGAAACGGCACTGCAACTAACGGACGCGTTTGCTCTGCCCTTACTGCCCCAATCTTTAATAATTCACGCATGTAATAAGGCCACCACTGCTTCGGGACTCAATGTATCTACGACAATTTCACGATCTGCACTCTGCTCGTACTTCGGTTTGCGCCGTTGATACGTTTGCGCCAAATCCGTAAACGACTGTGTCTGTAATAGTGGTCGCGTTTGGTCATCCATTAGTCGCTCTGCCACTGTTCCAAATTTTGCATTTAAATAAATAACTGGAATTTCAGTTGTTTGTAACAAAGTTAAATTAGCTTCATTTTCAACAATACCACCACCAGTTGCTAACACACCTTCCGATACCGCCAACATTTCTTTTAACGTTTGATGTTCGATAGCCCGAAATGTTTGTTCACCTTGCTCGGCAAAAATTTCTCCTGGCGTTTGCTGGGTATGTGACTGAATTAAATCATCGGTATCATAAAACGGGAGCCCTTCTGCTGCGGCCCAAGTTTTACCGACAGTCGTCTTTCCAGCCCCCATAAATCCAATTAAAATTGCTGATAACATCACTTATTCACCTATTCATTCCATAATGTCGCTAAATCCTCAAAAAATCTTGGATACGAAATATTAATTGCTTGGCTTCCGCTTAGGTTAACCGCACCTTCCGTCATTAAAGCAGCTATCGCTAACATCATGCCAATACGATGATCCCCATGACTGTCAACTTGTGTTTTATTAACAACATGCAAAGGTGTTGGCCCACAAATTGTAAAGCCATCCGGATGCTCCGTTATATCCGCCCCAAGCTTACGTAATTCTTGCGTCACTGCTTGAATTCGATCAGTTTCTTTAACACGTAATTCTTCAGCACCACGAATTTCAGTGACACCTTGGGCTTGTGTCGCGGCAAGCACTAACAAGGGAATTTCGTCAATCACAGCTGGAATGTCAACTTCGGTCACTTGAATAGCTTGCAATGTTTGCGTAGTAACGCTAATTGTACCCATTGGCTCACTATCATGTAAAACATCCGTTAACTCAAAATGCGCGCCCATTTTTTCAAGCAATTGCATGAGTCCGGTTCGTGTTGGATTTAATCCAACCTTTGGCAAAACAATGTGACTATCAGGCACCAACAAACCAGCTACCAACCAAAAGGCAGCCGATGAAAAGTCACCTGGCACTTGCAGCGTCGTACCATGCAATGTCTGTTCAGGCTGAATTGTTAAGGTGTTGTCATGTCGTAAGCTTGTACCACCAAAAGCCGTTAACATGCGTTCCGTATGATCACGCGTCGCAATCGGTTCCACAATATTTGTGGCAGATTGTGCTTGTAGGCCCGCAAAAATTAACGCACTTTTGACTTGGGCTGATGCAACCGGCAAAACATAATCAAGTCCATTTAATTGGGCATTTGGTTCTAAATTTAACGGTAATGTTTTAGCATCGTTTGAGATGTGTAACCCCATCTGCCCCAAAGGTTCTAAGACGCGCGCCATTGGGCGTTGACTCAAACTCGCATCACCAATTAAATGCATCGCAAAAGGCCTAGCTGCTAATATACCTAATGATAACCGCAACGTTGTCCCTGAATTACCAAAATCCAATGCACGCACCGGTTCTTGCAAGCCAGAAAATCCACGCCCTTGAATCTTTAAATGTTCATCCGTCGCTTCGATTTTTACACCAAGTTGTTGATACACGCTTTGGGTCGTTTGTACATCTTCAGCCTGCAAAATATTTTCAATCACAGTCTCACCTTGTGCAATACTCCCAAACATAATTGCACGATGTGAAATACTTTTATCACCTGGTACTTGAACTCTTCCAATTAGACGTCCTGGACGTGTGTTTAATATTTTATCTGGCATTGTTTATAAACTTCGCACCTCATCTCGATATTCAGCCACTTGTTGCTTAAAACGCGCCAGCTGATCGGCATCAAATTTATCTAACATGGCTTCTGCTAACTTAATGGCTACCATTGCTTCTGCAATCACAGCTGCTGTTGGTACGGCAGTCGTATCTGACCGTTCAATTGAGGCTCGATTGGCCTCATGCGTTTGGATATTGACGCTTTGCATCGGCCGATAAAGGGTTGGGATTGGTTTAACCATGGCTTTCACAACAATGGGTTCACCTGTCGTCATACCGCCTTCAAAGCCACCTAAGTGATTCGAACCACGATAAAAACCACGATCAGCGTCCCAATAGATTTCATCCATCATCTCACTACCAAAGGCTTCGACACTTTCAAAACCACCACCAAATGCGACACCTTTAAACGCATTAATACTCATAACCGCTTGGGCCATTTGTCCGTCAAGTTTAGCTGTTGCTGTTGTGTAAGAGCCCAAACCAACGGGCACACCAGTTGCAATCACTTCAACTGAACCACCGACAGTATCACGATTAATTTTTGTCTGATCAATTAAGGCCCGCATTTTTTCATCCGTATTTGCATCTAGCGTGCGTGTTTCAAATTGTTCAGTCTGCTGTCGGACGGCCTCTAAATCAGTCATCCCCGCTAATAAGTCCATGTTTGTATGCACTGGGCCAATATTTCGGACAAAACCATGCACATCTACCCCAACTTCATGTAAAAGTGTCTTGGCTACCGCACCTACAGCGACACGCATAACCGTCTCACGCGCAGAAGACCGTTCCAAAACATTTCGTAGATCAGCGGTATGACCATATTTAATCCCACCTACTAAATCCGCATGCCCAGGTCGTGGACGTAGCACCTTACGTGTGCTATTTTCAGCTGTTGCCGCTTGATTGGGGTCCATGATATCAGCCCAGTTATTATGATCACGATTGTGTACATTGAGCGTAATTGGACTCCCCAGCGTCATTTGATGCCGAACACCACTTAACAAATGGACTTCATCATGTTCTATTTTTTGGCGTTCACCACGCCCATAACCATGTTGTCGGCGTGCCAACTGAGCATCAATCATCTCAGCTGTTAAATGCAAGCCAGCAGGAATCCCTTCAATAATAGCCATTTCTTCGGGACCGTGACTTTCCCCAGCTGTCATATAACGCATTTTCTACTATCCTTTCACAAAGCTCTCTAACTTGCGAATATCTTTCTTAACAACAATTGGTTCACCTATTTTTGCTAGACCAATAAAGTTAATGCGATCATCTGAACGCTTCTTATCATGCAAGAGAAGTTCAAAGAATTCATCTTCACCAATTTCAGCTGAAAATACAGGTAAACCAACTGGCAACAAGCGATTTAAAATTTCATCGCTCACGCCTGCTTGGGTATAACCATCACGTTCAAGTCGGTCTGTGATTGCCACCATCCCGATTGAAACTGCTTCACCATGACGCAAAGCACCTTTTGACATTAATTCGATTGCATGTCCAAAAGTATGTCCAAAGTTCAACACTTGGCGTTGCCCCTCATCGTATTCGTCTTGCTCAACAATATCCCGCTTGTAAGTAATTGATTGTTCAATTAAAGGCACCAGTTGCTCTTTTAAATGTGCAACATCCGTAATTTGCCCCGTCAATGTGGCAAAGTCGCCACCAGCTAATAAACTCATTTTCACCGTCTCAGCATAACCTTCAACTAAATCACGATCTGATAATGATTGTAATAAAGCAGGATCAACTAACACATAGTCAGGTTGATAAAAAGTACCCATCGCATTTTTAACATCCCCGAGATTCACGGCCGTTTTTCCGCCGACACTCGCATCAACTTGAGCGGTCATTGAGGTTGGCACTTGAATCAAACCGATTCCGCGCATGTACAATGATGCAACCAAACCAGCTAAATCAGTCACGACGCCACCACCAAACGCAATCACGCCGTCAAAACGTGTAAATTTATCACGGCTCATTTGTTTAATGATTGTTTGTACCATTTCAATACTCTTTGATTGCTCACCCGCTGGAACCACAGCTGTACTAACCGTAAATCCAACATTTCGCAAATTCATGACAATCGGTTTTAGATATAATTTCGCAACATTGGTGTCTGAAATAATCAAGATTTGACGACTTGACCAAATTTTGCTGACTTTTTCACCAATTGTATTACTGCCCCCCATTTCAATATCAACAGAATAGGGATGATTTTTAAGATTGACCTTTACCATCTATTTAACCCTCCTTCAAACTTAATCGGATTGCTTGTGTTTGTTGCATAATTTTTTCAAGTTCTGCTGGTGTAATAGCTTGTGCACCATCAACCAGTGCCTCTTTGGGATGATCGTGAATTTCAATCATCAACCCTTGCGCACCTATCGCGGCACTTGCCAAAGCCAACGGTGCAACTAAGTCATGCGCGCCCGCTGCATGCGACGGATCAATTAACACGGGTAAATGCGTTAATTTTTGCAAGACCGGTACAGCAGCAATATCTAATGTATTTCGCGTATATTGATGATCAAAGGTACGAATCCCACGTTCAATCAAGAATACATTCGGATTACCTGCAGCCAAAATATATTCTGCCGCATTCAACAAATCATCAATCGTAGCGGACATACCACGTTTTAGTCCGACTGGTTTTTGCTGTGCCCCTAATTGTTTTAGCAAACTGAAATTTTGCATATTTCGTGCGCCCACTTGAAAGATATCCGTGTAACCGTCAATCAATGCAAAGTCACGCGTATCCATGATTTCCGTCATCATATCTAATTCAAATGCGTCAGCTGCAGCCCGATGTGCTTTTAATCCAGCCTCACCATACCCTTGAAAACTGTACGGATTCGTTCGTGGCTTAAATGAACCACCGCGTAAGATGGTTGCCCCGGTGTGTTTAACAGCATCAGCCATTGCAAAAATATGGTCGACACTTTCAATCGAATCCGGCCCAGCAATTAAAGTAAACTGATTGCCACCCAAGCGGGTATGTGCGGTCTTAATAATTGTGTCTTCAGGATGCCATTGACGTGAAGCTTGGATAGCTGCTGGCATCTTTTCATCGACTTTTACATCTGAATCTAACTTTATTTCGAGTTCATCAAGCATATGCTGATTATCAATGGCTAGACGACAGTCTTGGTCAAACAAAATTGTTGCATCTGGCGCTGCCAATTTTAGTTTGTCATACAGTTTTTTTGCCGCTGCTGAATCCGGCATTGTTAGCATTTGCATAATTTACCCCTCATCGATTACTTTCATTAATTCAGATAACTCAGGACGATATCCCGTCCATAATTCATGACTCAAACCACCTTGACCAACTAGCATACCAAGCCCATTAAACGCTGGTACATGTTGTTGTGCTAAGGCCATCAATGGTGTGATTTTTTTATTGTATTTTAAATCAATCACGATTCCCGTTTTAGGTATTTGCGCAATCTGTTGTGTCGTTAGAATTGACGTCTCATCAAACATCCCGACCGGTGTTGCATCAATAATTAAATCGTAATCTGCCAATGAAATTGCACTTAATGCCTGTAATGGTATTTGTAACAAACGATCTACAACGACCTGATTACGGCTAAAATTTTCACTGTTGCGACTTGCTACAGTCAAGTTAATTTCATTTGGTTTCGCCGCCATAATTGAACGAGCTGCACCACCACAACCAATTAAAAGCACTTGGTTAATTGTCTGCGTTAAAGGTAATTGAGCAACAGCCCACCAAAAGCCAGCGCCATCCGTCGTATCGCCAATTAAACGTCCACGTTGATCGTAGTAGAGTGTATTAACAGACGCCGTTTCCCTTGCCCTATCAGAAACATCATCCAAATACGGCATAATTTGCTGTTTATAAGGCATCGTGACGTTGGCACCACTTAATTGAGATAACAACTGTGTGATATTGGTTTCAAAATAATTTGATTCAATGTCAAATAAAGTATAATTGGCATCCAAATGTTCTTGTGCAAACATTGCGTTTTGTAATTTTGGTGACAATGAATGTTGAATTTGTCGACCGATTAACCCATACTGTTGCGTCAAAACACATGCCCACCTTTTTATTTAGTAACCTTAATTATACCAAACAATCATAACCTGTCATTAAACCAATCCGATAAAATTAAAAAAACAGCAAAACATCGATTCGATGTCGTGCTGTCGTTTATTTTTAAAATAATTTTCCAATGGCATAGTGAATCATAATCGTTAAAATCCCCAATAAAATATTACGCCAAATAGCCTTTTTAGGAAAACCATGTCCCAGATAAGCACTCAACGCACCGGTTAATGCAACTGCCAAAACCGTTGCCAAAATCGTAACGAGATATTTAATATTGTCTGGGCTCAACCAAATTGCAAGTAGCGGGAAGATACCGCCTGCCGTTGCACTCACCATTGAAGCCAGCGCCGCTTCCCAAGGATTCACATAGTGACCTAGTTGAATGCCATATTTTGTTTTTAGGATTGTCTCCAAAGGGGCCTTTTGCATCAAATCTGCTGCAATTGCAGCAGAAGTTTGCATTGTTACGCCACGCTTAATAAAGAAATCTTGGATATCTGTCATTACAGTTTGGGGATTTTGCTGCACACGTTGCTGTTCTTTGGCCACAATGACTTTTTCAGAATCAGCTTGGGCACTAACGGATGCATATTCACCTGAAGCCATTGATAACGCACATGCAAATAAATCGGCCACCGCTGCAATTAGAATTGTAAAGTGGTTTGTTGTTGCGGCTCCCACTGAGAAGATGACACCAACAACCGTTAAAATACCATCATTGGAACCAAGCACACCTGCTCTTACCGCATTTAACTTTTCTTCCATCGTCATTTGTTGTTCATGTTTCATTTTTTCGCCTACCGTCCCATCAATTTACCAATAAAAAAGGTAATCATCATCGTAAACAAACCAGCCATCACATTACGTAAAGTGCCTTTGTATCGGTTAACACCGGAAAATTGTGCTGCAATATAACCTGTGATTGCCAAAGCAACTAACACCGCTAGCCCCGTCCCAATGATGCGAATCTTAGGTGCCAAATTAACAATTGTTACCATTGGTAAAATTGATCCCAAGGGAAAGGCAATCATCGATGCCGTTGCAGCACCAAATGCTGAAACTTCATGATGTAAAGTAAATCCATGTCGTTCACGAACAGATGTTTCCAATGCGTTGTCGGCCATCATTTCGTGAGTTGCCTGCGTCGCTAGTTGATGATCAATCCCTAAGCCCTCATACTTTTTAATCACAAAATTAACTTCATCATCATAATGGGTTTTGAGGGCCTGCGCCTGCTCGTGTTCAGCCCGAATTTGGGCATCATTTTGTGAGTGAACAGAAACATATTCACCCATGGCCATCGAAACGGTACCCGCTAACGCGCCAGCAAATCCGGCAATAAAGATTGCAAACGAATCAATCGTCGCCCCCGCAACACCAATAACAATCCCTGAAACTGACAAAATACCATCATTGGCCCCCATCACTGCTGCACGAATTAAATTATTTTTTTCTGCTAAACTCTGTGCCATCTCAACTCATCCTCCTGCTTTATTTAGATTTATTCTAACTTAGAATGATTCTTAAGTCAACTAATTTAGAACGAATCTAAACAAAAAGAAGCTTCCTTTTTATCGGAAGCTTCTATCGCGTTAATGTAATAAATTATTTTTATCCGCACTTTTCAATACTGGAATACCAATAAGTGGCACAATAATAGCACCAGCAATAATTTCAAAAATACCATTTGACCCAGCGATTGTGGTAATTAACCATTGCGCCAAACCAGTATTTGGAATCCCAGTAAATGAGGTATCCATGACCGTAAAACTAATCCAAGTAATTGCAAGCACTAAGGCTGTGTTGATAAAGGCCGCTAAGCCGCCTAAACCAGCTAAATACCAACGTTGCTGCTTCCAATCCTTATTACGGACATAATGCCAATACAAAAAGCCAATCAAAAAGCCAACCGCCATTCGTGGCAAAAAAGCAGTTAATGGATTACGAAACATCAAGGCACCAATACTTGGAACTGACGTCCAAGCATGCCAACATGAATAGGCTGCCCACACTGCCCCTAACAACGCCCCGGTTTTAGGACCAAGTACCAGCGCACCAATTGCAACTGTAAATGTAATAATTGTAACTGATGCACCCAAGAAGAAGGCACCAATTGGTAGCGTTCCTAACCACGGAACTAACGACTGCACCAAAATAATCGCCATAAAGAGCGCCGTCAAAACTAGATGCCGGCTTTTTTGAGACTGTTCATTCATCATTTCCTATCCCCTACAAATTATCGATTAATTCATTTTAGCAAAATATGCCTGCATCCGCTCAATGGCTTCATGTAAATTATCATCAGAAGCAGCATATGAAATGCGAATATAATCTTTAGTTGTGCTTGAAAAGGCACTTCCAGGAATAACAGCGACTTTTCCGTTGAATGCAAGGTCTTTGGCAAATGCATCCCCGTCGCCATTAAATTGCGCTGGAACTTTGGCAAACGCATAAAAAGTTCCAGCTGGTTCCATCACTTCAAATCCCATTGCTTCAAGCTTTGGAATCAACCAATCACGACGACGTTGATATGCTTGTTTCATGGCCAATGGTGCATCGGCAGCTAATGTTAACGCTGCAGTTGCGCCATCTTGGATCACCTTTGGTAATGAGAAAGTCAGTGTTTCATGAATCATTTGTGCTTTTTGAATAAAGGCATGTGGTCCAAGAATAAATCCAATGCGATAACCCGTCATCGCATGTGATTTTGACAGTCCGTTCAAAACAATCGTTTGCTCTGGCAAGATTGTTCCTAATGAAATATGTGGTTGATCATAGGTTAACTCAGAGTAAATTTCATCTGAAATCACCCATAAATGATGCTTTTTAAAGACAACTGCCAAGTCTTCTAATTCGGCTTGCGTATAAGTCACACCGGTTGGATTATTAGGGTAATTTAGTAAAATCGCCTTAACCGGAACTGTCGCCTCTGCAATGGCCCTCTCAACACTAGCTGGTGTCACTTTAAAGCCATCCTCACGAGTATCAAGCGTTACCTTTGTCCCACGCGCAACTTCCAAAGCTCCATAATAAGCCGAGTAAACCGGTTCAGGTAGAATCAAACCATCACCGGGATTCAATAATGTCATTAGCACAACATTAATTCCTTCTGAGACCCCAGCAGTGATGATGATGTCTGAAATATCATCATATTGCAAATCATACTTATCATTAAAATAGGCCAAGGCAGCTTCGCGTAATTTTGAATCTCCCTGTGATTCAGCATAATGCGACTGATTAGTTTCAATTGATTCAATCATTTGTTGCTTCACGGCTGCATCTGTATCAAAACCAGGTTCTCCAAAAGTCAAACGAACTAAATCCGGAATGCCACTTACCATCTTTTGAAATTCTGTCAGATGATCTTCTGGCATGTTTAAAACCATATCGCTCAATGGTTGTACAAATTCACTATTACTCATTATGCGTCTCCTCTACTTTTTATAACTTGCAATTATTATAGCATGCGTAATGTCAATCGCATGTTAAACCAAGCTTAACTTTGCTCAATATTTAACATATAGCTAATAAAAAAAGTTCGATGCCAAGCACCGAACTGTTTACCATTCATTTAATTAATTCAATTTATCAGCCATATATGCTTGAATCCGACGAACTGATTCTTCTAAATCTTCAGTTGAAGCAGCATAAGATAGACGAATGTTCCCTTCACCACCGGCACCGAAAATTGATCCGGGCGCAACACCGACCAAAGCCTTTTCAGCCATGTCACGCACAAATGCCAAATCATCCATTTCAATTGAAGCCGGAATTTTTGCAAAGATATAAAAGGCACCGCTAGGACGTGCAACTTCAAACCCAGCTGCTTCTAATCCTGTTAATACCAAATCACGACGTGCTTGATAAGCATCACGCATCTCTTCTGCATCTTGTAATCCATGCTTCAAAGCTTCAATGGCTGCCGCCATCATTGGTCCTGGTGCTGTTGTCACTAAGAATTGGTGCATCTTCGTAACGTGTTGCAACAAAGCTTGTGGTCCAGCAACGTATCCAATGCGGTAACCCGTCATGGCATGTGACTTAGAAAGACCGCTAACCAAAATCGTTTGCTCTGGCAATAACTTAGCCATTGATGTGTGTGGTGCATCATAAACTAATTCAGCATAAATTTCATCTGAAATCACAACCAAATCATGTTGTCCTAACAAATCGGCCAATGCTTGCACTTCAGCTGCATCATAAGTCACACCAGTTGGATTTGAAGGGTAATTCAACAAAATCCCCTTAGCATCTGGATGGGCTTCCAAAACAGGTGCTAATTTTTCTGGCGTTAGACGGTAATCAGGAGCTGTGCTCAATTCGATAATTTCAAGACTCAAAATTTTAGCAATCGCATCGTACATTGGGAATGATGGGGTTGGGATAATAATCTTATCACCTGGGTTAAAGAGCCCACCCATTGTTGCATACAATGCTTCAGATGCGCCGACAGTCACTGCAACTTCCCCGTTTGGTTCATAACGAGGCGTGTCAAAGCGATTAACCAAGTAATCACTGATTGCTTCACGTAATTCAAGATGACCGGCTGGTGCCGCATAATGAGAATCATCTGAATCAATATCACGCTTAGCTGCTTCTTTAATGTGCTCTGGTACAGCAAAATCAGGCTCACCCAAAGTTAACTTAATCAAATTTGGGATTTCTGAAAATTCTGCATCAATCACACGAATTGGTGAAGGTAAAATCTTAGCTAATTGTGTGTTGTGTTGCTCAGCAAGTGCTGGTTTTACATTTTGCATGTTTGGCTCCTTCTTGACTCACAGGTCAATTGACATATCTCTCTGGATATTCGCTACATCCGTACAATTATATTTTCAACAAATAAAATCGTACGGTATTTATACCGTTAATCATTAGTATACACATTTTTGTTCTGTTTGTGTATGCTTTTCAAATTTTTCTCAGAAACAATTCATTTAAAATTGACGCTTCGCATAATCTCTTAAATATGGCTCAAAATTTCGACCACGCGTTGCAGGTTCGCCATCTAGTAAATCATGAACTTTACCACCATGGTTTGCATAATTAAATGATTCTGTATTGGCAATGGCCTGTAATTCTAACAGCGTATATTGTGTCGCATCTTGATTAAAACGAACGGACCCGTCATCTTCTATCTGATGATGTTGCTCCAACGCATTCCATAAAGAAATCAAATGATCTTGTTTATCAAAAATAAATTCAAGATGATAATCATGCAAGACCACTTTGATATTAGACGCATCCGCAACACCACGATTATGATATTGGGCATCTGGATAGCGCACGCGTCGACCACAAACATCATGAATTAGGCCAATAAAGTTACTTTTCGTTAATTGTTGCTTACGCACAAAATCGATCATTGGTTTGCCCAAATAATAGCGCAATTGATGATCAATCACATCGGACAACATACTCATTGATGGACGTCCAAAAAAGCGCTCTTGACGCACTTGGTATTTAGCATACATTAATCGTGCAACATCCCCTGCAAAATTAACATAGTTCCGTAAATGTTTGGTGTCGTCAATATGCAAATAATACAACAACGGTGTATGATTCCGTTCAGACCAAAAACCTAATCGCGTCATTTGAACAAAATTATCGACATCCACTTGAAAGCCTAATACATTTTCCAAAACAGCGATGCGTTCGGTCGCATTCCGTTGACTAGGTCGATACTCCGCTACCAGCATCTTATGAAATAGTTCAGAACCTACGCGATGGGCATCATACCAAAGTCGCATTTGGCTTGCTTGTGGATCCATCAAATCCATCTCCAACACACGCATAATCGCGTCTTGATAGAGCTTTACTGCTCCTTGGTGCCACCCATCCTTTGCTAGTTGCGTTAATTGTTCTTCTAACGTTAAAAATACAAATTCTGGATGGTCTTGACGAATACTTGCCATCATCAATACCTCCCAATTAAATTTTTATTTTAGAGAACGTGTTGATGCACGTTCAATTAGATCGACATCAATGGCAATGTCTTGGCGTGCCATTTGAAAATTTTCAATCCGTTGCATCAAAAAGTTAAGTGATGTTTGGGCTAACAAACTCACATTTTGGTGAACCGTGGTTAAGCCTGGTTGATAAAATGCTGCATACTCAGTGTCATCAAAACCAACAACTGAAACATCGTCAGGTACTCGCCAATTTAATTTAGCTAAACCTGAAATTAGCCCAATTGCCAAATCATCATTTAGGGCAAAAGCGGCTGTGGCCTTAGAAATAGAAACTGCCATTGCAGCCGCTTGGCCAGATTGCTTAGACAGATTGTGCGTTGTAATTTCACTGACTTTAACCCCGGCCTCGAGCATGGTTTCCTTAAATGATTCGGCACGATAAGTTAAATTGTCAGTAAACACTTGATTTCCCAGTAATACGACCCGTTCATGGCCTTGCGCAATTAAATGTTCGGCTGCTAAGCGACCACCCATACGATCCTTTGAGAAAACAGCATCGGCATCTTTCAAATTAGCATGATTTTCCGTTACCACCATGGCAATATGTCGTTGTTTCAAGGTCTGTGCCACAGTCTCTGGTTCTGCCAATTGACTCACGATAATAATTCCGCTCGCCCCCGCTTCAACTAATCGATCTACGGCTTCATCTGCAGCTTCCCGTTCTCCTGACATAATTGACAGAGACACGTTTTCAGGCAGATCATCACGTAAACTTTGTACAAAAGCGCCGAAATATGGCAATTTCAAAGTCGGTACAATCACCCCAATTAATGTATAATCACGCTTTTTTAAACTGCGTGCATTGGCATTGGGCACATAACCCACAGCGTCACGTGCTTCAAAAACACGATCTCGTGTTGCTTGCGAAAAACGTTCTCCCTTATTATTTAAAATTTGAGAAACGGTTGCAATTGAGACGTCCGCTGTGCGCGCAACATCTTTAATTGAAGCTTTTTTCATTTTTCTACCTACTCTCCTACCGATAATCCTGTGTCTGTCATTTCGATTTCTTCAAAATGACCTGGTAACTCAACGTATGCCAACACATCCTTGAAATCCTGCACTTGTGCTTGCGGTAATAATGTTGCAATAATTGGCCCTTGTTCAACCAAGACCGTTCCATAAATATCTAAAGCATGCGCCGCTTGTCGAATGGCCTGTAAGGCATGATTATCTTTTGTAAACATCTGCTGCAAGCGATCATTTTCTAATAGTTGACCCGCTAATTCAACTTGTTGATTCTGCCAAGCTGCCATTAACATATTTCCGCCGGCTGCTGCTGCAACGCCTTGGTCATAGTCAATTGTTTCAGGATTCCCAAAGCTGATTGCTTCAATTTCATCTGGAATATACAGCATTCCAGCATATGTTGGGCAGACAAAGCCACTGGCATAAACATCACCAGCCTGTAAATAACTCACTGCCGGTTGTCCTAATAAAGCCGCCGCAACATGTGCCGGCTGTTTCGCTGTCCGCGCCGCCAAAGTTAATTTTGTAAAATCATCTAATGCCAATTGACCAAGCTGATTTCCTAATTCAATCCCACCTAAAATTAAAGCATCTTGCCAACCAAGACCTTTAGTTGTAGGCAACGTTGAGGTAATTGTCAACGCATGGGGTTTAATATTCGGCGCCAGGTTCATTGCAATTTGAACGACATAATTGGTTTCATCATGTGTTAGCCTATCGGCAAAAGGGTGTTGCACACGCCACTGTTCCGTCTCTTCGCCCACTTCAATTGTGACTCCGACATTTAATGGAAATCCGATTGATTGAACTCCGGGACCAAAATTTGCCAAAGTCGCAGGAATGTAAATTCGCATGTTGCACCCTCACTCATTGGTTTTATTTTTTTACGTTTTGAAAAATTTTTCACAACTTTTTTCTAGTTTACCATATTCAACTGAAATGTTTTACCTATTGATTTTACTAAATTAAACTTTTTATAGTTTTTTTACGAATTAGTATGAAACGTGCTATACTCAAGACTGTTGTTTTGTCACACAGGGTAGGTTTTAACGCGTCAAGTGTTGTGGAAACGGAATGTGAGCCACAAACGAAGGAGTATATACTTCGCGATGTTATTACCACATTCACTGTTACTAGTGAAACCCTCCACTATTATTAGGAGGTGTTTTCAACATGAAAACATTAGAGTCTTTTTTCCCGCGTCTTAACACAAAGCAATTAGCTTTATTGGGCCTATTAACGGCCTTGCTAATCATCTTAAGTCGCTTTACTTTCGGTCCGGATACACTTAAATTCGGCTTTTCATTCATTGCTGCCGCCCTTATTGGTAAGTGGTATGGGCCCATCTGGGGGATGTTTGTCGCGTTTATCAGCGATTTTCTAAGCAACTTATCAAGTGCCTATGCTTACTTCCCTGGTTTTGCATTTTCAGCCATTGTTGGTGCCTTAATCTATGGAGTTGGCTTTTATCAACATAAGCAGCTAAGTCTAATGCGAATCCTCATTGTAACGGGTCTAGTCATTATTATCGTTAATTTGTTCTTAAACACGGTTTGGGTGGCAACCCTTCAAAATCTTTGGAACAATCCCAACGCACTAAAGACTGTCTTTACAGCTCGTTTAATCAAACAACTTGTTTTCTTGCCAATAGAAACGGGATTATTATATTTGATTTTAAACAATCCTAGTCTTGAACGGATGCGTGCTGAAGTCTTTAACAACTAAATTGATGATTATCAAAAGGACACAATCTAAAGCGATTGTGTCCTTTTTTAGTGTTATTTATTTTGTAAATCAATCATTTGCATATGTCCATCCAAAATGCCACCAGCGCCTTTTAGGACTAAATTTAAGTTATCATCTTGTATTACTGTCATCTGCTGATCTAATTGCTCTTTAGAATAATCTTTAATCAAGACTTGCCCCAGATTACTTTCAATTTCCGCATCAAACTCAGGTGTCGCAGCCGCTTTAGTCGTTAAGACCAATTTAAAAGCCGTATCTAAAGAACAAATACCGACCTTTGAGAACGGACCAACCCCATCATCAAAATCCAAAACGACCACTGTATCTGCGTTCAGATGCTTTTTTATCCGCATCATAACATCATCTGAAAATTCTAAATCCATGTCATCACCCCTCTTTTCAATCCTATTATACGCTTATTTTAAATAAGTGTATAACAAAAACGCACCACCCTTCAGGCAGTGCGTTTGCTGAATTATTTATCTTGTACATCCATTAGAATAACGTGGTCATCAAGTGCACCACCATCACCCTTTAGACTAATGTTTAAGTACTTATCAACGCTCAAAGTCATATTTTCATCCATTTGTTGCATTGAATATCCCTTAACATAGACAGCACCTAGATTACTATCAATGGTTTCATCAAAATCAGCTGTTAGTTGATCTTCACGCGCAAATACCAAATGAAAGGCTAAATCAAGCGTACATGTTGCAGCATCAGAAAATGGTCCAACTCCATCATCAAAGTCCAGTACGATTTTCGTTGAATCATGTAAATGCTTGGCAATTTTCTCTTGTGCAACATCATTAAAAGTTAACTTCATTTTGTTGAATCCCCCAGTATTACTTATTTATTGTCACTTAATATACATGAAAAAAGTTAAAAGAACAATAAAAAAACAGCTAAAAATAATTAGCTGCTTATTTGAATGTGACATGTCCTTAAAAAATATACCAATTAAGTCATTGTTATCCATTTTAAGAATTAGCACCTCTAATTAATAAGATTTAATTACCTGCCTTCCCATGTCCGTACAAATTTTTTCAAATGACATCATGAAACGATCACGTTCCGTAGGTGTTCTAAATTTGAGCACATAGGGTAGATTCAAATCACCCACTGCAATCCGATAGATTGAACTACCTGTCACCCGTCCAACATAGATTTCACTATTTGGTGCTGTCCGTAATTTCTCAATTAGTTGCATCACTACCGGCTGACTAAAGCCATAATTCTCTTTGAGAAAATCATATATATTCGGTACGTTAGTTGAATTTAGCATTGTATTCATTAAACTTCCTCCTAAATCACATTCACTTTTGGGACACTTTTAATTTAACACCTTTTTATTCACTTTGCAATAAAAAATAATTAGCCACGATGAAAATTAAAAATAACGGTAAATATATGATATACTAAAAGTGTACAAGTTTAATGTTTATAAGAAAGAGAAATTCTATGAGTGATTCAGTATCAAAAACCCAATATTTACAAACAATTTTAGAACTCAGTGGTGGTGATGAATCTACAAAGATTTCAAACAATCAAATTGCAGAACATCTCCACGTTACGCCCTCATCTGTCTCAAATATGCTAACTAAGCTTCAAGAGACAGGCGAAGTTAACGTTGTCCCCTACTATGGGGTCACTTTGACTAAGACTGGACGTGAAACTGCGATTCGTTTAATCCGTTCACATCGTTTATTTGAGACATTTATTGCAAAAGATTTGGACTTACCAGTTTCTGTCGCCCATGACAATGCTGACCATCTAGATCATGATGCAACTGGCCAATTAATGGATGCGCTAGATAAGTTCCTTGAGCATCCAGCATACAGTCCGCAAGGCCTACCAATCCCTGACTCTAATTACCATTATGAGCCCGAACAATTAAAAGATTTATATGATGCTAAAGATGGTGATGATGTGATTATTCATGCTTTCACTGAAGATTTAGAGCTTTTACGTTACGTGGAAACAATTGGTTTACCACTCAATTCAAAGTGGCGTGTTAAAGAACGGCTGCCCTTTGATGGCCCACTTATTTTGCACAATGACGAACGTGAATTGCAAATCACACGTCATGCCGCTGAATTCATCTACATTCAATAATTAATAATAAAAAAAAGCGTGCCAGCTGGCACGCTTTTTTATTATTATTACTTTTTACGATAATCTTGCAGTGCTTGATATAAATTAAAAACAGCCATACCAAGACCAACGAGTGCAAAGAAACGACCCTTGCTCTGCTTATTCTTACGCTTTGCCATTATCATATCCTCCTCTACTTAATCCAACGATTATCTTGTTCAAATGATTTCAATGCATCTGATGGTGCATCATCAAAATCCATTTCCTTTTGCAAGTCACCTTGCAAAATAACACGGCCACGTTCAGCCGTATAATCACATGTTATCAGGGTTATCATTTTTCGTCCAGGGATTGGATCAGCAACTTGTACATCAGTGGGCTTCACTGTGGTATATTCTGTTGCTTTATACTCATATACTTTCTTCATATCCGTCAAATAAATTTTTTGACCCACCTTACCTTTATAGTAAATTGGTGAGAATAAAATGTCTTTTCCAGAATCTCCTTGAATAAAGTGGCTAGCTAAGGCATAATTTCCAGTCCCCATCTGTTGCGCTTCATTTAAGGTTCCAGCCCCCAAAGACAGAATCGTATCACTGACACCATTCGCAATCGGCACAGACAAACCAATTTCTGGGACTGTTACAAACCCAATAAAATCAACCTGTCCAGCATTGACACGTGCTTTTAATATTTGTTGCGCTGTCAGCGTATTCACTGCTGACCAATCATAATTCGCATCTTTCTTTTTCGCTTCACTTTTCTTAACTGATGATGTTGTGACCTCAGGTTGAAAAGTTTTTATGGCAAAAGAAGCTATTTGATTATGAAAGATCAAACCTAACGCCACTAGGATTAAGATAAAATAAAGCACGGTCGACCACCACCGCCGTTTACTTTTCGTTCGTTGTTCTTTTTTCGCCATATTTTACACACTTACGAATTAATTTTCGTCCTTTTCGAAATTATTGATGAAATATAACAAAATTTGTAATTCATTCGTCAAATCAACGTTTTGCACGCGGACTTCCTTAGGAACATCTAATCGCAAAGGTGTAAAATTCAAGATACCTTGGATGCCTGCATTAGCAAGCCGCTTAGCAGTCTGTTGCGCGACTTCAGCTGGCACAGTTAGAATGGCGACTTCAATGCGTTGATCTTGAATTTGTTTTTCCAAATCATCTGTACTATAAATCGGCACACCTGACTGAATTGTATTCACAATTTCAGGATTCACATCAAAAGCAGCAGAAATACGCGCATTTGAACTTTGATGGAAGTTAAAATTCAACAAAGCTTGCCCTAAATTACCAACCCCAATTAATGCCACTGATGCTAAATTGTCTTGATTTAAGATGTCACCAAAGAATTCCATTAATTCTTTAACATCATATCCGTATCCACGCTTTCCTAGCGCACCAAAATATGAAAAATCACGACGAATCGTGGCTGCATCAAACTTCACAGCTTTTGATAATTCATTTGATGAAATACGGGTTACTCCTGAATCCAATAAAATCTTTAAATATCGATAATAAATTGGTAAACGTCTCGCCGTCGCGCGCGGAATATCTTTTCCTGCGGTTTGCATATTTTCTTTCTCTTCGCTCATCTCGCTACCCTCACACATTAACTAATTTTAATACCTTAAATATAACATAGTTACAGCACTATGTGAATGTGTTAACAATTGTAAATGTGTAACTCTTCTCTATGCTTTCTTTTTCGGACGTCCTTTGTCCTTCTTATGCTTACGCTTAGCCTTCTTTTCTTTCTTAAAACGATCTTCACGTGACATGGTCGTTTCAGTTGGCTTGGCCTTAGCTGTTTTCTGTTTTCTTACTTTTTCAATAGGTGCGTCATCAATTTCACTTGATGCTTGCACCTGCTTTTGCTTAGGCGCAGTTGCTTTAGTTGCCGGACGTGCTGAACGTGTATTTGATTTACGTGATGTTTGTTTTTCACCATCAAGCAAACGTGGACGTCCTTTTACGACTTCAATATCAACTGCAACCATTCGCTTCAAGTCACGGGCATCATGATCATTTCCAAATGTAATCACTAACCCAGCTTTACCCATACGACCTGTACGGCCAGAACGATGCGTGTAAGTTTCACCATCGCGTGGTAAGTCAAAATTAATCACAATTGGCAAGTCAGGTACATCCAAGCCACGGGCCCCAACATCAGTCGTCAACAAGAACTTTGCATCCCCGTTTTTGAACGAACGCATAGCCCGCTCACGGGTTGAACTTGAATCACCACGGACTAATGTCGCCATACCAATATGTTCATGCGCCAAAAAATTAGCCGTCATTTTTAATTGCTTTGTGGTATTAAAGAATACCATCGCTTGCATTTTTTTCTGGGAAGCCAATTGACGCAAGCGTTTATTACGTTGGTCACTGGCAGTCAACCAGAATTCATGTTGAATTTGCGTGGGCATTGGGACATCACGTTGATCAATACGTTCAAATTCACGATCAAATAGACCTGCTGCAACCGTCGTATCAACTTCCGTCGCACCAAATAATGCCACCTGCATGTCAGGATCATCAATATAATCCCAAATGACATCAACTTGCTTAGCCGTATCATCTTTCAATAATTCATCGGCTTCATCTAAAACAAATGAACGTAAACGGCCCAATTTGAGCTTGCCATTATTTAATAATTCAACGACACGACCTGGTGTTCCAACCAAAATCTCTGGATGTTTTTTTAAACGATCAAGTTGATTCTTAATATTAGCGCCACCGGTCAATGACAAAACTTTAAAGCCCAATAGACTAGCCCATTCGCGCATCACATGGGTTGTTTGCATGGCCAATTCTTGTGATGGTGCTAAAACAAGAATCTGTTCCCCATCGTCGGCTGCAACATTTTCTAACAAAGGCCAAGTAAAAGCCAATGTCTTTCCGGTCCCAGTCGGGGCCAAAGCATCAATCGATGCACCTGATTTTAGTGGTTCATATACCGCTTTTTGAATGGGCGTTAATTCCGTAAAACCACTGGCTTGAAGTTTTTCTTCAAATTCTGATCGCATGTTTTCTCCTTACTTGCGAATTAAGCATGGTCAGCTGGGAATTCAATTCCCGCTGACTGTCTTAACTGTGTGAGCACCATATTTACACGTTGGCTCAACATAAATAGTTCTTCATATTCATCTGTATGCGCATCTGGATCATTGATAATATCAGCAAACACTTGTGCTTCTGCCATCATTGGATTTTCGGGTGCAGTTGTACTGATTTCAACAGATTTACCATCAGCATCCACGTATGTCACATCACCCAATTCAGCGATATTATCAATCAAAATTGTATCTTTACGACCCAAAATTTCTGAACGTTGATAGCTATTAGCCATCTTACCAAACTGAGCTGTGATATCAAAATCGGCATAACGCAAAATTGCAGTCCCACGTCCATCAGCACCATTTGCTAATTTAGTTGCAAAATAGTAAACATCCTCAGGTAAACCAAACAACTTTACAATGGCATAAATTGGATATACCCCTAGGTCGGTCAAAGCCCCTGCACTAAATGTACGTGTCAAAACATTGGGTTCTTCCCCTGCTAAGTATGCGTCAAAACGTGATGAATATTTTTCATAAACAAACGTTGCGCCCGAAATAACATCCATATCAGCAACTTGTGCTTCAATCGCCTTAAAGTTATCTTGATGAATATGACGTGCTGCTTCAAATAAATGCACCGTTGGATGTTCACGCAAAATAGAATAAATCTTTTCAAATTCCTTTGGATTTGAAAAAGCAGATTTTTCAACAATTACTTGGACATCATGTTCGATAGCTTGTGCGACTTGCTGAAAATGTAAGCTGTTTGGAGAAGCAATATAAACCACATCAATACCACTAGTGAAAAAGGCTTCTAAATCTGTATAGATTGCAGCACTTTCTGAAAATTCACGGCCTGATGCTTCACGTCGTGAATAAACACTTGTTAAAGTATATGCTTGTGTTGCTTCAGCTGCATCGACAAACATTTTTGAAATCCAATTTGTACCAATAACACCTAATTTCAACATGATATTCCTCCATTAAATACGTCAATAGTCTTTAATATTATAACATTGATAAGCTTTATCTGGCTTTAAACCCTGCTTAGTTCAGTAAATTAGCACAAAATATAAAAATAGCTAAGCTACCCTCATCAGCAACTTAGCTATCTTTTTTGATTTTTAAGCTTTACGTTCAAGCACAGTCACAGATTCCACATGGGTTGTCTGTGGGAACTGATCAATCGGTTGTACATCACCAGTGACTTCATAGCCTTGTTCAACGAACAACGCAGCGTCACGAGCCAAAGTTGCTGGATTACAACTAATGTAAACGACCTTTTGTGGTCCCATTTCAACTGCGGCATCAACCAATTCTTGTGTCAATCCCTTACGTGGAGGATCCAAGAAAATAACATCCGGCTTCAAACCTTCAGCAGCCCATTGGCTCATCTTCTCTTCCGCCTTACCTAGGGCAAACTTGGCATTCTTGATACCGTTTAAGTCAGCATTACGCTTCGCATCATCAACCGCTTCAGGTACAATTTCAACCCCCAGCACAGATTCAACACGATCAGCAATCGTTAATGAAATTGTTCCAATTCCAGAATAAGCGTCAATAACCACATCGGTTGGCTTTAAGTCAGCCTTATCTGCTGCTGTTTGATACAAAACTTCTGTCATAGCTGGATTCACTTGATAGAATGAATTTGGCCCAATCGCAAAAGTCTTTCCTAACAAAGTATCCTTGATGGCCTTTTCGCCCCAAAGCACCTTATTTTGGTCACCCATGATAACATTGGTCTTTTCTTGATTGACGTTTTGAATAATTGAAACGACTTCAGGTAATGCTTCGCGAATATCATTAATAATAAATTCAGATGTTGGTAGACGCTTGGCACGTGTTACCAAAACAATCATCATTTCATGGCTGTAGTGTCCACGACGAACCATAATTGTTCGAACGACACCCTTATGGTTTTGTTCATCATATGCTGCCACATGGTATTTACGCAAAATATCACGGATAACAACGATTGCTTTATCAATTTCAGGATCTTGAATATAAAAATCTTCCATTGGTTGCAAACGGTGTGAACCACGACGGTAGAAACCAGTCGTTAATTCACCATTAATTTCGCGTACTGGAATTTGGGCTTTATTACGATAACCCCATGGATCATCCATCCCAACTGTTGGTGCGACATTAACTGCCACGTGTTGCTTATTGAATACATCAGCAACTTGCTTTTGTTTATGCTTTAATTGTGCTTCATAAGTCAAATGTGCCAATGGTGCGACGCCTGATTGCAAAACCTTTGCGTCAATGTCAGCATTACGATCAGCAGATTCAACAAGTCGTTTTACCACACGACCAAAACCATAATTGGTTGTTACTTTTGTAACACCAACGATAATTTTTTCGCCAGGTACGGCATTTGTTACGAAAATTGGAAAATCGTCAAATTTAACGACCCCATTTCCATCATAAGTTAAGTCAATAACTGTTGCTTCAAATTCTTGATTTTTAACAACGGGTGCTTTCTTTTTCATCATTTTCTCCTTTTGGTCTTTTCGACAACCAGCAAGCATCTAGTATAACACACTTTTGTGTATATAAAAAAAGAGTTCATTGCTGAACTCTTTTTTATGAACAATTTACATCTTGCGTAATGCCGCAATCCGGTCTTCCATAGGTGGATGCGTGTCAAATAAATGACTCATCCGACTTTGTGTTTTAAGTGGATCACCAATATATAGGCCTGCGCTACTTGGTGCAACGTTCTCCTCGGACATCGGTTGACTCCCTGAAATTTTCGTCAGAGCATCAATTAGCCCTTGTGGATTACGTGTTAGCTCAACGGCGCCGGCATCAGCCAAAAATTCACGGTTTCGTGAAATCGCTAATTGGATAATCGTTGAAGCCAATGGCGCTAACATCATCACAACAATTGATAAAATGATTCCAAATACATTACTTGATTGGTCACGATCACGTGAACGCCAACCCCAAAAACTTGTTCCAAAATTAGCAAGCATCGTAATCATTGATGTCAGTGCGACTGCAATTGTTTGAATTCGGATATCGTAATTTCGAACGTGCGTCATTTCATGCGCCATAACGCCTTCCAATTCTTCACGATCCAATTGTTGTAAAATACCAACCGTCGCAGCCACTGCTGCATTTTCAGGCTTATTTCCAGTCGCAAAAGCATTTGGACTTGCATCATTAATAATGAATACGCGTGGCATTGGTACTTTAGCGACTAGGGCCATGTCTTCAACAATATGCCAAAGTTCGGGCGCTTGATCTGCGTTTGTAATTTCTTGCGCATTATTCATCGACATCACAACATCTGTTGATTGTGTCGTCATATAAAATGCATAAATACCACCCGCAAGCACGGCAATGATAATGCCGGCCTGAAAACTATTCATTAAAAAGTAGCCTAAAGCCGCGCCAACAATTGCTGTAAATAAGAAGAAGCCAAACAAGAGCACGACTGTCTTTCGTTTATTTTTTGCAATTTGATCAAAAAGCATCTTTTACCTCACTCAATTAAGCTTATAAACCTTGATCATCAAATGAAATCTTAGTTGTTTGCTTTTCTTCTTCCGGTGTTTCAAGGAAAGCTGCTGGCTTGAAACTGTGAATTGACGCCACAATGTTAGTTGGGAAAGTTTGCAATTTCGTATTGTAACTTGAAACTGATGAATTGAACAATTGGCGTGAATAAGCAATTTTGTTTTCTGTATTTGCTAATTCTTCCATTAACTTGTTGTATTGATCCGATGCCTTCAAATCAGGATATGATTCAGCAACCGCAAAGATTGACTTCAAGCTTGATGACATTTGATCTGATAGATCCATCTTCTTTTCATGGTCACCATCAGGTACTTGCGCAATCTGGTTACGTAAGGCAATCACATTTTCCAAGGTACTCTTCTCAAAACGGGCATAACCCTTAACGGTTTCCAACAAATTTGGAATCAAATCATTACGACGCTTCAATTGTACATCGATTTGACTCCAAGATTCTTGTGTATACATCCGTGATTTAACTAATCCATTATAAATATTAATCCATACAATCGCGATGATGGCAATAATGGCGATGATAATAAAAATTCCCATTGTAATCCTCTTTTCTGTTCAGTAATACATTTAGTATACACTATAACGGATTTAAACCAAATCTAGCTTAATGTTTTATTGGGCAAAAAAAGCTTGTGGCATTTGATAACGATCAACACGCCACCAGTCATACACTTGTCGATTGGGATACACGCGATTACTCAAGATGCTAAGCCCTTGATTCGTTTTTAAATTCAACGCCATAATCGTACCCGTAAAACCAGTCTGATATAACCAGTCTTGCTCAACTGATGGAAAATCCTCACCACCAAAGCGCCAATAATGCCAACCTAATGTGCGAAAATCAAATCGACTTTCACGCAGTAACGCCACCATTTCTGGTCGTAACCAATCACTTAAGAACGTCAATGTATCTGCTTGTGTACTAAAAATCCCTGCATGACCTGCGGCGCCACCCAATAATTCAGCTTTGAAATCATCCACTTCTCCCCGTAATTCACCGCCACGGTCCGGATTAATCTCAGTTGGAGCAAAACGACTTTCTGGTATGGCCATAAACTCAGGCATGGCATTCGTACGATAACCGGTTTCCTTTAACTGTAATGGCGCAATAACCAGTGTTTGCATGGCCTGCTCTAATGACATACCCATTACCTTGCTTAAAGCTTTGCCCAATAACATATAACCGACGTCAGAGTAGTGAATTTCTGTGCCAGGTGTATTCAGCAATTCCCGAGTATACAAATCATTTTCTAACATTGCCTTGGTCAAATGAGTTGTCTTACGTACACTACTAGGCAATCCCGAATTATGACCTAAAATTTGCTTAAACGTAATTTGGGGATGATTAAAATTGGGCAGCACCTTTTTTAGCGGTTGATCTAAATCAAATTTTTCGTCTAGCGCTAGATGTAAATAAGCTGAAGCCGTATATAATTTCGTCAATGATGCTAAATCATAAATCGTCTCTGCTTGCACTGGGTGCATGGCCTGGTCATCAATTTGACCTAAATAACAAGCTTGTTGCTGGTTTTGTGGCGTTACCAAACCAATACTCATTCCTGGTAAGGGCTTTTCCGTCACAAGTCGTTGCCCCACCGTTGCCAAATGTTCTAATAATTGTTCCATCGCATCTCCTTTTGCTTTGAGACAAAAAAAGACAGTCAAATGACTGTCTTTTTACATTAATCAGCAATTAATTGTTGAATTGTTGCTTGAATTGCCGTTAACTCAGTCTCAGCTTCTACTTGTGTATCACCCTTAGTACCGACATAGAATTTCATCTTTGGTTCAGTTCCTGAAGGACGAACCGCTACCCAGCTACCGTCTTCAAGCCAATACTTCAAGACATTTGCTTTTGGTAAATCTAATTCTGACACATTACCGGTCTGCATATCCGTCACAGTTTGCACTGAAAAATCTTCAGTTTGCGTGACTGCAATACCACCAAATTTAGTTGGTGTTTCATTACGGAAGTTAGCCATAATCTGGACCATCTTATCTGCACCATCAATTCCTGAGAATGTCATTGATTGTGTGTCTTCGACAAAGTAACCATATGTGGCAAACAATTCTTGTAAGCCATCATATAAAGTCTTGCCTTGTGACTTATAAAAGGCAGCAACTTCAGCCAAAAGGACAGTTGCTTGGATTGAATCTTTGTCACGGGCAAATGGCTTAACCAGGTAACCATATGACTCTTCAAATCCAAACAAGAACTCATGCACGTGGGTATCTTGATAAAGTTGAATTTGTTCAGCAATATACTTAAATCCAGTCAACACATTCACTGTTTCCATGTCAAAATGCTTGGCAATTGCTGTTGCAAATTCAGAAGAAACAATTGATTTAACAATTGCGCCATTGGCTGGCAAAGTTCCGGCATCAGCTTTAGCAACCAAAATATAGTTCAACATCACGGCAGCAATCTGGTTTCCAGTTAGCAATGTATAGCTACCATCTGGTTGGCGAACCGCCACCCCCATACGATCGGCATCTGGATCGACGGCAATCGCAACATCTGCACCAATCTTACCGGCTAATTCAATTCCCATCGCTAATGCTGCATGATCTTCAGGGTTTGGCAAAGTAACAGTTGGAAAATCCCCATCTGGTGCTTGTTGTTCTGGAACCATTGTGACATTCTTGAATCCAGCATTTTCAAGTGCTGGTCCAGCAATTTGCGCACCCGTTCCATGTAAAGGCGTGTACACAAGCTTCATATCTTGTCCCACTGTTTCGGTTAATTCACGATTAATCGTAACGGCCTTCATTTCTTCTAGATAATCATGGTCAATCCCAGCACCAATCATTGCCAATAAGCCATCGCTTTCTAAGCTATCAGCATTGGCAACTGGAATTTCAAACATATCAGCTTCACGGATGGATTGCGTAATAATATCAGATTCCTTTGGTGGCATTTGTCCACCATCTTCACCATAAATTTTGAAGCCATTATAAGCCTTTGGATTATGTGATGCCGTAATCATAATTCCTGCATATGCGTTCAAATGGCGAACTGTATAGGACAATTCTGGGGTTGGACGCAACGACTCAAACAAATAGGCTTTAATTTGATGCGCACCTAATACTTGCGCAGCTTCTTTTGCAAACTCAGCAGAGTGATGACGTGAGTCATATGAAATTGCAACTCCACGAGTCTTAACATCATCTCCAAGACCATCCATTAAGCGGGCTAAACCTTCGGTGGCTTGACGCACAGTATAGATATTCATGCGATTAATTCCAGCGCCCATAAGGCCACGCACCCCCGCCGTTCCAAATGATAATGGTTGATAAAATGCATCCTCAGCTGCAACATCATCTTGCGCCAATTGTTGCATATCAGCTTGCAAATCTTCTGGTAAGTCAGTTCGTGCTTGCCAGACTTCAAAATTTTCTTGCCAACTCATGTTCATGCTCCTCACTTACTTTGTTTACACAACTTGAACTCTATTATAACACACCGCATGAATCCGTTTTCACTAGCTGCATGTTATTCACTGAAATGATAATCTGCTGGCAATTTAAATTCTTGTCGAACGAGATTTAACGCTGCATGAAAGACTTGATCCATATCATAATAACGATATTGACCTAAACGGCCCCCAAACACAACTTGCCCAGACAGATCTTGCGCCAAGCGTGCATATTGTTTATATAAAGCCATATTTTGTTCATCATTAACTGGATAATATGCTTCTTTTTCGCGATTCCAAGCTTGTGGATATTCACGTGTGACAACTGAAACACCATCATCAGACGCACCATCAAAATGTTTCCACTCCATCACACGCGTGTAAGGTGTATCAGCATCAGTATAATTAATCACGGCATTGCCTTGATAATTATCAACATCCATAATTTCTTTTTCAAACTTTAATGAACGATAAGCTAACTCACCATATTGGTAATCAAAGAATTGATCAATCATACCGGTATAAACAATCTTATCAAACTCAGCTAAATAGGCGTCCCGTTGACTAAAGAAATCTGTTCCCACTTGAACATCAATCAACGGGTGATCTAGCAACTGATCAAAAATTTGCGTATAGCCGCCAATCGGAATCCCTTGATAGCGGTGGTTAAAGTAATTATTATTGTAAACAAAACGAACTGGCAAACGTTTAATAATAAACGCCGGTAGTTCCGTCGCTTTGCGTCCCCATTGTTTTTCGGTATAACCTTTAACTAATTTTTGATAAATATCCGTTCCAATTAAAGAAATTGCCTGTTCTTCTAAATTACGCGGTGTGCGATTACCAAGTTGCCCTAATGCCTCTTGCTTTTGAACTTCAATCTTGGCTTGCGCTTCAGCTGGCGTTTTGGTCCCCCACATCTCATAAAATGTATTCATATTAAATGGTAGGTTATACAATTCACCTTTATAGTTAGCCATCACTTGATTTTGAAAACCATTAAATTCCGCAAATTGTTGAATATATTGCCAAATTTCTGTGTTATCAGTATGAAAAATGTGTGCACCATAATCATGAACTGTTACGCCATGCTCAACATGCGTATGCATATTTCCACCAACATGATCGCGCTTTTCAATTACTAAAACACGTTTTCCTAATTTAGCAGCTTCGTGTGCAAAAATTGCCCCGTACGGACCTGCTCCTACTACCAAATAATCATATTTTTTTGTATTTAACACTTGGTCACCACCATTCACATGCAATCATTAATAAAAAAGAGACATCAATAAGATGTCTCTTTTATTTTAACATAGATTGTAATCGCTTTAATCGTTCAAACCTAATCGATTAAAGATATCATCCACATGCTTTAAATGCCAATGATAATCAAAGGCATCTGCAATTTCATCCTTTGAAAGTTGTTGATTGATTGTTGCGTCTGCTTCAACCAAATCACGGAATTGTAATTGCTCGTCCCAAGAACGTGCAGTCAAAGGTTGCACTGTATCATAAGCTGTTTCACGTGATAGTCCACTATCCACTAACTTTAATAGCAAACGTTGTGAATAAATCAAACCATAGGTGCGTTGCATGTTCTTTTCCATGGTTTCTGGGAAAACTTGTAGGTTTTCTAAAATACCAGTCAAACGATGTAACATATAGTCAAGCGTTGCCGTTGCATCAGGCAAGATAATACGTTCTGCACTTGAATGAGAAATATCTCGTTCATGCCACAATGCAACATCTTCCATCGCTGTCACAGAATAGCCACGCAAAACACGTGATAATCCAACAATGTTTTCTGAACCAATTGGATTACGCTTATGTGGCATTGCTGATGAACCTTTTTGTCCACCCTTAAAGCCTTCTTCAACCTCATGGATTTCTGAACGTTGTAATCCACGGATTTCAGTCGCTAATTCTTCCAAAGTCGTTCCAATCACGGCAATTGTAGAAATATAGTCAGCATGTAAGTCACGTGGCAACACTTGTGAACCAATTGGTTGTGGTGTTAAACCAAGTTCATCCATGGCAATTTCTTCAACATGCGGTGGCACATTAGCAAAAGTTCCCACGGCACCAGATAATTTACCTGTTTCCATTTCAGCAGCGACGCGATCAAAGCGTTCAATATCACGCACAGCAGCTTGGTAAAAACGAGCCATTACTAAACCAAATGTTGTTGGCTCTGCATGGACACCATGCGTACGACCCATCATGACAGTATTTTTATACTGGCGCGCTAGCTTAGCCAATTCGTCGCGATAAGCAACCAAATCTTGTTTAATCAATTGATTAGCTTGTTTGATACGTAATGCTTGCGCCGTATCAACAACATCAGTTGACGTTAATCCATAGTGAATCCATTTACGTTCATCACCTAATGATTCGGAAACATTTCGTGTAAATGCCACCACATCATGGCGCGTTTCTTTTTCAATTTCAGCAATTCTTTCGGGGTCAAATTTAGCCTTCTCCCGAATCGCATCTAAATCAGCTTGTGGGACATGCCCTTCAGCGACCCAACCAGCCGTAACTGCAATTTCGACGTCTAACCATGTTTGATATTGATTTTGTAGTGACCATACCTTGGCCATTTCAGGACTAGTATAACGTTCCAGCATATTTGCGCTCCTTTTTAAACACGAATTACAAAACTTTATATCTGATATTATACTTTATTTTTACGAACTTAACCATTTTAATTCTCATTTTCGACATAAATAAAGCGAACAACACTTCCATAAAAAATAAAAACCCATAACGTGGCATCACCAGCGTTATGGGTTTTCATTAATTTTACTTATCGTTCTTCTTTTGCTTATCAGCAGCATCTGAAGCAGCAGCTTGTGTATACTTAGCCAATGCATTCTTCAAATCAGGATCCTTGATATTAACATTTGCCTTACCAAGTTCCTTACCAATAATCACATTCACGTCATCTTCATTAGACATAATTTCATCAACACGCAAGTTCTTCAAATCATTCTTCATATCATCATATGAAGGCTTCTTTTCTTGCGTGTTACGCTTAACAACATAGTAACCTGAGTTAGAAGCAGCCTTAACTGGCTTTTCAGAATACTTACCATTTTCAAGATCAAAAGCAGCCTTCTTAACGTTCGAATCAACCTTTGTGCTTGTTGAATCGAAATCGTCTAGCTTACCACCATTCTTCTTACTGTCTGTATCACCAGAATACTTCTTAGCAAGCTTACTGAAGTCGCCATCCTTGTCGTCAAGTTCCTTAATAATCTTTTTGGCATCATCTTCACTACCAAGCAAGATTACAGATGCGCTTGTCTTAGGTTGGTAATCGTTATAGATCTTTTCAAGACTTGCCTTTGAAAAATTGGTGTTCGCCTTAACAGCTTCACGCTTCAATAAATCAAGTTTGATTGAATCACGATAATTTTGAGCTGACATCCCTGTTTGAGCTAATTGTTGCTCAAATTGGTCGCCTAATTCCTTACGTGTTTCATCATATTTCTTATCAACATCTTTCTTAGAAACATTCTTACCATATTCACTGTCTAAGACTTCTGTCACAACCATGTCAGCTAACGTCTGTTGCCCAACGGGCGTTTGCTTTAATTGCTTATAGTATTTAGATTCGGTTACATTTCCCTCATCTGATGTTGCAATTGTTTTTGGTCCGGCGCCCCAGATTGCAAGTCCGGCTCCAACACCAACTACAACTAATACAGCTAATACTTTTTTCCACATATTCATGGGCCTCTTTCTATTTTTTAACTATTATTTTAGTGTACCATAAATTATTAATTTAAGCTTAGTTATTCTACTTCATACGTGGCAGCCATTGCAAATTGACCATTATCCAAAGTCTTTTGAATGTTCAGATGTTCTTTAAACTCGCCATCTTGATAACGCAACGTTGCCCGATGGTATGCCCATTCAAAATTAGGTAAACTTTCAAGCAAAGTAATATCAGCTTCTGTTGGTGTATTTAACATATACCTTACAAGCATACGTAACCAATCATGTTGACTCACTTTATCTAAAAAGGCCACATGTGTAAATGGCATTGGGCGCATCCGTCCCTGCATCACATTTGATGTTTCATCGTATGCTTCACAAACAAATTGATATAAGCCAACTTCGTCAAAAGGCATCTCAGGCGTAATCGCCTGTGCTAAATGCGATTGTTCATCTTCTTCAATTTTAATTTGTCGATTGGTTTGATGACTAACGACAATTGGATGCAGCTCGTTACCATCATAGAAATAATTATATAGCAATTGATCTTTATGTTCGGTTAATGTTGATTCCAAATATTTTTCACGTGGAATAACCTGAACATCCAATCCCGTTGCCTTTAAGCTGTTAATCAATTTAATTCGATTTCCTGGTACAACGACCCGCGTTGGTTGTTCAACCTCAATAATATTCATAATATCTGAAATTTCAAGCGGTTCGAAATATTGTTTATCACTCAATTGCGGGATAAATGTCAAATCATAGGGATTATTATTCACCAATACTGTTTGATAACCTTGACGCTTAAATTCATCCATCATTGTCGCCAACACATAAGAAGCGGAAGCACCATCCCCTAAACGAAAGGCCCCTGTTCCGATAATAAGAATCGTTTCTTGACCTAAACGTTCACTTTCGTTTTCAACTTCAAACGTTGAATAAAATTGTGACACAGATTCCTCAAACTCACCTGCTGACGGCTCAAATGTTTTGTATGTTGGTAGGATGTTATTATCCCAACGATAACGACGAACACTATCGTAGACTGAACCCCATAATTTTGCGATTAAGCCGTCTGATAATCCGTAATACTTCGCATTTTTCAACACTTCCATATCCCAAGGGTGCTGACGCACTTCAGTTTCAAGCTTCATAATCCGTTCTAACTTATAGAAATAGTACGCATCAATATGGGTCAATTCTTCTAGTTCATCAACAGTATAGCCACGTCGAATGGCTTCTAATAGAAGTAAAATACGATTGTCTTGCGGATGAATCAATTGCTCAATCACTTGACTATCCGTTAATTCACCCATTAAATCAGGCGAAAAACTACGATTACTAAAGTGGGCCGCACGCAAAGCTTTTTCAAGTGCTGCTTCCAAACTACGTCCCACTCCAATTGAAGCACCAACTGACTTTTGAATCGTATCCAAACGACGATTCGTTTCAATACCACCTAGTTCTAATTCACCAAATGTAAAGACAGGGAATCGAACGGCAATATGATCCATTGTTGGTTCCAAAAACGCTGTGTGCTCGGCATAACGACTTGAAATGTGGACACGCTCAACACGTTCATCTAGCATCAATCCCGTCATGACCGGCACCATTGGATAGCCAGTTGCGCCCTCAATTAATGATACTTTACGATCATAATAAGGAATAATACGTGTTACCACGTAGCTGTCATCTTCGGGATTAACAGCAAAACGGACTTGTAAAAGACCATGCACATTGAATCCACGCGCAATTTTAAAAGCCGTTTCGCGCAACGTCTGAACGACTGGGTCCGATAAGGTTTGAATTGGTGTAATTGAAATGGAATCAGCTGTATGAATACCCACTGGATCCATATCTTCAACCCCACCAATTAAGACTTTCGTATCGCGTAAGTCACGCATTACGACCATCGCAATTTCTTTGTGGCCTCGAATACTTTTATCGACATTTACTTGGTGCGTTAAAGAACGTTCCAATGCTAATTCTGCCACCTGATCGAGTTCTTCGGCGTCCTCAGCTTGCATACGTAACGCTTGCCCTTGTGGCGCAATTGAACGGACCACAACTGGAAATTCCAATTCACGGGCCGCATCAAAAACTTCACTAGCCGTACTAGCCAACCGCGTTTTAACAGCCGGCAAATGCCATTGTTGCAACCGTTCTTGCAAATATTTGGTGTTTTGGGCCGCCGACAAGACAGCACTCGTTAATCCAACAATTTTAGGGCCTTGATCGCCTAAAATTTCTTGGACCTCAAGGGCTAAACGTGTCGCAACAGCGCCACCAACCGTCGCAACAATTGATGTAATACCGTTTGCAATAATCACTTTAACGAGATTATCAGCCGTCAACTCTAAAACTTCAACATGTACATCATCACGACTTGCCGTAAAACTATACGGATTATCATCAATAAAGTAGACCTCGTAACCTCTTCGAATTAACGCTGAGACCATTTGATAGCTTGCAGCATCGCTTTCAGTTTCTCGGCCAAAACCATTCGCTGATCCACCAATTAATAATATTTTATCTGCCATACACTACCCTCCTCGGCGTACTGTAACCATATCCATGAAATCATCAAATGGTTCGACCGCTTCAACTGGTCCTGGTGCTGTATCAGGAAAGAACTGCACACTAAACGCAGGATAATTACGGTGTCGCAATCCTTGGATTGATCCATCCGTCAAGTCCACATGCGTTACAAAGACATCTGTACCCTTAATTGAACTCGTGCTAATTTCATAGCCTTGCGCTTGTGTGGCATACATAATGCGATTGGTAATTAATTCTCGAATTGGATGGTTCATCCCATGATGTTCAATTGGCATCACTTCCACGTCAACACCATTCGCTAACGCAAACAGCTCATGGCCAAGTCCAATTCCAAACAATGGTAATTGCTTTTGCAAAGTTCGAATTAATTCTAGAATCGACTCTGGGACTGCATGTGGATCACCTGGTCCTGATGACAAAACAATTCCATCTGGATCTAAATTCAACACCTCATCTAAAGTTGCATTATAGGGTAACACGGTTACGTTCGCATCATAATCATTCAGCATCCGTAATATCCCATTCTTCAAACCAAAATCCAAAACGACAACATTTGCCCCATCGCCTGGATTTACGTAAGCACGTGGCGTCGACGTCTGTTGCACCTCTTGATTAGTCAGGACAAGTGCCCGTAGTTGATCAAAAGCATGATCATCTGGAAAATCGACAATTGATGCTTTTTGACTACCCGTTTCACGCAAATGGCGTGTTAATGCCCGGGTATCAATTTGTGAAATCCCCGGTACATTGTGCCGGAGTAAGAATTCATGCACCGTCATTGTCTGTAAACGATTGGTTGAGACTTCTGCAATTTCACGCACAACGACACCCTTAACCATTGGGCCAATCGCTTCATCCGCACGGTGATTAATCCCTGCTGCGCCAATAATCGGCACTGTGAACACCACAATTTGATTGTGATAAATCGGATTCGTCATAATTTCTTGGTAACCGGTCATTGCTGTGTGAAAAAAGATTTCACCAAACGTTGTTGCTGGTGCGCCAAACGCTTCACCTTCATAGATGGACCCGTCTTCTAATATTAAATATCGTTTTGTCATGTCCGTTCTACCTTACCTTATTTGTACAAACGCTTACGTTAGTACGTTCTCTATTCAATCTCGACTGAATCACGTCCATCAATTTCTTCCACATTCACCTGAATCCGTTCCATTGCTGACGTTGGAATGTTTTTTCCAACAAAATCAGCCCGAATTGGTAGTTCACGGTGTCCACGGTCAACTAATACTGCCAAATTAACCACAGCAGGACGTCCATTATCCATCAAAGCATCTAAAGCAGCCCGAATTGTACGACCGGTATACAACACATCATCGACCAAAATAACGCGCTTGCCATCAACATTCACATCTAATGGTTGCTTATCAGTAATTTCATTTAAATCATCACGATATGATGAAATATCTAATTGTCCCACTGGAATTTCAGCACTTTCCAATTGTTGTAAACGTTCTGCGATATGATTACCAATATAGACGCCACGCGTCTTAATTCCAACAATTACCAGATTATTAATTCCCTTATTTTTTTCGATAATTTCATACGTAATGCGTGTTAGTGCACGTTGCATTGCCATTGCATCTACAATTTCTTTAACCATTAATCATATGCTCCTCATTCATAAAAAAAGGCGCTATTCACCTTAAACAGTGAATAACGCGAGTTCATAAATCATTTATTATATGCGTTACCCCCTTTACACCTCACAGGATGTTTTTAAGAAGATACTTCCGCTATCATTTTAACACACTTTGTTACTGGTTCATCGTGTCATTTTCATCAAAATAGGGTGTCAAATTCGCTAAGGCTGTTTCAAAATAATCTGGTAACGGCGCTTCAAATTGTAATTCCTCACCAGAAGTTGGTTGCGTCAAGCCTAAGGTTGCAGCATGCAAATATTGCCCATTCCCTGCCAATGTCTTAGAAGGCCCGTATAGCGGGTCTCCAGCAACTGGGTGATTAATGTATTGCATGTGTACACGAATTTGATGGGTCCGCCCCGTCTCTAAAGTTACCCGCAATAACGTGAATCCCACATAACGCTTAACCACTTCAAAATGTGTCACGGCCTCTCGTCCATCAGCAACAACAGCTTGTTTTTTGCGATCTGCTTTTGAACGGCCTAATGGCGCGTTAATGGTTCCCTTATTTTCTTTAAATTCACCGTGCACCAAAGCATAATATTGTCGCAAATTTTTCTTATCTTTCAACTGGGCCGATAAGGCTTCGTGGGCATAATCATTTTTAGCGACCATTAGCAACCCTGAGGTATCCTTATCAATTCGATGCACGATACCTGGACGAATAACACCATTAATATCTGATAATTTTGTGTGATACATCAATGCATTCACCAATGTACCTGAGGGATGTCCCGCTGCCGGATGCACCACCATACCTTGAGGCTTATTAACAACCAATAAATCATCATCTTCATAGACGATATCTAATGGAATATCCTCGGCTTCAACTTTCAACACTTCCGGTTCAGGTATGTCAAAGCTAATGACATCCCCAGCTTTAACTTTATAATTAGCCTTCTTGCTAGCACCGTTGACGGTCAATTGTCCGTCAGCAATAAAATGCCCCACCTGCGTTCGGGTATACTGCTCAAATGCATCTGCGACGACTTTATCCAAGCGTCCTGTTTGATTTTCAATCGTTAATTGCTCTTGTGTCATAATCTTCCTTCAATTGGTGCGTCGCATCCGCTAACTTTACTTTCAAAGCCGCATGAATACTTGGTGATAGCCAGTATGCATATTGCTCTCCGGCATAAGTAAATAAAATTGTTCGCTTAGTAAATTGGACATATTTAATTTCGGTCAACAGAATCCAATCAGAATGGACGCCGAAAGCCGGACGTAAACGCAAACTATCTTCGCTTAATTCCACTCGTTGCCGATAGAATATACCACCAGCAATCGCCAAAAAAATTAAAAACAAGATAGCTGTCACTTGATTAAATTTTGTTGCTTCAAGCCACATAATAATACCAGCGACTGGCAACATCAGTAACCACGACCAAAGCACACGTCCTGGCAACCCCGCAATTTGGTAATAACCACGCATAAATTTCTCCTCAATGTGTTCTCTGCAGTATTATACCATGCTTAACAATTAAAGAAGCTTAACTGCTCCATTTCCAAATTATGACAAAAATAAGTTTATTGACATGAATATGTAATGATTAAACGCCTGTTTTGCCATATAGCTTGCTTATAATGAAATTAAGAAAATAAATTTGGGATGGCAGTTATGAAACTTGAACTTTTAAGTATGAGCTTTACAATCTTGGGATGGATTGCAATCTTAATCTGGGTAATTAATATCTTAATCAGTCACCATGATCGCGTAAAACAGTCGTTAACAATGGCCGTTTTAGGTTGGGTTGGTGTTGCCTTAATTCTCATTGGTGGTGGTGTCAATTACGTTGAAAACATGAATCAAAACGTTGAACGTACACCCGCTTCATCATCAATTCAAACCCATGATTCACATAAATAAAGCATGATTTTTAAAATATATGTCGATGCAGCAACTCGCGGACAGAATGGTCCAAGTTCCGCTGGCGTTCTCATTTTAACGCAACAGCAACAATTTCAGTTTAAACGTAGCTTGCCTGAAATGAATAATCACTTGGCTGAATTTAAAGCGATGGCATTTGCATTAGAGTGTGTCGCAAATATGGCGCAAGCTGATGATACATTGATGCTGAATGGCGATTCTAAAATTGTTATTGATGCCTTGAGCAAAGGCTATGCGAAGCATTTTATGGATGAGCTTAGGCATATTAATACGCAATTAGAACCATATGCAAATGTCATTGTGAATTGGATCCCTGAAAAACAAAATCACGGTGCCCATCAGCTCGCCCAACAAGCACTCCCACCCCTTTAAAACAATTGACAGTTCAGACTTATCGTCTGAACTGTTTTTATTTTTATATCTATTTCTTTTCAAGCCAAATTCGACTATACTATTGAAAACTATCATTCCAAAACTGGAGGTACACAAGTATGGTTGATTTTAAAAACACGCTAATTAAAAACGGTGATCAAGGACAAATGGTCCAAACAATCCGTAAAGTCATTCAACAGTGGCAAAACGATGCCGGTGATATTCCTGGAAAAATTTGGATTTATGAAGAAAATGATGACACACCTTATGCCGAAATCAGTGATTTCAACAATCACGATCATCTTTTTGAAGGACTCGTACCGACAAACACATTTTTCGACCAACTTGAACAACAGTTACAAACAAATCTAAACACCCCTAACCCAATGTTAACCATTGTCATTATTGATGATTTTGAAAGTCGCACTTGGGATTCCCAAAAGCAACATATTTTACACACATTATTTACGCAAGGTCCTACCTATAAAACCTTTACGATTTTTGCGAATAGTGCCTTTGCTGACTTAACAGCCAATTATCACCCATATTTTGAACAAATCATCGATTTAGAAAAAGAGGAATTGCCATATGGATAAGGACTTATTGAAAATTAGCGTTAAAACACCACACACCGATACATATGTCGGTATATCAGCATTTGATACAGTTTGCCTTGTTGCTGTCGCACTAGCTGGTAGTGCTTTAATTGCCAAAATTCGCCGTTAATCCACTTTCTTTTTATTAGTTAAAGCGGTATGATAGTGCCAAGTTGAACAACCTAGGAGGTTCTAATATGTCAGAAAATGAATCAGCAGAAGAACTTAAGCAACGTTTAGGCGATGAAGCCTACGATGTCACACAAAATGCCGCTACTGAACGTCCATTCAGCGGAAAATATGATGATTGGTGGGATGATGGGATTTTTGTTGACGTCGTCGATGGTAAGCCCTTATTCAGTTCCACTGATAAATATGATGCTGGTTGTGGTTGGCCTTCATTTACACGTCCAATTGATGATCACAATTTAATTGAAGAAGCTGATTACAAGCTCTTGCGTCCTCGTACTGAAGTTCGCTCAAAAGATGCCAATTCACACTTAGGCCATGTTTTTAATGACGGACCTACAGAACAAGGTGGTTTGCGTTATTGCATTAACTCTGCAGCCCTACGCTTTGTACCTAAGGATCAGTTAGCTGATGCCGGCTACGGTAAATATTTACAATTATTTGACTAACAGCAAAAAACACGTCGACCTTTAAAAGGATCGACGTGTTTTTTCTTAAATTGATAAACAAAAAAAGAGCCATGCGGCTCTTTTTTTTAATTAACCTTCTTCAGTTGCTGCTTGCTTAACGCCAATTCCAGTCCAGGCTGAAAGCAAAGAACAAATTGGTGAAACCCAAGCGAAAATAGCAAAGACGGCAAAGCTTGTAACAGGAACATTCAATGTTTGAGCAGCAAAGCTACCAGCTACACCCCAAGGGACCAGGTAGTTCACAACCGTTCCAGAATCTTCTAAACTACGACCAAGCGCTAATGGTGATAGCTTCACACGTTTGAAAACTGGCTTCCATAATTGTCCTGGCAAGATTGTTGCTAAGTATTGTTCACCAATCATGAAGTTCGCAAGAATTCCAGTTAACAAAGTACCTGTAATCGTCATTGCTTGTGAACGAATACGCTCAATAATTGGTGCCATAAAGTCTTGCAAAATATTCTCTTCTGAGAGCAAACCACCTAAGGCCAAAGCTAACATGATAATAATCACGGTTGGCATCATTGATAGCATCCCCCCACGATTTAGAAGGGCCTGCAAGGTTTGGTCTTGTGAGGCTGTTGTAAATCCATTAACCAAAGTATCATTCAATGCAGTTAATGAATGGCTTTGTAAGAAAATGACTGCTGAAATAGCGATATTAATCATCAATGTTGGAATCGCTGGAATTTTAAACCAAGCCATTACAAACAACAAAACAAGTAATAATAGCATCCAGAAATTTGGATTCAATTGATTTTGAAGTGCTGTTAAACTTGATAAACTAGCTGATTCTTGATGGCGTAATCCGATTACGGCAAATGCCACTAAAGAAATAAAGAAAGCTGGTAACGTCGTCCACATTAAGTTTTTAATATGGTCAAATAAATCTGTTCCAGAAATTGAGGCGGCCAAGTTAGTTGAATCAGACAAAGGTGAGCTCTTATCACCAAAGATTGCACCTGAAACAATTGCACCGGCTAAGACAGGTGCTGGAAAACCAAAAGTTAATCCAACGCCCATCAATGCAACCCCGACCGTTGCCATGGTTGTAAAGGCAGAACCAATAGCCGTTCCAATAATTGCTGGAATTAAGAATGCTGCTGGTAAGAACCAGCTTGGATTGGCCAAGTTAAGCCCCGTCCAAAGTAAGGTTGGAATAACCCCGATGGCCATCCACAAACCAATTAGCATTCCAATCAATAAGAATAAGAATAGTGGTGCAAGTCCCGTTTGAATTCCTTTTAATAATTGGTCTTGCAGTTGATTCCAGGTAAAGCCATTTAATTTACCAAATAACATGGTAAGCATAATTGCGGCGAATAACGGCACAAATGGTGGCAAATGAAAGCCAATGATACTAACGCCAAAAATTGTGACCAACGCGGCCATTAAAATTGTGACTGATAAAAAACGATGTTTTGATTGCATGATACTTCTCCATTTAGTTAAATTGTGTTTTGTTGGTCTAATTTGCTAATTAAAGACAATATCGAATCAACCCACCTGACGACTGTTTTAGTTCAAATACCCCATCGAACAATTCCTCCTTTTTAGATACAAAAAAAGTCCCAACTATGCCTAAACATAGTTGGGACGATATTAGTTACGACTAATCCGCGGTACCACCCAAAATTATACCAAGCTAAATAAGCCCGATACCTCTTTGATAAGTTATTCGCATGTAAATAATTCAGTGGTTAAACCTGCGTCGCTCCCAGCAATACACGACCTCTCTGACATACAATTTAATCACCTACTGATTTAATGTTTTTAATATTACTTTCATTTTTACTTTTTGTCAACAAAATTTCTAAGAAACTTTTTGAATCATGGTTGTAATCCAGTTTGCTTGTGCCACATCTTGCTTTGGGAAAAGCTTTAGATTCGAACTTTTGTCATTAACAAAGTCGTCATCTGTCTTCGTTGAAAAATTCAACTGACCCGTGGCAATCGTATCCGTTTTTTTAAGGGGGGCTTTTGCATCTGATTTAGGCTTAATCTTTGAAATCTTAACATTTTGCTTACCTTCATCATTCACAAAGTATTTGGCATCTGAATTTGTTGTGACTGCCACCATCCCTTTGTCACCTTTGGCATTATCAATTTTAACCGACTCATCAACCGTTGGCGTAACCAGCTTTGTTTGCGCGACAATTTGATTTAACATCCGGACCGTTTCAGTTCCAATTGCTTCACGTGGCAATTTGTTCGTATTCAATACAACTGTAATAACCGGTTGTCCATCAACATAACCATGTGTGACCAAATTGCTACCATTGTGTGGTGTTAAGCCTGTTTTTAAGCCATCAATCTGATAGTTTTTGTTCCCAAGTAACATATTTGTATTTTCCATGGTTTGATTTTGACCGTCTTTATCCGGGAAATACGCCTGCTTTTGTTTCGTAATTTCTAAAATATCTGGATAGTCGTTCACCAGATGCTGTGCAACAATTGCCGTTTCCCGGGCAGACAACTTATTTTCATCATTATCACTAATCTGCTTATTTTTAAAAGCCCGCAAATCACCATTAGCCAAACCAGACGCCGAATAAATTTTTGGATCCTTAATGCCCCATTTAGCCAAGAGCTGGTCAGCCTGATGATAATAATTCTCTTGTGAGCCAGCAACTAAATTGGCTAACACCATTGCCGCTGAATTAGATGATGCAACCATCATTGCGTCAGACAATTGTTTAACCGTGTATGTTCGATCAGTTGATACAGGTATATTGGCAATACTTGCATCCTGACTAAATGTGGCAAGGTCAGCAGGGACCTTAATTTCTTGATCCATCGCTAGATCACCCTCTGCAATTTTTTGTTCAACCATATAGAGCACAATCATTTTTGATAGTGATGCAATGGGTAACCGCTCATTCTCGTTTTTCGCGGCCAACACTTGACCTGTTTGCGCTTGGATTGTGACGGCCGCCCCCATCTGAGTATCAGGCGTGATTACCGCCGCACTTGCGCCGGTTGCATATGTCAATCCTAAAAATAGCGCACTCAAAAATCTCAACTGCTTAAACATGTTTTCCCCCGATTCAATTGCTTGTGAATTAATGCCCTAATTCTATCACGCTCATAAACAACCGGCTTAGTACCTTCGTTAATGTAAAACAAATTTAAAATTCAAATAAAAAGACACTGTAACGATGAAAAAAATCATCACAGTGTCTTTTACCTGATCAACTATTATTTATTTAATGAAATAAAACGCTCATCATCATTCATGAAGTCTTTATCGCCTGCTTCGGCTTCAATTGAACCAAAGACAAATTGTCCACGCAAACGCCAGCTTGCAGGGATATCAAAGGCTGCTTGCAAATCTTCATCAATCACTGGGTTGTAGTGTTGTAGATTTCCACCAAGATTGTGCTCACGTGCTGTCAACCATAATGAATAAGCTGAAATACCAAGCGTTTGCTCTGACCAATCATAGAAATTAGCAGCATAGGCTGGAACATTCTCTTCAAGGTTCTTAACGACATCAGTATCTGTATAAAGCAAAACAGTTCCATAACCATTCTTGAAACCATTCAATTTTTCTTCAGTCTTAACAAAGGCATCGGCATCACCAACGACTTGACGCATACGTTCAATAATCATATCCCACAAAGCATCTTGTTGCTCACCAAAAGCAAAAACTGCTCGTACAGTTTGGCTATTGAAAGCACTTGGTGTCTGCTTAATGGTGTTTTTGAACATCTCTTCCAACTCAGCGTTTGAATAATCTACATTACGCCCCAATGCATAAAATGAACGACGTGCTGTCTGTAAATCTAAAAATGTATTTTCTGCCATGATTAAAAACTCCTTTAATGTGTTTCGTTCTCTACAAGACTTAGTATAGTACATTACAAAAAGTAAGTAAACACTTTAGACAAAATTTATTTACAAAAAGTAAGCTTATCAGATATCATAGACGTCGGCATAGCGCTCACGCTGCAAATCCAACCAATATTGTGGGTTTAACGCTTCCCCAGTTGCATCCTTTAGCACCGCTGCTGGGCTCTTTGAAGCACCAAACTGCCAAACATGTTCACGGCGCCAATCAATGATTGGTTGCAAATCCCCTGCTTGAAGGAGCGCTGGTACATCAAAAGTTTGGGTCAATGTGTGATAGAACTGTGCAGCATAAAGATGACCTAACGCATATGATGGGAAGTACCCAAAGTCGCCACCAGCCCAATGGATATCCTGCAATACACCTTCAACTGCTGTTTCAGGACGAATACCAAGATATTCTTCATATTTAGCATTCCAAAGTGATTCAATGTCAGCAACATTGAAGTCTTCATTGAAAATAGCTTTTTCAATTTCGTAACGAATAATGATATGCAAAGGATACGTAATTGGATCTGCTTCTGTTCGAATTAATGTTGGCTTTGAAAGCATCCAGCCTTTATAGAAATCATCAAACGCCACATCGTCTAAGCGGCCTTCAAAAGCAGCTTGCATAATTGGGTACTCATGTTGCCAAAAGTCTTTTGAACGGCCCAACATCACTTCGTTAAACAAAGATTGTGATTCATGAATACTCATTGAAATTCCTTTGTTAAATGGTGTATAGTCCCATTTTTCAGCAACATTTTGTGCGAACATGCCATGTCCAGCTTCATGATAAATGCCTAATACAGCCATTTGGAAATCATTCTTATTCCATCGTGTTGTAATTCGAGCATCATTTCGGTTCAAATCTTGCATGAAGGGATGAATGGTATCATCTAAACGCCCCTTGTTTGCATCGTAACCCAAACGTTGTGCGGCATCCCACACATATTCACGTTGTAATGTCACTGGAATATCACGATTCAAGAAATCGGCTTGAGGTGCCGTTCCATTCGCCTTTAAATCAGCTTGTAAGTCGATAATTCCTTGCTTAAGCTTATCAAAAATACCGTCTAATTTTTCAACAGTCAAACCAGGCTCAAATTGATTTAATAAGACATCATAAGGGGTTGCCTCATCCTTTCGCCAATATTTGATAAATTGCTTTTTGGTTTCAATTAATGCCTTTAGCGCGGGTGCATAAATTTGATAATCATTTGCTTCACGTGCTTTAGTCCATGCGTCTTGTCCCTCTGAAGTCAAATGACCAAATGCTGCGTATTCATCTTCAGGAATTGCTGCGACTTCTTCATAGTCTTTTACATAACGATCAAACAAAGCTTGTTCATCAGCCGTTAATGCTTCCTTATTTTCTTTAAAATATTTAACTAAATCTGCAGCTTCAGCGCCTGTTGCAACTTGAAAGAAACGACCACTCAAATAACTACTTAATTCCGCACGAAATTCGTTCCCTTCAACTGGCATCCCAGTTAATTGGTCCCATTCTGCCAAAGCCATATTTTCTTGAAGCAGTGCTTGCTCTTTCATATTCTTGCGTAAATCTGTACCTGTTAGTTCTGTCATAAATAAAGCCACCTTTCAATCTCATCATTTTCTAATATTTTACACTATTTCACAAAAAAAAGCACAAATGTGCTTTTAATGACGTTTTACATAATAAAAACTAAAGGTTCCAAACAACACAGTCCATGCGATCCCAGCAAATGCGGCAATCCGATCTGATGGTGTTAGGAATAGCATTAAGAAAATGCAAACGAAGAATAAAATTGTTAATGGACTTGTAATTTGATACGCCGGCATCTTAAATCCGTCTTCTAAATAATCATCACTCTTTTTATACTGACGATGTGCCAACATAATTAACGTATAAATCACAACTGTAATGGCTGCGGTTGCAGAAGCAAAAAAGTTAAATGCAGATGTCAACGATGGAATCAACTTGATTAGTGGCGTTACACAAATCAAACCAGCTGAAAACAGAATTGCACGGGCCGGAATAGCCGTCTTTGATAGTTTTGTAAAGAAACGTTCAACTGGGCCATCATTTTCTTGGGCCAATGCAAAAATATCACGACCTGCTGAATAGATAAGTGTGTTCAATGCTGACAAAGCTGCTGTCAACACGACAAAGTTCATAATTGCGGCTGCACCATGCAACCCAATCAATTGAAAGACCATAACGAATGGGCTCTCACCAGCTGGTAAATAGCGCCAATTACAAATAGCCATGATTACAGCTAAGGCACCAATATAAAAGACCAAAATTCGAATCAGAACACTGTTAATGACTTTTGGAATGACAACACGTGGATTAATCGTCTCTGCTGACATCAATCCCACAAACTCAATCCCAACAAATGAAAAGAACACCATTGGAAAAGCTTGCAAGAAATTCATTGATCCATTTGGGAAGAACGAAAAGCCGTTCGTAATATTTTGGAATCCAACTTGGCCGCCATGTGCTCCGGGTGTTTTAAATCCTGTAATAATCATATAGGCACCGACTGCGATAATCGATAAAATGGCAATGATTTTAATTGACGCAAACCAGAACTCTGCTTCACCGAAAAACTTAACTGCTGTTAAATTCAGAATAATCAAAATGGCCATAATGACTAATTCCGTTTTCCAAGTTGCCACATTCGGTAACCAGTATTGCACATAATGGCCAATCGCTGTCAATTCAGCCATCGCTGGTAAAATCAAGGTAATCCAATATGACCACCCAACAAAATAACCCGATTCTGGGCTTAAATATTTCGATACGACACTAACAAATGAGCTAGAATCTGGATCAACATAGAGCATTTCACCGATTGCTCGCATCATGAAAAATAGAAAACCACCCGTAATCAGATACACCAATAAAACGGAAGGTCCTGTCAGACTGATTGTATCACCAGCGCCCAGGAATAATCCTGTTCCAATGGTTCCACCAATCGCCATCATTTGTACATGTCTTTGAGATAGACCTCTTGATAATTCTTCAGGTTGTGTTTGTTCTGCCATAATCATGCCTCTTATTTTTTAGAATGACTTACTTTACCACGAAATGTATATTTACGCAAACTTTCCATGTATAAATGCATAAAAAATCGAATTATGCACTTTTTATCGCTTTTTAACGCATAAAAAAGGATACCGAAAATCGGTATCCTTTTTTTCATACATTTAATTTGTTGTTCGAGCAACTAACCATGAAACAACAATAACAACAATCATTGCTCCAAGCACTGATGGAATTAATGCCATTCCTGCCAAACTAGGCCCCCATGAACCCAGTAGGCTTTCACCTAACCATGATCCAACTAATCCAGCAGCAATATTTGCAATCCATCCCATTGAAGCGCCTTTACTTGTGATCGCACCACCAATGGCCCCAATCACTGCCCCGATAATAAGCATCCATATTGTATGCATAATGCATCCCCCTATTCTGAATCTTTAACGTTATCTGTCCCTTCATCTAACGATGATTTTGCTTTGTCAGCTATCGTTCCTGTCAATTCAGCTGCTTTTTCTTTCGCAGAACCGAAGGCTTGCTCAGCTTTACCAGCAAGATTTTCAGCCTTACCTTTTGCTTCTGTTTGCTTGTCACCCGTCACTTTACCAGCTGTTTCCTTGGCTTTACCTGAAAATTCATCAGCAGTACCTTTAACTTGATCTTTCAAACTCATAATCACATCCTCCGTTTCTATTTGATTGCTTTCAGTATAACTTGGCCACTTCCTAAATGAAAGTGAACCTTTTTTATTTTGATTAAAAAAATCACAAAAATATAAATAAACAATATTTTTATTGGCTTTTACGTCGCAAACATTCTTTACGTGAACGGCAAAAAGAAGGTGGCTAATTGATCAATTAACCACCTTCTTTTTCACACTATAATGCGCCTAGGGTCGTAATAACTGTTTTGTTTGCCCCATTCGCATAGCGTCGAATATTATTTACTTTGACCATGCCATCTTCAATAAAAACTTTTTCAAACTCATTTGAAATCAAATGGCGATCACCATCCCACTCTGCATCCTGATACCAATAACGCCCCGTTATCTTCGGCGCCTGATTCGGATTATCTGGCTTTTTCATCTGCACAACCAGTTGTCCATATGGATTCCCAATCGAACGTCTCACTTCATGCCCATTCATCTCATCATTACTGATTGTGTTCAGTTCCATTTTTGTCGTCGTCACTTTATAATGATACCCTTCATGAATAAAATCAGATTGTCCGCCTCTGTTTTGAGGCTCATAGGTACCAATTAACATATCAATATCCCTACGCTCAGGTTGGTACAAACACTCTCGCGTTAATACAATATTTTGGTTTGTATCTAGATTTTTTGGATTAAATGATCCATGCCACCAAGAACTTTTTACACCAGAATAAGCCCCTGATACCCATAGTTCATTACCGATAACTTCTGTGCTGGTCACACCAATCGGCAAAAGAGCCCCCTGACTGTCCACTAACTTAAATTGACTCACAACACGTGCATTTGTTTCACCAATTATCTTAATCACTGGTACAATGCCACCCACCTTCATGTGTGCAACAGCTAAATATTTTTCGTTTTGCATGGTCGGTGTTAAAAAGCTAACATCATTGGCGTGTCCCACTTGTCCTGAATCATGTTTTCCAAAATCTCCTAGAACAAATTGCTTCTTTGTTTTCTTATTATAGAGTAACAATGCGGTATCTTTCTCTTTGCTAACCGTAACCATGGCATAATATTCTGGAGAAAACGCAACCCCTTGGCCAACTAACCCATCCCCAATCGTTAAGTCGGTCGCCGCAGGGGTCACATTAAAGACGTAAAGTCTTGATTTGTTAGTGCTGTTAAACCAAATTCGAGATAATGAGTTGGTTTGGGTTTATCCTCAAATGCTTTATTCAAATTCAAATTAATTCTTCCTTTTTCATCCCAACGAATCGATCCCAAAACACCACCGGCTGAGTCTGGATAAGATACATCAACAATCGCTGTTTGATATCGCAAATTAGGTAGCGGAAAGTCTTTTAATGAACTCGTATCAGCTATCGTATAATCACCACCATTGACCTTTTTGGTCAAGTACCCACCAAAAGTCAAAACTAAAACTCCTGACTTTAAGGACAGTTGCATTGGCCGATCAAAATAATCACTCGCAATGGTTGCTGTTTTTGTTTTAGTAAAGTTTTCAAACTTTTCAACATTCGTATTACGCGTCATCGAAACCCATTGACTCCAAGTAGTCCCCGTATGCTTACGCACCCACACTTGCGGATCTGGCGTACTTGTCAGTGTCAGGCGTTCAAACAATCGATTAACTGATTCGGCTTGCACCCAACGGTACTCTAAACGCGCGTAATTCATCTCTTTTTTTGCACATGGCACATCACCACTAAACGCTTCTTCTCCATCAAAAATAACATCCATATTCTCTTGTCGGACATCATTTAAATCAAAAGGGTTTGCTTTATCAGCGACCATCGGTGTTAAATAAGTCTTGATATGGTTATTATTACCAAGACCCATATAGGCCCCTAAAACCTGCTGCTTTCCTAATTGATAATTTTTTAAATCTAATTCATCCATCCTACTTACCTGCTTTCGTTTAACTGCTCAAGATTCCCGAAACATATCCGTTTCCAGAAATCGACATGTTCTTTAAGTGACACTTATTCACTTGGCCAATGAGCATCTGCTTTATGAATGTTCAAATAATATTTTCATGCGTTATGATGCCTTAGCGTAATAGATATGACAGGCATCGAACCTGCATACATATCACACGATAATGCTTTACCATTAAGCTACATATCTACCTTACGACTTCACCTTAAATTAAACTGGTTGATCCAAAGCCGCTTCATACATGGTCAGTTCTTCATCCCCATCCTTGAAGCGCACAACCCGCACACGTGGATCATCAGTCGGATAAACTGCTAAAATCTTAATCGTCATACCAATTCGATATTGATTAGGATTACCCGTGTACCCAACTTGCTTGGCAACTGAATAAGTCTTACCATCAATTTGCTCTGGTTCAAATTGATACAAATTGTAGTTTTTAGCAATCGTACGATATGTCACAATTGGCGATTGAATTAAATTCCAATCAAACTTAACACCCCAGTCATTTTTGACTGATGGCTTCATTGAAAGATTAGTTTTAACCCCACGATTTTTGTATATCACATACTTTTCGCTCGCATTATCACTAAAAATCCATGTTGCTAACTTGCGTGGCTTACGCCATGTCAATGCAGCAATTGCAAGTGCAGCAGCATCAACAAGGGTATTTTGAATGCCGTCCGGATGATCTAAGATAGACCATGGCCCCATTACTTCGTTGCCAAATCTAACTGCATTTGCTGCATTGGTTCCATCATTTCCGCCGCCTAAATGTGGAATTCCTAATGCATGTCCAATTTCATGAATCACGGTTGCCATATGATAATTTTCTTGCTGTTCCGCGGTCAAATGATCAATATGCCAAGAATCCGGATACATAATTAATCCATTCCCATTGTAAGTTTGTGCACCTAGAACTCCGTTATCCCCAGCAACATCATGAATAACCTCATCACTATTCTCAACAACATTGACAAATCGGACAACTTCTTCCCCAGCAACATGATTCCAAAAATCAGCAACTGCTGACTCAGCAGCCTTTGGTAACATTTTGGAATCATTATAAAGTTTCAATACACCATCTGCACCAACTAAGTTACTATACTTACTTGTGCCATTCTTATAAACGCGCTCCGTATAAACGCGTTCAAAATTAGCATTCCCATTAAATTGATCACCATATGCAATGGTTGTTAATTGTTTTAATTCAGCATCCGTATAAATGCTGTCGTCAATGCTACCATCGGCTCGTGAAAAGGCTAAAGTATTTGCGTATAAAGTCATTTTTTCCTCCAAATATCCTTCCGTTAGAAACGGGGCCCCGAATTTTTGGAATAAAAAAACACACAGAGTGATTTCTGCATGTCCGTGTTGAATTAATTATTTTTCAACAATACTATTATTACGCTTACAACTACCCTAAAACGTGCAATATGCCGACTGATAATTAGAATAGCATCTACAAACGTTAAATTAATCACGTTTCATGTGGCCTATTATCACCCTTTAATCGTAAATAACGGCATTATTACTATGGAAAATTAAGATACTAACGAGATTAGAAATACATACCTTCAAACAAATACGCTTAATTTCATCTGATATAAGATAAAAGAGATAAAGAAAAATAGTTTTTTGCCAGTTGTGGCAAAAATGTGGCGAAACATTTTAAATGACCACCAAATGACCACTTTTTTTTGAACTTTTTAGAACCGTTTGAAACTCATTTAGGCAAAAGAAAAACGCTGATATAACGGCGTTTATACCGTCATACCAGCGTTTATAAGAAAGTATGATTACTTCAAACCATACTTCTTGTTGAACTTTAGAAATGCTTATGCATCAGGGTTCTAGGGTGTTTTGACCACAATTTGACCACAAAATAAAAAAGCCTAGTAAGTAACTCAATTAAGAGATACCTACTAGGCTTTTAATTTTATTCTGTTATGCCTTTCGAGCAGTTGTTGCACTTACCCAAACTTTATACCCAGCTACCATTACTGCGATTCCATTACTTGCTGTGTCGTAATCCACAATTTTCATCTGATCTTGCTTAAATTGTAACTTATTTCCGTCACGAATAATGCCATCAACCGGAATACCATTATTCAACCAAACTTCATTCTTAGCTGGTTTCTTAATATTTCCGCCAGCCAAAGTATATGATAATACTTGTTTCAATCCTGAAATTGTTGCCGTCTCGTCAATTTGGAACCATTTCTTATTCCAAGTTACATTACCGTATTTACGCATATACTCAACGTCATTTTCAGACGTTGTTTGTCCAGCTGCTTCCTTAGCATACTTCACCAGTTTGTTAACATCCATGCCCCCGGGACATGCTGTTGCCGTAATTTCGCCATGTGTTTTGATTGTTGAACGGTCAATTGGTAAGTTGTATCGCTTACAAATATCCGCAATCAATTTAGCGGATTGACGCAAGGTCTTATCCGAAACACCCCAGGTAGGTGCACCAGTTGAATTGACATGTTCCAATCCAATGGAAAGTTGATTGATGTTTGCAATCTTAGGGACATCACTTCCCCCTGTTCCACCCGAATGATAGGCAACATAATTTTCACCTACACATCCAATAATCTCATTATCTGTAATTTCATAGTGTGCTGATGTATATGATCCAGTACCTTGGACCCAAGTGTTCATTGCAACATCCTTATTAGTTGTCGCATTATGATGAATAACAATGTATCGAACAGCTCCACTACGTAAGCCACCATTGTACATAGCCTTTGAATTCTTGCTCGTTACTGTTTTTGAATATAAATCTGCCATACTAAATTCCTTCCTATATAAAAAAAGACTACCTAGTTGGTAGCCTTAAAGTCGTTTATCGTTTTCGTGTGGTAGTTCTTCATCTGTATGAACAGTTCCCACACGTTCTTTTTGTTCTAACTTCTTTTCATCAAAGAATCGACGCCACTCTTCTTTAAACGGTAGCCCCATCGCAATCCAATTTTCTAACACACTCCCACCTTCTGATAAGGCTAGAAATGCAATAATTCCATCTGCAACTGATCCATAACCCATCACATCTACAAACGGATAGAGCAACATTGGAACTACCAAAACAGTGACATGTTTTGTAATCCCCGCTAATCCAATTGTTGAATTAAATTTTTTAAGCGATATAGCCCGACTGAATCCCAAAAATAAATCGGCAAACACTAAGCCAACTAAAAGCATGTAATAATGCGAGGTCCATCCTTTGTCAAATGATTGTGCCATATGTTGTAAAACGTCCATTACGCCTCCTTACTAGGTGTCTCTTTTTTAAGCATTTCATTCGAATAATCAAATACTTCACTTTGGAATTTTGTAAAGGCAGACATAAATTCATTTGTATGCGCCATATAAATGGCCATATCACTAATATAGAAATTGACGTTTGGCTTACCATCCGCATCTACTGTCCCACTAAAAGTGACAAATGACGTCGATTCTTCGTCAATTTTCAAATCTGCGCTAAACTGAGTTGTCTTTTCAATTTTCATTCCCATACTCCTTTTTTTGTGTAAATTAAAAGCACCTAATTTTCATCATTATTAGGCGCTTCATTTTGTTCTGCTTCTTTCAGCTTTTTATTCATAATTTTTAAGGCTCGATTCTCTTGTTGTACATCTGATAACTCCTGTAGTACTGCACTATATAATTCTTCTACTGAAACATCCATGATTAGTTCTCCTCCAAAATCGTCTTTAGTTTATTTAAAATAATTGGCTTAGCAGTTTGTAAATTCACAGTATCAATGTCCCCTTTATATGTGACTTTACCGTTGAAGTTAATTTCTTCATCATTATAGTTAAACGAAATTAGAACTTTGTCCTCTTGAATTTTTGAAATATTTCTAACATTGATATTATCCACTAACTTACTCATTTTTCCCCTCCATAATTACTTCCATCTTAAACTTCAGTTCAGCTAGTTCTTCTCTCATATTTGATAAAGCGGGTAACAAAGCGATAGCAACACGGTCATAAGCGATACTAGTAACCTCGCCATCATCATTATGTTCGACCAA
>NZ_JQCD01000004.1 GCF_001437425.1 Weissella minor | reverse complement strand
TCTCTTCCTGCGAGGATAGGACGTCGCAATGCAAACGAAAAGCTACCAGAAATGGTGGCTTTTTTGTTTCCAATTAAAAATAAAAAAAGATATATTTGTTCATCTATAACGCTAATTTATTGATATAATTGGAAATAAGATTTATAAGAAATAGTTCTATAAACTAAAATAAAGGCATCATACTCATTCGTATGGTGAAAGGTAAAGGATACATGACAGAAGCAAATACATTTTACATTACGACACCAATTTACTATCCATCTGGTAAACTACATATTGGAAATACCTATACAACGGTATTAGCTGATGCGGCAGCGCGTTACCACCGTTTGTTAGGAGATGATGTCTACTTCCTTACTGGAACTGATGAACACGGTTTGAAGATTGAACAAAAAGCTGAAAAATTGAACATGACACCACAAGAATATGTGGACGGCATGGCTGAACAAATCAAGGCTTTGTGGAAAGACTTGGATATTAGTAATGATGGCTTTATCCGTACAACGGATGAACAACACGAAGCCGCCATTCAAAAGATTTTCCAACGTTTCTTGGATCAAGGTGATATTTACAAGGGTAATTATGAAGGTTGGTACTCAGTCGATGACGAAGAGTACTTTACTGAATCACAATTAGCTGAAGTATATCGTGATGAAGATGGAAATGTGACTGGTGGTAAAGCACCTTCAGGGCATGAAGTTGAATTGGTTAAGGAAGAATCTTACTTCTTTAAGATGAGCAAGTACTCAGATTGGTTGATGAATTATTACGAAGAGAACCCTAACTTCGTAGAACCAAATTCACGTATGAATGAAATGGTTAAGAACTTTATCAAGCCAGGTTTGGAAGACCTTGCGGTAACACGTACAGCTTTCGAATGGGGTGTTCAAGTTCCTTCAGATCCAAAGCACGTTGTGTATGTTTGGATTGATGCGTTGTCAAACTATATTACGGCATTGGGTTATGGCAGTGACAACACAGAACTCTTTGATAAGTTCTGGCCTGCCAATGTGCAATTAGTTGGTAAGGAAATTGTACGTTTCCATACGATTTACTGGCCAATTATGTTGCACGCTTTGGGCTTGCCACAACCACAAAAGATTTTTGCGCACGGTTGGTTAACAATGCGTGATGGTAAGATGTCTAAGTCAAAGGGAAACGTTGTTTATCCTGATACTTTGGCTGAACGTTACGGCGTTGATGCGGTTCGTTACTACTTGCTTCGTGCAATGCCTGCTGGTAATGACGGCTTGTTTACACCTGAAGATTTCGTTGCAAAGTTGAATTATGATTTGGCAAACGACTTAGGGAACTTATTGAACCGTACCGTTGCAATGATTAACAAGTATGATGACGGAATTATTCCATCATTAGACTTAGGAACAACTGAATTTGATGCTGACTTGGAGCAAACTGCTGCAACAGTGATTGAAAACTACAATAAGTATATGGGTGAATTACACACATCAGATGCTTTAGCCGAAGTATGGAAGTTAATCTCACGTGCGAATAAGTATATTGATGAAACAACACCATGGACGATGGCTAAAGATCCTGAACAAGCTAATAACTTGAGTGATGTGATGGCACATTTGGCTGCATCATTACGTGTTGCTGCTATCTTGCTACAACCTATTTTGACAAAGACACCAAAGGCAATTTTTGAACAACTTGGTTTGACTGAATCAAACTTGCAAATTGCTGGACTAAGCTTTAATGACTTGCCAACAGGTGGACGTGTTGTTGAAAAGGGTCAGCCAATCTTCCCTCGTGTGGATGTTGAAGCTGAAGTTGCCTACATTCGTGATGAAATGACTGGTGGCACAGCGCCAACTAAAGATGATAATAAGCCAGAAGACTTAGAGACTAAGCCAGAAATTGAATTTGATGATTTTGAAAAGGTTGATATTCGTGTCGCCCAAATTAAAGAAGTGACAGCTGTTGAGAAATCAAATAAGTTGTTGCGTTTCAAATTAGATGACGGTTCAAAAAATGGTCGTACAATTCTATCTGGTATGAAGAAGTTCTATCCAGAATATGAAGCGCTAGTTGGTAAGAAGATTGCCTTTATTGCTAACTTAAAGCCACGTAAGATGATGGGAGAGTACTCAGAAGGTATGATTCTATCAGCTGAAAAGGATGATCAAGTAACGTTGACTTTCCTACCTGATTCAATCGAACCAGGTGCTGACTTAGGTTAATCAATCACTAAGGGACTCAATCATTAATTGGGTCCCTTAATCTATGTCATCATTTACCCCTCAGGAGGCATATATGAATTATCTAGTTGTTATTTTGGTGATAATGATTGCGATTATTATTGCTAATTTTCTTTCACAACTGGTTCCAAAAGTCCCCAAAGCTTTTTGGCAAATTCTAGCTGGAATTATTTTAGCGTTAATTCCAGGTACCTTAAGTCAAATTCATCTGGAACCAGATTTATTTTTGATGTTAATTATTGCACCTTTATTGTTTTATGAAGGACAGCATACACAAGCACGGTTGATTTCTAAAAACTTTTCAGCGATTATTCGTTTAGCTGGAATTTTAGCGATTGTAACAGTGGTCATGTTGGGATTTACTGAACAAGCCTTGTTGCATTGGGCTTTGCCTTTAGCAGTCGGATTGGCTGCGATTGTGATACCAACTGACGCAACAGCTTTAGATTCTGTAACGTCAACCGTTGAAATGCCGGCAGGGATTAAACGGGCCTTGAACTTGGAATCACTATTTAATGATGCGAGTGGTTTGGTGGTCTTGGAACTGGCATTGCTTTGGTTGAATACCGGTCACTTTTCATTCTTTGAAGGTTTCCGTCAATTCTTAGTGGCTGCCTTTGGTGGTGCAATTGTCGGATTGATTTTAGGGGCGTTACTTGTTTGGATCCGTCAAAACTTGTTGCGTTTCCAATTAGATGACAGTACCGCGCAAATTATGATTCAAATCATTAGTCCGGTTGCCATTTATTTGGTCGCTGAACACGTCTTCCATGTGTCAGGAATTATTGCGGTTGTTATGGCTGGAGTTGTTCATAATGAAGAACGTGCGCATATGCAGTTTATGTCAGCACAACTGAATAATTTAACAAATCAAGTTTGGGAAATGCTTTCTCAAGTCTTGAACGGAATTGTGTTCGTATTGCTAGGACTTGAGTTGGTTCGTGTTGTTGAAATCTTTGTGGATACAACGGGAACTGATTGGTTAGCAATGGTTGGAATGGGAATTCTCATTTATGTCGTTATGTTAGTTATTCGTTATCTATCAATGATCTTCTCACAAAAGGAAGATGTCGAACGCTTTATTGATCCTGGTCAAAAGCAAAAAGACGCGTTGGTCTTTGCGGTCGGTGGTGTGCATGGAGCGATGACAATGGCGATGGCCTTATCATTGCCTTATGTTTTGAACAATGGAAAGGCATTCCCATTCCGTAATAATATTTTGCTGATTGCGTCAGTTGTGATTATCTTGAGTTTGGTAATGCCATTGCTTGTTTTGCCTCGTTTGTTACCAGCAGCTAAGGCTGAATTTGATACGGCCGATTTTGACAAGGCGCATCTTGAAATGGTTAACTTAGGAATCCGAGAGGTTGAACAATCTCAAGCGGATCCTAAGACCAAGACGCAAGTCACACGCCAGTTGCAAGGCCAATTAGGCTATGGTGATGAACAGCTGGATCCAAAAATTATGGCTGAAGCATCTAATCGTATGACGCGGGTCATGAATGATGCGGTTGAAGATGCGATGGATACTGATCAATTATCAAATGATGCGGGGATGTTCTATCAACGTCTATCAAATAATTCAAGAAGCTTTGGTTGGGGTGGTACCAAGCATCGTTTCCGTGTTTATTGGCATACGTTTGAGCAACGTTGGATGCATCTAGTTGATCGCCACGTTTCAGAAGGGCGTCGTAAGAAGCGTCAACAGCAGCGTGCTGATAAGTATATGCGTCATGAAGAAAAGCATCTACAGAATCTACCAGAAGATAAACAAGCGCTTATCAAAGAGCGGATGGCAGAACGTCAAAAGATGCTTGATATTAAGTCTTCAGGTAAGCCAAGTGATTTACATCAATACAAGAAGCGCCAGCGCGAACGTTGGTCAGCTGCAGCCCAAGAGATTCAGGCAGTTACTGGACCAGCCGTTGATGCCGACATTCAATCATTAGAAGCTTCTGGTGAGAATCCTCGTTTAGTTGTTGCCATGCGTAATATTCAAGTGCGTCAACAAAATGTGGTGGAGAACTCAGTTGGTTCAAATATGGCTTCGCAAGAAGTGATGATGAATGCCTTGCAAGCTGAATTACAATACATCCAAGATGGCCGGACAAAGGGCGCATTAACACCCGCTTTGTCAAAGGCTTTGTACGACGAAGTGAACGCCGCACAAGCTTTGGTTTTGGCCATCGAAGAAGAGGAATAAACATTTCATTTCCAAATCTGCAAATAGGCTCGCTAATTCTAAAATTAGCGGGCTGTTTTTGTGGATAAAGCTTAAGCAAAGCGGATTTATTTGTTATGATAGTGTTATCTATAACTGTAATTAAAATAAATGAGGTAGAATATGGCAATTTATGATCCATCGAAGCGTCCAACGGATGCTTACGATACACACACCCATTTGAATGAAGATGAATTTATGGAAGACGTGCCAGCTTATTGGGCGCGTGCGCGTGAATATCGCATTATGGAAATGAACGTGGTTGGCTATAACCACCTTGGTAATGCGCGTGCCATTGAAATGGCCCATGAATTAGAAGGTATCCACGCAATTGTTGGTTTCCAACCAGAAGATGCGAAGGAATTTAATGATGCCGAATTAGCGATTTTGAAGGATCAAACAAATGACGATAAAGTTGTTGGTTTGGGTGAAATGGGCTTGGATTATTATTGGGATGAGAATCCAACGCCTGAAGTTCAAAAGGCCGTTTTCGGAGCGCAATTGGATTTGGCTCGTGAAAAGAACTTGCCAGTCACTGTGCATTCACGTGACGCCTTCGATGATGTATACAGCATGTTGCAAGAACACCATGTTGAAGAATTTGGGGGCGTGATGCACTCATTTTCAGGAGGTCCAGAAGAAGTTAAGCGCTTCGTCGACTTGGGCATGTATATTGGTTTTTCTGGAATGGTCACATTCAAGAAGTCTGACGATATTAAGGCGGCTTTAAAGGCCGTGCCTTTGGATCGGATTCTGGTTGAAACGGATGCACCATTCTTAGCGCCAACACCTATGCGTGGTAAGATGAATGAACCTATGTTCACGCACTTTACCCTTGAAAATATGGCAGAGCAATTAGACATGACTTATAACGAATTGGCAGATATTACGACGCAAAATGCCCATCGTTTGTGGCTTGAGCGCTAATGTCAAAAATTCAAGAAGTGCTTGTTGTGGAAGGTAAAGCAGATACACAAGCCATTCAGCATGCAGTGGATGCCGATACTTTAGAGACGAATGGGTCAGCTTTGAGTCCGTCGACTTTGGCAGCAATCAAGGCAGCGGCAGCGACCCGCGGCATCATTGTGTTTACCGACCCTGATTTCAATGGGGAACGTTTGCGTCAGCTGATTACGCAGGCCGTGCCAGATGCTAAGCATGCATTTTTAACCAAAGATGAAGCTGGGCGTCAAATTAAGCATCATAGTTTGGGCATTGAATATGCCGATTCAGCCACAATTCAGCACGCTTTGGCACAAGTTGTGACGGTTGCGACAAATGATACGCAATCGGATGTTACGCGCCAAGACTTAATTGAATTACACCTATTAGCTGGTCCACAAACAGGACAGTTACGCCAACAAGTGGCGGAGCGCTTGCAACTGGGCTATGTTAACGGTAAACAATTTTTAAAGCGCCTTCAGATGTTTGGAATTTCCAAAGCTGAGTTAATGGCGACAATTCAAGAGATTAAAGAGGAAAATGCATGACAGATGTACCTGATATTGCCACGCCCGTCCGGACTCAGGCAATTATGAATCAATTTGATATTAATACGAAAAAATCGTTGGGTCAGAACTTCCTAACGGATATTAATATCTTAAAAAATATTGTTGACGCTGGGGATGTTCAACCAACGGATAATGTGATTGAAATCGGACCTGGAATCGGGGCATTGACGGAGCAATTGGCACGTAATGCCAAGCAAGTTGTCGCTTTTGAAATTGATGATCGTTTGATTCCGGTGTTAGATCACACGATGGATCCCTACGATAATGTCAAAATCATCAATCAAGATATTCTAAAAGTTAATTTAGAAGAGACGATTCAAGCTGAATTTGATGATCCTGATGCGCCACTTAAATTAGTGGCTAACTTGCCATACTACATCACAACGCCAATCTTGATGCAGGTATTACAATCAAATGTGGTTTTTGATGCCATCGTTGTGATGATGCAAAAAGAAGTTGCGGATCGCTTGTCAGCTGAACCAGGGACTAAAGATTTTGGTGCCTTGACTTTGGCTGTCACGTACCGCATGAACGCTGACTTGGCCTTTAACGTGTCACGGACAGCGTTTGTTCCCAATCCTAATGTTGATTCAGCGATTATCGTGTTAACACCACGTGAACCACTTGAAGTCCAACCTAAGGATGAAAAGAAATTATTCCAACTATTCAAGGTTGGTTTTGCCATGCGTCGTAAGACATTGTGGAATAATCTAATTACCGCATTTGGTAAGACGGATGACATGAAAGCAAAGTTAACGACAGCTTTGGAAGCTGCAGAGATTAGCCCTAAAATTCGGGCTGAAAAGTTGACATTGGATGATTTCATTCGCCTTCACAATGCATTATTTGACGCCGGCGTGTATAGCGTCTAAAATGATGTAGGTAAGTCGACTTTTGTCGAGAAATAATACAAATAACATATATATTTTAAAAAATGAAAGAAGGTAGCTCATGGATTCCGGTCCGTCTATATTGATTAACGTCATTATCATATTTATTATTTTGGGATTGGCAGTATTGTTTACTTTAACTGAGTATTCATTGGTTAAAGCCCGCCCAAGTGCCCTAAAAGCCATTAAAGAAAAGCAAAAGAAACCATCAGCCAAGGTTGATGGTGCGCTTTATATGCTTGATCACTTAACTGAATATCTTTCAACTGCACAAGTTGGAATTACATTGACCTCACTTATTTTAGGTTGGTTAGGTGAAAGTTTTATTGCCGGTTTAATTATCAGCAGTGGCTTATTGCCAGCAGAATTTGCGCATAGTATTGCGTCAATTGCGGCTATTTTGATCTTTACCTTTATTCATGCTGTGTTTACTGATTTGGTCCCAAAGAATATTGCGATTGATGATCCAACAGGGGTGTTGTTGAAGATTGTGCGTCCAGTGATGTTCTTCCACGTTCTTTTCTACCCAATGATTTGGTTGTTTGATCGTACAGCTGCAGTTGTGACTGATTTACTAGGTTACAATTCACATCCAGATGAAGACATTTACTCGCAAGCTGAAATTGTGTCATTGTCACAAGATGCCGCGCAAGCTGGTGAAATTGATGAAGATGATTTGCGTTTCATGAAGCGTGCCTTTGAAATGAATGATAAGGTTGCCGCAGATATCATGATTGACCGAACACAATTGGCCGTAATTGATGTTACGCAAACAATTCGTGACGGTTTAAATATGTATTTGGAAACACAATACTCACGTATTCCAGTAGTTGCCAATAATGATAAAGATAAGATCTTAGGCTACATCTATTCTTATGATTTAGTACGCCAAGGTCGCATTGATATGGATGCACCTGTTCGAACAGTTTTGCGTAACTTGCCAAACATTCCTGAAGACCAACAAATTACAGATGTCCTACAAGAAATGATTGATCATCGTGTACCGATGGTTGTTGTTAAGGACGAGTATGGTGGAACTTCTGGAATCGTAACGGACAAGGATATCTACGAAGAACTATTCGGAACGGTGCGTGATGAAGTTGATGATACGATTGATAATTTGATTACCAAGATTCGTTCTGACGATGAAGGTAATATGCATTATGAAGTATCAGGTAAGTTAAACCTTAATGATTTTGAGCGTTATTTCCACGAAGATATTAGTTCATTTGAAGATTCTGAAAAGGTAACATTGACTGGTTATATGCTAGACAAGTTCCCTGATTTGGAAGTGAATGTACCTAATCAAGTGGCGAATTTTGAAATTACAGCATTAGACTATAAGGATGCTTATATTAATTACTTTGAAGTAACGGTTTATCCGTTGACAGAGGAAAATAGTGCTGAAGTTCGCATTGAAGAAGACTAAAACGTTAGTCTTTAACGCTTAAAAAGAAAGAGGGAAAACAATTGAGTAACGCACAACTATGGATGTCATTATTGATAATTATCCTGGTGTTAGTGTTTGCTGCAATCTTTGTGGCGGCTGAATTTGCTTTAGTTAAAGTTCGTAAAAGTACCTTGCGGGAAATGCAAGAAGATCGTGACAAGCCATCACGTAAAATTGATCGTACCATCTACATGGTGGAACATTTGAATGAGTATTTATCAACAACACAAGTGGGAATTACGCTATCAGGACTACTCCTTGGATTTATGGGGGAGTCAACCGTGGCCCATTTGTTGTTGAATATGGGGATTATTCAAAAAATGACTGGGCCAAGTTCGGGAGTGATTGCATCTGTAATTGCTTTGATTCTTTTGACCTATGTTGAAGTGGTCTTTACGGAATTGGTACCTAAAAATGTCTCAATTGAGTTCCCAGTTAAAATGGCTTTGGCCGTGTCGGGACCATTGCATTTCTTCCATTTGTTGTTCTACCCATTTGTGTGGTTGTTGAACATTTCAGCGAATGTGGTTACCCATATGATGGGGCTTAAGACTGCCTCTGAAGATGACGATGTGTATTCTGAAGCAGAAATTCTCAGTTTGTCACGTAATGCAGCGCGTCAAGGACAATTACAAGACGAAGACTATTTATTAATGCAACGTGCCTTTGAAATGAACGATAAGGATGTTGAAGATATCATGATTGACCGAACACAAATGGTCGTGATTGATATCAATACATCAATCAAAGACGCAGTGAAAGTATACTTTACATCAAAGTTTTCACGTTTGCCGGTTGTTGCCGACAACGATAAAGATAAAGTTTTAGGTTATATCTTTAATTATGATTTGATGCGCCAAGCCGCAGTCGATGACTCAGTTTCTGTTCGTAAAATTTTGCGTCAGATGCCAACTGTTCCGGAAAAGATGCCGATTCAAGATGCTCTGCAAGAAATGATTAAAAAGCGGACGCCGATGGTAGTCATTAAAGACGAATTTGGTGGGACTTCGGGAATCGTAACTGACAAAGACGTTTATGAAGAGCTCTTTGGAACAGTTCGTGATGAAGTTGATGATGTTGCGGATGATTTAGTTGAAAAATTAGGTTCAGATGATGCCGGAGTTATGCATTATCGTGTTTCTGGTAAGATGACCTTGTACGATTTTGAACGTTATTTCAAAACTGAAATTCGTGAGTTTGACCGTTCAGATATGGTTACGTTAACGGGTTACATGTTGGATGATAATCCAAATGCTCGTGCGGGTAGTGAAATGCAAGTTGGTCCATTTAAATTGACCGCTTTGCATTATAAGGATGCCTACATCAGTGATTTTGAAGTGATCCGTGTTCCAGAATCAAAGATTGAACCAACAACATAAAAAAACGCTTAGCTGGTAATGCCCAGTTAAGCGTTTTTTATTTGTTTTAGTTTAATGGGACATCAACGGCCCAACCCTCAGGTCCTGTTGCGTCACCGAATTGAATGCCCAATAGGCGATCGTACAATGCTTGCGTCTTTGGTCCAACTTCAGTTTCTGAATAGAAAACATGTTTGTTGCCATTGTGGGTGATTGAACCCACGGGTGAAATGACAGCAGCCGTTCCCATGGCCCCTGCTTCAGCAAATTGATCAAGATCATAAATACTGATTGTCGTTTCTTCTGTTACCATACCGGCTTCTTCTGCTAGCGCAAGTAATGAGTACTTCGTAATTGAAGGCAAAATTGACGGTGACTTAGGTGTTAGGAAGCGGTTGTCATGTGTGATACCAAAGAAGTTAGCTGATCCGAGTTCTTCAATGGTTTCATGTAAACGTGGGTCAAGGTACACGACGTCAGAATAGCCATCTGCATGGGCTTGTTGACCAGGTAACATTGATGCAGCATAGTTACCACCAACCTTAGCGCGACCAGTTCCACCGTGAGCAGCACGGTCATAGGGACTTGTCACATAAGCAGTCGGTGTTAGGCCACCCTTGTAGTAAGCACCAACAGGTGTGACATAAATCCCAAAGACAAATTCATCAGCAGGTTTCACACCAACAACTGGACCAGTCCCAATCAAATAAGGACGAATGTAGAGTGTGGCTCCTGAGCCATAAGGCGGTACAAAGTCTTGATTAGCTTTGACGACAGCCTGGACTGCCTCCACAAAGGTTTCTTCAGGGAAGGCTGGCATCAATAGACGTTCGGCTGATTGACGCATACGAGCAGCGTTTTGGTCGGGACGGAAAATGTTGACCCCACCATCTGAACGGCGATATGCCTTTAAACCTTCAAAAACTTGTTGGCCATAGTGAATTGCGGCTGCAGCTTCACTCATATTGATTGAGCTGTCTTCAGTAATTTCTCCGGCTTGCCATTGTCCATCGCGATAAATGGCGCGATAGCGATAAGGGAGATCGTGGTATTCAAAACCCAAGTCTTCCCAGTTGAAGTCAGATGGTTGTGCTTTTGTCATAAAGGGTACCTCTTTCTTAAGTTAATCTACTAGTATATTCAGCCTTAATTATTAGAATAAAATGATAAAAAAGTCAAGACCCTAAGATTATAAAGAAAATACAAAAAAACCTCATCACTGGTACTTAGTACGGATGAGGTTTAGTATAATAAACAAAAGCTTTTAATCTTGAATGTCAAAATCAAGTTCAATGTTTTCAGTTAGGACGTCAGTATAGCTAAATGACGCACGGTCGAATTCATGACCATCTTGTTGTAGGTCTAGGACAAAGACAGCAGGGAAAGTTTCACGGACAATGGCTTGATGTTCGATTGTACGATGACGACTTTCGTGCGTAACCAATGTAACGGCTTCTCCTAGATGGCTATCAAGTTTCTGTTTAATTTCTGCTAATGTTGCAGGCATAGAAACACTTCCTTTCGCGAGTCAAACCCGCAAGCTCTCGACAAATGAAATCGAGACAATGATTTGGCGTTGTTTTTATGTACAACAAGGCCTTTTATTATTTTACCATAATTTTTATAACATTGAAAGTTGTTTTTTATTAGTAATTTTTGTTATTTTTTTAACGAATGAGTCAAAAACGCATTTTAATAGGATTTGACTTAGGAAAGTCAAAGTCCAAATCCCCGTTTATTTAAATAAGCGTCAATGAAAAGTGAGGAAAATGATGGCTGAAACACGAGTTGAATGGCCTACTTATTTCATGTTACAAGCAGTAATGATGGCATCGCGTGGTACATGTACCCGTTTACAAGTCGGCGCAGTGGTTGTCAAAGATGGTCGGATTGTTGCCAGTGGGTATAATGGATCAGTTTCAGGAACGCCACATTGTGATGAGGTCGGCGACTTAATGGTTGATGGGCACTGTATTCGTGCCGTACATGCCGAACAAAATGCGCTGATACAAATGGCTAAGATGGGTATTTCGTCAGATGGGGCGGAAATCTATGTAACGGATTTTCCATGTGCTAAATGTACAATGTTGTTACTACAAGCGGGTATTAAAAAGATTAACTACCTACGTAACTATCGCAATGATGCCTTTGCGATGGAATTAATTGCCGAAAAACAGGTCGCCTTAGAACAGGTTGCCATTCATGCGGAAGATATTGAAAAAATGCATTTTGATCAATACATCAATGTTAGCGAGGAGAAATAGTTATGAGTCAGAATGAACAAGCGTATTTAGATACTTTACAAAACATTTTAGAAACTGGTGCGGTTAAGACTGACCGTACAGGGACTGGAACACATTCTGTCTTGGGACGCCAAATGCGTTTTGATATGGCGGAAGGGTTCCCCTTGCTTACAACAAAGCGAGTACCTTTTAAACTAATTAAGAGTGAGTTGTTGTGGTTCTTACAAGGAAACACGAATATTAAATTCTTGCTTGAGAACAATAATCATATCTGGGATGAGTGGGCCTTTAAAAATTGGATTGAGTCTGACGGATACGATGGACCTGATATGACTGATTTTGGACGTCGCGCCCTAGTTGATGAAGAATTTGCTGCTGCGTATGATGAACAACATCAAATTTTTGTGGATAAGATGCTAAGTGATGATGCCTTTGCTGCCGAATTTGGTGAGCTTGGTGATGTCTATGGTGCACAATGGCGTCATTGGAAGAAGGTTCAAGGTGGTTTTATTGACCAAATCCAAGATGTGATTGACCAAATTAAAGTGCATCCTGATTCACGTCGCTTAATTGTGACGGCTTGGAATCCTGAGGCGGTACCAACACAAGCGCTACCACCTTGCCATGCTTTATTCCAGTTTTATGTTGCAGATGGCAAGATTAGCTTACAATTGTACCAACGTTCAGCGGATATGTTCTTAGGTGTACCTTTCAATATCGCTTCGTACTCATTGCTTTTGCACATGGTAGCAGCCCAAACAGGTTATGAGGCCGGTGAATTTGTTCATACCTTGGGGGATGCCCATATTTACAATAACCATATTGAACAAGTTCAAGAACAATTATCACGACCAATGGCTGATTTGCCAGAACTTTGGTTAAATCCAGAAGTGACATCGATTTTTGATTACACAATGGATGATATTAAAATTAAGAATTACCATCCGGCTAAAACGATTAAGGCGCCGGTTGCAGTTTAAAATAGTATTACTCGGGGAGTGAAGATGAACAATGACAGATCCAGATAATAGAAGTGGGGGGCTAAAGTACATCAAGCGAGCTTATCGCGGGCGTAACATTATGTTAGTGCTTGTTGTCATTTTGGTTGGCTTGGGTGGTTTGTTTGGTTTCCGTGCATTGGGTAATGCACAAAAAGCAGTGAATAAATCATATGAGAGTGCTGGTTTTGAAAAAGCCCGTAATACTGACCAATTATTGAAGGAACGTAAACCTTTTTCCATTTTATTGATGGGAACTGATACGGGTGAATTAGGTCGTAAATATAAAGGTCGAACGGATTCAATGATGTTGGCTGTAGTTAATCCACAAAAACAGACGACCACATTGGTCTCTTTACCGCGCGATACCATCATTGCGCCAATTGGTTTTGAAAACCAATTTCCAGCTAAGTTAAATTCAGCTTATGAATTTGGTTCAGCGGAGACTTCCATGCAAACCGTGCAAGCTTGGCTCAATGTGCCTGTTGATTATTATGCTTTGGTAAATATGCGTGGACTGGAACAGGTGGTGAATGAACTAGGTGGGGTCAAAGTGACGTCACCGCTATCATTTAAGTACAACCCAGATACAGCGCATGAAGACGCGGGTAATTTATATGAATTTAAGAAGGGGTCATCTGATTTTACACATACTGGTAAAGATGGCAAGACTAAATCATATAGTAAAATGGATGGTGCTGCGGCATTAGCCTTTTCACGCATGCGTTACCAAGATCCAGAAGGCGATTATGGACGCCAAGCGCGTCAACGTTTGGTATTGGAAGGCATTGCCAGCAAGGGACTTTCTAATCCAGTTCGGTTAGCTGATCAAGGATTTTTATCAGCAATCAGTAAATCGGTAAAAACAGATTTGAGCTTCACTAATATCCAACAAATTAGTGGTAATTATTTACCAGCTGGGAAAAACATTAAGACAGATCATTTGGTTGGGAAATCTTATAATACCAAGAGTGGCTCTGCTGAGTATATTAGCAATGAAACGAAACAAGGTGTCACGGATAACTTACGTAAAGAATTAGATTTAGAGCCAGCTGAGACCGGCCCCCTTTATGGTGGCGCAGTTGATATGTATACGGCAGATAAACATGCTTTACCGGCACCTTAAAAAACTAAAAAAAATAAAGTTCGGGTTAGCTCCCGAACTTTTTTTATTTGGTTTATTATTAAAACGTTTAACCGCTAAAATGGAACAAAATTGTCATTGACTAACATATTGTTCGGATATTATACTTAAAGTAACCTTTAATTCAAAAAAGGGATTTACTTACTTTCGCAATAAGCGAGCAAATTTAAGGAGATAGGTTCTGATGTTAAAGAAAATGCTTTTAGGAACTGCTATGACCTTGGCAGCGACTGCAACAGCTGGGGTTGTCACATCAACTTCTGCTGATGCAGCCTCAAAAGTTGATATGAAGGAAGTTAACGTGCAATTCGTGCCTTCATCACAAGCTGACAAGATGGAAGCAAAGACTAAGCCACTTGAAAAGTTGTTGTCTAAGGAATTGGGTGGCGTGCCTGTCCATGTTTCTGTTTCAACAGACTACAATACTGTGGTTGAAGCAATGGGATCAAAGAAAGTGGACTTGGGATTCTTGCCACCTGACCCATATGTACACGCCAACGATAAGTATGGTGTAAAGCCACTTTTGCAATCAGAACGTTATGACATTAACGATAAAAAGGGTGATGGATCAAGTACAGATAAGTTAGTTGACTCATACCGTGCGATGGTTGTTGTTAAAGACGATTCAAAGATTAAAGATGTCAAGGATTTGAAGGGTAAGTCAATTGCCGTTCAAGGAACGACTTCTGACGCTGGATACATCTTCCCAATCGTTGATTTGAAGAAGGATGGCGTTAATGTTATCAAGGATTCAAAGCTCGTAACTGTTAAGGGTCATGACCAAGGAGTTATGTCAGTTTTGAACGGTGATACTGATGCCGCATTCATCTTTAACGATGCTCGTAATTTGGTAAAGAAAGACAATAAGGACGTCTTTAAGAAGACACGCGCACTTACATACACTGAAGAGATTCCAAATGATACAATCTCAGTTCGTAAGGGTGTCTCAAAGCACGATCAAGAAGCGCTAAAGAAGGCTTTGAAGACAGTGGCCAATGACGACAAAGAAGGTAAGAAGATTATGCATGATGTCTATACTTGGGAAGGTGTAACTGATACCAAGGATTCAAACTTCGATAAGGTTCGTGATTACCAAAAGAAGTTGGAAGACATTAAGTAATTTCAACTAGGTCAGTTAAAAATTTAAGGAGCTAATCCATTTAGATTAGTTCCTTTTTTCACGCTAAGGAAGTAAATCCTTTTAAAAGCGAAATTAAAAAAATGCCTCAATGGCAACACAGAAACGGAGTAGTGGCAACGATGGAAAGCCCAAAAGGAACAGTTAAGATTGATCACGTATCTAAGGTTTATAAAAACGGCACAGTGGGGCTAGATGATATTAATTTAGACATTAAAGCTGGTGAATTTGTCGTGGTAGTTGGTTTATCAGGAGCTGGTAAAAGTACATTGTTACGTGCGATTAATCGTTTGCACGATGTGACTGATGGTCATATTTTGATTGATGATGAAGACATTACCGAAGCAAAAGGGAAACAATTACGTATGATTCGTCGCAATATCGCGATGATTTTCCAAAACTTTAATCTGGTTAATCGTGTTTCTGTTGCACGGAATGTGTTTAATGGGCGCGTTGGCTACTATTCATCAATTAAAAGTGCTTTAGGCTTGTATTCAAAGGAAGATAAGCAACGTGCCGAGAATAATTTGGAACGCGTTAATATGCTAGACAAGTATTATACACGTGCTGATGAATTATCAGGGGGACAACAACAACGTGTCGCCATTGCCCGTGCGATGATGCAATCACCAACTGTCTTTTTGGCTGACGAACCAATTGCCTCACTTGATCCTAAGACAACTAAGATGGTTATGGATGATTTGAAGCGCTTGAATGAAGAATTAGGCATGACGGTTATCGTCAATTTGCACAGTGTGCCCCTAGCCCGTGAATACGCAAGCCGCATTATTGGTCTACGTGGTGGAAAGCTTGTGTATGATGAACCAATTCAAGCCGTCAAGGAATCTGATTTCTCGGAGATTTATGCTGAAGAAAGTGATGGAAAAGACTAATGAATGCAACTTTACCTGAGCGCGACTTTGCTCAAAAATGGCACCTAAAGGCCCTTTTTGCGATCATCCTAGTCGCAATTATTATCGCGGGTTCAGTGCAAAAAGTTGGGATTGAGACTGAATTCAGCTGGGACCAATTCTTTCAAATTTGGAAAGAAATGGCACACCCAGATTGGTCATATTTTCCAGTAATTGTGCAACCTATTTTGGAAACGGTCCAAATGGCCTTAGTGGGAACGTTATTTGGAACATTACTAGCCATTCCGTTTAGTTTAATGGCTTCAACGAATATTATGAAAAATAAGTTCGTTTTGAGTGTTGTCCGTTTCTTCTTGAATATTGTCCGTGCGGTTCCAGACATGTTGTTGGCTGCGGTTTTCGTGGCGATTGTCGGAATTGGACCAATGGCCGGTGTTGGTGCTTTAACGGTCTTTAGTTTTGGAATGATTTCAAAACTGTTTTATGAAGCTGTTGAAACAATTGATGAAGGACCAGTTGAAGCCTTGACTGCGGCTGGTGCCAATAGTGTGCAAACGATTATTTTTGCGGTGATTCCGCAAGTGACGAATCAATTCTTGAGTTACTTCTTGTACACACTTGAGATTAACGTGCGTGCGTCAACAGTGCTTGGTTACTTAGGAGCCGGTGGTGTTGGTCTATACCTAGACCAGACCCTTTCAATGTTCTTATACGACCGAACAGCCATTGTTATCTTAGGAATTTTGGCAGTTGTTGTTGTTGTTGATGGAATTTCAAATCACTTACGGGAGGCCTTAGCATAATGCAAAAAGTAAATAGAACGCTTTGGCAACGAATTAAGCCTTGGTTTATTACTCTTGTAGTTGTCTTAATCTATCTCTGGGCCTTCTCAGGAATTGATATGAGTTCAATTAAAGAGACTGCTGGCGAAGTGACCATGGCGATTTTGAATGGTTTGTTCCATCCAGATTGGGATTTTGTTTATATCGGTGATGGGGAAGACTTGATTAATGCCTTGGTCGAAACTTTGGCGATTGCCTTTTTGGGTACATTTATTTCCGCTTTCTTGACAATTCCATTCGCCTTTTTGGCGGCACATACGAAGCGTGGCTTTAGTGCCCACGCAACAATTGGTAAGTTCCTTTTGACGGTTATTCGTGTGTTCCCTGAAATTGTGCTAGCTTTGATGTTCATTAAGGCGGTTGGGCCTGGAGCCTATGCCGGTGTCCTTGCTGTGTCAGTGCACTCAATTGGTATGCTTGGAAAATTGTTTGGTGAATCAATTGAAGATATTGATCGCGGTCCGAACGAAGCGATTGTGGCAGCCGGAGGTTCAGCTGTTGATAGTTGGACGCTTGCAACCATCCCAGCTGTTTTGCCAGCCTTTATGAATTACACGTTGTATCGTTTTGAAATTGCGGTGCGTTCTGCCTCAATCCTTGGAATTGTTGGAGCCGGTGGAATTGGAGCGCCATTGATTTTCGCGCTACAAACACGTAATTGGTCACGAGTTGGAATTATCTTACTCGGAATTATTGTAATGGTGACGGTTATCGATTACCTTTCAGGTCAAATCCGTAAGCGTCTCGTTTAAATGGGGGATGCGTCATGCAAGTAACACTTTTATCAACATCAGATGTCCACGGTTATGTCCGGGCTGATGATTTTCGTCGTCCAGCCATTAATGATGGCTTTGGCTTATCACGAGCTGCGACGGTCATTGAAACCATTAAGCATTCAGCGACAGCCGATAATGCTGTCATCACGATTGAAAATGGTGACTTTATTCAAGGTTCGCCCTTAACCAATTATATTTCGCGACAAGGTGATGGTGCAGATGCGCTATATGGTGAGTTGGCAGATCAAGTTGGTTATGATGTGCGTGTTTTAGGTAATCACGAATTTAATTATGGTCGTGATTATTTGACACACTTATTGGCGGATGATGAAAAATTGATTAATGCCAATGTGATTGATGATAAGACGCAGGCACCTTTTATTGGAGTTCCGTATAAAATTATCGACCGGGATGGTGTTAAAATCGGCATCATAGGTCTAACGACGAGTTATGTGCCACATTGGGAAACTGCTGAAAATATTCAAGGTTTGACCTTTTTGGATCCGATACAAGTTGCGCAACAGTATATTGCTGAATTGCGCGAACAAGTTGATGTTTTGGTATTGGCTTATCATGGTGGTTTTGCTGAAGACTTGGATACAGGGCATTCGTTAGAAGCTGTGACTGGTGAAAATCAAGGTTATCAGCTATTGCACTTATCAGGTGTCGATGCGCTGATTACTGGGCATCAACATCGTAAGATTGCACAAGTCGTTAACGGTGTTCCAACAACGCAACCAGGCTACCGTGGTAGTGAAGTTGGTGAAATTGTGTTGACTTTGGATGAAAATAAGCATGTGCAAGATGCAGATGCTGCATTAATTCAAACACAAGCTTATCCTGAACGTGATGATATTGTGGCACGTGTGGATCCATTGCAGAATGCGACGAATACGTGGCTGGATCATGCATTTGGTCATGTTGGGAATAATATGCAAATTAACGACCATTTTGCTGCCCGTCGGGACAATCATCCATTCATTGAATTGGTGAATCGCGTTCAGATGGAGGCTGGTCAAACGAGTATTGCGAATACAGCTTTGTTTAATGATGAAGTCCAAGGTTTGCCAGACGCCGTAACTTTACGGGATATTATGACAAATTATATTTATCCGAATACACTTGTGGTTGAAAAGTTAAGCGGAGCCGATATCAAGGCGGCATTAGAAGTTAATGCCCGCTACTTTATGTTAGATGAACAAGGTGAAGTTGGCGTGAATCCACGGTTCTTGGAACCAAAGGTGCAACATTATAATTATGATATTTGGTCTGGAATTGATTACACACTTGCAATCGGAAAGCCTTTCGGTCAGCGTGTGACAGATGTTCAATATCAAGGACAGCCCCTTGATATGGATGCTGAATATGAAGTAGCGATGAATAATTATCGTGCTAGTGGTGCGGGAGATTTCCCTATGTTTGCGACGGATAAGATTGTACGTGAAGTCCAACAAGAGACGGCTGATTTGATTGGTGATTATATCATTCGTCATCCTGAAATTCAGATTGACCAGCCCCATAATGTGACGGTAAAAAAATAAGCTAATAAAAAGTACGGACAATTGTCCGTGCTTTTTTATTGTTGAATTAAATAAAGGTGCTGCTTTTTAACTTGTTGATCGACGGTCATGATAAATAGCAGACTAAATAGGGCCATTGGTAGAAAAATGATGATAATACCAAGCCAATCTGAGACACCAGCAGCACCTTGCGTGATGGATAATTGCCAATCCAATAGAAAATGCAGAATAGCGCCAATGTAAATCGTATTTGTTGCAATGCGGAAAGCGGAAAATAGTAACCCCATGCAAGTCGCATAAAAGACTTGTTGCAGTGTCGCAGTAAGACCTTGACCACCGAGGAAATAATTCATTAAATGCAAGCTTCCGAAGATTAAACTATTGAAAAGGCTGGCAATTAATAGCGGATAAGTTGTGACGTGATAGTGATTTAAAAGGCGTTGGCACAGATTAAATAGATAGCCACGTGTTAAATATTCTTCCAAGAATCCCGCTGATATGGCAACGGTTGTCACAATGAGTGTCACATGCCACGAGCTATGGTAAATACCAACTAAAGCATCGATATTACCATTTAGCACATAGGAAATTATGAAAAAAATAGTTGCAGTGAATAGAATGATTTTCTGAATCGGGCTGAATTGAAGGCGGTGCTCGAATAATTTTTCATGATGGGTACGAAGATTAACTAACCAAATCGTGATAGCAATAATAACGATTGTTGCTATGACACAAGTCATCGTGTCAGTCGTGCCCATAGAAGTGCTCCATGGCTGAAAGCCGATGCCGATAAAAATAATTAAGACAATCCAAAAGCCTAAGCGGGGGAAGAGCGGTTTTAGTTTTTGCATGATAACTCATTTCTATTTTTTATTGTTGAATCAGTGTCATTTTTTGATTTCTAACTTGTCGATCGACGGTCATGATAAATAGCACACTTAATATTGCAATGGGGAGATAAACAAGCACAACATTCGACCAAGGCATCAAAGCCGAGATGCCTTGAGTAATACCTATTTGCCAGTCAAATAGGAAATGCAGGATAGCGCCAATGTAAATCGTATTGGTTGCAATACGTAAAGCGGAAAATAGTAAGCCAACGCAGGTCGCATAAAAAACTTGTTGCAGTGTTGCCATAAGGGCTTGGTCACCAAAAATGTAGTTCATCAAATGTAAACTCCCAAATATCAAGCTATTGAAAAGACTAGCGATTAACAGCGGTGAATGGGTTATATGGTAGTAATTTAAAATACGTTGCGCTAGGTTAAATAGATAACCACGTGTTAAATATTCTTCAAAGATACCGGCACTTACTGCAGTAACTGTGGCAATTAAAATCAGCTTAAAGGTGGCGTGAGACATTGAGATTAGCCCACCTATGGTATTCATAAGGTTAAGGAGGATGAATAAACTTAGGATAATAAGAAATGTTTTTTGTAGCCATGTTAATTTAATGGTATGCGTGAACAATTTTCCATTGTGCGTTCGCATATTGACTAAGTAGATTGTCAGCCACATAAATAGGACGGAAATGAAAACTAGGATAAGCGTCTTTGGCAGTGTTGTATGTGGATTTATAGTTGCTATTTTTTCACCCAGAAGAGAACAAAGCACAATCCAAATGCCTAGTTGAGGCTGAACTTTTTTAAGCATGATAACTCATTTCTATTTTTTTATTTACACATATCGTATTCCTTTGTCACATATATGTAAATATTGAAATATTTTCTTAAAGTTGTGCCCGGCCAGCGTCAAGGTTAGTCTTATTAGTAGTTAAAGCTTTTAAATCATGTTGCGAAAAATTTTAGATATGCTGTCAAAACTTATATGTGTTATTAAAAGCGTTAAGCTAGATATGTTAGGTTATAATAGTATTAAATGTTATTTGGAGCAGGGGATTCCAGTGTAAAATATCATGAGTGTAGTATAATTGAGACTAAATAATTAAAGTAATAGGAGCCAATATGGAATTTCGAGAGTTATCTAAGCAAGAGTTTGATGGTTTTGCAAAAGACCATCCACAAAGTAGTTTTTTGCAAACAAGTGCTCAAGCAACGGTTATCAGTGAGCGTAGCTGGAATGCGGCTCTAGTTGGGCTAGTTGAAGATGGACAAGTTGTGGCAGCAGCAGTGCTTAGCTGGACGCATATTCACACCGGTGAACTATTCAAGATTGATGGCGGGATGCTTATTGATTACAGTAATGCAGAACTGGTAAAGGCCTTTTTGGACGGTACTATTGCCTTTGCAAAAAAGCACAATGGTGTGTATTTGGAAGTTATGCCAAATAAAGTCCATCGTAAATTTAATGATGAAGGTGAATTGTTAGAAGCGCCTGATGAAAGCGTAACTGACTTGATGGTTTCCCTAGGGGGGACGCATGTAAAACCTACGCGTGGTATGACTGTTACGACAGCCCCTTATTGGCAATATACGAAAGATTTAACACCAATTCTTGAATCTGAAGATCCAGATAAGGCATTGTTAGATTCTTTTGCTAAAGATGGAAAGTATTATACAAAGAAGGTTAATCAATTTGGTATTACAACACGTCGATTGGGACGTGAAGATTTACCTGCCTTTAAAGATTTGACGCAAAGTACCGCAGACCGTTTACACTATCATGATAAGGAATTGAGTTATTATGAGAAGGTCTTTGACATTTTTGGCGATGATGCCTATTTTGTCTTTTCAGAACTTGATTTCCAAGACTACATTGATGCGCAACGTGAAAAGAGTGACGACTTGCAAAAGCAACTTGATGATTTGGATGCTCGTATTGCTGAAAAGCCAAACTACAAAAAGTTGAAGCGTCAACGCAATGAATTTGCAGATCAACAAGTACAACACGAAAAGCGCATTAAAGATGCACAAGCAATGATGGAACAAGCGGGGCAACGTAAGGTTGTTTTGTCAGGTGCATTATTCTTAGCTAGTGACGTCGAAATGATGTACTTATATTCTGGAACGTATGAAGAATATAAGAAGTATTATGGACCATATGCTGTCCAAAATTATGCATTTAAGGTGGCCATTGACCGTAAGATTCCACGTTATAACTTCTATGGTATTTCAGGTGTCTTGGATGGTAGTGATGGTGTTCTAGGATTTAAGCAAGGTTTCAATGGACAAATTGAAGAAAAGGTTGGTAGTTACATCTACCCAGTCAATAAGTCTAAATATGCATTCTACCGCTTTGCTAAAAAGGTCCTTGGGCGTGGTTAATTAAACTAAGCGCTTGATGGGTTTATCGACAATTTGAAGGAGGGAATATCGTGTTTTTTGGAAAATCAAAACGAGTTCAGCAGATTCATGAAATAGTTGATACCATGGCAAGTCAAATTAATGCCAGCAAGAATCCAGAAGCAGCTAGAGTGATTAAATTAGCTAAAGCTGATTTAGATCATGAAAAACAAGCAGCCCCAGTTGTTGCTAACAAGTTGTCAAATTCGCTTTATCAGCAAAAACTTGCCCATGCACCGGAATTACCAGAAACGGTTAAACCCTTAGTTGGTGAGCTGAAAAATCTGATATCTGCTAATGGTTACGGTATGACTATGTCGAGTGTTCCTTCGTGGACAGCCCATTATTAATTGATTTAAACGCATAAAACCCCACCTATCATTGTGATAGGTGGGGTTTTAGTTAGTCATTGAATTAATCGCGAGGTGTAACATCTTCGCGTGCTTCAAAATTAGGCATATCTGGGATAATCATGGCAGCGACAATGTAGAAAATTAGCGCTGGCAATCCGGCTCCAAGGAAAAGACCAAGGATAACAAAAACAACACGGACGATTGTTGGATCGATGTTAATGTAGTTGGCAATTCCTCCCAAGACACCTGCAAGAACGCGATCATCTGACTTATATAACTTCTTCTTCATAGTATGACTCCTTTGTTTTATATCTAATTACTCTATACAAAGAATTATACTGTACGTCATATAGTATTGCAAGTTTATTTTTAAATTCAAATTAAAAAGCGTTAAAGAAGTGACGCAAACCTTTAGCTTGTCGCCTTTTTTTGGTAAGGTAAAATCAAGCAAATTGAGGAGATAAATCATGATCGAATTATTGAAGTCGTTCATTGTTGGAATTGTTGAAGGAATTACTGAATTCCTTCCAATTTCATCAACGGGACATATTATTATTGCGGATGCCTTGATGGGTATTCCTGGTGGAAATGTCTGGACGCCAGCGTTCACACATATGTATGAATATGTGATTCAACTTGGGGCGATTATGGCCGTTTTGCAATTATATTTTACCAAGTTAAATCCATTTGCGCCGTCAAAGACAGCTTTGGAAAAGCAACAAACATGGTCATTGTGGTCAAAGGTGATTGTGGGGGTACTACCATCAGCTGTGATTGGCTTGGCTTTGAATGATTATATGCAAGACAATGTCTGGGTTGTTGCCACGATGTTGATTGTTTATGGTATTTTGTTCATTGTGATTGAAAATTACCTATCAGATAAGCAACCACGCTTTACTGATTTGAATGCGATGAGTTATAAATTAGCTTTGTTTATTGGATTCTTCCAAGTCTTAGCGATTATTCCTGGAACATCACGTTCAGGGGCAACAATTCTAGGTGCTTTGCTACTTGGAACATCACGTTTTGTTGCGACTGAGTTCTCATTCTTTATGAGTATTCCAATGATGTTTGGAATTGCATTCCTAAAGTTAACCGATTACTTCTTAAAGGGTGGTAGTTTTACTGCCATTCAAAGCGGTGTGTTAGTTGTTGGATTCATTGTTTCATGGATCGTTGCATACATCGCAATTAAGTTCTTACTTGATTACGTTAAGAAGAATGACTTCAAGGCCTTTGGATACTACCGAATTGTGGTTGGTATCTTAGTGATTGCCTTAATCTTAATGGGTGTGATTAACGCCTAACAAAAAAAGACTGCTATCATCAGACGGCAGTCTTTTTCTTTTAGACTAAATCAGGACAAAGAAAAACACCTAGCTTGGGAACTAGGTGTTTTTCATAGGAGTAGGTTATGAAAAAAGTTTTTGGGAAGCTTTTCTCTTAATTAGGTATGTGTATAATATAAGGCCACTAACTTAAAAAAGTGATAACCAGGGCTGAAAGTAACCTTAAATTCAAAAAAATTATTTTACGCGGCTGTTTTGCCAGCGTTCACGGCGGTTGAGTGAACTTCCTGGCCAAAATTCATTTAAAATTGCCGTGATAATTGTACAAATAATACTAATGAGGGCCATAAAGTTTAGCCATAGCATGGATACAATGACCGAACCGATTGCCTGGTAGAACGAATAGGCTTGTGCGATGACGGCCACATAATTACTAAAGGCTTGCGTCAATAAAGTAAAGGCACTAACTTCTAAAACTGTTCCAAGTAAAGCCCAGGGTAGCCAGGGCTTTTTTGCTGGGAGCAACCAATTGAAAAGACTAACACCGATAAACAGTCCAATCCAAACGAAGTAAGGTTGCGCAGCATTAATTTTTGCGATGGTAGACGGCTCAATTGGGAAGGTTTGGAGGATATTTGTTCCAAATGCCGCGAACATTAGAATGCTGGCAATGACTGATAGGATTAGTAGTAACCAGAATAATGAAACAAATTGATCAATAATGGCAATATTTTTGGGCTTAACGCCATAAATTGTATTTTGTGAGATACGGATAGATGCCACCAAACGCGACATAGTCCATAACATAACAATCAATGAAACAGAAAAGACCCCAACGCTATGTTGTGTCAAAATTGACTCGATAATCGGCCGAATAATGGTGAGGGCGGAATCTGGCATGGAATGATTTAGAAAATGCATGACATTATCCAAGTCTAAATTTAGAATCGATAGTAAATTACCCAACACTAACAGGCTAGGTAAGATAGCTAGAAGCGCATAGTAGGTAATAGCAGCACTGGAATAGCCTAAATAAATTCGAGTACAGTAGTCCAAAATGGTTTGAACAGCTGGCTTATGCATGAAAAGATGCAAGCGATTACGCATGATCTTGCTCCTTTAAAAAGTAATAGTTGGTATTATATTATATGAAATTATAGCTTAAATAAATACACCAGCATGCGATAACGTCAAATTTTGACCGCTTCTTAAGAAATTGTAGTACCTGTAAATAAAAAAACACCCGCTGGGGGTGTTTTATCAATATGGCATTACTGCTTTTTGAAATTTTGATGAATGATGGTCAACGCCCACACAGCTATAAGTGTTATGAGCATACCAAATGCGACTAAACCATAGTGAAGATTAAAATTATTGCTGAGTGTATGTGCAGTTTGAATGTTAGAGATTTTCAATCCCAGCGCGGTAACTTGGGGTGAGTTTGCTGGCATTGTAAACATAGCGTAGAAACCAGTTGCGACAAATAGTAATAACCAAAGCATTAACCAATGTTTAAATAATTTAGTCATAAGCCCCCTCGCTTATTCTAATCAAAATAACGAGTTTGATCTATAAATTAGTATAGTGCTTATGATACCATTTGAAAGCAAAATTCTTTATCAGGGTTAAAATAAAAATTAAACCAAGTCGTAAATGTTAAAAAACTTGGATAGAAATATTCATTTTATCATTTTAATCTCATTAAAATCTTGACAATATCTCTAAATGGGGGTTGAATTATAGTCAAATCACTCATAAGGGGAAGTGTATGCGTATTGAAATCGTAGCTATTAGTAAATTGTTTGTCGCCAATCTAAGGTATAACAAAATTGCTTTAGTATTTAACTTGGTATTTCCGACGGTGTACTATTTGTATAATTATTATTCTGGGGGGATTGATGCCCAAAATATGACGCAACAAGTTGTTTATTTTTGGACCTATATTATTTTTGTAAGCATCCTTAATTTTATGATTCTACCGATGATTACTTACAGAGAAAGTGGTATTTATAAGCAGCTTTGGCTAATTGTCAGCAGAAAAAATGCCATTATGTTGGCGCTATTTTTAGTTTATATGACGGTGATTGCACTAGAACTAATTATTTTTAACTTAGCGGTTATGGTGACTAGTGGCGCCTGGCAACCTGAACTGCTCATTAGCAGCTTATTAACACTCATATTATTTGGTCCGATCAGTTATATGATATTGACCCTGTTGCTCGTGTTAAAAATTGTGCCAGAATCATTATCAGTATTAGCGGCCATTTTGATTTTTATATTATTTTATTTGGTCACGCTGGATTCGACGAACGTCGGTTTACAGATGTTATATATGTTAAATCCGGTAAAGTATCTCTTAGTAGCTTCAACGTGGATGTTAGGATTGATAACGGGGCAGGGATTCGATGGCCTCGTTGCACTCCAACTTGTCGTAGTTGGCGTCGTTATGTGTGCGATTGGCGTATTTTCATTGAAAAACTTCAATGTTAAACCGCTGATAAATCAGATGTAAAGGAGCGAATATCACATGAAAATCACAAATTATGCTTTTGCTTATAAAGACCAACCGATTTTCGATGATTTTTCGGTCGAATTTTCGTCTGATTATTTAAATGTGCTGTTAGGGGAAAACGGTAGCGGTAAATCCACATTATTCGATGCCATTGCTGGCGTTAATGGTGCGAGAAATCAACCGATACCAAATCAATCGGTTGCATATAAAGTACAGCAGCCGGTGCTGTTTCCAAATTTAACAGTTCAAGAAATAATTAATTTATTTACCCAAATTGGTAGCGTGAAACTTGAAACAGAGACAGGGCGTTTGATTAGAGAAGATTTTTTATCGAAGATTCTTAGTCGAAAAATGGGGCAGCTTTCTGGTGGTGAGCGACAATTACTTTTTTCTTATGGCACACATTTACTGGACCGTGATATCTATCTATTTGATGAGCCGACGGCAGGTGTGAGTTTTTCAAATGCAGAATATATTCTCAAGATGATGCAAGAATTGGTTGATGCACGTGGGAAAACCGTTGTTGTGACTTTGCATGATTTAAAAGAAATTGAGACGATGAATGCCCATTTGGTTACATTGCAAGCTGGTAAAGTATCCTTTTCCGGAACGAAAGCAGGCATGCTGGATCTTGCTGGCACACCGGATTTTGAAGCAGCTGTAAAGCAGTTAGTTTAGTGGCATTATCACTGTTTAAGTAATCCATCACGGCGTTCCCAATATTTGCATATTCCCAAGGCATAGGGAATGTGTTACGCTTACATTGTGAAAATTAAATAATTTATTTACTAGGGGAGCCAGATCGGCTGAGACAATTTTATTGGACCCTTTGAACCTGAACAAGTCAAAACTTGCGGAGGAAAGTAAACGCATAGAATTGACTATCTGACTGGCTCAAGGAAGGCTTACTTTTTGAAGTAATGTTTTCCTTGGGCCTTTTTTAATGATAGGAGTTTGTAAATGATGCAAATGATTGAGAAAATTCGTGCGAACCAACCGGTAGTTGTTAATTTGGCTAATTCGGTGACACCACAACATGTCGCTGATGCAGTTAGTATGCTCGGTGGCAGCCCTTTGATGTTAGAAGCACCACAAGAAGCGGATGAATTTGTAGATATTGCGCAAGCGGTTATTTTGAATATTGGGACAATCACTCAAGAACGCTTGGCTTTGATGATTAAAGTTGGAAAACGGGCGAATGAACGGGGCATTCCAGTTATCTTAGATCCAGTGGCAGTTGGCATGGCGTACCGCTCAACTTGTCTCAAAGAACTAGCGGCAGCGGTTCACTTCGACTACATTCGCGGGAACGCATCCGAGATTGGTTGGTTTGCAGATGTTGATGTTGCAGGGAAAGGCATTGATGCACTGGACCAATCATTAGATGTCTCAATTGCGCAAAAAGCGGCTTTAGCAACCGGGGCAACGATTTTACAAAGTGGTGTGCAAGATGTCATTAGCGATGGAACCAAAACCGCAGTGGTTAGTTATGATAATCCATTATTAGCGGTCAATGTCGGAGCTGGGGATATGTTAAGCGCTGTGGTTGGAACCTTTGGTGCAATTGCCGATGATTCAGTTGATGCAGCCGTCGCTGCTGCAATGGCTTTTAGTTTAGCAGGTAATCAAGCAGGGGCGCAGGCCGGTATTGATCGACCAGGAACTTATATGGCAGCTTTATATGATGCTTTGTATCAATTGACGGATGTTGATTTGAACGCAGGAGTGGTGGCATGGCATTAGAAAAGATTCCACAAGTACTGACCATTGCTGGAACTGATGCGAGCGGGGGGGCTGGTCTGAATGCGGATACGCGTTTTTTTGCCTTGGCTCATGTTTATGCAGCGACGGTTGTGACGGGAATTACTGCTCAAAATACACAAGGTGTCCAGGCTATGATGCCCGTTAGTGAATCGCTTTTACGCCAGCAAATGAAATCTGTCATGGATGATTTAGATATTAAAGCTATTAAGACCGGTGCACTTTTTGATGAACATATCGTTAAGACGGTGGCTGACTTAGTTTCAGAGTTTCCGGAGATTCCTTTAGTGATTGATCCCGTTATGGTGGCAAAAGGGGGTGCTAAATTGTTGTCTGATGCAGCAATTGACTTGATGATTAAAGCGCTATTACCTTTGTCTGATTTAATTACGCCTAATTTGGAAGAAGCCGCCGTGATTACTGGGCAGTCGATCAATTCTAAAGATGACATGTGCCAAGCGGCCCAAGCAATTCAACAATTAGGAGCTAAGCATGTGTTATTAAAAGGGGGCCATGGCGCAGAAGAAACTGTATCAGATTTACTCTATACGGCTGACCAACAAGCGTATTGGTATCGTAGTGAGCGCTTTGATACGATTCGGACGCATGGTACTGGGGATACATTGTCAGCCTATATTACGGCTGGCTTAGCAAAAGAGTTGACCTTGCCTGAGATTATGCCAGACGCGAAGGTGTACATGAATCAAGTGATTCAAAATGGCATTGATGTCGGACATGGGCATGGGCCACTTAATCTATGGGCTGGTATGTTGGAAGAAAATAAGGGGTAAGAAAAAATGCTTGATTTAACGATTTATGCGATTGCAGGGCCACAAGATTATCCCACTGATTCGATTGAAGTGGCCTTTGAAAAGATGAGCCATGTGATTGAAAGTGGTGTGACGGTTTTTCAGTATCGTGATAAAGGGATGGCTTTTCCAAAATTAGGGCAACGTGAACAGTTGGTAGCAGCATTACGGGCCGTTGCTAAATTGGAACAGGTGACCTTTATGATTGATGATGATGTCAAACTTGCTTTAAACGTGCATGCTGACGGGATCCATGTGGGGCAAAGTGATTTGGCACTTGAAAAATTAGTGCCACAATTACCAACTGATATGATATTAGGGCTCTCAATCAACAATTTATCTGAGATGACCGCTGTCGACAATCCACGCATTGACTATCTAGGCCTCGGACCGATTTTTCCAACGAATTCAAAAGCGGATGCGAGCGCAAGTCTTGGCGTGGAATACGCATCAGAAATTTTGAACGCAAATCAATTACATTTACCCGTGGTCGGAATTGGCGGGATTCAATTGAAAGATTTGCCAGCCTTGAAGCAAGCGGGGCTCAATGGGGTCGCCGTAATTTCATTACTGACGCAAGCGCAAGATGTAGCCGCGACGGTATCTGCGATGAAGGAAAGTTGGCAAAATGCTTAAAACACAGTTACAACCAATTCAAGAAAAATGGTTAGCACAAATTAAGCGCCTGCCATTTTTGCAGGGGTTACAGCAGGGGCATTTAAGTCAGATAACACGTGATTTTTATGTCGCGCAAGATGAATATTATATTGCGCATTTTATGGCCGTGACGGAACAGATTAAGGCTTTACCAGCAACGAATGATGAAACCTTGGATGAAGGGGATGCTCATTTGGGATTAAATCCATCTCCTGATTGGGTGAATTGTGCCATTACGGATGAAAGCAAGGCTTATGTTTATTTTCTTGAAAGTGGCCCAAAAACCGATGATGTGGTGCAATTATTGCGAACCATTCCATGTGCTGAATCTTATTATTTATTGGCCTTGTCGATGCAAAATCAACCGCATGGCCATCAATATCAGGCCTGGATTGATTATTATACAAGTCCAGCCTATCAAGATGCAGTGACGCGTTACTTAGCAACATTACAAGAACTGGTTGAGGCGCGTGGTTTTTCTTTGCAGGCGAACGAACTGGCTATTTATGAAAAAGGTTACCAGTTTGAGTTTTCATTTTGGGAGCAATGCCCCGACTAGCTAGCCGAATATAAGTGAAAAATGTGTTTAAAGGGCGATTTTACAAGCGTAAAGTCGTCTTTTTTTGTGAAAACGGGCAATGATTTGGCGTGAATTTAATTTTATTGTATAGTTAAACTATTAAAATAAAGGGTAATGCAGTTAGCAGAATACCGATGAATGTGGGATAGGGTATTTGAATGAATGCTGAATGCTTACCAATAAATAGGAGGAATATTGTTATGGATGAACAAGCATTGATTGATTCATTTAAGCAATTATACGGTCGCCAACCAACAGAAGCAGAACTTGCTGAAATGGTTGAAAATCAAAAGCAACAACAACCTGTGTCACGTGTTGAAAAGCGCCGGGAACAAGAGGCAGCTGAGAAAAAAGCAGCCGAGCAGAAGGCAGCTGAAAAAAAGGCCGCACAAGTCAAAGCAGATCCAGAAGATGAATTTGATGAGCCAGAGTTAAAGCCAGCGCCAACTAAAAAACGCCGCCGTGCGCGCGTTAGTTTTATCGGTGGTTTACTAGGACTTGCTAGTTTAATTGGTTTTTTCATACTGCCTTTTTTGCAAATCACTTTGCCTAATATGAGTGAGACAAGTGTAACTTTGTATGATTTGATGACGAATGCTAGTAATGTCCTAACGTCGGCCGGTGCGCAAGAGCAGTCACAATATTTGACGATTGGTTTGTATATGTTGATTATTTTACCGATTGTGTATATTTTTGGTGAAATTGTTCCAAACTTCTTTGCTAAAGGAATTGCGCTTTTGGCATCACTCTTGCATTTTGGGGCTGTCATTTATGTGGCTGTGACCGTTTATAATGAGTTCCAAAATTCAGTTTTGGGTGTCCTTAATCAGCATGTTAATTTAAATTTGACCCAATTCTTTGGAACTGGTTTTTGGGCGACTTTGCTCATGCCACTTTTGATGTTTAGTTGGAGTGTCCTAACGATTCGTGGGAAAAAAGTTAAATAATCATTGAAAGCACAGACAGGTTTTGTCTGTGTTTTTTATTTAGTCCTTTACAATATTATACGCGGGATAGTATAATTCATTGTATAGTCGAAAGTCCAACTTGGAGGGGAAGTAATGTTTAAAAATCGTAAGACAAAATGGGTATTAGGTGGTTTGGTGGGTGTTGCAGTTATTGGTAGCGGGGCTTATATGATGCAACCAACACCAAAAGACAACAAAGATGATGAAATCGCTACGATTCATGCAACAAAAATGGATCCTTTGAGTGAATCAGGTGTGGTTAAAGCGGACCATCAACAAGATGTGAAAGTGCCAGAGGGGGCCCAGGTTACGCTATATATCAATGATGGTGCGACAGTTCAAGCCGGGGACGTCATTGGTTTGGCAACAGATACTGAGGCGCAAAATGAAGCGCAACATAAGTGGTCTGAACTACAAACGCAAATTGCAAATGCCCAGGCGCAGGGTGATGATACGCAAGATTTGCAAAAAGAACAGCGTGAAGCCCAAGAGGCATACAATAAGGCGACTAAGACCATCGTGGCACCTTATGATGGGATGTTGTCGATTGACGACCAAGATACGACAAATGTTAAAATTGCGATTTCATCAAGCACACGATACATTGACTCTAGTGTGACGGATTATGATTATGATCGCCTATCAACTGGTGCAACTGTTAAAGTGGCAACAAATTCGGGTAATGTGAAGACGGATGAAAAAATCACATCTATTTCTGAAATTGCCAAAGAAAGTGGAAAAGTAGCCAATTATACTTTTAAGACAACAGCTGCTTCAAACTATCGTTTAGGACAACAAGTGACCTTAAAAATTGCACAAGATGATGTTGTTTTGCCAAAATCTGCTGTCCAAGATAAGGATGGTAAAAAGTATATTTATGTTGTCGACGAGGGTAAGGCTAAAAAGCAAGCCATTAAAGCAACGCAAACTGGGGATACCTATGCGATTTCAAAGGATGATTTGAGCACAGATGTTAAAATCGTCAAAGATCCAGGTAATAAAGACCTAGACGGCAAAAAGATCTAGGGGGGCATGCGATGTTAGAGTTGCGACATATTAATAAGTATTTTAAGCGTGGTGACGACGAACAACACGTGTTAAAAGATATTAGTTTGACCATCAACGATGGCGAATTCGTCTCAATTATGGGGCATTCCGGTTCAGGAAAATCAACATTGCTAAATATTATCGGACTATTGGATCGTGAATTTTCAGGGGATTATGTGTTGAATGGTTTAGACACACATGAATTAAGTAAGAAAAAGTTCACGAAATTCCGAAACGAAAATGTTGGTTGGGTTTTTCAAAATTTTAAATTAATTCAGAATATGACAATTGCAGATAATGTTGGTTTGCCTTTGCGTTATCAAGGTAAGTCGAATAAAGAAATTAAACAAACGGTTGACCGTGTTTTGGACGAAGTTGGTATTTTAGATAAGGCAGATGCTTTTCCTAAATTGTTGTCAGGGGGACAACAGCAACGTGTAGCGATTGCACGTGCTATCGTGACCAGTCCCAATATTGTTATTGCCGATGAACCAACTGGTGCTTTGGACAGTAGTACAACGATTGAAATTATGAACGTGTTTAAGCAATTAAATGCGCAGGGAACGACCTTAATTATCGTGACCCATGATGCGAGTGTTGGTGAACAAGCGCATCGAATGATTAAGATCTTAGATGGTCAGGTAATGGGGGCAGATTATGAAATTTAGAGAGACAGTGCTAACGGCGTTGCAATCGTTAAAAATGAATCCAAAGCGTTCTTTCATGACCATTATTGGAATTGTGATTGGAATTGCCTCTGTGATTACGATTATGGCGATTGGAAATGGGGTCAATAAGATGGCTACCGACCAATTTAAGACTTCTAAGTCTGGTGAGCTAAAAGCTAAAATCGATTATTATGGTTACGATGATGATGCTGGGCAAAAGGGATTATCACAAGCCGATGTGAGTTTGATTAAATCAAGTGATATTGGTCATAAGATTTCAAAGATTGAGTTATCAGCGCTATCCGGCGATACGGGGCAAACTACGGGAATTATTAATGATGAATCAACTGACTTATCATTTACCGTAATGCGTAATCTAGATAATGAACCGGATATGCAGAGTGGAAAAGTTTTCTCACAAAATGATCTTGATGTTGGACAAAATAAGATTTTAATCACGAAAGATTTAGCAAAAAAGAATTTTGGATCTGCAGAAAATGCGGTTGGGAAATCAGTAACGTTAGGCAATTATGCTTACACAGTTGCTGGAACCTATAATGAAAATGACCGTTATATGGATAATGTGATTATTCCTTATGAAGCTTTCCAAAGAGAGTCAAATGACGATGGGGCGGTCATGATTCTTAGCGTCAAGAAGGGCGAAAATCCACGTAAGGTGGGTCAAGCGGCTGAGAAAATGTTATCAAAGCAAGGTTCAAGTCGTAATAGTGGCTCATACTCTTATGAAGATACGGATAAGATGATTGGGGAAATTAGTAAAGTCTTGAATGGCTTAACGTTCTTTGTGAGTGCTGTTGCTGGAATTTCACTGTTTATTGCTGGAATCGGTGTGATGAATATGATGTATATTTCAGTTTCTGAACGGACGCAAGAAATTGGTATTCGCTTAGCCGTGGGGGCGACTGAGTCGAATATTCGTAATCAGTTCTTGATTGAATCAATTGTGCTAACAGTTGTTGGCGGGTTGATTGGTTTGTTAAGTGGTTACTTAATTGCGAATATGGTCACGAAATTTATTCCGGGAGATATGCATATTAAGGCGATTATTTCACTAGCAGATGTTGTTTTCGCGCTTGGTGTCTCGACCTTGGTTGGGGTTATCTTCGGTTGGTTGCCAGCTAAGCAGGCTGCGGATAAGAATTTGATTGATATTTTACGTTAATAAAAACAAAAACGAGTACAGAGATTGTTTCTGTACTCGTTTTTTTTACTGAGAATAATCAATTTCCAGCATCAATATGAAATTTTAGTTAGAAATATGAGTTTTTGCATTGACGATGCTAATACTGATGTGTTCAACTAAAAATAGTGATAAAAGTGAACACGATTTATCAGCGGGAGAGCAAACAATCATGCAGAATAAAATAATTGAAGTAAAAACAGTTAGTAAGGCTTATAAGGGTGCCACCGATATGATTTTGGCCTTAAATGATATTGACTTTAACATTGAGGTTGGTGATATTGTCGGTTACGTTGGGCAAAATGGTGCCGGAAAATCGACGACCATAAAATTACTATTGGGGTTAATGCTGCCAACAAATGGTGAAATTTCGGTGCTAGGAAATAATCCATTTAAGAAGAGAATTCAAAATGCCAAACAAATAGGGACGGTGATGGGACAAAAGAGCCAATTGTGGTGGGAACTGCCACTCATCGATTCTTTTAAATTTTTGCAAGCAATGTATGACACGAAAGATGATGCATGGTTAGCGCAATTAATTGATTTACTAGAGGTAAATGATTTTTTGCATAAACCAGTCCGAGAGTTATCATTAGGGCAAAAAATGCGCGGAGAATTGATCGCAGCATTAGTCCATCAGCCTAAATTGTTATTTTTAGATGAAGCAACGTTAGGATTAGATGTGCAAACAAAGAATGTATTTCTAAATTTCTTAATGCAATTAAATAAGACTAAGCAGACAACCATTATCATGACCACGCATGATTTACGTGAAGTGGAACGCATTGCAAATAAAATTATTTTGATTGATCACGGACAATTAAAATTTAATGGTGCGAAAAGTGATTTTATTGCTGAATTTAAGAACATGGAAAAAGTTGAAATTTATCAATCAGCTATTTTGGAAGTACCAGGCCTCAAGTTGTATCAAGAAAATCAAGATTCGAATGTCTATGTTTTTAATATTGATGAGTTAACAGAGAAACAATTAAATAAAATTTTTCTAGAAGCAGATATTATTAGCAATGTCAGATATAGTGATTTAGATTTGACGGATATCTTAACGTTATCGGGAATTTAACTATGAGAGTAATTAATACTTATGTGAAATCAGAATATCTCGTTCGGCAAAGTTTTAAGGCGAATGCATGGTTCACAATTTTATCAGGGATTATTGGTGCAATTGTTCAATACTATGTCTGGCATGCGATTGCCCCGAGCCAAGATATTAATATGCTGGTGACCTATGGGTTAATGGCAATTGTTTTGAGTACCGTTATTCCGACCACGGAAACGGCTAAAAAATTAGGGAAAAATATAAACGATGGCCAGATTGGTAGCATCTTGGCAAAACCAGTTACCATCTCACAAGTGATGTTGGGCCGATCAATAGGCACGTTAATTTATGATTTAATCTACAAATTGATGCCATTGACGATTATTTATGCCGTGTTTTTTAGACAGGTGTTGCAGTTTAACCAGGTAAATATGTTGATTTTGTTATTATCAATTGTTTTATCATGGCTGATTGCATGGCTGATTGGTATGATTATTGGATTTTGTGCCTTTATAACCGTTCGAGTAAACGGATTGCTAGCGCTGAATGGTGGATTAATGGTCATACTGGGTGGCGCAGCCATTCCAATTAATATTTATCCACCACTAATCAAAGTGATTGCGGAATGGTCTCCTTTTTATGCAATCGGTTATATTCCGTTATCACTCGTAACGGGGATGAATCAGACGACTATTTCCATGCTAATCCTACATCAATTAATTTGGTTAGGTATCATTTTTTTGGTGTATGCCGTTATTTCAAAAATGGTATTGAACCGACTAAGCATCATGGGAGGATAAGCAATGCGACATTCAATTTACGTGTACAAAGAATTCATAAATCGAGATTTTAAGCGCATTTGGCTTTACAAATGGGATGTTTTATTCGGAAATTTGGGCTTTTTAATTGATTCATTATCGACGCTTTTTATTATTTTTGTATTAACCAATTTCAAAAATGGGATTGGTGGTTGGTCGAGCCAAGAAGTTATCCTGATGTATTTATTTATGCATATGGCACTTTCAATTTGGGAAACTTTTTTTGTGACCACCATGGATATTCCAGAATTGATTCAAGATGGGACATTAGATGTGCTTTTGATGCGACCAATCAACTTGCTGTTACAAGTCATTATGGTGGAAATTGATGAAGAGGCGATGGTTGAAGCCGTCATCTATACGGTAAGCTTTTTTGCATTACTCATCCATGTTCAAGGGCTCAATCTATTGGTGGTTCTGTTAGCTAGTGTCCTATTACTGACAACGCTGGCTCTAATTGAAGGTATTTATTTATGTTTTAGTTCTTTGGCCTTTTGGATTAAGCAAGTTGATGGGGTAACATCCATTTATTGGCAACTTATACAATTAGCAGATTATCCTATGTCAATTTATCCAAAAACGATTCAAATTGTGCTAAGTATTATTCCAGTCGGGTTTATGGCATATTATCCAGTTTCATTTTTGCTTCATAAAATTCAACATCCGGCGGTGATGGTCATGACAATCCTGTCTGGACCACTATTTTTTCTACTTGTTTATCATACGATTTGGAAAAAAGGATTGCAGAATTATACGAGTTTTAGCTAAGCATACTGGTGTTTTTTGATTGAAAATGAATGATTTGTTAATAGTCTGTTAATAATTTAACAAATTAGAATGTAAGTGGTACAATATTAGTTATAAATAGATTTTAATGGGAGGCTTATTATGTCAGTAGTGGAAGAGCTTACAAATATTGTTGGCAAGCACAATGTTATTACCTCAAAAGAGCGGTCACGTCCGTTCCGTGAAGGTTATCGTTCAGGAAAAGGTGATGCTCTAGCCGTGGTTCGTCCAGGGTCTTTGATGGAGTTATGGCACGTGTTGGAAGTATTGCATGCAAATAACATTATTATCTTGATGCAAGCTGCTAATACTGGCTTGACTGAAGGTTCAATTCCAGCATCTGGCTATGATCGTGATATCGTTGTTGTCAACGGAATGCGCATTAAGGGTCTCCAATTAATTAATCATAATCGTCAAGTATTAGCTTTCCCAGGAACCACACTACATCACCTAGAAGGTGAATTAGACAAGGTAAATCGTGAGCCACATTCAGTAATTGGTTCTTCTGACATTGGTGCTTCCGTCGTCGGTGGTGTTAATAACAATTCAGGTGGTGCTTTGATTCAACGTGGACCAGCCTACACTGAGCTATCTTTGTATGCCCAAATTGACGAAAATGACGAATTGCATTTGGTTAACCATTTGGGAATCGACTTAGGGGATACACCTGAAGAAATTATCACGAATTTGGAAGAGCGTAATTTCGATATTCATAATATTCCTCAGGGTAAGGAACATGTTGCTGGAAACCGTAACTATGAAGAACGTGTCCGTAATGTTGATTCTGAAAAGCCAACGCGTTACAACGCTGATCCAAATAATTTGTATGAAGTATCTGGTGCAGCTGGAAAGCTTGCAACATTTGCGGTTCGTTTGGACACATACCCACAAGCAAGTGAGTCACAAGTCTTCTACATTGGTGTAAACAATCCAGATGTTCTAGAACGTTTGCGTCGTCATATTTTGACTGAATTCAAGCATTTGCCAGTATCTGGTGAATATATGCACCGTGAAGCTTATGATTTGGCCAAGAAATATGGTAAGGATTCATTGATTGTGATTGATACAATCGGAACAAATGCTTTGCCATATTTGTTTGGTATGCGTGCAACTGCTGAACGTATTTTGGACCACGTGCCAACGTTCAAACCTTACTTCCCAGATCGTATGTTGCAAACAATGAGTAACTTTGTGCCTAATCAATTGCCAAAGCGCTTAGAAGAATATCGTGATCGTTACGAGCATTATCTTCAATTGAAGATGGATGGTGCGGGTATTCAAGAAGCACGTATTTTCTTGGACGACTTCTTTAAGACTGAAGAAGGTGATTATTTCGAATGTACACCAAAGGAAGCTAAGGTTGCTGCAACGCACCGTTATGTAACGGCCAGTGTGGCCATTCGTTTGGAAGAAGTCTTCCAAGACGATCACATTCAAATTTTGCCAATTGACGTTGCTTTGCCACGAAATGAATTTAAGTGGTTTGAGCATTTGCCAGCTGAACTTGAAGATAAGATTCAATACAAGTTGTACTATGGACACTTCTTGGATCACGTTATGCACCAAGACTATGTACTAAAGCCAGGGGTTGATGCCCACGAAGTTAAGCAAGAAATGCTTAAGATTTTTGACGAGCGTGGAGCTATCTATCCTGCCGAACATAATGTGGGACATTTGTATGAAGCTGCGCCTGCATTAGTTGAACATTATAAGAAAAATGACCCTACAAATAGTTTCAATCCTGGAATTGGAATGACATCAATGCACAAATATTGGGGAAATTATTAAAGTTAAAAAAGCTGTTCTCATCGTTGAGAGCAGCTTTTTTGTCATTTATTTTTGAGTAACTAAAAAATTTTGGCATATTTTTATAAAAAATATATGAAACGAAAATATAAATGGATATTGATGAACAAATATACATTAAATCTGATATTATATGTATCGCAATGCATTGAGCAATTAACAGTTGCGGTAAGGGATGTTGGCAATTTTAACATTGTCTGTAGATGCGTGAAAGTGTTTTAAAATTTGTATATTTATTTACCACATCATAAGTATTGATGTTTATTGTATGGTTTTACGACTTTTACAAGCTGGAAGCTTGGTTCTATTATGTAGATATATACAATTGAGGTAAGCATGCAAGTTAATAAGAAATGATTTTTTGCGACAGCAGATCGGAGTTTTAATAATGATTAATAATCCAGCGATTCAAGTTAACTCAGAAATTGGTACATTGAAGACGGTCCTATTACATCGACCAGGTGCTGAAATTGAAAATATTACACCAGATACGATGGAACGGTTGTTGTTTGATGATATTCCATTCTTAAAAAATGCGCAAAAAGAGCACGACTATTTTGCAGAGGTTTTGCAAGCTCATGATGTCGAAACGATTTATATTGAACAGCTGCTTGAAGATGTTTTATCAGATGCAACTGTGAAGGATGAATTTTTAACGCGTTATGTCACAGAATACCACTATATGGGTGATACGATGCAAGACATCAAAGCCTATCTAAATACGTTATCGACGCACGATTTAGTAGCAACTATTTATGCTGGTGTTCGCAGAGAAATTGTTGATTTTAGACATCCTAATCTACATGATGTTGCTGGTTCAGATGCGGAAAATCCATTCTTAATGGATCCTTTGCCCAACGCATACTTCACGCGCGACCCACAAGCGATGATGGGGAGTGGGGTAACGATTAATCGCATGGCCTATGAAGCACGACGACCAGAATCGTTGATTTCAGAATTTGTGATGACCTATCATCCACGCTTTGCCGGTAAAGTTGATATTTGGACTGATCGCAATTCAGATGCACGAATGGAAGGTGGCGATGAATTGGTTTTGAACGATCATACATTAGCCATTGGTGTTTCAGAACGTACATCTAGCCGTGCCATTCAAGCTTTAGTAGAAAAATTATTTACGAATGAAAATAGTCATTTTGATACCATTCTTGCAGTTGATATTCCCCATAATCATGCCATGATGCATTTAGATACGGTGTTTACAATGGTTAATTATGACCAGTTCACAGTATTTCCAGGCATTATGGATGATGAAGGCAAGATGAATATTCATATTTTGCGTGCAGATGATCAAGGTCAAATTGTGATGGAACATCGTGATAATTTGAAAGAATCATTGAAAGAGATTTTGAATTTAGATGATTTGGATTTGATTGAGACTGGTGGGGGTGATCCGATTGCGGCTCCCCGTGAGCAATGGAATGATGGGTCAAATAATTTGACCATTGCACCAGGCGAAGTGGTTACATATGACCGTAATTATATCTCAATTAAATTGATGCAAGAACATGGCATTAAGGTTAATGAGATTAAATCCAGCGAATTATCGCGTGGCCGTGGTGGTGGTCGTTGTATGTCACAGCCAATTTGGCGTGAGAATATTTAAAGTAAATGATAAAAAAGCTTCCGACACTTTTAAGTCGGAAGCTTTTTAGTTATTTTAATCTTTTTCAACCGCATCCAAAATTGCCATACGGGCGTAAACACCATTAGTCATTTGTTGGAAAATACGTGACTTAGGGGCTTCAACTAGGCTGTCTGCAATCTCAACATCACGGTTAACTGGAGCGGGATGCATAATAATCGCTGTATCCTTCAAATGGTCATAACGGTCTTGTGTCAAACCAAAATCGAAATGGTAGCTAAGTGGTGAAAAATCAGTATTTTCAATTTCAGCAATGCGTTCGTGTTGAACACGTAAGAACATGATGACATCAAGGTCTTCTAAGCCTTCATCAAGTTCTGTATAAATACCAAATTGATCAAAATCAGCTGGATACCAAGACTTTGGACCTGAGAATGAGATGTTTGCCCCTAAGCGTTGTAGGACTTCGGCATTTGAACGGGCAACCCGTGAATGTGCTAAATCGCCAACGATACGGACATTTAGGCCATCGAAGTGTCCAAATTCTTCATACATGGTTACTAAATCTAGCAAGCTTTGTGAAGGATGCTGTCCGTTTCCATCACCAGCATTAATTAGACGAGGCATCAAATCTGAGTGCTCAGCAATTAATGGTTGATACCAGTCGTTAAGACTGTGACGAATCACAGCAAATTCTACGCCCAAGGCACCAAGGGTTTTAAGCGTATCACTTAAGCTCTCACCCTTTTTTGTTGAACTTGTTTGCGGGTCAATCATAATTTGCTGCCAACCCATTTTTAATTCAGCCACTTGAAAACTTGAATGTGTACGGGTTGAATTTTCAAAGAAAAGGTTAGCAACCATATGATTGGTTTGAGTTGGTTGCGCTGCTCCACTTTTAAATTCAAGTGCACGTTCAATTAAAGCTTGGATATCTGAAGTAGATAATTCGTTTAAGTTAACAAAGTTTTCCATGGTTCCTCCAAAAAAATAGGGCATACGTGAGCTTAGGAGTTCACGTATGCCCTATTTGATTTAGACTTCATACTGCGCAATTGCAGAATAGGCTAATTTCGGCCACAAGCGTCAACCCTTTTGAATCTCACGGATTCGGTTAAAAGGTTCTGTTCTTATTGAAGACATACTAACATAGTTAAAAAAATTAGTAAACAGAGGCAGTGTGGTTAAAATTGCATAAAAGAAAGGCGAGTAAGGCAAACAGTAAATGATAAGGACACATCGTTTACTTATGCACTTGGTCGACGATAAGACTCAATGCTTTCAATTTCAAAGTCTTTGCGTTGTAGTGCCCGTGTGATTTTGTTGAGAGTGCTATCATCAACTGAGGTAGGAATTGTTGCAATAATACGACCAGGACCGTGGTCTGTATTTAAAGTGACAACAGAAAGAATGTTTGTGTAACGAGCCATAATCTTTGAGGCGCGTTCGAGATTACCGCGACCACCGGTTGATTTCAAAGTCATGACGGTTTTTCCATCATTTGGACGCCAAGAATCTTCTAATAAACGCATATAGTGACTGTACGTAATAATGCCAGTAAAATGATTTTCGGCATCAAGCACTGAAATAAACGGTAAATCACGGATTGCGAATGTCAAATCAAAGAAAGTGGCATCGCTATTGATAAATTTAGTTGTGTTACGCATAACAGACGTAACAGGCTGCTGCATATCCCCATTATTAGCTTTGTGCTTGTAAAGATGCATTTTGTAGACAACCCCCCGGAATAATTGGCCACTAGCATCTAAAATAGGGAGCGCGCGAAAATTGAAATCTTCAAGTAGCATGAGTGCTTCACTTAAAGTGGTGTCTTCATTGACGGTTACTAAATCTTGTCTAGGTTTCACCATAGTTTCAAGCATTTGGCGCGGACCTCCTTGTGTGTTTGATTTACTTATCATAGCATGTTTTGCTAGTTTTTCCTATTTTTTGTGAGAAAAAAATGAGATTAAAACTGTAGTAAATCGATTTTAAGATTGGTATAGCTCTCACGAATGCTAATCAAATACTAATAAATCACGAGGCGCAATCAAGCGGCTCTTCATGAGAATTTCTGCGAGTTCATTTGGCGTTTCAGGATTTGGACTATTTAGCCAGTGTCGAACGATATTCAATAAATTGGTAATGGAAATCTCTTTTGAATATGAAATAGGTAAGACGTCTGAAAAGTGACCATTAAATTCAGTTAATTTGCTCGTTAACAATTGATCGACTAAGTTTTTAACTTTATCAAAAAAATGGGGATCGCCATTAGGCGACAAAAGGACACGAATCGTCTCTCGTTCACTATCGATATAGGCTAAATAATAGCTAAAAGTGCGGTAAGTTGATGTCGCAATGTCCTCATTACTTCGTGCTAATAATGGTGCATTTAACTGTTCACGGACGATACTACTTTGCAATTTTTCGAAAATATCAGCCTCGAGTTTTTCTAGTAAATCATATTTATCCATATAATGAACATAAAATGTCCCGCGACTAATGTGCGCGTGCTGAGCAATGTCAGTAATCGTCACTTTGTTAAAGCCTTTTTGATCGACAGCGTGAATAAAAGCCTTTTTGATTTGTTGCTCGGTTTCGAGGTTTCGTTCAGCGTGTTTCATGATAAATCCCCTCTTTTCAATTTATTGAACACTTTGTTTAATATTGCGTATTGAAGTTATTATAGCAAAGATTAAGATAAAAACAGTCCAAATATTTATTTCCAGGGGGGGCGATATGTTAAAAGCAGAGTGGCAATATTTAAAAGAACATCATTTTACAGGACTCGTGATTTTTGTTTTATGCTTTTTACCAACATTATATGCAATTCCGTTCTTAGGTTCTTTATGGGACACCTATGGTAACGTTAAGGAATTGCCAGTAGCGGTTGTTAACCAAGATAAAGCAGTTACTTATCAGAAACATCAAGTTGCGGTCGGAGACGAATTAGTCAAAGAGCTCAAAAAATCAGACGAACTTGATTTTACTTTTACTGATGAAAAAAAAGCACATCAAGGGTTGGAAAAGGGCGACTATTATATGGTCGTGACAATTCCGAAAACATTTTCAAAGCATGCGACATCTATTTTGGATCAGAAGCCGCAAAAGATGCAATTAGATTATGAAACAAGTTCGGGGCACAGTTTTATTGCCGGTAAACTATCTGATTCAGCAGCTGAAAAAATGCGTCAGCAGGTATCAACTTCAGTTACCAAAGCCTATACAAATGCGATGATGACTGAAATTAAAGGTGCTGGTAAAGATTTAGCTAAAGCATCAGACGGTAATCAACAATTAGCGGACGGCGCAGATCAGTTAAAAGATGGTAGTCAGCAGTTAACGGATGGATTGGATACATTAGCAGCTAGTACGCTGACTTTTGGATCTGGAGCTGGTGAATTGAATGTTGGTTTAAATCAGTATGTCGCTGGTGTTGGTCAAGCAAGCCAAGGTAATGCCCAAGTTGGTGCTGGCTTACAGCAAATGCAGCAAGCATTGCCGGCAGCTAATCAAGGGGTCTCACAATTATCAGCTGGGCAACAAAGTCTTACGAATGGTTTGGGGGAATCATTGGCAGGACAACAAGCATTAGTTGATGGTTTGACCCAGTCACAAGCTGGTGCCGAGCAATTAAATCAAGGAATTACAGACTATACGGGTGCTGTGTCGCAACTGGCGGCAGGTAGCAAAAAAGTTTCAGATGGTGTCGGTCAAATTAAAACCGCGTCTGATTCAGTTAGTCCAGCGGACCTTAAGCAAGCAAAACAAGACTTGGAAGATTTACAGCAGTTAGTGGAGGCTGTACATAATCCAAAGAATACAGTCGACGTTAACGCAACTGCGCAAACGATTGAGACAATGTTAGCAACGGTTACTGCGATTCAAAATATTCAAGCGAGTCAAAATGATCATACAAATGCAGCGATTGACAAAGCAGCCGCTTCGCAAAAATTAACGCCTGAACAAACCCAAGCGATTAAGCAGGCTGTACAAGCTAGTCAGGCAGCAGATCAAAAAGGCATCCAGGATCAACTGGTTATTTTAAAGAATAATGCGGGAAGTTTGGCGAAAAATCTAGAACCTTTGGTTAAAAATCTTGAGGATAATCAAGGGGCAATTGAACGTTTGACGACGCGAACACAGTCGATTAATTGGAGCCAGTTGAATACCCAAGTTGCACAAGCACAAACCATGCAAAGCAAAATTTCTAAATTAGACGACGGTGCTAATCAAGTGACTAATGGTTTGCAACAATTGAATCAAGAGTCAGCAGCTTTGCAAGCTGGTGGGCAACAAAATGTGGGCGGTCAGAATAAGTTGTTGTCGGGGGGACAACGCTTAGTTTCTGGTGGTCAACAAGCCTATGCCGGCAGTCAACAATTGCAAGCTGGTGTATCAACGATGGCCTCTAAAATGGGTGGCATGCAGCAAGGGGTGAACCAACTTGTTGATGGAAATGGTCAAGTGCAAACCGGGTTGAACACCTTACAAAGTAAGGGAAATGAGTTGACCCAAGGTTCCAACCAATTGGCCGATGGCGCCAATCAATTACATGCTGGTTCAACGCAACTAGCTGATGGTTCTAAGCAAATTGGTCCGGCATTAACTAAAATGCAGCAAGGCAATCAGACGCTTGCTGACAAAATGGATGATGCGGTTAATCAAGTCGCCGGCTTACCAGATAAGCGACAAGTTGACCAACAAATGGCTTCACCAGTGAAGACAAAGCACCAAGAACGTGACCATGTTGCCAATAACGGAACCGGTATGGCACCTTATATGTTCTCAGTTGGTTTATTTATTGGGATGTTAGGGATGAACTTAATGCTGGATTTGTTGACGCCACGCACACCGGTTCATTCATTGTTCCGCTGGATTGGTTCAAAGTTTGTGATTATTTTCAGCATTGCAACCATGATGGCTGTGGTCTTGTTCTTGTTGAACAAGTGGATTTTGGGGATGAATTATGTAGACCCAATGGGAACATTACGCTTTTTGATATTAATCGCTTGGATGGATGCGATGTTAGTGACAGCGTTGAATTTATGGTTTGGTCGCGCGGGATCCTTTGTTTCAGTGGTCTTGCTAGTCGCGCAATTAAGTTTGTCGGCGGGAACTTACCCGATTCAGTTGTCACCAGAAATTTATCAAAAGTTACATGCCTATGTACCCATGACGTACACCGTACAAGGATTACGTGAGACGATGATGATTGGCGAAACACCGAGCCAGGCAATCATGATTTTAAGCATGGTGCTGCTGGGATCGATGTTAGCGGTCATTCTTTACTTTGTACGCCATCAAAAACAATATCGTGTTTTAACACACGCATAAGCAATAAAAAAGGACGTAACGGGGGTTACGTCCTTTTTTTATTGGACTGATGTTCAGCCCCTTTTTTGACCATGTTAGTTTTAAGCTAAAATGCTATAATAGAAAACAAGTTAAAAATAAATAGATGCGCGGAGGGGTAGGATCATTTTGATTCTGCCCATTTCGTGCCTTAATCATAAAAAGTAGGTAAATGAAACATGAAGATGATTGTTGGATTAGGAAATATTGGCCGTGATTATGATCAAACACGCCATAATATTGGATTTATTACATTAGATGCACTGGCTGAAAAAGAAGGGTTAACTTTCAAACAAGATAGTGACCATCATGCTTTTGTGGCAGATTGGTTCAATAATGGTGAAAAAGTCTTGTTGGTTAAGCCAACAACTTATATGAATGACTCAGGTAAAGCAGTCCGTCCTTTGATGGATTACTATAAAATTGACCTTGAAGATATATTGATTGTGCATGACGATATGGACATGGATTTGGGACGTTTACGTTTGCGTGCCAAGGGATCAGCTGGTGGTCACAATGGGCTTAAAAGTATTGCAAACCATTTGAATACACAAAAATTTAATCGTTTGAAATTTGGCATTTCACATCCACAGCATACGCATCAAGCTGTGATTGATTATGTCTTAGGCAAGTTTGGTAAGGAAGAAGCAGCCGATTTGATGGCTGGGATTGATAAGGCTCTGGATATTTTTGCTGACTTTGCAGCTGGGGATGATATTCAAACCTTGATGAATCGCTATAATTAAGCGAAAAATAGGAGATAGACCATGCAACTGGTTGATTTAATTGCTGAAAATGAAGATTTAAAAACATTAACGACAGCACTCAAAAAGGGTGGTCGACATGTCGTAACGGGTTTGTCTGGGGCAGCTCGCACGGCTTATTTAGCAGCGATTGATCAAAATGTCCAACAACCGATGTTAATTGTTGCTGACAGTCAATTTCATGCGGACCAAATTGCAGAAGATATGATGGGCTTGTTGCCAGATAGGCATGTTCATATTTTCCCAGCAGAAGAGACAATGGCGAACGAGTTGGCTGTGACGTCTTTGGATGTCCCGATTGCACGTGTGCGGGCACTGGAGGCTTTACGGACTGATCAACAAGCTGTGATTGTGACGAGTGTGGCTGGTGCGCAACGCTATTTACCACCAGTTTCTGATTTCGCAAAAGCACGCTTAACAATTGATTTTGAGCATGAATATGCTTTAGACCAATTAAGTGCACAATTGCATACGATGGGCTATCAGCGCCATGAAGCGGTTGGGCAACCAGGTGAATTTGCAGTTCGTGGTTCAATTGTGGATGTGTACCCATTGGACGCCGAATATCCAGTGCGGATGGACTTTTTTGATACAGAGCTAGATTCATTACGGACTTTTGATATTGCGACGCAGCGGAGCCAAGAGAATTTAAACACAGTCACGATTTTACCTGCGACTGAGTTGGTTGCGACAGACACGCAAATAGCGGCTGCTAAGACGCGTTTAGAATTAGCCTTTACGGAAAACCGTGATCGCCTAGAAGGGGCAGATAAACGTCATTTGACGGAAGCCATGACCCCAATCTTAGATGGTTTGGGACAAGGTCAGATTCTGGCGCCGTTCCGTCAATATTTGAAATTTTTGTATCCAGATGCGGAAAGCCTGTTTGATTATTTGCCACAGGATGGAGTGGTCGTATTCGATGATTATCCACGTGCGTTGGACAATATTAAACAATTAGCTGAAGAAAATACGGAATGGTGGCAACAAAAGGCTGAAGAGCAGTTGATGCTAGATCAAATTGATTTAGGCTTTGATTTAGAGTCACAGGTGACGACATTGCAACAAACAGCCTTGATGATTTCACCACTCCAACGTGGTATTGGTAAGTTAGCACAAAGCAGTTTGACGAATGTGACCGTACGTCCAAGTCAGCAGTTCTTTGGTCAAATGCCGATATTAAAAAGTGAAGTCGAACGTTGGCAAAAGCAAGGCAATACCGTGCTCTTTTTAACGAACACGGACGAGCGTGCGGATAAATTGACGCAGACCCTGAGTGATTTTGATATTAAAGTAAATGCGGTTGCTTCTGACGGCCTAAAGATGGACCGAACCCAGCTGACGACACAACCTTTGAGTGCTGGTTTTGATTGGCCGGCGCAAAAATTGATTGTGCTGACTGAACATGAGTTGTTCCAGCAGGCTAAAAAGAAGGCGCCACGACGTCAAACGCTGACGAATGCGGAACGTATTAAGAGCTATAACGAGCTGCAAGTCGGCGATTATGTTGTGCACGTTAATCATGGAATTGGTGTCTACGAAGGCATGGAGACGATTGAACGTGATGGCGTCAAGCAAGATTACATCACGATTGGTTATCAAAAAGACGATAAGATTTTCATTCCGGTTTCTCAATTGGATTTGGTGCAGAAGTATGTGGGTGCCGCTGAAAAAGCCCCTAAGTTGAATAAACTTGGTGGTTCAGAATGGCAAAAAGCGAAAGCCAAGGTTGCCAAGAAAGTTGAAGATATTGCCGATGAGCTGTTGGACTTATATGCCGAACGTGCTTTGAAACAAGGCTTCGCCTTTCCTGCCGATGATGATGCACAACGTCAGTTTGAAGACGCCTTTCCATATCCGGAAACACCTGATCAACTGCGGTCCGCGGATGAAATTAAGCGCGACATGGAGAAAATCCAACCCATGGATCGCTTGTTAGTTGGGGATGTTGGATTTGGTAAAACGGAAGTAGCCATGCGTGCCGCCTTTAAGGCAGCGCATGCTGGTAAGCAAGTTGCAATCCTAGTGCCAACCACGATTTTGGCGCAGCAACATTATGATAGCTTCCAAAATCGTTTTGAAGGAACGGGAACTAAGATTGGTATCTTGTCACGTTTTCAATCAACGAAAGAAATTAAGGCCACTTTGGCAGCTGTCGCCAGTGGGGATGTCGATATTTTGATCGGAACCCATCGCATTTTATCTAAGGATGTCGAGTTCTTAGATTTGGGCTTGTTGGTGATCGACGAAGAACAACGCTTTGGTGTGAAGCATAAAGAACGTTTGAAGGAAATGCAAAACAATGTGGATGTGTTGACCTTAACGGCGACACCCATTCCACGTACTTTGAATATGTCGATGGTGGGTGTGCGTGATTTGTCAGTTATTGAAACGCCGCCAGCAAATCGTTATCCGATTCAAACCTATGTCATGGAGCAAAATGGCCGCACTTTGGCGAGTGCTGTGGAACGTGAGATGGCCCGTGGTGGGCAAACTTTCTATCTACATAATCGTGTGGAAGACATTGAGCGGGTTGTGGCCATGATTGAGTCACTAGTACCAGATGCGCGTGTGGCTTTTGTCCATGGAAAAATGACCGAGACGCAACTTGAAGGAATCTTGGTTGATTTTATTAACGGTGAATATGATGTGTTAGTCACAACAACAATTATTGAAACTGGGGTTGATATTCCAAATGCCAATACATTGTTTGTGGAAAATGCCGATCATATGGGCTTGTCACAACTCTACCAGTTACGTGGTCGTGTTGGCCGTTCAAATAATTTGGCATATGCCTACTTTACTTATCCAGGCACACGCACATTGAACGAAGAAAGTGAAAAACGTTTAGAAGCCATTCGTGACTTTACGGAATTAGGATCTGGTTTCAAGATTGCGATGCGTGATTTGTCGATTCGTGGGGCAGGAGATTTGTTGGGTCAAAGTCAACATGGCTTCATTAATAGTGTTGGTTATGATTTGTATATGCAAATGCTTAATGACGCTGTGGCACAAAAGCAAGGTAAGCGTAAGCAAAAGACTTCTGATGCAGAGTTGGATTTGCAAGTTGAAGCTTACTTGCCAACCGATTATGTACCAGATGGTCCGCAAAAGATTGAAATTTATCAGCGTATCCGTAAATCAACTAAGCCGGCTCAATTTGATGAAATTGAAGATGATTTGGTTGACCGTTTTGGCGACTTGCCATTAGCAGCGGAACAATTAATTATGGTTGGCCGTTTGAAAGCTGCCGCTGATAGTGTTGGGGTTGAGTCTTTGAAGCGTACGGCACGTCAACCGCAGATGTTGACGTTGAAGTTTACAGCGCAAGCACCAATTGATGGTGATAAGTTGAAAAAGGCTTTCCAAGACCAGCGTATTGCCGGTCAGGTTAAGCAACAAGCAACACCAGTGCAAGCGCAAATTGCCATCCAACCTAAACAAAAAGCGCTGGATTGGCTCAAGCAATTACGCGACTTGTTTACAAGTTTGGCGTAGAGGTAGCGACATATGGCGAAACAACAACAGCGTATTTTTGCGGGAGCAGGTGTCTTAGCGCTTGCCGGGATTATTGCTAAAATATTAAGTGCCGTCTATCGGGTACCCTTTCAAAATATTGTCGGGAACCAAGGCTTCTATGTCTATCAGCAGGTCTACCCCATTTATGGGATTGGTATGGTGATGGCCTTGAGTGGCTGGCCGTTATTCATTTCTAAAATGGTGGCTGAACAACCAACCCAAGCGGCTAAGCAGTTAGTCGCACGGCGTTTGTTTTGGCTATTAACGGGGATTAGTGTCCTGATTTTTGTAGGTATTTATTTTGGTGCAAATGTCATTGCTAATGCCATGAATGATGCGCTCTTAGCACCAGAAATTAAGGCTGTGGCCTGGATGTTTTTGTTCATGCCAGTCTTAGCTACGAGTCGTGGGTACACACAAGGGCAGTTCAACATGGTTCCGACCGCAATTTCTCAAGTGATTGAGCAAGTTGTGCGGGTGGCAGTTATCTTAGGGGTCGCCTGGTTCGGGATGCAACAAGCGTGGAACGCTTACCAGATTGGTACTTGGGCGACTTTCGGTGCGACCATTGCCGCGGTGGCGACAGGCAGCTATTTGCTGGGTTCCTTTCGCCAAATTGGGCCTTTTCAAAGGCAAACAAAAGCTGCGACAGCAGACTTACGCTGGCGTGTTTTGGGCCGGCGACTCTGGCGCGAAGGAACTTTATTAGCAGTGTTAGCAGCCCTTTTGGTCTTCTTACAACTGATTGATTCCTTTACAATTAAGGGTTTGCTGGAGCAAGGGGGCATGGCGAGTCATGTGGCCGAAACAACGAAAGGGGTCTATGACCGTGGACAACCGTTGGTTCAACTCGGGATGGTTGTTGCGACTGGCGTTGGCACGGCCTTATTACCAACTTTGCACGCCCATTTTGAGGCGCACGAAGACGCAGCGCTGAAAGCGACCTTTCAGACGACCTTGCGGATTACGTTAATCGTGTCACTTTTGACGCCCGTTGGCTTGATTGCGATTATGCCGGTGATTAATCAATTTTTGTTTAGTTCGCGTGAAGGAGATAGCGCCTTGATGTGGTATGTCACAATTATTGTGCCAGCAACATTGATTACGGTGTTGGCCAGTGTCTTGCAAAGTATGAATCGCACTAAGGGCTTAATCACGATGATTGGAGTGACCTTGGTGTTGAAATATGGGTTAAATAATTTGCTGATGCCACAATTTGCGATTGTGGGTGCATCAGTGGCGACAATGCTAGCATTATTGCCCTTACTTGTTTATAGTATGTATCAGTTACCTCGTCCATTATGGCGCGGCATGTTCACTTGGAACTGGTGGTTCCGCGTGGTCGGCATGTTGATGGCAATGATGGTCGTGGCAATTGGAGTCCGGATGTTAGGTGATCAGATATTTGGACTGGGACGTGGTGCCAGTATCTTAACCACGATCCTTGCAGCCGGTAGTGGGGCGATTGTTGGTGTGGCACTGTTATTGCGTTTAAAGATATTAAATGAACAGGAACTCCTAGCTTTACCTAAGGGTGAAAAACTAGTTGTTTTAATGAAAGGAAAATCAGATGCGATTAGATAAATTTTTAAAGGTTTCACGCTTGATTAAGCGTCGAAGCGTTGCCAAAGAGATTGCGGATCAAGGCCGAATCGATATTAATGGAAAGACTGCTAAGTCTTCAAGTGATGTGAGTGAAGGGGATGAATTAACAATCCGCTTTGGAAACAAGACCTCTGTTTTGCAAATTGATAAAATTGTGGAAACAACGAAAAAAGATGAGTCAGCAGAGATGTATCACATTGTTGATGAAACTTACGTAACGGATGGAGAGGAAGCCTAACAATCCGTTAGGCTTTTATATGAAAATGTTAAGTTTTGCGTATAGGTCTTAAGAAACGGTGTGTTTTTAGATAAAGTAATGGGTGTTGAGAAATGAACTTTGTTTAAAAGCATGAAAGGGGCCGGATAATGGCAAGATATCAAAGCAATCAAAATATTCAACCATTGAACGATGCCGGCCAACGTGCGCTAGAAGTTCAGGCGCTAGAGTTAGAGCATCACAACAAGGTACACCGTCGTCGACGGATTGTATGTGCTGTGATGTTACTGTTAATCACGATTATGTGTGCTTGGCAGTATCAAACGCGTTATGTGCGTTATTCAGCTGCTGTTCAATCAACACAAAAAGAACAGAAAAGCTTAGACGCAGCTAAAGAAACCAATGCAAAATTAAAGCAAACGAAAAAAGATCTTAAAAATGATGATTATTTATCTAAGGTTGCCCGTGACCGTTACCTTTATTCAAAGGAAGGCGAAGTGGTCTTTAATTTGCCAGATGATAAATAATTAATTGCAGGAAGCCGGGCTGATGCTCGGTTTTTTTGTACCACAAGGATTAAAAGGAGGGGCTCATGCGTCAGAATAAAGTCCAACAACGATTATTAAAGCAGATTCAAGCAACACAGTTGTTTGATGCTTCTGATCATGTCTTGGTTGCCTTTTCAGGTGGGCAGGATTCAATGGTTTTGTTAAATTGGTTGACCCAACAACAATTGCCAGCCGATTTACAGCCCAAAGTAAGTGCCCTTTATGTTAATCATCATTTGCGCGAAGACGTGGCGCAAGAAGAGGCATTAGTAAAACAAACTTTTCAAGCTAATCAACAGTTAGCGCATACAAAAATCGCGCATTTAAATTGGGATGAACAACCAACTGTTGGCATTGAAGCGCAAGCGCGCGACAAAAGATACGCGGCATTGATTGCGTTTGCTAATGAGATTGGTGCAAATAAAATTGTCACGGCGCATCATGAAACGGATCAAGCGGAAACGATTCTCTATAAATTAATCCGAGGTGGACGAGTAACGCAATTAAAGGGGATGCAGATGCGCACGAACCTGACGGAACAGATTGAATTAGTTCGGCCATTTTTAGGCTTACCTAAAGCCCAGCTTGCTACACTACTCAATGCACCTTTAGAGGCTTTTATTACGGATAGTTCAAATGCGGACAATCAATATGCCCGTAATCGGCTTCGTAATCGGGTTATGCCGGAGTTAGTTACGATTAATCAGCAAGCTGAGCAACATATAACAGAAGTTGCAGACCAATTAACAGGGATGGAATATCTGCTTCAGCCAGAAATTAAGCGTCAAATTTTGGCGTTGGAAGACGGCAGTTTTGACTGGCAAATGCCAGACGCAGCGATTCAATTTATTTTACAAGAATGGTTGAATCAACAGCAGGTTTATCATGTCAAAGCGCAACAATTAGCACAAGCCATTCAACTGATGCGAAATCAGAGCGTTTCAACCGGACAAATTGCCCTGGAAAAGGGTGATTTATTAGAACGGACAGGGCGCTCGTTGTGCTTAAGGACGACGGATTAGGCTTTGATTAAAAAGTTGTCATTGTTTTGATGATTTTGCTAAACATTCTGTTTTATTTGTGTTACTCTTAATGCTGTGTAACGATAGGTGAAATAGATTTTAGGAGAGCGGACTACATGAACCAGTGGGACATGAATAACGATATTGAACGCGTTTTATATAGTGAAAAAGACATTGCAGAAGCAGCAAAGCGAGTTGGTTCACAATTAGCGGCTGATTATGAAGGCCGGACACCAGTCATTCTTTCAGTTTTGAAAGGGGCTGTATTGTGGACAGTTGACGTGATGCGATATATGCAATATGCAGAAGTCGAATTCATTGATGTATCAAGCTATCACGGTGGAATTGCTTCTGCCGGGGAAGTTGATTTAGTGGTTGACTTACAAACAGATATTGCCGGTCGCGACATCATTATCATGGAAGATATTGTTGATACTGGTCGTTCATTGCAATTTATGAAGGATCTGCTGGAAGCACGTGGTGCGAAGTCAGTTAAAGTTGCGAGTCTTTTGGATAAGAAAGACGGACGTGTTGTTGAAGCACATGTAGATTATGTTGGATTTGATGTGCCTAAGGCCTTCGTGGTGGGTTATGGACTAGATTACAAGCAATTGTATCGAAACTTGCCTTACGTGGGTGTACTTAAGCCATCTGTTTATGATCCAGAACATGCTGGTTTAGTTGATACAACTGACATCACGCCGGAACATTAACCAAAAGCAATTTAATTAAAGTAATCGGATGTCGTCATATGGCGACGTTCGTAGGAGGAATAGATGCGAAACCCTAAGAACAATGATGGTTTTGTACGTAATAGTCTATTCTATGTCATCTTAGCGTTAGGATTTTTGGGATTATTTTACTGGGTTGCAGGACCTACTCAAACAACCACAACGAAAACTTTGACGACAACAGAATTTGTGACTGATTTACAGGACAAAAAAATCAAAAAAATCACTGTTCAGCCTGGAGCAGGTGTGTATGACATTACGGGTGAATTCCGTGAAGCACAATCTAACTCTGATGACAGTAAGAAAGAAAACAATGGCCTTTTTGGTAATCTTTTGTCTGATTCAGATACAAAGACAAAGAAGTTTGAAACACAAGTTGTCAGCAATGGTAGCGTTATTTCAGACATCCAAAAGGATGCCACTGATACAGATACGGACTTAACAACAAAGCCACAGGCCTCAAACTTTTGGGGTACGATGCTTGTAACCATGTTGCCAGTTCTATTAATGGTTGGTTTGTTCTACTTCATGATGAGTAGCATGCAAGGCGGCGGTCAAGGTGGCCGTGGCGGTGGTAACATCATGGGTGTTGGTAAGTCTAAGGCTAAGCCACAAGACCCAAGCGAGAACAAAGTTCGTTTTGAAGATGTTGCAGGTGCTGAAGAAGAAAAGCAAGAATTGGTCGAAGTGGTTGAATTCTTGCGTGACCCATCTAAGTTTAGTAAGTTAGGTGCCCGTATCCCGGCTGGTGTCTTGTTAGAGGGACCTCCAGGAACAGGTAAAACGTTATTGGCTCGTGCCGTAGCGGGTGAATCAAAGGTACCATTCTTCTCAATTTCAGGGTCTGATTTCGTTGAAATGTTCGTCGGGGTTGGAGCAAGTCGTGTACGTGACTTGTTTGAAACTGCTAAGAAGGTTGCACCAGCGATCATCTTTATTGACGAAATTGACGCGGTTGGTCGTCAACGTGGTTCAGGTACCGGTGGTGGAAACGATGAACGTGAACAAACATTGAACCAAATTTTGGTTGAAATGGATGGGTTCTCAGGTAGCGAAGGTATCATTGTGATGGCCGCTACTAACCGTTCTGATGTTTTGGACCCAGCTTTGCTTCGTCCAGGTCGTTTCGATCGTAAGATTCTGGTTGGACAACCTGACGTTAAGGGTCGTGAAGCTATCTTGAAGGTTCATGCAAAGAACAAGCCATTGGATTCAAGTGTTGATCTAAAGGAAGTTGCTAAGCAAACGCCAGGATTTGTTGGAGCGGACTTAGAGAACTTGTTGAATGAAGCAGCGTTGTTGGCAGCACGTCAAAACCAAACGACAATTACTGCCTTAAACGTGGATGAAGCTGAAGATCGTGTGATTGCTGGTCCAGCTAAGAAGGATCGTGTTGTTTCTGCTAAGGAACGTAAGACGGTTGCTTACCACGAAGCGGGACACGCAATTGTGGGACTTGTTTTGAATGATGCACGTGTTGTGCACAAGGTGACAATTGTTCCTCGTGGACGCGCTGGCGGATATGCCATTATGTTGCCACGTGAAGATCAAATGTTGATGTCAAAGCAAGATGCTAACGATCAAATCGCTGGATTGATGGGTGGACGTGCAGCAGAAATGTTCATGTTTGACCAACAATCTTCCGGAGCTTCAAATGACTTCCAACAAGCAACGCAAATTGCGCGTTCAATGGTCACGCAATATGGAATGTCAGATAAGCTTGGTATGGTTGAACTTGAAAACCACAATACACCTTCAATGGGTCGAAATGGGCTTACTTACTCAGAAGACACAGCAAAGGTTATTGATGATGAAGTTCGTCGTTTGACATCTGACGGTTACAATACTGCTATGTCAATCATTGCCGAATACCAAGACAAGCATGAAGCAATTGCGCAAGCACTACTTGAATATGAGACTTTGGATGAAAAGCAAATCTTGAGTTTGTTTGAAACTGGGCATATGCCTAATGAAAAACAAGTTCAACCAGAAGAAGCTAAGCCAATGTCATACGAAGAAGCGCGTGCGGCAGTTAACCACAAGCAAACAGAAGTTGAACCAGAACCACTTAAGGATACGGATGAGAAAATCACACCGGATCAAGATAGTGATGATGAATTGTAATCTATTGCAACTTAAAGGACTAATCACGCGATTGGTCCTTTTTTGTATTTATTAGTCATGAATAGATAGCGTATAATAACAAATATGAATTCAGAGAAGAGGAAAAATAGTTATGACAGATGAATTAGTGCGTGCAGTCACAAAAAATAATGCTTTTCGTGCCATTGCCGTTGATGCAACGGACATGATTCAAGAAATTTCAGGTTATCACCATGCTTCGAAATTAGGTGTAACCATTTTGGGACGAGCATTAATCGGTGGACTATTACTATCAAACGCGTTGCTTAAAGATGACGACCGTTTGGTATTAACCATTGATGGAAATGGACCGGCTGGAAAAATTGTGGTGGAAACATCAGCTGAAGGACAAGTCCGTGGCTATGTGTCAAACCCAGAAGTTGATTTACCGGTCCAAGAAGATGGTGCTCAATCCGTAGGGGCTGCTGTGGGTGTTAATGGATTTTTGACCGTAACAAAGGACATGGGTGAAGACATGGAACCATTTACGGGGCAAGTGCAATTGGCAACTGGTGAAATTGGTGATGATTTGACTTACTATATGGCCAAGTCAGAGCAAATTCCTTCAGCTGTTGCGGTGTCAGTTGATTTGGATGACGCAGGTGCGGTTGTTTCGGCAGGCGGATTTATTATCTCAGCATTGCCTGATGCAACAGATGCAGATTTGGATAGTTTGGAAGATAAATTGTCACACTATCCAGCGATTGGTTCATTATTAAAGGAACAACATAATCCGATGTTGTTAATTGATGAACTATTTGGGGCAAAGGATGTTGAACAAGTCGATACGACTGAGATTACTGCTTATCCTGAAATTTCAAAGGAACGGTATGCACAAATGCTTAAGACCATGCCGGTGGCTGAATTGAAAGATATTTTGGCAAAAGACCATGCCCTCAATATTACAGATCGCTTTACAGGTAAAGAGATTGTCTTTGATGCAACTGAATTAGAAGCGCTCATTGCTGAAATTGAGCAGAAATAATCAGGTTAGGTCTTGCAAAATGGGCGTGAGCTTGGCAAACTTAAGTAGAATGTTTTACAAATATAAGTAAATTAGACAATAAAGGGGCAGGTTATGGCAGAACAACAAGAGTCATTAAATGATCAAATGCTAGCACGTCGTCAAAAAGCAGACGAATTACGCGAAGCTGGCATGGATCCATTCGGTCATCGTTTTGACCGCACACATGATGCAGCTGAATTGCATGCATTGTATGATGATGCAACAGCTGAAGATTTAGAGGAAGCACAACATGAAGTGCAAATTGCTGGACGTATGATGACAAAGCGTCGTTCTGGTAAGATTAGTTTTGCTGATATCAAGGACCGCACTGGTCGTATTCAAGTCTTTGTTCAAAAGCCAGTTGTTGGTGAAGATGTCTATGAATGGTTTAAAAAGTCTGATTTGGGTGACATCTTAGGCTTTAAGGGAACTGTGATGAAGACGCGTGCAGGTGAGCTTTCAATTAATGTGCAAGAAATTACACACTTATCAAAGGCTTTGCGTCCGTTGCCAGACAAGTATCATGGTCTAACAGATGTTGAAACTAAGTACCGTCAACGTTACCTTGATTTGATTGCTAATGATGATACATATGACCGTTTCCAAAAGCGTTCACAAATCATTACAGCGATTCGTAACTATATGAATCAAGATGGCTTTATTGAAGTTGAAACACCTATGTTGCAAAATTCAGCTGGTGGCGCTTCAGCACGCCCATTTATTACACACCACAATGCGTTAGATATTGATATGTATCTACGAATTGCGCTTGAACTACACTTAAAGCGTTTGATTGTGGGTGGTATGGAACGTGTTTATGAAATTGGTCGTGTTTTCCGTAATGAAGGAATGGACCAAAAGCACAACCCTGAATTCACTGTTATGGAAACATATGCAGCATATTGGGACTTTGATGATGTGATGACTGAAACAGAGAATATCTTTAAGGCTGCTGCCAAGGTCGTTTCAGATGATTTGAAGGTTAACTATCAAGGAACAGATGTTGATTTGGCACAACCATTTGCACGTAAGCACATGGTTGATCTTGTTAAAGAACAAACTGGTGTTGATTTCTGGCAACCAATGACGGTTGAAGAAGCACGTGAAATTGCTGATAAGCACGATGTGAAGTATGAAGATTACTGGACCGTTGGGCACATTATCAATGAATTCTTTGAGGATTTCGTTGAGGATACTTTGATTCAACCAACTTTTGTTTATGGACACCCACTTGAAGTGTCACCATTAGCCAAGAAGAATCCTGAAGATCCACGCTTTACTGATCGTTTCGAACTATTCATCTTAGGTGGAGAATATGCGAACGCCTTTACTGAATTAAATGATCCAATTGATCAGCGTGAGCGTTTTGAAGCACAAGCTGCAGAACGAGCTGCCGGAAATGATGAAGCTGAAGGAATTGATGAAGACTTCGTTGAATCATTAGAATATGGAATGCCACCTACTGGTGGATTAGGAATTGGAATTGATCGTTTGGTTATGCTATTAACAGATGCAGAATCTATTCGTGACGTACTACTTTTCCCAACAATGCGTTAATAAAAAAGCGAGTTACAGCGGTTGCTGAGATTCGCTTTTTTTATTTGCAAAAATTGATTGACAATTGCGCGATATATCTGTATTATCTTAAGAGTTGTCACGAGCTGTGACAGCCACAACAACAGCATTTGAAAAACTTTTGGTAAATTAATTGCTTGACTAAGTTTTAGATAGTTGCTATAATATAAAAGTTGCGTAAGGGAGTTACCTTTCGTCTAACAAAGTAGATCATTGAAAACTGAATATCGTTTCGATATAAACAAATGT
>NZ_JQCD01000023.1 GCF_001437425.1 Weissella minor | reverse complement strand
TCAGCTTTTTATTCATAATTTTTAAGGCTCGATTCTCTTGTTGTACATCTGATAACTCCTGTAGTACTGCACTATATAATTCTTCTACTGAAACATCCATGATTAGTTCTCCTCCAAAATCGTCTTTAGTTTATTTAAAATAATTGGCTTAGCAGTTTGTAAATTCACAGTATCAATGTCCCCTTTATATGTGACTTTACCGTTGAAGTTAATTTCTTCATCATTATAGTTAAACGAAATTAGAACTTTGTCCTCTTGAATTTTTGAAATATTTCTAACATTGATATTATCCACTAA
>NZ_JQCD01000022.1:23933-39672 GCF_001437425.1 Weissella minor | reverse complement strand
CCTAGTCCAAAATTTTCATTAAACAACGATAAAAAAGTGTCCGTATTTGAGACTGGCCCCGGTATATAAGCCTCATCTGAAAGTGGTGTGATTCCTAAATAGGGTCTCGAAATATATGCATTGATTACTCCTGCTGCTGTATAGGAGATAGAGACAAATTTAGCATTTGCTGGAACATCAACAACTCGACCAAATTCCGTCCAAGGCATTACTTTTTTTATAGTATCTGACACTGTATCGTATGATATATACGTTTTGTTCTTATCATACCAACCTACCACAAAACCGAGTGCACCATCGGTTCCTATCTTATTCACAAATATGTTTGCCTTAGCATACAGCTTTTTGCATCCTGCCGGGATTGAGACGATTTGGCTATTTAAAGCAGCTATATTCATGTTAGTATCTGCCATCATATTAATTCCAACACTTGGTACATTTTTATATGCATTCATCATTGTATAGTAAAAGTTTTTAGAACTTGATATTCCGTTAGCAGATTCAGGAGTCCACCATTTAAGACTTTCAGTCAAACTACTATCAATCACTAAATTAGCCTTTGAAACATCTAGCATTATGCCATCAGCTGTCTGTGATATTGTGCTCTTAAGACCACTTTCAGAGCTTTTAATTTGGCTCGTCGTGAAATCTTTACTTTGTGTCAATGTATTGGTATCACCACTTTTACGATCTTTAATTTCCTGTTGAATCGCATTATCTAATTGCACTCGAGTTGCTGATAAACCTGTTGACGGGTTGTTAACGATGCTTGTAATACTATCCGTTTTGATTTCAACCTTTGAGATTTTTTGCGACGCATCCTGCATTGCTTCTTGTTTCGCTTTATCAATACGTGGTTGAACAGTCTGTAAATCTTTGGTAACTTGCTGGTTCAATGCATCAACTTTTTGTTGCGATGTATCAATAGCATCTTTTTTTGCTGCATCAATTTTGGGTTGAATCTCAGCTAATCCACTGTTCACTGTTTTTTCAAGCTGTCCAATATTCTCATTCGTCTTTTGGTTTAATTGGTCGGAATATTCTTTAGCGCTCTTTAGGGCATCATCTACCTGCTTTTGTATATCATCGCCAATATTCTGGTTAAGCACCATTTGCCATGAACCGTTTTCAAAGCGCCAAATCTCAACTTCTCCGTTTGGCAATTGCTTAAACCATAAGTCACCCTCTTTAGCATTAGCAGGCTCCTTATCAGAATAAAATGTCTTTGACCCATCACTATTTTGCAAACCCCAATTAGAGTTATTCGCAACACTATCAATTGCCTTACCAATATTAGAAATTTGTTTACTTAAACTATCTTGCGTTAAGTCATCACCTAAGCTAATTCGCGAGTTCTGAGGTCGTAATAAATCATATTCAATCATAAACACGCGAGTTTCATAGGCAATTTCATGACCAACTGCTTTACGAATGACAACGTGGTCACCTAGCTGAACGGTTTGCCCATCCAAAACACTAGCTGAATACTGTACTTGCTTATGATTATGCTTTTTTAGTTCACGATAGGCTGCTCGTATCAATTGCTTCGGGTCATCAATATCTTCAAAAATAACTAAACGGTACGAACGCCCATACTTATTTGAAACTTCATGATCAGTTAGCGTATCTGATCCCTTTTTCTTGTCGAGTGGGTCTCCATTGGTCTTGCTCCAAGTGATGTCTTCAATCCCAATTCTACGACCATAACCGTCTGGTGACCCATCTTGACCCTCACTGACAAGCTCTCCTTTTCCACGCGGTACGATAGAAGCATATATTTCACTTTCATCTGATGTATTTGTGACTTCAATTAAATTCTTTTCCCATTCAAACCAATAGCTAACATTTGATGAACCAATTTCCGCCATGAAATCAATGTACGTTTTAACGATCTTATTACCGTCAAAATCCACGTGGAATTCTAGCTCTCCCTTTCCAATGACTTCAACCAGTTTGGTTAAACATTCTGTACGAGTTAAATAGTAAAAGTTTGTGTTAACACTTGTATCAATATTACATTTTCTGATTTCCCAATTATCACTGTCTGTAGAGTAATTAATTAAAACATCCTGTAAAACACTTCGTACTGATTTACCACTAGGACGATAATCCTTGACTAAACCTCGATTCGTTAATTGCTCCCATGCATACTCCATGGTTGTATAAGTAACTGTTTCCTGCCTATACTTACGATTTTGAATCGTAAACATTAAATATTCATCCCCATCAGGATCACGAATCAACATATAACGCGCATCTTCTGGCAATGCCATTCGAGATACAATTTCAACGGACATCGTTGAACCTTGATTAATCTTTTTAGTTAGATGTGCATCAATGATATGTTCCTCGTTAATGACACCTATCAATTTTTGATGTGTATCAAAATAATAAACATCCATTAAATAATCACCGCCTTATAGGTTAATTCAATCGCCTCACATCCAGAGATAGTAAATGTGTTACCATTCTTGATTTCAAACGATCCCAATGTACTTTTTATATTTAATCCATCCATCACATTGCTAGTTGAACGGATAACCGTCATCTTATTAAAATCAATCACAATATCCATTCCACTATCATATGCGCCATGAAAAGTAATATTTTTATTCATCCCATCAATCTTAATAACAGGTTGAGTTGGCTTTTTAATCACTAATTTATCTGGAACTACTGGATAAACTAAATTTGTATCGTCAACTTTTCCACCATTGGCTAACGTTACCGTTTTAGCATTGAAATACTTAAACGGTTTAGTTAGCTCAATCGTTAATGTGCCAATCACATTCAACTTCCCATCGGACGGATTGTCTAACGACTTAATTGTCCCGTAACGAAAGGTACCAGGCTCATCAGCGAAGTTAAATTTAGTCTCGTTATAATTACCAGTCACAAGTGTTTGGCGTAACTTATCCCACCGTTGCATAAATTCTTCTGGTGTCTTTGCTTCCATGCTAAAAGTCACAGTAATTTCTTTATCATCATAAAATGAGTAACCAAATACACTTCCATCCCCTGGACGATCTTACTTAGTAACTGTTCTTGCATTATCTTCACGTCCCTTTACTTTTAAGGTCCGATAACCTGGAACAATTTTATCTAAGTTTTGACCATTCCAAGTGATGGACTCCGACACAACCTCACTTTGTGTGCTCTTTCCTTTGTCCATATCTCTAAATTCGTAAACCATGTCTGCCTCCAAATAAAAAAGCGCAGACATCTTCGTCTACGCTCTAGATTCTATAACGACTCGATAGTCGAATATTATTACCGTTTGTTTGGTTGATGTTCTCAGCAAAGCCACTATATGTGTTATCACCCATCTCTAAATTAATATATGCTGGTTGACTAAAGTTAGTATCATTTAGTGATACTCCAAGTGCTCCACTAGCTCCTATATTCAAGTTATCACTTGTTGATGTAAGTGAGTAAGCTAATTGCGTTTCACTTGGATCAATCATCATAGCTTGTGCCATTCTATCTGACATGCTTGCAACTGGATTAATCATGTTTTGCATCCCTATGACTAGCCCTTCACCAGTATATACACCAATTTCTTTCATAACTCGTGAAGGTGAATGGATAGATAGTGCACTTTTAATTGTACGTACAGCAGCATTTGCAATGCTCGATGCAACATTCATCACATGTCCTGCCATTGAAGCAATACCATTTGCAAACCCCATCATCATGTTATAACCGTCATTGAATAAACTAAATCCAGATATTCCATTTCTCACAGCATTTGCTGAGCCATTTCCGGCTCCTTGTGCTTGCCCGAATCCAGCTCTAATCCCCTGTACAAACATATCTAATAATTTTGTCCCAGAACCCACTACTTCACCTAAAGTGTATCCAACCCCATAGACAAATTTCATTACTGCATCTCTAGCTCTATCAGCTATCTCCGGAATTTTTGAAACAATTCCATCTATAAATTTAAATAGCAAATTTATCCCTGCATCAATAATTTGACCTAGGTTGTTAGTGATACCATTAATAAAGGTAACAATAACACGAACTGCAGCTGGAATAATCCGTGGAATATTTCGATTTAACCCGTTTAAGAAATTAACAATTACATTTGTCGCTGCATTGATAACTGCACCAATCTTGCTTGCAATTGCATTCAAGAACCCAATCATAATTTGAATAGCAGTCGACGCAATCGGACCTATTTTACTAGCGATCGCTTGTAAGAACTGCAACATCATATTCAAAACAGTTGTAATAATTCTTGGTGCCGTTGTACTAACTGCCGTCAATATTCCATTCATGATAGAAACCATTCCTTGAATAATTATTGGCATATTTCCAGTAATAGCTGTCAGAAACGAAACCATCATCATAGCCGCTCCGGTTCCAATAGCCGTGAACGTCGGTACAATTTGATTCATCACTGTAGTTAGTTGGATGAATGCCATAATCATTCCAGATATACCTGTTGTGGCCATCAATATTCCTGCCCCAATCATCGTGACCATTGCTCCAAATGATAAGAATGCAACAGATACCGAAAGTATAACTGCGCTCAGACTAAAAAACACTCCTGACAGTGCAAATAATCCAGCCGTATTAGCTGTTAAAATTGGAGCCATCAATGTTAGAGCTCCTGTCACTGCAATAATTGCCACACTTACAGCTGTTACTGCAATCACACCCTGTGTACCAGTTTGTGCTAATGCAGCAATTCCAAATGCCATCGCTCCAATTCCCGCTGTTGCAACACCCACTCCAACACCAACTTTAAGAACTGCACCACTAAATCCACCAAATGCTGATCCAGCTTTTTGTGCTGAACCTGAAGCGCCATTCGATGCAGTTGTCACTTGCTGTAAACTCGTACTTGAACTTTTTGCTGCTTTTCCAGAATTTGTGAAATGTCCTACTAATCCACTCGCCGTATTTCCAACCGCTTTCAGTGGTCCCAATACCAAAGATGCTACATTTTTGGTTCCTGTTACAATTGTATTAAAATTAGTTAATGATTTTCCCGCAATTGTCATCGCTGGACCAATTACTGGACTCAAACCAATAAATGACCTAATGACACTGGCCACTGAACTATCACTATCATTAGCCCAGTTCAAAGCTTGTGCCGTCATGGTTAACATTGATTTGTTAGTATCTTCAGCTCCAATCATAGATTTTTTGCTCAATGAATCCCATGAACCACCTACTTGTTCAATCTTTGATCCAATGTTGTTTTGCATGTCATTAGCTTGTTGATTTAAGTATGCATTTGCAGTCTGCGTATTTTTACCAACTTTATCCATCTCACTGCTATAAGCAGCCCAGGAGGTTTTTGCATCACCACTTGTGTCATTAATCGAATTAAGTAGTGGAAGCATCGCTTGCATACCAGAAGTGTGAAACATTGTTTTCAAGGCGGCTTTCTTTTCAGAATCACCCATTCCTGACGTAGCTTTAGACACGTCCTTTAAAATATCCGGGAATGGCCTCATTTTTCCAGAAGCATCATTAATATTAATACCTAATCGGTCAAATTCATCTGCCGCCTTTTTTGATGGTGCCTGCATCTGAAGCAAAGCATGCCGTAAATCTTGAGCGGCTTGAGCTGAACTCATTCCTGTATTAGTTAACAGACCTATAGCAGTTGATGTCTCTGATAAACTCATTCCTGAAGAACTAGCAACCGGTCCCATGGTTGCTAATGCCTCTTGCATTGATTCAATTGACGCATTAGATAGGTTTGCAGATTGTGTTAGTAACGCTGCCGCTTGCTGTGGGCTTTCAAGACTATCACCCCAAACATTCATTGCTTGTTGGACAACACCCGCCGTTGTTTTTAAATCTGCTCCTGCAGCCGTTGCTGCTTTTGCAATTGCTGGAAATTGTTCTTTAATTTCACCTACACTGGCACCGTTTCGAGCCATTTCAACCATGGCATCACTAGCATCATTGGCTGATATAGGTAAATCTTGCCCCATTTTTAATGCCACTTCACTAAGACCCTGAATATCTTTTGAAGTACCTCCGGCAATTATAGCTGCTTGATTAAGCCCGGTTTCAAAGTCCCCAAAACTCTTTAAAGACTTTACTCCCATAGCAGTGGTTGCTGCTCCGGCAATCATCATCCCTTTACCAACAGTTTGAGCTGCACGTTGTGTGGCATCGCCCCATCCGCTTGTCGACTTTTGTACACCGGCACTACTTGAATTTGCTTTGTTTTCAAACCCTTGCATTTGTTGCGTTGCCTGTTGAATACCGCGTGTATAGTTGGCAATATCAGCGATTAACTTTGCTTCAACTGTATATGATTCAGCCATTCAATTCCTCCTTTCCTCTAATCTCGTTTAACCGTTGTTGCCGCTCTAAAATCGCATCTTCTTTAGACTTTTGAACCACATACTCACCAGTATTAAATGTTCGCTTAATACGATTTTCTGCTTGTTTATAATCATTCCCAAAGAATTTATCGTACGAATCAAAAACCGGTCGTGGGTGCTTCTCACCCCTTGTGGATTGAACAACTTGACGTTGCCAAGCTAACTCTGCGTTAAGTGCTCGCTTATCTAATTGCATTAATTGTGCCGCTTCCATACGCATTTGATATTCATTCATCCCCATCGTTTCGATGAGATAAATGTCAGTCATATCAAAGTACCGCATAGCTGACACTACTAACTCATGGTAGCGAGCACTACTATTTAAATCATCTTGAGCTAATTCGCCGCTTTCTCCAATGCGGCCGTCACTTTTCCCTTAGTAACATTACTTTCCGTTAGTTCCTTAATGGTTTCATCAATTAGCGCATCAATGTCAGCATCTGTTTCGAGATAATCATCAAGTGTTGTTTCTCCCAAACGTGGTGATTCTGTCTTATTAGCTGCTAGTAAAAATTCAGCTAGAGCAACAGGGTTACGAGTTCCTGTAAGTTGTGCCAATCCCACTTCTAATCCAGCGCCAAACTTCACACCATTCGCATCTACAAAATAAACTTCATCCAAAGCTTTCAAAAACTTAATTCCAAATTTAAATGTATATGTTTTACCGTTAATTGTTAATTCCATGATTTCTATATCTCCGTTTCATTATGTAGTTACTATAAAAGGCCTCTCACCCTATTTGAACGTATAGCCGTTGTCGCTGATTGCATTATTCAGCTGGCGTCGTGGCCTTTGGAATATCCTTAAATGCATATTGCAAGTCACCGATCGTCTTCTTATCAACGGTTGCTGAACCTTTTTTAGGTTGTCCGTTAACCTTTAGTTCAACTTTAACTTTGTTAAAATCATCTGCATCAGAATCAGAGCTAAACTTTGTGACTACTGCTTGCATGTACTTAGCAGGGTATTTACCATCAGTCTCCGGCTTTTCAAAGTTCACTTCCCAAAATTCAAATACATCATGATTGATTGACGCATCTTCCAACAACGCAACCACTGGGTCATCAGAGCCCAAAAATTCCAAAGACAATTCAACTTCTGGATTTCCTGCAACTGTGATATTCCCATCTTTTGTTTCAGTCGTGTTATCATCACTCGAAATCTCAATTGAGTGCGTTGTCTGTAATGAGATACGTGTCCCATCCATATTTTTTCCATCACTTAAGCGACGAGCAAACAATACTTTATTTGCCCCATTAATCGCTGTGGCCATTTCTTCTGCCATTCTATTTCCTCCTAATAGGCTGCGTACGTCACATCTAATACACCATGCCATACGCTTGCATTATCATATTTATCTGGTGCAACAACATTCATGGTTTGTTGCGGTCTAATCTGTAAATTATAGTGTTGCGATGACTTAAGGCTACTCAATAACGTAAAGACTTTACTCGTCATCTTTGATACTTCCCAGCGTTGTTTACGATTACCCCAAACATGAAGTGTGATGGCCACCGCTCCTTGCAATTGCGTTTTTGTATTACCTGTCAGCAATTGTGTTGCCCCGATGACTATATACGGTCCATACTCTGTCATCTTTGAGAGAGAGTCATCCGGTGACATATCATAGACCGGTAAATTGTCTTCTTGAAGCAATTGAAACACAGCATCAAATACCTCGTTATCTGGTGTAATCATGTTTTAAGCACCTCACTTATTTTCTGTTTAAACAAGGCGTCGTGAATTCTAAAAGCATTTGACATAAAGAACTTTGGTCCAATATATCGAGTCCCGTTTTCTTGGACATATCCATAGTTGAAACGCCCATTATAGGCATTAGCCGTAATTGTTGCTTGTGAGAAGTATGCATTACCTTGCATCCGAACGTGGACTTCTCTACGTAAATGTCCAGTATCTACTGGCACTGTACGCATAACTTGCCCTTGTAAGTCACTAGCCACACTACGAACGATTGCCCTTGACTTCGCAACAGCCTCTTTATCTTTTAATCTCATAGCACTAATGAATTTATCTGCGCCTGTGACTGTCATGCATTCTTCTCCTTCAAAATAATGGACTCTTTATTTCCAATACGTTGTCGAGAAAATTCCACATACCTAATTCCAGATATATCCACCTCATCAAATTCCGGAATTTCTGTTAATGAACGGATAACCTGCATCTTTGAATTTGTAACACCATAATCTCGAAAGGCTTTTGCGTAACTTAACGAAGTGACATTTAGATAAACCACTTCTGTTTCATCACCCTCCGGCCATTCATGTGTAATTGGATCGTATCTAGGTTCTAGAATATGCCGAATAAAGATTACTTCTGTATTCATCATCATACAAAAAAATAACCTCCATGCTTTGGCTTCTGATAATCATCACCATTCAGATAAGCATTAATTTCATCCATATATTGAGTGAAATCATCGTCCGGAAAGGTCATGCTTAAACCTTCTTGCTGATACGACTTCATCCCCTCATTACCAATACGTGCAAATCTTGCTGCTGTTACTTCTGTAACAACGTCCTCGAATTCAGAGGGTATATCTGTTGCCTTGTCCAACTTCAAAAGTCGTTTTAATCGTGAAGTAGTCAACGCTTCAATAACCTTTAACTTGGCGTCTGTCGTCGCCTTATCATCGTACAGCGTTTTAATATCTTCTACTGTACTCATACATCATCACCTACTTAGCTGGCGTTGATTTTGAAACACCAGCAGTAAATACGGCTTGTTTGTTATCTTCCAAAATCCATTGTCCAAACTTACCATGTCCTTGCAAAGCTACACCGTCGAAGTCTTCTGATTCAATCGTTCGAGCTGTGTTAATACCTGTAAATGTACGGCCAATGTTGTCAGGCGCAAAAATCACTTGAGATCCAGCTAAGTATTGATCAGGTACTTCTGTAATAGTAAATCCCTTGAACATAGTGACACCATTTTCATCAATTGAAACTGTTGAACGTTTGGCTGATGTTGTTAATCCTAAATCAACAATGTTGTTATAAACGTCTGCGGAAACATACGCACGAACGGGTACGTCAACTTCAAGTTCTAAGAACTTCTTTGAGGCTGCATTAAACAACTTTGTAACGTCGGTTGCTGCACCCAAGTCTTCCGCCGCTGAATCGACTAGGAATTGGCCATTAGCCTTATTGAATTTACGTGTCAACGCTTGTGCTTGTAGCTCCAAACGATTAGCCAATGCTGCATTTACATCATTATTAACTGTTGCTCGATCAATTCCTTCATGGAAATTCCATTCATCTGTATAAGGAACATCCAAGTCTTCATAGATAATTTCAGTACGGTCACCAAAACGTGATGACTTACCTGTACCTGTTCCAAATGCTGTATTAGCATCTACTGAATACTTACCGACAACTACTGGCACATTATTTGTCTTAACCGAAAATGCAGTCTTGTTGTTTTGCACGCCATCAAGTGCTTGCAATACGCCAAACGTTGGACCAAATACAGCTTTCACATTGAATACTGCTTGTGCTAACCCTGCAAATTGCTTTTGATAAGTGCGTGCTGCTAACTTATTATTTTGTCCTGAAACCATTTTAAATACCTCTTTCTATTTATACTTATTCATCACTTGAACAAATGGATCATCTGCGCCATCGACATTTGAACCACCATTCTTAGGCGCCTCAGTTCGTAGCCGTTCATTGACACCCTCGTTAATACCTTGTTCAATAGCTGATTGAATCGTTTCCATCGTGCTATGAATAACATCTGCATCCCCAAGTTCAACCAACGAATTAGCCAATCCTGTAGGAAGGCCTTGTTTAGCAAGTTCATCACTAATGCTAGCTGTAAGTTCACGCTTCTGCAGTGTTGCTTCACGGTCAGCAATCTCTTGTTCTTTCTGTGACAACTCTGCATCCTTGCGTTCCTTCTCAGTCATAGCAGCTAGCTTTTGTCCCTCAGACTTGCCTGCCTCTTTAGCCTCTTGAATTTGTTGCTCTAACTTCTCTTGTTGCTTAGCTAATCGACGGTCGACTTCACGATCTAAATCAGATTGTGTAAATGTTTTAGATTGTTCTTGCTTATCTTCATCACTAGCTTGACTTCCTTCTGCATTTACAATAGGTTCTTCTACATTTGTTGATTCTTCTGGCATAATAAATTCCTTTCCCAACACAAAAAGACGTGTTAGCGAATCCAAGCAGGGATTCCCACTCACATTCAACACGTCTTTCGCATCACGATATTAAATTTTATCTAGTTTACCCTCGTTTCGGAGCAGATATATTACTTCAAACTATCCACACCATATACGGCACATCGGCAATTAGGATGGCGTGGTAAATAATATGGTTCATCACCAAATTTACTTATTGGAAATCTTTTGCCATCTAGTGGCATACAATACTTACAAGCATCTGGACTGGCAACCCATTCTAAATACTTATAGTCATTATCTGTAGCGTCTTGTACTTGTTGCAATGTTGATACTCTTGCACCCTCAGTTCGTAAAATTCGTTCTGCTTGGTAGTGCGTAACACCAAACTTATCACGTAACACTTTGTTATATGCTGTGGGATTTTCTTGAGTTAACAAAGATTTTTGCATTATACTAGTCAATTCACTCCGTAAATCAGCCATACTTGACCAAATACGATCTGACCACTTAGCCCCGTTGAATGCCTGATTAATAATATCAAGGTTAGCCTCTTTAATCGACCTATCTTGATAGGCTTTCTTGCCCCATTTAGCCGTTTTTCTTTGTTCCTCGACCAAATCGTTATGCATCATATTAATGAGATTAGCACCTAAAATAGAGGTATATACAGTTGTTGCATAATCTAACAATTGATTATTATTTGATACGTTTTGTGGTGTAATATCATTTTGCCGTGCTTGTTCATCCAATTGTATTTTTAGTTCAGCATCGGGAATTTTACTATTGTCAGCATTTGTATAATCAGTATTTTTTTCGTTAAACAATGCCCAAAAAGCCATATACATGGCCGATACCTTAGCAATCTCTCGCTTTAGTTGTTTAGACTTTGACTTATCATGCTTAAGTTGTTTACGTGTAAACTCATATAAACTATCCCGCTTCGTCATCTACTTCATCCCCATCAGTTGGTGTCTGCATTGGATAATCGTTAAAGTGCGTCTGTTCATCCATTAATTGCATAATCTCATCTGGATCACTAACTCCCGGTAAGAAACGATACAAATATTCTTGTGGTAATGTTGCTCCTGCGTTTACTAACATTTGAAGTGTTTGAATATCATCAGTTGGTAAATTATCTTCAAACGTGAATCTGATATTATTTACATCGATGTCCCAACCAGTTGAAGCCAGACGTTCTAAGTTATCAACAACCGTATACCGTCTATATAATCCTTTTTCAAACATGCGTCGCTTAGTGGCTGCTAATTCAACCGTTCCAAGTAACTTATACTGCATAGCTACTCCTGAAGTGTTAGCTGCAAAATTCTCATCAGTTAAATTAGGCGTATGACTAAACTTATGAATATCGTCTGCGATACGTTTCTTATAAGCTTCTGTACCTGCTACATCATATTGCTTATAGATATATTCAGCTGATACATTTGTTTGTTGCCCCATGGCACTAATCCCTGAATGCAAAAATAATGTGTTGCTATCTTTTAATTGCTGATTGAACTCTCGTTTGATATCCATTACTTTTTCAGCATAATCAGGTTCTTTGCTATCAATAGATGCAATTAATTGTTCCAATTCATTAGCAATGTCTCCTTGAATGACTAACAACGCATCGTTCAAGTCACTCATATAGTTAGCTGTATCTGATTGAGCAGCATCGTATAGGTCAATCAAAGATAGTACACGTTCGAAGTCGCCTGTCCGCATACGATTGTTGTCATATTCAATAATCGGTAAAATTGTTCGTGGTTCGTGTACATCCAAATTTAATGTGCTATTGTCTTTTATGTCTGTCGGTTGGTATCTAACATATTCATCCTGCGTCCATACTTCAATAACATATTGAAGTTTTGCTGTATCCTCATCAACCATTGTTACACTGTGATAACGGATTGCCATTACAGGCATTGGATCAACATCAAGTGAGTAAATAATAAAAGTTTCAAGTGGGTTTAAACGTACAAACTTCTCTGTATTACGTTCGTCACGATAAACATATTCATATGCTCGACCAAAAATACTCGTATCTAGAAACAACTCATAATTATGTGCATCAACATCGTTTACTTTATTAACCAGGTCCAGTTTACTATGATTCTTAGAATCAACTTGCATCCCCACAGGTTTACCAACAGAAAAAGCTGTTTGTAGGTCAGCTATATCACTGGCAAATGGATGCGCTGCACGATAATCTGCTTTACCAGTTTCTTTTCTTCGATTAGTAGATTCAAAAATATCCGTATTGTGTCCTAGATAATAATTTTGTAAGACCTCAAGTCGTGGTACTTGTTTCTCTTTATGGTGTACAATAAATTTAAGTAACCGCTCCGTGTCAGCAAGTAATATTTGTGGGTCTTCTTGATACACCATATTAGCCTGCTCTAAATTAAAAGCTTCCAAAATATCACCATCCTTCCTTTGGTATAGATTGTGAAAAAACACCAATATTGACTTTGTGAAATAGTCAGTACTGGTGTTTTATTAGTTTGTGAATTTGTAAAATTTCACAAATAGCCGCAATTGCTGATATATCAACAACTATCTGTAAGGTACATTATGTTAACTAGGATTGGTATAGTTTTAAATTCCCAAATTTTTAATCATTTCTGCACGGTCTGAACGACTCATATACTGGTTGTTCTTCATAAAGGCATATGGTTCCATACCATAACGCAATGCATCAATGGCGTGATTGTTTAAGTCTTGTGGCTTATTTAACCAGTTGCCTTCTTTGTCTCTATCATATACATAAGTATTCAGCTCTTCCCAAAGGCCTTTAACTCTAGGATGTACAACAAAACGGTAACTCTGCATCATTTGCACACCCTGTTCAACACTATCTCGCCCTTTATGCGCTGGCATAATGTTACCAACTGCATGCATGGAAAGTTCTTGGATTAGGCGTTGTTCAGCACTATCGGCAATAATCTTTTTACCAATTGAACCATGAGTCTTCAATGATTCAGCAATTTGTTCAGTCAGCATACCTTGTTTATAAAACTCATCATAGATATACACAATCCGCTTATCTTGGTCAATTGCGAAGAACTCACCCGCAGTTGGATCATGTTTAAATCCAAAATCTAACCCGACACTTTTGGGAAAAGTTGCAATGCTCTCCATTGTAAAGTCTTGCTGTTCAAACAATCCTTCAAATACTAAACCTTCTGCAATTCCCCACTCTCCGTCTACAGCCACACGAGCACGATTAGGGTTACGTATTCTCATTTCTTCAAGACTAGCAATATATTCATCGTCTAGATGGTCATTATCTTTGTAGGTCGTTGTGAATGACCTTGAATTTTTACGCTTAGTTTCTTCATCAAAGAATTCTGATTTCAGCCAGTGTTTATCTGACCAAGGATTAAACATTAGAATCGATTGGTAGAATCCGTTTGGATCATCTAATTTGCCACGGATTGACTCTTCTACCGTCTGAAAAGCATCTAAACTTTTCAACTCATATGCTTCTTCATAAAACACCCTACACAAATTACCTGTTGTCGCACGAATTGAAGTGATCTTTAACGGATCATCCATCCCTCTGAAGAACACTTTTTGACCCGTTGGTTTATAGGTAATTTCAAGTGGTGACGTTGTGAACTTAAACAAGTCTCCCACTCCCATATCATATGCTGCACTTTTTATACCTGCAAATGTACTGTCTTTATGGGTCCCAAAATACTGGCGGACCACCAACCAATTAACATACGGTTTAGTAATGATATCAATGATCACTTTAAAGTCTGCTGCCACCGATTTACCTGAACCACGTGATCCCTTATAAGCTAAGTATCTCGCTTTACTAGTAAACAATGGGTAATATGCCGGCGATACCATTTTAGGAATATTCAAATTAACTTCCATCTTCACTATCCTCCGGAATCGTTACATTTACTGTTACACCACTACCAACATCACGACTATTTAGGTACTCAATTAATTGCTTTCTAGCTTTATCTCGGTCATGCAATTCAATGTGTGGTCCATCTTTACCTGTACTGATGCTTTTAATGAGACTAGTATCAACTTTGTCTTTATCCTTGAACTGCACCCATGAATTGTGCTGCTTAATGGGCTCATCATTAGTATCCAACTTAACGTTCTTATCAGAATCTGTAACAAGTTCATCATATTGGCCAAATTCAACGAAGTTACCAATATCTGCTCTAGCTTCCTTAGCTAAGTCTTCAACCAGGTCAAACACGCCAATTGATAACTCTTTTAATTTGGCTTTACGCAACTTTGAAATAGCTGATTGAACTCCAACATTTTCCAACATCCTTGGGCCTGCTGTTTTGGCTGTATTATATGTTGAATCATAAGCATTTATGTAAGCCTGCGTTGCATTAGAAAGTCGCACATACTCCATTGCAAAGGCTTTTTGCTTATCTGTTAAAGCACTTTCATCCAACTCATCAAGTGCTTTTTGTGTCTCATGAGACGTTGCAACGTTTTTGCGTTGCGTTGCATTTTTGTTGCGTTCTGTTGCAATACTTTTCGGTGGTGCATTATCGGTAATAGGTTCATCGTCCCACTTGTAACGAGACTTCCAAGAACGAATAGTAGATGCTGACTTACCTATCTTATTTGCAATGTCCTTAATCTTCATTCCTGCTAGGTAGTCTTCTTTAGCCTGTTCTTTAACATCCATTACATACACTCACCTCCTTTAATAAATAGCCACTTGCGTCTTTGCTTTGGGTTTACATGGATTTGATTTACTCTTATGTACTTCCTTTGTCTGCTTCTTATGTTGATTATCCATCTTGCCGATAATCTGATCTTCTAGTCTGCGTTGCATTGTCACATTCAATTCCCCCTAATTTTGTGCACAAAAAAAGAGCAACCAACTTAATGATTACTCTTTAATGTTTTGACAACCATTTTATTAGACAATAAACAATTAAAAAACCAATAATTATTGAAATGCCAAATGCTATTATCCAAGTTGCCATAATGCGTTATCTCCTATTCCTTAATTTTTCTAATTTCATCTCGGTATCTTGCTTCGCTGATTTTATTTAAATCATTAATTTTTATTCTTATCAGGTCAATTGGATCAAATGATTGACCTGTAAAATCTTGTTTTAATAATGAAACAATTACTGCTATGAAAGCTATAAATGTATATGTATCTTCATCGCCTTTTTTATTTTCAGATTGGTTCTGTTCTGAATTATCTTGAGCATTCTGGACATACAAAAACTGCATAAAGTCTCCGACC
>NZ_JQCD01000022.1:20314-23765 GCF_001437425.1 Weissella minor | reverse complement strand
CCACTTCCTAATTGAACCCATGTCATAATCTAAAGTCTCCTGTCATTTAATAAGTAGATTATACCAAAGTTCAGTAACTATGCCCAAAATAAAAAGCCTGCCATCTTTGACAGACTTTAATTCATTTAAATTTATTTACGTTTATTTATGTTTGCGACCATCAAAAGTGAGGGTCGCAAAATGCTCCCAGTAGGATTTGAACCTACGACCCAAGGATTAAAAGTCCTCTGCTCTACCAACTGAGCTATAGAAGCAACAGAAAAAGGTTACTAGCGAAAGTAACCTTTTCAAACTTTAAAACAACATCGTGATTAACGCTAAAATCGCTAGTCCACCTTGCTTGAACACAATACTCTTATCCACTGTAAAGCTTCCATATACTGCAACTCCCACAATATATACTAAGATCATGCCGAGTATACTTGAAGACTCAACAATAAATAAACTGTACAAAATGCCCAAACCAATCAATCCGTTATACACGCCTTGATTCTTAAATAAACTCTGTATTTTAACGTTCTGCAAATCATCGTACGTCATTCCAAACGTTTTGGCCGTCTTATCAGATGTCGTAGCAAACGTTTCTAAATACATTATAAAGAAAAATTCTAAGGCAACTAGAACTGACACAACTATTGTAAATATATTCATACCATAGGTACCTCCAACACTTAAAGATACTCTTAAAGAGAATTTTGTCAATTTCCATGTCTGGAAAATAATAGACACGACAGGAATCGAACCTGCAAAGATACCTAAGTATGTGGCTTTACCGTTAAGCTACGTGTCTTACCAATTTTGAAAGGAGTCTCATTACTCACGTTGAATGATCTCGCGCTAATCATTCAACACTACAATAATAACACCTTTTTTCGACTAAAAAGTGACATCATTTTCAATCAAAAATACTTCTATTCCACGATAATAAATAATCCTTAAACTCATCGCGCCACCTTATAACTGTTCTTCGATCGGTGAAGTGAAGGGTTGCAATCATGTCCCAGCTTATACGTTGTCGATAATGTTGGGAAACAACTTCATTGTGTTCCCGATCAAATGTTTTAATCGTTTCTACAATGGCACGTCGTTGCTCTTTCAGCTTGTTTAACGTTTCATCTGACTCAATCTTTACCATTGTATTTTCAACACTGTATGATCGTTTATTTTGTGCTCTGCTGCCACCAATATTTTCATCAATAGCTAATTGAGGATGGCGTAATTCTTCCTCCCGCATTTTAATCTCTAAATCCAGCCCGCCAGTAAAAAACTTCTCCAGCATTTTGTCATATTTATCCGCCAATGACTCATCCTCCAAACAATTATCAGTTAACCCCTTTATCCGAACTATAACTTATGATAGATTAATTATGGAACGTTTTCTTATATAAGGTGTCTAGATTTTTTCTAGGCATTTTTTTATACATTCATTTAAAGTACCCACACTTCCTAAAATAGAAATTTATAAATGTAAACGCTGTCATTTTAAATTTATTCATGCTTTTATATTTGTTGTAGATATTGTGAGTACTTCCATTCCTAAAAATGAAAAAATCTATTGCTAACTAATTTCTCACATATTTACATCATGCCACTGCATCCAGTGGCTTTTTTATTTACTTCAAATCAAACCATAACCATCTATCGACAGTTGGGCGTTTTTTGTTATACTTAGGTATACAGGCCCACCTCTTTTTAAACCTACGTCGTTTCTTTTCCTTACAGAAAACTATACGTCGTTTCTTTTCCTTTCTAAAATAACAACACAGGGCCTGTACACCACCACTTTTAACCGACAAAGTGGTGGTGTTTTTATTTACTTTAAAGCCTGATTTGCCAATTGCAACGCCAACAATCTTGGCTCATTATCCGGCACATCCATCAACGTCTTACCATATTCTGCAATTAGCTCAACTCTAAAATCATGAATCAAGTTCAATTTTTCTTTTCTACTTTTCGCACGCGTAACATCATTCGCTAAACTATGATCAGCATATGCCAAACCTGCCTCATAACTCTTTTTAGTAACAATTTGTCTTAAAGCAGCAACTTCCATGTTCAACTTTTTAGCAATTTCAAAAATAGACAATCCCTGGCGATGATAATCAATGTATTTGTCATATACCTGAATCGCTGTTAATCGTTTATTTTTGTTGAAAGTTTTTGCTCTGTGATTTCTCATTTCTGGATGTTCACGATTAAAACGTGTGACGTATCCACCTTGATAGTAATAACCTTTCCCACGATTCCTACTACGTGAAATATCGTCAATACTTTCTCCTGACAAACGTCGTTTTTCAAATACAAGGTACTCTGCCTCGTCTAACTTCCCTCGATAAGTACGTGCTGATGTTACTTCATAATCATGCGCTCTACGTCCACGTAATTCTGGAAAATCAGGATGTTCATCATTGAACCGTTCCACATATCCATTTCTAATATAGTAATCTGTTCCATGACTATATTGGGTTGCAATATCACGTATTGACATCCCATCTAAACGTTCACGTTCAAACTCTTTATAAATATCTTCGTTCACTTTACCGCTCCTTTCTACGGTTTAATCTAAGTTTCCAATTTCATTTTACATCCATTTCAATTTAAACCTAACCGCAAACATAAACTACACATCTTTATTGTTATTCATAAATTCAATTGCTTCAGCTAACTGATCTAATGGACTTCTTGTTGTAATCAGGCCATTACCCACATTAAGTACTAATGAAGTTACAGCTACTGCAATCCAAATTAATTGCCACGTTGCTTGATAACCACCTATTTTTGCAATGAAAAGTGCAAAACCAACATAGACAATTGATTGAACAAAATTAGTAAATAATCCTTTAAATGCGTACTTAATCACTCTTCCACCTCAACTACTTCTGTTTGTGGATTCGTCCACTTTTCTGCTTCTTCTCGTGTATCAAATTTATAAGCGTCTATAGAATATAATGGTTTTAGTGTGAACATTCCATAGCGCTTGACAAGGTACCAATGTTCGTCGTCGGCGTCTTTGATAGATTCAACAATCCACTTTTTAGGCTTCTCTGCTTCAAATTGCGGGTCGCCATTAACATGCTTAATGATTTTTAAGAACACGTTAAAATCAAGACCTACACCGTGCGTACAACGGTAATGTTCCAACTCCGGATAGCAGTTTTTAAAAAATAGGTTCATTCCAATATCAAACGTATGTCTTCCAAAATCCTCTAACTCTTCCATCATCTTTTGAGATACTTGTTCTAGTTCACTCATGATTACTCTCCTTTTAATAAATCACGCAAATCCCATATGGAAATTGATAAGCCATCACTATCCGAAATTAACTCTTCTAATTCACCATGTGTTTGACGCTTGTATACTTTAGCTACGTCATATGTGAACCCTTCATCATATGTGAAAGTCTCTTCATGCTCGCTTGGCTCTATTACAATTGGCTTTCCTTCGTCATTTC
>NZ_JQCD01000022.1:10132-20304 GCF_001437425.1 Weissella minor | reverse complement strand
CCAGGAGCATCATCTCTTGCTCCAGTAAAATGTACAATGTAATGCTTTTCTTGTTCGCTCATAATCATTCTTCTTATAAGTTTGTTTCAGTAAGAGTCATTGTTTCTTCATCCGGATATTCATCCGAAACTTCTTCTAGAAATGTATAACCAGCGCTTGATTCTAGTCGTTCTGCAAGGGAACTAATAATCAAAAGTACATCCGTCTTATCAATTTTTGTTTTATAATCCATTGTTGGTTCCACTTGTTCACTCATGCTTATTCTCCAATCTTTTCAATCCAGGCTTTCACACCTTGAGTCGTCAGCTTTAATGCTGCTCGCACAGCTTGCTCATGTGTCATGCACTTCTCAACAACTTTATCTTGATTTTCATCTTCTGATTTTATCTTTACTTGATATGACATGATCAACATTTTCCTTTCGCACGTTGTCGCTGTTCAGCACTCATATGCTTCGGATTTAAAATATAAATACCTTGACTCCATGAGCTTACAACATACGCAAAATACTTTTGCTTGGCTGCCATTTCTGTTGTACTTACTCCAATCATTCTCCAGTCTCCAATTTTTGAATTTTATTTCGTAATTCTTCAACTTCTTTAACCGTTGGTACATGCTCATCAATATATCTTTTTTGATTACGAATCTTTCCATCTTGCCAGTTAATTTCCTCAGCTCGCTTCAACAGTGTTTGTTTATTTTCAATAACTTGCTCACTGTACATATCTGCTTGCTTAGCGAAAACAATAAATACAACCGCTAACAATAACAATGAAATTCGTAATGACCATGGAATGTACTGCCAACTATCCCAATATCCAAACATAACTAACAATGTCATAAACGTCGCAAATAATGTCCGCTGTCGTTTGCTTGCTTTTTCTTCAATCTTCTTTAATTTATTCACTCATACTCCTAATACCCACCCTATCCCGCTTGCGCTATCCATATTCATTTAGTGTCCTTGTTCCAAACTTCGCTTCAATTCATCGGCATAATTTTTGCCATAATCACGTTCCAAATCACGCCAATGTTTATAACCACGAGCTTGTGCCTCTTTGTCTAAATTCATGCTTTCCAAATTTCTATCCTCAAGGCTCTCGTAAAATTGCTCTGCTTCTGACTAACTTTTTTCACAATTTGAGAGTCATCAAAATTCAACGCCACTTGCATCGCATCTAAAGTCGGCTTTTCCATATTGTCCAAATCCTTAGTAGCTCTCGTGGTCTGATTCACATTAGTTTGATAAAAAGTTAAATTGACTGCTAATTCATCGCCCTTATCAATCTGAACTTTAAATTTATCGTTCAATTCATCCAATGCTTCAATCAACTCATCTTTGTAGGCATGATATTTCGCACCACGATAAACTGTATTAGTTTTCGTATTATGTTGTAAATCATTCCCACTTCCAAAATCGTTAGCCAGTTCAATCAGAGCTTCAAATATCTTCTGACTCATCTTTTCTCCAAAATCTGTGAACGTTTTGTGAACGATATGTGAACGTTATTTTTCATCAAAAACGCACTCATATCAGTACTTGTGCATGATGTGAACGATATAGCACCCTCTATTTCTTCTTTATTATTTTTTATACTAATTTCTATAAATAAATAAAATAAAGAAAAAACGTTCACATCGTTCACAACCGTTGGTATGACGGGCTTAAATCGTTCACAGTATCGTTCACATATCCTTCACATCGTTCACACTATGTGACCAAATATTCTATTCCATCTCTGCTCTTCTTTTTTTCATACCAGTTAACCATCTTACGTCCCCATGCTTGTTTACTCATCGGCTTATCTGTATCTGATAAATGTAAATTCATGTAGAACTGTTCATACTCTGCATATAAGTCACCAGCTTTGCCATACTGTGGTACTAACGTTTGTCGCCACTGCTCAAAAGGATCTAATGCCACAATGTCGTCTGCAATGTTTCCGAAAATTTGCCAATCTTCTTTTACTGCTTGCTGATACTGTTCAATCGCATAAGTTGCTAACATTGGTGTTTCTCGTTCCAATTCTGAACTAGGAAATAGCACATCACGTTTGCTAATCTCAGTAGCAGTTGCCACCGGTGCAATGGTCTTAATAATATGCAATCGCCTTTTTATCGCCCCGCTGTCATTGAATATGGGCATTTCGTTTACATTGACAATCATCTTAGCGGTAATACGATAGTCCGTCCCGTCAATCCCCTTCCGTTCGACTGGGGAAAGGCCGCCACCGGTCACCGATTTAAAAGTATCATCTTCCTTAAATCGAACTTTCGTTGCGTCATCATCAACCATTAGTGACTTTCCTACAAATCGTGCAGTTTCAAATCGTGCATTATTACCTTGCAAGTTTTTCAACTTGAATGCACCTACTCGGCTACTTCCAAACATGGCTTGCGTTACTTTGGTTACGAAATGTGTTTTACCAGTTCCACCAATTGGATCAAGCAAGAATAGTGCGCCTTGTTTCCAACTCATATTGGCTTGAAAGGCGTAACCTAACCACGCCCATAAAAATCGTGCATTCTTACCGAACATATAATCTGCGTAAGCAACCCAAGTTTTAGGAACCTCGTTTGGAACTGGTTCAAAATCAAATCCATCAATAATGGCCATCTCTTTTTTGGGGTGAAAAAAGTTGTTTTCATTCACGTTTAAAGTCCAATTTTTAAAACCAATATAATTTGTTTTTAGCGAATCATCGAATCCACGCGAATACTCAATCAAGAATGGCTTCACATCTTTTTGTAGTTCACGTTTCTTATTTGAACTAACCTTTAGTCTGTCAGTAATGACAGATATGGAAACATCAATCATATTTGTTACTTGTTTAACTGGTACACGATCCCAAAACGAACCATTCCAGATATAGCCCCAATCATTTTTAATTACGATACTGTCGTATTGAATTAACCAACTCGCAAAATCAATAACCGAACTAATTGAATACTTATATTTGCCGTTCTTTAGAATATCCAATCTCAGCCAATTTAATTGATTGACAAAATCCGTATTCATTCCACCTTCATCTTCATCGACTTCTGAAAACGGAATACGTAATTGATTAAAGTTAGTAACCGAATTTAGTCTGATTCCATTTGCCATTTACCCCCCTTTCTACTTGAGTAGTCGTTTAGCTTTAGCATTAATGTCTTTTTCTGGATTATCCAAAGTCTGTGCAATCCCAGCTTCATAAAAAGCACTCATTAAATCAGAAATATCTATGTCATCAAATGCTTTTTTAACTGCTCCAAAGATTCTTGTTAGTGAATTATCCCGTTCTCCAACATTAAATGTAATATGATGCTTATCTGTATAACGTTTCATAAAGTTAGTCAGATTTTCTATCGTTGGCTCATCATTTAGTGCACCTACAAATTCACTATCACTTGTTGATTGAAATGATGACCTATCTAACTTAGCTTGTACCTTGTATCGTTTACGATTTACTATGTCCCATGGAACAATTGTGTCTTTCTGCTGCAATGGCAATCCCATCAGGCGTCCTACTGTTCTAGACGCTTGTAAATCTGCACCATAACTTAGGATATTAAATCCGCCAAGAATAAATATCCGCGCTAATTCATCAACTGCTTGTGGTAAAAGCTCAGGCTCAATTGCTTCGCCCAAAGGTATATATAATCGAGAGCCATTTGCATGCTTACCGTCTGCTGCGAGAGCTGACGGAGTCTTCCAGAGATACATTTCAATTTTGCTTTTTACTAGCATGTCATAGAAATCTTTCATCAATTCTTCCCAATGATCTACACCATCTAAATCAAAGATGATTCCCTGCACATCTTGAATATTCATTCGATTTCGTGCTAATCCATTCTTTAAATTTGAAGATGTGAAATATTGTGCAGATACTTTTTTAAATTCATCAACATCTTCTATAGGTTCATGCACTACTGGAAGCGATTCGGTGTAAGTGACTACATCAAGGTCATCGACAACATCATAGTCTCCATAAATACCTGATTTCTTAAATGCATACATTAAAATCCTCCACCAAATGGGTCTCCTTGTGGTGCCATTGGTGGTGGCGTCATGCCTTGGTCTGCCGGATTAAAACCACCGTTTGCTGATTGTGTAGCCGTGTTGTTAGAAGGACGGGGGTTATTTTTATCTGGATTTGAGCCTCCAGTCATAAATTTTCCAAAATTCTCAATACGTGGGTTGTAATAGATTTTTCCGTCGTTCGTTGACTTTTCAAACTTCTTTACTTGAACAGCTAATTGTTGATTTACAATTTGTGACATAAGACCTTGTAAGGTCAATTCACCACTACCTTGATAATTCATTCCAGCAAGCATGGCATTAATTTCGCGGTATCGGAATGGCCGTTCGGTTTCTGCATCGTCCATGAAAACGTGAGTAATTTGTGCACCTTGTTGATCACCATCCACAACTTCAAAGCGTACCGTTGCGTAATCATTACCGTTCTTTGTCTTACCCTTAAATTCAGCAGAAACAACCTTCACGTTATAATCTCCACCAAATTCAAGTCCTGTAGATGCCATGCGAATATCGTTTGCGTCAAATGTAAAAGCCATAATTAAATTTCCTCTTCTTTCGTTTCTTCTGTATTTGTTTTTGGTTGCAATAATTCTTCTAATGGAAACTCAGTTCGTGTATCTAATCGATTTGCCCCTTCGTTTCCTTTTTCTGGGTCAACATCAACCATAAATGTCCCATCTTTTTTATAAATACGTCCTAATATATCAAACCATCCTGCAAACGCGTTTCTTGTTTTGTCATTCATGTCTGGTTTAAATGTGTTGGGCATTTCTCCATTAATTTGGTGTGCTGTTGCCAAAACAGGGATACCTAGTTCTCGTAATTCTCCACCTAAATCACGAAACCACTTTTGAACCAAGTTCCAATTTTGACGTCCATCTTTGCTCGCATTTTCAATATTATCTATTACCCAGTTTTGGAGTGCTGTCACATTATCTAAGACAATTACTTTAATTTCTGGATTGATAGTTTTACGATTATTTTTATCTAAAATAAACTGATGTGTGTTTGGGTCGATTGCATATAAATTAAGATCTAAATCATCTCTTACTTGTTTTTGAATGATTGGCGCATCTTGTTTACCATACGCAATTAATCGGACATCATCCGTATCAGCTAACGCACTGTACGAACCGTCAAAACTTAATACCAGTTTTAATCCATTAAATTGCTTAATCACTCGTGTTTTCTTGGTTCCTTTCCCGCCATATAGAAAGTACATACTTCCTTCATCTGGAATTGAACCTTCTTTAAAATATTTAGGCATATGCCCTCCTTACATGTTGTTTACTGAATTTTTAGCTTGTATAATTGCTTCTTCTACTTCGTCCAACGCTTTCAGTACAACGTCTTTTGATTCTCCACGAATCGCTTGAAAGTGGATATTAGCAACTTGTTCAATTGCCCTGTCAATCTTTACTTCAATCTCTGCTTTTGCCACTACAATACCGCCTTCTTTAATTTCATTACCTTAGCCATTTCTTTTTGTGCTTTAGTTAATGCACTAATTAGAAAAACACCTTCATCTGACTTATATACCTCATCATTTTCGATGAGTGCATGACCTAATAAGTCTGTTCCCATAGTCTTGGGTTCATCTAGCGGATTAAAGAAATGATCATGTAAATATTGTTCTTTTGATGTCATGCTTACCTTCTTATTCAGGATTACTTCCATCATCAGAGTTGATAATGGTTGAGTGCTCTAATGCAAAGTTAAACATTTTATCAGCCAACGATCGCATTGGAATGCCCGTTGATTTAGATAGTTGCTTTAACTTTTGATGTGTATCACTTGAGATAAAAACTGGATTGTATTCCTTGTCTTTTTTTGTTTTCTGCTCGTAAAACTAATTTTTCTGTCATGGTATATCTCCTACATTTCTTGTAATTTAGCGCCCATAAATCGCAAATATCTTTCAAAATATGGCGTCACTAATTCTTCATCAATATAATTTCCGTCTACATCAATCCATACATATTGACCTGAATAGATCTCAGTATCTTCAAAATCAAATGCTACTGGAGCATCATCATCGGGTGGATCAATACGAGCATCTGGTACATCATTCATATTTGTACATCCTCGTTTTCTTGTGCTATAGTTTAGGAGTTAAAAACTCGCCAAAGTTAATTAACTCCTAAGCGTTCTCTGTTGTAGCAGAGTGCGCTTTTTTATTTATCCATTTTTCATCTGTGCGCCCTAATAAATAATCCAAGCTAACATCAAAATAATCAGCAATAGCACACAGTGTCTTCAATTTAGGATTTCTTAGATCGTGCTCATATCGACTGAGATTGTTATCAGTAATACCTGTTTCGTCAGACATTTGCGCCAACGTCTTTCCTTTTGATTCACGCAGCTCTTTAATTCTATTCATCAGTTCTCCCCATCAAATAATCCAGAGACACATTGTAATAGTCAGCTAGAACGATCCACGTCTCTTTATCAGGTTGATTTTTCTCCAGTTCATATCGAGACAAATTATTAGGATCTATTCCTAACTGCTCGCCAACTTGTCTTTGAGACTCACCTAAGTCCAGCCTTAACTGCTTTAATCGGCTAACCATTTTGTATGTTCCTTTCGGATGCGTTCAGCTTGGCTCTTTCCATTGGTCAGCCAAACGATTGGATAAGTTAAAATTCGTAGCATAGATAAAACAAAATTAATTATTGGTTCTTGAAATCTATCCCAGGTAACTTTCATTCCAACTAGAGCAAATACGCCTATTACTGAACTCACAATAATTCCCGTCATGTTTAAATCCCCCAATCTGATAATCTTAAAAATCGCATAACGTCTGAATAAAGATATGTTGCCCCTCGTCCTGATGTTTTATTAGGAACTTCATGCATAAACTTTTTTGAATACTGTAAATTATCATGAAACCAATCGTATGTTTTTCCTAATAACGTTGCTGCTTCACCAGGCGTTACAGTTGCACCGCCTTTATATGGAATTGCTTTTCCCATAGTGCTCCTCCTACCACTTAATCGTTACGCCATCGTTATTGATGCCAATTTCAAATCCAAGTTCCGCAAACTCATCCTGACGTGCTTCAACGTATTCCGCACATCCATGCTCTTCTTCATCAACATCAAATGAAAAAGTAGTATGGTCCTGCTTATGCATGACACTTTTAATCTTCTCTTCAACGATAGGGTCAAAACGTTCTAATCCTTGTACATATGCACTACGTGCTTGCTTTGCTGTTAATTCCATTTTTATACCTCTTTTGTTTTATAATGTTTTTACTAGCTCATTTGCTTAGTCCTTAATGAAAGGAGAAAGCGTAATGCAAATTTTTCAAACAACCGCATCATCTAACAAGGTTATCGCAACTGTCGAATTGCCTTATGCGGCCAATGTTTATATTGTTGATCAGCATAATCTGAACTTATTGCAAAGCGGTCAGCGATTTGAATATCGTGGCGGATATTTCACAAAAACACCAGTTTCTATATCAAGTCCAGCTACCATTGGACAACAGATGTTTTTAGTTGTAGATGATCCTAGTGGAAGTGGATTTAATTTCCGCTACTCATTCACTTAATTATTAGGATAAATAGTCTTTTTTGTATGCATACGTATAGGTTCAAAATCATCACTTAATTTTGCTATCCGTAATTCATCACGTTCCTTGCTACCACTAATAGCTTGGAGCGTGTTTTTTATTTCTTCTTCTGTGCCTTCAATTGTTAATTTCATTTCTATGCCTCCATATCTAATTCTGTTTGTTCAGGATTAACGAACTTCTTATAAAAATACTCACGTCCATATGGTGTAATTCGCATTCGTGGCGTGAATTCAATACCATTTTCACCAACTCCACCACTCTTAAGGACGAACAGCTTAGGCACATATTTCTTATATGGCTGTAACTTTCCGTTACGTCCTTGTTCTCGGTAAATGTATTTATTGTTCATCAAAATATCGACTAAATCAGTTTGCTTGATTCCCATTTCTTTTGACGCTTCACGTACGCCAATCGCCTCACCGGTTGCAATGAACTTATCGTGTAACTCAGCTTTTGGTGTGAGTTCAGCAATCTTACTTTCGTATCCGATGAGCTTGTTGTTCGCATACTGTAATGAACGTGCCATCATCAGTTCTGGTGAGTTCCATTGCTTTTCTATTTGAATGAAGTAGTCTCGAATTTGATTACCACGTTCAGTCTTGGTCATCATTGAGATGTGCTTGGCCATATCGACTGAGAGTGAGTAATCATCAAGTACGCGGACCGCACCGTTACCGCCATTTGGAACGGTCGTACCTCCAAGTACGACCGTATAATCAATGCCCTCGCTATACATATCTGTATACTGTTCAAACCATGTACTAAAACGTTTCTTAATTCCTAATTGTTTGTGCAACTCACGAGCACTAACTCGTTGCTCCCCTTGTTCATTCGTTTGAATGGCAATTAATTCGTTTTCCATTGTTATGCCTCCTGTTCATGCATATTTAAAATTTTTGTCATCTTCTCACGAAGCTCAATACTCTTTGGATCAGTCGCACCCTTGATTGCTCGTGATACTTGAGCTTGAGATGTGCCTAACATCTCTGCTAGTTCCTTTTGTTTAAATCCCGCACGCAACATGGCAGTTTTGAAATCTACGTATACGTTGTGCGCTTCTTTTTCTAAAGCGGTCATATACTCACCTCCTCTCTGTATATTTTTTATCAAGTTGTTGACTAAAATAATCCAATCAGATACAATAAGTGCATACGAAATAAGCCAATAAAAGCACTGTTATCATTTATTCACTCGACAAAGTTACTTGTGATAGCCGTTTGTTTTTTATTGCTTAAGTACTTGATGAGTTAACTATAATCCATTTGGATAATTTTGTAAAGAACAAAATATACAATCGGATACTTTTATCTTGTCAAAATCAAAAGGAATACTGATATGACAATAGTTGAACGTATAAAAGAAGTTTCAAAAAATAAAAATTTAAATCTTAAAAGTACTGCCATCAAAGCAGGTCTCTCCGAAAATGCGATTTATAAATGGAATACTCAAAAACCAAATGCTGATGCACTTAAAGCAGTAGCTGACGTCCTAGGCGTATCAGTAGACTACCTATTAGGTAATACTGATGAGATGCATCCTACTAAAACAAATAACAAGGAAGAATTGAAGCCCGAAGATATTGTCGTTCTGAATAAAATCCGAACCGCTGGATTAAACGATGAGCAATTAAAAAAACTTGATGACTACATTGAGTTTTTAAAGTACGACTATATTAGGGAAATGCAAGATGACGAATAAAGTAGATAACGTAATAGAAGAATTTAAAAAAGAATATCCTAACGTTAAAGTGTCTCCTCGCGTTAAGTGTCCTATTGGCTGGGACGGTGCCACGATTTTCCCAAAGGATAATAATCAGAAAATATTAGTAGTGTACAACGCCGAACTAGTTGAATCAGAACAGTTAGAAACTCTAGAACACGAGTTTGGACACATAAGAGACTCTGATGACGAGTATACTCAATCCGTTGAGTACCAGGCGGAGATTAATACTGCAATGGGTATGATAAATGAGCAAGATCTAACGTCTTATGCAATTGAAAATCCTGAATTAAATGATTTTGATATTGCAGATCACTTTAGAGTTTCTATTGACCAATTACGTCGATGTGTCGACGCTTATCAAATAAAAGGTATAAAAATAGGTAATTCAGTCACCCCTAGTCCTGAATTGTTTTATCGTGCTAATTAAAAAGCCCCCCGAAGGTGGCGTACATACGTGCAAATCTGATTCACGTTAAAAGCTGTGAAAGGATATTTGATTATGCAAATTACATTATCAAATGGAAATGAAACAAAAACACCAAAGGTTGGATTCTCGTGGACCGTATTGCTATTCGGATTTTTTGTCCCACTACTACGTAAGGACTTCAAATGGGCAATCATTATTTTCCTATCTCAATTTATTTTGGGTGGTGGTCCTATCCTACTTGGGGATTCTGACCGCAGTTTTATTGCACTTGTTGCCAACCTTGTTTTTTCTTTTATCTATAACAAGCTTTATATCAAAGAACTTATTAAGAATGGCTATAAACCTTCAAATGAAGCGTCAAAAAAGGTATTAGACGATAAGTCAATCAACTATTAACACAACTTTTGTCCAAACGTGAAGACTT
>NZ_JQCD01000022.1:0-10122 GCF_001437425.1 Weissella minor | reverse complement strand
TAGAGCAGACGGCTCATAACCGTCCGGTCGTTGGTTCGAGTCCAACATGATTCATTGTAAATAAAAAAGCGCATATCCCCTACTCCGCTAAAAGTTAGGATATGCGTTCCCCCCAGGATTACTCCCGTTTGATTATTATATCAGACCTGAGTATGTCTTTAAACTACTCAATTTTTAAAACGGAAGGTTAGGTTTAATTTAACATGCCAAGAAAAAGAGGAAAAATATGGCAAGCTCGTATCAACTATACAACACCAAGTGGAGAACATAGACAGGAGGATAAGAGTGGTTTTAAAACAAAATCAGCTGCTGTTGCATATGAAGCGCAACGTCGAACTGAAATTATTGAAGGTAAAATAGATAATGATCATATATTATTTACTGATTACTATGATAAATGGTTAGAAACACATCTCAATCAAAATCTAAAGACACAAACAATTAGCAATCACTTGAGTACACAAAAGATAATTAAAGACTATTTTCAAAATATATACTTAGATGAGCTTACAAGAAAAGATATTCAAAATTTTGTTAACACCTTTTCTAAAGATCATAAAGCCAGCACTACGAAACAAACATTAATTAGATTATCTATGCCACTTAAAGAGGCATTTAATGATGGCCTGATTAAAAAAAATCCTACTAGTGATATTAAAATTCCAAAGGACTTAGAAGTTAATCAACCCCTCAATTATTTAGAGACTGACGACATGAATAACTTACTAGCCTTCATAGAAGAAAATGACATTACTCCTCAAACATTTTCGATATATATTGCATTGCTCTCAGGAATGCGATTAGGTGAAATTTTAGCTTTAACTTACGACGATATTGATACAGTAAACAAAAGTATTTCCATTACCAAAAATAAAACTAATCAATACCCTTTTGAATATGTAACTCCTAAAACACAATCTTCAATCAGAACTATTTCTATGCCTGATAAGTTTTTCATTCAATTAGATAGATATAGAGAGCAATATCCTTATACAGATTTACATTTTCTTGGAGATAATCACGAACAAAATTACTATACCAGAGTACTAAAATTAATACTAAAAGAAATTAATGCTAAGCCTATCACTTTCCACGGTTTACGACACACACATGCAAGTTATCTAATTAATAATGGAATTGATGTAGCTTACGTTAGTGATAGACTGGGTCATAGTAATGTTGGAATTACACAAAAAACGTATTTTCATCTTTTAGATGATAAACGTAAATCTGAACAAGAGAAAGCACTAGATCTTTTTTAAATGGGAGTAAAATCCATGACCAAATTTGACCAGATTTTGACCAGAAACTTTTTAAATGACCAGATTTTGACCAGATTTTTCACAACTTTTTACAACTAAATACCACTAATAACAACTACCAAAAGCAAAAGAAAAACGCTGATATAACGGCGTTTATACCGTCATACCAGCGTTTATAAGAAAGTATGATTACTTCAGACCATACTTCTTGTTGAACTTGTCCACAGCACCATCTGCAGTAGTAAACTTTTGCTTACCAGTGTAGAAAGGATGTGAGTCTGATGTGATTTCAACACGAATCATTGGGTAAGTAGCACCCTCATATTCGATTGTTTCATCAGATGTACGAGTTGAACCAGTTAATAGCTTGTAACCAGTAGTTGAGTCAACGAATACCACTTGGTGGTATTCTGGATGAATATTAGCTTTCATTATAACTTTCTCCTTATCGCCCTATCACACTTGTGATAGAGTCAGTTTGTTGTTTAACTTGACTGAATTATAATACCATATTTTGCAAATAATTGGTAGTCCAAAAGACCAAATCATTCATAAAAAATGTTATTTTTCGTCTTCATCGCCTGCGTTCAAGACTGCCATAAAGGCTTCTTGTGGTACTTCAACCGCTCCCACAGACTTCATACGTTTCTTACCACGCTTTTGCTTATCCAATAGCTTTGCTCGACGATCAGGATCACCTGTATGAATCTTTGAAGTAACATCCTTACGATATGCTTTAACAGTTGAACGTGCAATAATCTTTGACCCAATTGCGGCTTGAATTGGCACTTCAAAGTTACGGCGTGGAATGATTTCCTTTAATTTGGCAGTAATCACACGTGCACGTGATTGTGCAAAGTCAGTATGCACAATGAAGCTCAATGCATCGACCTTATCCCCATTTAGCAAAATGTCTACCTTCACCAAATTAGATGCACGGTAACCATCCATATCATAGTCTAATGAAGCATAACCACGCGTAGATGACTTCAACTTATCAAAGAAATCAAAAATAATTTCAGATAAGGGAATGTAGTACTTGACGTTAACACGTTGCTTGTCCAGATACTCCATCGTCTCGAATTCACCACGTTTACCTTGTGCTAATTCCATCACGGTACCAACATATTCCTCTGGCACCATAATTTGCGCTAAGACATATGGTTCTTCAATCGATTTAATTTCAGATGCGTCTGGTAAATCAGCCGGGTTAGAGACTTCAACCATTTCCCCATCAGTCGTATACGCATGATACGTTACAGATGGTGCGGTTGTAATCAAATCCAAATCAAATTCACGTTCCAAACGCTCTTGAATAACATCCATGTGCAAAAGACCCAAGAAACCAGTACGGAACCCGAATCCAAGCGCTTGCGATGTTTCTGGCTCAAATTCAAGAGATGCGTCATTTAATTGCAACTTTTCAAGCGCTTCACGAAGATCGTTGTAACGTGCATTATCAGTTGGGTATAATCCTGAATAAACCATCGGTGTCATTGGTTGATAACCAGGCAATGCTTCAGGAGCTGGATTATCAACATTTGTGATTGTATCACCAGGACGCGCATCACGAATACTCTTAATTGAAGCAGCAACATACCCAATATCTCCGGCCATTAAGTACTCGCGCTTAATAGGGTTCGGAGAATGAATTCCAACTTCAGTCACTTCATATTCGGCTCCAGAATTCATAAAGCGAATCTTATCACCCGGCTTCATAATTCCCTCTCGAACACGAATCGTCAAAATAACACCCTTATATGAGTCATATGTTGAATCAAAAATCAAAGCTTGTAAAGGCGCTTCTAAATCACCAGTTGGTGCTGGTAATTTTGTAACAATTTGCTCCAATAGTTCAGGAATTCCAACGCCTTCTTTAGCAGATGCCATCACAGCTTCTGACGCATCCAAACCAATATCTTCTTCGATTTCATCTTGAACGCGTTCTGGATCAGCGGCAGGCAAATCAATTTTATTAATAACTGGAATGATTTCCAAATCATTATCAATCGCCAAATATACATTGGCTAATGTTTGTGCTTCAACACCTTGGGCAGCATCAACTACTAAAATTGCGCCATCAACCGCAGCCAAAGAACGTGAAACTTCGTATGAGAAGTCGACGTGTCCTGGCGTATCAACCAAATGGAAAATATACGTTTCGCCATCTTCAGCTGTATAGTTAACTTCAACTGAATTCATTTTAATCGTGATACCACGTTCACGTTCCAAATCCATTGTGTCTAACAGTTGATTTTGCATATCACGTTCTGTAACCGTATGCGTTGCTTCCAAAATACGATCAGAAATAGTTGATTTACCATGATCAATGTGGGCAACAATACTAAAGTTACGGATATGTGATTGGCGCGCTTGCATTTCTTCTAAATTCATCTAATTGCGCTCCTTTTTTAATTTAAATTATATTTTATCAGTTCTTATCATTATACCGTTGTCCTTGACTGTTTGTCATTCTTTAAGCAAACAAAAAAACGAACGAATCAAAATTGATTCGTTCGTTTTCAATCTTTTTTAAATTACTTATCTGAAATTGAAGCAATTCCAGGTAATTCTTTACCTTCAAGATATTCAAGAGAAGCACCACCACCTGTTGAGATGTGTGTCAATTGATCAGCGATTCCCAATTGTTGAACAGCAGCAGTTGAATCTCCACCACCAACGATTGTAGTTGCGCCGTTATCCTTAGTAACCTTAGCTAATTCTTCACCGATAGCCAATGTTCCCTTAGCAAAGTTAGGCATTTCGAATACACCCATAGGTCCATTCCAAACAACTGTTTGTGCATCAGCCAAAACTGACTTGAACAATTCAACAGACTTAGGTCCAATATCAAGACCCATGTAACCGTCCTTAATATCACCTTCGGCAACATAAGTATCAGCATCATTGTCAAACTTATCAGCAGCAATTGAATCAACAGGCAAAACTAGCTTATCACCAGATTCTTCAATCAACTTCTTAGCAAGTTCAACCTTGTCAGCTTCATATAATGAGTTTCCGATTTCGTGACCCTTAGCTGCATCAAAAGTATAGGCCATTCCACCACCAACAATAACCTTGTCAGCCTTTTGCAACAAGTTTTGAATAATTTCAATCTTGTCAGAAACCTTAGCACCACCGATAATCGCAACGAATGGGTGCTTAGGGTTATCAACTGCACCACCCAAGAACTTGATTTCCTTTTCCATCAAGAATCCAGCAGCGGCTTGGTCAATGTTAGAAGCAATTCCTACGTTAGAAGCGTGGGCACGGTGAGCAGTTCCAAATGCATCGTTGATGAACATGTCACCAAGTGAAGCCCAGTACTTACCCAATTCAGGATCATTCTTTGATTCGCGCTTTACTTCTTCGCCATTAACGACATCGGCAAAACGTGTGTTTTCAAAGACCAAAACTTGACCGTCATCAAGACCATCAATGGCATCTTCCAATTCCTTACCTTCGATAGCTGGAACAAAAGTAACAGGTTGTCCCAACAAATCAGCCAAACGTTGTGCAACAGGCTTCATTGAAAGCTTTTGCTTGTCATCTTCAGACTTAATACGTCCCAAGTGTGAAAATACAACGGCACGACCACCATTGTCCAATACATACTTGATTGAAGGCAATGCTGCAACAATACGGTTATCATTGGCAACTTCAACTTCACCGTTCTCTTCCTTCAAAGGAACGTTAAAGTCAACACGCATTAGAACCTTCTTACCTTTAACATCCAAGTCTTCAATTGTTAACTTAGCCATAAGAATCTCCTTCTATTTATAAATATATTAAATGTGCTATTCGTAATTATAACATTTCTGATAAAAAACAGGCGATTCAGCTTCCACTAAACCCCCTGTTTTTATCGAACTGAATCGTTAATTAGATTTCAGCCAAGTGCTTCAATGTACGGATCATGTTTGAAGTGAAACCGTATTCATTGTCGTACCAAGCAGCTGTCTTAACCAATTGGTGGTCACCAGCAGTTACGACTTCAGTCAAAGTTGGGTCGAATACAGAACCGTGTGTGTCACCAATAATATCTGATGAAACGATTTCGTCTGCATTGTAACCAAATGAAGGTGTCTCGTACTTCTTAACAGCTTCGTTAACTTCTTCAGCAGTAACCTTCTTATCCAAGATAGTTGTCAATTCAGTGATTGAACCGTCAACAACTTGCACACGTTGAGCATGTCCGTTCAACTTACCCTTCAATTCAGGAACAACCAAACCAATAGCCTTGGCAGCACCAGTTGAATGAGGAATAGTGTTAGCAGCCGCTGTACGGTTGTTACGTGGCTTGCTTCCACGAGGTCCATCCAAGATCATTTGTGTTGAAGTGTAAGCATGAATAGTTGTCATAGTTCCAACTTCAATACCAAATTCCTTGTTAAGAGCATTAGCCAATGGAGCCAATGATTGTGTTGTACATGAACCAGCAGATACAATCTTGTCATCTGAAGTCAAGATATCTTGGTTAACACCGTAAACAACAGTAGGAATATCACCAGCAGGAGCTGAGATCAATACCTTCTTGGCACCAGCATCGATGTGAGCTTGTGACTTTTCCTTTGAAGTGTAGAATCCAGTTGATTCCAAAACAACTTCAACACCGTCGTTTTCTACCCACTTCAAGTCAGCAGCGTTCTTTTCAGCATAAACACGGTACTTCTTACCATCAACGATGATACCGTCTTCGTCAGCTGAAACTTCAGCATCCAAAGTACCATGAGTTGAGTCATACTTTAGCAAGTATGCCAACATTGCAGGGTTAGTCAAGTCGTTGATTGCAACAACTTCGATGTCATCTGCAGCATCCTTCAATTCAAGGATACGACGGAATGCCAAACGACCAATACGGCCAAATCCATTAATACCAATCTTTACAGTCATGATTAATGTTTCCTCCCAGAAATTCACTTCGTAAACTTTTTTACAATCCTTATTATACGACTTTGTTTATAATTTCGCAAACTTTGTCCGGACTTTTTTATCATTTTAAAATCTTGACACAGCAACACATTGAGACGACTTTCATCCTATTTCAAGGCGTTGGAAATATCGTATCTTAGAAATGAATCCGTTGTTTTTTAGGACGTTCAAAACTAGCGTTTTTAATTGTCATTTCAATATTTTTGTATGCGCTTACAACGATTGGTGTTAAGGCTGTCACAAACATTTTAAGCATTACCAAAACACCAATAAAAATGGCAACCCACATTAAAATTCCAAGCATATTAATCAATGGCATTGTTAGCCCTCCTATAAAAATCAGCTTTAACTTAACTACATTACTTAATAAAAGCTCAACCAAAGGTTAAGCAACATCATTAGTATATATTAGGTTAAAATTAATTGCAATAGTTTTAAGCTAACTCACCACTTCGTTGATAATAATTAAGTGTATCTTGTGCAAAATCAAGTGGATATCCAAAGGCTTCGACTAACATCCAAGGTGCTAATGGTTCATCTGGATATTGCGCAATCAATCTTTGAATATCATCAAGACTCGTCATATATGATAGGACGCCTTCACGCGCACTAACTTCATTGTTATGCGCACGTGTCGATTGATAGTCCATAATATCACCCAAATCAGAAATCGCATGAAAATATTCTTCGACTAACGTCTCTGCCTTCTCAAATGTAGACAGCGTACGATCTACAAAAATGTAGACTTTTCCATCCTTAATTGATGTCACGCCAGCAAGTCCAGAATTTTCCTTTAAAGGAATCGTATCTAAAATTGTTGCTGGCATCCCTCGATTTGCTAAATCATCTTCAACGCGTATGAGTAAATCCTCATACCGATTATTTTGCATTGCGATCCTCGTAGTCAGCAATTAAGCCTTCAACATATGCTTTCGCACGATCAACGACACGTTGACGTTCTTCATCTGGTAAACCTGAAATATCAACACCCCAATGCGCAGCCATTAAAGCAGGTTCTTCTGAGTTAGCAGCATTGGCAACTTGGTCAGGATCCTCAACCAACTCTGATTTTGATACGCCAAAATAATCTGCCATCATTTCAATTTTATTAATACGGGGATAAGTTTTACCGTTACACCAATCCGAAATTGTCGCAGTTGATACGCCAATAACTTCAGATAACTTGGCGGCAGTCATCCCATTGCGTTTTAAAAGCCGCTTGATATTTTGGCCCATAATTTCTTTACCTTGAGAGCTTGTCATGTCATCACCTTTTTCATTTATATTAGTTATACTTAATGATAAAGCTAAACTTAATAAAACACAAGGTTTAACCTAACGAAAAGTTAATAATTGCTTTTATAACTTGGCTCGACTATAATTAATTAGTACTTGTTGAACCCGTAGTGTAATGGATATCACGTTAGATTCCGGTTCTGGAGATGAGGGTTCGATTCCCCCCGGGTTCATTTTATATGCGTTGTAAGCATTGATATAAAAGTATTTCGAATATTTTTGTGTCTAATTTGTGCCCAATTCGGTTTCATATCAATAAAAAAAGCCTAGTAAGCAACTCAACTAAGAGATACCAACTAGGCTTTTTTATTTATTTAATTGTTACATATTTAGCTCTAAGCCAAACTGGTTCTCCACCAATCTCTAACTTGACATTTTGTCCTGACTTAGCAAGCACTTTATACTTGCCATTCAACGTAAAGTATTCCATGACGCCGTTATTTCCCAGACCATTTTGATTCTTTAACTTACGACCATAGCGATCTGTTAAAGTAACTGGTTTGATTGGGATATAGTTATTGTAATCTTCTACAGGAATGCTGAAATCTGAATTCGTCGCATACCACTTACCATTGTACTTAACCCACTTATCTAAGACATAAGCACCCTTGAATTGAGCTGTTTGCTTCTTAGCTTTTTTGTGAGCTGGCGGAGTCGTCTTAGGCACTGGGTTACTTGAGGTGTACTTATGCCCCGTTAAGTTAGACCAGTCGCCATATTGGATATTGCGATCTAATCCACCGCCATCTCCATATTGCCACATATCCACTGTTTTAAACCATGGAATTTGTGCAAACTTTTGATTAGCCCAGTCTTGGCCATAGTATTGTGTGTTATTTGCACTTGGGTACATTGCTAACCATAGCTTTGCATCTTTAATGTCTGACCATTCAAACCGACCATTCATTCCAGTTGCCATTTGAAAGTTCATGTAGACATTGACCTTCTTACCCGTTAAGCGATAAAACTCATCCATGAAGCGTTTGGGCTCATCTCCACGAAAATAGTTACCGTCCCAAGCATTTTCTTCAACGTCCACAAATACTGGAATATCCTTGTTACGGGCGTCTTCCGTACCCAAAATATTATAGAATTGACGCGCTTGTTGCTCAGGGCTGAACTGGCTACCAAGGTAGTAATAATAACCGTGTTGGATGCCTTCTCGTTCTGCTTCTACCGATTGGGCTCTTACATATGGATTAATATAATTCCCGCTCGTACCTTCTCCGCCACCTGCTTTAATAATCGTCCCATTGAAGCCGTTAGCTTTATAGTTGATAACACCTTGATGACTTGAAACATCGGTTACAAAACTATCGGCATGAGTCGTCATAGGAAGCAATGTTGCCCCAAACAAAAAAGCCGCCACTAAGACGACCTTGCTTAAATTTTTATTCATTTGTATCTCCTAACTTATCAATTTTTAAATTGTGTTGTTCAATCTTGCTGTCATACTCTTCTTGTATCCACCGCTCAATCCATGGGCCAATAGTTCGCCCTGATAGTTTCCAATTGGCCAAAATACTGTGTAACAGCCAATCACCAATATACAGCCCCGTGCCTACGCTGATAAAGTCAAACATGAGCGGATTGTATCTAAATTGCGGGTGTGTTGGGTCTAGTGGCAAATAGTAAAACAAGATATTCGCCAACCAAAACGTAGCGGGAATTAGGGCCAGAAAGATATTTTTCAAAAAGCCATTAAAGAACCCTCGTGAATTGCGGCGAACGCCATTTGCCTTACGCCAACTTGAGCCCAAGAGTGCATCAATAAAAACGCCGACAGCCAACACAAATGAAATGGTCATGCCATTTGCATAGCTCATTAGCCATTCAAATACTTCACTTGGTGACATCATACCCCCGTTTCTACAGCACTGCTTCCCTTAAGCATTTCATTTGAGTAATCAAACACCTCAGTTTGAAATTCTGTAAATGCGGCCATAAATTCATTTGTATGCGCCATATAAATGGCCATATCACTAATATAGAAATTGACATTTGGCTTTCCATCCGCATCTACTGAACCACTAAATGTGACATATGCTGGTGCCTCTTCATCAACTTTCAAATCTGCGCTAAAACTTGTTGTCTTTTCGATTTTCATGTTTCTACTCCTTTTTGTGTAAATTAAAAGCACCTAATTTTCATCATTATTAGGTGCTTCATTTTGTTGCGCTTCTGTCAGCTTTTTATTCATAATTTTTAAGGCTCGATTCTCTTGTTGTACATCTGATAACTCCTGTAGTACTGCACTATATAATTCTTCTACTGAAACATCCATGATTAGTTCTCCTCCAAAATCGTCTTTAGTTTATTTAAAATAATTGGCTTAGCAGTTTGTAAATTCACAGTATCAATGTCCCCTTTATATGTGACTTTACCGTTGAAGTTAATTTCTTCATCATTATAGTTAAACGAAATTAGAACTTTGTCCTCTTGAATTTTTGAAATATTTCTAACATTGATATTATCCACTAATTTACTCATTTTTCTCCTCCATAATCACGTCCATCTTAAATTTCAGTTCAGCTAGTTCTTCTCTCATATTTGCTAATGCCGGTAACAGAGCGATGGCAACACGGTCATAAGCGATACTAGTAACCTCGCCATCATCATTATGTTCGACCAA